>JAXDQW010000066.1:0-7140 GCA_034667665.1 Chthoniobacter sp.
CGAGGTCTGCGAGGGTCTCGCTCTGTTGCTGAATCGCATCCAGAACATCGGCCAGCGTCGGCTCGCCAGCATCGCGGTTGGGGTTTTGAGTTGCACGAGGCATACCCCGCCGCGCGCGTGTCAACTGGCCCGCGCTGAACAGCCCCTCCGGATTTGCCGCCGGCTGCGTCACGCAATCGACGGAGATGAGCTTCTCGGCGCGCGCGAACTTCTTGAGCCCCTTCTTCTCGCCGCCGCCTTTGAACTTCACCGACATGCCGAAGCACTCCGGCATGCGCTCCGCGCGCTCGAGCATCTTCGGCGTCTCATCGTGCGAGCGAAGCAGGTGCCAGTCGGCGCGGAGCTTGTTCTCATCGATGCGGAAGTTGGTCAGGAATCCGCAGGTGTCTTTGATGCCGCTGCCGTGATCCAGATTGACCGGCACCTTCTTCTTCGCCAGCGCATGGAGCTGTCTTACGGTGGTGCCATCGACAATGAGGTCGTGCCCCTCAGCTTCGATATCGCCGGTGATAACGGCGACATCGTGAATAATCGCGTTGTCGAAATCGACCGTACCCTGAAACGGCACGTGAAAGCCGATCTCTTCAGCGACCGCAAAGTAGTGGAGAGAGCAAGTTGGACGCATTCCAACCCGCAGTGCTGTCAACCCGAATCACCCAGCGTTCCCGTGGCCCGCTGAGCTAACTAACTTCACTGATTCCGTTTCGCTGCGTCACATCGCACCGATGTCAATACGACGATAAAGAGGTCGAGAAGGCAAAGCTCTTGAGGCAGTTGCCGAATTCTAATGCGTGCGCGACATTACCTACGCGCGACATCATCAGGGTAATGGTGCGACGTATATACCTGTCTGGTTATAGTATGCCCGTTGCAAGGCGTTCATTGGGGGCAACTGGTTCTCAGGCGGGCCGTACGTCTGCTGATATTGTTGCTGTTGCACTTGGCGCGCCTCTTGTTGCTTAATCTTGCGAACGGTCCGCGAATAACGAATCCCCTCCTCCTCATGTATACCCTCCTCCGCGATCAGGCCCCAGCGCTCTGGTAGCCGGCCAGCCTCGACCTCTGCGGCCATACGTTTCAAACCAGCCAGTCTCTCCCTTGCTCGTTCCTCCGTTATGTAACCGTTTCGTCTGGCCTCTGCTATGGCCCGTGGTATCTGATCGCGTAAGGCCTTCAATGTTTTCCGCTGTTGAGTCACGTCGATTCTCTGCAAAGCCAGCTTTGGCTGCTGGGATTGCTGTTGCTGGGGGACCTTATTACGCACGGTCACGTCGCTTGGTTTAAGAGAGTTGCTCTGGACATGAAGAGGACCGGAGCCCACAGCCCTGCTGCGAACGGTCACGTTGGATCGTTGCAAGGCCTGCCTTGACTGCGCCGCTTGCTGTTGCTGCCGCTGCGCAACCTTCACCTGCTGCTGGGCCATCTTCGCCTGTTGCTGCTGAGCGAGCTTCGCCTGCTGCCGCTGATTCGCGACTTCGAGTTCCTTCGCCTGCCTTTGCTGCTCAACAAGCCTGTCCCACTTCGCTCGTTGCTGCTGCTGGGCGGTTTGCTCTGCTTCTGCCTGCTGCTGGCGCCCCGGCTTTGCCCTCTCTTGTTGCGGAGCGACCAGAGCGTTCTTTGGCTGCTGTTCCTTGGCGATTTGCGGAAGGCGCTGCCGGTCTTGCTGCTGAGACGCCGCGTTGCGCGATTTTGCGGGAGTTCCGTCACGGACCGTCTGCGCCTGTTTTGGCACAGAGATCGGTTTCAACGGCTTTACGCTCACTTTGGCTCCTTTAACTTCTCGCAGTATTACTTGGTGTTGAGAGTTAGTAGAAACATCATTGCTGCCTCCAACGCGGGGCATGTTGATCCCCTTGGGCTTGGTAAATGCCCCAAAAAGGAAATTAACGAACCGAGAAAACACCGATGCCTCCTTATAGGCGGGCGTTACCGTAAAGTCGAAACTTGTGTCAGTAGACTGTCCCGGGACGGGCGAACGGGGCCAAGAAATGTCGTTAGGGAGCGCAAGAGACCCAGATACCAAGTTTGCCGTAATGAGTAAGCCAGCGATTCCGACCATGCATGCCAAGGTTAGACTTTTCATTTTAGATGCGCTATTGTTCTGTTTCCGAGCTCGCTGTCAGGGGTATGACAGGTGACGTTTTGCACCTTCTCGGCTCAGCATCCTAATCATTTCGAGAGAAGGGCTTGATAAATATTTCTTAGGAAAGGACGCACCTGTCCTGGAAGCTCAACGTTCGGGCTTGCGCCTCAACGAGGCATCTCAATGAGAGTCATTTCCCTAGGCTTGTCTTGGGATGATTGGGTTCAGCGCCTGAGATGCTCGGCGAAAGTGGAACTCTTCCGGGAATTGGCAGCACGCCCAGATCAACGAGCTTGATGATGACGACGCCGGCGACCTCCTTCATGAGCTGTTCCACCTCGACGGTGGCGCCTTCGCGGGCGCGGGTGTTGCAGTTCAACGCCTCGGTATTCGAGGCGACGGTCCTGATCATCTGCTCCTGCAGAACATTGCGCTCCGCGGCGATGTTGGTGACGAGCTTTTCCAACTGCGCAATGTAACGCTCGCGATCCTGAGCCGAAGCTTTGCGTTCGTCTTCCGCCTTCCGGACGAACGCTTCGTGATGCTCCATCGTCGTCTGGTTGCGCTTCTCCGCGGCCTCGAGGCGGCGATCCTGGGCGGCGGTGAGCAGGCGAAAGATGAACACGATGGCGGTGACCAGGCCGGAGCCGACCCCGAGAATGACGCTGAGTGGGATGTCCATGATGGCTATTTGCGGCGCTTCAGTTTGCGGGCGAGCAGCGCGGCGGCAGTAGTCCCGCCGACCGCAGCGGCTACGGCCGGCATCTTTGGATGCGTCGGGGACGGTGGAGGCCCGTACGCCCGCGTCATGGTGTGCGAATCAACGACTCCGCCATCGTTCGATTCGAACTCGCCGTTGGCGTTGCGCGGCCGACCGCCGCCATCGGCGAACTCCACCGCGGCCGCGATCATGCCAGGCACGAGTGTTCTGCCTTCAAAGGAAATGACTCGTCGCATTGTCGGTCGGGCGTGCTGCGTCCTTACGTAAGGCTAGGCGTGATGCTTCTTCTGGATCTCCCGCGCGTTCTTGCCGTGAGTGCCGTGAATCGCCCCGACAACATTGCCCACATTGGCGCCGATGAAGCCGCCGCGGAGCGCACCCTTCGTGAGATCGCCGGCCCTGGCCGCTTCCTTTAGCATGTTGCGCCGCGCAAGGGAGTTTGCGGCCTTCAACCCGCCGCCGCCGTGACGCAGCACCTTCGCCGCGGCGAGTCCACCGCCGATCAGGCCGCCCCCGCCGAGGCCCGCGCCGATCCCAATGGCGTGGCTCTTGAGGAGCTGCCCCAGGCTCTCCTTGAACGCCTCACCCTTCTTGCCCTTCTTCGAAGTGGCCGCGACTCCCACCGGCCCGCCGATGTGGCGCACGATGTGGTCGCCCATGTCGAGGTCGAACGCGAGCACGTCGTCCGCCTTCGCCGCCAGCGCGAGCAGGCGATCCGTCACGTCTTCGCCGACGCTCAGCTTCGAGACGCCCACCTTGAGCCCCTTCCGGAGCCCGCGTCCGACCGCCGTGATCAGTCCCTCGCCGTTGTCACGCGTGACGCGGTAAGCTTGCCTGCCGGCAGTACGCGCGGCGCGAGAGATGTTGCTCACGCGCTGGCCGATGTCGCTCGCGGCAGCGCCGTAGGCCGCGCGACGGCCGACCGCAGCGCTGCCGCCGAACGTCTCGCCCGTGGATGCGATGCGGCCCAGCACGGAGCGCGGAGAACCCGGCTTGATCTCGCCGGTGCCGAGGAGCTGGCGCTGGCCGTATTTCCTCATGATCGCGCGGTTAGCGAGCAGGCCGCCACCAGCGGCAGCGCCCCCCGCGCTAGCAATGGCGATATTGCGTCCGGTGTGTTGTTCTTCCTCATCCGGCGAGCGGAAGAGCACGGTGTCGAGTTGTTGTTCCAGCGCGGCAAGCGCAACGATAATGGAGGTTTTCATGCTTTGGGCTTCTTCGGAGTACGGGGTGTCAACTCCGCGCGGAGTGCGATCTGGCCAACCAGGCTTCACGCTCGTAAGATCCTGCCTATGAAGAAGGCAGTTCTCCCAATGATAATGGTCCTGGCTGTGATCGTCGGCCTGGCTGCCGTAGCGGTCTTTCCGCATTATTTCTCCGAGTGGTCATCTCGGAGAAAGCACGCACATCTTATCGAGCAGGCTTTCAATCAGCGACTGCTGCCAGCGTCCGCCTTCGTCCGCGAGTTCGTGGAGCGGAAGCATCGCCTGCCGGACGACCTTGAGATGGAGCGCTATAATCGCGGCAAGTCTGGTTGGGACGTTGTCAGATTGTGCCGAGACCGTCCGCCGTGGCTCGACAGGTGGGGCGTCGGCGGCCGTGACTTCTTTGTTACAACCTCCGTGCCCGAGTGGAACCTTTACTACTGCTCATGGGACAATAAACGATTTGAGGCCTGGACAGATTAACCCAACCACCCCAGCCGTGCCTCCTCTTGTTAGGAATTCTGCCTTACGATGTTCGGCAACTTGCAGTGCTCATGAAAAGCGGAATTATCAACGTCCGAGGTGCTGATTACCGCTGGAGTGTTTTCTCTGAGCCCAGATGGGCGACAGGGCGGTTTGAAGAAACCCAATTGCGCGGATTGGCAATTCTAGTTGAGTCCCTCCAGCCGAGCCGGCGGCAACTGCTCCTTGAGTTCTCCATTGATCCATCACGCCATGGAGACATGCCGCAACATCAACGCTTTCGCATCCACGACGGCCGATTAACCCAGAGTATTGAGGATGCAATCAACGCAGGCTGGGACCCCGTATCCCGCGGAAAACGCTTTATACATGAAGCCGGACAACTCCAGCCCCGCTAGCGAACCGTCCCTTAAGCCGCCTTGAAGTTCACCGCCTCCGCAGCTCAGGAGGCGCCGCCGCCTTGGCGCTTCATGCGTTCGATCGTGGCATCCTCGGCGGCGCCGGCCGCCTGAGCGCGGGCGGCACGGGTGGCAGCAGCCTTTCTGGCTCGAGTGCGTAGCGCCGCCTTTACTCCCTGCATCTGGCCAAGCTTGTAGCCGGCCGCGCCGCCGCCCGCGGCAGCAGCGAGCGCGCCGGCGAGCGCAAGTTTGCGAATGTTCGACGTTCGCTCGTGCCAGTATTTCTCCCGGCGATCGCGCGCCTGGGAGCCGGGAGCGAATACGCGAGCTGAACGGCCGCGCTGGTCGCGCACATCCCAATCCGGCGCTGAGTAGTCGAAGGCAATCAGCCGGCCAGCCCCGCCAGCGACGATCGCAACCGTCCGCGCAGCCGAGCGCTTCGGTTTCCGTTCAGGCGGCGTGTAGGTCGGCGGCAGCGGCCGCATGAAGGCGCGGACCAAAGCGGTGCACGGGACAAGGGGCGGCTGGACACGGGCGAACTGGCTCATAAACTTGAACCGTGGGTGTCAACCGCAGCCTTTTCTTGCTCATAGCCTTACTTTCGGGGTGCACGCGTGCGGCCCCCCCAACGGCCGCGAGATTAGACGAAGTCGTTTTGAACGACGATGCCCGATTCGATTTCGAGGGAGCTCGCAAGGATGATGAATCGAATTTCCCGGGCGGATTGCTTGTCGTCTCGTGGAGGACGGTGGGTGATATCATAGACGGTGACGAAGCGATCCGGCCGAGGAACGATGACTTCTTCCTTGTGCTTCGCCCGAACGGGGATCTTTTTCTGATGCCGCTCACCGCCATCAGAACACAAGTAGATTGGACTCGGTATTATCCCGACGCCGAAGCCGAGAAATTATTCGATTCTATCATTCCTGCCATTCAACAGTTTTCCTTGGGCGATCTGCGCGCTAAGCGCACTAATTACGTGGTGCGGATTTCTTATCAGGCTGTGGATGGCGTTTATTTTCACGATTGTCTCATTACGGACCTAACTCCAATCACTGCGTTGCTCGTTCGATTGCAAATTGGCGGAGTTTCTGAAGCTTCCCCATGGCGCCCAAAGGTCCAGCCATGGGTCCAAAAGCGCTTTAATATCTTCCCTCCAGAGCGCTAATAACAGCCAGCGGCGGCAGCGCGCAGCCACCCTTACGTAAGGTTGGGTTATAAATCCGACGGCGGAACGATCAGCAAGATTTCCGCCAGCTTGTGTCGAGCGAGGACCAGCTTCGCCACGTCGCGCCGGAAGCACTCATCCCGTCCACGGCGCGCGATCGCTTTCCGCGCCGCGTGGTCAGCCTGGAAGAGCGCCGCCCGCAGTGCTTCGTCGGCGTCGTCGATGCTCTCCGGTTCGCTCACAGGAAGCGGCAGGCGCGGAGCTGCTTGCGAAGGGTCCAGCGACTGAATTGTCCAAGGGCTCGCCGAATGTGCCGGATTTGTTGCCAGTGTTTCATGGGTTCTCGCTTTCATCTTTGGTGGTTGCACGGAACGTGCCACCGCTTGCACCGGGCACCGTCCCGTTGTTCTTGGGTTGAGGGAGTGGCTGCGGAACAATCTGTTCCGCCTGCTCGGGAAGAAGTCCGTAAACGGTGACCAGCGTTTGCACCGCGCTCTCGCGATCGAGCTGGCTCGTGGCCACAGCGGTGAGGATGTCGAAGATCTGCTTCGCGCCCTTGTCGCCCACCGCCTCGATCGAGCCAGGCTCCGGCGGCGGCGCGGGCGGCGAATTGCTCGCGGCGAGAAGCTGCGTCGCGTTCGGCCAGAGCTGCGCGGCGAGCAGCTCGATCGGCACCCGCGTTTCACCCGAAATCTCCTGCGCCCGGAGCACCGCCGTCGCATTGCGGCGCAGCACATCCGAAAGACCACCGCCGTTGCGGCTGTATTTCGTCGCCACGTCGTCGGCGGCCACGAGCCCGCTGTTAAGGAGCTGGAGGTCGTTGTTCACCTCGTAGCCGGCATCGGTGATCAACCGCTCGCCGAAATGCCAGGTGCAGGTGCGATACTTCGGGTGCGCCGGGATTTCGCCCATGGCGATGCCGTAATCGAGCACCGCCCGCCGGGTGCGGCGCAGCATGCGATCGACCAGGATGCGCTGCCAGTGATTGATCTGCCGCTCGTCGCCGCGCACCTCCACGCGCTGCGAGACCCCGCCGAGCATCGCCAGATCCCACAGGAACCCGTAGGAGAGCTTCAGCGAGA
>JAXDQW010000067.1:0-11434 GCA_034667665.1 Chthoniobacter sp.
GGTAGGGGGGCCGCCGCCCCGCCTGCAATCTGTGGGGCAGCCGGCCCGGCGGCCCCGTCGGGTGCCGGCGGGACGCCCGCACGACTACTGGCAGGCGGGACGCCTGCCCCACTCCCGCCGACTGCAAGTCGGCCTCAAACTGGCCTCACATCGCAAAATCCGCATGGAACCCGCCGGCGCGCTGCGGCATCGTCCGCCTCATGAAGTTCCTCCCTTTGCTGGCCGGCCTTGTCGCGCTCACCGCCGTGCCCGCCAGCAGCGCCGAAAAGCCTCGCCCGCTGATGCGCGACTTCATGGGGCTGAATGGGCACACCGTGCAGTTCAAGCCGCCGCTTTACGCGCCAGTCGCCAAGCTCATCCGCGATTATCATCCCGTGAAATGGGACGTCGGCGACGACACCGGTTACACCGCCACCTTCCCCTCTGCCCGAAACCGCGTCGATTGGTCGAAAGTCTATGGCTCCTGGGTCGCGGCCGGGCTGCGCGTGAATGCGTGTTTGATGTTCGACGATTTCGCGCCCGGCGCTTGGAAGGACCCGGCCCGCGACGCCGCGGCTTACGGCGAAGCCTTCGCCAAATACTTCGGGCCCTCCGGACACGCGCTCGTCGAGTCCGCGGAAATCGGCAACGAGCCCGGGAAGTATTCCGATGCCGAATATCGCCGCCTTTTCGAAGCCATGGCCGGGGGTCTGCGCCGGGGCGACCCGCGGCTGCGCATCGCCACCTGCGCCGCCAATCTCGGGCCGAGCGGCCGCTACTCAAAGAGCGTGGATTGCCTCGCCGGCCTCGAGTCGCTCTACGACGTGGTGAACTTCCATCTCTACGCCGAGATCGAAGGCTGGCCCACCTGGCGTCGTTCCTATCCCGAAGACCCGCAGATCAAGTTCCGCGAGCATCTCCGTTCCGTCCTGCAGTGGCGCCAGGAGCACGCCCCCGACAAGGAGGTGTGGTTGACCGAATTCGGCTGGGATGCTTCGACCAAGCCCGCGCCACCCACGGGCGATTTTGCCAAATGGCAGGGCAGCACCGAGACCCAGCAGGCGCAATGGATCGTCCGCGGCTGGCTCCTCTGCGCCCGCGAAGGGCTCGACCGCGCCTATCTCTATTTCTTCAACGACACCGATGAAGCGCACGTCCACGGATCCTCCGGCTTGACCCGCAATTTCCAACCCAAGCCCGCCTATCACGCCGCCGCCTGGCTCCAAGGCAGGCTCGGCGATTACCGCTTCAACCGCATTGTGCGGGAAGATTTGAGCGACTGCTACGCTTACGAATTCACGCACGCCACCGATCCGGCGCAGCGGATTCTGGCCGTCTGGAAACCGGCCGGCCCCGGCGGCAGGACTACCCTCCCGCTGCGCGCTGGAGACATCATCCGTGCCGAACAGATGCCACTCGCGGCGGGGGCCGCTGACCCCATCGAGACCCTGAAAAAAGGCGACGACGCGGCCGAAATCCCCGCTGAGGAATCTCCCGTCCTCATCTGGTTGCAAGCACGACCTTGATCCGACGGACCCTGGCCAATCGACGATCTCCAGGTCCCCGGAAGCCACGTCGCGTCCTCAGGAGGCCGGGGAAGCTACTCGGTGCAGGGCCGATCCCGCCGGAGAATCGAGCGCGGTAGTCGTTGCCTCAAGGCGCTGTCAGCGTGTTTGCTCTCCGCATCCCTCATGAAAACCGGAAAACTTCTCAGTCTCTGCGCCGTCGCGTTTTTGCTCGCGCCGCCTGTGCGCGCCGAGCAGCCGAAGCTCATCGTCGCCATCCTCGTCGATCAACTCCGCTACGATTACCTGGAGCGCTTTCACGATCAGTTTACCCCGGGCGGTTTCCGGCTGCTCACGGATGACGGGGCCTTCATGACCTTCGCGCGCTACAACTATTGCCCGACCATCACCGGGCCGGGGCATGCCAGCGTCTTTAGCGGCGCGCCGCCGGCGATGCATGGGATTATCGCCAACGAATGGTTCGATAAACGCACCCGCAAGACCCTGTATTGCTGCGCCGACAGCACCGTCACCGGAGTCGGCACCACGCACAGCGCGGGGAGAATGTCGCCGGCCAATTTCATCGGGGCCAACTTCGCCGACCAGCTCCGGCTCCACTTCCGCTCGAAAGTCGTGGGCATTTCCATGAAGGACCGCGGGGCGATTCTGCCCGCGGGGAAAAAGCCGACGGGGGCCTTTTGGTTCGAGGCGGCGACCGGCAACTTCGTCACCAGCAGCTACTACATGGCCGAGCTGCCGGCCTGGGTCCGCGCCTTCAATGACCGCCGGCGGCCGGCGCAGTTTCTCGGTCAAACGTGGGACCGACTGCTCGAGGCAAAGCTCTATGAGCGCGAAGATCTCCTACCCGGCGAGGGCAGCCTGGCGGGGGAGAAGGCGCCCACTTTTCCGCACCTCGTGACCCACCCGAAACCGGTCAGCGCCGCCAGGACCTCGGAAGAAGACGACGCCCCGCCGGCCACGGCTGCGCCTGCGGCCGACGTGACGACTGCCGCCACCCCGAAACCATCGGCCAGTCCCGCCACCGCAGCCGCCCCGCCGAAAGAGAGTTATGAAAACATTCTGCCCACCCCTTTTTCGAATGAACTCCTCGCCGAGCTCGCCCGTGCCGCGATCGAAGGTGAGAAGCTCGGCGAAGGCGCCGGACCGGACCTGCTCACCGTGTCCTTCTCCGCCGTCGATGCCTGCGGGCACAAGTTCGGCCCCTACTCGCAGGAGGTGCAGGACATTACCCTGCGGCTCGACCGCCAGCTCAGCGAGCTCTTCGCCTACCTGGACAAGAAATTTGGTCTCGCGCATGTGATCATCACGCTCACCGCCGACCACGGCGTCATGCCCACGCCGGAGTTTGCCACCCAGCAGGGCTTCGACGGGCAGCGCTCGGATGAACTGGCCACGATGGCCGACCTCCAGGCCAGGCTCAGCGAACGCTTCGGCACCCCGAATGTGCTGCTCTCCAGGCGCTTTTACGAAGGCAACCTCTACTTCAATCACGATGCGCTGAAGGACAAAGGCATCGCCCCGGCGGAGGTCGCCGCCTTCATCCGCGAGTGGGCGCTCGCCACGGGCAAATACCAGGCCGCCTACACCCGCGAGCAGCTCCTCGATGGGCGCACGCCTGGCCCCATCGGCGAGCGGGTCTTCAATGGCTACCATGCCGAACGCAGTGGCGACGTCGTCGTGGTCTTCAAGCCCTTCACGATCAACTGGGCCGGCAAGACCGGCACGACCCACGGCTCGCCTTACTCCTACGACACTCGCGTGCCGGTTCTCTTCCACGGCCCTCCCTTCAAGCCGGGCCGCTACGCCGACGAGTTTTACATCACCGACTTCGTTCCCACCCTTTGCGCCGCCCTGCACATCACCGAGCCGCCCGCTTCCATCGGCAAGCCTTTGGTCAAAGTCCTCGCCGACGAGGGACCGCGCGCCGGCAAGTAATGTAATGGCGATGCTGCAGGATGAGGGCAAGCTCAACGCGGCTCGCTCACCTCCCAGGTCCTGCGGGCGGAGTTTCGGGAGCTGGCGACGGCTGATGGTCGCGCATGTAGGCCTCGAGGTCGGCGTTCGGAAGGAACCAGATCACCCGCTCGAACTCCGACGGGAAAAAGTGCCCCTGGCTCGTGGAGAGGACCGGGTTGGGCCGGAGGTGATCGGTGAACGGGACCCGGTCGGCGAGTTCCTGCGGAACCTTGAATTCCAGAGGCAATGCGACCCATTTATCGTTGGGAAGGTGCAGCCGCAACAACGAGGTATTCGGACCGGCGGAGGGCGTGTAACGGTCACCGATCGATGTGTAGTTATCGCGATTAAAGTCGATCCCCGCGACGAAATCGTGCCGCGCCAGGACGGTCCGCCACGTCCCCGTCTTTGGCGAGAAAGCGAAGGTGGCGATTTTGCCCGGCTCAGGGCGGGGTTCGCGGGCAGTTTCCACGGCAGAAGGGCGTTCCCGGGCGATGATCTGAATCTCTCCCTCCTTGGGCATCGCCTCCAACGATTGCAGCTCCAGCGTGGGATCATCGAGAGGAGTGGCGGCGGGAGTCCGCTGGGTGCTCGCGAGCAGCTCCGCGGAATGCCGCACCGGATTGAAATGGATCAGTCCGTCCACGCCGCGCGCCCGGGTGATTTGGAAGCAGTCATCGCCGAGGATGACGACGCCGCCATACGGTTTGATTTCTGCGTTGATCTCCCAGCGCTGCGCCGCGCGATCGTAGATGGCGAGATGCCGGTTTTCGAGGCCGCAGAAGAGGTGGGTTTCGGAAACCGTGAGCCAGGCCTTTTCGGAGAGCGTGGTGTTCACGGAGCTTTCCGCCATCGAGGGAAGTGCGAACCGGGTGGTCTTGAAGGAAGGGATTTCGATCCGAAAGACGCAACCGTGAATCCAACCCATGCGCGGGTAGCTGGGCCTGAACACGCCATAAACCCAGACGCAGTCTGGCTGAGCTGTGAGCGTGTTGAACTTCACATTCACTTCGAAAGCCTGATCGTAGTCCGGACCGTAGGGGTGCCATACCTGGGTCACCTGGAGCGGTGGGGAGCCTTCAAAGCTGGTGGTGTTTCGCAGCCACCACGGGCTTGGAGCGCGCCCCGGCCGCTTCCCCACGCTCGTCTTCAGGCGACGCTCTTCCCGCGCGGCTTGCAAAGTCTTTTCTTCCTCCGGGGTGTTTCGATTATCCCAAAAGACGCCGGTTACACCGCTGTTGTCCAAAGGGGCGTGTTGAAGCAGATAGATTTGCATCCGCACGTTCAGCGCGTGCCGCTCTTCGGTATCGCACACCTGATATCTGTTCCCTGCCAGATCCATCTTAACCTCAACCTTCGCGAACTGCGGCGCATCCGGATCGCGGCTGAGCGCGAAAAACTGCTCCCGCAACGGCTCAGCCGCACTGGGATCGCTCGCGAAGAGATCGCGCATTTCCCAAATCAGCTCGAACATCCGCCGGGAGTGCGCGCGTTTCTCCGCGGAAGACGCTGCGTTCCAAAACGAAAGATAGCGCGCGGTGAATTCATCCTCGGGCGCGCTGGAGGCCATCAAATGCGCGATCACGGCGTTGCGCAGGGCCGCGCCCCTCGGCATCCGCACCTGAATGTTAAAACTGGCGCCGAGCGAATCGAAAAGGTCCTGTTCCCACTCCGCGGACGAATCGAGCGCGCTGACGATCTCGCGAAGTTTGGCTCGCGTGTGCGCATCCTCCTCCGGGAAATGTTTGGTCAGGAGATCGCGCAGGACTTGGATCGCGTCGGCGTCGTCCGGGGAAAGGACGCGCGCCAGATACAGGCGGCCTTCCGCAAGCGTGTTTGGCACCCGTTTCGCGCCGGGAAATTGGGCGGCGCGCAACCCGGCTCCATCGAGGATCGCGCGGGTCGCTTCCCGCAAGTCATTGAGCTGGGCGCCGTGATCCAGCTCGCCGGCGGCCGTGTCGAAGATCATGAACGTCAGCACGGACGATCCGATGACGTGGGTGAGGAGCTTGAAGTATTCTCCCGCGCGCTCCGGCTCCCCTTCGAGTTTCGCCAGGCCGTCCTGCCAGGCGCCGGCGTTGTCGATCGCCAGATCGATGAACTCCCTGGGTCCGAGCCACGGCTGCCCGGCGAGACTCTCATTCAGCCACTTCCTCGTCCACGCGCGGCCGCGGACTGGACCCGCCCCAGTGTCTTCGCTCGTCGCCGCCATGCGCAGGTATTGCCATTGCAGGGCGCGGACGCCCGTGAGCAGGCGAAGCTGCGCGGTCTCGAAGGTTTGCGCGCCCAGCATCCAGGCCGTTTCCGCCGCCTGGTGCGCGGCGAGAAACATCCGGCAGCTCACCGCGTTTTTGGCCTCGTCGAGATAACGCTGGGCCTCGACCGCGAAATCGGAGGCGGGAGTGGCGGGTTGCCGGGTCAGGGCCTGGGTGATCTGGCTGACCGCCTCGGACACCGCTTCCACGAGCTTTGTCCGGGTGCCCTGGACGGTAATGGTGACGGTCGCTCCGGGCTTGGAGGGCTGCAGCCGAAAGGTGAGCGAGAGCCGGCCTGAGCGGTCGGGTGCGGGTTCGATGACGCCATCGAGGAGCCAGCTTCCCGCCCAAAACTCGCCTTCGCTCCCCAAGGCGTGCTCGCGGGTGAGCGCGTCGATGGCCACACGCTCGAGCAGATGAATCTGCGGCTCGCGGACGAGGCGGTCGGTGAGCAGCAGCCCGGCGGCCCGCTCGAGTTCCGCGCCACTGGCGGTCGGCAGGCTCGTGCGGAAGCCGACGATCGAGAGCGCCACGGCGTCGCGCGCGATCGCTTTGCGCGCCAGCGGCGCAATGCGCCGGGCGAGGGACTCCGTCCATTGCGCCGGCGCCGCCAGGGGATGGACGGCGTGATTGGTATCGAGAATGAGGCCCGGGTGCACCCGGACGAATCGGGCCTGCACGAGGGCGTTGCCCGCGATGACGATCTTTTGCACGAGCAATAGCGCATCGGCGCCCAACAGCGCGCCCACCTTCACGGCACCTGCCGGATCGTCGGCGATGGAACTCGGAAGGCTTTGCTCGCGCAAAATGCGGTCGAGCTCGGCGCGCTCGAGGACCTCGAAGCCGGCGTCCTGCGAAAGGCGGGCGGTGAGAAGGTCGGCGGGCGCGGCGAGTGCGGCATCGGCGATCACCGCGAGACGGCACTTTCCGGTCGGCGCCGGGGGACGCTTCGCTTCCGCGGGTGTCGGGAGCAGCTCGGTGAGGCCGAGGGCCGAGACGCTCTGCTTCGCGGCCGGTGCGGCCGCCATGGGCGGCGCGCCCGCGTTTTCCCGGCCGGCCGCCGCGCGGAGCAGCCTCAGGCTTTCGGTGTCGCAGTTGAGATTCGCGTAATCCGCCGCTCTGTGTTGCCCCCAGGAAGTGTCGGCTCCCGCGTCGAGCAGTTGCTTGACCAGCACCGCTTCGGCGAGATACGCGGCATAGACCAGAGCCGGATGAATGGTGCAGTCGGGTTCGAGACAACGTCCGAAGCGATTCGGATTGGCCCCGTGCTGGAGCAGCGCTTCGACGATCCGAAAATCGTGATTGCCCACCGCGATCAAGAGCGGGAGCTGCCCGTCGCTACTGCGCCGATTCGGATCGGCTCCCGCCGCGAGAAGATTCTGAACCAGCTCGAACTTCGCCGCGACGACCGCCTGCAACAGGGCGGTGCCGCCCGCCGGTGAGTTGGCGCCTCCGTTCGCGTCCACCAGCGCCCGGGTGGCGGCGATGTCGCCGCTCCTGGCGGCCTCGCTGATCTTGGTGTCGTCATCCTGCGCGAACGCGATCACGCCGAAGACCAACAGCGCGAGCAGTGGAGGGACGATGCGCATGGGACCTGAAATTCCGCAGCCGAGCAGATGATGGACGGATGCAGAGCTCGTGACAAGACCGCCGCAGACGGCGATCTGCGCGCTTGCCGAAGCAGCAGCGGCATCGCGCCGCCGGCCGCAACGATTCCTCATCAGCACCCGCTCACCAATTCGCGCCCGCCGGCGCGGGCAACTTTCCTCCCCACCCACACGGGAGGTCCCTCCTACGCCTCGACCGCGCCGGGAAAGCCCGAGGCGATGTCCACGGCCAGAGCCCGCGGACGTTTGCTTCGAGAAGCGCACCGGCGCGCGAGCCAGCGGCCGAACCGGAGGGAAGGACGTTCCACCAGGAACCAACTGACCACCGCGACGGCCAGAGTGGTGAGCAGCGAAGCCGCGAAGTAAACCTTCAGACCCCAGCGATTCCAGCCGGCCAGCGTGAGGATTTGTTGAATCGGGAAGGCATAGATATAGAGCCCGTAGGAAAAATCTCCCCAGCGTTCCGCGCCATGGAGCGGCAGCTTTTGCGCCAGCCAAATGACCAGGTAGGGAAGCGCGAATGGCCAGACGATCGAAAAGCCATTGTAGAGGAGCGATCCGATTAGCGCGGCGCTCGCGAAAAGAAACCACCCTCGGCTCCACTGCAACCGCCCCCGGAGCTGCCACGTCAGGACGCCGCCGAGGAAAGCCAGGTAGAGCCCGCGAAAAGAGGGCACGCTCAGAAACTGCCCACTATGCGCCGCCAGCGGCGACATTTCGTAAACCGCCATTGGGTCAAAGGAAGCCGCGAACTGCACGAGGTAAACCGCCACGAAGAGCGAGCCCGTGATCCAGGTCCGGCGCAATCCGCCGGCCGCTGCACACAAGGCGAGCCCGAGGTAGCACATCGCCTCGTGGTAGAGCGTCCACAAGGAGCCATTGACCGCCGTTCCTCGGAAGAGCGGGCTGATGGAATAGACGTCCGCCCGGATCGTCCAGTTGCCCGCGAGGTAGTTGAGGGCGGACTTCGGTCCCAAGTGGAGACTTTCCCAGTAGCCGAACCGGCCCGGCATTTGCCACGCGATGATGGCGGGCGCGGCGATGAACACGATGACGAGGAGGTAGGTCCAGAAGGCCGGCAGCAGACGCGCGGCGCGATGAATGACGAAGCGCTCCAGCGAGGGATTCTCGGCCAGGGAGCGCATGAGCAGGAATCCGCTCACCACGAAAAACCCGAGCACCGCCATCAGGCCCATGGTGGTTTGCTTGGCGCTCAGGGCGTCCAGCCAGTCCGCGTTGAACCCGCCGATGCAGCAATGGGAGAAGATCACCGCGGCCGCGAAAGCGAAGCGCAGGAAAGAGAAACTGTTCTGCCGGGTGGCGAATGGGTCGTCCATATAGCAATAGGGATGCGAGCCGGTGCCAGAAGTGGATCGGACGATCTCAGGGCGTGGCGTCGCAGGAGGTTCTCGAACCGGGCGGTTGCCTCCGCCGGCCGGGGGCCTTTATGGGGTCGCCGGCGCGTTCAGCTTCTCGCGCAGCTCGAGAAACTGCTTTTGGTTCGGCCGCAACCGGAGAGCTTCATCGAGCGCGGCGCGGGCCTCGGGCAGCTTGCCGGCGGCGAAGCAGGCGCGCGCCAGGAGGTAGTGCGTCTTGGCCGCTTCGGGTTCGGTGGCGAGCGAGCCCGTAAAGAACTTTTCGGCGAGATCGTAGCGCTGCTCTTCGAGGGCCAGGACCCCGAGATTGTTGAGCGTGCCCGAATGCTGGGGATTGAGATCGAGGGCGCGCCGGTAGAAAAGCTTGGCCCGAGTTCGAAGCCCGGACTTTTCACGGTCGTCTGCGGCGCGATCCACCTTCGCCAGCCAGAGATTGCCCAGGGCGAAGTTGATGTCGGCATTGTCCTGGACGTAGGCAAAAGCCGTTTCCAGGTTGCGCTGCGCGCGGTCGAGGTCGCCGGCGGCGGTCGCGCGGATGCCCGCCTTGTAATGATCCAGCGACCAGAGGCCGATATCCTGACGCGGATTCGAGACAAACCACGTCGCCACCCCAAGCGTGAGCGAATAGAGCGCAGCGGAAACCCACTGGCTGCGCAGCAGGCTGAGCCAGAGGTGCCAGAGACCTCCCGCGCCGAGAATCATCAACCCCGGCACCGCCGCCAGCCGGTAACGCTCGGTGACGAAAACCGTAAGCACGGCGCACATGTGCAGCACGACCGCGGCGGCCACCCAGCGCGCGCGCGGAAACTGCCTCACAGCGGGCAGGAATCCGGCGAGACCCAGCGCCGCGACGAAGCCAAAGCCCAGCCCCGGCGGCAGAATGCCCTCATCGCGTAACAGCTTGATGATGGAGAGATCGTCGTAGGCGTAGGCGTTCCAGAAGTTCTCAAATTTGGTGCGCATCAGTCTCGCCCATGCGAATGGATTGGCCCGGATGTAGGCGTTGGCCTTGGCCGACCAGAACTTCGAGACCTCCGCCCGGGTCAGTTTCCGGCCGGCGATCTGCTCGGCCAGGGTGATCGAATCCTTCAGCAACCCTTCCTGGGTCGCCCGGATGCCCGGCGGCATTTTGGGATATCCCGTGGCGGTGGGATTGTTCCCGATCCAGAAGTTGATGCCGCTGTGCGCCGAGAGCATCACCGGTTCGTGGGCAATGAAGTAGTTGTGAATCCAGGCCGGCGCCGTGCCGACAAAGAGCGTCGCCACCAAAGTCACGGCGGCGAGTGCCACCTTCGGGAGACGAAGGCGCAGCGGTTGGCCACGATCCACCGTCAGGGCGATGGCGACGAGCAGCAGGGGGATGAGGAAAAGGATCGTGGCCACGAACATCGCCATGACTCCACAGAAGAGGCCCAGAAAAAGCCACGGCCGCCACCAGGAAGAGGTGCGGGTTTTGACCAGGAAATAGATGCCGATCTCGAAGGTGAGAACCAGCCAGACGGTCGGCATCAGGATGATCGAAAAAGTCTGCGCCGGCGTGAAGCAGATCCAGGCCAGGGCGGCCGCGCAGCCCACCCAATGGGGCCTCGCCGCCGACAACCGGTCGCCGCCCTCGCCGGTGGAGAAGGCGAGGCACGAGATCCGGTAGATCAGCACGGCGATGCCCGCATCCATGAGCGCCTGGAGCACGCCCACGAGGAACGGATCGAAGCCGCCCGTGAGACAGAAAATCGCGGCGAGCCCGTAGGCGTATCCCGGCAGCCCATAGAAGGCCTGGTGGTCCGTGAACTGGCCCTTCCCGATCCGCTGCGCCCAGTCGCTGTAAAACTGCATGTCGTCACTTTCCGGCAGGAAATGAATCGAGTGCGAGAATTGGACGAGGACGAGCAACCGAACGGCGAAGGCGAGGAGGAAGATCCAGGCGGAAGGCGCGGACCGGGCCGCCCGGAGAACGGTGCGAAGAGGCATCGGATTCAGGGTCAGCTCAAAACGAAACCACCGGAGCGCCCGTCGGAAAGGACAACCCTTTTATGGAAATTATCGAGGTCGGGCCGCCGCTGGCATCGGGGCTGCTTAAATAGCATCCGTGAAAGCCGCGCATCAAACCGCGACCCAACAACAAAACAAAACATCAATCCATACATAAAACCATGCTGCAAAAACTGAACAAAAATCGTGGGGGCTTTACCCTCGTTGAAATCATGATCGTGGTCGCGATCATCGCCCTTCTCGCGGCGATCGCCGTCCCGAACTTCCTCCGTGCCCGCAAGCGCACCCAGGCCACCCGCATCCTCGAAGACCTCCGCATGATTGACTCCGCTGTCGATCAGTATGCCATCGAGAACAACAAGGCGAGCGCCGACGTCGTTACCTGGGCTCAGGTCAAGTCGTACCTGAAGACCGGCTCCATCCTTTACAATTCCGGCGGACTCGACCTGATGGGCAGCACCCTCGGGACGTTCACCGTCGATTCGATCCCGAAACTCAGCGCCACCACCTACGGCAAGCTGTCCGATGTGGCTCCGACCGACTTCTGGTCGCCCTTCTACCCCTGATCCCGCGATCGGCTAGACAAGTTTAGCTTCAACTTCCAGCCGCCCTCCCGCCTTGCGGGCAGGGCGGCTGATTGTTTTTGGGGTTGATCGACGACAGCGGGGGGAGACGTGGAGAGTTGGAGTTGGAGTGGTGGAGGGGTGGAGGGGTGGAGGGGTGGAGGGGTGGAGGGGTGGAGGGGT
>JAXDQW010000068.1:0-300237 GCA_034667665.1 Chthoniobacter sp.
CCGGTCTTTCGGTCGCCACTCGGAGAGAGCGGTGGATTGCAGCCGTGTCGAAGGGGAATGGCGCCTGTAGCGAGCCGCCGAAGCTCATGGTGGTGCAAGGCGAACGTCGCCCGGAAGGGGCAATTGCGCCTTGCGTGGCCCCCGGCGCCGCGAGAGGCTGCGCGAAGCGCAGCCCTATTTTTCCGCGCCTCAACGCGATTCCGCCCCATGAAAACTCGCATCATTTGTTCGTTGTTCGCAGTCGCCGCGGTTGCCGCGGCGTTCGCCGCCGATCCTGTTGATCCTACTGGAACATGGAAATGGAGCACGAGCTCGCCGGATGGCGAAATCCCAACCACGCTCAAACTCGAATTGAAGAACGGCAAAATCGCTGGCGCTTACTCGAATCAATTTGGCGACACAGCGATCAGCAACGCCTCCCTGCAAGACGACGTGATCAGGTTCGATGTGGTGCGCGATCTCGGCGGCAAGAAGTATGTGGTGAAGTATCACGGCAAAATCGAAGGCGACACGATCAGGGGGACTATCGAAGCACCTGGCCACGACGGTGGCGAAGGGGTGAAGCTCGATTGGAACGCGAAACGCACGACGAAGGAAAAGGCGGGCGACGCGAAGCCAAAAGGCTGAAGCGCAGCAGGTCGGGGTCCGGAACAGGTCGGGGCCCGGTCGCGCATCTTGCCGCTTCTGCCAAGCCGGACCCTCAGCGTCAAGCAGCACGGCCGACCCCGGCGTGCGCTGCGTGCTCCTGCGTGGGCCTCTTCCATCCGTTGGGAGAAGATTGAAAAACATCGTCAGCGACGGGTCACTCGCGATTTCAAACCCCGCTCCCGCGGGAGCGGATTTCCACCGTGCGTGCTCTAGGGTGACCACCCGCGGCACCGGGCGAAACCTCAATGCCGTGATGCTCTCGCTTGCGCGCCCTGCTCGCGCGCCGCAATATCCCGGCCCCGTTTCATGCATCACGACCCCGCCCTGCTCCGCTCGCTGGCCGCCCAAACCGGCACGCCGTTCTGGCTCTACGATGCGCGCACCATCCGCCAGCGGATCGGCGACGTGCAGTTCATATCGGACTCGCCGGGAGTGCAGGCCCGGTTTGCCATGAAGGCGTGTCCGGCCACCAAGGTGCTGCGCGAGATGCAGGCGGCGGGCATCTGGATCGACGCCGTCTCCGGCAACGAGGTGCTGCGCGCGCTGCGCGCCGGACACCCCGCCGGGAACCATCCGCCGGTGATCTGCCTGACCTGCGACGTCTTCCGCGATAACGCGCTGGCGGTGGTGCTCGAGCAGGGCATCCTGCCGAACATCGGGTCGCCCGGGCAGATCGCCGACTTGCAGCGCGCGGGCTACCGCGGGCCGGTCTCGCTGCGCGTGAATCCGGGCTTCGGACACGGCCACGTCAATGCCTGCGATACGGGCGGCCCGAGCTCGAAGCACGGCATTTGGTTCGAGGATCTGATGACGACCAAGGGTGCGGCGGATGCCGCCGGGTTGGAGGTGACGATGCTCCACGCGCACATCGGGAGCGGGCCGCAATTTTCCGAGTTGCACGAGAACCTGACCCGGCTGGCGGCGGAGTTTGTGGCCGTTCTGAAGAAGTTTCCCCAACTCACGGCGGTGAGTCTCGGGGGCGGCATCCCGCACAATTACAAGGAGCATGGAGCGCAGGTTCCGGTGGAGCCGCTGCGGGATTTGTTCAACTCCTGCCATCAGCGGCTCGTCTCCGCCGCGCGCCGCGAGCTGCGCCTCGAGATCGAGCCGGGGCGATACTATGTGGCTCCGGGGTGCACGCTGGTCACGCGCGTCACGGATGTGAAACGCACCCGCTCGAACGAGAAGGGCAGCGGCGCGACCTTCGCCATGGTGGACGCAGGCTTCGTCGATCTGGTGCGTCCGGCGATGTACGGGAGCTATCACCAGATCGATATCGTCGGCCGCGACGACGACGAGCCCTACGTGCCGCGCGAACCGATCGTCGTTGCGGGGCCGCTTTGCGAAAGCGGCGATATTTTCACGCGCGACGAACGCGAGCTGCTCGCGCCCCGGCAGCTCCCCCGCCCCGCGCCCGGCGATCTTCTGACCCTCGCGGACGCCGGCGCCTACGGCTATGCGATGTCGTCGAATTACAATTCCATCGGCCGCGCGCCGCAGCTCTGGCTCGAGGAGGATGGAAGTGTCGAGTTGATCTCGCGCCGGGAGACGATCGACGATTTGCTCCGGGTGGAAACGAGCGAGCGCCTGGCCTGATCCGGCGCCGGCCGATCGACCAGCGCTCAATAGCCCGGGCGATTCGACGGCAACGAGAGCTGCCTCGCTTCGTCGTCGAAGGATTTGTAAAGCTTGTCCCGCACCTCGCGCTCCTTGCGCAATTCCTCGCGAAAATAGGCATAATGGACTTGGGTGTCGGCCCCGGCCACGTCGGCGCGCACGAGCGACCGCAAGTTGCCGAGAAAACTCTGCGTCGCCCGCAGGCGGTCGGCCTCGCTCGCGCGGCTCTTGCGCACCACGCTCAACCATTCCGTTGCCGGCCGGCGCAGGGTTTCCGTCGCAAACTGCGGGTTCTCCTTTTTCCGCAGCGCGGCGAGGAAATCGAACACATCCTGGGTCAGCGCGGAAATCTGCTCGAGGCGATCGGCCTCGGCCTTGAAGACCGGCCAGTTCACGGGCTCCCACTTCGACACGGTGTCGAGGCGATAGCCAAACCGGCGCACGACTGAATTTCCGGCGAACTGCTCGTAGCGGCGGGTCAGGTAGGTCGCGATGCCGATCACCCGGCCGGTCGCCACGTGAATGATCGGGCTGCCGCTGTTTCCGGGAATGAATTCCGCCGAAACCTCAATGCGATCAGGGCCGATACCGAGGAGCTTGCCTTCGAGTTTCGTCACCACGCCACCGCCGCCGCTGTTGCCGAGCACCACGATATCGTCCCCGATTTTCACGCTGCTCTCGAGGCTGGACAATGCTTCGAGCGGAATCGCCGGCGGGCTGTCGAGAGCCAGTTGCACGACGTCGTGCCCCACCGCGGCTTCGGCGGCGCCGGGCTTGATGCGGGTGCCGTCGAGCTCGGTGAATTGCGGCTGCTTCATGCCGGCCAGGACGTGAATATTGGTGAAGAGCCGCGCCTTCCCGCCGGTCCGGCAAATGAAACCGCTGCCGGCGCTGTCGTTGTCTTTCACCACCACCAGCGCTTCGTGATAGCGCTGCACTAGATCGCCTGGCGGCCCGGACTCGGGAGCCGTTTCGGACATTGCGCCCACCCGCGGCGGCGGAAAATCCGGGATGGAGCTCGGAGGCCGCGCCGCCGGGAACGGCTCGGCAGCAGGCAGCGCGACCGCCAGAGGAGCAGCGGGTGGCGGCACCAGTGGCAGTGGCGGTTGGTCCTTCGCCACGGCAACCGGCGCTGGCGGTGGCTCGGCGTTCGGAATCGGCGTCGGGTCCTGCGCAATTGCGAACGGTTCGGTGGGCGCAGTGACCGCCGGCGGCGCAAAGCTCGGGCGCGGCGCGGCGGGCGCCTTCCCGGTCTCTGGCTTGTCCGGTGCTCGCTCCGCGCTCGAAGCGACGCTCGCTGGCGGCGCCGGGCGCGCGCGATCGAACAGCGACAGCGCAACCGGCACACTCGCCACCGCCAGGAGCAAGCCGAGCCCGCGCCAGACCCTTCCCTGGCGCATCGCGAGCACGCCCGCCACCACGGCCAGCACAAACCACGGCAACCAGAGCGCGGCCGGCCAGCGGATGAGGAAGACCGTCACCGCACCAATGGCCGTACACACCAGTCCGCTGACGATGGAACCTTCGATGATGTCGTTGTGCAGACGCCGCGCCCCCCAGACCACGATCGATTTCCACTCCGGCGCGACCGCCCCGTACATCACCGCGCCTTCGTTGTCGAGCCAGCGCGCCAGCGGCTGCCAGATTGGCGTTCCACCGCGCTGGATAAAATCCTGGGGCGTAAAATCGCCTCGCGCCGCCGCCTCCCGGAGCGCCTCGGCTCGAAATGGCCCGAGGATTTCCCCTCGCTTCAGCACATACAATTCATCCGCCTCAGGCGGGGGCTCGGGGACACGGTCCATGAGCCAGTATCATGAGCGCCGCCAGCCGGAGTCCAGCCTCGACGCGCTGCTCCAGGACAATCACTGCGCCCGGTGACTCTAGGCAACCTTCGTTTCCTTCGGCTCCCCGCGCAGCGTGGCGACGATGAAGAGTCCGACGGCCACGCAGATGCAGCTATCCGCCACATTGAACGCCGGCCAGGGATTGGCGAACGGCACGTGCAAATCGAAAAGCAGGAAATCGACGACGTGGTGGTGAATGAGACGATCGGTGACATTGCCGAGAATGCCCGCGACGAGCAACCCGACGCCGCAGCGTGAGGGCAGGTCACGGAAGGCGTCCCGCGCGGTGGCGATGAGCAAAGCAACCAGGGTCACCAGCGAGAGCACCACGAAGAACAGGTTGTTGTTCCGGAACATGCTGAAGGCCGCGCCGGTGTTGCCGAAATAGACGAGATCGAAGAAGCCGGGAACGACGGGTTGCTGCGAGCCGAAGTCGAGGTGCGTGACGACCCACCATTTCGTCGCCTGGTCGAGGGCGTAGAGCGGAAGGGCGAGGGCGAGGAGAAGCTTCATGGCGGCGCGGAAGAAGTGTGAGGCCGACTTGCAGTCGGCGCGGGCGAGCGAAGCGAGGCGGTGAATCGCAGGGCAAGCGCAGGTGCCCACCTCGCTGCGCTGGCCCGCGCCGACTGCAAGTCGGCCTCACATTGGCCCGCCGCCGCGTGCGTTCTCACGAGTACGCCAACACCACTTCCGCGCAGCGGTCGCAGAGTTCGGGATGCGCGGCATGCTGACCGACAGCCGCGCGGTGCCGCCAGCAGCGGGCGCACTTGCCATGGCGGGTGCGGACGACGCGGGCCACCGTCTCTCCGCCATGGACGAGCGTCAGATCGCTGAGAATGAAAAACTCTTCCAGCTCGGCTTCATGGTTTCGGAGCTCATTGAAGAGCAGCTCATCGGAAATCTGGAGCGCCACCGTCCCTTCCAGCGCATTGCCAATCTCCTTCGCCTGGCGCGCCGGCTCGATCGCCTGCGCGATGATCCCGCGCAGTTTGAGCAGCTTCTCGAAGTGCGCCTCGAGCGCGGTATCGCGGAGCGCTGCTTCAGGCGCCGGAAAGTTTTCGAGATGCACAGAGCCGCTGCGCCCGGAGAATTGCCAAGCCTCGTCGGCGGTGAAGACAAGGATCGGCGCCAGGAGCCGGGCGAGATCCTCGAAGACGCGGTGCATTACCGTCTGCGTGGCGCGGCGGCGCGGGGAATCGGCTGCGTCGCAATAGAGGCGATCCTTGGTGATGTCCACGTAAAGCGCACTGATCTCGACGGTGACAAACTGGTTCAGAACCTGGAACACCTTGCGGAAGTCGTAGGCGGCATACGCCTCGCGGCAAGCGGCCGTGACTTCCTGCAAACGCGAAAGAATCCAGCGATCGACCGCCGTGCCTTCGATGGCCGCGCCGGCGCGCGTGCAGAAGGTCACGCCGCCCGCTTCGCCGGACGCGACCACTTCCACAGCGTGCTGCGCGGAATCGAAGTCGCAAAGATTGGCCAGGAGGATGCGCAGGATGTTGCGGAAGCTGCGATAGGCGTCGGTGAGCACGGCGAAGGACTCGTCGGAAAACGGCACTTCGTTGGTGAACTCCACGCTGGAAGCCCACAGCCGGACAATGTCCGCGCCGTACTTGCCGACGAAATGCTCGGCGTTCATGGGCTTCTTGTAAGTGCCCTGTTCTGACTTCGAGACCTTCTTGCGCGTGTCCTTGTCCACCACAAACCCGTGCGTGATCACCGTCTTGTAAGGGGCGGCGCCGGTCATCGCGATGGAAGTCATGAGCGACGACTGGAACCAGCCGCGGTGCTGATCCGTGGCCTCGAGATACACCTCCGCCGGGCCGCCACCGAGCTCCGGGCGCGTCTTCATCACCGCGGTGTGCGAGACGCCGGAATCGATCCAGACATCGAGCGTGTCGTTGTGGCGGGTGGTGCCCGCGGGCAGCGCGAGCGCTTCGCTCCACCAGACGTCATCCTTTTCGAACCAGAGATTGGTGCCCTGCTTTTCGATCAGATCGGCCACGCGGCGCACCAGCGCCGCATCGACGATCGCCTTTCCTTCGGCGTCGTAGAAGACCGGGAGCGGAACGCCCCAGGTGCGCTGCCGCGAAATGCACCAGTCCGGCCGCGATTCCACGGTGCCATAGATCCGATTGCGGCCCCAGTGCGGCAGCCAGGTCACACTGTCGATCGCGGCCAGCGCGCCGGCGCGGATCGCATCGATGCGGATGAAGAATTGCTCAACCGCGCGAAAGATGACCGGCGTCTTGGAGCGCCAGCAGTGCGGGTAACTGTGCGGATAAGCGTGCTCGGCGAGGAGCGTCTTGTTGCCGCGCAGTTCCTCGACGATGTCCTTGTTCGCATCGAACACGTACTTGCCGGTCAAGGCCGGGACGCCGGCTTCCTCGGTGAGTTTGCCCAGATCATCGACGGGGGAAAGAATCGGCAGCCCGTGCTGCATGCCGGCCACGTAGTCATCCGCTCCGTGGCCAGGAGCGACATGCACCTGGCCGGTGCCGGTGTCCATGGTCACAAAATCGGCGGTGATCACCCGTGACCGGCGATCGAGAAAGGGATGCTGGGCTTCGAGGCCCGCCAGCTCCTCGCCCCGAACCGAGGCGACTTCGCCGTGCACCTGGAGCTCGGTCTCACGGACGAAGGCTTCGAGCAGTGGGCGCGCCACCACGAAGTCCTCCGCCCAGCCATCGCGCCCGAGCGTGACGATCACGTATTCCTGACGCGCCGCGACGGCGATGGCCACGTTGGCGGGCAGCGTCCACGGGGTGGTCGTCCAGATGACCATGTTGGCTTTGCCAGCGAGCGCGCCGGAGACGATCGGGAACTTCACGTAGATCGCCGGGTCCGTGCGATCCGCGTATTCGACCTCCGCTTCCGCGAGCGCGGTCTGGGCGCCGGTGCTCCAATAGACCGGCTTCTTCGCCTGATAGACCAGCCCCTTCTCCACGAAGACCGCGAAGGCGCGAAGGACCTCCGCTTCGTAGCCGGGCGCGAGGGTGAGATACGGGTTCTCCCAATCACCGAAGACGCCGAGCCGCTTGAACTGCGCGCGCTGGATGTCGATGTATTTGCGCGCGTATTCCTCCGAGCGGCGCCGCACTTCGAGCGGCGTGAGGCCGCGCGATTCCTTCACCACTTTGAATTCGATCGGCAGCCCGTGGCAGTCCCAGCCGGGAACGAACGGCGCGCGGAAGCCGAGCATGGTGCGCGATTTGACCACGAGATCCTTGAGGATCTTGTTCAGCGCCGTGCCCATATGGACGTCGCCATTGGCGAAGGGCGGGCCGTCATGCAGCACGAACAGCGGCGCGTCCTGCCGCGCCTCCTGGATGCGTTGGTAAAGGCCGCTCTCCTCCCATTGCCGCAGCCGTTCCGGCTCGCGCTTGACCAGGTCCGCCTTCATCGGAAAATCCGTCTTGGGCAGGTGCAGGGTGTCTTTGTAATTCTGGCTCATCGCAGGCGGGCAGGAAAAGGGGCGCGAGCCTACGTGCGCCCTGCGAACGGGTCAACCGCCGCCTGGAAAACAGCCCTAGAGGCGGCGGATCAAAAGGAAAACGTCGAACGTCGAACGCTGAACGTCGAAGTAGGAAAGGCGTGGCGGCGGTGGCTCTTCATTCGACGTTCCGACGTTCGGCGTTCGGCGTTCGACGTTTTCCGTTTGCATGGCTGCCGCGCTCCCCACGGCGCGCGCGGATCCGCGGGTCACTCCTTCTGCTTCCAGGCAAACTTCCCCTCGGCATCGGGGACTTCGATCCATTCGTCTTTGAACGCCGCTTTCCGGAAGATCTCCGCCTGCTGCCGCTCCGCGTCCGCGACGGTGATGTTTTTTTCCTTGGCCAGGCGCTCGATGAGGCGGCCGCGGTCGCCGTTCTCGTCGTCCACGGTCACGCGCACGTACTCGCCAAATTTGCCCGGTGGCAGATTGCGCACCTCGACGTAACCGGCGTGATTTTCGCCGATCAGGCGCTGGTTCTTGAGGGCCTGGATTTCGCTGAGGCGATTGCGGCGCGTGGTGGCCACGTCCAACGCCGGCGCGCTGGTCTTCTTCGCGCCAGGCGCATCGCTGTGCTGGTAAACATCGAGCTTCATGGCGATGTCCACCTTCAGCGGCTGCTGGGTGCCGAGATCGACGCTCACGCCTTCGCAGCCGGCCAGCGCGAGAGCCAGGACGAGCAGGATGCCTCTCATCGGATGCTCACACGCGCGCGCGGCGTGTCGGGCGAGGTGGCCGGTGCGGGGCCGTCGTGGTAGAGCGCTTCGAGCCGGCGCGAGCCGCCGGGCCCGCGCAAATCGAGCGAGGAGCGGCCAGTGCGTCCAAGAAAGCGGAAGTCGCCATGCGCGTTGTCGTAGTTGAAATCGCGCATCGTCTCAAGGCCGATGCGGGTCAGCGCACGCTTGAGCCGGGTCCATTCCGGCGGCAGGTCGCGGATGATTTCATCCAGCTTGCCGATGTGCAGCTCGCCGGGTCCCTGGCCGCGGAAGTCGCCCTCGAAGCGCTCGATTTCGCGGGCGTGCGCGGAGACAGACGCCCGGAAATCCGCGGGACCGCTGAGCGAGAATTTTTCGGGGGCAAAGGCGCCGGTGAGCGGCTTCAAATCGACCCGCGTGCCGGAGATCCAGCCGCTCCACGTCGCCGCCGGATCGAGCGCAAAATCGAAGGCGCCGCGGACATAGCCGGCGTAGGCCTTGCCTCCGAGATCGCCGTGGATCGCCTTTTCCTCGAAGGTGACGTCGAGGAACAGATCCCGCGCGCGGTAATCCTTCCACTGCACTTCGGCGACCTGAAGCGTGTGCACGAGATTGTTGGCGTGCTGCGCGGGCGGGAGACTGAATTGCAGGCGGCCTGAGACGCGGCGCAGGCTGAGCCCGTACTCCGGGTAGAGGTAATCCTGCTCCGGCACCACGAGATCGAGCGTCAGCCGCAGCTCGCTGAGCTTGTTGAAATTCAAGTGCCGAGCGTGGGTCTCGAAAGGCAGCGGGAGGGGCAGCTTCGGACGCTGATCGAAGGCGAGCACGAGCTGGCCCGCGGTGGCGTCGAAACGGTTGACCGTCCAACCGCGCTCGTCCGCCGGCGGCTCCGCGATCCGCGGGTCGGGCGCCGCGCCCGCCTCCCGCCCCTGCACGCGATCGATGTACCAGAACAGATCTTCGCCGACGCTGAGCACAGGGTTGATGATCTCGACCTGCTCGATCTCGCGTTTCCACAGGCCGGCCGGAGTGAAGCGGATGAAGATCGTCTTGAGGTTGAGCACCGAGACGAATGGATCGACCGGCGACTGGAGGCCGATGTTGTGCAGCTCAATGGTCTGGAGCGAGTCGCGCAAAGCCTCGCCCTCGAGCGAAAGAGCCAGGTCATGGAACGCGGTTTCGAGCCCGAAATCGATCGGCGGAACTCCGAGCCCAAGGTCGGCGAGATGCACCTTCCCGCCGACCAGTTCCAACTCACCCACCCGATAGGCAGCCGCGGGCTTGCTCCCGGCGGCCGGCGGCTCGCTGGCGGCACCGGCGGCGAGCGCGCTTCGCACCGCTGGATCGAAGTGCAGTTGCGGCTGCTCGATGCGGACGGTGTCGAGGCGCTTTTGCTCCAACAATCCGCGCCAGGTGAAGGTGCTGGAGATCGCCGGCACCCTCAGAAACGGCTCGCTGCGGCCGGGAAAACCGAGGGCGAGATCGCGGATCGATAGAGCCTGCAACGCCTCGGAGGGCGTGCCGCCATCGAATCCGAGCGAAACCTCCGAAAGGGCGGCGTCGGCGATGAACGCAAAGGACGGAAGGCCCGGCCCCAGCCCATCGAGCCGCGCGTTTCCTCCGGTGATCCACAAGGCACCGATGCGGTACGGAGGTGGTGGATTTGTGGACGGAGGGGCGCCCGCGGTCTCCGCGCGAAAGGCCCGCTGCACCGCCGCATCGAAGTGGACATTGGGCCGCTCGATTTCCAACGCCGCGAGCCGTCGCTGCTCCAGCAATTCCCGCCACGTGAACCGCGCCCGCAGCACGGGAATTCGGGCAAAAGGCTCTCCGTCTCCGCCCGGCGCGCGCAACTCCAGCCCGCGCACGGTCACCTTTTGCTCGACGGTATCATTGACCGCGCGATCGACCCCCAGGGCGAGGTTCCCGAGGTCCACTTCGAGGCCGAAGGTCATCGCCGGGATGCCCGGGCCCAGCTCTTCGAGGCGAAGGCGCCCGTCGGTGAGCTGCAGCCTCCCCACCCGCCATGGCGCTTCCGCGGAGACCTCCCCGCCGGCCGAGGCGGGCATGGACTGCAAGGCGCGTTGCACCCTGGCGTCAAAGCGGACTTCGGGCCGGTCCAGACGCAGGCCCGCGAGCCGCTTCTCCTCCCGCAATTCACGCCAGGAAAATTCGGCTTCGACCAGCGGCAACCGCACGAACGCTTCGTCCGACTCGCGCGCGACACGAACGCGCAAATCGCGGAGCCGGATCTTCTGCCGGTCTGCGGAGGCGCCCGGTGACACGCCCAAGATGATCGCGCTGAGTTGCGCGTCGAGTTGGCCATCCGCGAGAGGATATTCCCGCAGATCAACGCGGACGGCGCCCCCGGTGATCGTTCCGCGACCGATGGTCCACGGCGCGGAACTCGGCGTTGCTTCTGTCTGAGGAGTCGGAGAAAAGGCCTCGATCAAGGCATCCGTGACGCTGATCTGTGGTCCGTCGAGGGTCAGTTCGCGGATCACTTGATGGCGCAGATCGTCGATCGACGCGCGCATTTTCAACGAGCTGAGGGTGAGCACTTCGGCGCCTCCGGTCCGCAGCCGCAACCGCACGCCCTTTGCTTCCCACTGATCAAAAGACACCCGGGACACCGTGTCCGCATCGTAAACCAGCGTGGTGCTGGTGCGGTTCACGAGCTCCAGCACGATTTTTTTCAGCGTGGGCCGATACCACCAATAAAAGACCGCGGCCGCGATCGCCGCGAGGATGCCGAGCATCAACAACCGGCGCAGCCAACTCCACGCCCTGGACTTGCCCTTTGCCTGGAGCTGCCGATCGGACATGGCTTCGGCGTGTCTCGCCGGCGGCTACCCGCCGGCGGAGCCGGAGCCGCCGGGTTTGGTCATCCCTACCGGATCCAGGGCTTTGGCCAGTTCCGCTTCCGGGAGGACCTGCCATTCGCGGCAGATTTCCCGGACGGTGCGTCCGGTTTTGGCGCTTTCCTTGGCGATCTCCGCGGCTTTGTCGTAGCCGATGATCGGGGCGAGGGAGGTGACCATCGCCATGGAATACTCAACCAGCTCGTTGCAGCGCTCGACGTTCGGCTTAATGCCCACGATGCACTTTTCGCAGAAGACATTGACGACATTCGCGAGCAGGCGGCAGGACTCGAGCAAGGCCTCGGCGAGCGCCGGCATCATCACGTTCAGCTCGAAATTGCCGTTCGCGGCGCACCAGGTCACCGTGGCGTCGTTGCCAATGACGCGCGCGGCGACCTGCATGACGCTTTCGCAAATCACCGGGTTGACCTTGCCGGGCATGATCGAGCTGCCGGGCTGCGTCTCGGGAAGGAGGATCTCGCCGATGCCGCAGCGCGGACCGCTGCCGAGCCAGCGGATGTCGTTGGCAATCTTGAAAAGGGAAACGGCGATGGTCTTGAGCTGGCCGCTGGCCTGGACCAAACCGTCCTTCGCGGCCTGCGCTTCGAAGTGGTTGCGAGCCTCGCGCCAGGCGATCCCGGTCTGGTTTTCGAGATGGCGCACCACAATGCCGGCGAAGTCTGGCTGGCAATTCAACCCCGTGCCGACCGCGGTGCCGCCGATCGGCAACTCTTCGATGGCGGCGATGGCGTTGCCGGCGCGCAGCCGCGCATACTCGATCTGCCGGGCATAGCCGCCGAATTCCTGCCCGAGCCGCACCGGCGTCGCATCCATCAGGTGAGTGCGGCCGATCTTGATCACGTCCCAGAACTCGAGCGCCTTGTGCTCCAGCGCGCCGTGCAACTGCTCGAGCGCGGGGAGCAGGAATTTGCGAATGCGCTCGCCCACCGCGACGTGGATCGCCGTCGGAATCACGTCGTTGCTCGACTGGCCCATGTTGACGTGATCGTTCGGATGCACCGGTTCCTTGCTCCCCACCGCCTGGCCCGCGAGCTGGGAGCAGCGGTTGGCGATCACCTCGTTGATGTTCATGTTCGTGGAGGTGCCGCTGCCGGTCTGGTAGATGTCCACGGGGAAGTGCTCGTCGAGTTTCCCGTCGATGACTTCCTGCGCCGCCTTGGCGATCAGCGTGGTGCGCGGCTCATCCAGCAGGCCCAGTTCGAAATTGGCCTGGGCGGCGGCCCATTTAATCAGGCCAAGGGCGCGGATGAATTCCCGGCCGAACTTACGTCCGCTAACCGGAAAGTTGAGCACGGCGCGCTGGGTGGAAGCGCCGTAGAGAGCGTCGGCGGGCACCTCCATGGTGCCCATGGAATCTTTTTCGAGTCGGGTGGGGGACATGGCCCCAGCTTGCACGAGCGCCGCGCCTTGGGAAGGCGAAAGCCGGACGCCGGCCGGAGATTGTTGGGTGAAAAAGTGAATTCAGCGGCCCCGCAAGCCCGCTCCGATGCTCCAGCCTGCCGCCGCGCCGCCGCCTAGTGTCCGTTCACGCTCACCGGGCGCCGATGCGTGGACGTCTTGGCATGCCCATTCAACGCCGGGTGCGCGTGACCATTGGCCTGCCGGTAGAATTTGGTCACGAACATCGGCGGGATATTCTGCAGGCAATACTCAGACTCCACCCGGGCGAAATGCCGGCAGTGGTTCACCAGCTCGTTGGTCACCTGGTAGATAATAAACGCCGATCCGGCGTTCGGTGCCAGGGAATCGAAGGTGTGGCGGAGCAAACGCCGCTTTTTTCCCGGCTCGAGAATGCTGAAGGGGATCCCGGAGACCACGTAATCACAGTGTTCGATCCCGAGCCTGGCCAGCTCGAAGGGCAACTCAGCCGCATCCTGGTGCAGGACCGTGACGCGGGAGTCACTGCGAAATTGTTCCGCAAGGTGCTGCGCCAGCTCCGGATCGAGCTCAAAGAGAAGGAGGTGCGAGAGGGGTTGCATCCGGTGCAGGATTTCCCGCGTGTGGCAGCCCTCACCCGGTCCGAACTCGGCGATGACCCGCGGCTGGCTGAAATCCATTTTGCTCGCGACCTTGCGAACCAGAGTGCGGGAACTCGGGATGATGGACGCAACCTGGAAAGGCCGTTGCAGGAACCGCTTTAGAAAGATGGCACTCATGAGTTGCGGAAAGAGCGGTCACTATCTAGCGGTGGAAGGAGGAATGTCCAGCGCGACAATGGTTAATCATTTTGGCGTTTTTCGATCTTTAGTTGACAATTTCCCGATGATTGGCCAGCTTCGCGCCTTAGAGACGCGATGTGGAAGTTACAGTAACTTTCGCTTTTTGAGGCTCCGCCTGACCCATGCATAATTTGATGACCGTTAAAGAAACCGCCGAATACCTGCGTATTCCTTTGCCGACGGTCTATTATTTAGTGCAGCGCGGCCAACTGCCCGCGATTCAGATCGGCGGCCGGTGGCGGGTGAAGAAGGACGCCCTCGATCGTGACGTGCTTCGCAATGAAGAGCAGGGCCAGCCCACCGTGCTGGTGGTCGATGACGACGAAACGCTGCAGGCCATGTTCAAGCTTTTCCTCAAGAAAGCGGGGTTCAGCCGTCTCGTCGTGGGCACTGGCAAGGAAGCCCTGTCCGCGTTGAACAAGCAAAAGTTCGATCTCTGCTTCCTCGACCTTCAGCTTCCTGATCTCACCGGCGACGAAGTTTATGCGGTGGCCAAGGACAAATATCCGGAGATGCCGATCGTCATCGTCACGGGATATCCGGACGGGGACCTGGTCAATAACATCCTCAAACACGGTCCTGTGACCATCCTGAAAAAGCCGCTCAAGGTCGGAGACCTCGAGGAAACGCTGCGCCATCTGGGCCACAAAGTGCAGTCCAAGGCGGCCTGAGCCCGGTTGCCGCAGCTCGCGGCTCCTTTTCGCTCGAAACGTGCCTCTCCTGCCGGTTAGTGTGTCGCGCCTGATCGTTCTGCCCTTCGCGCCACCCTGTGACAGGGGAGCGGCGGGTGGCGCCCCGACCAGGCCCGGTCGGTGAAACTCGATCTCCCCCCAACGTGCAATATCTTCCATCGCTCGCTCTCTTTTTCACCCTTGCCGCCACGATCTTCGCCCAGAACGAGGCGGTAAATTCTCTCACTGACGAGGAAAAGGCGGCCGGCTGGAAGCTGCTTTTCGACGGCAAAGCTGCTCCCGGCCTGCGCGGGGTGCAGAAGTCGGATTTTCTGAAAAGCGGGTGGGCGATCAAGGACGGCGCCCTGGTTCTCGCCAAGGACCTCAAAAAGATGGGCAAGATCACCGGCGGCGATCTGACGACCACCGAGGCGTTTTTGGATTTCGACTTCAGTTTCGAATGGAAGCTGTCGGTTTCCGCGAATACCGGGGTCCGTTATTTGGTGCGCGGCAGCTCCGGAGGTTCGCCCGCAGGATTCGAGTATCAACTCATCGATGACGTGCATCACCCGGAAGGGTTGAAGGGTGGACCGATTCGCCGAACCGGCGCGCTGGACGGCATCATCCCGCCCTCGCCGGCGAAACAGCTCAATGAGCCCGAGCATTGGAATCAGGGTCGAATCATGGTGCAGGGCAACCACGTCGAGCACTGGCTGAATGGCCTGAAAGTCGTGGAATATGAACTCGGGAGCCGGGAATTGATGGCCGCCGCCCAGGCCGCCAAGGCCCGGGTCCAGGCGGGCTTCGGCACGAAGTTCAAATCGCCCCTGGTGATCCTGGACCAGGGGGATGAAGTCTCCTTTCGCAACCTGAAAATTCGCCTCCTCGCTCCCACCGGCTCCTCAGCCACACCGGGACAACCTCCTCCGCTTCGCCCATGATCTCCCGCATCCTCCCCACCCTCGCTCTCACCCTTTGCGCCGCGGCCACCCTGGTCGCCGCGGACGCTCCCAATTCACTCACCGACGCCGAAAAGGCGGCCGGCTGGAAGCTGCTCTTCGACGGCAAGACGAGCACCGGCTGGGTGGGGATCGGAAAGACGTCCTTTCCCGAAAGTGGCTGGGTCGTCGAAGACGGGACGCTGAAGCATGTCAAAGGAGGGGGCGACATCGTGACCGCCGACAGCTACGAAAACTTCGAAGTGACCTGGGAATGGAACATCCCGCTGGGCGCAAACAGTGGGCTAAAATACAACCTGCCGGACGCGAAAAAAGGCGTCGGCTTTGAATACCAACTGCTCGACGACGTGAATCATCCCGACGGAAAGAAAGGCGGCCGGATGCACCAGACCGCGGGCCTCTACGACCTCATCGAACCCGCCACCGACAAGAAGCTCAACCCGCCGGGGGAATGGAATGCGAGCCGCCTGCTGGTCGATGGCAATCACGTCGAGCACTGGCTCAATGGCGCGAAAACCCTGGAGTTCGAGCTCGGCAGCGACGCTCTGAAAGAAGCGATCGCCAAAAGCAAGTACGCCAAAACGCCGAACTTCGGCGTGAAGACCAAGTCGCCGATCCTCCTGCAGGACCACGGCGATCCGATCACCTTGAGGTCGATCAAGCTGCGGGTGCTGCCGGCGAAGTGAGCCGCAATCGTGAGAGGTGAGAAATAACGTCAGCGGCGGGCGCTCCTGACTTCCGACCTCTGACTTCCGGTTCCCCCATGGACGAGGAACAGCTCCGCGACTGGATGGCCGCGGACCTCGCGGACCTCGCGCGAACGCACATGCCCTTCGGCAAGTTCGGGCCCGCGCACTTCCCGCCGCGCGGCGTGCCGCTGTACGATTTGCCCGTCGAATACCTGGCCTGGTTTGCGCAGCGGGGCGGATTTCCCAAAGGCCGGCTCGGCGAATTGCTGCGCATGGTCCATCAGATGAAGGTGGACGGCCTGGACTCGGTTTTCGATGAGCTGCGGCGAATCGCGGGCGGAAAAACTTCCCTGCGCCCGCCGCCCGGTCAGCGCGAGTGGCATTGGTGACGCTTGGGGAAGCCGGCGGGAAGTCGGCACAGGCGAGCGCGCGAGACGGTCCCCCTGACACTTTTTTGACGAACCGCTGACGAGGGTCAGACAACAAGGAGGCGATTGCGCCGTAGCGTGCCGGCATGCAAACCAGATCGTTCCTACTCAATCCTTTCACCGCGTCGGTCGGCCTGGCGCTCGCTTTAGCTGGCACCACGGAGACTGTGGCCGGTTCCGGGATTCCGAATGCCGCCGCTCTCGAGCGCTTCGCGAGCGAAGCCGTTGCGCCGGAGGCGGCGACCGCGGAATCCGCCCGAGTCGCGTTGCGCCTGGCTGGACCCGCCGGCCTGGACGCCCTTTGGGCCGCGCACGGCGAGACGATTCGTGCCCTGGAACAGTGCGGCGCCAACTGCGGCGACGAAAGGGAGCAACGCTTGCGCGGCGCGCTCGATTTCGTCGGCGGCCAGCGCGATGCCTTTGCTTCCCGCCTCTATTGGTTCACCGATTTCGCCGCGGCAAAACGGGCCGCGATCGCCGCGGACAAACCCATCCTTTCGCTGCGCCTGCTCGGGCGGCTCGACGAGGAATTCAGTTGCGCGAACAGCCGCTTCTTTCGCACCGCCCTTTATGCCAACGCGGAGGTTGCCGAGTACCTGCGCGCGCATTTCATCCTCCATTGGGAATCGGTGCGTCCGGTCCCGAAGGTGACGATCGATTTCGGTGATGGCCGCACCATTCAGACGACCCTCACCGGCAACAGCATTCATTACGTGCTCGAGGCCCACGGCCAGGTGATCGATGCGCTGCCGGGACTCTATGCTCCAGGGACTTTTCTGGCTGGTTTGCAGCATGCCGAAGTGGCCGCCCGCAAATGCGCGGGTCTCACGGAATCGGATCGCGCCATCTATCTCGAGGCCTGGCACGCGGCCCGGGCGCGGCTCCTCGACAGCCAATGGCGGAAGGACCTCGAACGCATCGGGGTGCCGTTGCCGGGGGCGCCAGGTCTGCTCATGGTCGCGAATCCCGCGCCACTCCGGTCGGCCGAATCGCGGCCGCCTTCGGCGCGGGTGGCGGCGACCGTGGCGGTCAGTAAATCCGTTCGGGAACTGCCCGTGCTCCGCGTGAGCACGCGGCCAGATGCAGGCGTCGCCGCTTCGACGGCGATCGATCGCAGCGAATTGGAGCGGCTGACCACAGACGCGCGCTGGACGGAACTGGCGCGGTTGCGCGGCGCATCCAGCAGGTTGGACTCGCATTCCGTGGCGCTCATGCGAGCCAAGGGGGCGGGCACGCTGCACCCGTCCGGCGCTGGCGAAGAAGCGCTGGCGCGAACGGTGCGGAACTTCGAACGGTCGCTCGCCGAAGACACCGTGCGGAATGAATACCTGCTGCACACGCGGCTGCACACCTGGCTCGCCGCTGCACCGCTCCCCGGATTGGAAGCGCTCAACAACCGGGTTTATGCGGAACTTTTTCTCACCCCGGCCAGTGATCCGTGGCTCGGGCTGGTTCCGCCGGACACTTATTCCGCGCTCGAGAACGATGGCGCCCTCCCGCGCGGGATCGCACCGTCGGCGAGCCGCTGATCAGCCCGCACGCGGGGCCCGGGCGATGAGGAAATTGGCCAGGGTGATGAGCGCCCCACCCAGCAGGAGATGCGGCGTGATCGCTTCGTTCGCATACGGCCCGCCGAGGAACGGGGCGATCCAGCCGGGCAGGAAGAGCGCGAAGACCGTGGCGAAGAGCGGCTCGGCGCAATAGACGATCCCCGCCGTGGTCGCATCGACCTGCGGCTGCCAGCGATTCATCATCAGGAAGGCGAAGAGCGAGCAGAGCAGCGTGAGGGTCAGCACGACGGCGACGAGCGGCCACGAGGCGGCGAGCACCGCGAGATCCTGCGCGCGCCTCGCGTGGAACCAGACGACCGGCGCCAGCACCAGCGCGATGGTGCCGAACATCGCCAGCGAAACGCGGTGGGTGTCATTTCCATGAAAAACGCCCCGCTCCAGCCAGAGAATCTGCCCGGTGAAAAAGACCGCGCTGATCAGCGTCTCGCCTTCACCCCGGCCGAGGCGAAGCGTGTGCCAGTCGAACTGCGCGAGCACCGCGACACCGGCCAGCACCAGCGCGATACACAGGCCGACCCGAGCGGAAGGCGGACGGCGGTCCCGATAAAACACGGCCAGCGGCACGAGCACGCAGGTGAATTGGGTGAGAAACGCGGTGGTGCTCGCCGCGGAATAACCCAGCGCATTGGCCTGAAAGAGCATGCCCAGCGCCGCGCACAAGCCGAGCCCGATGCCCTGCCGCCATTCGTAGGCCGTCAGGCGCGCGAAGGCCCGCGGCTGCGCCAGCCAGAGGATCAGCGCGGCCAGGCCGAAGCGCGCCACCATCAGCAGCGCGGAGAAGAACCACGACTCCCGGCCGGGGAGCGCTCGTTCCATGGCCGCCAGCGCCGCCTTGCCCAGGGGAAAGCTCGTGCCCCATGCCGCCGTGGTGAGCAAGAGGAGAAGGGTCGCCGTGCCCCGCTTTGAGCGCTGCATCGGGCCCGATGTTTCGATTCGCGCGCAGGGAAGGCGAGGGAATTGCGTCGGCGATGTGGTTGCGCTGCATGAATGCGCCCGCGTCGCCGATCCGATGAGCCCGTGAAATTTGCACTCTTCCTACGCGGCCGAGAGCGAGAAGATCACGGAGCCTCCATTGAGCGGGGCGCCGGTGAAGGCATCGACGAGGAACGAGTAGGTCGTGCCAGCGACCGCGGTGAAGTGGACTTCGCTCTGCTTGATGACGTCGGGGTCGGCGTCGTCGTTAGAGCTGACCAGCGCGAGGTGAGCGATCGAGTCGCCGGTGTAAACCGCGAGCAACGTATCGAAGGCGCTGCCGAGGGTGTCCACGGTGACGGCGCCGGCGTGCGAAGCGGTCCATTTCCACCAGATCGATTTGCCCTCGTAGATGATGTCAGTGTGGACGTCCTCGCCGGGCTCGGCCGTCGCGAAGCTGTTGTTGCTCGCGTCGGTGGCGGAGTCGCTGTCGATCACTCGGGCCTCGGCGAAGTTGTCGTTGTCCGGGGCGGCGGAGCCGGAGGCAAGATCCACCCTGTGGAAGTCCTTGTTCGTCGCGTCGAGCAGGAGATCGTGCGAGCCGGGCACGAGCAACTTCCTCACGCCACCGATGGTCAGCAGGCCGATCTGCTCCGCGGTGATACCGAAGAAATCGGTGCCCGGCGAATCGCTTCCCTTGGCACTGCCCTTGATGGTGATGCTCGCGATCCGCGCGGGGATGTCGGGCGTCGCATCGCCGCCGGGAATGAGCGTGTCGTTGCGGCCGAAGCCGTCGCCGGTTGCATCCTTCACCCCCGCGGCGACGCTGCTCGCACCCCAGTTTTTGCTGACGCTGATCGCGCCGATGCCGGCGTCGGGATTCCTCGCGACGAGGCCGACATCGTAGCCGGCAAGGATGCGGGCGTTGAGCACGTTGGTCTTCACGGTCACGCCGGCGATGGCCACGGCCTCGCTGGTCTTGGTCGCGCCGATGCGGCCGAGCGCGCTGATTGTCACGGGCTTCGCGGGGACCGCGCTGGTCAGATCGCCGGTGATGGCCACCTTTCCGATCGTGCCGCCCGAGCGGATGCCGGAATGTTCCCCACCGCCGATGATGCTGCCTTTCACTGTAACCGCGCCAATGCCAGCGCTGGCTTCGATGAGACCGGCGTCAGTGCCGCCGCCGCGGCCGTCGAGATTGCCGTCAATCGAGATCTTGCCGATCATCCCGTTGACGCCGGTGACTTCCACGAAGGCGTCGAGGACGTTGCCCTTCACGGTGAGCGCGCCGAGCGGGCCGACGATGTGGCTGTGGTAATCGGCCGCGTTGCCGGTAATGAGCGGCGCTTCGCCGAGCGAACCGACGGTGAGGGATTGGAGGGCCGCGATCGGCTTCCCGTGCGCGTCGAGCGCGTCATCGCCGGCATCGATGCGCTCGAGCCGCCCGCTCACGCTCACCGCGCCGAGGTCCAGGCCGTGCGCGTCGATGAAATCCACATCCGCCAAACCATCGCCGGTGCCGCCCTTCGCTTTTTTCGCGGAGATGCTGATCGCCGCGCCGGCGAAATCGGCCGCGTGCGCGCTGAGATTGAGGCGCTGAAATTGCACGCCGGCGTCCTCGGGCACGACTTTGAAATCGCCGAGCACAAACGCGCCCGTGCTGGTCTTCACCGTCACGAGGTCGCCCTCGGGGTCGGTGAAGGTGGCGGTCTTGCCTTTCGCGCCGAGCGTCACGGGGCCGGCGCCGAAGATGACATAGGCCGCGCCGGCCTCCGTCGCGGCGGTGTTCCCGTAGGCGCCGATGATCAGGTCCGCGATGCCGTCGCCATTCACATCGCCCGCGCCGCTCACGCTGCCTCCGGAATGGTCGCCGAGGGCCTCGCCGAGGAGCTTGAAGCCATTTTTCCCGTTGAGCGTCGAGACCTCGAGCGTCGCGCCAAAACCGTTCGCGCCGTTCGCCCGCCCGAAGACGACGTAGCTCGCGCCGCTGCCGTTGCCATGGGTGTTGTTCTCGTCGGCCCCGAGGATCACGTCGGCAAAGCCATCGCCGTTCACGTCGCCCGCGCCGCTCACACTGTCTCCGAGAAGCTCGCCCACGTCGCCCATCTCGCCCTGAATCTTGAAGCCATTGCCGCCCGTGAGGCTGGTCAGATTCAGTGTCGTGCCAAACGTGCCGGTGTGTCCGAAGATCACGTAAGCCGCGCCGGAGCTGATTCCATGCGGGTCGGCGAGCCGCGCGCCGAGGAGCACGTCGGCGATGCCATCGCCATTGACGTCGCCCGCGCCGCTCACGCTGTTCCCGGCCTGGTCCCCCGCCACCTCGCCCGGGATCTTGAAGCCCTCGGCGGCCGTCAGGCCGGCGAGACTGAGCGTTCCGCCAAACGTGCCCGTGTGGCCGAAGACTACGTAGCTCGCGCCCGAGTCGGTGCCGTTCGCGTCCACCAGCGGGGCGCCGATGATCACGTCGGCGACATGATCGCCGTTCAGATCGCCCGCGCCACTGACGCTGGCCCCGGCCATTCCGCCCGGCGCCTCGCCCAGGATTTTGAAACCATTCGCGCCCATCGACGCTGAGAGAGTCAGCGGCGTGGCAAAGACGCCCGTGTGTCCGAAGACCACGTAGGCCGCGCCGGAGTCGGTGCCGTTCGCGTCCGCGCCCTGGGCGCCGATGATCACGTCGTCCACGTGGTCGCCATTCACATCGCCCGCGCCGCGCACGCTGAACCCAGAGCCGTCGTTGGCCGCCTCGCCCCGGATCTTGAAGCCATTGCTGCCCGTGAGCGCGGAGAGGTTGAGCGTGGCGGGAAAGCCGGTCTTGCTGCCAAAGACCACGTAGCTCGCACCTGAGCTGGGGCCCTGCGGGTCGGCCGCGCTGGCCCCGACGATCAGGTCGTCCACCTGGTCGCCATTCACATCGCCCGCCGGTCCGACGCTGACCCCGGCAAAATCAAAGTCCGCCTCGCCCTGGATCTTGAAGCCATTGGCGCCCGTCAGCGTGGCGAGATTGAACTTCGCGCCAAAGCCGCCGACGCGCCCGAAAACCACGAAGGCCGCGCCAGTCGAGGCGCCATCCGGGCCTGAGCCGGTGACACCGACGATCAGGTCGCCGATGCCGTCGCCATTCACATCGCCCGCGGCGCCGACGCTGGCGCCCGCGAAGTCTTCATTCGCCAGGCCCGGGATCTTGAAACCATTCGCACCCGTGAGCTTCGCGAGATCGAGGGCCGCGGCGAAAGCCGGCGCGATGCGGGCTTCGAGCGGTTCGATGTGGTGAACGACGACGCAGCGGGAGGATGCGAAAATCATAATGTGGATGGTTGCCGAGGATGACGACGAACAACCGCAAGAGACCGGGAAGACACCCACTCCAAATCCGGTGCGGAAGAGGCGATGGACGCCGCAAGTTGCATTCGCTTCCAGCGAAGTCGAGAGGCATTTTGGTCGAAAAAACCAGGTGCCGGCGGGAGCTGGATTCCGCTCGTCTCCAAAGTTGGGCCGAGGCGGCGGCGCCCCGGACAAGCGGAGGCAGGTCCGTGGGCGAGCACTCTGGGAACGCAAGCATCGCGGGGAAGCTCTGCTTGCGTGAGGCAGGCTCCGGGTTGGGTGGGCGTCTCGCCCGCCGGATCTTCCGGATCAGGTTGGGCGCGACTCATTGCACCAATCCCACGCCAGGAAGTTCGTCCCGGCGAGACGCCTGAACCGGCGGGCGGGACGCCCACCCTACCCGAGGCTTCCCCCAATTCACGATGCTGACAGGCATCGCAGCGTCGCCGCTCCAGACCTGGCTGGAAATGGCCTCGGATGCACGTCCATTGTTGGAGGGCCGGGATCTTCGCCGCCAGCCGCTGGGGCGGCCAAAACGGCGGCCCTGCAATCACGGCTCCCTACCTCTTGAAACCGCCGCTACACCGTGACGAGGTGAAAGTCGCTCGCGAGAGTGGTGTCAGGGTCGGTGCGGATCGCAGCCGCGCCGTGGATGCTCACCTTGCCGATCTTCTGCGCGGTGAGGCCGAAGAAATCGGCGGTCGGCGTGGCGCGGCCGGTCGCGGTGCCTTTGATGGTGATGCTCGCGATGGTGGCGAGAATCCCGGGCGTCGAATCGACTCCGCCGATGAGCGTGTCGTGGCGGCCAAAGCCGTCGGGCGCGGAGGTGAGGTTGCCGGCGATGCTGGTATCCGCGACACCGGCGGCGATGCTGCTCCTTTCCCAGGCGGCGCCGACGAAGACCTTGCCGATCGAGGCGTCGGGATTCAGGGCGGTGCGGCCGACGCTGTAGCCGGCGAGGATCTCGGCGTTGAAGACGGCGCCCGTGATCGAGATGCCGGCGATCGCCACGGCGTCGGCGGGCTTGGTGGCGCCGAGCCGGCCGAGCGCGCTGAAGGTGACCGGGCGGTCCGCGTCGCTCCGCACTTCGCCGCTGATGCTGACCTGGCCAGCTTGCCGCCGGCCACGATGCCGCTGCCGCTGTTGGCGCCGAAGACGCTGCCCTTGATGGTCACCGGTCCGATGTCGCCGCCGGCGCGAATGAAGCCGGTCAGCGGCGCGTCGCGGCCATCGAGATTGCCGCCGACGAAGACCGAGCCGATGCCGCCCTGCGTCCCACCGGTGACATCGACCCAGCCTTTGAAGACCGTCGCAACCTTGAGCGCACCGAGCTTGCCGGCGATCTCGCTGTGCAGTGGGAATGACGTGCCGGCCGGCTGGGTGGTCGTGCCGAAGGCGCCGATCGACTTGACGTCGAGCGTCTTCAAGCCGGGCGTGGCGACGTTCGCATCGCCCGCATCAATCTGCCCGAGGTCGCCGCCGATCCTGACCGTGCCGAGGTCGAGACCGTGCGCCTCGAGGTGGCCGACGTTCGCTCGGCCGGTGCCGCTGCCGCCGGCGGGCGTCTTCGCGGTGATGGTCACGTCGGCGTCGCTGAGGACCGTCGGGACCCGGAAACGGTCGTCGCCATTGCGGCCCGCCGCCGTCGCGGTGAGGTCGAGCACTTGCAGCGTGCCATCGTCGGCGAGATGGAAGTTCGACGCGGCGAGCCGGCCCTTGGAAATCGCCACCGTCACGAGGTCGCCGTCGATGTTGGTGAAGGTTCCCGTCTTGTGATCCTTCGAGAAGTTCACCTCCGTCCCGAACTTCTCGCTGCCGAAGATGACGTAGCTGGCCCCGGAGAAGAAGCCATGCGGGGACGCGCCTTCGGCTCCGATCAGGATGTCGTCGAAGCCATCGCCATTCACGTCGCCGGCCGAGCTCACACTGGCTCCCGCGTATTCCTTCATCGCCTGGCCCGGGATGCGGAGGCTTTCCGCGCCATGAAGCGCGGAGAGTTCCAGCGGCGTGGTGAAGGCGCCCGTTTTGCCAAAGACCACGTACGCGGCCCCCGTCTTGTTGCCATTCGCCGACGAGGTGAAGGCGCCGATGAGCACGTCGTCGAATCCGTCGCCATTGAGGTCGCCCGCCGGGCTGACCGCGAAGCCGGCCCGATCACCGCCGAGTTCGCCGTTGATCTTGAAACCGTCGGCCCCGTTGAGCTTCGAGAGATTCAGCGGGGAACTGAAGCCGGTCGTTTTCCCAAAAACCACATAGGCCGCGCCGGTGTTGAGGCCGTGCGCACCGACCCGCGACGCCCCGATGAGCAGATCGCCGAGGCCGTCGCCGTTGACATCTCCGGCCGCGCTCACTCCGCGCCCGGACTCGTCGCCCGTCGTCTCTCCCACGATCTTGAAGCCAGTCGCGCCGGTGAGAGTGGAAAGATTCAGCGGGCTCGTGAAGGAGCCGGACTTTCCGAAGACCACGTAGCTCGCTCCGGCGTGGCTGCCATTGCCGAAGGCGCCCACCACGATGTCATCGAAGCCGTCGCCGTTCACGTCGCCCGCGCCGCTCACGTTCCTCCCTGCGTAGTCGTGGAACGCTTCGCCCTGCATCTTGAAGCCAGTGGTGCCGTTGAGCGTCGAGAGATTCACCACGGGCGTGAAGCCGCCCGCCTTCCCATAGACCAGATAGGCCGCCCCGGCGGCGCTGCCATTCACGTCCACGCCATGGGCGCCGATGAGGACGTCGTCAAATCCATCGCCATTGACGTCACCCGCGCTGCTCACGCTGTTCCCGGCGTAGTCGCCCGTCGCTTCGCCCTGGATCTTGAAGCCCGTGGCGCCGTCGAGCGTCGAGACCTTCAGCACCGCGCCGAACTTGCCCGCGTGTCCGAAGACCACGTAGCTCGCCCCGGTATTCAGACCCGCGGCGTAGGAGCCGATGAAGAGATCGTCGAAGCCATCGCCATTGACGTCGCCCGCGGCGCTCACGCTCGCGCCGGTCCGGTCCGAATCCGCGGCGCCCTCGATCCTGAAGCCGTTGGCGCCGTCGAGCGTGGAGAGCTCCAGCGTTTGCGTGAAGCCGTGCGCCTTGCCGAAGACCACGTAACTGACGCCGACGGACGAGCCGCTCCCGTCGGCGAACAGGGCTCCGATGATGACGTCGTCGAAGCCGTCGCCGTTGACGTCGCCCGCCCCGCTCACGCTATTCCCGGCATTGTCCCCAGCCGCCACGCCGTGGATCTCGAAGCCGTTCCCGCCGTCCAGCATGGAGGGGAAAAACGCCACGACGACAGCCGGAGCGATGCGGGTTTCGAGCGGTTCGACGGACGGAATGGGGTTCATGGTGAGGAGGCGACGCCGAGGGTGGACAAACGCGAGCACCGCAAGAGACCAGGAAGAACACCCACTCCGAATCAGACGCGAAGAAAGCGATTCAGTGTCTCGACCGTAGGCGCAAACCTTGAGCGAATCCAAAACTATCGCCACGTCCGCCCCGCTGTGGGCATTGGCGAGATCGGCACCTGGAGGGGTGTCTGCGGGTTGGCCACGAGGACACACCCGACAGACACACCCGCCGTGCGAAGTGCAACTTCGCTCCGCAGACGCGTTCCCAAGCACAGCCTGGGAACGAGCGGGCGAAAGCGTAGTCGCCCACCCTCTCCACCCTCGGTAACGACTACGGCGTCCTGCTCTCGCCAATCGCGAAGTCGTTCGTCGTGCCGACCGCAAAAAAGTCGCCCACGGTGCGCGGGCCGCTCGTGAACCGCAGCGTCACGCTGCCGATCTTCGCCTTGCCGATCTGCTCGGCGATGACGCCGAAGCTGTCGTCGCCGGCGGTGGTGCCGAAGGCCTGGCCCTTGATCGTGATGCTCGCGATCTGCGAGAAGATCGACCCGACATCGCGCACGGCGGGCAGCAGCTTCGCGTCATCGCTCGTGCCGACGAGACCGTCCGCGCCCGCGCGCACTCCCGCGAGCACGCTGCTGGCGAGCCACTCGCGACCCACGCTGATCGCGCCGATCGCGGCGTCGGCGTTCGCCATCGCGCCCGTGCCCGCTTCGATGCGCGCTTTCTCGAGGCCGCCTTTCACGGTCAGGCTCTTGATCGCGACGTCGAGGCCCGTCATCGGCGCGGGGAACTGGCCGAAGGCGCTGATCGTCGCGCTGGCGCCGTCGCCAATGAGATCGCCAGCGATGCTCACCGCGCCGAGCGCGGCGCCGCTCGTGATCTTCCCGCCGCGGACGCTGCCGCCAATCTTCACCGCGCCGATCCCGCCGCCGGCGCTCAGTTCCGCGCTGCCGACCAGCGAACCCGCCAAGGCGACGGAGCCGATCCTGTCCGTCGCGCCCGGCGCGCTGAGGCGCGCATCGCGCACGTCGCCGTTGATCGTCAGTTTCCCGACTCCGCCGTTGAAGCCGAGGCCCACGACACCGCCGCTGGCCAGCGTGCTCGCGCCGAGCGCGCCGATGGAGTGCGCGGTGAAGGAATTCACGGCGACTTTTCCGACCGAGCCGGCGCCGAGCAGCGCCCCGAGATCGCCGGCGATGCTGATGCTGCCGAGGCTCACGCCGCGCGTGTCGAGCGCACCGATATTCACGAAACCGTTGCCGCGATCGGAGTCGGGCTGGGCGGTGAAGGTGACGTTCGCGCCCTCGAAAGAGCTGTCGAGCACGAGCAACCGCAACTGCCCGCCGCCACTCGGCGCTGCGACGATCTTGAAGTCGCCATCCTCGAAGGTGCCGGCGCTCGTCGTGACCGTGACGCGATCGCCGTCCACGTCGGTGTAGGTCGCGACCTTTCCGGCGCTCGTGTCGAGGTCGATCGTGAACGTGGGATTGCTCGTCATCCCGCCGAGCTCGCGAATGGTGAAGTCGAATACCGGGCTGCCGGAGCCCGCGCCGGGACCGGTGGGTGCCGCGAAGAAGGCCTCGTGATGTTGCACCGGCCCGATGAAGCCGAACGTCCGCCCACCGACCTTCGCCTTGCCGATGCTTTCCGCGACGATGCCGAGACCGTCGGTGGCGTCGTCGAAGGTGCCGAGCGCCTGGCCGTTGATGGTGATGCTCTGGATCGTCGAGACGAGCGAGTTGTCGCGGTCTTGCGCCGTGTTCTTCGCGAGCTTCACATCATCATTGGTGCCCACCTTAAAATCGGGCCCCGCGGCCGTGCCCGCCTGCACGCTGCTCGCGATCCAGTCGCCGCCGACGGCAATCGAATCGATGGAGGCATCGGCATTGTTGTGGCTGGTGGCTCCGGCAAAGACCGAGAGGTTTCGGACCGAGCCGCGCACATTCAGCGTCTTGAGCGCGAGGTCGAGGCCGCTGTCCGGTGCGGCAAGCTGGCCGAACGCGGAGATGCGCATTTGGCCGGGGAGCGGCGCATCGATGCTGCCGCCGACGCTGATCGTGCCGATCGGGCCGTCGGTGAAGATGTTCGACGGCTGGCTCGTGGAGTCGGTACGAATGTCGCCGGCGACCTTGAGCGTGCCGATGCCGGCCTCGGCGCTGATGAAGAAGCGCTGGCTGACTCCGGCCGCGATCGAGCCGCCGACGGTCGCCGTGCCGAGAAGGCCGCCGTCGGAGACGGTGATGTCCACGTTGCGAATGTCGTTGGCGACGGTGAGCTTTGGCAGCGAGCCCTTGAGATTGGTGAAGGGAGTCGCGCCCGCCGCTTGCGTGCTCGCGCCGAGCAGTCCGAGCGATTGCACGGTGAGCGACTTGAGCGCGGGGATCTTCGCGTCGCCACCGGGTGTCCCCGCATTGATCCGACCGAGATCGCCCGCGACGCTCACCGCGCCGAGATCCACGCCGGTGGCGTCGATGAATCCGACATTCACGAAACCATTGCCGCCGCTTTCACCACGTTGGGCCGTGATGCTGATTCCGGCGCCGGCGAAGTGGTCTGCGGGATCGCTCAGCGTGAGTTTCGCGAGCTGGCCGCCGCCTGCCGAGCCGATGGCGAAGATCAAGAAATTGTCCAGGTCGAATGTACCCGCCGTGGCCTTCACCGTGACGGCGTCGCCGTCGCGATCGGTGAACATCGCGGTCTTGTTGCCGTTGCTAAATTCGGGCTTGATGAAGAGGGGCGTGACCACCACGTCGTTGGCGTCGGTGCCGCCCTGGTAGCTGATCATGAAATTACCACCCGGCGTTGGCACCTTCGCGCCTTCCGCCGCGTTGTCGAAAGTGCCGGTGATCGGGCCGGCGGGTACCTTTTCGAGCACTTTGAAAGTATCGCCCGGCGAAGGAATGACGCTGACCGCGAACACCACCGGCACACCGGCGAGATCGAGGCTGCCGTTGATCTTTGGCGCCGTCGCACCCGGGCTGCCGACGGCGAGCGTGAGCGTGTCGTCGAGCGTCAACGTGCCGTTCACATTGATGGTGCTGGCGCTCGCGAGCACCAGCGGCCCGAGCGTGTCGGAGTTCACCAGCGTGAGTGTCGCGCCGGAATTGAGCGCGATGAGCGCCGCGTCGGCGACCGCGCCGGGCTGGGAAAAAAGCACCGTCGCTGCATTCACGACGAGCGCACCGGGGATCGCGGGGAAGCCATTGCCGCGCGCGAGATCGAGCGTGCCGGCGTTCACCGTCGTCGGGCCGTTGAAGGTGTTCGCCACGCCGTTGTTGATCCGCAGCACGCCGGCGCCGGCCTTCACGAAACCGCCGCTGCCGCTGAACAGCGCGTCGGTGACGAGATCGAACGCCGCGGTCGTGTCTGCGACATTGAAGGTCCGCGTCCCGCCGCCGAAATCGAGATGACCGCTGATCGACGCGCTCGACGAACCCCCGCTCGACGAAACAACCTTCACGTCGCCGCCGAGGGTGAGCGTGCCCGCGCCGGTGATCACGTTCGAGGACGTGGTGCCGCCGGCAAACATCGTCAACGCGCCGATCGTTTCATCCACGCCTTCCAGCTTCAGCAGTCCACCGGCGTCGACGGTGACAGCGGCCGTGTCCGCGATGTTGTTCGGCATCGTCACCCGGAGCGTGGCGCCTGACGCCCCGCCGATGCTCACATCGCCAGCGATGGCGTTGACGCCCGGATCTTTGGCGAGTTCCAGAGTTGCCCCGGAGAGCGAAGTCAGCCCCGTGAAGGTATTCGCCGCCGAACCGCTGTAGCGGATGGCGGCAGAGCCAGTGATCAAAAGAACGCCGAGGCTGGAGTTGCTGATCGTCGCCGAAATGTCGAGGGCCAGCGCGTTGCTGCCGGTATTGGCGATGAGGAAACGCGTGCCCCCAAGATCGAGCTTGCCGCTGATCGTCGCCGGAGTCGGATTGCCCGCGGTGACATTGAGATCGCCACCGAGCGTGAGGGTGCCCGCGCCGGTGGTCACTTGCGCGCCGAAACTCCCTCCCACACCGCCGGTCTCGAGCGAGAGCGCGCCGATCTTTTCATCGAAGCCATTGAGATCGAGCAGTCCGGCGCGCGTCACGAAGACGGAGGTCAGGTTCGGAATATTTTCGGCGGCCAGGAGGCGCACCGTGCCGAGGCCCGCCGTGGCACCGGCGAAGAGGAAGCCTCCAAAGGCATCCACGCCGGTGGTCTTCGCGAGCTCCAGCACTCCCGCGTTCACGGTCGTGAACCCGGAGTAGGTATTATCCGCCGTGCCGCTGAGCCGCAGCGTGCCGGCGCCGGCTTTGGTCAGCCCGCCGCCGCCGCTGATCACCGCGGAGATTTCGAGGTCTGGAGCCGTGCCCGCGCCGTCGTTGATGGTGAAATTGCGCGTGGCGCTGCCGAGGTCGAGCTGGCCGCTGATACCCGCGGTCGCGCCACCGCCCTCGGAGACGTTGAGCGCGACATCGCCCCCGAGCGTGAGCGTGCCCGCGCCCGTGGTGACCTTTCCGCCAGCCACCGGATTGGTGACGAGCGTCAGCGCACCGATGGTGTCGTTCTGCCCGTTCAAGTCCAGCGTGCCCACGACGCCCACGGTCACCGCGGTCGTATTCCCGATCTGGTCCGGGCCGAGCAATCTAATCGTCGAGACGCCAGAAGTGCCGGCGCTGAGCGCGGACCCGGAAATCGCCGTCGCGCCACCGGTCTTTGCAAGCTCGAGGGTGCCGAGGGTGAGGGCGGAGCCCGCGGTGAATGTGTTCGAACCGCTGCCGCTCAAACGCAGCACCCCCGCCCCCGCTTTCACAATGCCGCCGCTGCCCGAGATCGCGGCGCTGATGTCGAGGTCTGCCGCCGCGGCGCCATCGGCAACGTTGAAAATTTGCCCGTTGGCATTGAGATCCAGCTTCCCGCTGATGGTCGCCCCCATCGCGCCCGCACCGACCACATTGACCGTAAGATCGAGCGGATCCGCCGGACTGAGGAAGAGCGTCCCTGCTCCCGTCGTCACCTGCGCGCCGCTCGCGTCGCCGCTCTCCAAGGTGAGGCCGCTAAGGCTGTCGCTGGCGCCGGCAAAATCGAGCAATCCCTCGGTGCGCACGGTGATTCTCCCATTGTTGCTAATCTGATTGCTCGCTTTGAGCACCACGCTCGCGCTCCCCGCCGCGCCGACGCCATCGCCGATTTCGATATTGCCCGTCGTGGCGTTCGTGCCCGCGGTTTTATTCAGCTCCAGCGTGCCATCGGTCACGGTGACCAGGCCGGTGTAAGTATTCGCCACCGAGCCGGTCAATTGCAGCCTCCCGGAGCCCGCCTTCGTCAGCCCGCTGCCGCCGCTGATGGCCGCATTGGCAATGAGCCCGCCGGCGGCGCCAGCGCCTTCCACCGTGAAGGTGCGCGTGACCGCCCCGAGCGAAAGGTTGCCGGTCAGCATCGCCGTGCCGCCTACGCCCGGCACGTCCGCCACGGTGACATCGTCGTTCAAAGTAAGCGTGCCCGCGCCCGTGGTGACGGCCGCGCCCGTGGTGCCGAATTCGAGCCTCAATGGCCCCAGCGTTTCATTCTGCCCGTTCAGCGACAGCGTGCCCGCAGGCCCGACGGTCACCGCGCCCGCGTCAGCGATTTGATCCGCCTTGAGCAGACGCGCCGTTCCGCCGAAAATCTTCAGATCGCCGGGGATCGCCGCGATCCCCACGGTCTTGTTCAATTCCAAAACGCCGCTGCTGACGTCGGTTTCGCCGGAGAACGTATTCGCCGCCGTGCCCGTGAGGCGCAGCGTGCCGGTTCCGAGTTTGTTGAATCCCACTCCGGCGCCGCTGATGACGGCCGAAATATCGAGGTCGGCCGTGGAGCCCCCGTCGGCCACGGTGAAGGCTCGTGGGAACGCGCCCAGATCGAGCTTGCCACCAATGAAGGCGCCGGCTGCGCCATTGCCATTCGCATTGACGGTCAGGCTGCCGGTCAGGGTCAAGGTGCCGGTGGTCGTCACCACCTGCGCGCCTGTGGAAGGTCCGCTGAAGAGCGTGAGCGGGCCGATCGAGTTACTGAACGCGCCGAAGTTGAGCACGCCCGTATCATTGACCTGCACCAGCGCACCGGAACCGATATTGTTATCCGCCGCCGCGATCACGACGTCGCCCACCGTGCTGTCGCCGATGACCAGCGCGTCCGGAATCGCCACCACCCCCGCCTTTGCCAGTTGCAGCGTACCGTTGTTCACCCGCGCCGTGCCGGCAAAAGTATTCGCGCTGCTTCCAGCGAGCACGAGCGTGCCAAAACCGGTTTTCACCAGGGAGTCCGCGGCGCCCGTGCCGCCGGAGATCACCGCGTCGAGGGTGAGCGCGTCGGTCGTGCTCGAGCCGTCATTGATCGTGAAAGTGCGGGCGCTCGTGCCGAGCGCAAGATTGCCAGTAATACTCGCGCCCGCCGCGCCGGTGCCGTTGATCGTGAGCGTCACATCGCCTCCGAGCGTGAGCGTGCCCGCACCGGTGGTGACCTGGCCGCCGCTCGCCGTGCCCGCCTCGAGCGTGAGCGCGCCGAACGAGTCGCTAACCCCATTGAGATCGAGCACGCCCGAGCGCGAGACGGTGACCGCCACGTTCCCGATTTGGCTGGCCGCGAGCAACTTCACCGTGTCGGGGCCCGGGCTGAGAGAGCCGTCACCGATCATGAGCGGTCCCGCGATGGCCGTCACGGCTCCTCCGACGCCGCCACCCTTCTGGAGCTCCAGCGTACCGGCCTGCACGGTGGTGAGGCCGGTGTAGGTGTTGCTGGCGCTGCCGGAGAAGCGCAGCACGCCGCTGCCCGATTTGCTGAGCGTCTGCGGGCCGCCGCTCTCGGAGATGGCATCGGAAAAAATGAGGGCACCCGTGCCATTCGCAGTCAGCGCAATCGGATCGGCGAACGTGACCGGCGCGGCGACATTGAACGTGCCGTCGCTGCCGCTCGCAACGATCGCGACGCCAGGGCCGTCCAGCACCAGATTACCCGAGCCGATATCGTTGATGGTGTAATTCGTGGCATCGTCGAATTGAAGGCTGCCGACCGTGATCGTCACGTTGGTCGGGATCGATACAATGATGGCGGCCGCGGTAACGGCGGCGTTGTTGATGAACTTCGCCGTATCCATCGAGGAATTTGGAAATCCATCGTTGGCCGTGGCGGTATCTTCGTTGAACCAATTCGCGCCGACGTTCCAGTTGCCGTTGACGTTGCTGATCCAGCGGAAACTGGCCGGGGCGATGCGGGCTTCGAGCGGTTCCGGGGAAGAAAAAGCGCGCGCTTTCATGCTCCGAAATGAAGGACCGTTTCGCGCCCGTGGCTAGGACGAAAATGGGGTTCAACCGGGCCTCAAACCGTGTCGAGCCGGGCTACGCGAAATCCACGACGCGGAAGTACGGGGCGAGCGCGAGATTGTTGGCGGCATTGGCGAGCGCCTGCTTCGCGCCGCCGATGGTCAGCGCGCCGATCTGCCGTGCGGTGATGCCGAAAAAAGCCGCGGTCAGTGTGACGTGGCCGACGGAGAGCGCGGGATTGATGACGGGCAGTTCGCAGGTCTCCCACGGGCTGTCCACCGAGTCGCCGCGCTGGAAGGTGAGGAGGCAGGTTCCGGGTACGGTGGCGTCTCGCCCGCTGGTTCGGGCATCTTGCCCGAACGATCCCGGACCAAGTTGCGCGCGACTCATTGCATCAACGGCAGGTCGAGAAGATCGTACAGGCGAGACGCCTGAACCGGCGGGCGGGACGCCCCCCCTACCCCGAGGCATCCGCTGCCCCGCGCTTCTACCAATTCACGATGCTGACAGGCACCGCGGCGTCGCCGCTCCAGACCTGGCTGGAGATGGCCTCGGTCATGACGCCGCCATTATCCACGAGGTACGGTTGTTGCCGAAGCGCGCGGGCTCCCGGGGTGGGCAGGAGGAAGCCGAAGGAACTTCCGGACAGCGGGGTGGCCCTTCCGCGCTATTTCGCCGAGTCGATCAGCTCGCTGAATTTCTCGAGCTGGCGGTAGTCGTTCTTCCAGGTCGTGTACATGATCCCCTGCACGCTGTCCGGCACGGTGGCCGCCGCGGCGAGCCAGTCTTGCACCCGCTCGGGGGCGGCATCGTAGTAGCCGGCGATGACCTGGCGGTGCCCGCGATCGGCGAAAAACTTCAGGCTCTCGGCGCGCTTGCCGATCAGCCAGGGCACCACGATCACGTCCTTGTCGAGCCCTTCCCACGAGCCGGTGAGCGGCCCGTTGACGAGATAATACGGCCCCGGCACGGCATTGTGATGCGGGTCGAACATGTCGCTCCACACGTAAATGCGGCCGCCGGGATTGAGCTCCCGCAGCATGGCGATGCAGCGCTTCACGTTGTCGGCGAGGAGCTGGCCGGGCGTGAGCTTTCGGGCCTGACACGCCTCGCACCAGTTCGCGACCCGCAGCTCATCGTGCGACATCATATAAGCCCTGGCCCCCCACGCGGCGTGGACCCATTTCGCCTGGTCGCGCAGCAGTTCGTAGGTCATCGGCTCGGAGAGGCAGATCGCGGCCTGGTGATCGTAAATGGTGACCGCGTGCGAATAGCTGGCCCGCAGGCGCGTGCCGTCGGGCAACTTCGTGCGGAGCTGGGGCGGCACGTGCCAGATGTCGTATTCCCCTTTCCACGGCTCCGCGCCGAGGAGCGGGTCGATCAGCTTCTCGAAGTCGCGGCCTTCGGAGAGTGGCTCGCCGGCAGTGGTCGCGACCACCAGCGGCGTGCCTGCCCGGCGCGTCATGTTCAAGAAGGCGACTTCCTCGATCGTGGCATCGTCCCACCAGAGCGAGCCGGCACCGGCCCCCCAAACACCAAAGAAAAGCGAGACCTCCGTGAATTGCTGCGAATTGAAACCCGCGTGATGCACCGTCCAATCCTGCGTGGGTTTCACGCCGAGGTTGTTCCACTGGAGCGAAACGCCGCCGCCGTTCTCCGGCAGCGCCTTGATCTCCGGCTGGCCGTGGAAGTCCTGCGTCTTGATCCGCACGGAAACGTGATACTGGCGCCACGGCTGGAGCTTTAGCTTCTGGACGATCCGCGCGTTCTTGCCGCCGCCGTCGGTGATGCGCGCCGTTCCGGCATCGGGCACGATGGTGTCGTCCATCCAGGACCATTTCTTGAGATCGGAAAAGTCGCCGCCGGGGAGGATCGGCGGGGCCGGATCATCCACGTGCGCGACGCCGCCTTGCACCACGAGCGGCAGGTTCATGACCGGCTGGCCCTCGATGAGATTCACGTCCTGGCTGAGGAGATCGTTCGAATAGCCGATGGAGAAAATCGCGGGCACGATTTCGAGCTTGAGCTCCGCCGCGAGCTTCTTCACGCGATCCACGTTCTTGAAATAGCGCGGGCCCATTTCCTGGAGCCGGCAGAACTTGGAATCCGCGAGCAGCACGTGGGTGTACCCGGCCGCCGCGGCCCGCCGCCACAGGGTTTCGAGCTGATCGACATTCTTGTCCACGAGCAGGTTGGTGGCCTGGTAAAACCACTTCTCCAGCGCTCGGGCGGGAACGCACAGGAGGAGGAAGACAAAGAGGGAGAGGGAGAGGCGCAGACTCATGAGCCCAGAGCCTGGAGCAGCTCCGGATCGTTGACAACGCCGTCGCGGAACGAGGGATAACGCGGGACCCAGCCGAGCGCGCGCAGCCGGGCGTTGCTCACGCGCTTGCTGGTCACCCCGCGCCGGCGGGGTCGGACGCCTGGTGGACCCTCTCACGCACGCGGGATTGGCACTTCGAGCTGGCGGCAGATGCGCGAGCGGTGAACTCCTTCACCTCCCGGTGCCGCGGCACGCTCGTCGTCTTGCGCGTCGCTCGATTCCACCAGACTGAGTGCTTGCTTCCTTCGCGATAAAGTTCGCAACCGTGGCTGCGCAGGTGGCGTTCGAGGTCCGCGAGCTTCACAGCGCCGCCAGTTCCATCGTCTCCCGGTGGCTCTCGGCGGGTTCCTGCTCGCGCGCGAGTTCGCGATTGCACTCCAGAATCAGCCGCAAGGCATCGGTTAGATTCTCTCTGGCCTCTTCGATCGTCTCCCCTTCGGAAATCGCGCCGGGAATCTCTTCCACCAGTGCGGTAAACCCGCCCTCGGCGGCAGGGACGAAGACGGCGGTGAGTTTCATGCGCTGAGCGTAGCACACGTCCGAAGAATCCGACAACGGCGGCTTTGATCCAGAAAGCAAGGCAGGTGGGTTGCCGACCTTATCAGCCCAGAGCCTGGAGCAGCTCCGGATCGTTGTTCACTGCGTCGCGGAACGAGGGATAACGCGGGACCCAGCCGAGGGCGCGCAGCCGGGCGTTGCTCACGCGCTTGCGGGTCACCCCGCGCTTGCGGTCTGGATTGACTGGCCCGACGGGCGGCAACGGCCGCTCGAACCGCGCGGCCAGCCATTCGTAAACGGCGCGCTGGGTCATCGGCTCGTCGTCACCCACGTTGAACACCCCGCAGGCTCCCGACTCGAGCAAATGGACGAGCGCGGCGGCGATGTCGTCGCGGTGCACCTGGTTGATCCAGCGCCCGCCATCACCCTCGATCACCGCCTCGCCGGTGTGGAATTTTTGGAGCAGCACGGATCGGCCCGGCCCGTAGATGCCGGCAAGCCGCGCGACACAGCCGCCGGTCCCCAGGACGAACTCTTCCGTCTCCCGCAGCACGCGGCCGGTTTCGCGCTCCGGTTCCGCCGCGCTCTCTTCCGTGACCCATTCGCCGCTCGTCTGCGCATAGACGGACGTGCTGCTGGTGAAGAGCAGGCACCCCGGCGCGAGCACTTCGGCAAGGTTCCGCGCCCCTTCCAAATATATCCGGCGATACGCTTCCACGCCGCCGCGCCCGGAGCTGGCGCAATGGATCACCGCCGCGCAGCCGCGCCAATCTGCGAGCGCGCCGAGGGCGGTGCGATCCGTGAGATCGGTTGGCAGCACCCGAAACGGCTCACTGGCCAGCACCGCGGCGGATTCCGCGGAATGCGTCCCGCCGAGCACTTCCCAACCTCGGGCGTGGAGCAACCGCGCCGTGGCCAGACCCACGAAACCGCAGCCGGCAATGAACGCGCGGCGCACGAGGCCTTACGGCAGCGAGCCGCCCTTGGCCGCCGCCAGGAGCCGATACCACTCTTCGCGGGTCAGGTCGATCTCGGTGGCCTTGATGGCGGCTTTGATGCGCTCAGGCTTCGTGGTGCCGATGAGCGGGATGATCTTCGCCGGGTGTTTGAGCAGCCACGCGAGGGCGATCGTGAGGCGCGTCGAACCGCGGGCCGCAGCGATGGCGTCGAGTTCCGCGACGATCATCGTCGGGTTGTACTTGGACTGCGCGGGGAGCACTTCGACGGGCCCGTCGACGAGGAAGCCGCCGCCGAGAGGACTCCAGGCCAGCGGCCGGATGTTTTGCATCATGCACTGATCGATGGTGCCATCGCTGAAGGCGGAGAGTTGCAGGAGGCTGATTTCCATTTGATGGACGATGATCGGCAACTCGGCCTCCTTTTGCAGCACCTTGCCGAGCATTTCCACCTGCGAAGGCGAAAAATTGCTGACCCCAAAATCGCGCACCTTCCCCTGCTTCTCGAGTTTTTGAAATGCCCGCGCCACTTCGTCCACTTCCATGAGCCAGTCGGGACGGTGCAATTGATAGACGTCGATGCGCTCGACCCCGAGCCGGCGCAACGAGCTTTCGCAGGAGCGAATGATGTGATCGGCGGTCGAGTCGTAGCGGTAGGGTGTGCCCTCCGGATCGCCCGGGAGGCGGATGCCACACTTGGTCGCGATGATCATCTTCTTGCGCACCGCTGGATGCTCGTGAAGCAACTGGCCAAAGGCGCTTTCGGAGCGGCCATTGCAGTAGATATCGGCCAGATCGAAAAAGGTGATGCCCGCTTCGAAGGCGGCAATGACGGCGTTGCGGGCGGTCAGCAGGTCGGTCTTGGTGTCGCCGGTGGTGGCGAGACGCCAGCAGCCGTAGCCGATGCGGCTGGCTTCGAGGGGGCTGCTGCCCAGGTTGATCTTTTCCATGCGCCGCAGGCTAGCCGGGCGCGCGGCGCGGGCGCAATCGAAACGGTGCGGTCCAAGGCGGTGATCCGTTTTGCGGCGCAGTGATCAAGCGGCCCACCTTCTGGCATCCCGACGCGGACCTGGCGCGCTCCGGTCATCCCGCACCACGCGCCCCTCAACGATGCGTCGTCGTGCATCACCTCACACCCGGTGGCCGATCCACGCGGGTCCCCGGATTGACAAGATCGACGGCGGCCCTCGATAGTGCGAATCCCCTTCACGGCCCTCCTGCGTTCTGATCAAAGCCTCCCGCCTCAGCCGCCGCACTGACCGGCCAGCGCCAACCCCTCTACGCCCTCCTTTTCATGAAACTCCTCCACCGTATCCTCTGTCTCCCGGCCCTCCTCCTAAGTTGCCCGGTCGCGCGAGCGGCGGACGCTCCGATCAAGTGGGAGCCGTGCGGATGGGGCGGCGGCGGATTCTACTACGCGGCGGCTTATCATCCCACGCAGAAGGGGGTGATCTACATGGGCGGCGATGTCGCCGGGGTTTACAAAACGGAAGACAACGGACGGACCTGGCGGCTGATTAACAATGGGCTCGTCGATTACGGGGTCTTCTCGCTGGCTGTGGATCGGACGAATCCGCAAACGGTCTATGCCGCCACCGAGGGCGGCCTGTGCAAGAGCCTCGACGCCGGCGAGCACTGGAAGCTGCTCCCGATGACCAAGCACAAGGAATTGCGCATCACCGGGGAAAAGGGAAAGAGCATCCGGGCGATCGCCGTGGACCCGGCGGACGGCCATAACGTCTATGCCGCGAGCCCCGCCGGCAAAGCCTTCAAGAGCACCGATGGCGGTGAGACCTGGAAAGAGATCTACGCGAAGTCGTCCGGCGCCGAGGACGCCAGTTTCCTCCGCGTGCAGTTGGGCAAAGTGAATGGCGACTTCTTCGGCGGCGCGTGGCTGCCGCTGACTTTCCCGGCCGCGGCGAAGGGCAAGGATTGCGTGGGACTCGGCTTTACCTTCAAGGGCGACAAAAGCCATCCCGACAAGGCCTTCGTGTCGGTGCAAACGGCGGATGGGGCGACATTTCGGACGAAGAATATGCGCGATCTTTTTGCGACCGACCAGGTGCAGGAAGTCCTGCTCAAGACCACCGACTTCGAACTCGATGCCGATTATGCGAAGAAGAATCCCGAAAAGGCCAAGGCCCTCACCGGCGGACCGGATTGGGCGGCGGTGAACCGAATCGATTTCAGCGCCGTCGGGGCGCTGCCGAACGAGGCTTCAGTGGCCCGGATCGGCAAAATCTCCTTCGCCTTCGCGCCCGGAACCGGTGGGTCCGCGGGCAAGCCAACGCTGATCGTGGTGCGGGAATTCACCTCCGACAAAACGGCGCGCACCTATGGCAATGTGCGGGTGGGCGGGGGCGAGTCGGCGGGCGCCTATCATAGCGTCGCGATCTCGCCGAAAGAGCCTTTGCTGGTGCTGGTCGCCACGGATGATTCCGGCCTGGTCATGAGCCCCGACGGGGGCAAAAGCTGGAAGGAGCTGCCGACTCCCAAGCGGGCGTCGTCCGCTTCCGTCTCCGCCACCGATCCAAAGACGATCTACGGCTCCTTCTATGGTGACGGCGTCTGGAAATCCACGGACCGAGGGCAGACCTGGACGGACGCCTCCGCCGGACTCCCGAAAGGAATGAGCATTACGGAAGTGGTCGTCTCTCCGGTAAATCCGCTCGATGTCTATGCGATCGGTGCCGTGGGGTGGAATGGAGGATTCTATTTCTCCAACGATGGAGCGAAGACTTGGACGAAGTCATCGACCATCATCGCCGATACCGAAGGAGACCCGACCTATGTGGATGGCACTGGCGGAAAGACGGCCTTGAGCACGCCGACGAATCTGACCATCAATCCGCTCAATCCGAAGGAACTGTTTTGCTCCAATAATTGGCGGCCGTGCTTGAGCGAGGACGGCGGGCTCACCTGGAAGGAGAGATGTCACGGCGCCGATATCTCGTGCATCACCGATATCCGCTTCAGCGGCCCTCGCACCTACGTCTCCGTGATGGACGAGGGAACCTTCGTGACGGAGGACAGCGGCCGGAATTGGCGCCAGCTCTGGCCGCCCAAATACCTCCCTGAATTCATCGGACATAACTGGCGGCTCGCGATCGATAACCTCAAAGGGGTGGACCGCGTGATCGCCACCTGCAGCCCGTGGGACACCAAGTATCCGCCGCGCGTGGTGCGGAGCGATGACGCCGGGAAGACTTATCAGATTATCAAAGCGGGTCTGCCGGAAACCATCCTGCGGGCCAATACGATGTGGGGCGTCGGGCATCCCCGCGCCCTGGCCGTCGATCCGAAAAATACGGACATCGTCTATCTCGGCATCGATGGAGATCCGGAGAATGGGAAGGGTGGAGGGGGAATCTTCAAGTCCCTTGATGGCGGAGTCACCTGGGCGGCCCTGCCGAACCAGCCGGCGAGCCGGCGCATGTTTTACGGCCTGGCCGTGGACCCGACGGACTCCCAGCGGATCTACTGGGCGGCGTGTGGCGCGAATGGCGGCCTGCACCGCAGCGAGAATGGTGGCGCGACCTGGAAATCCGTTTTCCCGCAGGACCAATGGGTCTTCAACATGATGGTCGCCGCGGACGGCACGGTCTATTGCGGGGGCAAGAATCTTTGGCGGAGCACCGATCACGGAAACACCTGGAAACAACTGACGAAGTTCACGACGGATCGGACCGTGCTCGGCATTGAAGTCGATCCGCGCAACGCCGCGACGATGTGGATTTCGATGACCACCTGGGACGGGAGCAACAACGGCGCGGTCTATAAGACAAGCGATAGCGGAGTCACCTGGCAGGACATCACCGGCAACCTGCCCTACGTGAAGCCGCTGATCATCCGTTTCAACCCAACGACCAACGAACTGTGGGCCGGCGGCGTGACTCTGCAGAAGCTGAAGCAATAAGGGAACTGGCGACCATTTGATCATCGACGCCCCTGGGGCGGCATTGGGTTGACCGCCCCCGACTGGCTCACGATGCTTCCTTTGCTATGACCGACAAACTTCCCGATCGCCTCATTCCCGCCGAAGGCTGGCATGTCCTGCACCTCTTTTACAAAGTGGAGCAGGGCCCGTGGTCGCTGCTCAGCCCGCAGGATCAGCTCGCCGCCCGCACCCATCTGACCGAACTCGTCGCGGAGATTCGCGCCGCCGAGGGCGCGCAGTTGCTGACCTTCGCCATGGTCTCGCCCAAGGCCGATCTCGGATTCATGCTGCTCTGTGCCGATCTGCACGCGGCGAATGGCTTCGAAAAGCGCCTGACGAACTCGCTCGGACCCGACGTGCTCACGCCCGTTTACAGCTTTTTCTCGATGACCGAGCGCAGCGAGTACACGACCAGCGAAGCGGAGTACGCGGAGTCTCTGGTCAAAGAGGAAAACCTCCAGGCGGGCACGGCGGAGCATGCTGAGAAGGTCGAGGCCTTCCGGCAACGCATGACGAAGTATCTCAAGGACCGGCTTTATCCGGTCCTGCCGCCGTGGCCGGTGATGTGTTTTTACCCGATGAACAAGCGCCGTGGAGAGCCCGGCCAAAACTGGTATGCGCTCTCGTTCGAAGAGCGCAAGAAATTGATGGGCGGCCATGCGCGCGTGGGCCGCACCTGGCACGGCAAAATCCTTCAGCTCATTACCGGCTCGACCGGACTCGACGACTGGGAATGGGGGGTCACGCTGCTCGCGCACGATCCGGCCAATATCAAAGGCATCGTCTATGAGATGCGCTTCGATGCGGTCAGCGCGCAGTTCGCCGAGTTCGGCGAGTTTTACATCGGACTCCAGGTCCCGCTCGACGAACTCTTCCGCCGCGTCCAGCTCTGAGCGCCGTCGCAGCGCTGCGCCGTCCTTTATGAATCGCCGAAGCCTCCTCCTGCCGCTCGCGGTCCTCGGCCTCGCCTGCCTCGGGCTGGCGGGATACGTCTGGTGCTCCGCCCCGCAATTGCCCGAGCGCGTGGCGACGCACTTCGGTCTTCATGGCGAGCCGAATGGCTGGATGTCGCGGGGCGGGTATGTCCAGTTCACGATCGCCTTTGGGCTGGGCCTGCCGGGGTTCTTGCTGCTGATTTTCGCGCTCATTCGAGCCGCCAACGGGAAAGGCCTCAATATCCCGAATCGCGAGCACTGGCTGGCGCCGGAACGCCGCGAGGAAACGTTGAGCTTTATGGGCCGGCACGGCGCCTGGCTCGCCTGCCTGATGGTGGGTTTCTTCGCGGGGCTGCACCACCTCATCATCGTCGCCAATGTCAGCTCCCCCCCGTCGCTGCCCAATGCGCAACTTGGGCTGATGGTCAGCGCGTTTCTGGGCGCCGTGGCGATTTGGGTGGTAGTCTTATACCGGCGCTTCTCGCGCCCAGCCTGATGCATTCGAAGCTCACTCAACTCCGCCGGCAGTTGCGCGAAAATGCGCCGCTCGTGATCGCCTACAGCGGCGGCGTGGACAGCGCCTATCTCCTCGCCGAGGCACATCGCGCCCTCGGCGCGCAGGCGCTGGGCGTGATCGCGGACAGCCCGAGCCTGCCGCGTCAGGCGCTCGCCGAGGCGCTGGCGCTGGCCGCGAAAATGGGCGCGCGGGTCGAGGTGATTCGCACCGAGGAATTCGACAACCCGAGCTACACGAGCAACCCCGTCAACCGCTGCTACTATTGCAAGGCCGAGCTCTTTGCGAAGCTCGAGGCGCTGGCGAGCGCGCGCGAGTTCCGCGCCATTGCCTACGGCGAGAATGCCGACGACATGCGCCAGGTGCGGCCGGGCCGGCAGGCCGCCGCCGAGTTCGCCATCATTGCCCCGCTCCGCGACGCCGGTCTGAGCAAGGCGGAGATCCGTGCTCTCTCCCGGGAGCTCGGACTGCCTACCGCCGATGCGCCGGCGCAGCCGTGCCTGAGCTCGCGGATTCCGCATGGGACGCCGGTCACGACCGCCGCGCTCGCCTTGGTCGAGCGTGGGGAGGCCTTCGTCCGCAGCCTTGGTTTTCGGGTCTTTCGCGTGCGCCACCTGGCGGCTCCGGGCCAGCCCGCGCGGGCTCGCCTGCAGATCGCGCCGGAAGAGATGGGGCGGCTCGCCGCGCTCCGGCCAGCGCTCGAAGCCGGCCTCCTCGCGGAAGGTTACACGACGGTGGAAATCGATCCTGCCGGTTATCGCACGGGAGGCTGAGACGGAGGCACGGGAACCTGGCTGGCTCTCTTTTCGAGCATGCGTTCCCTCGTCCTTTTCCGCCGCGGCGACCGGCCTCAGCCACGCGACACGGCTCGGATCATCCGGGCGCATCTGGCCAGCCACAATCTCCGGGTCGCGTTGCTTTCGCTGCTCACGCTCGCCGTGGCGAGCGGGCTTTGGTTGCTCTTGTACGCGGTCAGTCACTGGCTCACTCTGCTCTTCGTAACCGCGGTCAAAGGAATCGATTCGGCTCTGCCCAAAGAATTCCCGGAGTTGTTTTGGGTGAGCGCGGCGGCGCTGCTGGCGCTGGCGTGGCTGGACCACCTCTTGCATCCCGACGCTCGCCCCAAGGACCACAAGAGTGTTGGTGAAATCGTGCTCGATCTGGTCCTGGCAATTCCCCGGGCGACGCTCGCGGTCTGGAGCACCCTCTCGGCGTGGCAGCACTTGAGCGCCAGCGATCTGGCTCAGGCGGCTGCTCTCGTCGAGCGGCTCGCCCAGGAACGCCGGTTGCGACTGCAAAGTCTTCCCCTCGAAATCCCGGACGCGGCGCAACGGTTCAAGATCCTCTTCGCCCTCCAGATCGTGCAAATCATCGACATCCGCCGCGAAGATCGGGAGCTCTGGGTCGCGTTGAACCCCTTGCGCCCGGCCGAACTCGGCGGAGAAAAGACCCGCGACGCCATTTCCGAAACGTCCTCCTAAGTGGGCGGCAATGATGTCGGGACAGCGGCGGCAGTGGCGGAGGCGCGGAGCATTCCAAAAACCCTGTCATCCTGAGCGAAGTCGAAGGACCTCTCGTATCCGCGGGCAGCGGGGGTGCGGCGCAGGTGTGCCGGCGGCTCCGCGCCACCTCCGCCCTCGGATGCGAGAGATCCTTCGACTTCGCTCAGGATGACAGAGCTTTTTTGGATGCGGCTTTCGGCGCTATGAACGCCAGCGACCATACACGACATCATTAGCGGCGAAGTTCCATCGCGGGCAAAGCCCGGGAACGGAACGGAGCGAAGAGCCTCCGAGGAGGTTCATCGCTTCGCAGCGAGCCATCCCCCGCCATTCTCTCGCCACTCCGCTGCTCCGCTCAGAATGACCGTCGTGGAGATGCGGCTGCGCCGATCAACCTCACGTCGGCTGCTATTGACGCCGCAGTGGGAGGGCCGCCCGGCGCCTGTTTCAAAAGTCCACCGGCGGCGGCGGTGGCAGCTTGATCGTCGAATCCACGACGGTGTGCTGTTCCATCGGCCGGACCGGCTCGGCTCGGCGCACTTCCGGGACATTCTCCGCGGACCCGGGATTGGGAACGGTGGCCGTGCTGTCCATCGGCGCCACCGCGCCGCTGAGCGCCTTCATCGCAATCGCGTTATTGATCGATTGGATCGAGTTGTAGGGATCCTCACCGACCACGGTCGGCGCCTTCATCGCCACCGGGAGCATGTTCTTGACGTCCACGGCGAGCACCGCCCGCGGAAATTCACCACTCGAAACTTCCTTCACAAAGCTGCGCACCCCGGCGCCGTGCACGTCGCAGCCGTCTTTCGGCGCCTGGGCCTCCGTGGCGATCTCGAAATAAGTGGTCCGCCGCTGCACCTTCTCGCCCGTGTCTTTGTTTTCCACTGTCTCGAAACACTTGTCCGTGGCCAGCTTGCCCGACGCGCTGCAAATCTCGCATTTGATGATCCCCTTTGGCTGCGCGATCTCGCCGGGTTTGTAATCGGCGAAGGTGGACTTGATCACATTCGCCCAAACGGGCAGCGCGATCTGATTGCTGAACGCGCCGCGATAAATGGTCTGGGGTTTGTCAAACCCGGCCCAGACTCCGCAGGTCACGGCGCTGCTGTAGCCGACGAACCAGGCATCGGTGAAGTTGTAGGCGGTGCCGGTTTTGCCCCCGAGCGGGAAGCGCTTGAGCCCCAACTCCGTGAAGGTGCGATCCGCAGTCCCGCGCTCGAGGACCTCGGCGAGGCAGTTGTGCACCTCATACGCGGTCGTATCCTTGAGCACCGGGGTGCGGCTGGGGCGCGCGCGATAGACCGTCTTGCCCTCCTTCGACTCGATCCGATCGATCACGAAGGTCCGCTCCGGACGCGACCCGCCGCTCGGGAAAATGGTGTTCGCCAGCGTCAGTTCCATGAGCGTGACTTCGCTGCTGCCCAGATAGGTCGCGGGAAAGGCGCGCAGCGGGCTGTTGATGCCCGCCTTCTTGGCGAGGTGCGTGACCCGATCCAATCCCGTGGCCATGCCCAGGCGCACCGTCGCCGCGTTCTTCGATTTCACCAGCGCGGTGCGCGCCGAGATCGGGCCCTCGTATTTGTTTTCCACCGTCTCCGGGCCCCATTCGCCGAGGATGCCGGTCGTGCCCCCGATCATCACCTGGCGATTGTCGATGACCGTGTCCTGCACCACGGAGCCAGGAAACAGGCCCTTCTCAAAGGCGGCGGCATAGACCAGGGGTTTGAAGGCGGTGCCCGCCGGGCGTCGCGCCAGGACCGCGCGATTGAATTCGCTGTGCTGAAAATCGCGCCCGCCCACCAGGGTGATGATGCCGCCGGTGGCATTGTCGATCACCACCACCGAGCCCTGGAGGTATTCCGGCGGAGCCAGCGAATCGGCTTCCGCGGTCCCCTGCTTGCGTCCGTGCGCCCGAAAGAGCTGATCGTATTGCGCATAGGTCTGGTGCTCGAAACCCTGGTGCCGTTCCACGAGGTCGAGTTGTTCGGCCAGGGCCTTTTCCGCCTTGCGTTGGAGCTCGCCGTCGATCGTCGTGTAAATGCGGTAACCATCGCTGATCGCCGAGTCCCGCCCGAATTGGGCGATGACCTGCTGCGCCACGAGATCGATCGCATAGGACTCCTGGTGAACCCGCGCGCGGTTCTTGACGATGAGGTCCGAGGCGACCGTCTGCTCGTATTGCTCCTTGCTGATCTGCCCGAGTTCCGCCATCCGCCCAAGGACGAAATTGCGCTGGTCGATGCACGCCTGCCGATTCTTCCACGGCGAAAGATTATTCGGGCTCTTGAGCAGGCCCGCGAGCGTCGCCGCTTCGGAAAGGGTCAGGTCCTTCGCGCGTTTGCCAAAGTAGGCGCGGGCCGCGGCTTCGGCGCCGTAAAGTCCCGACCCGAAATAAACCCGGTTGAGATAGAGCTCCACGATCCGCCCCTTGTCGTAGTGCTTTTCGATTTCGCGGGCGACGAACATCTCGAGCAGCTTGCGCCGGTAGGTGCGGTCATTGCTGGGGAGTTCGTCGGGGAAGGTGTTGCGCGCCAGTTGCTGGGTCAGCGTGCTCGCCCCCTGGCGGGTTTTCCCGGCCTGGTAATTCTTCACCATCGCCCGGACAATGCCGTAGTAGTCCACCCCGCTGTGGTTGTAGAAACGGTTGTCCTCCGCCGCGACGATCGCCAGTTGCAGGTCGCGGGCGATGTTCTCGATCCCGACCTTGTCGCGATTCTGGATAAAGATGCGGCCCAGGACCGCTCCGCGCCGGTCGTAAATCACACTCGCCGACTCCATCTCCTGGAGTTTGTCATAGTCGAGCACGGCGGCGCGCCTCTCCCATTTCCGCTTCTCGATGGTCAGCCAGATCGCGCTGATCCCGATGAGCACGAGCAACATCGACACGGGCACGAGAAACCACACGCGGCGATAAAATGGCTTTCGAGGAGGCGAATAATCCCACATGGGGTGGTGCCCGGTTTGGGCGGCCCTTACGGAACATGATTTATCAGGCGGCGCAACCAAAAGGATGCCGGCCGGAAGGGGGGCATTTTTGGGTTTGGGACTGCGCTCGCCGCCCAGCCGTGGCTCTCGCTACAACCAGCCAATGCCCGCCCATGCGCTCGCCCCCTTGCTCCGTGACGAGATCGCGCGCCGTGGGCGGATCCCGTTTAGCGACTTCATGGAACGGGCCCTCTACGACCCGGACCATGGCTATTACACCTCGGGCCGGGCGCGCCTCGGGCGAACGGGCGATTTCTTCACGAACGTGAGTGTGGGACCGCTGTTTGGCCGCCTGCTGGCGCGACAATTCGCCGAAATGTGGGACCGGCTCGGGCGCCCCGATCCATTCATCATCGTCGAGCAAGGGGCCGACCGGGGCGATTTCGCACACGATTGTCTGAGTGGACTGCGCGAGCTGGCTCCCGACTGCTTTGCGGCCACCCGGTATCATATCGTCGAGCCGGTGCCAGCCCTGGTCGAGGCACAGGCGGTGAGACTCGTTGAATTCGCATTGAAGTCGCGCTGGCATCGGTCGCTGGCGGACCTCGATCCGTTCGTCGGCGTCCACTTTTCCAATGAGCTGATCGACGCCTTCCCGGTGCACCTGGTGACCTGGACAGGCACCGAATGGCTGGAGCGGTTCGTGGCCCTGGATGACGAGGGCTTCACCTTTGAAGAGGGGCCGCTTTCGCATCCGGATCTCCGCGAGCGACTGGCGCTGCTCCCTCCGGTCCCCGACGGCTACCAGACGGAAATCAGCCTCGGGCCGCTCGGCTGGATCGACGCGGTCGGGGCCAAACTCGAGCGCGGCTTCGTGCTCGCCATCGATTACGGCTTTTCGCGCGAGGAATACTACCGCCCCGAACGCACCACCGGAACGCTCTCCGCCTACGCCGCCCACCGCCGCGAGCCTGACCCGCTGAAGCGTCCCGGCGAAATCGACCTCACGGCGCACGTCGATTTTACGAGTCTCACCGAACGCGCGGAAGAACGCGGGCTGCGCCTGCTCGCTTTCACGGACCAGCATCACTTCATGGTGGGCCTGAGCCGGCTGCACTTCGGCGAAACAGCTCCGACGAGCCGCGCGGCGCAGCAGGAACTCCGCGCCTTCCAGACCCTGATGCACCCCACCTTGCTAGGGCGCAGCTTCAAGGTCCTCTGCCTCGCCAAAGGCACGTCCGACGACGACCGTCCCTTCGCCGGCTTCCAATTCGCACCCGCCCCGCGCGCCGCGCTGGGCCTGGCATCCTGACGGTTCCTTTCTGCGTTTTTCAAACGCGCGCTAGCGCGGGGCTCTTTTGCGCAACCTTAGAGCTTGGCGTCAATGGTTGTGAGTTTTCAAGGTGACGCTCTTAACTCCCGAGAACTGCAGCCCGTGCAGATCACCGCCTCGCTTCCGTCCGCTCCGCTCCCGCCCGTTTCCATTGGATCAGACCGATTAACATTCAAAACGCCGCGGGGATCCACGCTCTGGATCGCCTTCGTGCTGGTCCTGGCCGGCGTCGGCGGGGTTGCTTGCGCGCTGCGGGGATGCAGGAGGAGCGCCGAGACTTGAGCGTTCTGCGCATGGACTCGCCTCCCCGATGGTCCGTGGAATGGCCACAAGTGGCCTGCACCTGATCACGCCCGCAGAAAAACCGCTGGCAAAACACCCTCGTTTCTCTAGACCGTCCACGTGCTCCAGGTCCGCAATCTCGAAAAGATCTTCTTCAGCCGCAAAGGCCGCACCCAGGCGCTCACGCCAACGACCTTCGACATCGCCGCGGGGGAGTTTGTCTGCCTCGTCGGCGCGTCGGGCTGCGGAAAATCGACGCTGCTCAACATGATCGCCGGACTCGAGGAGCCGACCGCGGGCGAGATCCTGGTCGATGGACAACTCGTGACCGGGCCCGGCCAGGATCGCGGCATGGTCTTCCAGCACTACACGCTCTTCCCGTGGCTGACCGTGTTGCAGAACACCGAATTCAGCGAGCAGCTCGAGTGCAATCTCGACTACGACACCCTGACCTCCGGCGAAGTCGAAGAGCGGTCGGGGCGCGCGGAGTCGCTGCTCGAAGTGATGGGCCTGGCCGACTTCCACCAAAGCTTCCCGCGGGAACTGAGCGGCGGGATGAAGCAGCGCGTCGCCATCGCCCGCGCGCTCGTCAACCGGCCCAAGCTGCTGCTCATGGACGAGCCTTTCGGGGCGCTCGACGCGCAGACCCGCGAGGACATGCAGGAGATGATGCTGCTCCTCAGCTCGACGGAAAAAATCTCGGTCCTCTTCGTCACCCACGATCTCGAAGAAGCCGTCTATCTGGCCTCGCGCATCCTCGTCTTCTCACCGCGTCCCGGTCGTCTCGTGGCCGACTTGAAAGTCCCCTATCTCATCGAGCGCCCGGCGACCCTGAAGGTCCATCCCGACTTCCTCGCCATCAAACGCCAGCTCGTGGACATGCTCGAATCCAGCAAGGTCGAAGGGCAGAAATGGGACCGCGACGCCTTGCTGCGCAAGCTCACCCGCGAGACGACCCAGGCCTGAGGTGCGGTGCCGCAAATGGTGCGCGCGCGCTGCCGGTGCCCCGCTAATCCAGCGCCGACAAATCGCCCAACTTCCGTCTAAAGGTGGCGTGGGCTGGCTTTTCCACCAGGACATTCGCCGCCCGGGTGGTGCTGCGCGAAAGCAGCGTCACGGGCAATGTCGCCACAAATAGCGCCGAGCCCATGATCGTCACAGCCAGGCAAAGCGGCCGGGCCAGGACCGCATCGGCGGCCATGGACTCGTAGGAATAATCGTCATACGCGGCCGCCTGCCGTGACGTGGTAAGGAGCATTGCGGCAGCGAGGACAACGGGGAGGAAGCGTGCGTTCACGTCCCTCTGTCTAGCCCTCATCGCCGCCCTCGTCGATCCCGAAAACAGCAGGCGCGGGAAACACACGAGAAAGTGTCTTTCGAAACAAATTGCGGTTGGCGCAAGGCGCACCGGTCCCCTACCCTCCGCCCGCGAATCAATTAGCACGCATGCACCACCGGGAGCCTCTTAGCCGTAACAATGCAGTTGGAGACGGCGAGCGCGACGTGCGTCCCAAGGAGCGGCGTGCGTCCCGCCGCCGACCCACGAACGCCCGAAGGGCCGGACCAAACGGTGAGCGCCCCCACAGAACTCACCCGGCGGCGAGACGCACGCCACTCCTTGGGCCTCGGCGATGCGCCGTCTCTTTGACTGCATCGTTCAGGCTTGGATCAAGCAGCGTCCCTCCTTCTGCGTCGCTGCGCCTCTCGGTTATTAACCAGTTTCTGACCCGTAAAGACGCTGAGGCACCGGGGACACAGAGTGCCGCAACCCAAGCCTGACTCGACACCGTGCACCTTTCACCTCGCGAACAGGAAAAGCTGCTCATCGTTGTCGCTGCCGACCTCGCGCGGCGCCGGCAGCAACGCGGCCTCAAGCTCAACTACCCCGAGTCGATCGCCATCATCACCTACGAAATCCTCGAAGGCGCGCGCGACGGGCGCAGCGTCTCCGAGCTGATGAGCTTCGGCACCACGATTTTGAAACGGGACGACGTCATGGCAGGCGTGCCCGAGATGATCCACGACGTGCAGGTGGAGGCGACCTTTCCCGACGGAACGAAGCTGGTCACTGTGCATCATCCGGTGCGCGGATAATTTATGATTTACGATTTAGGATTGATGATTTGGACCTTCCGGCCTGCGCGCATCGCCACGACGCAAATCCTAAATCCTAAATCCTAAATGCCATGATCCCCGGAGAAATTATCGTCGGCACTGAGCCAGCCGAGCTGCTGGCCAACGTAGGACTCGAAACGAAGATCATCGAAGTCGCGAACGCGGGCGATCGCCCGATCCAGGTTGGCAGCCATTTCCATTTCTACGAGGTGAACACAGCCTTGCGCTTCGACCGCGCGGCGGCCCGTGGTTTTCGGCTGAACATTCCCGCCGGCACGGCGGTGCGCTTCGAGCCCGGCGACACGCGCGAAGTCGAGCTCGTCGCCCTGGCCGGCACGCGTGAGGTCTTCGGGCTGAATGGCAAAATCAACGGCCCGCTCTGAGCGCGCGCGTCACCGCACACACGCACGCCCCGCTTGATGTGCCGCTCACGTAGGCTGCGCCCGCGCACCTTGCCGCTCGCGGTGCGAAGCGTTACCCTGCGGCATGGTTTCGACCAAAAATCCATTTCCCGGGATGAATCCCTTTCTCGAGCGCACCTGGCATCCCGTTCACACGAGGCTCATCAATTACATCGGCGACGAGATCGCCGTTCGTCTGCCAGAAGGCCTGGTGGCGCGGCCCGAGGAGCGGCTGGCCATTGATGCGATCGAACCGGGCAACGGCTACGTCCCCGATGTGGGGATCACCGAAACCTGGAAGCAGGGCGTCGCACCGTTATGGACGCCTCCGAAAGACGCGCGCGAAGGCGTGGTGACCGCCGAACCCGAGATCCTCCGCGTGGATGAGGAGATCGAGCGCTGGATCGAGATTCGCACGGTGGAGGGCCGCGTTGTGACCGTCATCGAATTGCTCAGCCCCGCGAACAAGGACACCGATCGGACCCGCTACAAGCTCAAGCAATTCGACTACCTGCACAGCACCACGAGCCTGGTGGAGATCGACCTTTTGCGCGCGGGCCGCTTCGTGTTGCCCGTGCCCGAGCCGTATCTGCGCAAGGCCGAAAACGGCACGAGCTACTACATCTGTTGCAGCCGCGCCTGGCGTCCGGGGACACGCGAGGTCTATCGCTGCCCGTTGCGCGAGCGGCTGCCGGCCATCCGCATCCCGCTGCGCCCGACCGACCAGGATCTCGTGCTCGACCTGCAACCGCTGATTGATCGCTGCTACGAGGTCGGCCGCTACTACGCGGACCGCTCCGAGGAAATCCCCGGCCCGCCCTTCGCCCCCGACGAAGCGACGTGGGTCGAGGAGCGTCTCCGCACCGCGGGTCTGCGCGGGTGAGGCATCATCAGCGCCCCCTGGAGCCGTCTTCGGCGCAGGAGATGTGGGGATCACAAACTACCTGCGACCATCTTTCCCTGCCGGCCAAAGCGCTGAACACTCGCGCTCCAGACGCATCCGGCTTGAACGATCACGGGCGGCCCTCTAACGCTAGCGGCGCGGCAACACCCGCAACCATGAGCCTTCGACTGACGCGCAGACAATATGCCGAGATGTTCGGCCCCACCGTGGGCGACCGGGTGCGGCTCGCCGATACGGAACTCTTCATCGAGGTCGAGCGCGACCTGATCGCGGAAGCGGGCGCTTACGGCGATGAGGTGAAGTTCGGCGGGGGCAAGGTGATCCGGGATGGCATGGGTCAGTCGCCGACCGCGAAGGACGCGGAGTCGCTCGATCTCGTGATCACGAATGCGCTGATCCTCGATGCGGTGCAGGGCGTGATCAAAGCGGATCTCGGCGTGAAACGCGGGCGCATCGTCGGGATCGGGCACGCGGGGAATCCGGGCATCCAGCAGGGGATCACGCCCGGCATGGTCATCGGCGCGGCGACGGAAGTGATCGCGGGCGAAGGGTGCATCGTCACGGCGGGCGGGATCGACACGCACATCCATTTCATCTGCCCGCAGCAGATCGAGCACGCCCTGGCCAGCGGCATCACCACCATGATCGGAGGCGGCACGGGCCCGGCGCACGGGACCTACGCGACCACCTGCACGCCGGGGGTCTGGAACATTCATCGCATGCTCGAAGCCGCGGACGAATACCCGATGAACCTCGGCTTCCTCGGCAAAGGCAATTGCTCCACGCACGAGCCGTTGCGCGAGCAGGTGCTCGCGGGAGTCGTGGGACTGAAGCTGCACGAAGATTGGGGCACGACCCCCGCGGCGATTAGCACCTGCCTCGATGTGGCCGATGAGCTCGACGTGCAGGTCGCGATCCACACCGACACGCTGAACGAGTCCGGCTTCGTCGAGGACACGATCAAGGCCTTCAAAGGCCGCACCATTCACACCTATCACAGCGAAGGCGCCGGCGGGGGGCACGCGCCGGACATCATCCGCGTCTGCGGCGAAGCGAACGTGCTCCCCTCTTCCACGAACCCGACGCGGCCCTTCACGGTGAACACCATCGACGAGCATCTCGACATGCTCATGGTCTGCCATCACCTCGATTCGAAGATCCCCGAGGACGTGGCCTTCGCCGAGTCGCGCATTCGCCCCGAGACGATTGCCGCCGAGGATTTGCTGCACGATCTCGGCGCGTTTTCGATGATGTCGAGCGACTCGCAGGCGATGGGGCGCATCGGCGAAGTGATCACGCGCACCTGGCAGACGGCGCACAAGATGAAGGTGCAGTTTGGGAAGCTGGAACAGCCAACATCCAATCACGGAGCGGCGGACAACTTCCGCGCGCTGCGGTACGTGGCGAAGTACACCATCAACCCCGCGATCACGCATGGCATCGCGCACGAAGTCGGTTCGATCGAAGCGGGCAAGCTCGCCGATCTCGTCGTCTGGAAGCCCGCCTTTTTCGGGGTGAAGCCGGAGGTCATATTGAAAGGCGGCCTCATCGCGATGGCGAACATGGGCGATCCGAACGCCTCGATCCCTACGCCACAACCGACCTTCTATCGCCCGCAATTCGCCGCCCACGGGCGCGCCAGGTTTTCCACCTCGGTCACCTTCGTCAGCGGCGCCGCGTTGCAATACGGACTGCTCAGCGACTTGCAACTGGCCAAGCGCCTGGTCGCGGTCAAGAACACTCGCAAGATCACCAAGCGCGATCTGCTGTGGAACGACGCGCTGCCGAAAATGGAAGTCGATCCCGAGACTTATACCGTCAAGGCCGACGGGCGCGTCCTCACCTGCGAGCCGGCGTCGGTGCTGCCGCTGGCGCAGCGGTATTTCTTGTTTTAGGACCTCTCTTCCAACGTCGATGGCGTTTCGACGATGTTTGGCTCCGGCTGAGACGAGATTCAACGCAGAGCCCGCAGAGAGTTTTGAGAGAGCCGCAGAGGTCGGTGTGCCTATTGCTGGGTTTCTCTGCGTCCTCTGCGCCTCTGCGTCTCTGCGTTTTCCCCAGATTCGGTCCCTACCCATTGCACCGCTATGGTTGAAAAACGCAGAGACGCAGAGGCGCAGAGGACGCAGAGGAAGAACATCGGTGCCGCCTTGGTTGCAGCTTCGCCGGCCTGTGTCTGGCTTCCGGGTCGAGTCAGCGCATCCAGAACGCCCGGGCTTTTAGTTCGCGGCCCCCGCGGCCTGGATGGTAGAAGCCGCCGCGATGCAACTCATCCAACGCGCGCTGCCCGAGTGGGACGGCGCGCTACCCACGCTGCGGGTTCCAGTGGATCGGCACGTCCTCGCGAAGCGGCGCTGGCGGGGCGTGGCAGAGGATGGCACGGAGTTCGGTTTCGATCTCGAGGCCCCGCTGGCGGATGGAGCTCCGGTCTTTCAAAGCGACTCCGCGGTTTATCGCCTGGCGCAGAAATATGAGCCCGTGCTGGAGGTGGCACTGGGCGCCGACGCCTCGGCAGCAGCTCGGCTCGGCTGGATCATCGGCAACCTGCACTTTCCACTCGAGGTCGCGGGGGCGACGGTCCGGGTGATCGACGACCCAGCCCTGCGGCAACTCTTCGAGCGGGAAGGCATCGTCTTTGTCAGCGCCAAGCGGGTCTTTCATCCCCTGGGCGGCGGACATCACCACTGACGTGGAAATCCGCAATCCGCCATCCGCAATCCGCAATTACGATTGGCTGCCGTTTTTACTCCAAACGGCGGATGCGCTGTTTCCGACCGGGGCTTATGCGCACTCACTGGGGTTCGAGGAAATCGTGCGACTTGGGATGGTCAGGGATGAAAGCACGCTCCGCGATTTCTTGTTCACGCAGGTCATGCCGGCGCAGGAACGGCTGGAGCTCCCTTATCTGCGGTTCGCGTTTGAAGCGCGCGATCTCGTCGAACGGTGCGCGCTCGATCGCGAGATCGACGCGTGGAAACTGCCGCGGGAAACGCGGGAGGCGAGCGCGCAACTCGGCGGGCGCCGGCTCAAGGCGCTGTGCGCGATGGTGGAGGCGCCGGAACTGGAGGAGTTTGCGGATGCGATCGCGGCGGGGCGCGCGAGCGGGCATCATCTGGTGGTCTTTGCTTTGCAGGCCCGCGCGGGCGGCATCCCGCTGCCCGCAGCGCTCAGTGCCTGGCTTTACCAGTCGCTCGCGGCGGCGTGCGCCGCGTCGCTCAAGCTCATCCGCATCGGGCAGGACGGCTGCCAGCGCGTGCTTCGCGCCGCGAGCGCGGATGCGCCAGCGGTGATCGAGCGCTCACGGGAGGTGCCGCGCGCCGACGCCGGCTGGTTTAATCCGATGCTCGAAATCGCCAGCATGCGCCACGCATCGGCCAACGAGCGGTTGTTCATCTCCTGACCAATCCGCCGCTGGCCCAACTTCGCGGGCAAGGTGCTCGGGAAGTGGTTTGCTTGGGTTACTTCGCGGGCTGCGGGGCGGGGAGGTCGGAGAATGTCCGGCGATAGGACTGGCCTTGGAAGTAGAGCTCCCATTCGTCGAGGGAGAGGTTGCGGCCGGTGGCGGTGCGCGCGGCGGCGAGGAGGTCGTCGATCCGGAGGGACCAGAGCCGGACGGTGTCTTTGCCGGTGGCGGCGACCCAGCGGCTGTCCGGGCTGATCCGGACCGTCCAGACGCCATCGGCGTCGGCGGGCAGCACGACTGGCGCGGCGGCGGGATTGCTGGCGTGCAAATCCCAGATTCGGATCGTGGCATCGCCGCTGCCGGTGGCGAGCCAGCGGCTGTCGCCGCTGATGGCCATGGCAGAGATGCGGTCTTCATGGCCGAGCAGCAGCAGGGGTGCGGCGGAAGGATCAGAGCTCGCGAGGTTCCAAAGCCGAATCACGCGATCCTTCCAGCCAACCACATCATCGTTTCCCGCGGTGGCGAGCCAGTGTGCATCCGGGCTAATCGCCCATTGGCGAACGCCGTTCTTGTGACCGGCGAGGACGAGGGCTTTTGCGGTAGGTGCGCGGAGATTCCAAAGACGGGCGACGTGGTTGGTATCCACGGTGACCATCCAGCGGCTGTCCGGGCTGATTTCCACCGGACGGACTTCGCCCGCCTGATCGGGAAGAACCTGGCCCGTCGTCTCCGGGCTCGGCGCGGCGAGGTCCCACAGGCGCGCGGCGGGGTCGCGACCGGCGGTGAGCAACCAGCGCCCATCCGGGCTGGTCTGGAGATCGAACACGCCCGCGGTATGTCCGGGCAAAGGGCGGGAGTTGAGGGTGGTGGCGACTGCCGGCAGGTCCCAAAGGCGCACGGCACCCTCCTCGCTGGCGGTGATGAGGCGGCGGCTATCGGGCGTGAAGCGGCTCGCGGAAATCCTTTTCTCATGGCCCTTCAGCACGACCGGCGAGAGCGCGGGCTCTTTCGCCGTGAGATCCCAGAGACGCAGCGTGGCATCCTCGCCGCCGGTGACCAGCCAATGGCCGTCATTGCTGAGGGCCGTGCGCTCGATGGGTTTTTCATGGCCGCGAAGGACGAGCAACGCGGGCGGTGAAGCGCGCAGGTCCCACAGGTGCACTTCCTTCGCCGAATACTTCCGGTTCACGACCAGCCAGTGTTTGTCCACGGTGAAGGCGAGGGCGGCGACCGGGCCGCCGTCCTTGCCCAACTTGAGCGCGGCTGCTTCGACGTCCGGGGCGGAAAGATCGAAGAGACGGACGGGAGCGTAGTCGCCGCCAATGGCCAGCCAGTGCGCGTCCGCGCTGAAGGCGATGGTCACGGTCCATTGCTCCGCGCTTTTGAGATCGGGGAGCGCAACCTGCGCGGCGGCGGGGTGCGGCGCGGCGAGATCCCACAGGAATCCGCCGTCGCGGCTCCCGGCAACCAGCCAGCGGGAGTCGGGGCTGAAATCGAGGGTGGTGCTTCCGGGAGCCGGCAGAATGAGCGGCGACGCCGCGCGTTGCGGGGCGCGGAGATCCCAGACGCGGGCGCTCGGGTCGAGATTCAAGGTGGCCAGGGTGTCCCTCGTCATGGCCAGCGCGTAAATGCCGCGCTCGGGACCGCGCAGGAGCACCGGTGCGGAAGATGGGTTTTCGCTCTTGAGATCCCAGAGCCGGACCCACCCGCCGTTGCTGCCGGTGATGGCCCAGCGTCCATCGGGACTGATCACGGCGGCGGTGACCCCCGCTTCGTGGCCAGCCAGTTCGAAAGGTTTTGCATCGGCCAGCTTGAGATCCCACAGCCACGCGGAGGTGTCCGATTTCTCGGAGCTCGCGAGCTGGTTGACGGTGGAACTCGTGATCAGCCAGCGGCCGTCTGGGCTGAAGGAGAGGGCGCGCACCATGTCGCCGTGGCCGCGCAGGACGAGCGGTTTGGCGTCCGGCTTGGTCAGAACCCACACGCGCGCGGTGCGATCGAAGCTGCCGGTGGCGAGCCAGCGACCATCGGGACTGAAGGCCATTTCGGCGATTCCCTCCTCATGACCGCGCAAGGCCCGGACGCGGATCGAGGGATCGGGCGCGGTTAGATCCCATAAGCCGACCACGTGGCCTTCGCCGACCGCGGCGAGCCAATGTCCATCCGGGCTGAGCGCCATCTCGGATATTCCGTCCACCGAATCCGGAAGATCGATGGGGTGCGCTCCCGGATCGGCGGCCTGCAGATCCCACAACCGCACGGGGCGGCCGAGAATCTTCACGCCCAGCCAGCGACCCGTCGCAAAGACTTTGGGGCTGCCCAAGCCGAACCCTTCGAGATCGGGCGGGCCGGGAGGCTGGAAGGAGACCCCGGCGATTGCCTCGGCGCCGGTGAGATCCCACACCGTGAACGTGCCGTCCTTCATCAGCGTGACCAGAGTGCGCTGGTCGAGGCCGATCACTCCGAAACCCAATTGCTCCGCGCTTCCCGGCGGCGCCAGCGGCCTCGACACCGGAGGCTTGCTCGTCAAATCCCAAAGCCGCGGAACCGTGCCGGCGCGCCCGAGGCTGATCAGCCAGCGGGCGGCGGGGCCCCAGGCCACCCCCGAGATTTCGCGCGCGGGTTCGGGCAGGATCAACGGTTCGCCCGGCCCGTGCAGATCCAACAGGTAGGTGGCGTTCTGCCCGCCCAGCGCGAGCCACCGCGAATCGGGGCTCGGCGTCACGTTTTGCACTGGAAGGCCGGCGCCGCCGAAGCCGCGCCCGCCCACGGACGCGAGGGCGCGCCGCAGCGCTTGCTCGGCCGTGGCGACCATGGGTTCACCGCTGCGCCGGACGGTTTCGACGGCTTCGACGGCCAGCAGCAGACTGCGCTGCGGAAAGCGCTCGAGCGCCTGGTCGGACTGTGCCGCGAGACGTTGCGCCGTGGCGATGCGCGTCTTTCGCTCGGCATCGAGCCGCGCCGTCTGTTCCGCCACCCGGCGCGTCTCCGCGACGCGATACTGCCAGAAGGCGAGGCCGGCGAGGACCAGCGCGATGATCAGGCCGGCGGTGAGCAGGGTGAACGTCCGCCGCTGCCGTTGCGCGGCGTCGAGCCGGCTGGTCAGCACATATTCGCGCTGGAGCGGGGTCGGCTGGGGCCGCTCCGTTTCGGTGGCTTCGCCGAGCGCCAGCTCCGCCTGGGTGAGATCGGTCCCGCGCAGGAGAAAGCTCGCGTCGCGCTGCTTCGCGTCCCACTCGATGGCGCGGACGAGCAGACGGGTCAGCGCGCGCGTCCGGTCGAGGTTGGTATCGAGGGCGAGGAGGAGCGAAGCGGAGGCGGCGGCGAAGTCGTCGCTTTCGCGGAAAAAGATCCAATTGAGGGCGGCCACTTCGGGGAGCAATTGCTCCGCTTCAATCTCGCGGCAGACCAGCGGGATGAGCCGCTTCTTGTGGGTCAGCGCGTGCGTGGTTTCCAGGCGGCAAATTTTCGAGCCGCTCCACTCGGGGCTGAGGATAAGCAGGACCGTGTCCGCCGCTTCGATCGCGGCGTGAATCTCCTGCATGAAATCCGCGGTCGGCGGGATGCCCGCCCAATCGACCCAAGCCTTGAGTCCGCGCGCCGTGAGAGCGTCGTGGAGCCGATGGACGAAGGGTTTGTCTTCCCGAGCGTAGGAGATGAAGACATCGGCCATGGGTCCGGGAAGGTGGGCGAATTCTGTTGGCCGCGGCGGTGGATGGCAACCTTATCGAGCAATCCCGCGGCGCCCGAAGGCAATGACAACGCCGCCTGCCGCGGCCCAGAACTCTGCGCGACGGCAGAGGGTGTTTCTGGCCGGCCATCCGCCGCAGGACTGGATTGCGGCAAATTTTTCACCGGCAAAAAATGCCCATCGGCACAGTTCAGGTTTTCGAGGAATCGAGCTCGGGAGATAGCGCCCCGCACGTCCAGGCGTCAGGACCCGGTCAAATTCTCAACGGCTCGGATGCTGCTATGCCGGCCGCTGTGAAAAAATTGATATCAAGCACCTCCCCCCGTTCGACGGTTAGTTCGCCCCGCGGTTTCTTTGTCGAACACCTGGAGACTCGGGTGCTGATGTCGGCCGATGTCGGTTCCGTTTTCGCCTCCCTTCTCGAGCTGGCAACTGCGCACGGCGGCGTTGAAACCGCCCATGGCGACCTCGTTTTCGACCACCACGTCAACGCGGATCACGGCCTCGTGCTCGACGGCGGCGGTGCGATCGTCTTCGAGGACGGCTTGGTCGTCACGGGCGACCTGGTGCTGACCCACGCTTCCAGCGTGATCTTCAAGGGGAGCGTCGAGGTCACCGGAAACGTGATCATCGATGCGGCGGCCAGCATTCTCTTCGGGAACCATCTGACCGCCGGCGGAACGGTGGCGCTGGCTTCGGACGAAGTCGATTTCCTGGGCGGCGCCGGCTCGGCGGGAATCGTGGGGGACCTGACCATCAAGGTGCACACGGTGGGCTTGCCGATTCACGTGGGCTTCACCGCCGACACGTCGGGGTCGCTCGGCCTCACCGATGCCGATCTGGCGGCGCTGAATGCGGGCGGCAAGGTGATGATTGGAGCACCGGGCTCATACGGGTTGGTCCTGATCGATTCGGCGGAATTCCGGAACGACGTTTCGATCGTCGGTTCCGACGTCACGATCCAGCACACGCTTCTGGCGCACGGCGCGCGGGTGGCTCTCGTCGCGGATCCCGTCAATGGCGGCAGTGGGATCGTCCGGAACGACGGCCTGATCAACGTCTCCGCGAGCGCCCGCGTCGGGCATGCCGGCGAGGTCCTGATTTCGGGATCATACGCCGGGAATTTCGGGACCATTCTGGCGCGGGGATCCGATACCACCTCCGGCGGATCCGTGAGAATCACCTCCACCATCCAGACGCTGGTGGCGTCGGCGGGCGTGATCGATGCCAGCGGCGGTTCGTCCGGCGGTTCCGTCATCCTTTGGTCGGATAACAACACGACCGTCGCCGGGCGCCTGTCGGCCCGAGGTGGGCACGCGGGCGGCGATGGCGGCTTCATCGAAGTCAGTTCGGCGGGCGGATTTTCGCTGACCGGCCACGTTGATACGACGGCGGTGGCCGGCAAAACCGGGATGCTTTTGCTCGACCCGAAGAACGTGATCATCACGGCGGCCGGGGCCGGACTGCTGACGGATGCCGATGCATTTAGCACCACGCCGAGCGCGGATGTGACGATCTCGGTGGGGACGATCACCGGCGCGGCGTCGGCGGTGACGATCCAGGCGAACAACGACATCACGGTGAACGCGGCGCTGTCGATGATCCAGGACCTGACCTTGCAGGCCGGTCGATCGGTGCTGGTCAACCAGAACATCAGCCTGACCAACAAGACCCTGACGATCGTCGCCAACGACCACGCGGGCATCGACGTGAACCGGGATGCCGGCCTTGGATCGATCACGACGTTGTCGGGAGTGACCTTGAGCGCGGGGAACGGGACGATCAATTTGACGGTCGAGGTGGGGGACATCGGAGCGCCGGGCGGGATCACCATCGACAAGGTGATCACCACCGGCACGCTCAATGTCAGCACGGCAGGATTTGTTCGCGAAACGAGCGGCGACGCGGCTCCCGCCGCCGGGTCCATGACGAGTGAGGACGACCTGACCGCGGGGACGTTGAACCTGATCGTGACGGGGGCGAATGCGACCTTTGGAGAACCGCTCGATCAGCCAAACGGCGCCCTCGAGGTCGCCGCCGGCACCCTCAATGCCGACGTGCAACTCCCGTTGCTGCCCGGCAATTTTGCCGGCTATTTCGTGCTCACGGACGCCGACCACACGAACGGCTCACCGGGCGGCAACTCGCCCTCGACGATCGAGGCTCCGATGGTGATCGGCACGTTCAACGCCGGGGCTGGCAGCGTGATCCTGACGGCCAAAGGCGCGTCGATCCACGGAACGGCGGGCACCAGCCCGAACATCACGGCGAGGCAGATCAATCTGACGACCGAGTTCCGTGCGGGGCCGGACGTCATCCCGTTCATCTACCAGCCGATCTCGCACTACGGGTCGATCGGCACGGCGGCGGCGCCGATCCGCACGGAGGTCGCGCTGCTCACGGCCACCGCCTCGGACGGCGGCATCTTTATCCATGAAGCGACCAGCGTGATGATCAACAGCGTCATCGCTCAAGACAGAGGGGTGACCCCGCAGGCCGGCGCCAACGGAACGGTGATCGTGACGCCCGCGGGCGGAAGCGCCACGGCCGGCACCAGCGACGCGGTGATCACCGCCGGCGGCGACATCGTGGTGGTGGAGGTGAAAGTGGCCGATCAATTGAGCCTCTCCTCCGGCGGCCTGATCCTCGACGGCAACCAGGACAGCGGGAACATTCTCTCGCGCGGCCTGGTGCTGAATGCGGCCGGAGCAATCGGCGACGCCGCGGACTTGATCGAGACTTCGGTCATGACCCTGCAGGCGACCACGATCGCCGGCGGCGTGTTCATTGCCGAGTCCGACGGAGCCAATGTCTCGTCGATCACGGCAGGCGGCACGGGCTATGACGTGACCCTGACCAGTTCCACCGGCTCGCTCGTGCTCGGCGCGATCACGGCCGCCGGTGGCGACGTGACGGTGAATTCGCAGTCGGAGGGAATCACCGACGGCAACGGCGCGACGGCCAACATCACGGCTGGGACGGCGAGCCTCCAGGCCGGCACCAACATCGGCAGCGCGGCGGACGCGATCGAGGTCAGCGTCGGCGGCCTCTCCACGAAGGCGACGAACAATGCGGCGGCGACGAACGTCGTGAGCGCCGGCACGCTGACTTCGCTGGCGATCGAGACCAACAATGGCGCCGTCGGTCTGACGCTCAATGGCGGATCGGTCGGCTTCGTGCAGCCGGGTTCCGCGAACCAGCTTTCGCTCGCGGCGCCGGGGATGGCGACGTTCTCTTTCTCGAACTCCGGCGGCAGCGTCGCGCTCAAGAGCATCGATGCCGGCACGGGTTCCGTGAGCATCACCGCGAAGACGTTCATCAACGATTTCGCGATCGACACGACGCTGAATTTGAAGGCCGGGGCGGTGACATTGAAGGCCGGCTCCTATATCGGCACGGCGGCGAACGCGATCGAGACCGACTTGGACACCCTGACGGCGAGCGCCGACGCGGGCGGAATCTTCATCACCGACGCGGGCGACATCACCTCGCTCACCGCGACCGCGAAAGGCGCGGGCAATGACATCGCGGTCACCACGGTCGGCGATCTCCTGGTGGCGAAAGTCACGGCGCCGGATGCCGTGAGCCTCACCTCGGCCGCCGGAAGCATTCGCCGGATCGGCAACGTCCTGAACGTCTCCGCCGCAAACTTTACGTTGCAAGCGGGCGCGGCGATCGGCGCCTCGGACGAGCCGCTGATCCTCAGTGGCGGCACGGTGAACTCGGCCATCGCCAATGGCGGCGGCATCTTCCTGAAAGCCAAGGGCGTCCTCACCGCGACTGCGGTGAGCGCGAATGGCGGCGACCTCGAGCTTTCGGCCGACAAGGATATGACGCTGGGCCTGGTCGCGACGGATCTGGCGCACGCCGTGAAGCTCACTTCGACCTACGGTGGGATTCTCGATGGCAACGGCGCGGCGGTGAACATCCGCGGCTCAGCGGCGAACCTGACCGCGGTGCGCATCGGGACGACGACCGATGCGATCGACACCGACGTTGATTCGCTGACGGCGGTGGGCAGCAGCGGCGGCGTTTACATCAACGAACTGAACGCCGTCACGGTGCAGCGCGTGGAAGCGCAGGGCCTGGGCAGCGACATCGCGCTCACGGCCGGCGGGAACATCATCCTCAGCGTGGCGAAAGCGGACGGCGACAAGGTCAACATCAAGTCCACCAGCGGCAGCATCGCCGACGGCAACGGCCCCGCGTTGAACATCACCGCCGATCAGCTCGACATCTCCGCGCCCGGCGGCATTGGCGCATTGCAAAACAGCGTCAACAAACTCGGCTCGGCGAATGGCGGCGCGGGCGGCGTGACCATTTCCAACATCGGCGCGCTCGCGATCACCGATGCGACGCTCGAAGGCCGTGGCGCCGGCAAGCTGACGATCCAGGCGGACTCGATCACCATTCTCGACATGGCCGACAACCTGGCCACGCTCGACGTCAACGGCTCGATCCAGCTCACCTCGCTGACCGGCAACGTCATCTTCCTCGACCCGAAGGACACCATCGTGGCGTCGGGCACCGGCACCATCGGCATCACCGCCGGGCTCGGACTGACACCATCTTATCCGAACACGGGTGCGGTTGCGGCCATCGGCAATCTGACCACCGCGGGCGGCACGATCAGCGTGCAGGCGAATCACCACATCACCATCGGCCTGCTCAACACCGGCGGGACGGGCGATGTCACGGTGGCTTCAGAGACCGGCGTGATCATCGACGGCAACGGCGCCTTGCCGAACATCATCGGCAATACCGTGACCCTCTCCGGCGCGTCCTCGAACGCGCGCACCGCGCAGTTGGAAACGTCGATCCGTATCGCCGACTACTCCGCGATCCGTTCGGAAGCGGCGGCCAAGCTGACCAACGCGCAATCGCTCTCGACCGCGACGGTGATCATGAACGTCCAGAAAAACAACGCGCTCGACGACAAGGGCGATGCCCTTGCCGGCCAGTCGGAGGCGGAGCTGGCGAAGAATCGAGCCGATGCGGATCAGGAGGCGGCCTACGCTCTGCAAAAAGTTCTGGAGGCCACGTCGATCGCGCTTGGGCTCGTTCGGAACGCGGTCGAGGTCGGGGCCGGTTTCGCCCAGGCCATTCCATTCTCGGGCGATGGCGGGGCGTCGGGAGCGTGGTCGATCCTCGATCTCGCGGCCAGTATCGCGGATACCGCGGCGTTCTTCGCGGCGATTGAGACGGACAAGCTGGCCGGGGTCGCGGAGGAGAAGGCGAACGAGCTGACTCAATCCAGCGCCGAGTTGACGGCGTTGAGCGCGACCTACGAAGACTCGCTCGCGACGTGGAAGGCGTTCGACGAGGCGACTTCCGTCGCGCAGAAAGCCGCCGACGCCGCGGCGATCGCGCGGGATCACTCGCTGGTCGTGCGTGACCAGGCAATCTTTGCGGAGGACCAGGGCAACGTCATCGGCACGGCCGCGAATCCGCTCAGTGTCCAGGCGCATCAGCTCAACGCGACGGCGACCGACGGCAGTGTTTACCTCTCGGTCACCGGCAACTTCGACCTCGGCGGCATTTCCGCGACCGGCGCGAACGGCGTGGTCTCCGTCGCTGCGACTGGCGACATTCACGTCACTGGCGCGACCAAGGCTCCGACCCAGGTAACGCTCAACGCCGGCGGTTCGATCATCGACGGCGGGGGTTCCATCGAGGCGCCGAAGTTTCTTGGTGTGGCCCATGGCTACGTCGGCTCGGCGGCGAATCCGATTCACACCACCATCGCCACGCTGGCGGTCAAGGCCACGACCGGCACGGTCGGCATCAGCAACACCGGCGAGCTCGAGATCGGCTCGATCGACAGCGTCAATGGGGTGACCGCGGCTGGCGCCGTCGGAGTGACGAGCTCGGATGCGCTGACCTTCAAGAACGCGATCTCCGCGCCCGGGCAGACGGTGACCTTGCTCAGCCAGACCGGCGCGATCATTGATGCCCACACCGGAACACCCGAAGTGACGGCCCTGACCCTCAACGCCACCGCCGCGGCGGGGATCGCGCTCGATACGGCGATTGCCAATCTGACGGCCCTCACGACGAGCGCAGGATCCGTCAGCATCCACGAAGCGGATGGGATCACGCTGACGAGTGTGCAGACCGCGAACGGCTCCATTTCCGTGGAAGCGGGCGGAACCATCGTGGCCACCAGCGTGGTCTCGCAGACCGATGGCGACACGAACGATATTTTCTTGAAGGCGACCAATGGCGGCAGCCTCCAGGCCGGAGCGATCCATGCGGGGTTGTTGGCCGGGGATGTCACCCTTGACGCCAGCTCCACGGGCGGCGTCATCACGATGCTCGGCGGCGGACGGGTCACGGCCGATGCGCTCGTGGCGACCGCGGGCAGCGGCCTCGACATCACCACCACCGCCAGGAGCGCCGACCTGGAAGTGACCGGTGCCGGCGGCCTCACCGTCCATGAGTTCGATGCGCTCCTGGTGAATAAGCTGACCACCGCGAACGGTGCGGTCAGCCTGACCACCGGCGGCCAGGTCACTCTGGGCGAAGGCGCCGTAAACGCCGCGGGCGGCGCGAGCGATGTGACGATCAACGCGGCCGGCCGGATCATCGGGCCGCTCCTCGGGAACGGCTCGCGGGACATTTTGGGGGCCATCGTGAGTTTGGTGACCACCGGCGCGGGAAGCAGCCTCGGGGCTTCGCTCGCCAACCCGCTGGAAATCAACGCGACCACCCGGTTCGATGCGCAAACGCAGAACAGCGACGTGTTCATCAATGACACCGAAGGCGGGGTGGTCATCGGCCTGGCGGACCTCGGGCTCGGCAATCTCTATCTCCAGGCGCTCGCGGGGAGCATCACTTCGTCCAGTCCGGGCGATGGCATCGCCGACATCGTGGCCGCCCACATCGACCTGAAGGTCACCGGTATCGCCAGCCGAATCGGCCTCGGCGAAGGGAGCCAACTCGAGATCGACGGCTCCACGCTGACGGTTCTCACCGCGGGCGGAAGCGCGTTCCTGGCCGATACGGTCGGCGGCATCGCGATCGACACGCTGAACGTTGGCGCGGGAAACCTCTACCTTTCGGCGACCGGCGGGGCGATCAGCGACGACGACGGCGGGGCCGCGAACAACATCACCGCGACCAATCTGATGCTTTCCGCCACCGCCGGGGTCGGCGCGATCGGAAATCCGATCGAAGCGGCCGTGACGGCGCTCGAAGGGTTCGGCGGCACCGGAGGGTTCCATCTGACCGATCTGGCTGGCGGACTCTTCCTCGGGGGCGTCACGGGCGCGCTCAACGGCGTGTCGGTGGCCGGCGGGAGTATCGTCATCACCGCCCTGAGCGCGCTGACTGTCGATGAGACGGTCGCGAACACCGGCGGCGGCGATATCACCCTCACCGCGACCGATTCAGCGGGAGCGGGCGACGATCTGATCGTCAATGCCAACATCACCGCGATCGGCGGCACGGGCGGGGTCACGCTGCTCGGAGGAGACGATGTGGTGCTGGCGCTCGACACGACGGTGAATGCACCCGGTGGCACCGTGGAGATCCGCGGCGACAACGGGGATGCGGATCCCGGGCTCGGCTCGCAGTTGCTCTTGAACGGCGCGATTCGCGCGAACCGGCTCGAGGTCACGAGTTACGGAGACGACGATTCCCTGGATTTGGGGAATGCGATTGTTGGCTCGGAATCGATCGATACCGGCGCCGGAGATGACGAGATCACGATCGCGGCCGGCAATACGCTCGGCACGGGGACGCTCGATGCCGGCGCGGGCAACGACAGCGTGACGATCTCGGCGGCGGTCGAAAACGTTCTCGGCGGCGATGGCGACGATACGCTCCACGTCTTTGCGCCGGTCACGACCCTGGATGCGGGCGGTGACCATGACACCGTCGATATCTCCGCAGCCGTCGGCACGTTCCTCGGGGGCCTCGGCGACGATCTGCTGCTGGTGAAGGCGGGCGGCAGCGTGACCGCATCCGCAGATGGCGGGACGGGTGCCGACCAGGTTGTTTACGATCACGACGGGCTGGGCGGCGACGATTATGTCGGGCCGATCACGGTCAATCTGGAGACGCGCTCGGGCTCTGACCTGGCGAGTTTCTCCGGATTCGAACGCTTTGAAGCGACGACCAATTCCAACGACCTTTTGATCGGGGCCAATGCGACCAACGCGTGGCACATCACCGGCACCAATGCCGGCGACATCGGCGGTGCCGGCGTCTTCGATTTCACCGGATTCGAGAAACTGACGGGCGGCTCGCAGGATGACGCCTTCCAATTCGCGGCGTCCGGCAAAATCACGGGCGATCTGGATGGAGGCGGCCACGCATTGCGCGACACGATCGATTACAACGGCGCGAACTTCGGCGCGGTCACCACGGTGGTGCTCGATGGCTCGAATGGCGGCACCGCGACCGCCATCGGCGGACGGTTTGATCGCATCGACGAGGTGATCGGGGATGCCGATTACAGCGCGACCAACGCGCTGACCGGCGGTGGGGCCGACAACGTCTGGACCTTTACCGGACTCCACGCCGGGAACATCAGTAATCAGTTCTTCTTTCAGCATTTCGGCAACACCGGGGGCGGAGCCGCGGATGACAACTTCTCGTTTGCCAATAACACCCTCCCCCCGCAACCGGTGCAAGGCGGGTTCGGGAACAACACCCTCGACCTCTCCGCCTGGACCAGCGATCTCCTCTGGAACATCACCGGCGACGGTTCGGGGACGGTGGTGACCAAGGCCGGGACCTTCGCGTTCTCCGGAATGACGAAGCTGATCGGCGGCCACGCGAACGACCGGTTCACTTTCTCGGACGACAGGATTCTTGGCCAGGGGCTGCTCTCGGCGGGGGCGATCGTCGGCAACGACGGGACCGACTTCCTCGACCTGTCGGCTTACACGACGGCGAATCTTTGGAGCCGGACGAATCTGGACGGCACGATCCAGACCAATCGGGGAACGTGGACTTACTCGTCGATCGAGGGATTCCTCGGGAGCGAAACGACGACTTACCTGTTCGATGTGATCGATCTCACCGGCACACTCACCAAAGTGTCCATGCCCGCGCAACTCCTGCCGACCGAGGGCGGCGGAGTTTACATGACGCTCTCGAATATCGGGAACGACGAGGCGCTCAATCGACACATCAATGTCTCGTTCTTCCTCTCCCTCGACGGGAAACTGGACGGGGGCGACGTGCTGATCGGCGAGAACGACAACCGCTTGATCAACCTCCGCCCGGGCGACACCGACGGGCAGTTCTACACCGCCACCAATGTTCCGTTCGGAACAGCTCCCGGAATGTATCACTTGCTGAGCGTGGTCGATTCGGGAGGGGCGATTAGCGAGGGCGATGAGTCGAACAATGTGATCGATGGCGGCCTGATCAAGGTGCTGCCGATCCAGGTCGATCTCGCGGCCGTCTTCACCAAGTCAACGCTTCCGGACGTGGCGCTCCCTGGAGCGAAGGGGACTCTGACGGCCATCGTCACCAACCTCGGGAACTCGCCTGCGAAGGGCCTGATCGATGTGGAGTACTTCCTGTCGCTCGACAGCACGCTCGACGGCGGCGATATCCCGCTCGGTGGGACCTTCGACGTGAGCATCAAGATGGCGGCGGGCACCAGCCGGAGCTTCACGTTCAATGCGCAAGTCCCGGACGGAACTCCGGTCGGTGATTACCAGGTGCTGGTCCGCATCGATGGGAAGAGCCACGTTCTCGAAAGCAATGAGATCAACAATATCGCGGCCGCCGCACCCCAGGTTCACGTCGGCCTGCCTTTCGTCGATCTGGTCGGCGAATTCACCCGTGCCACCCTCCCGACCATCGGCGTGCCGAACGACACCCTGCACTTCCAGGTGCCGGTCAAGAATCTCGGCAATATCGCGGCGGTCGGAACGATCGACGTCGATTTCTATCTCTCCGTGGACGGGACGGTGAGCCCCGGCACGGACGTGTTGCTCTCGTCGCTGCACGACGTTTCGATCAATATTCTACCGGGCGGCCAGCGCCTCATCACGTCGAGCGCGCTGATCCCGACGACTATCCTCGGCGGCACGTTTTTCGTCCTGGCCGACATCGATCCCACCCACGCGATCGCGGAATTGAACAAGACCAACAACACCGCCGTCTCGCCCGAAGGACTGGAGGTCGTCTGGCGTTTCGGCAGTTTCGCCGACCGGCGGAATGTGCACCTGGTGGTCCCCGACTCCCACGGGAACATGGTGGACTTCTCGATCCACGGACAAGGCGTCGGCAATGTGCTCGGCGGATCCAATTTCACGGAGATCTCCCTCACCGGCACCGACGCCAACACGACGATCAGGATTCAGCCCCAGGGCCTCGCGACCACCGAGGTGAACAACATCACCTCGACCAATTCCATCCACGCGCTCAAAGCGCCGAGGACGACCTTGCTCGGCGATCTCTCGATCAACGGTACCGCGAGCGGGATCCAATTGGGCGATGTCAGGGGCCAGCACACGATCACGCTGGGCGCGCCCGCCAATCCCACCGGCCTCGTGCGCCTGAGATTCGGACATGTGGACAACCTGAGCATTACGAGCGGGACGCCGATTCAGTCGCTCTCCGTCCTTAACTGGCTCGATACCAATGCCACGCCGGATTTGATCCAGGCCCCGTGGATCGGGCCGATCAAATCGGTGGGTGTCTTCCAGGCCGACCTCCTCGCGACCACCTGAGTTCGGCCTCTCACTCGCATCGTTGACCGTGACGCCGGGTCCGACTCCAGGTGAGTCGTGACACCATCCAGGAAACGAAGTCGTCGCTCCCGCGGGAAAAGACCCAGTTGAGCGCGACGAGCGGTTGTTGTTCATCTAGAACCGGGTGGATTTCGGGAATTCCGAACGTTTGAACGCCTCAAGCTTGCCTTCACGAGGCGCTCTCGGCAAAAGCTCGTGCGCCCGTGTCCGCTCAAACCATTTTTCCCCTCTCGTCACCCAAGCCCGCTGCTGTCATTGTCGCTCAAGGCAAGTTGCTGGACTACATCGATGGGACGACCCAGCGCGAAGAGAATCCGGAAGAGTACGTGCGGCAGGAGATCGCCAAGTCGCTCGTCCGCGAATACGGCTACGCGAAGCGGCACATTACGGTTGAGTTTCGATTCAGGCTCGGCACCAAACAGCCGCGCGCCGACCTTGCTGTGTTTTCGGAAGGCGTCGAGCACACGCAGGAAAACGTGTTCATCGTCGTCGAGTGCAAGTCGGAGAAGGTCAAATCGTCCGATCGGGATGAGGGTGTGGGACAGCTCGAAAGCTACATGCACGTTTGTTCCAATGCCCTATACGGTATGTGGACGAATGGTATCGAGCGATACTGCCGCCGCCGCGTGGTGGATCGCGCAGGCAAGGTCAGCTTCGAGGACATTCCCGACATCCCCGCTTTCGGTCAGACCCCTGAGGATGCCGAGCGTCCCACCGTGGATCAGCTTAAGCCCGCGAGCTCCGACGCGCTGCTTTTCTGCTTTCGCCGCTGCCACGATTACATCCACGTTGCGACCGGCAAAAAGAAACCGGACGCCTTTTGGGATCTGCTCCAGCTCATCTTTTGCAAAATCTACGACGAGCGGAACTCGAACCCGTTGAAGTTCTACGCCGCTGCCAACGAGCGCCACGGACTCAATGGCCCGCTCAAAGTTAAGGCTCGCATCGATGAATTGTTCGCGGCCGTGAAGAGCGAGTTTGGCAACATCTTCAAGGTCAACGACGCCGTGGACATTGAGCCGCGCGCACTCGCCTACCTCGTCTCGCAACTCCAAATGTATTCCCTGCTGGAGAGCGAGGTGGACGTGAAAGGTCACGCCTACGAGGCTGTCGTCGGCAGCAATCTTGCGGGCGACCGCGGCGAATTCTTCACTCCGCGGAATATCTGCGAGATGGCCGTGCGGATGCTCGATCCCGGCGAGAAGCAGCTCGTGATGGATGCGAGTTGTGGGACCGGCGGCTTTTTGATCACGGCGATGAATCACGTGATCGACAAAATCATCGCGGACGAGAATGCGCGGGGCGGCAGCAAAGAGCGGCAGGAGAAGGCCGCCACGGCACGGATTGCCAGCTACGCCAGCCGCCACATCGTCGGCATCGACATCAATCCCGACCTCGTGAAGGCGTCGAAGATGAACATGGTGATGAACAACGACGGCGCGGGCGGCCTCTACCGGGCAAACTCGCTTGATAACCCGCAGAGTTGGCCGGAAGAACTCCGCAAGCGCAACCTCATCGGCAAGGTGGACCTGATCGTAATGAACCCGCCTTTTGGGGCAAAGCTCCCAATCGACGATCCCTCGACGTTGGAGCAATACGACCTCGGCCACATCTGGAACTACGACGCCACGACCGACCGCTGGGAAATGACCGAGGCGCTGCACTCCTCGCAACCGCCGGAGCGCCTCTTCATCGAGCGCTGCGTTCGACTGCTCAAACCGGGCACTGGGCGCATGGCCATCGTCCTACCCGATGGCATCCTGGGTTCCCCTGGCCTCGGGTATGTGCGGGAATGGATTCTCCGCCACTGTCGCGTCCTAGCCAGCATCGACCTGCATGGCGATGCCTTTGAGCCTCGCGTGCATATCCAGACGAGCGTTCTCGTCCTCCAGCGGAAGCCGGATGAACTCATCGCCGTCGAGCGCGCAGCTGGGCAAATGAACGATTACCCCGTCTTCATGGCCCTCGCCAATCACGTCGGTCACGACAAGCGTGGCAACGCCACCTACGTCCGCGACCGCCTCGGCAATGAGATCGTCGAAGAAGCCAGCGAGCGCGTTACTGAGACGGAAGACGGAAAGACCGTCGTCCGCGAACAAAAGACTATGCGGAAGGTCCGCGACGACAACACTCGCGCGATCGCCTCCGCCTTCCGAAAATGGCTCTCCGAGCAAGACTAGTCCGGGCGCTCGGCGAGCCGGAGCCGAGCTCATCCTATCATGCCGAATCGTGGACGGCGCTCTCTACGCTCTTCATGCGGCGCGGCGACCGGCGGTTGGAAGCGGAAAACTATCTCTCCAGTGGCTATGGCATCCGCATCTCGATTGAATCGAAGAGCAGCGGGTGGGTGCGTTTTGAAAAGCTCGCGCGGGTCTGGCAGCCGCTGCGGCTGAAGGGCATCCAAGTCGGCCCGGAAACGGGCACGCCTTTTTTCGCCGCTACGCAGGTCTTCGATTTGCGCCCGGTGCCGCGCAAATGGCTCGCCTTGGGCAGAACCCACAATGCCGAAGGACGTTTTATCGAGCGTGGACAAATCCTCGTCACCTGCTCCGGTGCCGTCGGACGCGCGACACTTGCCTTCGCGCCCCACGCCAAAGTGCTCATCTCTCATGACCTCCTGCGCATCGAGGCTCGCCAACTGGACAACTACGGTTGGCTCTACGCCTACCTCCGCGCGCCGAAGGTCCGTTCGATGATGACCGGAGCCCAATACGGACACATCATCAAACACCTCGAAGTTGCCCACATTGGCGCGCTACCCATCCCCGAAGTCCCAGCCCGGTGGCGCGCCCACTTCGCCACCCGCGTCCGCGAAATCCTTGACCTGCGCGATGGTGCCCACGCCGCCACGCTCGAGGCGGAAACTCTTTTCGAACAATCCCTCGGCCGATTCAAACAAGGCGACAACGGCGAGACGGGATTCGAGGTGAAGGCGCGCAAGGCTATTTTCCCAGGACGACGCCGGTTTGAAGCGGCCGCTCATCGTCCTCATGTTGCGCAGATTCTAAAACACTTCAGTAGAAGCGGTGAGCGCATCGAGTTGCTAAGGGATGTCGCCGAGCGCGTCTGGTGGATGAACCGCTTCAAGCGCGTCTATGGCGATGGAGGCACGCGATATTTGAGCGCCGATGAATTGTTCACGACGAACCCAGAAATCACCAAGCGCATCCTCATCAGCGATGCGCGAAAGGCGAAACCATATTTTGTTAAAGCTGGCTGGCTCCTCATGGCCTGCTCCGGTCAGACCTACGGATTGCTGGGCAGCACTCGTCTCGTGAGCAAATATGATGAAGACGCATTTCTTTCACATGACCTTCTCCGCATCGCACCGCGCGGCGACGGAGCACGATCCGGCTACCTCCTTACTGCGCTAACGCATCCCATCCTCGGGCGCCCCCTCGTAATCGCCCGTGCTTACGGAACGAGCATTCCACATCTCGATCCCGGTGACATAGAACTCTGCCCGATCGTCCGCCTTTCCTTAGCCACCGAAAACGCTATTGCTGACCTCGCCGAACGGAGCGCGGAACTGCGGGCGCGGGCGGACTTGCTGGAAACCGAAATCGCCATCAAGGCCGAGGCATTGCTGGATCGCTTCATCGCTGGTGAGAATCTCTCCAGGGACAACGACGAACCTTTCTTGCGGGTCGCCGAAGATTCCCCTCACCCGCCGTGAAAAAAGCTGTGCGCATCGGGACCGGGGCCGGTGGGGTCGGGGAAGCAGATGCGGCCTTGCATCAGCTAGATCGCGGAATTCTCCGTGGGCGAAGCGAAGGCAGCATCCTTGCCGGTGTGAAGTGTGCCAGACCACGGACCAGCAGAAGCGATGGCCTCGACGATGATGTCTTCCAGAGCCACAGCGCGCAGGACAAGAGACGGTGCGCGAGATGGGCTCGTGCTAACGATCTCAACCAACGGCCAGTTGGTCATACCCAGCCGCTTTTGCAAAGCGATCCACCTGCAGGCCGGATACAAGGTTTCATTTTCACTGGAAGGGGACAAACTGGTCCTTCAGCGTGAGCAGCCCAGGCACGCCAGACTGGTCGAAAGGAACGGGCGAAAGGTGCTGGTCGCGCCGCCGGGAGCGCGCCGATGACGCCGGAGGTGGTGAAAGCGCTCCTCGCCAACTTTCCACGAGCCACCTGCTCGACGTGAGTTTCCTGCTCGCCTGCGGATGGAGTTCTCACGCCAGGCACACTGCGGCTCGGGCCTGGCTGGAACGTCAATCGGCGTTTGCCACCAGCCCGACTTCGTGACGCTCGCCGGAGATCACACCTGGGCAGGCGCCACATTTACTTTTTTCCAGTCCTGGAATATCGCCTTGGCACATGCGTCATCACCGATCCGTCATGTGGAACGAAAGCGATTACTACTCGAGGGCTCCCGCAGACCCCTGGTACCGGACCATCGCGGAAATTCAGAGCGCGATCAGTTTCGCAACTCAGGACTTTTTTCGCAGTGAAGGATTGCGAACCCTGCACCTGCCGCTCATCACGTCGAGCGTCTCGAGCCCGATGGGTCTGGGAAGCGACTCGACGCCTGTGGAGATCGATCTGTCTGGCGCCAGGACCTACTTGGCCGATTCGGAACAGCTTCTACTCGAATACGGCTGCCGCCTTTTCGATCGCGGCTGCTTCTGCAACCTGCCAAGCCATCGTGGGGAAGCGCCAGACCACACTCACCTGCCGCAGTTCTACCATGCGGAGGCGGAGATCCCCGGGACGTTCGAGGATGCGATCGCGCTGGCCGAGCGGTATCTGCGGCACCTGGCCCGAGAACTCATCGCGGAGCTGGGTCCGAAGCTCGCGGAAATCGCCGGAAGCCTTTCGCATATTCAGGCGTTTTGCGATCGTCGCGCGCCCCTGCCGCGCGTTTCGCTCGACGAGGCGGCGACGTTGCTCAGCGCGGCCGATTTGATCACCCACGCTGATCCGCCGTTCCGCACGATCACGCTCGAAGGAGAGCGGAAGCTGATCGAGCGATACGGCGGCTTCGTGTGGCTCGTGGACCTCGATCACCTTGGTGCGCCGTTCTATCAGGCATTCAAGGACTCGGCGCGACGAAGCGGAAGGGCGGCCGACTTGCTCTTCGGGGTTGGCGAAGTGATCGGTTTGGGCGAGCGGCACACCACCGCCGACGATCTGCGCGAGGCGCTTCGGCTCCATCAAGTGCCGGCAGAACCCTATGAATGGTACATCAAGATGCGCGAGCGCTTTCCGATGCGGACCTCGGGCTTTGGCCTGGGCGTCGAGCGGTTCGTATGCTGGCTTCTCCAACACAACGATATTCGTGATTGCCAGCTCTTTCCGAGGATCAATGAAAGGGTCCATGGCAGGAGCACTCCCGACCCGGGAAAGTGCACGTTCTGCCAGATCGTCGGCAAGACAGCTCCGGTCTCGATCGTTCACGAGGACGCGGTCAGTCTCGCGTTCATGGACATCAATCCGATCACCCGGGGACACGTCGTCGTGATCCCCAAGCAGCACTTTGTGACGCTCGAGGATTGCGACGAGAATGTCGCGCGGCACCTCATGGCGGTGGTCAAGCGGCTGAATCGAACGGTCTCGAAAGCCGTGCAATGCGAAGGCGTGCTCAACGAGATCATGAACGGTGAGGCCGCGGGCCAGGAGATTTTTCACCTGCACCTGCACGTGATCCCACGGTTTCGAAACGATGGCTTTGGCTGGCACTTTCCGGCAGGCTATCGTCAAAGGGTCACCGCGCGTCACCTGCTCGATGAAGTGGCGGCGCAAATCTGCGCTTGCCGCGCCGAGTAGGCGCCACCCGTCACAGGCCGGCCCGCTCACCGCGGCGGGTCGCCGATGGGACAAGGACGAATTAGGCGAAAGCTGAATACTGGATCGGGGTAGTCGAAGTGGATCAACCTCCGATACGCACAGCGCGCGCGTGAGGCGTCAAAGTGCCAGGCGCCTCCGCGGAGCGCGCGATCGCCTCTTCCGCTCAGGCTGATCTCCTCGACGGCAACGATATTCTCGTACTCGTTCAAGCACCACTCGAGGGTGTTGCCCGCCATGTCGAGCGGACGATTCCCCGGGCCGTCCTGTGCGTAAAGCCCAACGGAGACCATGCGGTGCAACTTGCTCTCGGCCGTGTTCGCGCGGCGGTTATCCCACACCGGGCCCCAAGGAAACTCGAACTGATCATCACCGCCTGTCGCAGCCTGCTGCCATTCCCATTCGGTGGGCAGCCGAATCCTGCGATGCCAGATCTCCGGCAAGGAATACTCGCTCTCGAGGTGTCGGCTCAGCCAACGGCTGTAGGCGACCGCTTCCACCCAGTTCACGTAAACGGCGGGATGATTGTCCACCGGCGGAAACTGGACGCCAGGCTCACGATCAGGGGGACATCCAACCCTTCCCACCACTCGCTATTCCTGAACCCATCCGGCGCTTCCACGAAGGCTCGATATTGCCGATAGGTCACCGGGTACTTGCTGATCCAGAATGCTTCGACCTCGCATCTACCGGCTTCGCCGGCGAGAACGACGTGACCGCGTTCCACCGGGCACCACACGATATCGGGCAGACGGTCCGCACGCAAACCCACGCCGGGCCGGGGATCACCGAACTGTGCCAGGCGCAGGCCAATCGTTGCCCGCTCTTCGTGCGTCGTCTCGGCACGTTCGATTTTCGACAGCATGTCGGGCACATCGATCGGCCCGAGGAACTCGCGCTCCAGCGGCGTGGGCGTATAAGACAGCTCGGCGATGGCCTCGGCGGCTCGCAAGGTCCGCTCGTCGGACCACTTGTAGGCCGCAGGTCCTCCGAGTCGCTGCCACTCCGCAGTGTCCCGTTGCAGCCGCTTGCGCAGCAGGAAATGACTTTTCCTGGCCTCGATCCACTCCCTCAGCCGCGGCCAACTGCGGAAGAGCGCCTCGTGGGCCACTTCGAGGGTGGCCGGGCTTGCCGATCCAGGTTTGCGCACATCGGTTACGAGCAGCCGCTCGTTTGTGAACCTCGCAATCAGGGCGCTCATCGCGGGGTCCGAAGGAAGATTGGCGAACGGCACTCGTTTGCGGGCCGCGACACCACTGTCATCGTCAACTTCGACCAACTCGCGAAAAACCGAGGCGAACGCCCGGTCCAATTCCGCGGGCGCCTCGCGCGAGAGATCTTTGAACACCCCTTCCGCACGATCTGCGATTGCTCCTTCCACTCCGCCGACGGCATCATACCCCTTCCTCGTGAGCAGGAATTCGTCCTCACGGTTTCGATATAACTGTTCTAAGGCAAAGGCCATCAGCGCGAGGTTTCCGGAGCGCGGTCCCGTGTCGTGGACGATGCGATCGATCAGCCCGCGTTCAAAGGCGAGCCCCTTAAGACGGGCCGGGCCTTCGATCATCTGCTGAAGCGCCTCCGGGTCCGGCGCTTCGAGGAAGTATGACCCGTCGTTAAACCATTTGGCGAGTGCGCCGCGAAAGTCATCTGATTCGACGCAGCGCCCGAAGAATTCCGCCCGCATCGTGACCACGATACGAATCCGACCAGTCGCGATCAACTGCGCGAGCACTTCGATGAACGTGTGGTGCTGAACCGCATCGGTGATTGAGGTGAACAGCTCTTCGAACTGATCGACGAACACCAGCAACTCAGCCCAAGGCGGTCGCCCGAACAGCACCGTGTCAACGAGCGCGGGGATGCCTCCGTTCGCCGAACGCAGCAACGCCTCATTGGCCATCTCTGCGCCTGGCAGCGCCTTCGCCAAGGCGCGGACGGGATCACGGCTGGCACCTCCCGGTGTGAAGCGGACCCAGTGCCAATCGCGGCTGCCCGGAATGCTGTTATTCTGCAGACGCGGGATTAATCCCGCGGCGACCAGCGATGACTTGCCAGAACCCGATGCGCCGATGACGGCGATGAACCGCGAGTGGCCTTCGGCCAGCTTTCGCAACAGAAGATCGGTTTGTTTTCCGCGTCCGAAGAAGATCGGGGCCTGAGCGGGGTCAAACGCCGCCAGGCCCGGATACGGATCGCCCTGCCAGGTCTGGGTCTCGTGGTTCGCGCCGGGTGCCAGCGGAGAGGCGCGAAAGCTCTCGAGACGCCTCGTGATCTCATCCCGCAGATCGTCTTCGAGCATGCGCTCGAAGTTGGTTGGGAAATCGAAAGTGCGGTGACTACGGCGGATTGATCCGTCGCCGTGCCGGAAGGTCGCGAAGAACTTTTGGAGCCGGTCCCACTGAACCTTCTTCTCCTCGAACTCTGAATCATCGAACCGCGGATTCGGCGCGCCGAAGCGTCGATACAGAAACAGGCTCGGCACACCTTTGTTTCGCTCCGCCCCGGCGATCGCCTCGCGAAACTCATACTCCGTGCCCGACCAAAATCGGTCTCCCTCCGGCGTTCGGTGCTTGTCAGAAAGCGGCGTTCCCATGCGGTAGCCGAAGATGACGATCACGATGTCGCACTCCGAGGGGGCGGGCAGCCGCGCGGCAATTGCCTCCTGCGGTTCCAGATGGGCGGGCATAGGACTCCCCGATCCAGGCTTCTCCCACGCGACGACGTGCAGCTTTAGGCGATGGCGGTTTCCACGTTCACTCTGAAGCTTCTCGATGACCGCCTCGGCGCGAGTCCGCTCGTCGGTCACATCGCCCGGTGAGGATAGAAAAATCTTCAGCTCCAGCATGAGTGTGAGTTAGCCGCGCGTCAGGTCTGGTGCAGGCGCACGCGCCGCGCAGAAGCACTCTTTCCGGCAGGTTATCGGACCTTGGAAGGTCGTGCAAGACGCAGGCAGAACGGGATCAAGCCGGTGAAACAGATCGAAGGCAAGCGGCTGGACATGACCAGCGTGCGGTGTTGGCGGGAGAAGGTGCTCGGGAAGTAGTTTGCCGGCGGTGAGCGCGTTGGTGTAACCGTCTCGGACGTGGCCGAGACACTTGCAAAAACTCCTTCAAAACGCGCCGTGCGCATCGGGATCGGGGGGCCAGTGGGCTCGGGGAAGACGATGCTGGTGCTGCGGCTTTGCCAGTGGCTGGGCGCGGAACTGTCGATGGCGGTGGTGACGAACGATATTTACACGCGCGAAGACGCGGAGTTTCTGGTGCGCAATGAGGCGCTGCCGGCGGATCGGGTGATCGGCGTGGAAACGGGCGGCTGTCCGCATACGGCGATCCGCGACGATACTTCGATGAACCTCGCGGCGATCGCGGAACTGGAAAAACGGCACCCGGAGGTGCAGGTCATCCTGGTCGAAAGCGGCGGGGATAATTTGTCGGCGACGTTTTCGCCGGAACTCGTGGAAGCCTTCATCTACGTGATCGATGTGGCGGAGGGAGACAAGATCCCGCGCAAAGGCGGGCCGGCGATCCGCTACAGCGACCTGCTGCTGATCAACAAGATCGAGCTGGCGCCGTACGTGGGCGCGGATCTCGCGGTGATGGCTCGGGACGCGGAGATGATGCGCGGGAGCCGGCCATTCCTCTTCGCGGATCTGAGATCGCAAAAGGGCAAGGAGGAGCTGCTCGCGTGGCTGCGGCGGGAGGTGCTGTTTGTGTGAGGGGCCGCGACTCGACATCCGATGCTCAACATCCAACACCGACGCCGAACGCCGAACGCCGACGCCGAACGCCGACGCCGAACGCCGAACGCCGAACATCCAATGAACCTGCCACCTTGCCGACAGAACGCCCGCGGACGCTGGGTGCGTCATTGGATGTTGGATGTTGGATGTTGGGTGTTGGATGTTTTCTCCCCGTCGCACCGAACCCGCGTGCGACCCGCTTGAACCACGCACCGCCCGCCCGCGGCCTGAACGGGCATCTCCACCTAATTTGCGCGGCGGATGCGCAGGGACGGAGCTATCTGCGGCAACAGTCGTTCCAGGCGCCAATGCATCTCAGCAAACCCCACGAGGACGAAGGGGTGCTGGTGGTGAATGTGGTCAACCCCACGGCGGGGCTGCTCGCGGGAGATCGCATCGACCTTCAGGTGCGGGTGGAGAGCGGCGCGCGACTGCTGCTCAGCGCGCCGAGCGCGAGCCGGGCGCATTGTTCGCCGGAGGGGCATTCGGAGCTGGTCCAGGAGCTCGCCGTGGCCGATCGGGCCTGGCTCGAGTGCTGGCCGGAGCTTTTCATTCCGCAAGGGGGCGCGCGGTATCGGCAGCGGACGACGATTCGAGTCGAACCCGGCGGAGAGTTGCTTTTCTTTGAGACCCTGGCCCCGGGGCGGGTGGCGATGGGCGAGGCGTTTGCTTACACCGCGCTCGATTGGGAGACGGATCTTTTCCTGGGAGAAGATCTCATCGCGCGCGAGCGCTACCGTCTCGCGCCGGACTCCGAAGGCGTCCGGGCGCTGCGGGCGCAGTTCGAGACTGGGTATTACGCGAGTTGCTTTGTCGTTTCGTCCCGGCTCAACGCGGGTTCGGCTTGCTGGGAGCGGATTCACGAGCTTCACGAAGAGGCTGCGTGGGTGGGATGCAACGCGCTGCGCCGCGGCGGGTGGGTGGTGAAAGTGCTGGCCGCAGACAGCGTGCGCCTGCGGCGCAAGCTCGCGGCGATTCGGCGCGAGATCTATGCGGCTCTGGGGCGTCCGGAACCGTCGCTACGCCGGGCCGGGCAGGTTCTTTAAGCCGTGGGTTTGTGCGGCGTCGCCTGGGTACGGGGCAGAGCCCCGGAGCGGGTTTCGCACGGAGGCAAAGAGCCTCCGCGCGAGCGCGCCGTCGCAGGTTCTCTCGGAGCGTGGAAAGACTTGCACCCAAATCTGGGTGGCCCGCGAAAAACTCGTGGCTTCGCAAGCGCGGATTCGACTAGCGTTGCAAAGCTGCTTTCAAAATCGGAACTCCACGAACCATGAAGAACTCGCACTCGACCAAAATTTTCGCCGCTCTCCTCGCTGCCTTGAGCCTCGCGCCGACGCTCGCCCAGGCGCATCCGGGGCACGGCTCGGGTTTGGGTGCAGGCCTCGCGCATCCGTTGCAGGGGCTGGACCATGTGCTGGCGATGGTGGCGGTGGGGCTTTGGGCCGCGCAACTCGGCGGGCGCGCGCGCTGGGCGGTGCCGGCGGCCTTCGTCACGCTGATGGCCGCAGGAAGCGCCGTGGGCATGGCGGGCGTGACGGTGCCCTTCGTCCAACCGGCGATTCTGTGTTCAGTCGTGATTCTTGGGCTGCTGATCCTGGCCGCGATGCGGCCTCCATTGGTCGCGAGCATGGCGCTGGTCGGGGTGTTTGCCGCATTCCATGGTCTGGCGCACGGCGGGGAAGTCCCGGCGAACGCGGACGGTCTGGCCTACGCCGGCGGATTGGTCCTGGCGACGGCGGGCTGGCACGGCTGCGGGCTGGCGCTCGCCACCGCGCTGAAACGTTTCGCTGAGGCGGGCTGGATTCAGGTCGCCGGCGTGGCGATCGTGGTTGGCGGGGCGATCGTCGCGGTGAGCTGACGCTATTCCATCTTGCGCAGCGCCGGGATGTTGCCCAGCCAGGTCGAGGCGAGGGAACCAAAGCAGCCAGCCACAAAAATGTCCACGGCCAGCGGGCCGGGAATGAACGGCGCGAACTCGGAAGCGATGCAAAGCAGGGTTCCCAAAAAGGTCAGGCCGCCGACGATGCCAAAGAGCAGGGCGCCGGCGCGCGAGCGGTTGGTGAAGGTCATGGCCAGCGGGAACGATTGCGCAATCAGCCCAATGCCGGCGGTGAGCGCGATGGGCCGACTGATCGCCATCCCGAGGGCCAGCGCGAGCACGCCGGCGCAGAGCCCGCCGCCGACCACCGCCGCCTCGATCTTCTCGTTGCGGCGCAAGGCATGGCGCGCGAATCGATCGAAAAGCAGCATCAGGTTTCCAAACGGTCGCGCCACCCAGACCCAGAGCACGAAGAGAAAATAGATCGCCATGATGGCGAGTCCGACACCGCCTTTGAGGTGGGAGCCGATCCGCGCGGCCACGTAAAGCCCGATGATCACCGCCCATCGTGAGCCCGCGCTGAGCCGTTGCATCGCGAAGCAGTAGCGCAGGTAGCCGCGATAGATGGGCGAACGCGCGCGGAAGCTGTTGAGCAAGCCTTCCCGCGCGGAATCGAACTCCGGATTCAGCCGCAACGCTTCGCGAAAATGCACCTCGGCCTCGCGATGCGCACCGCGCTGCAGGGCCGCCCAGCCGGCGTTGGCGTGGGTGTAGGGATCCTCGGGATCGCGGGCGAGCATGCCGGCGAGGTGCCCGGCATTTTCGGCCATCTTGTTTTGCAGGCGGAGGGCCTGCGCGAGCTGGTTCGCGGCGGTGGAATTGTCGGCATCCAGGGCGAGGGCCTGGCGCGCGGCGCGCTCCGCCTCGGCCCATCTGGCCATTTGCAAATGCGCCTGCGCCTCCGCGGTAAAGGCGGCATCGGAGACTGGCGCAAGTTGCCGCGCGGTCTGGGCCGCGGCGAGGGCTTCCTTGGGGCGATCCAGCACGCACAGGATGAAGGCGCGCAGGATGTGGTGATCGGGTTCGTTCGGCTCGATGGCGATCGCGCCATTGATCGTCTCGAGGCTGTCGCGGTGCCGGTCGGGCAGGTGGAACTGGCAGGCGGCGAGATGATGCAGTGCAAAGGCGTCGTTTGGCTCCTGCGCGAGCGCCTCACGAAAGGCTTTCTCGGCATCGGCATAACGGCCGATTTCCTTGAGCTGCAAACCGCGCAGGACCTGCGGGGGGACTCCGTGGGCGTCGCTCACAGGGGCTCCTCAATGGCAAATGACAGATGGCAAATGGTCAAGGGCGCGGCACAGCAAATGACCGTCGGAATTCGACGTTTGCGTCTCATTTCTTGATGCCGAGAAACTCCAGGACGTCGTCGTAGAAGCCGCTCTGGTTGGAATAGATCGCGTAATTCTTGGCGCTCTCGAACCAGGCGCGGGTGGAGGGCTTCACGTCTTTGGCGGCCTTGAGCAAATCGTCGGTTCCGAGCGGGATGACGCGATCCTCCTGCATCGCCCGGACCAGCGAGCGCTCGATGGCGATGTCAAAGACGGCCTTCAAATCGGCTCCGGAAAAGTCTTTGGTCTTCCGGGCGACCGCGCCGATATCGAGTTTGTGGACGGGTTTGTCCTTGGCCATGACGTCGAGGATGGAGGCGCGGGCAGGCTCATCGGGCGGCGGGACGAAGAGGATGCGATCGAAGCGGCCGGGGCGCCGGAAGGCCGGATCGAGGTGCCAGGGCGCATTGGTCGCGCCGAGGATGAGCAGGCCATCGTTGGTGCCGACATTGCCGTCCATCTCGGCGAGGAACTGATTGATCAAGGTGCGGCCGGCGCTGCGCTTGAGGTCGTTGCGGTCAGCGGCGAGGGCGTCCACTTCGTCGAAAAAGAGCACGGCCGGCGCGTGGGTGCGGGCGAGCTCGAAAAGGGCGTGGAGGTTCTTTTCCGAATTCCCGAGGTAAAGATCGAGAATCTGGTGAATGCCGATGGAGAGGAAATTGGCCTTGATCTCGCCGGCCGTGGCGCGGCTGAGCAGGGTCTTGCCGCAGCCCGGCGGGCCGTAGAGCAGCACACCGCCGCCAATTTTCTTCCCATACGCTTTGAAAAGCTGCGGGTTCTTCAGCGGATGAATGATCTTCATCCGGATCTCTTCCTTGATCGATTCCATCCCGCCGATGTCGGCAAAGGTGAGCTTCGGACGCTCGAGTTCCGCGCTGTCCACGGCGGAGGATTTCTCACCGTCATCATCCGGTGACCAGGCCGGGCCATTGACGGTCACCTTTTCAGGCTCCTCTTTGGCGGGCTCGGGCGCGCCGCGATTCAATTCGGCTTCGAGCGCGGTGTCGCGGGCGGCCGGATCGAGTTCCAGCGCCTGCTGGTAGTGAGTTTGCGCGACCGCGCGATTACCTTCACCCAGGTGCAGGCGCGCGAGCAGGATGTAGGCGGGAGCAAAGTCGGGACGCTGCGCGAGGAGCGACTCGGCGCGAACCACGGCTTCACTGGTCTTGCCGCTGAGGTGGAGGATGCGGGCGATGCCGAGCCTCGCGTCCGGATGCTCCGGCTGGAGGCGGAGCACCCGCTCGAAGGCGGAGCGCGCTTCATCCAGGGACCATTCATCGAGAGAGGCCTGGGCGAGGAGCAGGAGGAGCGGGACGTTGTCCGGCGAAACGGCGACGGCCTGGCGGAGGGGATCGAGCTTGGACATGAGCGAGGGAAGTTTCGGGCGGCGAAGCTCAGGTGACAAGGGGGAGTGAGGGAAAGTTGGCCGGTGAATCGGGGGTGCTCCGAAATCACTCATCAGTGATCAGACGTTCACTGCGCTGAATCGCCGGCGTGGCACGGGCGGTGCTGAACTCACTTCACACCAGACTTGAAAAAAAATGAACTTCCTCGTTGTAGATGACAATCGGCTCCTCAATCGGTTCCTTACCACCTACCTGCGTGGCAAGGGCCACACGGCCTCCTCCCTGACCGACAGTTCGAAGGTGGAAGCCTGGCTGGAACTCAATCCCTGCGATGGGCTGATCCTCGACATCGGCATGCCGAAGATCGACGGTCTTTCGCTCATTTCCTTGGTCCGGGCCAAACATCAGGATCTGCCGATCGTGATGTTTACCGGCCTCGGCTACGACGAAGATGCCATGCAGGCGGCGCGGAGGGCGGGAGCCAACGGATATGTGAGCAAGGGGCTCGGGCCTTCGGAAATCTATTCGGCGCTGATGCGGGTCATTCATCACTCGACGCCCCTGGCGCACGCCAACTGACGGTCCGAGCGGCACGAAGGCGGGGCGGCCTTCAAGCGGCGAGCTCAGCGAGGCGCTCCTTGAGCTCGACGGCCGGCCACTGGCCGCTGGCATTCGCGGCGGCGAGATAGCCGTAGCTTAAGACGGAGCCGGCCTGGGCGAAGAGCAGGCGGGAAATTTTCCCAAAACGGCCCATGGCCATGACACTCAATGGGCGCGGACTTTTCGTGGCGAACAGTCCCAACAGCCGCTGCAATTCTGCGAGAGTATCGGCGCGGGTCGCAATTTTGACGAGGTCCGCACCGCCTACGGCGGCGGCGCGGACAATTCGCTGCAAACGCGCGGCGGGAGGCGTCGCCCGGAAATCATGCGCGGACAGAATCACGCGAGTCCCTCGTTCGCGGGCGGCGGCGACGATGCCGGCCAGCGCTTCCGCGGAGCGCAGTTCCACGTCGATGTAAGCCGCGCAGGCCAGGAATTGACCGTAAAGCTCGCGCCGGCGGCCGAGGGTGAGCGCATTGAGCCCCCCTTCGGCGGGATGGCGGACGGTGACGATCACCGGGAGGTGGAAGTGGGTCGCCGCACGCAGCAGCGGCTGAGGATCGACCGCAAAATGATCGACCCGCAACTCCAGAAGATCGACCTTGCCGGGCCGCAGACGCCGCGCAAATTGCAACGATTCCGGCGAGTGGACGGTGCCGACAACCAGCGGTTTTGTCGTCAAAACACTCGAATCTTTGCCCATAGTCATATTCTTTGCAGCGCGCAGACAACCCCCATGCTCGGCCGAAAACAAGAGCTCAATCTCCAGTTCCTCCAGATCACCGACGGTTTGTTGATGGTGATTTCGTTCTGGATGGCGCATTCGCTGCGCTTCTTTGGCGCGGGATGGTTTTTCCTCGATTATGCGATCGGACCATTCTCCGACTTTCAATGGTTGCTCTTCGTGATCCTGCCCTTTGGCCCCATCCTGCTCGAACTTCAGGGCTTCTATATCCACCCCACGCAAAAGCCATGGGGCCGCTCATTTCAGCAGGTGGCACGGGCTTTTTTTTGGCTCGGCCTGCTCATCGCGGCGTGCGGTTTTTTCCTGCGTCTCTCCATCCCAAGCCGTGCGGTCATGCCGCTGTTCGTGGTCATCGCCGCCACCGCGCTGCTTTTGCGGGAGCGGATGACGATCCTCCGTTTTCGGGAGCGTGCGCGGCGCGAAGATTTGCGCGAACGGGTGGTTTTGGCCGGCATGCCCAAGGATATCCAGGCGCTGCGCCAGAGATTTACCGCGGACCAGGTCATGGAGATGAAGGTCGTGACCGAGGTCGATATCGAGACGCAACCGGTCTCCGCGCTGGTCGAGGCGCTCCATCAGCACTCCGTCTCGCGGGTGATTTTCGCCGGAGGCCACGGCCACCTGAACCGCCTCCAGGAAGCCATCAGCGCCTGCGAAATCGAAGGCGTCGAGGCCTGGCTGGTCGCGGACTTTATCCGCACCTCGATTGCGCGGCCGGACTTCGACGTCTTCGGCACGCAGCCGGTGCTGGTCTTCCGCACCACGCCCGAGCTGTCCTGGGCGCTCATGGTCAAGGACTTGATGGACCGTCTCGGCGCATTCCTTCTCCTCCTGCTTTCTTCCTGGCTGCTGTTGCTCATCGCGGTGGCGATCAAACTCACCTCGCCGGGCCCGGTCATTTTTACCCAGCAGCGCGCAGGCAAGAACGGGCGTCCCTTCACCATGTACAAATTCCGGTCCATGCAAACCAACGCCGAGATGCTGCAAAACGAGCTGATCGTGTTCAATCAGATGAGCGGTCCGGTCTTCAAGCTGGAGCACGATCCGCGGGTCACCCCGATCGGCCACGTTCTGCGCCGGACGAGCTTCGACGAACTGCCGCAACTGCTCAATGTGCTGTGGGGCGACATGAGTCTGGTCGGCCCGCGGCCGCTGCCGCTTTACGAAGTGGAGAAATTTGAAAGCCCGGCGCAACGGCGGCGGCTTTCGATGAAACCGGGGCTCACCTGCCTGTGGCAGATCGGCGGACGGAACGAAGTCAAAAGCTTCGATCAATGGGTGAAGCTCGATCTGGAATACATCGACAACTGGTCGCTCCTGCTGGACATGAAGATCCTGCTCAAGACCGTGCCGGTGGTGCTTTTCGGCTGGGGCGCGCGATAGGGAAGTGCTCAGTAGTCAGTGGAGGAAGCGCCGGCGCGCGGTGGAGACTGAGCAGTGAGCACTGATTACTTTCCCCCCGATTCAGCATTGTGGACCGCAGGGGGCGCCATTAGAAGTCCCGTCCCATGTTTACACGCTCGCCATCCCGCCCCATTTCCGTCGTCACCGGGGGCGCGGGTTTCCTCGGTTCACATCTGACCGATCGCCTCCTTTCCGAAGGGCACCGCGTGATTGCCATCGACAATTTCATCACCGGCAACGTCGCCAACATCGAGCACCTCGCGGGCAACGAGAACTATCGGCTGATCAAGCACGACGTCTCCAACTACATCTTTCTGCCGGATGACGTGGACCACATCTTTCACTTTGCCTCGCCGGCGAGCCCGATCGATTACCTCGAACACCCGATCCCGACGCTGAAGGTGGGCTCGCTGGGCACGCACAACGCGCTCGGGTTGGCCAAGGCCAAAGGCGCCAGCTTTCTGCTCGCTTCGACGAGCGAGTGCTATGGCGATCCGCTGGTCCATCCGCAGAAGGAGGACTATTGGGGCAATGTGAACCCGATCGGGCCGCGCGGCGTGTACGATGAGGCGAAGCGGTTCGCGGAGGCGATCACGATGGCCTACCACCGCTATCATGGGGTCGATACCCACATCGTGCGCATCTTCAATACCTACGGTCCGCGGATGCGGCTGCGCGATGGGCGGGTGGTGCCGGCTTTCATCGGCCAGGCGCTGACCGGCGAGCCCGTGACCATCTTCGGCGATGGCTCACAGACGCGCAGCTTCTGCTATTGCTCGGATTTGATCGACGGGATCTTCCGGCTCTCGCAATCGACCTTCCACGAGCCGGTGAATATCGGCAATCCACGGGAGATGACGATCAAGCAATTCGCCGAAGAGATCATCCGCATCATCGAGGCGAAGAGTCCCATCGAGTACCGACCCCTGCCGGAGGACGACCCGAAGGTGCGGCAGCCGGATATCACGCGGGCCAAAACGGTCCTGGGCTGGACGCCGAAGGTGGACTTCGACGAAGGCATCCGCAAGACGATCGATTATTTCCGCCCGCGAGTGATCGCCGCGTGACAACGTTCCAATCAGGTGATGGTTCCCGGAGGCAATGCAACACCGGGGGCGAGCTGGAAAGCGGCTCGCCAATCGCGGAGAATCGCGCCGCGAGGATTTTTTCCTTCCCAACGGAAAAAGAATGAACGACAAGAGCGCTCGTTTTTCAGGAAACGAAATCAGCTAAGAAACCCCTCCCATGAAAACCCTGTCTGTATCCATGTCCGTCCTCCTCGCCCTCGGGCTTGGCGCGACGGCGCAAACTGCGATTGGCCCCGGCTCGATCAAACTCGGCAAGGTGGCGCCGGAAGTGGTCAAGACCCCGGAATTCAATCTCACCAGCGGCCCGCAAAAACGTTCCAAGCTTGGCGCCTGGCTCGAAGTGGAAATCGAATTTGAGACGAAGCCGGAGGATATCGACGAATTGACGTTTAAGTACACCATTTTGGTCGAGAAGAAGCTGCTCGATGGAGAGGTCACCCACGTGAACATTCCCAAGGGCCGCGATCATTATTCGGTGATGTACGTTTCACCCCGAACACTCGAGAAGCTGACCGGCGGCAAGCCGCTCACCGGCGCGAGCATCGAGAACGTCTGGATCGAAGTTTCCAAGCAGGGACAGGTTCTGGACCGCGCCAGCTTCCGCCCGGGCGTCCCGCCGAACCTGCCGCATCTGCCGGGGCTGGTGTTGAGCAAGGATGACACGCCTTTTGCGCCTCTCTTCTTCGATCGTTACGAGGCCATCAAGAAAGCACGGTAAGGCTCGCTGCAGGATACTTCATGGCTGCCCACACCCGCATCCTGAGTCTCAGTCTCGGCACCCAAACCATCGGGCTTGCGGAGTTTAAGACCGGGCAAAACGGGGGACTCGTTTTGTCCTCCTACGAGACTCGTGAACTGCTCGCCGACCCGGCGGCCGACGCAACGCGCCTCGCGCAAACCAAGCTGCTGGTCCAGGAGATGGTCGGCGGCTTGAAGCTGAAGGGATCGAAGGTGAATTACGCGGTGTCCGCGCAATCGGTTTTCACCCGCTTCGTCAAGCTCCCCTCGGTCGGCGAGGAGCAGGTCGATCAAATCGTCACCTTCGAAGCCCAGCAGAATGTGCCTTATCCGATCGACGAGGTGGTCTGGGATTACCAACTCGTGGACAGCGGCGACACCAGCCAGGTCGAGGTGGTGATCGTTGCGGTGAAGTCCGATCTGCTCGATGAAATCAACGACGCGGTCGAGCATTCCAGCCTCCAAACGACCTTGGTGGACGTGGCGCCGATGGCGCTCTACAACGCCTTCCGTTATAACTACAGCGACGTCACGGGCTGCTCGCTGATCATCGATATCGGTTCCCGCACCACGAACCTGATCTTTATCGAGCCGCACAAGGTCTTCAGCCGGTCCATTCCAAATGGCGGCAGCTCGATCAGCGCCGCCGTGGCCAAGGAGTTTCACGAGCCTTTCGCGCTCGCCGAGGAGCGCAAGAAACGCGACGGCTTCGTCAGCCTCGGCGGCTCCTACGCGGATCCGGAGGATGTGGACATCGCCCGCGCCTCGAAAATCATCCGCAATGCGATGACCCGCCTGCACGCGGAAATTGCCCGCTCGATCAGCTTTTATCGATCGCAGCAATCCGGCAGCCAGCCGCAGCGAATTTTCCTCAGCGGCGGCAGTGCTTCGCTGCCCTACATGCGGGAATTCTTTACCGAAAAGCTCCAGCTCCCGGTCGAATACTTCAATCCGCTGCGCAACGTCACGGTCTCGAACAATCTCAATCTCGAGGAACTAGGGCGCCGCGCCCACACTTTGGGAGAGCTGGTGGGGCTGGCTTTGCGCGGGTCCAGCGATTGCCCGATGGAGCTCAATCTGCGACCCGCGAGCGTGGTCAAACGACACACCCTCGCCCGGCGGCGGCCCTACCTGGTTATCGCCGGACTTTGCCTGCTCGCCGCGCTGGCCGCTTGGTATCTCTATTTCGATCGCGCCGCCACCATCACCAGTGGCATCGCGCAGAAGCTCGATGGGAAGAGCCAGCCGCTCCGGGCCATTGACAAAAAAATCAGCGATACACTCAACGAGATCAAGACGGGCCAGGATGCCGCAAAGCCTCTGGTCGCCGTGGTCACGGAGAAAAACTATTGGATCCGGATCCTGGATGACATCAATAGCCGGCTTCCCGCCGAGTTCGTCTGGATTACGGTCTTCGAGGCTGCCCCAGAGGTCGTGGTCGCCCCGGCGGCAAAAGCCGTCCCCAAGGGCCCTCCGAAACCTGAAGAGGTGAAACTGCCCCCAGTGAAGCTCACCCTCCGCGGCCTCTATTTGTATAATGAGCGGAATGCCAGCGTCGTGGATGACTTCGTGAACAAATTGAAGGAATCGCCGCTCTACACTGTGATCGAGGAGGATCTGAAGCGCTCGCTGCCCAATGATACAGAGTGGGCCTTCGAGTACGAAATCCCGCTGCGCCTCACCAATCCCATCGCTCTTCCCGTCCCCCAGGCAAAATGAACTGGATCAAAGAAAACAAGTTTCTCTTCGGGTTTCTGATCATGGTCGGAATCGGGGCGGGCGTGCTCGGATTTCTGGTGTTCAGCGCGATGGGCCGATACGACGGGGAACGCTCGACTTACGAAGAAAAGGTCGCGGAACTGAACCGCTACCAACGCCTTCCGGTTTTCCCGAACCAGAAGAATCTGGACAAACTTCTGGATCAAAAAAAGCAGGTGAATGAGGAAGTTGCGAAATTGGCCAGCAGTCTGGCCGGCCAGCAGATCCCGATCGAGGACATGACGCCCGAACGGTTCCAGGACAAATTGAGGGCGTCGGTGACGGCGGTGAAAACCAAGGCAGGGCAAAACAGACCGCCGACCCGGCTGACGCAGGCGGGATTCTTTTTGGGCTTTGAGAAGTATGAAACCGCACCGCCCGACAAGCAGGCCGCTACCGCCCTTGGCCGGGAACTGAAGGTCATCGAATGGCTCACGACCACCCTGATCGAGAAGAATGTAATTGAGATCAAAGCACTGGTGCGTGAGGAACTTCCGGAAGAAAAGGGCAGAGTAAAAGTAGAGGAGGCCAAGCCGGGCGCAGCGAAAGGGGGCAAGAGTGACAAGGACAAAGCTGTGCGGGTAGCCGTCCAGAAACATCCGATCGAGCTGACCTTTATCTGCGACCAAGGGTCTTTCAGGGAGATCCTGAATGCCATCGTGCAATACAAGGGGCAATTCATCATTCCCCGCCTCGTCACGGTGAAGAACGAAAAGGAAAAAGGCCCCCCGCGCATTGCCGCCGCAGCACCAGCCCCAGCTGGCGCGGATCCGCTTGCTCCCGCTCCGGCCGATGCCGCGGCGGCGGCCGTGGTCGCAGCAGCAGCAGCGGCTGCATCCGTTCCTGTCGGGTCCGCCTATATTGTCGGTGAAGAGAGAATCGAAGTCACCCTGGCTCTCGAAATGGTCGAATTCAGCGAGGTTCCTGCCAAATAGCTATGGACTGGATCAAGAAACATTACGAACAGTTCATTCTGGCGCTCGCCGGCCTCGCGTTGCTCGCCTGTTCCGGTCTGATCATGCTCAAAGCCAGGTCGTTTGGCGGCAGCTTCGCTGAAGCGCAGGTCCCGGTGGTGCCGAGTGAGAAGGTTCCGGAGCTGGATCTCAAGGAGACGAAGGGCGCCTCAGCGCTGCTCGAGCAACCGGCGAAATGGCAGCCGAAGGAGGAACAGCGGTTCATGTTCATTCCTTCCCTTTACACGATTGACAAGAAGACCGGCTTACCCAAACGCCCCGGCGAAGGGAACGATCACAGTGACTCGCTGACTGGCAAACCCATTCCAAACCAGTTCTTCATAAAATACTCTCTGCCGCTTTTCGATCGGACCGTGCCGAAGCAGGATCCTGACGGGGACGGGTTTACCAATGAGGACGAATGGCGGGGGAATCGCGAGGGAGAAAATCCCGCCAATTGGTCCGGGAGCACGGATCCCAACGACAAGGACTCGCATCCGAAATATCACACTAAGCTCTTTTTGAAAAAATGGATCCGCGTGCGGTTCCTACTGCTCTTTCAGGCTTACGACGGGGACCCCAAGAATCCGGCCGCGATGTCATTCCAGATCAATGCCACTGGCAAAGGCAAGAGCTCGGAGTTCCTCAAGATCGGCGACAAAGTGAAAAACTCCAATTTCCGGCTCGAGAAATTTGAACTGAAGAAGGCCGTCAATCCAAAGACCGGAGCTGAAGACGACGTCTCCGAACTAACGATGCTGAATACCGAGACCAACGATCCCGTAATTCTCGTGTTGGAGAAGGAAACCGATTCCCCTGATTCCTACGGGCTTTTTGAGTACCAGTGGAAGGGCGTCGATATCCAGGTGAAAAAGCTCCAGGAGTTCATCCTCCTGCCTGAGCCAGATAAGCGCTACAAACTCATTGACATCAAAGAAGGTCAGGCAGTAATACAGCTCCCCGACGGGGGGAAATACATCGTTATACCTGATCCGCGCAAGCGGTGATCGGGAGCGATTGAGCTGCTCGTCTCCGAGTGTCCATGGCTGGCTTATTCAGCCCGCCGCGCACCAAATCAGTTGCAGAATTACTCCAATCCAAATCCGAACGCCATGATCAAACCCCCTCTCGCGACCACGATCTCCTCCGTGCTGGTCGGCTCGATGCTCCTGCTCCCGACGCTCAGCTTTGCGGCTGACGGGGGCTTCCGCGGCCAGACTGCAGCGGAACGCGAGCTGCCGCGCCGCTACGACTATCTGCGCCGCGGGCAGCAAGCGATGGAAGCGGGCGACAAGGCCATGGCTGATCGCGATTACGCCCAGGCGGTCGTTTATTACAATCAGGCCGTGGATAACATTCCGAACGCGGAAAACTCCCGCCGCGAGTATCGCCGGGCCCTCGACAAGTTTTCCGAAGCGAGTGTCAAGCTGGCCGAGCAGCGCATCACCGAGGGCCGCTACGAGGACGCGACCAACACCCTCAAGCTCGTTCTGGATGATCGCTATAATCCGAAATATAAGGATGCGATCGTCATTCTCGCCCGGCTGGAGACGCCGGATTATTACAACAAGACGATCACCCCAGGCCACCGCGGGAAGGTTGAGCAGGTGAAGCAGTTTTTCGTCGATGCGGAAGGCTTCTACCAGTCAGGCCGCTACGATCTCGCTTTGAAGCGGACCGAACAGATTCTCAATCTCGACCCCTACAACATCGCCGCGCGCAAGTTTCAAGAAAAGGTCAACAAGGCGATCGACGATTACGCGGTCGTCAGCTACGACGAAACTCGTTCGAACATGGTCCGGCGCGTGGATCAGGCCTGGGCGCGGCCGATCAGGCGTTTCAACCTGGAGGCGAGCCGGCCTATCGAAACCAGGGGTGGCGAGGTCAGCCGGACGGAAATGATTCAGAAGAAGCTCGAACGGATCGTCATTCCGCGGCTTGAGTTCAAGGAAGCAACCATTCGCGAAGCGATCGAATTTCTTAAGAAGAAGAGCGTGGAGCTGGATACCACGGAGGCAAACCCCGCCAACCGCGGCGTGAACCTGGTCTTGAAACTTGAAGGCGCCAGCGGCGGGGGCGCCGGGGCGGCTCCAGATCTTGGGGCTCCGGCGGCAGCGCCAGCCATTCCAGGTCTCGAGGCGCTACCAGGCGCGGCCGCTCCAGGCGCTCCGGGAGCCGCTCCCGCAGCCTTTGGCAGCCCGGCCGATGCCCGCATCACGGTATCGCTGACGAACATCCCGCTTTCCGAGGCGTTGCGTTACGTGACCAACCTCGCTGGGTTAAAGTATAAAGTGGAGCCCTTCGCCGTTTCGATCGTGCCCGCGAGCACGAACATCGACGTGCTGATCACCAAAGAATACAAAGTCCGTCCCGATCTCATCGGCCGTGGAGCGGGCGGAGGTGAGGTGGGAGGCGGCCTTGCGGCGCCGGCCGCCGGTGGTGGCGCGCCTGCGGATGCGACCCGCGGCGGCACGGGCATCGCGGAGCGCGAGAAGGCAAAGGATTGGCTGATCGCCCAAGGCGTGGCCTTCGGTCCGCAGGCCTCTGCGATTTACCTGCCTACGAGCAGCAAACTGATCGTCCGAAATACCCAGGAGCAACTCGATCTTGTGGAGACGATTATCTCCTCGGTCGAGAGTGGCAACGGCACCATCCAGATCGAGATCGAGGCGAAGTTCGTGGAAATTTCCCAGAACAACCTCAAGGAACTCAGCTTTGACTGGCAGCTCGGCGCAGCCAATGTTCCCGGCTCAAACCGGATCTTCGGCAGTGGCGGCACCGCCGGCACGGCTCCAACGCCCAATGGCGCAGACTTTCCGTTCTTCAACCAGGGGGCTGGAGCGCCGGTTGGGGGCAATCCGGTTACCGCGGGAAATCGCAGTGGGCAGCTCGCCATCAGCCAGAACGCGATCGACGCACTCCTCTTCGGCATCGCCGGCAACTCGATGCTTGGGCCAGGCATCGCCGCGCTCTCCGGGGTGTTCACCGATCCGCAGTTCCAGCTCGTCATCCGCGCGCTCAATCAAAAGAAGGGCGTCGATCTACTCTCCGCGCCTCGCGTGACCACGAAACCCGGCCAGCGGGCGGTGATTGAAATCATCCGCGAGTTCCGTTATCCGACCGAGTTCGATCCGCCGCAGATTCCGCAGAATTTCGGCGGTCAAGGCACCAATGGCGGCGGCGGCGCGGGCGTGACCATCAATCTTCCGCAGTCTTTCCCGGTCACTCCTACGACACCGACGGCGTTTGAGACCCGGAATACTGGCGTCACCCTTGAAGTCGAACCCAACGTCGGACCCGATGGTTACACCATCGATCTGAACTTGGTTCCGCAGGTCGTCGAATTCGAAGGGTTCATCAACTATGGTAGCCCGATTTCGTCGAGCTCCATCAACATCCTCACCGGGCAACCGTTGACGCTGATCCTGACGCCCAACGTCATCAACCAGCCCATCTTCAGCACCCGGAAGATCACCACCAGCGTCAGCGTGTTCGACGGCCAAACCGTCGTGCTCGGGGGCCTGATGCGTGAGGACGTGCAAAAGGTCGAGGACAAGGTCCCGCTCCTTGGCGATATCCCGCTGCTGGGACGTCTGTTCCGTTCGAGCGTCGATCAGCATATCAAGCGCAATCTGGTCATCTTCGTCTCCGCGCGTCTCATCAACCCGGCCGGCGATCCGATTCGCCCGAATGAAGAGATCGAGGAGATCGTCGAGACGTTGCCCGCGCCTGAAATCCTGCCGCTGGAGAGCAACCTTCCGTTGATGCAGAAGTAGAGCGGCTGTGCCCGTTATCGGCATCACCGGAGGAATCGCCACAGGCAAATCCACTTTCACGCGTTCGTTGCTCCGCCGTCTGCCGGCGGAATCATTCGACGCCGACCAGGCTGCTCACGAGCTGCTCGCCAGCGATCCTGACGTCAGACGGGCCGTCGAGGAAGCTTTTGGCGCGGACATTTACAATTCGGAAGGCCGACCCAACCGTGCGCGGTTGCGGGAGCTGGTTTTCTCGGTTGAACTGAACCGGAAACGGCTCGAAGAGATCCTCCACCCCGCGATCCGTGCCCGCTGGAGCGCGCTCGCCGGACAGGCCGTGAAAAGCTGCCGCTGGCTCTTTGTTGATCTTCCTCTGCTCTATGAGACCGGAGCTGAGGCGCATTTTGACCGCGTCGTCGTGGTCGCCTGTGCATCAGCCACGCAGAGGCTTCGGCTGCAATCTGAACGCGGGCTCAAGCCCGAGATGGCAGCGAAGATCATTTCCGCCCAACTGGATCTCGAAATCAAAATCTCCCGAGCCGATCACCTGATCTGGAATGACTCCACGGAGTCCTCCCTCGAGGGGCACGCCGAGTTCCTCGCGGCCTGGCTCCGCCAATTTTATGGATGAATCTTCTACTCCCCGACCCGCTGCTCCCGCCTCGACTGCCTCTGCTCTCGCCGCCGCCGATGCCCCGCCGCTGCCCGACGGTCTTGCAGCCAGCGCGCCAGCGGAGCCGCCTGAGGTGCCCCGGCAGCTTTGGATCGACGAGTTGCATCGCGAGACGCTCGCCGAACTGAGCGAACGGGCCGCACGGTATCACCTCAAACTGAACGCCGATAAGACCCGCCATCATCTGGTCTTCGACTTGTTGCGAGTTTACGCTTCGCGCGGCACCGAGCTCTATGCGGACGGCATCGTCGAGATGTCGCCGCAAGGCAGCGGCTTCCTGCGCTGGCCCTGCTACAATTTCCGTTCGCTGCCCCAGGACGTCTTCGTCTCTGTGCAGCTCGAGCGGCAGTTCAGCCTCCGCAATGGAAACCGCCTCACCGCGCGGATCCGTCCGCCGCGGGATCGCGAAAAGTACCTGACCATCGATCAGATCGTCAGCATCGAGGGCATCCCCGTGAGCGAGTGGCGTGAGACGGTGGAATTCGACCGGCTCACGGCGTTGCACCCTACCGAGCGCATCGTCCTTGAGAACCCGAAAAGCCGCTCGATCACGCCTCGCGCGATCGACCTGATCGCTCCGCTCGGCCGCGGCCAGCGGGGTCTGATCGTGGCCCCACCCCGGACCGGCAAGACCATTCTGCTCAAGGACATTGCGCAGTCGATCCTCGCCAACTCCCCCGAAACGCATTTGATCCTTTTGCTGGTTGATGAACGGCCGGAGGAGGTCACGGATTTCAAACGCTCGGTCAACTGTGAAATCTACAGTTCAACCTTTGACGAAAGCCCCGCCCGTCATACGCAGGTCGCCGAGCTGGTCAGCGATCGCGCCAAGCGGCTCGTCGAATTGCACCGGCACGTCGTCATCCTGCTCGACTCGATCACGCGCCTCTCCCGGGGTTACAACAATCTCATGGGCAACCGCGGCCGCACCATGTCCGGCGGGGTGGACTCGAAGGCCTTGGTGAAACCGAAGAAATTCTTCGGCGCGGCGCGGAATACCGAAGAAGGCGGCAGCCTGACCATCCTCGCCACGGCGCTCATCGAAACCAACAGCCGCATGGACGACCTGATTTTCGAGGAGTACAAAGGCACGGGCAACATGGAGTTGCACCTCGACCGCGGGCTGTCCGACAAGCGCATTTTTCCCTCGATCAATACCCTGGCTTCCGCCACGCGCCGGGACGAGTTGCTCTATCATCCGCAGGAATTTGCGAAAATCCTCGTCCTGCGCCGGCAGCTTGCCGCCCTCCCCCCATTTGAGGCGACCGAGGTCCTGATCCACGCGCTCAAGGCGACCAAGTCGAACGCGGAATTGCTGCTCTCAGGACTGCGTGGCTGATGCATCCGCTGATCGACACTCGCGAAGGGCTGGCGGCGGCGTTGCCTCATCTGACGCCGCACGGCCGCATCGCCATCGATACCGAGGCGGACAGCCTGCACTGCTATTTTGAAAAGCTTTGTCTCATTCAAATCAGCGTCCCGGACCATGATTTCCTGATCGATCCTCTCGCCGGCGTGCCGCTCGCGCCGCTCTTCGACGCGCTCGCCGGGAAAGAGCTCGTCATCCATGGGGCGGACTACGACCTGCGGCTGCTGCGCCGGGTCGGCTTCGCGGGACCGACCCGAGTCTTCGACACGATGATCGCCGCACGCCTGTGCGGCATTCCCGAGTTCAGTCTCGCGGCGCTCATCTTCAAATACTTTGGCGTCCAGATCGCGAAAGCTTCGCAGAAGGCAAATTGGGCGCGGCGGCCGCTCCCCTCGCAGATGGCCGATTACGCAGTCAAGGACACGCACCACCTGCTGGAGATCGCCGCGACGCTGGAAGGCGATCTGCGCGAGCTGGACCGCTGGAGCTGGTTCGAGCAGTGCTGCGAGCGGGCCATCCTCGCCTCGACGATCACCCGGGAACGCGACCCCGACCAGCTCTGGCGCATCACCGGCAGCAAGGATCTGCGCGGCCGCGCCTCCGCGGTCTTGCGTGCCTTGTGGCAATGGCGCGAAGCGGAGGCCCAGGCGGTCGATCGCCCGACCTTTCACATCCTGCACAGCGAGCAGCTCGTCCAAGCCGCCGCGGACCTGGATCGCGGTCTTGAAGTGGATTTTTCGCAACTCAAAGGTGCGCGCCGGGCGCGCTTTTTTCAGGCGGCCCGCGAGGCGATGGCGTTGCCGGAAGGCGAGTGGCCGCAGGTCATTCGCAAGCCTCGCCCGCGTCCCACGCGCGAAGAGGAAGCCCGCTTCAAGGACCTGAAAACCCGGCGGGACAAGATCGCCGCGGAGTGGAAGCTCGATCCATCGTTGATCGCGCCGAAGCTGATGTTGGAGAACCTGGCCGCCAACGACCAGGAAACGGCCGCGAAGATGATGCCCTGGCAGCGCGCGGCCATGGGCCTGCCCTGACCATCCGCTATTGCGGCATCGCCACAGGCTCGTTCGCGGGGGCGGGAGCCGGCTTCGAGACCGCCGGACTCGCCGCGGGCGCGGCTTGCACCGGCCGCGCGGAAGACCGCTTGACGGGCGTCGAGCCCGCCGGTTTGACTCCGCGCTTTTTCCAGGTCCCTTCCTCCAGCGTGCGCGTCCAATATCCTTCGCCCTTTTTGGGGGCGTAGAAGCGGCGGCGGTTGGCGAGGGTGTCGCAGCCGCAAAGCACAACAATGAGGACAACGGCCACTGGGAGAGCAGGAGGAAATTTCACGGGGCGCATCGGAGCAAAATACTCCTTGCATGACAAGTTCCATGTATTGCGCCCGGTCGGAGACCCGAAAAAAGCGGGCCAAAAAAGGCGTTTGCCCGCCGGTGACCCAGCGCTACTGTTTCCGCCCTTTGCCATGATCATCGTTACCAAACCCGATGCGACCGAAGACCAGATCCAGCACATCGTCGATCGCGTCGTCGAGTGGGGTCTCAAGGCGGAAGTCAGCCGGGGCGCGATGCGGACGGTCATCGGAGTGATCGGCTCGGAGGACTCGATCCGGGAAAAACCGATTGCGGCGATTGCCGGAGTTGAATCCGTCACCCCCGTGCTCAAAGCCTACAAGCTCGTGGCGCGGGAGTTCCGGGGCGGCAACGATAGCGTGGTCAAGATCGGGAACGTCGCGATCGGGGGCCCGCAATTGGTGGTCATGTCGGGGCCGTGCTCCGTCGAGAACCGCGAACAGATCACTTCGATCGCGCGCGAAATCAAACAGGCGGGAGCCAGCGTGCTCCGCGGCGGCGCCTTCAAGCCGCGGACCTCGCCGTACGCCTTTCAGGGCCTCGGGGTGGAAGGGTTGCGCCTGCTCGCCGAAGCGCGCCAGGAAACGGGCCTTCCGGTGATCACTGAGATCATGGATACCAAGCACCTCGAACTGATCGAGCAGTATGCGGATTGCCTCCAGGTGGGCGCGCGCAACATGCAAAACTTTTCGCTGCTCAAGGAAGTGGGCCGTTCCCGGCTGCCCGTGATGCTCAAGCGCGGGATGAGCGCCACCATCAAAGATTTGCTGATGAGCGCGGAGTACATTCTGAACGAAGGAAATTTCAACGTGCTCCTTTGCGAACGCGGAATTCGCACGTTCGAAACCTACACGCGCAACACCCTCGATCTGAATGCCGTGCCGGTCTTGAAGCAGGAGACGCATCTGCCCGTGGTCGTCGATCCTACCCACGGAATCGGTTTGCGCGACTACGTCGCTTCGATGGCTCTGGCGGCGGTCGCCGCGGGCGCCGATGCGCTGATGGTGGAAGTGCACAACTCGCCCGAGTTGGCCAAGAGCGATGGCGAACAGGCGCTGTTGCCGGCGGAATTTGCCGACCTGGTCGGCCGCATCCGCAAGGTCGCCGAGGCCGTCGGGCGATCGCTCTAGCCGGAGATTGTCTGATTGCGGCGCCGCTCAGAAGCGGCCTTTGAGCGACAGGGTCAAGGACAACTCATCCGCCGGCGTCAGCAACGCCGGTTCCTCCCGCAGGCGATAACGCACCCCCAAACCGGCGTTCCAATCCTCGTGGACCGCAAAGTCGGAGTTCGCGCCGAGGCTCCAGACTGCATCCGGGAGAATCGGCTCAAGGGCCGTCCGCAGGTGCGACTCGTAGCCCGCCTGCAGTTCGATTTTGCTCTTCCCGAAAAGCTGCTGCTGCAATTTCACGGCGTAAGAATCCATCGCTTCCGAAAGCGTCAACGCCTCACGGCTGGTCCGCTCGGCGCCCAGCAAAAGCGCAGTCCGGGCAATCGGCGACCATTTCAGCGACCACTCGAATTTCTCCGCGAGGCTTTCCCGTTCCGCCACCTGCGCGTCAACGAAGTGCACCATCGACACGCCCGCGGACGCTTTCACCAGTTTCGGAACGAGGTCCTGCTCCAGAGCGAGCCGCCAGGTGTCCTGCGCGCTCTCCCCGGCGGTAAATTCGTCGCGCTGCTGGAGCTCGAGTTGCAGCTTCACCGCGGTGGTGGGGGCCGGGGCAAATTTCGCCTCGGCGCCGTAGGTCACGATTTCCGCAAAGGGAATGCTGTTATTCGCGAGCCGCTGTTCCTGGATGCTCGCCTCCAGCCGCCAGGCTTCGCTGACGCGCAGTTCCGCCGCCGTCTTTTCGAGCACCGCGAGCGCGTCGCGGAAGGCGATGCTTAGCTCGTTGCCGAGCACACTTTCGCTCTGCATCCCGGCCCGAAATTCCTGGCGAAGCGAGAAGCTCTCGTCGATCGGCAGCCGCGTGGTCAGGGCAAAGTTTTGTTCCCACCGTTCCGCCGCCAGCACGTCATCGAAGCGCAACTCGCGCTTGGTGGGTTCGATCGTCGCCTGGAGCAGCGAATCCGCGGGCGGCCCCGGCGGACGCACCAGAATCGCCCGTGGCGCGGTGGCATAGTCGAACGCACCTTCGTCCGTCGCCGACGCCAGGGCGGTCCCCAGGGCAAGCAGACTCAAACACAGACGGACACGCATGGACGGTAAAACTAGGGCGCCTCGGCGGGCAGGTCGAGCAGGGCCACGCCAGGGTTTTGCTCTCCGAAATAGCGCTGGGTCCACGCGCTCGGAAAGAGCACGCCGGGATCTCCCACGCTGTCGAAGGCAAGGCGGCACCCCGTCGGAAACTTCAGCGCCTTGGTGTCCGTGTCCGGCTTCAGCCATCGAAACGCTTCCCACGACGCATTCTCGAGCTGCGATTTCGCGCCGTATTCGCTCTCGAGACGAAACTGCACGACCTCGAATTGCAGCGGTCCGACCGCCGCCAGCAAGGGCAGCTTTTGCGCCGCATCGCGCAGTTCGAACACCTGGACCACGCCTTCCTGCAGCAACTGCTCCACCCCCTGGCGGAACTGCTTGAACTTCGAGGGATTCGGATTGTGCAGATAGGCGAAGCACTCGGGCGGAAACCGCGGGATTTCGCGGAACTCAATGGCGCCGTCTTCGGACAGGGTGTCGCCGATGCCGAATTCCGAGTGGCCGACCAAACCGATCACATCGCCGGCAAAGGCTTCGTCCACCGTCTCGCGCTCCTGCGCGAAGACCTTGTGCGCACTCGAAAGACGGACGCGTTTGCCGGTGCGGGAATGGGTCACGGTCATATCGCGGGTGAACCGGCCCGAGCAGATGCGCAGGAACGCGATGCGGTCGCGGTGCCGGGGATCCATATTCGCCTGAATCTTGAAGATGAAACCGGAAAACGGGCCGTCGAGCGGAACCGTGAAGGGCGCTCCGTGATCGATGGCCGGCGTGGAGGCGGGGGCGCTCTTGACCGCCTTCCCATTCGCCATGGACCGGCGTGGCTGCGGCGGGAGGGATCGCTCGAGGAAAGCATCGAGGAGCAGTTGGACGCCGAAGTTATTCATCGCGGAGCCGAAGAAGACGGGGGTCTGCTCGCCGCGATTCACTTTTTCCGCGCAGTAATCGACGCCGGCGATCTCCAGCATCTCCAGCTCTTCGATGGCACGCGCCAGGTCGTCTGGCTCGACCCGCTCCGTGACGAACGGCTCGTCCAGGGAGCCCACCTGCACCGGCGCGCGATAAGCGCCGTGGGCGGTGCGCTCGAAGAGGTGCACCTCGCGCGTTTGCCGGGAGAAGACGCCGCGAAAGGTCACTCCGGCGCCGAGCGGCCAGTTCACCGCGAACGCGCCGATCCCGAGCACATGTTCCAACTCGTCCAGCAGGGCCACCGGCTCCCGGGTGGGGCGATCGCACTTGTTCATGAAGGTGAAGATCGGCACCCCGCGCCGGCGGCAGACTTCAAAGAGCTTGCGCGTTTGGGCTTCGATCCCTTTTCCCGCGTCGATCACCATGACCACGGCGTCCACCGCGGTCAGCACGCGATAGGTGTCCTCGGAGAAATCCTTGTGCCCCGGCGTATCGAGCAAGTTGACCCGATAGCCACGGTACTCGAACTGGAGCACCGTCGAGCTCACCGAGATGCCGCGCTTGCGCTCCAGCTCCATCCAGTCGGAGGTCGCCGCGCGCGCGTTCTTGCGCGCCGTCACGGAGCCGGCGAGCTGCACCGCACCGCCATAGAGAAGCAGTTTCTCGGTGAGCGTCGTCTTGCCGGCGTCGGGATGCGAGATGATGGCGAAAGTGCGCCGGCGTTGGATTTCTTCGAGCATGCGAAAAGGGCCGGCACTCTTCCGCAGTTCGGCCCCGGGCGCAAGTCGTTGCCCCGGCCGCGGCATCGCATCTGCTTTCTCATTTCCTGCTCTTTGAAAGTCCCCTGCCCCATGCCTGCATTGCGAATCAAGCTGTTGAATTCCGGTGAAGAGCGCTACGCCTTGAAAGGCGAGCGCATCACTATTGGCCGCGAGCCCGACAACACCATCCAGATCAACGATCGGAGCGTTTCGGGACATCACGCCGAACTCATCGAGTTCAAGGGGCACTATCGCCTGCACGACTTGCAATCCACCAACCTCAGCTTTGTGGACGGCGAGCCGGTCACGGATTACCACCTGCGCGCGGCCTGCAAGATTGCCTTCGGCACCGTCCAGTGCGAATTCGATCCCGCGGAGCCCGATTCCGCCGAGCCGGAGCTCTCGGCGGCGGAGCTCGAACGGGATGTGGCTTTTCTGCGGGCGGAGAATGGGGAGTTGCGCAGCCGGGTCGATTGGCTCCAGCGCCGCATCGACATGCTCGGCAGCGCGCGGCTGGTCACCGGCAGGACGGATAACACGCCCCATGCCATCGCGGAGGATGCCCTCAAGCCCGTGGCTGCGGAGCGCGATCATCTGCGACACCAGATCTCGGGGCTTCAGCAGGAGCTGAGCAAGGCGCGCGAGGAACTGGCGCTGACCATCCGCGAGCGCGACGCCGCCCGCCAGGCCATGGAGATTCTCCAGGCCGAAAAGATTGTCAGCAGCGAGCAGCTCAAGAAGGCCGAAAAAAAGAAGGAAACGCAACGCATCGACACCGCCCCGACCGGGAGAACGCAGCCTCCCCCTCCCCCGTTGAGTGGGCCGGCCGCGCCGAAAACGTCGGGTCTTCCGTCCGAACTCGAGCCGGTCGCGGCGCAGTTGCTCAAACTGCGCGCCGCGGTGGATCGGCTGGTGGCCGCACCGGCTGATCTCGCGGTGCGCGCCGACGCGGCCGATCAGGCGGCCCTGCTGCTCCGACCCTCCGCCCTCGCCCCCACGCACGCTTTCAGCCGGCTGGTGCAAAGCGTGAACCTGCTCCTCGAAGAAGCGCGGTCGCCCGCCAAACCGCTGCAACCAACCACTCTGCGGACCATCCGGCAGGCCACCGACTTCCTCAGCAAACTCCTCGAACCCCGCCTGCTCGAAGCGGCCAAATCGTTGCCGCCACCGCACGTCCTCGCCATCGACGACGACGCCGACCTTCTCTCCAGTGTCGTGGAGCTACTCCGGATCGGAAAAATCGAGACCACCGGTTTCGGCAGCGCCGAGGAGGCGCTTGCCGCCGTGGAAACACAGCGCTTCGACCTGGTCCTGGTCGATGTCGGCCTGCCCGGCATGGACGGGACTCGCTTTTGTGCCCGGACCCGCGAGCTTCCGACCTATCGCCGAACCCCCATCGTCTTTCTCACCGGGACCGACACCCTCGACAAACGTGCGGAAACCAGTCTCAGCGGGGGCAGTGATTTCATCGGCAAGCCGTTCAATGGACTGGAGCTGCCGCTCAAGGTGCAGACCTGGGTGTTCAAGCATCAGCTCGGCCAGCTCTGAGAACCGTTCCGGTTGGGCGGGTCTCGTGGTGACTTTGCGCTTTTCGGAACCGACTCGGCAGCAGAGCCGGAACCAGGGACCCATGGTGGACCGGAGGGAGAATCCTTCGGAGGGCACGGAGAAAAGCATTGAGCAGAACCGGTTACCCCTGTAGAAGGCCGGGGTTTCCGTCCCGTCCGGGTCGGCCAAATCCGCTCCTCTTCTGCATGCACAAGCCGATCTCCGTCTCCCTCGTCGTTGCCCTGACGCTTTCGGGTTGCTCCGCCTTTCAGACTTCGCCGACGTGGAAAAAGGTCGTTGAGACCCGCGCGGGGCACGCGCCGACCACCGAACCGGACCCTGCTTATGCCGACCGTCTCCACCGGGTGCTCGCTTCGGATCAGGTCGAGCACAAGGTCGTGACCTACCAGTTCCGGTACCAAACGGCCCTGCGAGAAGAAGCCGTCGGAACGGGCACCGCCGTGGTTTACCGGGACGCCACGACACCCAGCTACCCGTGGTGGCTGATGGATGAAACGCTGACTGCCCCCGTGTGGCTGCCCAACGGAGAGGTGGCCCGGCAACTCAGCTTTTTCCTGCACCACCAGGCGAGCGTCATTTCAGAGCAGGATTTCGGGGGCGGTGAGCTTCCGGACAAAGCGGTCGCGGTCCCGCGCGTGGCGAAAGCCAATTCACCGGTGCCGCGGCGCGCCCCGGTGACCCTGGCGGCTCGCGTCAAACCCCAGCCTGCACCGGCTGCCGCCCCGAAGGTGGTGATGCGGATCAAACCCCAACGAACGCCCGCGCCGGTTGCCTCTCGTGGACGGGGAACCGTCGCCCGGCAGGCGACTCCTTCGGCGCCGCAACACCTTGCGCCCGCCCGGTCCGGCCGTTTGGACACGAGTCCCCGCCTGGCGATCACCTCCCCCAAGCAAAAACCTCTCGACGAGCGCATCGACGCCCGGTTCCGCGCCCGGCACGGGACGAATTTCGATCCCTCGAGCCGTGTCGATCGTCGGAAAATGGATGCCCTGCGACGCACCGTGGCCCCACGCAACCAGATTGCGGGTCTGCGGACGTTCTAGAGAGGCGCTGCTTCCAACGGACGAAGGGGGGAGATCGCCCTCGGCGGCTTGAGGTTGAGACCGGCGATTTCGTAACTTCACCCTCGCGCAGGGCGCGCCCCTGCCGCAGGCCAGTCGGCCTCACCGTTCCCTGTCCGTGCCGCTTGCGGCGGCCGCGGCGCGCAGGCATCCTCCGCGGCGATGCAAACCATCGTTATCGGCCATCGGAATCCCGACATGGATTCCATCTGCTCCGCTCTTGGCTATGCGGAACTCAAACGTCTCGCCGGCCACAGCAACGTCGTGGCGGCGCGCGCGGGCAACACCAATGAGCGGATCGATTTCGTGCTCGCGAAGTTTGGCGTCGAGCCACCGCTGCTGATCAACGATCTGGCGGCCCGGGTCAGCGACGTGATGCAGCCGAAGGTCATCTCGGTACGCGCGGATTCCCCCGTTTATGATGCCATTCAGCTCATCGACGAAAAACTCCTGCGCGGGCTCCCCGTGGTGGATGAAAACAATCACTGCCTCGGATTGCTGAGCGCGTTCAAAGTCAATCGCTACCTGTTTCCACCACGCGAGGAAGCCAGCGCCGCCCGGCTCGTCACGGCTTCGCTGGCCGGCATCGTGGCCACCTTCCGCGGCACTCTGGTAACGGGCGCGCTTTCCAGCGAACCGGAAGAGCAACTCCTCGTCGTAGGGGCCATGGCCGAGAAGTCGTTTGGGCCGCGCCTCCAGGGCTACCGCGATCACAAAGTCATCGTCTTTGTCGGCGATCGCCCACGCATCCAGGCGCTGGCCGTGGAAGCCCGCGTCCATGCGGTCGTGGTCACGGGTGGCCTGCCGATCGAAGACGAAATTCGCACCGCCGCGCAGGCCGCCAACGTGACCATGATCAGCTCGCCGCACGATACCGCGACGAGCGTGCTCCTGGCCCGCGGCGCCGTCGCCGCCGAGCGCATGATCGAGGCCAATTACCAGAGCTTCCGCCCGGATAGCCTGCTCGACGCCGCGCGTCAGCTCGCTGCGCAAAGCGCTTCTTTTGTCTTCCCGGTCCTGGATGAGCACGACGCGCTGGTCGGGATTCTTTCCAAGTCGGACTTTCTGAAAGCGATCCCGCGGCAACTGATTCTCGTGGATCACAACGAGCTGGCCCAGGCTGTGCGCGGCGCGGACAAGGTGCCGATCATTGAAATCCTCGACCATCACAAGCTGGGCGGCCTGGCCAGCGACACCCCCATCCTTTTTTGGAACAACCCGGTCGGCTCCACGAGCACCATCGTCGCCCTTTGCTATCAACAGCTCGGCGTGCCGATGGACGCGAAGATCGCCGGCTTGCTCATGGCCGGCCTGATCTCCGACACTCTGAATCTCACCTCCCCCACGGCCACTCCGGTCGATTGCGAGATCCTCGATCGCCTCTCGAAGATCGCCGGCGTCAGCTCCGACGAACTCGCCGAGCAGATTTTCCGGGTCGGCTCACCGCTGCTGACCATGACGCCGGAGCAGGCGATCACCGCAGACTCCAAACCGTATGCCGAGGACGGACACCGCTTCACCGTCGCGCAAATCGAAGAATTGACCTTCGCGCATTTCCCGGAAAAGCGCGACGCCCTGCTCGAAGCGCTCGCCGCCCAGCGCCAACGCGATGGCTTGCTCTTCACGGCGCTGCTCGTCACGGACATCAACGATCAAACCTCGCTCCTCCTCGTGCAGGGCAGCGACGAGTTTCTGCAAACGATCGATTATCCCCAGAGCGCGCCTCACATCTGGGAACTGGCCGGTGTCGTTTCGCGCAAGAAGCAGCTCCTGCCCTATCTCCTCCATTGCCTGGCGAAAATGCGCGAGAAGGCCGGGTAGGGGAGGTCTGCGTACGAGCCCGCCTTGAGGCGGAACAAACCATGCAATCAGACCTGGCGTTCCGCCTTCACTGGAGGCGAACCCTTCCGATGGCGGGGTGTTCTTTCCGCCTCAAGGCAGGACTACGAGCAAATTCACGCTGCCTCATTTCCAGCCCCCGGCGCGGGATGCCACGCCGGCGCTTCATCAAACCCCGGTCGGCTGGTGAGCAATTCGTGCGGGCCGTAGTGTGATTTGTAGGCCGTCGAGGGACATCCGGCGATGCGGTAGCCGAAATAGGCGTAGGTCTTCTCCCGTTGCCGGGCCCACTCGATTTCAAACAAGGCGCTCGCCACCCCGAGCGAGAGACGCGCGACCTGCGGATGATAGAAAAAGTAGATCGAGCTGATCGACTGCGGCGTCTCATCGACGAAGCCCACTGCCACCAACTGCTCGCCGTCGAAATAATCCATTTCGCGCGCGCCCTGGTGCGGCAGACAGAAGACCCGCGCGAATTCCTCCAGGTCCATGGGTGAACCCGGCCAGCCCCGCGCCTGTTCACGCTCCGCGTGCCAGGCGTGGTAGAGGGCGAGCCGTTGCGGATCGGCGCAGGGCGTGCGCACCTCGACGCGCAGGTGCTGGCACTTGCGCCAGGCCCGCCGCTGGCTCTTTGTGGGTTCGAAGGTGGCCACGGGAACCCGCAGCGACACGCACTCGGCGCAAGCGGCACAAACCGGCCGGAAATACTGCGCCCCAAAGCGCCGCCAGCCGCGGGACAGCAACGCCTCCTGTTCCTCGGGCGAAACCCCCGTCATCACGCGATACTCGGTGGTGGCGCGCAATCCGGGCAGGTAGTGGCACGGCTCGTCGTGCGCCGCAAGATGGAGGTGAAGCCGGGCCATGGCCGCGCGCTTATCGAACTCGGAGCACGATCGGCTCACCGAGATTGCCGGCTGCATCGACGGCGCGCAGGGAGATGGCTTCGGCGTCGGGCAACCGGCCGCTGCTGCGGGTTCCCGGCACGAGCTGCGACGCCCAGGTCTCGCCCTGGCGCGCCTGCACCAGCCACCAGCGCGGCTGCCGGCCATCGGCCAGGCGCCACGAGAGTCGGCCTCCACCGCTCTCGAGCACCGGTTTGGGGAGCGTCGTGACCCCCAACCACGGGGAGGCCGGCACCATCGCAAACTGCGGATAGGACTGCTCGCGCAGCCCCTCCACGATTCCCCCTTTGTCCCGCATTAATGCTTTGTGGTTCCAATGCACGTGCCCGTGGGATCCGGCGAAAGTCCGGGTCAGCTCGATCTGATTCAGGATCTCCTGGATCGGGCGCGCCGGCCCGATGCGCTCCGTGGCGATGCCCGGCCACAAATGCCGGCCCAGCTTGTTTTGCTCGGCCCACCAGGACAGCAGCACGGGAAAGCTCTGCTTTTTGGGGGCAATGCTCCAGTAAAGCTGCGGTGAGAAATAATCGCACCAACCTTCCTGGAGCCAGCGGCGCGAATCGGCGTAAAGCTCCCCATAGGCATCCAGCCCGGCGATGATCGTGGTCGGGTTGCCGGGTCGCCAGATGCCAAAGGGACTGATCCCAACCTTCACCCCGCGCTTCAACTCTTTGACCCTCGTGTAGAGCTGCTCGACGAGCTGGTTGTTGTTGTCCCGCCGCCAGTCGTCGCGCTCGAGCGTTCCGCCGCCCTCGCGGTAGCGGCGCCAGGAGGCATCGTCGGGAAAGGGGGTGCGGGCTGGCGTCGGATAGGGGTAAAAATAATCGTCGATGTGGACCCCATCGATGTCGTAGCGGCGGACTACGTCGAGAATGGTCGCCAGGGAAAACTCCCGCGCGTTCGGCTCGCCGGGGTCGAGCCAGAGCTGGCCGCCGTAGCGGCGGACCCATTCCGGATGGGTGCGGGTGACATGATTGCTGGAAACCGGCGCGCTCGCTGAAGTCAGGGCGCGAAAGGGATTGAACCACGCGTGCAGTTCCAGTCCACGGAGGTGCGCCTCGGCGATGGCGAACTCGAGGGGATCGTAGCCCGGCTCAGGCGCCAGGCCCATCGTGCCGGTGAGGTATGGCGACCACGGCTCACGCTGCGAGTCGTAGAAGGCGTCGCACGCCGGACGCACCTGGAGGATGATCGCGTTCATCTTGAGCAACACGGACCGCTCGAGAATCGCGCGCAGTTCGGCCTTTTGATCGTTCACCGGCAGGCCGGCCTTGGAAGGCCAGTCGATATTGCCCACCGTGGCCACCCAGGCGGCCCGAAACTCGCGCATCGGCTCCGGCGCCTCGTCCGCACCGCGGGCGGCGGCGCAGCAAATGGCCAGCAGGATCACCGTCCAAATCGAGGAACGACGCATATTGCGTTTGCCATACCTTGCCGCGGACGGATTTTCCACCCCTCATGTCATCGCCCGGTCGTAATTCCCGCGTCTTCGCCTGGTTCCGCCAGCGCTATGGTCGCCCGACTCCGGCGCAACGGGCCGCCTGGCCGCTGCTCGCCCGCGGCGCGAACGTGCTCATCGCTTCGCCGACGGGCACCGGCAAGACCTTCGCCGCGTTTCTCTCCGTGCTCGACGCGCTCGCGCAGATGCACGAGGGCGGCACCCTGCGCGACGCGATCCATTGCGTGTACGTGTCGCCGTTGCGCGCGCTCGGATACGACCTGGAAAAAAATCTCAACGAGCCGCTGCGGGAGTTGTTCGGCGAAAAACCGCCGATCCGCGTCGAACTGCGCACCGGCGATACCAGCGCCAGCCAGCGCGCCCGGCAATTCGTCAAGCCGCCGCACATCCTGCTCACCACCCCGGAGAGCCTTTGTGTCCTCCTCAGTCAGGCCAAATGGCTCCCCGTTCTCGGCGAGGTGCGCTGGCTGATCGTCGATGAAATCCACGCTCTCGCCGACAACAAGCGCGGCGCGCACCTCACGCTGAGCATCGAGCGGCTGGATCGATTGCGACGTTCGGCGTTCGGCGTTGCAGGGCAAGGGGCGAGCCCATCCGCCGAGGCGGCGGCGGACGGGACAAGTGGAGGCAGGCCAACGGGCGAGGTGGCGGCGATGCAACGCATTGGCCTTTCGGCGACAGTGGCACCGCTCGCCGAAGTGGCTCAGTTCCTCGTCGGCACCCATGGGCAGTGCGAAATCGTGGATGTCACCACCGCGAAGAAACTGGAGTTGCGCGTGCACACGCCGCTGCGCAAGAACCCGTATCCGGAGGCGGGTTTCACCGGGCAGCGGCTTATCCGCGAGCTCGGCGGGCTGATCAAGAAACACCGGACCACGCTGATCTTTTGCAACGTCCGCTCGGGCGCCGAGGCCACGACCTTCTGGCTGCGCGAAAATTTTCCCGAGCTGGCGGACGTCATCGAATGCCATCACGCCTCGCTGGAGCGCGACGTGCGCCGCGAGGTGGAAGATCGCCTCAAGCGCGGGGAACTGCGCGCCGTGGTCTGCTCGACGAGTCTCGAGCTCGGCATCGATATCGGCGCGATCGAACTCGTGGTCATGATGTCCACCCCCAAAGGCGTGAGCAAAGCCCTGCAACGCGCTGGTCGGGCCGGGCACAATATCCACGCGGTCAGCCGGGGCGTGCTCATGGCCACCAACGTGGCCGATCTCGTGGAGGCGTGCGCCACCGCCTTGCTCGCGCGCACCCGCCACCTCGAGGAGGTGCGCGTGCCGCAGGCGCCGCTGGACGTGCTCGCGCAGCACCTCGTGAGCATGGGTTGCACGGCGCGCTGGAACCGGGCGGAAGCGTTCGCGCTGGTGCGGAGCGCCTTTCCTTTTCGCAGCCTGGATCAGATCGAATTCGATGATGTCCTCGACTACCTGGCCGGCGGAGGCCAGTCGTTGCGCCGCCAGTACACCGAGGTCTTTGGCAAGATCGACCTGGATGCGGAGACCTTTGAGACCCGACCGGGCCGGGTGCAGCGGGATTTCCTGCAAAATGTAGGCGTGATTCCGAGCGTGGGTTCGGTCCGGGTGCGTTCGAAGACCCGGGCGCTCGGTTCCGTCGAGGAGAGCTTCATCCGCTGGGTCCGCATCGGGGATGTTTTCATGATCGCGGGCCGCCCGGTGCGGCTCGATCGCGTTTCCACCATGGAGGCTTGGGTGACGCCCGCGCCCGGCGCGCTCCCCACGGTGCCGCGATGGAACGCGAGCAAGATGCCGCTCTCCAATCGGGTGTGTGAGGAGATCGTGGCCTTCCGGCGCGAGTTCAAAGCGCAATGGGAGGCCCAATGTGAGGCCGACTTGCAGTCGGCCCCACATCGGGCCGACGGCAATTCGGCCTCACATCAAGGGACCTCACAACTCGCCGCATGGATCGCCCGGCGGCTGGATTGCGGCAACGCGAATGCGGAAATCATCCTCAAGACCCACCTCGCGCAGCTCGAGCTTTCTGAAATCCCGACCGCGGACTTTCTCCTCGTCGAGGAGTTTCTCGAACTGCCGCAAGAGCCGCCCCCCACGTCCCCACGCGGCTCGAAAGCCAAACGTCGTGCCGCCGCCCCCGTGGCCATCCACTATTTTTTCCATTCGTTGATCGGCCGGGCCGCGAACGATGCGCTCGCTCGGGTGGTCACCCTCCGCCTGAGCCGATTCCGCGGCGGGAACGCGATCGCCACGCCGCACGACTACGGCTTCGTGCTGACGGTTGCCCCGCAGCAACAGTTCAACGAGGAGGAGCTGCGCAGCCTGCTGCGCGTGGAAGGATTCGGTTCCGAACTCGAAAACTCATTGGCGCAATCCGAGATGCTCAAATACCACTTTCGCAATGCCGCCCAGACCGGGCTGATGGTCTATCGCAATTTCTTCGACCAGCACAAACCCACGCGCAAACTCGCCTGGAGCGCCGAGGTCATCTTCAACGTCCTGCAACAACACGAGCCCGATCACGTGCTGCTCCGCGAAGCGCGCCGGGACATCCTGCGGGTCTTCCTCGATGCCGAAGGCGCGCTGGCTTACCTCACCGCACAAGCAGACCGGCCGGTGCGGTTGCGGCGCGTTCCGCGAGTGCCGCCGCTTTCGTTTGCAATGTATGCGACCAAGATCAAGGAAGCGCTGCTCGTGGAGGATCCGTGGGAGGTGCAGGAGCGGCTCTTCAACCTGTGGTGGAAACAGATCGAGAACTCCGCCTCTTCCTCTCCCTCGTCCTCCTGAGTGCGCCCATCACGCGATCATTGGGTCCAGCGAGTGATTCAAATTTGATGAAGACGATGAGGGAGAGGAAGAGTGATTCCCATGCACCGCGCCCGACTTGAGTTTTCACCAGGCCTCTGGCTCGACGCGCGGCGCGCCTTGTGGCTCGAAGGGCCGCGCGTCCTGGTCGTGGCGGACTTGCACCTCGGCTACGCCTGGGCCCACCGCACCAGTGGCAACCTGCTGCCGGTCAGCGTTGCCGAGGATACGAGCGCCCGCCTGAAAGCGTTGACCGCCGACTATGCACCCGCCGAATTGGTGCTGCTCGGCGACATCGTCCACGCCGCCGTCCCTGCGGAAGCGCTGCTTCGGGATTTGCGGCGGATCGGAGAACTCGCCAGCTCCATGGTGGTCCGGCTGATCGCCGGGAACCACGATGCGAAACTCCCAGCGCTCTTGTTAAAGGCGGGTTTGGCGCTGGAGCTCAGGCGCGAATTCAGGGTCGGTCCGCACCTGCTCTTGCACGGGGATGGCGCTGACGAAGCCATCGCCCGCGCCCGACTCCTGGCGGCCCGCGAGCGCGGTGGCCGCGTCATCTTTGGCCACGAACATCCGGCGATCCAACTCTCCGACGGCGTGACCACGAGCGCGCGTTGCGCCTGCTTTCTGGCGGGGAAAGAGGCTCTCGTGCTTCCTGCGTTCTCGCCGTGGTCGGCAGGAACGAACATCCGCAACGGCACCTTTCTCTCGCCTTATGCGCGGCAAGCGCAACTCACCCACACCGTTGCCATCGTCGCCAACAAGCTGCTGCCGCTCAACTTTCCGGCGCGGGCGTAGCGCGGCCTTGGAACGCCAGCCGTCACCCTTCGCACCTGGCCCGCCTTCGCCTGAACCCGAGGCAAACGCCAAGTCCCCCAAGCAGCGTAACCAGGGTGCTGGGTTCCGGCACGACAATGAGGAGGGCGACGTCATTGCCGAGCCCATCGGCCACCCCTCCGTAGGTGCCCGTTCCCGTAAAGCTGGCGTTGTAGAGCAATTGGAATTGCTGGCCACCCAGCGTGATGTTGTTCGCATTGAAGGAGCTGCCGTTCAGCGTAGCGAAGGTGCCAGCCACAGGATTGGCTCCGTTGTTGACCAGGATGAAGAGCAGGGCGTCAGAAGCAAACGCAGGCGTGCCGTTCAAGCTCAACTTCAGGTCTGCTCCGCTGAGGATCACATCGCCGGTCACATTGACGCGGTCATACCCGCTAAGGGTGTCACCACCGGCGGTGGTGCCGCCGATCTGCAATGAAAGATGCGCTCCGTTCGTCGCGCTAAAGGCCCCGGTGTTGAGGATGCCCGCGACGAGTGGCGTATTGCCCGGGTCGATGTTCGCGCCGGTGGTCGCCTGATTTCCGCTGCCGACGGCAAAGACGGGTCCCACGGTGCCCGAGCCCCCCAGCGTTGCCAGAGTCGCGAGCGCGGCTGAGTCACCAACCGTCACCGTGCTGCTCCCACTGAGCGAGCCGCTGACGATCACCGTGCCGGCGTTCACCGCAGTCGTTCCTGCATAAGTGTTCACGCCAGCTAACGTCTGCGTGCCCGTGCCGATCTTAACCAGGCTGCCCGCACCGCTCAGGATACCGGAAAACGTTTGATTCGTGTTGTTGTTGCCAACCGAAAGAGTGAGGGCTGCACTGGCGGTGTTGACCAGGCCGACATTGCCAAAGCCGGTGGTCGCAATACCGCTCGAAAGCCCACCGATCGTCGCCACCGTGATGCCGTTGCCGAAGACGAAGGGCTTCCCGACCGTGGCGGCCACGGCCTTGTTGCCCGTGGCGTCACCGACATTAATTGTGGCGTTACCCAGCGCATTGGACGCATCGAGAAAAAGAGTGGTAAAAGAATCGGTGGCATTATCCCGCAGGATCGTGACCGTGCCGTTATAGGTGCTGACGTTTCCGTTGCTGAAATGAACGTTGTTTCCCCCAAAGGTGGTTGAGATCACCGTTGGGTGGGCAAGAGTTACGTTTCCACTGCCGAAAACCTGGCCGCTGATGTTGATAATCTTGCTGTCGAAGGTTTCGCCAATATAAGAAGTCGTGCTGCCCGGATTGATTGTGAGCGTGCCAGTGATGGTGTTGGTCCCGTCTTTGGCATAAATCCCGCCGCCGGAAAGGACGAAGTTGTTGGCGACGGTCTTGCCATCTCCAAATAGGAAATTCCCGCCATTGATGGTTACCGTGCCCGCCCCCAGGGCCGCATTATTACCGCCAATCATCGACAGCATCCCGCCGTTGATCGTCGTGCCACCGCTGTAGGTGTTCACAGCGGTGAGCGTCAGCGTCGGTGTCTGCGCCACGGTGGGACCGCCATTGGTGGTGCCATTGAGAATCAGACTTCCCGTTCCCGAGATGATCCCTGTGAGCGTCTGAGCTACACTGCTTCCATAAGTGAGAGTGCCGTCATTCGCGATCGCGCCTGCATAGGTGCCCGGAGTGGCGACCGAGCTCAATTGACCCGCCCCGCCGATGGCGAGCGTTCCCCCGGCACTGATGGTCGTGGTCCCGGTGTAGGTGTTCACTCCCGAGAGCGTGGTAGCCCCCGCCGTGGTGAGCGAGGCCGTTCCGGCAATCAGACCGCTGCTGCTTTCGGTAAGAGTTCCGCTGGAGACCACGGTGATCGGGGTGGAGCTGAGCGATCCGGTGAGGTTCAGCGTGCCGGCATTGATCGTGGTCGCCCCGGAGTAGGTATTCGCGCTCCCCAGCGTCACACTTCGCGTGCCGTTCTTGGTCAGCGAGCCCGTGGCGATGCCGGTCAAACCATCGCTGCTCGTGATGGTATAATCCACGTTGGAGTTGTTAAAGGTAACGGACCCCGGACTCACGTTCCCGCCGGTGATGACCACTGCCGTCGTGCTGGGCGGCGCGGTGACGGAACCCACGGTCACCGTGTCGTTAAACTCCACGGTATCGGTGGCCCAGAAATCGGTCGTCGTGTGGGCGGGATTCAGTGCCCAGTTCGGCGAGGCACTGGTCGGGCTGCTCGTGGGGGCGGTCGTCCAAACGCTGCCGTTGGCACCGGTCCACACGGGATTGCTCCCCACAATCGACAAGGCGACGAAGCCCGCCGGATTAGTGAGTGTCGAGGTCTGGCGAACCGTGAGGCCCGAGATCGTGCCCTTCAAGAATTCCGAGAATCCGGCGCCACTCAGAGCGGAATAGCTAATGAGGTCATAGACTTGATTATTCGTCCAGGCCGGGTTCGTCGCGTTGATCGTGATTTTGCCTCCGCCGGCCACCCCTGTGTTCAGGGTGGTGGTGATCAGCGATGGCGAGGTCGTTCCGACATTCAAATTCATGGTCGCTGCGTCATTAAAGGTCAGCGAATCCACGGTCAGGGCTCCAGTCGTCCCGTTGCCGTTGGCGACCACATTTCCTGTGCTGCTGGCCACGGTGGCACTGCCGATGACTCCCGTACCGTCGAGAGTGCCGTTGGTGATCGTGACCGCCGGAAGAAGCGGCACCGTGCTGTTGTGAACCAGTTTCGCGCCGCTGCCGTTGACGGTCACGACGCTGCTGCCGATCAGCTCGCCGTCGCCACCCACGATGAGCGTCCCGGCGTTCACTGTAGTGGCTCCCGTGTAGGTGCTCGAGCCCGTCAGGGTGAGCGTGCCGGTGCCGGTCTTCGTCAAGCCTCCACCGACATTTGGCACCAGGGCCGCGGTCCCAGTCACGGTGCCGGTGTTGTTCGCGCCGCCACCCAACAAGGTGAACGTCGGCGGGATGGTATAGTCCACACCTGGGTTCGTGATGGTAATTCCGGTGAGGTTTCCGTTGGCATCAATATTTGCCACCGCCCGGCCTCCAGCGAGACCATCCACGCTGGTGATTTTGACCAGCGGGGTATCAATATACCCTCCACCGCTGACCGTAAGTCCGGTTGCGCTCACCCCGTTGCCGGTTGGGGCGACGAGCGGTTGGGCGATAGTGATGGCGAAAGCGCCGCTATCAATCATGGCCCCGCCGCTGTAAATGTAGGCGTTCGTCAGGCCCTGCATGAAAGTTGCGCTCGACGCGCCGGCTTTGAGCGTGCCGCCATTGAAGTTAAAGGTGCGCGTGCCCGCCCCACCTGCCACGAGGTTTGTGGTGAGCGTGCCGCCATCCAGGTTAACGGTGCCGTCGGAGTTGCCGTTTTGTCCCAAGGACAGGTTGTTGAAGGTCACCGCAGCGTTCCCGGTGATGTTCAATGTGCCGGTGCCGTTTTCGCCCACGTAAACGCCACCGTTGGTTCCAGTGTAGCTGCCCCCGCTCAAGTTCGCCACGCCAATGGAGGCGCTGTTGCCCGCCGCGATGGTCATCCTGCTGCCCGACACGGTGCCTTGGGTAAGCGTTCCGCCACTCTGATTGAAAACACCCAGGCCGTTGGTGTAACCGACCACCAGCCAACTGCCGATGCTGGCCGTTCCACCAGTCATGGTGAAGGCGCCGTAGCGCGTCGTGGTCGCCACTTCACCGACGTGCAATTCGCTGGTCGTTGACAGTGCTCCAGAGCTCATCCGGAGAAACCCGAATGCGTCATCCACGGCGGCAATTGAGATACTCGGGTTGCTGGTCTTGGTGGCGTTGAGGGTCCCACCAGAGATAATCAGGCCGGCGTTCTGGTTGGCGATAGTGCCCACGGTGACCTGGCCGACATTCGCAATGTTGTTCGCATTGATGCTCCCCGTGAGATTGAGAGTGCCTCCGCTCACCACCGTGGTCCCCGTGTAAGTGTTGGCACCCGCCAGCGTCATCGGCCCGGAGCCAGCCTTGGTAATGCCAAACCCGACACCGCTAATCACCCCGCCGAGGGTGAGGGTGCCGCTGCCGTTGCTCGTAATCGTGCGGTTGACCGTCAGCGGCAGCGGAGCGGTGCCGAGGTTCAGGCTATTCGTGCCGCGGAAGACAGGGTTCGTATTCCAGATTTGCACATTGTTGTTCGTAAGGGTGATGGGTGCGCCGCTGGTGTTGTCAATGGTGCCGCCATTGATGCTCAACGGGCCCGTCCCGAGGGCCGTAGCGTGGTTGATGCTCAACGTGCCGGCGTTGAGCGTCGTTCCACCAGCGTAAGTGTTTGCCGCTGCCAGGGTCAGCATGCCGGCACCATTTTTAACGACCAATCCACTCGAGATACCGAAACCACCGGTCCCCGAGACGGTGTAGTTCAGAACGGAATTATTAAACGTCGCGCTCGTCACTCCGACATTGGCGTCGGAGATGTTCACCAGGGTGGTTCCGTTGGCCGTGTCATCGAAAAGGGCGGTGTCGCCGGTAATGAAATCGGTGGCCGTGCCGGCGTTTTGCAGGTTCCAGTTCTTCGGCGTGGCGACCGGGTTCGTCGTCCAGCTTCCGTTCTTGAGGCCGGTCCAGATGGGCAGATCGCCACCGATCGTGATGGCGACAAAACCCGCCGGATTGCTCAGCGTCGCAATCTGACGTGCCCCGAGACCGGCGACCGTTCCCTTCATGAAACTTCCATATCCAGAGCCGCCCAGCGTCGAGTAGCTGATCACGTTGTAAACGCCGTTCGCCCAAAGCGAGTTCGCGTTGGTGGCGTTGACGGTGATGGGGCCGGCGCCGGTGACCAGACTGGTCGTGGACAGAAGCGTGGTATTGAAGTCGGTCGCGGTGAGGTTGATCGTGGCTGCGCCAGTGAAGGTCAGCGCATCGATGGTCAACGGGCCGGTCGTGCCGTTGCCGTGGGTAATGATGCCGCCCGTGCCGGCGCCCACCGTCACGGAGCCGAAGTTGGTGGTGCCATCGAGCGTTCCAGTCGTCAACGTGACGGGGGCGGTCACAGGATCGATGCTCGTTTGGACCAGCTTCGCACCACTGCCATTGACGGTGATGCGGCTGCTGCCATTGACGGATCCGGTGTCGCCCAGCAAGAGGGTGCCTGCGCTCACCAGGGTGGGGCCGGAATAGTTGCTCGCCGCGTTGAGCGTGAGGGTGCCACTGCCAGTCTTGGTCAACCCGCCGCTGGTATTCGCGGTCGGCGCGGTCCCGGTGACGGTGGCGGGAGTCGAAGCGCCTCCGCCGAAGACCACGAAGGTCGGCGTCGCCGTATAGCCCACTCCGGGGTTGGTGATCGTGATTCCCGTGACCGCACCATTGGCCACATTCGCGATGGCCGTCGCTCCAAATCCGTCGCCCACCACGGTGACCGTGGGCGTGTCGAGATAGCCCGACCCACCGGTGAAGGAGGCGATGCCGTTCACGCCATTGCCGGTGGGGGCGAGCAGTGGCTGAGTAATCGTGATGTTGAAGCCGCCGTCGCTGATGGTGCCTCCACCGCCATAGACATACGCGTTGTCCAGGCCGCCCATGAAAGTAGTGCTATTCCCGCTCGCGGTTAAGGTGCCGCCATTGAAGTTGAAGGTCGCCGAGCCTGTGCCGACGCCCTTCACCACCCGGTTGGTGATGATATTTCCACCCCGCAGGTTGACGATGCCAGTCCAGCCAGTTTGGGTCGCGGTTGGCCCAATATTGATGCCGCTATTGGCGACCGTCACCTGAGCCGTGCCCATGACGTTTAGAACGCCGGTTCCGCGTTCGGCGATTCGGATGCCGCCGGTCGTTCCAGTCGCGGTAAAGGTCCCCCCGGAAAGCGTCACCACTCCCGTGGAAGTCACGCTGTTGGCCCCAAGCGTCATGAAACTGGTGGGGAGATTGATCACCCCACCGGATTGATTCAGGACCGATTGGTTGGTGCTGTTATTCCCTACAACCAATGAAGCGCCCGAGGTCAAAGTACCGCCGCTCATCGTGAAAGCGGCATAAACACCCGTATTATTACTGCCCACATTGATCGCGCCGGTGTTCGTCGTGATCGCTCCTGAGGTCATGTTCACGACGCCGATGCCATTGGTCGCGCTGGCGATATTCGTGGTTGAGCCGCCTGCCACGGTGAGAGCGCCTCCGTCCACGCGCAACACCCCGCTCACGTTCGCGGCGTTTCCGATCTGGACGACGTCGCTCAGGGTAGTCGTGCCGCCGGTCAGCCTTACCGTGCCGGCGGTGATTTGAAAGTCATCGCCAACGGTGTTATTTCCCGTTCCGGCCAGGGTCAGCATGGCGGGGCCCTGTTTGACTAATCCAAGGACGCCATTGAGACCGGCAGTGCCGTCGGAGTTCCGAAAGACTCCGTTGAAAACGCTGTCCTCGATTGTGTTGATCCGCGTAAACTGAGCGCCGGAGGCTGCGCCGCTTTCGAGGACTCCGGTCCCCCGCAGCCCCGTGATCGTGAGATCACCAGGAAATTGGGCGATCCCTCCCTGAATGTCCAGAATGCCAAAGGTGCCGCCTGTCGCCTTCAAGATTCCTGCACCCGCCTTGGTAAGGTTCAGCGTGTTGCCACCTGCAACGGCACCCACGCTGAGTTTTCCGGCGGAAATAGTCGCCGTCCGTGTGGCGCCGGAGGGTCCGGCGAGCGTCGCCGTCCCGGTCAGGCTCAGATCGTGGGTGGTTCCAGATCCGCCAGTGAAGGTAAAGTCCCCGTTCCAGGTGGACGCTTTGCTGGCAATCATGGTAATGGCGGCGCCGCTGGTGTTGTCCAGCGTGCCACCCAGAATGACCAGGGCGCCAGTGGTGGTATTGCCGATCGCGGCGGTGTTGTTGATGTTCAGGGTACCCTCATTGAGGGTGGTGTTGCCGGTGTAGGTGTTTACTCCAGTGAGGGTCAGCACTCCGGGGCCGGACTTGGTCACGCCGCTGGTTCCGTTGTTGGCGATGGCCGCGCTGATGGTCAGGCTGCCATTAGGGTTGTTCTGGTAGATGGCAAGGTCTTTGCCGCTCGCTCCCAGCAGGGTTACTCCCGTAATCACGGAGGGGTTCGAGCCGACGCTGCTGTTCACCAGAATGCCGCCGGAGGTAATCGTATTGGTGGCCCCTTGAAGAGTCAGGGTATTGGCAGCGGCGGCGCTGAAGCGGAGGCTGTTTGGCGTAATCACTCCAGAGGGAGCCTGGCTGCTATCCACATCGATATTGACGTTCGAGTAGCTGGCCGCCGTCGTTCCAGCCACGGAAGACAAGGTGTAGCTCCCGACTGTCGAGAAGCCGACGATATTGGCGCCTGAAACGTTGGTGGCGTTGGCCGCCCAATCGGTGCCCCCAACGGTCACGGCGCCCAGAATGCCATTGGTATTCAGCGAGGTGGTGGTAATTCCGTTGGTGGCCGACGGGGTGCCGGTGGGGAGGGTGAAATCCGCGGTGCCGCCGGTATTGCGGGTGAGGGTCCCGAGCGTTAGGAGCAGCGAGGCCGCCCCGCTGGCATCGAGCACGATCCGCGAAGCGCCGGCGTTGAGCGTCAGATTGCCTAACTGCTGGCTATTGGTCGCGCCGGTGTTGCCAGTCAGGTTCAACGTGCCATGGGCCAGCGTCGGGGCGGAGTTGCTGGCAAGGATATTAGTCGTCGGAGCCCCTACCGCGCTAAAGTCGAGCTTGAGGGTGCCGCGATTCACGGTGGTGGCCCCCGTGTAAGTGTTCGCCGCCGAGAGGGTGGTGGTGCCCGTTCCTTGCTGGGTAAAGCCACCCGTCCCGCTGATCGCCGCGCCGGAGAAATCGGTGCCTTGGGCCACGGCGTTGGAACGGGCGATGGCGAAAGTAGCGTTGGTGACGATGGGACTGCTGGTCGAAATGGAGCCCGTGGTGCCGCTGTTGCCGAGCTGCAGCGTGCCGACGCTGACCGTCGTCGTGCCGGTGTAGGTGTTCGCGTTGGTGAAGACGGTCGTTCCTGCGGCCCCCAGCCGGGTCAGGGGGAAAGACCCGCTGACCACGCCGCTGATGATGCCGGTCGAGGTGCCTCCCACCGACGAGGTATTATTTAAGGTAACGTTGCCCCCCCAAACGGCGCCTCCTTCGACGCGAAGCTGACCATTCACTTCACCCGTGGTGCCGCCATTGAGAAAGACACTGGCGTCGTACTTTCCGAAGGTGTCCGTGAAAAGCGTGCCGCCGAGCGTGCCGTTGCTGAGCACATTGATCGTCGCGCTGGAGGAGAGCGCAGCCAGCGAGGAGGATTGCAGTCTTACCCTTCCACCGGCCGGGCCCACATTCATGGTGCCGGTGAAACCCGCCAGGTTACCGGTGAAGGCGAGCGAATTGCTCCCCGTCCCCAAGGTGGTTGCATTGATGGTTCCCGCGCCGGCCATGCTGCTGGCATAGGTCAGGTTGGCCGTCCCAAAAGTAAGATTGGCCCCAGCGGCGATCGAGACCAGGTTATTGCCTCCGCCCAAAGCGCCGCCGCTGGTGGTCGCCAGCACCGTGCCGGAGTCGATCCTCAGGCCACCGGTAAAGGTGTTCGCACCGGAGAGCGTGAGGGTGCCGCTGCCGCTCTTGGTCAAAGCAACCGTCCCGCCTCCGTTGCCGATAATGCCCGTGAGGGCGGTATTCCCCGCTCCGGCAATGGCCAGAGTTCTGGAGCCGGTGCCGGCAAAGCCGGTAATGGCTCCAGCCATCGTCAACGAATTGGTGGTGCTGGCATTCGTGAAGGTAAAGGTCTGAGGCGTGGTAATGGCGCTGGTGCCGAGCACTAAAGCTGAATTGAAGAGCTGGTTGTTCGCCACGGCGGCGTTCATGGTGATCGCGCCACCGTTATCCAGATTCAGCGTCTGACTTCCTGCCGCCCCCGTGCCGATGGTGTAGGCCGCCGCATTTGCCGTAACGAAGCGGATGGTGCCGATCGTGATCCCTGCCCCCAAATCAATCGTCGTATTGGCGTTCACCGTTGCGGAACTGGCGTTGAAAGTGGCAATATCGCCCGTGCCCGGCACCACCGCTGGATCCGTCAACCAATTGGTGCTCAGCGACCAGAGGGCACTCGTCGAGCCATCCCAAGTATCGCTCGTGGCGTTCGCCGACCTTGAGGCGAGAACGGCAGCGACCGCCGCCGCCACCGAAAGAATAGTGCTCCTGGCCCGATAACTGGGCCGACTACCGAAGCGAATGGGGTTGGTAAGCGGGGAAATACGCATGATCTTGGGGTTGTGAGTCGAAGGTGGGAACGCTTTCGGCGGATTCGGGAGCAGGGGAAAACCAGCGCTAGGATCTAGTGTTGATTCGCAGACCCAACAAGCCCCCCAACCGGGGGGAAAGCACCCTCCCAAAGCGTTGCACGGGACCGCGCCGAACGCTTCCGGCAGTCAAGAGCAGGAGAGCGTCGAGATCACTCGATTCGGCGACGACGAACGCCTCTCAAGCACGAAGCAATGCCCGAAGCGAGTGCCCCTAACCCGCATACTTCCCGCGCTGTCCTCAGCGCACGGTCCGCTGGGGACAACCCGACGGTCCACTCAGACTGTAACGGTCCGTCACGTAATAACATCGCCAAAGCCGAGAATGTGGCCAGTCCGACACTGCAATGCCTCTGCTACGGAAGCAGGGAGACGACGAAAGAGAACTCAGTGGGGCCGTTGCCGTTCTCGACGCGGCAGAGGACGCGGTTGACGCCCTGTTTGAAATGCACTTTGCGGAGGCCTTCGTTGAGCTGCCAGGCTTTCAGGTCCTTGCCGCTGGCCCAGACGAGCTTGTCTTCGATCCAGACTTTGGAGAAGTCATCACTGCCGACCGCGATCCACAGGTCGCAAGCCTGCTCGAACCAGAGTTCGGTGTAGGCGTAGTAGATGATGTATTGGAGGGCGCGCCCATAATTCTCCTGCGGGCTCCGTGCGGGGTTCTCCGTGGCCCGGTAGTAGGCGTCCATCCGCGGCTGAATGTTCGGCGTGGCTGACTGGTAAAACTCCCAGCGAATGGGAACGCCGTTCTTGCCGGGATAGGTCGCGTTTAAATCAATGACCGTTTCGGGCGGGAACTTGGTCTCGAGGTTCCGGCGGCCTGTGTTGTCGAACGGGCCGAGGAAATACCAACTATCAGCAAAGAACCATTTCGCCGAGGCCCCGCGCGCGGCCACGCGGCGGCCAGGAAGGGGAATCACACGGTCGTGAACCTCCTCGGGCTTTCCCAACTCACCCCGCGCTCCAGCGATTCCGCCCCGGCCGAATCCGCCATGGCCTCCCGCACCGTTGTCGCCTGGAGCACCCGCACCGGGAGCGCCTGGAGCACCCGCACCCGGAGCGCCTGGAGCACCCGCACCCGGAGCGCCTGGACCACCCGCACCCGGAGCGCCTGGGCCGCCCGCGCCTGGAGCACCTGGAGCACCCGCACCCGGAGCACCTGGACCGCCCGCGCCCGGAGCGCCTGGGCCGCCTGCACCCGGAGCACCTGGGCCGCCTGCACCCGGAGCACCTGGACCACCCGCACCCGGAGCGCCAGAACTTGGGCTGCCGGGAACGCCGCCTTGCATCGCCGCCGTCAGATCCGCATCCCAACCACCCGTATCCAAGTCGGCCAAATCCTCCATCTCTTGCAATTGGTCATACTTGGCTTGGTAGTCTTCAGCCGACACCGTCGAGCCCGCGGTCCGGTCGAGACCCTTCGCTTGTGAGAGCATTGACGTCGCAAGGCGGACCATCGCACCGACTTCAGCTTTGGCGTTCTGCACGGCTTCGCGTGCCGCCGCCACGTCTTCACCGGAGTCAACGGATGCCTGGAGTCCTGCCTCGAGATCGGGACGAATCACTTTTGCCACTTCGGTGAGTTCGATCGCTTTGGAAAGCGGCGTCCGCCTCAGCATCGCGAGATCAATGGCGCGAAACCGACGGTAGGATTGGGTCAGAGATTCTTCCGCCTTCACCGCGGAATCGTAAATCTGCCCGAGGTTCATTTTCTCGAGGTTCGAAAGCGGCGCGGTCGGCTGAGTGGGCGCAGCCTTGTCCAGGACATCAAGCACTCCAACTCCCGCTGTGCCGTCGGCCTTGGAGTCGCGAAGCGCGGCGATGGCTTGCCCGGCTTTTTCCTGCGCCTGTCGCGCCTCGATTTGACGCTGCCGGGCGGCGGTTTGCAGCTCGATGAGTTTCTGATCTTCGGCGGTCGCCGCGACGGGCTCGGCTTGGAGTTGCGCCAGGAGCTCGGCGACTTTGGCCTCGAGTTGCGGGACTTCCTTCTGCGCAGCGGCGAGGGTTTTGGGAGCGTCATTCACGCGCTTCTGCGCGTCCGTCGCCTCTCTCTCGGCTCGCTCCTGCGCCTTGGCCGCTGCCACGGCGAGCCGCCTGGCGGCATCGGTATTTTCCGCGGCCGCTTTGGCCGCCGCTTTCCCGGTTAGTTCTTTTCTTCTGGCGAGCACGGCCTCGGCGACGGTGAGCCGCTTCTGCGCGTCGGCGAGATACGCGTCGGCGTTGAGGACGGTTTCGCGCCCGCGCTTGAGATGATAAGTGAAGTGCTCGATCTGCCCTTGAAGGGCGGTGCGTTTGCGGGATCCCCAGGATGGATCGCGCGCGGCCTCGGCTTCGGCAAGCGCTTTGCCGGCCCGGTCTTGAGCCGCACTAGCTTCGTTTTGTGCATTGAGCGCCGGCGCGGAACGCTCACCCCCCAGGGAAAGGATCGCCTGCGCCTCCTCCTGCATCTGGAGGATCTTGCTTTGCTTGTCCCGTGCGGCTTTATGCGCATCGGCCATTTCGTCGAAAAAAGCGCCCGCGCGAGTTTGCACAAAATGCGTCGCATTATCGCCCGCCTTGTCGAGCGCGGTGAGTATTTCCGCCTGGGCCTGCGCAATGGTTTGCTGCTGCGCCGCAGCCTTGGCGGGCGCGTCTTTGCCCATCTCCCGCGCGAACTGCGTAAACTCGGCGCGCTTGGCCTCTTCCAGCTTCGCGAGTTGGGTGCGGATGTCCTCCAGCGTGCGCAGGTTTTGCTGGATCGACTCGGCCTGCTTTTCCCGAATTTGCTCGACGACCTGGCGCGCGCGCTCCGGGCCGACATGAGCGGCCACTTTGGCGTTCGGGTCGATGACCCGGACGGGAGAAAAAAACAAAAGCCAAATGATCAGCAGCGTATGGAAGACGAGCGACGCGAACCACCAGCGCGGCGATCCCGCGCCCGGAGGCATCACCGAACGTTCGAGCGCCGCACTGCCGTCAGCGGCCGGGATTGGATTTGGTGTGGAGTCCGACATTTTTTAAGCCTTCAAATTGGCAAAGATCGACGACGCGGATGATGTCTTCAAAGCGGGTCGCGCGGTCGCCATCGATGCGCACTCTCCGGCTCGGATCGGCGGCAGCCACTTCGCGGACGCGCTGGTGCAGCCGTTCCGTGTCCACTGACTCGATGAAATCGCCCGTGCTCAGGTACGGAACACCGGCCCGGTCCACGCCGATGATGAAAAGGTCAGGCGGCTGCTCGACCTGAAGGGCGGCGTTCGCCTCCGGCAGATCGAGCGGAAGTTCCTTCTCCCGGTTTTTCATCGTCGTGGCGACGAGGAAAAAGATGATGATCACGAGCATGCAGTCGATCATCGGGATCAAGTTGATCTCGAACGATTCTTCCGGCGTTTTTTTGACGCGCATAAGAGGGGGTGGATTAGCGCTTCTCGGACCTCATGAACCAGGCGGTCAAGAGGCTCGTCACTTCGCCCTCGATCTGGACCCCGTAGCCGTTCGTCTTGTATTTGAAGTAATGGTAGAGGGCGAGAAACGGGATGGCAAACGCCAGGCCGAGCCCAGTCGTGACCAGCGCCTCGGAGATGCCCTGGGCCAATTGCGTCGGGTCGCCCAAGGCACCGGCCATGGCCACCGTTTCGAAGGTCGTGATCATCCCAAAAATCATGCCGAGCAACCCGAGCAGCGGCTGCAGGGTGGAAACGATGCCGAGCGGGTAAGCACGCTGGTGATGAACCTCCAACTCGCGGGAAACCAGATCGCCAGCGATGTCACCGACCTCGGCCATCGGCGCCTGCCGGTTCTGGGCGATAAAGGAGACGACTCGTGCGAGGGTGCTCGGCTCGCTTTCACCGAGCCTTTCCAATTCATCGAATTTGCCCTCCTGCCAAAGTTTCCGGGCGCGAACCGTGAGACCCGGCGGAACGATGTTTTTACGGCGCAAGCCGAAGAAGCGCTCGAAAATAAAAATCGCGCCGAAGGCCGACACGGCGAACTGGATGACGCCAACCTTCCCTGATTCCTTGAGCTTGTCACCCCAGGACATTTTGTGAACCTTGCTGGGTCCGCCTTCCGGCGTGCCGGCTGCGCCTGGGCTGCGCGCGGAAGGGGGGGGTGCGGCCGCCGGTGGCGGAGTTGCGTTGAGTGTGCCGGCGGGCGGTTGCGCGATGGCGATGCTGGCGATGGCGACAAAGGCGGTGCAAACCAAGGTCTGGAGAACGTTGCGGATGAACATAGGGTGGATGAAAGAGGCGTGTTTAACTGGGGTTTCGGGGAGTCGTTCCCCGGTCACGAATGAGGTTCTTGCTGCATCGCCATGAATTTGACGGCGGCTTCCGTCCGTCGGTGGACGTGCAGTTTTTGGTAGATCTGTTTGAGGTGCCAGCGGACGGTTTCGACCGTGATGCCGAGCTGGTCGGCGATTTCCTTGTTGGAAGAACCCGTGGAAAGGCGGCGCAAGACCTCGATCTCACGACGGGAAAGGACGGGAGCTTCGCTGCTTTCCCCGCCGCTATCGACGACCGGGATCTCCTCCCGCGGGCTGCTTCGTTGCAAAATGTATTCGCCAGCGCCGGCCTTGAAGGCCTGAAAGACTTGCTCTTCGTCGTACACCGTCAGCATCAAGATCGGCAGCGATGGCAAAGTCTCCTTTAGCCGGGAAGTGTCTTCGCCAACCGAGAGGCTGGGGAGATGGATGTCCATTCTCACCAGATCGGGAGAGAGCCGGGGAATCATTTTCACGGCCCCTTCCCTATTCGAAAAACTCGCCACGCATTCGCAGCCGGGAATCGAGTTGAGCAGTTCCTCCAGGCAGCCTCTGACCACGTTATTGTCTTCGACTACGACAATGGTTGGCGGCATGGAGTTGGATAAGTCGATTTCACTGGGGAACAGCATGGCACTGAATTCTTCCAGACGTAACCCCCCGTCCGGGGGGAAATTCCAAACGAGTCCCAACATCCAACATCCAAACATCCAACTCCCAACATCCAATCGACGCTGCGCGTAGGAGACCTCGCGCAGCGTTCATTGGGGTTTTGGAGGTTGGGTGTTGGATGTTCATCGCTTCCGCAATTCTTAACGTCGTTCCATTCGCCGGTGCCTCGCGACCAAGCAAGCATCAGCGTTTTCAGGCGCGATCACACCGCTATGGGATGGCTGCGACCTTACGGCAATGGAAGATGGCACTTGGTCTTGTTTAACCGAGGCGCGATCCACTAGAGCGTGTCATGCACTTTGCCCGCCTCGCGTAGCGAGTGCCGTGGGCTTTAGCCCACGGATTGCGCGCTAGTGATGATCGTCGCGTAGCGACGCGAGGCTTCCAGCCTTTTTCCTTGGAAAGCATGCGTCGCTACGCGCGTTCGCTGCCGGCTGCGTACCGTGGGCTAAAGCCCACGGCTACAGGCTTTGGACTCGCTACGCGAGGCGGCCGAAAGTGCATGACAAGTTTGGGAGTCGTTCCGAGTCATTCGTGATGCTTTTGCTGCATCTTCATGAACTTCATTGCCGCCGCAGTCCTCCCGTGAACATGCAGTTTCTGGTAGATTTGTTTGAGGTGCCAGCGGACGGTCTCGATTGTGATGCTGAGTTGGTCAGCGATTTCCTTATTCGAAGAGCCCTTCGAAAGGCTGTCCAATACCTCCGTCTCGCGGCGGGAGAGGGACGGTATTTCGCCGCCGCCGTCCCCGGTGCCTCGAAACGATTCAACTACTTTTCGCGCAATAGTGCTGGTCATCGGCACCCCGCCGGCCAGCATTTCCTCCACCGCGCGGACGACCTCCCGTGGGCTGCTTCGCTTCAAGATGTAGCCGCTTGCGCCAGCCTTGAAGGCCTGAAAGATTTTGTCTTCGTCCTCGTAAACCGTGAGCATCAGGATGGGCAGCGACGGCATGGATTCCTTCAAGCGCGCAGCGCATTCGATGCCTGAAAGATTGGGCATATGAATGTCCATCATGACCAGATCGGGAGCGAGCTTCGGGATCATTTTCACCGCCTCTTCACCCGTCGAATAACTCGCCACGCACTTGCAGTTCGGCATCGAGTTTACCAGTTCTTCCAGGCAGCTTCTAACCACGTTGTTGTCTTCGACGATCACGATGGAGGAGGACATGTTGTGTAGAGGGTGGTCACGCCCGAACCTATCTGGCCGTCGATATCCAAATGCGTCGGTCTGGAGGGAAATTAGTTCGAGAAATCCGCCCGCAATCGAAGATGCGCCGCTGGGTCGCCGCGTATGGAGGGGGGAACATTGGACCGATTCATAATGCGCCGATGCGACTTTGAAAAGAGGCGCACCACCTTTCCCCCCTATTGGGGGGGTGGCGGACTCTCTGGATGAGTCTCATCTTCGTCTTCGACTTTGCACACCTCTGGATCGCAAGTCACCGATTCCTCAAAATCCGCCTGACCACCTTTGCAAAACTTTCTTTCGTCGCGGCATTTCGTGTCCCGAGCTATCGCTGCAGCGGGCACCCTCCCATGCGACTTTACTTCTCCAACATGATCCGCTCGATCGCTCATCGCATCAAGTTGACTGCCCGCCCCTTTCTGGTCGTTGCAGGATTGTCGATGACCATTCAGGCGGCGCCCTTGCCGGTCCACCTTACTCCCGGGAAGGGAATGACTCGGGGGGACAAGCCCTATTTCATCAAGGGCGTGGGCGGTGACACACGTCTTGAGGTGATGAAGGAGTGCGGCGTGAACTCGTTCCGCACCTGGTCGGACGGCAACCTGGCCGCCCTATTGCCGCAGGCCGCGCAGTTGGACCTCACGGTCTGTGCTGGCATCTGGCTCGAGTTGGAATGCCCGTGGTTCTCCTACAGCAACCCCGACCACTGCGAACGCCAGGCCCAGCGAGTGTGTGAGATCGTCCGCCGTTGGCGTGAGGCTCCCGCGCTGCTTTGCTGGGGCTTGGGAAACGAAAGCGAGGGAGATGGAACGAATGACGCTTATTGGCGGCAACTGGGCCGGCTGGCCAGGTTGGTTCAGCAGGAAGATCCAGCCCATCCCACCTTTACCGCGCTGGCCGGTTTGTCGGCTGCGAAGGTCGCCGGCCTCAACAAGCATGCGCCAAGTCTCGATTTTGTCGGCATCAACACCTACGGCGGTCTCCCCAGCATGAGGGATCAGGTGGCCAGCCTGCAATGGAAACGCCCCTGGGTCGTGACCGAATTTGGGGCCCAGGGCTTTTGGGAACGTCCCAAAGCACCATGGGGTGCGCCCATCGAGCAGACCAGCTCGGAAAAGGCCCGTTCGATTCGTTTGGGCTATGCGAAGACCATCGCGCCCGGCGGCGATTGCCTGGGGGGGTACGCCTTCGTGTGGGGGCAAAAACAGGAAAGCACGGCGACCTGGTTTGGACTCCTCACCAAGTCGGGCGAGCGCACGGCTGCGGTCGATGTCTTGCAGGAATTGTGGACGGGACACGCCCCCGCCAATCGCGCTCCCGAGGTGGAAGGATTAATCAGCCCCGCGGCGCAAAAAACGGTGGCGCCGTCCGAGGTCTTTTCCGCTCGCTTGATGGCCACGGATCCCGATGGGGACGTCCTAACCTATAGCTGGGAGGTAATGTCCGACGAAGCGGTGCGGGACAAGGATTCCCGTGAACTCCCGCTGGAACCCATCCCAGGTTGCGCCGATGACTCCAAGTCGGCGGAAGCAATGATCACCGCCCCCAAGGAACCCGGAAACTATCGGATCTTCGGGTACGCCTCGGATGGGAAAGGACACGCCGGCACCATGAACATGCCTTTTCAAGTGAAGTAGCAATCGGACGGCCCCGCGGTTGCCGGGCTGGGCTTTAGTCACGCCTATGCGCACTGCGGAGGTGCGGGACGCATAACGGTCCGCTTGGGCCGGCGGGCGCTGCCCCGACGGTCCACTTAGACTGACTTCCAGCCTGACTTAGCGACTTGTTGTGGCCGTCGGGCTTCGCTGGGAGTGGGAGATATCCGGCCCTCCTGCCCGCGATGTGCCGTTGCGGACAAGAGTGTCCGCAATACGCCGAGTGTCATCTCGCCGCGCCGGCCGAAGTTACTGATCCGAGGAAGCAGTTCGTTTGGAGGAGAGCAGCAGCGGCACGACCAGCCGGACCCGGGTGCCCTTCTCCGGCGTACTTTCGATCTCACACCTGCCACCTGCGGCCTCCAACCGGCGGCGCATGTTATTGAAGCCATTCCGGCCTTCGGCGATCGCCTTGGGATCAAAACCGTGACCCTGGTCCTGCACGCACACGATCAGATTCTCCTGTTCCATGCCCAGGGAAAGGAGGCTGTCGCTTGTGCCGGAGTGTTTCCTCACGTTGTTCACAGCCTCGTTGACCGCCATGAGCAAATGATGCCGCAATTCGGAATCCAGGGTCACGTTGGGCAGATCGTTGGCGACCTCCAGGCGGCAGCGGATGTTCGCGGCGCGCAGGCTCTCTTGCGCACGGGAGGACAGATAGTTGGCCGTGGAAGAGAGCGTATCGTTGGCGGGATTCACCGTCCACACGATCTCGTCGAGTGATTTGGCCATGGATTGGGCCCGCTCGACGATGACGTCCAGCTTCTGGCGAGCCGGGCTTTCCGCGACATCTTTGGCTGCCAGGGTGCCCAGGAAGTTGATCTCGGAAAGGCTGGCGCCGAGTTCATCGTGGAGATCCCTGGCAATGCGGGCGCGTTCCTTGTCCACCCGCTGTTCCTGGACGAGCAGCGCCAACCTTCGCCGGATTCGCCGCAAGGACCATGCCCGGACGAGCAGGGCGAGGACGCTCACGCTGATCACGGCCATGGCCATGCGAAACCCCAGCGTCTGCCAAAAATAGGGCTTCACGATCACGCCGACCAGCGCGGCCTTCGGATTCCAGACGCCGTCGTTCCTCGCTCCCACGACTTCGAACTGGTAGGAGCCGGGCGGGAGCGCCGCATAGTTTGCCGTCCGTGATCCGGTCGATTCCTGCCATTCGCTTTCGAGGCCAGCCATTCGATACTTGAAGCGCAGCTTTTCCGGAGCGACGAAACCCGGAGAAGTGAAGCGGATCTGCAAGGTACCCGCACCCGGCTCCAGGACGATGTTGTCACCGCCGCGCCGGACTTCGGAGTTCCAAAGTTCCCCTTTGTCGGCCGAAGCGGATTGGATGAAAACCGACGGCAGCGGGGGTGGCTCCGCAAAGTTTCGCGGCTGAATCCTGATGACGCCGGAAGCCAGCGAAAACCACAACGAGCCATCCTCGGTGCGCGTGGCCAGGTTGCCATGCTCGCCGCTGAATTGCGGCGTCGGCAGGGCGTCTTCGCGGCTGATCCTAAGACTGCGAATGGGCGCCGAGCGGCCACCGCGTTCGCTCGGAAGAGTCGAAGGCGACACGCGTTGCAGCCCCGAGTCCGACCCCAGCCATAAGTTGCCGAATTCGTCCTCCAGGATTTGCACGATCGTCTCGCTGATCAGGCCCTCCGCCCGGCTCCACGCCATCAACTGTCCTTCCCGATACCGAACCAGCCCCTGTCCGAGACTGCCAATCCAAATATCACCGTTCAGGCCTTCCAGGAGCGCGGTCGCAATCAGCCCCGGCATTCCCAGTTCGGTATTCAACTTCTTCCAGGTCCCGTCCTGGCGCCTCCAAAGGCCGGCCGCGCCGGCCGCCACCCATAAGTCTCCAACCCGACTTTGCATGATGGCATGGACCGGGGCGTCTCTCACGCCGGGGACGACGAAAACCGGCGCGATCTTTCCGTCTGTCCATTTCAGGACCCCTTCATAGTGGGTGCCAATCAGCAATTCACCCTCCCGGGTCTCCCGCAGGGCGGAGATGGTGTTTCTCGGCACCTTATTGGAGATGTCGATGCGCTCCACTTCTCCGTCCCGCAGCCGGAGCAGGCCGCTCTTGTAGGTCCCGATCCACAGGCTGCCGTCCTCTGTGGCACACATGGACCAGATCAAACCTTCCCCCGGCAGGTTGAGCTCGTAGGGAGCCGGCGTGAATCTGCCGTCCTTCTTGAGAAAGACGCCGCTTCCGTCAGTGCCGACCCAAACGGAACCTTCCCCATCCTCCACGAGCGCGGACGTCACCGTCCGTCCCAACCCGTCGCGGCTCGAGTAAGTATCGAAGAGTCGGTGGCGCAGCCGGTTGATGCCGCCACCGTTGGTTCCCGCCCAAATTGTCCCTTCTGGGTCGATCAGCAGTGCCCGGGCATCATCCAGCGATAGGCCCTTGGTGGGATCGACGCTGCCCCATCCGCTTTCATCCTTGTAAACGAGCCCACGGTTGCGAGTCGCCAGCCATAGAGTGCCATCGGGGGCCCACGCGCACGCGAGGTTGGCGCTTTCCTTGCCGCCTGGCATGGTCTCGCTGAGGTCTTCCCACGCCTCGCCATTCTGGCGCCAGAGCACCCCCGTGCCGCAAATGATCAGGCTGCCTTTTCCATCGCGAGTGATGGAGCGCAGGTCCGAACCAGTCCAGGGCCCGGGATGCGGCTGCGCCTGGTCGCTCGACTCTGGCCGCCAGCGGTGGAGATCGCTTTGCGAAAGGATCCACATTCCCCCTCCTTCATCGGCCAAAAACGCCCGGGTGTCCTGCTCTCCGCTCTCGAGTTTAATGTGGGACACCTCGCCCCCCTTCCATCTCCAGCAACCGTTGTAAGCTCCCAGCCAGATGGAGCCGTCCGCCCCCTCGCCGAGGGAAAATATCGGTTCAATGGGCAATCCCTTGGGCACAGTCCACACGCCGTTTTCCCGATAGGCCACTCCCCGCCGGGTCCCCGCCCAAATCCGGCCCCGCCGGTCGATATGGAGCGACGTGATTTGGGTATTCGGCAACCCGTCCTTGTCCGTGAATACCTCAAAGCGGATGCCATCGAAACGGACCACCCCGGCGCCGGTTGCCATCCAGAGAAAGCCCTCCGCATCCCGCCGAATCGCGGTCACCACATTGCTGGGCATTCCCTCACTCGTCTGCCAGTAACGGTTAAGAAACGACCGCCCCTCGCCCCCGATAACCGCCGCGGGAATCGCGAGACCGCAGAGCAGGCAAAGCAGGCAGCGGAGGCGGGGGGAAGAAAGAGAGGCCATGGCGCACAGTCAACGGATTCTGAGCAGCTCGTCCACTTCCATTTCCTCGCTCCACCGGTTTCCACCCGCTTGGGGGGGTTGTATGAAAATGCGGGCGGTGTTGTCTTATGCGCATCGTTTTCCGCACGGAAATTAGTCGCGACCTTTCACTTCCCCCCTCGGTCTTCAGCATAATGAACCACACGTCAACTTCTGCTCCAATAAGCGCTCCCGACATAGGCGTTACCACGGCCTCCCATAGCCTGGTCGCCATGGGTCAGGTGTTCAGTGCGGCGCTCTCCACCGGCACGGATGCTTCGACGCAGACTTTCAAACGGGCGTTACGATCTTCTTCGCGCGGCGCTTTCTCCCTCGTCGAGATAATGCTTTCGCTGGGCATCATCTCATTCGCTTTCGTCGGCCTGCTCGGCTTGATTCCGGTTGGGCTCAATACCGCCGCGACTTCCATTGACGCCACGGTCGAAACGCAAATCATGCAGCGGGTCACGGCGGTGGCGCGGCAGGCGAAGTTCTCGGAGCTTCCTCAAATGGATCGAGACCCGAGCAAGAACAACGGTGAAGAGGCGCCGGACTTTTTCTTCGATGAACAAGCCAACGAAGTCATCGATCCCGCGGCGATCACCGCGCGCAACTACGTCTATACGGCAGCGGTGACGCTGCTGAAGGAAACGAAGGTGCCGAGCAACAAGGCGACGTTCCTCAACCCTAACCTGGCCACACTCAACCTCCACATCAGGCGAATCTCCGCACCCAGGGAAGTCAGGCTGGTCAGCCTCTTCATCGCCAACAACGGCCAATGAGAACCATGCTTCGCCCTTCCTGCGCTCCCCCGGCCAACCGTGGCTTCACGCTCGTCGAGCTCATGGTGTCCATGGCCATTCTCATCCTCATCCTCTTCGTGACGTTCACCGTGACGGAAAGTGTCTCGACGATTAACCGCCGAACTCGCGCTCGCATAGACACGTTCCAGGAAGCGCGCGCCGGCTTCGAGACCGTCACGCGCCGGCTCAGCCAGGCGATGCTGAATACCTATTGGGATTACGATTTCCCGAATAACGACCGTTCCAAACCGCCCACCCTTCAAGCTTACGTGCGGCAATCGGAGCTCCATTTTATCGCGGGCCCGACCAAGAGCGGGAAAAGGCCACTGCTGCCCGACGGGGAGTTGCAATCGACGACGCATGGGTTGTTTTTCCAGGCGCCGTTTGGCTTCAGTTCACCGCCGGTCAGTTCATCGCCGGTCGGGGCCGCAGCGTCGGGGCCGACTCTCCAGAATCTCCTCAACGTCGGAGGTTACTTTGTGGAATACTCGAGCGACAAAAAAGATCGCCCGAAGTTCCTGCTTGAAAGCAAAGGGAGTAATGTGGCGGAGCGCTGGCGCTCGCGGCTCATGGAATTCAGCCAGCCGACGGAGAATCTGCTCGTCTATCGCACCACGGATGCAACGACCACGTTGCAGCCTTATGATTGGTTCCGCAAGCCGCTCAACACCACCGGCGACAGCAGCACGCGGGGCATGAAACGCGTCCTGGCCGAAAACATTGTCGCGCTGGTGCTCTGGCCGCACCGCTCGCCGCACGAGGCGGCCCCGTCCGGAGCTCCGCGGCAACTCGCTCCCGAGTATCTCTATGACTCGCGGCTTTTCGTGGAACGGCCGAACGACAAGCTCGCCGCACTCACCCGCAATCAGATGCCTCCCATGGTCCAGGTCACGATGGTCGCCATCGATGAAACCTCCGCGATGCGGCTGCAAGACCGCCTGACCAATAGCACGACCCTTCCGGAAGAAGAACTCGGGCTCAGCGTGCTTTTCCAAAAACCCTCCAGGAACATCAACCCCACCAAGCTCACCGAGGGCGACCAATATCGCGAAGACCTCAAGGCTTTCGAAGAGAAGCTCATCGCACTGAAACTCAGCTACCGCATCTTTTCCACCGACGTCGGCATCCTGCAGGCGAAGTGGAGTGAAAACTGAACCATGAAAACCAACCTTCCTCCCTCACTCACGCGAGGCCAAAGGCGCGCCGGCGTCGCTCTCCTGGTCACCCTGGCCATGCTCGTGCTCCTCTCGGGCATCGTCATCGCCTTCATGACGAGCGTGCGCACCGATCTCACTACGTCGAGGAGTTACGAGGAGAGCACTAATGCGCGAATGCTCGCCGACTCCGCGCTCAACCTGGTCATCGGGCAAATCCGGGAAGCGTCCACGCAGCCGCAGCAAGCCTGGATTTCCCAGCCAGGGTTGATCCGCACCTTCAAGCGAAACGGCGACCCCGCCCAAGCCTTCAAGCTCTACTCCGCCGAGCAGCTCGTGGTCGATGGCGAATTCGATCCCGCCGCCGATGCGGCCAGCGGCAGCGGCGACCTTCCGCCCGCCTTGCCGGACACCGATCCGGGACATTGGAGCAAAAAGCCCGCGCTCTGGACCGACCTCAATGAGTATATCGGCGACTTGACGCGAAAAGATCCCAATGATCCCGAGGGCAAGGAGCCGGCGAAAGTCTATCCCATCTTCGACGGCAACTATCTGACTCCGGGCACCAGTGCGAAGGTCGGACAACTCTCGCTCACCGGCAGCAAGACCACGCCCGACGTGGAGGGCTTCCGCGTGGAGGACTACGACACGCGCAAAGCGACCATGCCGGTCAAGTGGCTCTATATGCTGAAGGACGGCACCCTCGCCGGGGCCAGGGAAAAGGGCGACGGTGATGCCGAGCTAATCGTCCCTGCGGGCAAGGATAAGACCGCCGACGGCAAACCCAACCCCATCGTCGCGCGCATCGCCTTCTGGACCGACGATGAGACCGCGAAGGTCAATATCAACACCGCCTCCGAAGGGACTTTCTGGGATACACCGGTGTGCAATACGCAACCCGGGGTGGCCGGTCCGGCGACCGGTTATATCTCGACTATCGACAAGGTTTACGAGTGGGATCTCGCCGAGCGCATGGGGGCCATCAACGAGTATCAGCGCTACCCCGGGCATCCAGCGCAAACCAGTCTCTCGACGGTGTTCGGCGAGCCGCTTCGCCGGCGAATGAACCTCCAGCCTTCCCAGTTGGCCTCTGGAAAGGGGCGAATGGATTTCGTCGAAGAGATCATGAAAATTGTGCCGCGGATAGCCGGCAAAAACTACAACTCCAGCGGCGAATCCCCCGGCCTGGACTACAGTTCACGTGGCGGCATTATTCGCGCGGGCACTAAAGGCCTTACTTGGAATGCAACGGACTGGCAGAAGGCGGATGATCTGTCGATCCGGCGGGTCATCGCCGATAGTGACCGGCTTTACGCGACGATCGACGAACTGGCCTTCATGTCGCCGGTCATCGCCGATATCACTCCCGGCGGCACGGCCACGGAACGTGAAGCGCAACCACTGGCGGGGTCCGGCACCGCCAACAGCACCCGCAGCTTGCTCGAGATGACGAAGTTCTTCCTCACCGCCAATAGCAAGGCGCCGGAGCAGAACCTCTACAACCTGCCCCGCGTCGCCGTCTGGCCCGTGCGCGATCAAACCGCCCGCCGCACCGCTTTCGACAAGCTGATCACCTTCTGCTCCACCGTTGGCAACAAGGACAGCGGCGACTTGCTGCCGCTCATCTTCATGCGCAACCGGCCGGATTCCCAGTATGACTGGACGACCATCCAGAACAACCAGCGCGTTTACAAATACCTGAAGGCCTTGACCTCGCGGCCGGTTCCTGGCTGGAAGGCGAACGGGGCGAACAGTTTCGCCGACAAGCTCGGCGCTGATCACGAGCAGGTTCTCACGGAAATCTTCGACTACATCCGATGCACGAATCTGGTCGATCAAAGCGAGCCCGCGCTGGTCAGCAAGCCTTACAACGCGCTCAAGGATTCCGCCTACACCAACCCGGACATGAACCTCACCCTGGGTGGTGGCCCACCGATCCGCAACGATCCTAGCGGCAAGGATAGCATGCTCAGCAAACGCGGCCAGGTCGTGCCGATCGTCACCGACCCAGCGGGCAAGTATCGTGGCTTCGGGCGCATCGCCACCATTTCCGAATTGGCGCTGGTCATCCACCGCCGGGCGGAGGTTCCGCAGCCCGCCTGGGGGAAGCCTACCGACAAGATAGGGGTTGAGGCCATGCTTCTGCCGGAGTTGTTTTCGCCCATGGCCGGCTTCTCCTGTCTGGCGAACGATATTCGGCTGAAATTCAGGGACATCACGCTCAGCATCAATGGAAACCCGGTCTTCGCCAAAACGGTTGCCGGCGAGAATATCACTCAGCCCGACGTTTACGATGTCGGCCGGGTCGGTAATATCGATGACCATGATTCGAAGATTGGCGGCGTCATCGGCACGCGGACTTTGATGGAGGGCCCATGGACCGGACAGCCGAGCAACCGCGGAGCGCCGGATGACTCGACGCCTCCGACCGCCGATTTCAATGTGCCAAATACGACTGCCGACCTTCTGATCAGCGGTGATGTGACGGTTGATATCTATGCGCCGGCCAGTGGCGCCCAGCTCGTCCAGACGATCACCTTCAAATTCCCGCAGACGTCGGTCCACTGTCCGCTGGGAACTAACACCGCTGAGTTTGCCATTTCGTCGTCCACGGCGGTAACCGGTCCGTCCGGATCGAAAGTAAAAGGGTCGGCGCTCACGGGAAGTCAATTTCAAGACGTGTTTAATTCGACCAACGACGTCGTCCGCTCGGTGACCGCCATGGGAAAAAATCTTCAGGGAGATATGCGATTGGTGGCGGCCCGGAGGGTCGTGGACGGGAGTTATTTTACAGGCAGCGGACGCTATTTCACGCCGGCCGCGCCGATGGCCCATTCATTACGGAGCGGCTGGGCCTCCAAACATCCCGGCGCCGCATTCGGGAATCTCGTCAAGAAATTAACGGGGCATGCCCCTAACTTTGAGCCCGACATCCCCGAAGGGGTGGATGGAGTCCTGAACTCCAAAGGAAAACCGGGCGATTGGGACAACGGCCCGGCTTGGATCCTCGATGGACCGATGATTAATAAGGCCGATGAAGGCACGAACCGTCACATTCACGCCTCGACCGATTTGGGAAAATATTGGGAAGTGACCTCGCCTTACATCGGCACCTGGTACGTCGGTCAGAACTTCGATTCCGTCCTGCCGACCTTCTTCTCGCCGAACCGCCAGATTTCCTCGCCGGTGATGTTTGGCTCCCTGCCCACTGGCGTGCAGCGCGATCAACCATGGCAGACGCTGCTGTTTCGTCCCGCAAAGGATTATCTTCCGGGCGGCGAAAGCCATCCGGGCGGCGCGAGCTCCGGTCCGCCAGATCACCTTCTGCTCGATCTTTTCTGGATGCCCGTCGTCGAGCCGTACGCGATCAGCGAACCCTTTGCGACCGCCGGGAAGATCAATCTGAATACGCAGATTGCACCCTTCACGAACATCAAGCGTAACACCGGCCTGAATGCCGTCCTCAAGGCGGTGAAAATCACGGCGTTGAATCCCACCCAGCAGACGACAAAGCCCTCCACGCCCGCCACAACCCTCATCAATGACTACAAAATCGGCGGCATCTATCAGTCCGGCGTGGGTGGCGATGGCGGCGGCATGGGAGTAACCGTTCGCCGCAACCTCGATGTCTTCAACACCATGCGACAGATTGAAGACCGCCTCGATCGAAACAAGCCGTTCATTTCCGCCTCCGAAATCTGCGACATTCCGCTCATTCCCGCGACGATGACAGGCTCGGGCATTGTGAACGCCGGCTTCACGAACACCACTCCGCTTAAAGACTTCGACGCAAAACTGAGTGCCTTCTGGGGCGTCCACAACCTTACCGGCGACAACAGCCTCGAGCGCCCGTACTCGTTCATCTATCCGCGCCTTACCACCCGCTCGAATAGCTACACCGTGCACGTTCGCGTGCAAACCCTGCGGAAAATCAGCACGGATCCGGACAAATACGTGTTCAAGAACGTGCGCGATCAGGTGCTGGGTGAGTTCCGCGGCTCGTTCCTCCTCGAGCGCTATCTGGATGCGAACCTGGGAGGGTTCATGAAACCGGATGGCACACCCATCACCGGCAGCGCACCCGAACTCGAACCCGATGCCATGCTCGGGCCGTATCGCTTCCGCGTGGTGAGCAGCAAACAGTTCGTCCCATGACCCGCCGCGCGTTCAGTCTCATCGAGTTGCTGGTCGTCATCGTGATCATCAGCATCCTCGTCGGCCTCATGGTCCCGGCCGTCCTCACCATGGGCCGTGCCCAATCGCTGAGCAGCGGCGCAGCGGCCGTGGTCGATCAACTGACCTTCGCCCGCCAGACCGCGCTGGCGCGCAATCGCGTCGTCGAAGTGCGCTTCTACCGGCGCCGCGAGAACCCGGAGATGCCCGACGATCCCGTCATCAATCCGGTACGGTTCCGTGCCTTGCGTACGGTCATCTACGACCAAAAGGTTCAGACTTGGAGCCCCCTCAGCACCATGCAGAGCCTTCCCACCAATGTTGTCATCATGGAGGAGCAGGCTTTCTCGACGCTGATGTTTCCCTACGAAGATCTCGTCCCTTCGCGGGTTTGGCAGGAAGAGACAATTTCCGGCTATAACGAAAAGTTGAAATATCAATTCATCCGCTTCAAACCGAGTGGTTCGACCGACCTCCCTCCAGACGGCACGACTGACGCAGACAAATGGTTTCTCACCGTGAAGTTAGCCAACGACCCAATCGTCGAAAAGAAGCCAGCATACAACTACGTGACGGCGATGGTCGAGCCGGTCTCCGGGCGGGTTCGGACCTTTCGACCATAACGCCTATCTCACCCGGGTGGGCTGGCGCGGGGCTCTTCTACCCCCGTGCCTACACCGCACGCAGCAGCATTCCGAGGGGCAGAGAGCCCCGGGGACGTGTGCGCACGAGGGCACAGAATCCTCGCGCGAGCGTGGTAACTTTGTAACTTTGGCCAGCCCCGGCCTTAGATCTCGACGTCCATCTCGACCTTCAAGCGCGGGCGAATGATTTCGATGATCTGCGCGACGCTCTCCGCGATCGATTGACGATCGGTGTGGACCGTGACCTCGGAATCGTCCGGCGCCTCGTAGGGCGCATCGATGCCGGTGAACTGCTTGATCTCGCCGGCTCGCGCCTTTTTATAGAGTCCCTTGGGGTCGCGCTCTTCGCAGGTCTCCACGGGCGCGTTGACGTAGATCTCGATGAAGTCGGCCCCGCCTTCGAGCGCGATCTCCCGCGCACGGCGCCGGTCATGGCGATACGGGGAAATAAACGCGGTGATCACGATCAGCCCCGCCGCCGCCATCAGGCGCGCGACCTCGGCGACGCGCCGGATGTTCTCGACCCGATCCTCGGGACTGAAGCCCAGGTTGGAATTGAGGCCGTGGCGCACATTGTCTCCATCGAGGATGTAGGTGTGCATGTTCAGGCCGAACAATTCCCGTTCGAGCGCGTGCGAGATGGTGCTCTTGCCGGAACCGCTCAGGCCGGTCAGCCAGATGACGGCGCCCTTGTGGCCGTTGCGGAGCGCCCGTTTGGCCGGCGTTACTTCGCCTTCGCTCCAAAAAATGTTCTGCGATTTGACCCGGCTGCGATCGGTATAAATGCCGCCGTGAATGATGCCGCCGCCGGCGACCTGGCGTTGGTCCACGATCACGAAACGGCCGAGGATCGGGTTGCGATCATGATTGTCCATGACCAGCGCGCCGCGGGTTTGGATGGTGACTTCGGCGACGTCATTCCGGGCGACGTAGTCCCGGCCTTGGGCCACATTTTCCAGGGTCGAAGCGTCGATGATCTGTTCGATGGAAACGACCTCGGCGTCGAGCTCCTGCGTGGCCAGCTTCAATTTGTAACGCTCGCCAATGCCGAGGTGACGTTTGCCCATCCAGAACAGGCGCGCCTTGAAGCGATTGCTCTCCAGCGGCGGGTCGGCCTCGTGGGAGGCGATATGGCCGCGCTCCACGAAAATCTGTTCGGTCAGCGTGATCCCGATGGATTCGCCGGCCGTCGCGGAAGTTCTCGGCGGCGCTTGCCACGCCTCGATGCTCGCGACCGTGCTGGTTTTGTGGTTCGGGCTGAAAACGAGCGTGTCGCCCACGCGGAGGGTGCCCGCCTCGATGCGCCCAGCGATGATCCGGCGCTCGTCAAAGCGATAGACGTCCTGCACGGGAAAGCGCAGAGGCAGCTCGCCGAGGGTCTTGGGCGGCTCGAAGGAGTCGAGCGTATCAGTGATCGTCGGGCCGGTGTACCAAGGCATCGGGTCGATTGCGGATTGGGAATCCGCGTTCGAACGCCTGGTGAAATCCGCCGTCGAAATGGCAACGTTGAAGCCGTTGCGGGCGCTGATCGGCACGAAGGTGCGTGCTTCGAGGCCGATCTGCGCGAGAAACGCCCGGTACTCCGCGACCACGTCGTTGAAGATCTGCTCGCTGAAATCCACGAGGTCCATCTTGTTCACCGCCACGACGACTTGTTTGATCCCGAGCAGCGAAAGCAGATAGCCATGCCGCCGCGACTGCTCGCGCACGCCTTCATTCGCGGCGATCAGGAGCACCGCGGCGTCGGCACTCGCGGCCCCGGTGATCATGTTCTTCAAGAACTCCTTGTGACCCGGCGCATCGATGATGACGTAGGGGCGTTTCGCCGTTTTGAACTGAATCTGCGTGGTATCGATGGTGATGTTCTGCTCCTGCTCCTCGAGCAGGGCATCGAGCAGAAAGGCGTATTCAAATTCCATCCCCTCCTCCTTACACGCGGCCTGGATCTGCTCGACCTTGCCATCCGGCAGCGAGTGCGTGTCGTAGAAGATGCGGCCGATCAGCGTGGACTTGCCGTGATCAACATGGCCGACGAAGACCACGCGCAGGCGGGCGGTGGATTGCGGATTGCGGATTGCGGATGAGGTCGATTGCGGATCGCGGATTGCGGATCGCGGATTGGCTTCGGTTGCAAGCGTCATTTGGCAGTTCGGGACTTTAAGATTTCTTCGTGAGCATCGATCGCACGCGGCGGTCACGAGGATCCGTCTTTGCCCGCTTACGTTTTGCGCGGAGCGCCTTGGGTTTACGGCGGGCGGTGTTGATTGAGGAAACAACCATCGCGAGGATTTCGCTTCCTTCAGTATGGAGCGCCTCGACTCGTTTGGGTTTGACGATGCCGAGTTCGATCAGCACCTCGATCCAATAAAGCGATTCGTCGCATTCTTCTTCGACGATTCCGAGCTTCGCGACAAAATCGGCATGCGACCGTGCCGGCGCCGAGGCTCGGTAGTTTGCTCCCACCGAAGTCCCCGCACGGAGCAACTGCCGGCCGAATTCCCGAGCCACATCGCCCTTCGGCAAAGCTTGAACGAGACGAACGACCCGGATGCCGTACTCAAAGGTCCGGCGTTTGAATTCTTCGGGCGACATGGCTTACCCACGCCTCCCATCCGCAATCCGCAATTGTCCCCGCGGCACCACGAACCTCTCGCAAAGCCTCGAATCGCAATTCGCAATCCGAGGATCGGCGGCGCCGCAGAGAAAACTCGGACCTTCGCGCTGCGTGCACGCCGCAAACCAATCCGCAATCCGCAATCCGCAATCCGCAATCACATGAATCCTTTCGCGCGCAGCTTCTGCATGGCATTGCGCTCGTGGTGATCCTGGGCGCGGCCGGCGCGCTCGCTGGTCTTGGTGGTGGCGAGCTCGTCGATGATTTTGTCGATGTCATCGGCTTCGCTCTCCACCGGCCCGGAGATCGGCCAGCAGCCGAGCGAGCGAAAACGGTAGCGCTTTCCATCGCGGCCGGTGCGGGCGAAATACATTTTCGGAATCGGGATGCCTTCGCGCTGGATGTAGAGCCAGATGTCGCGCTCGGTCCAGTCGAGCAGCGCCTGCACGCGCACGTGCTCGCCGGGCGCGCAACTGGTGGTGAATTGATTCCAGAATTCCGGCGGCTGGTCCTTGTAGTCCCATTCGAAATCCTTCGTCCGCGGGCTGAAATAGCGCTCCTTCGCGCGGGTCGGATCTTCGTCGCGCCGGATGCCGGTGATGAGCGCGTCCCATTGATGCTCGGCCATGACCTGTTGCAAGGCGGCCGTCTTGAGGTGATGCGTCACGCTGACCGGATCGGTGGTTTCGTAGCCGATCGGACCGCTTTCCGCATACTCCCCGCGGCCGGCGCGCGCGTCCTCGTTGATTTTGACAATGAGATTGAGGCCGTGATGTTGCACCGCCCAGTCCCGATACTCGAGCATCTCCGGGAATTCGTAGGTCGTATCGATGTGCAACAGCGGATACGGGATGTGCCCGTGGAACGCCTTTTTCGAGAGCCAGATCAGGACGTTGGAATCCTTACCCATCGACCAGGGCATGCAGAGGTTCTTGAAGTGATGAAAGGCTTCGCGAATGAGGAAGACGCTTTGCGCTTCGAGGTCATCGAGATGCGCGGTATCGGCGCGTGAAATCCTCGCCGGAAAGAAGGCCGGCGGCTCCCCGGCGGGCGGCGCGGGGTAGAGCTTGAGATAGGCGGGATGCTGCGAGTGGTCCATCAAACTATAGCGGATTGCGGATTGGCTCGCCCGTTGCCCTGCCCCCCCCGGGTCCCGTACGCCGCCACCTCGGCGGATTGCGGATTGTCCCCGGCGCACGCACTGCGAAGTGCTGAATTCTCTCCGCGGCGCCGTCGATTCTCATCGGCTGCGAGCTGGCGCGTAGCAATCCGCAATCCGCAATCCGCCGAGGCGGCGGCGTACGGGACCAAGGGGGGCAGGGCAACGGGCGAGCCAATCCGCAATCTGCAAATTCTTCATATGCTTTCCCCGAGGAAGGTGTGGATCCCGCACTCGCTCTTGTCGAACCCGGTCCAGCGGCCGGCGCGCTCGTTGACGCCTTCTGAGATCGCACGGGTGCATGGCCAGCAACCGATGGAGCGGTAACCGCGGTCGTGCAGCGGATTGTAGGGAATCTGGTGCTCGGCGAGGTAGGCCCAAATCTGCTCCCGCGACCAGTTCGCCATCGGATTCAGCTTCAGGATGTAACGATCGCGCAGCACGTCGAAGTGGTAGAGTTCGAGAATCCGGGTCTTTTCACGGCCTTCGCTCTGTTGTCGGCGGAGCCCAGTGATCCAGACGGCCAGATCCTCGAGTTTCCGCTGCAGCGGCATCACCTTGCGCAAGGTGCAGCAGAGGTCCGGCTTTCGATTCCAGAGTTCCGGTCCGAGCTGCGCCGCCTGCTCCTCAGGAGTTTGGTCGGGGTGCAGGCTCTCGATCTGGATCTCAAAGAAACTCTCCAGCCGGCGTTTCGTTTCGAGGGTCTCCGGAAAGAGCAAGTCGGTATCCAGGGTAAAGACCGGGAAGGGCAGCCCCGCCTTGACCGCGTAATCGAGCATGACCAGGCCCGCCCCCTGAAAGCTGGTACCGATCGCCGCTCGAGCGCCGAATCGCTCCCACGCCCAACCCAGGATCTCCGCAGTGGACGCCGTCTCAAAGTGCTCGGCGAGCGAGCGCACCTCGTCGGGAGATATTTCGGCGGCGTGAAGGGTCATTGTCTATCGGGAATAGGGGGTTTGACAGTCCACCCTTTCGAATTACAAGACAAGGGGAATTTTTGGACCCCCGCCTGTGAGCCACGCGTAGCGGTGCGGCTACCTGGATCGTGCGGGCGAGGCACCCTCACGGATTGCGGATCGCGGATTGCGGATTGCGGATTCCGGCTTCTCACGGGCAACGTCGCAATGCAGCGGGCACCAGCGCGCCGCGGAGGAGACTCAGACCTTTGCCCTGCGTGCGCTCGTTTCCGCAATCCGCAATCCGCAATTCTTCAGCCGTGGATCGCGTCGAGGACCGCTTGGGGGGTGATGCCGAGGACTTCCATCACCTTGCTGCCGATGCCGCTGATCCCGAAGCGATCGATCCCCACCACACGACCATCGAGGCCGACATATTTCCACCACAGTCCGCTCACGCCCGCTTCGATCGCCACGCGACGGCGGCAATCGGGCGGCAGGACCTCGTCGCGGTAGCTTTGCGCCTGAAGGTCGAACCGGTGAAAGCTGGGGATGCTCACCACGCGGACGCCGTCGCCGAGTTGCTTCGCCGCAGCCACGGCGTGCTGAACCTCGCTTCCGGCGCTGAGCAGGATCACGCGCAGCTCCCCCGTTTCCTTGACCGCGATATAGCCGCCCTTGAAGACACCCTCGCGACGGGTCGCCACCGGAATCTCATTGAGATTGGGGACGACCTGCCGGGTCAGCGCGAGGAGCGTGGGACCGTCGGTGCGGGAAGCGGCTGCGGCGAAGGCGCCCGCGGTTTCTTCGGGATCGGCGGGCCGGATCACGTCGAGATGCGGAATCAGCCGCAACCCGCTCACCGTTTCCACCGGCTGATGGGTCGGGCCGTCTTCGCCCACGCCCACCGAATCGTGGGTGAAGATATAGATCGTCGGAATGCCGCTGAGCGCCGCCAGGCGGATACTCGGGCGACAATAGTCCGCGAAGACCAGGAACGTCGCGCCGCTGGCGCGGAAGATCCCGTCGTAGGCGATGCCGTTCATGATGCCGCACATGCCGTGCTCGCGGATACCGAAGCGGATGTTGCGGCCGCCCCAATTCTGCGGGGTGAAATCCTTGTCCGAATTGATGTAATTGAGCGTCGAGCCGTGCAGGTCGGCGCTGCCGGAGACCAGGGTTGGCAGCGCGGCGGCGACCGGTTGCAGCACGTCCGAGCCGGCTTTGCGCGTGGCAATCTTGGCGTCGGCGGGAAACTGCGGAATCTTGGCGAGGAGGTCGGTGGGGACTTGCTTGGCAACGGCCGAGTCCAGTTCCGCGGCGAGAGCGGGATTTGCGGCCCGCCAGGCGGAGAATGTTTCCTGCCATTGCGCGCGGGCTTGGGCGAGGCGTTTGCCGTGCTCGATGAAATAGGCGCGGGTGTCGCCGCTGACGAAAAAGTGCTCGTCCCCCGGCAGCCCGAGAGCCTTGCGGGCGGCATCGACGAACTTGGCCCCGCCTTCCCCGTGCGCCTTCGCGGTTCCGGCGACCTCCGGGATGCCTTTGCCGATTACGGTTTTCGCGATGATCAGTTGCGGCCGGCCGGTGGCCGCCCGGGCTTTTTCGAAGGCCTCGAGAAAGGCCGGAATGTCGTGTCCGTTCACGGTCTGCACGCCCCATTCAATCGCCTCGAAGCGCTTCCCGGCGTCTTCGCTCTGCGTCGCGATGGCCATCGCATCGAGGGTGACGTCGTTGCAATCGTAAATGAGGATTAGGTTATCGAGCTTGAAATGTCCGGCGAAGGCCACGGCTTCCATGGCCACGCCTTCCTGCATGCAACCGTCGCCGGCGAGCGCCACGATGTGGTTGTCGAAAATGGTGTGCGCAGCGGTATTGAACTTCGCCGCCGCCATTTTTTGCGAAATGGCGTAACCGACCGCATTGGCGACGCCCTGGCCCAGGGGGCCGGTGGTGGCTTCGACCCCCAGCGTTTCGTGAAACTCCGGATGCCCCGGGGTGTGTGAGCCGAGCACGCGGAATTTCTTCACTTGATCGTGATCGACGCTCGCGTAACCGCTCAGGTGCATCCAGCCATAAAGGAACATCGAGCCGTGTCCCGCGCTGAGGACGAACCGGTCGCGGTTCAGCCATTTCGGGTCGCTGGGATCATGGTGCAAGGCGTAACCGTAAAGCGCGGCCCCGATCTCAGCGCAGCCGAGCGGGAGGCCGAGATGGCCGGAGGAACAGGCATGAACGGCGTCCATGGCGAGGCCACGCGCCTCATTGGCGGCGCGGGAGAGAGCGGTGAGATCTAGGTTCATAGAGGACAAGGGAGGGCGCGAGGGTAGGCACCCGAAGAGGCAAGTCAAGACCCGTGGTGCACACCATACGAACAGTGAGCAAGCGACGCCTGTACAGCGCAACGGGGAGCGGCATCGACAGCCGCTCCCCGCTTTTGGAAACGCTGAAAACTAGAGGTTCTTCCGGAAGTCGCGAGTGCTCTTCAGCGGACGGACGTTGGCGGCAATGATCGCGCCATCGACCAGCCGGCCGCCACCGACCGGGGTGGGGGTATGCGTATCGGCCGGGGTGAGGTAATCGAGTGCCGTGGAGTAAGGGACTCCGTCGCCTGACATCGTTCGATCGGGCCGAACGGCCCTGGGTAGGGTGAGATCCCCGCTATCGACCAATTTGTCCGCCCCAAAGACAGCGCCCTGAGCGGTGACCTTGACATTGGTGAGAGACGCGATCGAAGCGATCCGATCCACGGATCCAGCCACGGCCGACATGAGTTGGGCCGCGGTCAGGTCCGACACGCTCCCATTCGTTCCGCCCGTGGAAGGATCGAGAATGCCATCGTGATTCTCGTCCTGAACCCGGCCCTTGGCCCCGACCACAATGCCCACATTGCCGAAGGTATCGTCCAGATTGAACAACGGTGCGGCAACCTGGGTCGCCACGAAATCGGCGACCTGCTGACCGAAGTTGATGTCGTTATAGGCACGAATCGCAGTCGTGGCATCCACATTGCCGATGTTCCCGGCAAAAAATGAGTTCTTGATCGAACCGCCGTTGCCAACATTGCTGGTCACGGACTGCGAGCTGCCGTCATTAATGGTGTTGCCGCCATTGCCGGCAATCAGGTCCACATGCACGGTCGTCCCGGAAAGCTGGTTGATCCCAGTGATGTCCCCGCCTTGCCCGCCGGCGCCGGCCACCCCACCGTAGCGCAGCGGTTTGGCAGCGCTCACGTTGCCGGAGTAGGCGTCTCCGCCCTGGCCCGCGATGATCAGCAGTTTCGAAGTTCCGCCTGCGGAATCGAAAGCCGAGGAGGACACATCGCCGCCGTCGCCACCCGATCGGAGTCCGTCTCCCCCAGCGCCCGCCGCCACCATGAAACTGCTGCTGGTCGCGCCGGCCGTGGATCCGGTGATGGTCCCTCCGTCCCCGCCTTTCCCCCCAAAGCCCTTCCCGCCATTACCGGCGATCATGCGGCTGAACGCACTAGGGTTCACCAGCACGACCGCATCGAAAAAGCTTTCGAGGATCTGCGGATCGGAGAAGTCAAAGTCGTACTCGAAGCCCGCTCCGCCAACGGTGGCCTGCACATTGGTGATGCCGCCGCCAGCCCCACCGTTTCCGGCCGTGCCGAGGCCGCCATTACCACCGAAAGCGGCGAGGCTGGTCGGATTCCCGCCGGTGCCCGGGGTGTTGACGAAATTCTGCACGGTCCCGCCGGCCCCGCCCGTGGTCCCCCTGCCTCCAGCACCGCCCCGCAAGAGGATGTCGCCCACCAGATTGTTCGCATCGAGCACCGGGCTGCTGTCCACGACCGAACCGCCGCGACCTCCGGGTCCCGAAACCGCGTTGCCGCCAATTCCTCCGATGTACTGGACCGCCTCCAACCCGCCGGCGGACAAGATCCGGGCGGAGAATTTGGAAACGCCGCCGGCATCGCCACCGCGTTTGATGCCATTCCCACCATTGCCGCCGGCGGCCACGATCAAGACATCTTCTACGTTGGAGCCCGCGGTGAAGTTCCCATTCACATCGGTCAAGCCGGGGATCGCATTGCCGACCACTGAGCCTCCGACTCCGCCGATGACTCCATCGCCACCATTGCCAGCGACAAAAACCTCACCCGTGGCGACACTGAAGGCCTGCAAATTTCCGCCCTTTCCGCCGGTCTTGGTGACCGACTCACCGCCGTCCCCGGCGATCAGCAATACATTGCTGGTAAACAGCGTTGTCCCGGCCTTGTAGGTGACGAACACCCCGCTGACTTTTCCGCCGTCCCCACCTTCACGGAAACCCTTGCCACCGTCGCCCCCGACGAATCGCACGGTGCCTTCGTAGGCCTGGTTCTTGGGCAAAGTGACATTAATCGAGCTCGCGATTACCCCATTGGTCTGCGTCAGGGTGTTCCCGATCACCCCTCCGTTTCCGCCCTTCCCGATCAAACCTTCACCTCCGTTGCCACCCGTGAAGAAAATGCCTTGATGTTGCAGGTCGTAAAAATCAGGGATGCCGAATCTCAGCAGCGCATTCAGGTCTCCATCGGCCTCGATCAGGTCATTGAGAGGATCGTTCTTCACCGGATACCCGAAATCATACTGGATGAATTGGGGGGCGGTGGGGTCCGGAAGATAGCTATCGTAGGCCAGGATGCTCTTATCCCCAGGGGCCAATAGGATCCCGTAAGCCCCAGCGACCGAGGCCTGGCTGTTGTCGTTGGGGACAACTGCCGCAAAGGCGATTTCGTTGATGACCGGTTTCGGCAGGCCGGCATAATCGATCACCGCAACGTCGTTCACCCGACTCATGCCTCCGTCATTGTCCGCATTGGTCGGCAGAATGCCGACCAGGGTATCCGACAGCCCGAGGCCATCGCTGCCACTGATCTTGATGCCATTGTTGTCGCCGTCCGCATTCACGCCGGGGTTGATCGTGTTCGGGACGTTCGGACTCGAGGCGGGGTTAAAGTCGTAACTCGAAAGTGCCGTCGCATTCCCACCCACCAACGCGCCCTGGAAGGTCACCAGATAACCGGTGGGATTCTTGGATAAGGCCACGATATCCGCCAATCCATCATTGTTCATGTCGATCACCGTGAAGTCCTGGAGCGTGGCATCTTGCAGGCCCACGTGATCTTTCTTCCCAACGGTGCTGAGGTTACGGTCGGTATCGACCTGCCCCAAACTGATGGTGTTCGTGAAAATCGTACCGCTCGAATAATCGATTTCGGTAATGACCTTAGCGCCATTTCTACCGACCAGGAGAGCATCCGCCAACGGCTGCATACCGACCCCCTTATCCGACACGGAGGTGGCCCGAAGCGAAGTGGCAACGCCGGCCCCGTTGAAGAGCAATGACGGGTCGCCGATCGTGAAGTCCGCGTAAAAGTGGGCGGAACCGCCGGGTTCGGTCGCCGAGTCGTTCCGGAGAATCAGCAGAACATCGGACTTCTTGAGGAGAAGATCCGTCTGCGTGGTGACCACCGCCAGGTCGGTCGCCCCATCACCATCGAAATCGCCAGCGGATAATGAGAGCGTGGGGACGGCCTTTTGGAGGAAAGGGTAAGCGGGCGGGGTCAGGGACGGATACGGGCTATAAATCGTATCGCGGAAGCCTTGGAAGGCGCCCGTGACCGGGTCGTACTGGCTCAAGAAGACACTGACACCGGCATTGGAATCGGTGCTGGACGTGGCCGCCACATCCTCATTCCCGTCACCGTTCAAGTCGGCAATGATGAAAGCCTGAGCCTTGACCGGACTATTGAGGTAAAGGGCGGAACGCGTGTCGAAGGTGCCATCGGGCAGGCCGAAGAGGACGACGAGTTGGTCCGGTTGCGCAGTGGAATAGACGAGGTCATTGAAGCCGTCGTGGTCGAAGTCGAAGCCACGCAGTTCATGCGAACCTGCTTGTTCCACATAAATTTCGCCGTTGGTGTGGGTCGTCGAGGAAAGCCCCAAAGTGAAGGGGGACACCGCGCCTTCGGGAACGGTAATCGTCGCCGTGGTCTGGCTCCCGCCCGCCCCGCCATTGGTGAATCCGGCGCCGCCATTGCCCAGGATGGTGATGAAGCGCGCGTTGAGATTTTGCGGAGCGGTCTGGTCAAATTGAATGCTGCCCGCATTCCCGCCCGCCCCGATCAAGCCTTCACCACCATCACCCGAGCGAAGAATGACCGCACTGGTAATGGAGCCCGCGTCGGCAAAGTTCATGATTGAGCCGCCCTGACCACCCGTCGCCCCCAAGGCCCCGTTGCCGGCAATGATCCGATAGCCGCCCGCGTTGTCGCCCTTCAAATTGACGTTGACGACATTGCCGCCGCGCGCGCCCATCCCACCGTCGCCCGCGTGCAGGGTGCCCAAATCGAACCCGCTGGCGGTGGCTGACTTGACCGTGATGATATCTGCCCCGGCCTGACCCGCCGGCGGGGTGAAGGGCTCCATTTGGCCATGGACATTAAAGCGATCCGGGGCGCCGGGTGCCGGGTTCGGCACCACGCCGAGTCCCAGCCCTGGCGCCGCAGTCCCAAAGCTGAAGAGCTGGCCGGAGGCCGCGGTGCCAACGTCGATCGATCCGATCGTCGCATGCGAAGGCACATAGAGATTGGTCGAAAGCAGACCGTCAAACTTGGGCACCTGCAGGGTGCTTCCGCCCGAATCGTCCACGATCAAGCCACCGTCCAAGGCGCCGAATCCCTTGCCGGCATAGATATTCCCAAAGATGGAATAAGAGCTCAAGGCCAGCCGATCGCTGGGGTTGGTGGTCGGAGCCACATCGGCCTGCGTGACCGAGCGCAGGGTGATTTTCTCGATGGTGTTGTTGAGCAGCACGCGGCCATCGCGGCCATTGCTCGCGTCATTATCCGAATCCGTGAGCGTGAAGTCGGGATTCAGGTTCGTGACGATATCCCCGTGGATATCCACGAAGGAAATCAACCGGAGACCATCCCCCGCGGCAATCCCGGTGATCTCGTTGAAATCCACCTGGCCATTGTTATTGAGGTCGGTGGTATAGACCAGGGCGGAGCCCTTCTCCACATAGAGCAGGTAGGATCCGCCATTGGTGCTGGTGCTCAATCCCCGCGCGTAGGGCGTGCTCGGATCGGCATCGAGCGGAATCGCACTGCCGTGGGAGGCTTGAGTGAAGCCCGTCAGGATGGCCGGGGCAATGCGCTGCTCCAAGGGCTCCGCAATGGCGTGGCGAATGGCAGAAGAAGGTTTGGAAGCTTTCATAGGGTGTCTTGGGAGGAGGTCAAAAAAGTTCAAGGAACGATGGTTTGCCCATTGAGATTGTTGAGGTCGAAAAACTTGACGAGTCCATCCACCGGGTCCGTCTTGAAAATGGCTTCCGGCGAGACATTCGTGTTCGCGGTGTTAAAGATCACCGCCGCCACAAATCCGTCCGTCATCGCGGTAATGGTATCGCCGAGGTCGAACTCTCCGACCACTCCGCCCACATGATCTCCGAACTCCCCATTCGCCAGGTCGAAGGTATTGGCGTGCGGATGCGGGGCCGGATAAGCGGCTCCGGCGGCCAGGGGGCTCACCACGCCGCCGATGAGGTTCGCGGTATCGAAATTCTTAAAGGTGCCGTTGTTGTCCACGATCGTGGCCACGTTGCCGTTCAGGTAGATCCCATCGACCAGGGGAATGAGATTGCGAACGGTGATGGCGTCGCCGGTCACGGGTTTGCCCGCGACAATCGACGCGATCGCATCGGCGCTAATGTTGGTCACGTTGCCCGCGAGCCCGTTCTTGAACGGCCCGGTGCCGCCGGCACCCGCAAAGATCCCACCCATGGTGTTGTAGCCGAAACCCTGGCCGCTACGCATGCCGATGTCGAAATTCACCTGGACGTTATTCACGGTGCCGCCCAGACCGCCGGTCCCACCGGCCAAGGCAGTATCGCCCCCAGCCCCCGCCGCAATCCTGCGGAAGATCGTGCCCAGCGCCAGAGTGTCGATGGCCACGTCTGTCACCGATCCACCGACCGCACCCACCTTGACGCCCGCGACATCCGCAGCATCTCCGGCGTCAATCTGCAATTCCGCGCCTGCTCCCCCGCCCCCCTTGATACTCATATCTGAAATAGAGCCACCGGCGGCCGCCTTCGTGGCCACTCCACCACCTGGGCCGGCGACAAATTTGCTGATGCCCGTGGCCCCGATATAACCCGTCGCTCCGGTTACGCTGCCACCCACGCCAGCGGCTTTTCCTCCACCTGATCCCGCACCCGCGGTCAGGGTCACGGCCATCCCGGGAGCCCCGGTTCCCGTAGTATCCGAAAAGCCCACATCCTCAACGTCCCCGCCCACCCCGCCGGCCGTCCCGGCTCCCGCTGTCACACTAATGGAAGTGGCCGCCCTGAGATCGGCCACGCTCACAGCGCCACCCGCACCGGCCTTGACTCCAGTCAAGCCGGCATCACCCGCAACGAGGCTGATCGAGCCTAATAGGGACCGCCCAAACATGTCTTCGATCGCTCCTCCCGGGCCCGCTCCTCCCGTCGCACCTCCCACCCCACCCTTCGCGGCAGTTACGCCAATGGCCCCCGCCGTCCGGAGATCCACCACCGAAGCCGTTCCTCCCGCACCACCCGCGCCGGCGTCCTTGCCGGCCCCACCCACCCCTGTCATGACCATGGCGGAGGCGTCCACGGCCGGGGCCCCCACCGTTCCAAACGTTACGAAGGCGAGGCCATCCACACCTCCGCCCGCCCCGCCGTTTCCTTTCACGGTCGCGGCTCCTCCCGCTCCACCCTGCACCACCAAGCTCGCATCGAATCCGAAAATGACGTTCGACCCCAGGAGCGCACCACCTGCGCCACCCCCTCCGCCGGTCCCGCCATCGCCCCCGCGCACTTTCATGGTCACCTCGTTTGCCCCATCCAGGTCGTTGATCGAAAGGTCCCGCACCAAACCGCCGGCCCCCCCCACGCCCTTGCTGCTGTTGCCGCCGTTCGCCGAGCCAACCGTCTGGTTGATGTCGAACTGTTTGAGATCGGCGTTGAGAACGGTCACCCCAGCGATCATCCCGCCCTTGTTGCCTTTCCCCGCGGAGGCGGAACCGCCACCGCCCGCGTCCAAAATGACGGTCTGCGGAAAAACCGACACAAAGCCGTCGGCGATGCCAATGTCCGTGACATCCCCTCCGAAACCGGCCGCGGTGCTCCCACTCGAACCCGCACCACTATTCACCTTAACCGAGAAGCCGACCAGATCGATGCCGCCCACCGCACCGCCGTTGCTGCCTTTGCCGACGCCCCCGGCGGTGGTGCCGCCGTCACCGGCATCGATATTAATAAATGAAGCCTGACTGAGGACGTTGGAATTCTGAATCACCGAGCCGAGCAACGCTCCACCCGCACCCGCGGTGCCGCCCGCGACGAGGCTCTTGCCACCGTTGCCGGATTTGATGTCAATGTTGTTCGCCGCGCCCGTGGGTGCGGCGAGCACCAGGACTCCCGAAAGTTTTCCCCCGAGTCCGCCGGACGCACCGTCCCCACCGTCGCCCGCCTGGACCAGGACGGCATCTTGCAAAGGGTTCACGGAGGGGGCCAGCTTGCCGTTCTTGATCTCGTAGCCCACCGAGACTCCGGAAAGCTCTCCGCCCAACCCACCTTTGCCGGCGCCAAAGCCCTTTCCGCCCGCTCCAGACTGGAGGGTGATGTGAACGGCACTGTTAGGACTGGGGTCAACGACGTTCTCGTCAAGCCCGTTCACCACGATCCCGCTGAGCTTGCCCCCCGGCCCCCCGGGAGTCTTGGCCGCAGTCCCATCGCCGCCATTGCCGGCCTTGATCGTCAAACCGTCCGTATCGCTGATCAGGGTCACGCCGCTGATGGCACCGCCGATCCCTCCCGCGCCACCGGCGCCGGCCTCGATTCTGGTCACGCCGCCGGCTGCCACGTTGGAGATATTGATGCCCTTCGCCCCCGGAAGAGCGGTCACGACCAGGGTGTCGCCGCCCTTCGCTTTCGCCGCAGTATTGAAATCGTAAGTCACCCCGTTCGCGGCCAACCCGGTGAGAATCTGGTCCACGTTATTGGTGAGCTGGATTCCTTTGATCTCCCCACCGCTGATGATCTTGCCCGTGACACTGGTGGCCTGGAAGAGGGTGATCGAGTTGAGCAACAGATCCTTCGCCGAAGCGCCTCCAGCCTCCGCAGCACCGCCCAGCGTCTTGGTGACATCGTTGTAGTTCGATACGACGTCTCCATCCACGGTTCCCGAAATCTGCACACTGACGTCCTTACCGAGAGCCAACCCGGTAAGTTCATCGGGATCCATTTCGCCGTTCTTCGGGGCGGCCCCGTGGGCCTTGTCCACGAAAAAGGCGACAACATTACCCTTGAGCGGCGTCCCGTTCGGACCGGTGATAAAGGGCGTGTAGCCGTTATCGTATTTCTCCAGAATGTCCCCCGGAAGGAGACGAATGAAATAGACATCGGGATCGGGACCAATCACCTTGGCGATCTGGTCGTTCGGGTCAGTCGAGGAAAGGAAGGGCGTGTCCGCGTATTCGGTGTCGTCCGCATTGGGGTTGCCCGCAAAAATGGTCGCGGGAGCAATGCGGGATTCCAAAGGTTCGATGCCGGGGATGAGAGTGGGATTCATATGGGAGGGAAGGCTTGCTGAACGGAATCTGGGTAAATATTTATCACCCGTTTGGAATGATGTAAACAGAAAAGAAAAATGTTTTATATACGGGCGTGGACCGGGCAGGAGTGGGTGCTTAATTTCATCGCGGGGCAATCTGGGAAATCCTGCCAACGAGCAAGCTGACCAAGGAGCCGGTGGTTCCCCTGCTCCTGCATCAACTCGCAGGCTGTTTGAGGCGCTTGGTTACATCCAATTCAATGGTGCCGTATTTTGCCTCAAAATTCTGGATGCTGGCGGTGAGGTGCAGGCAGAGGCGCTTCGCGGCATCGTGGGAGAGGATCACGCGGTGATCAAGCGTCAGCGGCTCGTCCAGGATTTGCCCGAAAAAGTTCGGGTTCAGTCCGAAATCGATGATCACTTCATTGGGAGTCTGCGCGATGCGACAGACATTGGCGTAGGCCGCGCGAAGATTGCTCGCATCGACTTTCGGGAGGGTGGGTTTGATTTCGTCAGCCATAAGGTTCGCACACGTAATGGAGCGCCGAAGCACGGGCAACCATTCTTTTTCTGCGCGGCGGGCTGCCGGGCGCGCGCGCGGTTTTTTCGGTCGCCGAACCTGGGTCAGTCGGGAACGATGGTGACGAGGCCCGCCTGGTTGAAGCCGAAGAAGTAACCCGAGGCCATCCTTTGTTTCTGAAGAATGGCGCCTTGGAAGGAAGCTGGCTTGCGGGTGAAGGGATGCACGAAGCTGCCCTTAAAAAGGCCGGTCTTCGTTGTCACCGTCACTTTGACATCCAAATTATGTGGATCGGGCGGGGGGACGTTCACCTTCTTGCCGTCGAATTGCAGCGTCTTGGTTTCGCTGGAGAGATTGCCGTTGGTGAGCGTCAGATGGGCGCTGGTCGGCAGAATCGCGCCGGGATCAGGAACGAAACTGGCCGCCACGGTGTCAGCGGGAGTGTAGCGCGAGCCAACCAGGGTGGTCTTGATGCCCCCTGGCCAGCCTCCAGGGTAGATCGGATTCTTGAAATCCTCGGGCTTGAACCACAGCAAATTTTTCCCGTCCAGATCGCCGTCGAGAGGGTGGAATTGAATGTAGCCAGCGAGAGCCCCATTGCCCTTGAAGCACTCCTGGTAAAGCGGCAGTCGATTGTCTTTCGAGAGCGCATTCGTGTAGCCCACCTTGGATCCGTCGGAGAGCAGGCCCGTCAATTTGGCCACGCCTTTGGAGGTGACCTCAACGGTGCAAAAGCCGGCGCCTTGCGGGACGCCCGTGGCGTTGAAGATCACGGTGTATTTCCCCAACAGCTCCGGGGGAACCAGTTTGAAGGGCGCTCCGACATCCTTGGCGGTGTAAATCGCACGATCGGCGCTGACGACCGAGAAAGGCGCGCCGGTTTCCTTCTCATTGATCGTGCCGGTGATCTTGTCGGAGTCGCCCGCGACGTCCAGGCGCAGGGACAGAAGCAGGGAAGGCAGATCGTTGCGCTCCAGGAGCAGCGGCTCCGTGTTCGTTTTGCCGAAGAGGACCACGCCAGCCTTGTTGATGGTCCCGCGCAGTCCGAAGCTGAAGACGCCAAGCTTTAGTGTCCCCGTGAAGACCCCGGTGCTCGAGAATTTCACCTGCATCAGGCCCGTCTTATCCGCGCCCGACTGCGCGCCTGAGGCGGGCAGCGCCAGGCCATTGTAGGTTCCGTCGTGACCGACGAAGGTGGTGACGGAGATGGAGAAGGTTTGCGGAGCGCTGGTATCATTGCCGCCGTTGGCCGTCCCCCCGTCGTCCTTTAGCGTTACCGTGACCAGCGTCGTGCCATTGGCGGTGGCCTTTGGGGTGTACTTCAAGGTGCCGGTCAAGGCACCGGGGGTGCCGGCGACGATAATGGTCGGTTGTTCGTCGAAAAGGTCGTGGTTGGCGGCGTCCACGTTGAAGTGGACCACTTGATTGGCTTCATCCGGAGGTCCGGGAGAAACCGCCTTGGCGAAGTTGACCACGGTCTGCGGCCCGCCGTCCTGCGCCGCCGCCTGGTCGGGACCAACAATGAATGACGGCGGATCATTGGCCGCCAACGTGCTCGAGATGACAAAGGCCTGAGGGGCGCTGACGTTGACGCCCATGTTGGCTGTCCCCCCGTCGTCGTGCAAAGTCACCGTGACGGTAACCGTGCCAATCATTCCCGGTTTGGCAGCGAAAGTCAGCGTGCCATCCGCAGCAGACACCACTGGCACGGAGGAGAAGAAGTTATCGTTGTCGGTGGTGACCAAGAAATCCAGCATCTGCACCATCTGTTCGTCCGGAGGACCGGCCAGAATCCCGGTTGCCCAATTCGGAACCATGTGCGTCGCACCATCTGAGACGATCGGTTGATCGGGGCCTTTCACAAAACTCGGCGCATCATTCACGGGATTGACCGTGACCGAAGCGTTGAACACGGCGCTGTCGGTTTCACCGTCGCTGACCGTCACCGGTACCGAAAGCATGCCAACGAAATCTGCCGCCGGAGTGATGGTATTTCCGGAGTGAACATAGTTGGTCCCGTTCAGCACCGTGAGAGAGAAGCCCGCCGGATACCCAGGCGAATCTGAGTCAGTGACCATCAGATCCGTGAGTTGGATGGTCAGGTTCTGCTCCTCAAGGGTCATGAGTGGGTTCTGACCGTTGATCACGGGCGACGCGCCCGGCGCCTTGACGTTGATGGTCACCGTGGCCGTATCGGACAAGGGAGGGATGCCGTTGTCCGTGACCTGGACCGTGAGCATGAAGACCGGCATCGTGTTGTGATTGAGCGCGGTATTGTTGGCCACGGTGATCTGACCGCTGGTGCTGTCGATCGCAAAAGCGCTATTCGTGTTTCCGGCGGTGATTGCGTAGGACAGCGTCTGCCCCGAATTCGGATCGCTCGCCGCGACCGTGCCCACGACCTTGCCGTTCGGAGCCGAATCGGCGACCGAGAACGCCTGATCATTAACCACGGGCGGGAAATTCGGGATATCGACCGTCGCATCGGTCGTCACCGAGACGCCATCGATACGCACCCCGGCCGAGCCAGTTGCCGTCCCGAACTCGTCACAGCCGACGATCCACTTGAAGCGCACCGTTTTTCCAGTTGCTGACGCGGGCAGAAGGACCTTGGTGGTGATATAGGAGGGAGTTGAGGTTCCGCCCCCGGAAAGCCCGCCCCAGGCGTTCCGCCCGCTGAGGGTGTTGGTCGTGAATTCGAGGCTCGCATTGTAACCACCGGTCAAAAAGCTGCCCCCGGCGAGCAGGATATCCTTGAAGGCCCCGCCATTGATGCTGATCTCAAGGACCATGCCATCATAGAAAACCGGCCCGCCACCCGACTCCAAATTGAAGAGGTTCTGAAAGGTGAGTTGCGAGGATGGGGAAGTAATCGAAATACCCGGCGTAACCAGTTCCGCCGTTCCGGCGCTGCCAACGTTGGGGGTGAAGGCATTCTTCGGTGCACTATCGGAATTGGTGGTCGAGACGGTCCAGGTTGTTCCGGCTCCGGTTCGCGCCGTGGTCCATCCGCTGGGTAAAGCGGTGCCTGGCAAGGCGTCGAAGTTCTGGGTGAAACCGGCGACCGGCTTGCCCACGATGAGAAAAAAACTGGGCTGAACGGGTCCCACGGTCCCCAGACTGCTGTTGATGGCCACGGGGACTTTCAACCGCGTGCCGGGGGGCGTCCCGGCAGGCACCGTGTAGTTGATCGTCTTCGTCACGGTGGCGCTCGCGGCAATGGTGCCGTAACTGACCGCCACACCGCCATCGACTGAAACCATGGCGCCCGTGGCCGCGGTCGTGAGAAGATTGGAAACCGGCACCGTCAGGACGATCATTTCGCCGGGGTCGGCGAAGCCATTGTTGTTCGCATTGGCATCCGAAAATGTAACCGTTCCGAGAACGAGATTCGGCGTGATGAACGACTCGACAACGGAGGCGGGATAATTCTGATTCGTGCCGGCGCTGATCGAAGCGTTGAAACCCATGCCCATCGCGGCAAATCCCGCCCAGATGTCGGCCACGTCCTGGCTGTTGGAACCGGCCGCGGCAACAATCGAATTGCGCGCCTGGAGGATCGTGGGGCTGGCTGGATCCATTTTCATCGCATCCGTGACAATCTGCAGCACGTGATCGTTGCCGGCGAATCCGAGCCGGGCGATCATACGCGCGCGGACCTCAAGCAAGGCCATGCACCAGATTTCTCCGATATTGTGGACCTCGATGGCGGCATCCCCGATCACCGAGCTCCTCGGAAAGGCTCCGTCTCCGGTGAAAAGCTGGCCCGGATCGACATCCGCGAGGGTCATCGGATTGTGGGGCTTGCCGTTGGCGCCCAGAGTGGTTTTGATCGCGTACGGAAAGCGGCGGATCCCGTAATAGGAGTTGTCTGTGCCCAACCCGAAAAAATCGCGGGTGGCGTAGGCACCCGAGGCATAAACACCGGCGACGTCTTCATCGACCGTTGAGAGCAGGCAGCGCGCGTAAAAGTCGGACCAACCTTCGCCCATTCCGCCGGCTTGAAGCGTCGTCAAACCGCTGCCATTGGAGTGCAACCGGTTGGAGAGTCCGTGCGTCAGCTCGTGCAGCACGACCTCCTGATCGAGGCTGCCGTCGCGAGCCGGAGTTGGCCCGTCGAAAATATACATTTGCATCCGCCCTGACTGCCCATCGGGAGGAGTGGCAAAATTCGCGTTGTTGGTTCCCCCAGAATCCTGGGCCTCCGCGAGCACCCGGTCGTTGCCCACGCCCCCGCGCGAGAAATTGCTTTGCTGAAAGTTGCGCGCCGCTTCGTTGAATCCGTAGGCGTACAACCGGTCGTGATACCGATTTGTCCAGAAGAACAGGTTGGTCACCACGCCCAATCGGAAATTGGGGTCGGATGGGTCTTGACCTCCGGACTGACCGCCTGGGGTGTACGGAAAGTTGAAGACGCGATTCGGCGATCCGACTGGGCGCGAACCGGTATCAATTCCGTTCGGACTCGACAGATCCAGGCCGGCGTCCACGTTGTTGCCGGTGGTGGTGTTCGCACCATCCGGGATCCAACCGAGATCGTCGAACGCGGGTAGTTCGCTGATGAGGGTGATTGTGCTCCGAGGGACCGCGGTTCCCTGAGTGCCACTGCCGGGCTTTGCCGTTGTCGGGCTGATGGGATTCGGGCTATCGCTGCCGTACACGGAGTAGGTAACGGACTGCGATTGGTCGTTGGTGATGTTCTTGCGCCAGAGCAACTGGCCGGTCTCCGCATCGACGAGGATGTAATACGCATCCACCGGCTGCCAGAGGACCATCGAGTAGGCGAGCCGGGCCAGGCCAGGCTCAATTGGAAAATACGTCAACTCCGTCCTGGTTTCGCGGCTGAAGGGTCCCGCCGCGAGCGTCACGGTCCTGCCCTCCTCGGCTGTCGCCAAGGGCTCGAGGCTGGCAGCCTCGACGGTCACTCCGATGCTCTTGGCCGCCATCGCCACCGCTGCGGCGGGCCCAAGCTTCGGCACGGGAGCCGCCAGGGCGGCTTCATCCAATCCAGGCGCCAGATTTCCCGTGGTGCGCACGATCGCGCCGTCGCGTCGCACGGCCGCGCGGATGGTCCCTTGGAACACAGGGATTCCGTTCAAGGTTTGCTGCAGTTCCACCCACGAAAGATTTCCCGCGGGATTGCTGTAGTCGGCGACCGTCTTCAACTGCGCCACCTGCTCATTACCAAGGCCAAAAACCTTGGCATTCGCGGACAAAAAATTCCGCACCACGGTTTCCGGCTTTTCGCGCGACGGGGCCGTGAGCGCGCCCCCTGCAAAGGTGGCGTCCACCACTTCCGGAGCGGTGGTCACCGGATTAGCCTCCACCTGAACACCCGGCACTGCGGCCTGCAACGTGGACTTCCCCTCGGTCATCGAAGAGCGCAACGCCGTGATCTGCGCAGCACGGGCAGTTCCGGGCGCTCTCAGGCTTTGGATGGTCGCCTGGCTTGATTCAGACCCTTCGCTGCGGATGTCGAAGTGTGGCCACTTTGGAGATTGGGCCGTCGCACTCGCGCAAAAGATCGATATTAAGGCAGCGGCCAGTAATACACACCGGGGGATTGAGTTCATGGGAGGTTCGGATGGAAGAAACGGAAAAGCACTCAGCCTGGGAGCACAACATCCACTTAATACCCTTCGGATAGCAGAAGGTGCGAGGTTGTCACTGAAAAAAACTTTATTCCCTTTCCCCGCACCGCAGACGGCGATTAGCTGCTGCCGTGGAGATCACGCCTGCCATTCTGCTGCGCAAGACCAGGCTCGGCGAGACCAGCCTGATTCTCACCTGGTTCACCATGGCGCACGGACGCCTCAAGACCGTCGCCAAAGGCGCGCGCCAGCCCAAAAGCCCTTTCGCCGGGCGGCTCGACTTGTTTTTCGAGTGCGAAATCCAGTTTGGGCGCAGCCGGCGCAGTGATCTTCACGCCCTGCGCGAAGTGGCGCTGCAAAATGCGCACGAAGGGCTGCGGCTCGAGTACGCGCGAGTTGCGGTTGCGGCCTATTTCGTGGAGTTGATCGAACTCGTTACCGAGCCCGATCATCCGGCGCCCGAGCTCTTCGATCTGCTCCAACGCGGCTTCGGGTTCCTCAGTTCCCATCCCGCCACCGCTCGGGCGCTGCTCCATTTCGAAACGGAACTGACCCGACTGCTCGGCATTCAGGGGCAGCCAGGGGTTTCTGCGGCCATCGCCATTGGTCGCGTCTATCATCACCTGCCGCCGTCGCGGGCCGCATTGCTGAAGATGCTCAAGGAGAAGTAAGCGCCCAAACGGATGACCAAGGGCTCCGGCCCTTGCTTCCTGGCGCTTGACGACGGACACCCGCACGGCCGAGCGTCTCGCATGCTTCCACTTGCCGGCTCGCAATTCCCAGATTCCCCCGCCTCGCTGGCCCAAGCGCTCAAGGGGGGACTCGCCCAGCAGGCCATGGAGGCGCGCGAGGTCGCTGCCGCCGGAGCCTGGCCAGCTCTCGACTTTTTGAAGTTGGATCTGACCGGCCTGCAGATCAGTCGCACGCACAAATTCCCCGTCGCGACCACCACCGACGCTGCCAGCTTCACCACCGCGAGTTTCGAATTGCGCGCCGCCCCGGCCCAATGGGAATCGACGCCGCTCAACGTGTCGCTCCGCGCCGAGCAGGCCGCGTTCAAGTTCGCCCGGACCGCCGACCAGCAAGGCGTCCTGCTGCTGGCCCGCACGGATCGCGGCGAGGTCAAAATTGAAGTCACGCGATCGGCGCTCGAGGCGCTCCTGCACACCTTCGCAGCGGAAGCTGCCGGCAAGCACGGGGTGCAAATCAAGAAGACGAAGCTGGAATTCACCTCGCGTGGTCCCCGAGCGGTCTCTTTTCGCGCCGAAGTCACCGCGAAGATGTTCCTGGTAACCGCCGTGCTCTGCGTGAGTGGCGCGCTCGATGTGGACGATCAGCTCAACGCCCGCCTTTCCGGCCTCGGTTTCAGCGGCGACGGCATGATCGCCAGCGTGGCCGGAGGCTACATTCGCCCGCAACTGGAGAAGCTGGAGGGCCGCACCTTTCCGCTGCTGACTTTTGCCATCGACGAAATCAAGCTGCGTGACATCCAGCTCGAAGCGGGTGAGTCCCTCCGCCTCACGGCGCAGTTCGGCAGCTAGCCGCAGGAGCCGGCCTCGGCCGCCGGAAAACTATTTCGCCGTGTTGGCGCTCGCCGTTGCCCCTTTGCCGCCTCCGCGCTGGAGGTCGATCAGGTCGTTGACGATGTTCAACGTCTCGATCTTGATCGGATCGACACCACCCACCTTCGCGGCCGCGTCCTCCTCCTCATCGTCAGCGTCGTCATCACCGGAAGTGACCGACGTCGGCGGCTCGCCACCCTTCGTCGAAGCCGAATCGGGCTTGCCCGTTTTCGCGTCCTTCTTCTCGTTCGTCACTAGCGTGAGCTCGGGTTTGTTGACGTTTTCCAAGGTGATCGCGTAGGCCTTTTGGAGCGGTGGCTTGATCTTCGCACGGGCCGCGGAACGCGAATCCTTCCGCGCTTTGTCCTCGTCGAGTTCTGCCCGCCGGACCTTCTCATTCAACGAGATCCGATTCTCGGCGATATGCTCCTTCACCCGCTCGAGATCTTCGCTCACATAACGGAACTCCGGATCGGCCGCGACGCGCGCCGCGGAACGCGCTTTGAGATCCGCCTTAAAGAGCGACTTTTCCCATTTATCGAAGGGAACGGCCTCCACCGTATCGTAGGGCAAAGGAGACTTCAGCGAACTCTCGCCAATCTCGGGATGATCGTAGGCCGAGGGGAGTTTGACATCGCTCTCCACGCCGCGCAGTTGGGTGCTGCCCCCGGCGATGCGGTAAAACTTTTGGATCGTCAGCTTGAGCGCGCCGGCTTGACTGCTGCCGCCGCCCAGGAAAGGCATGATCCGGCCGATTTCGAGCATCGTCTGCACGGTGCCCTTGCCGAAGGTGTTTTGGTCGCCGACGACCACGGCGCGGTTGTAGTCCTGAAGCGCGGCGGCGAAGATCTCACTGGCCGAAGCGCTGAGACGATTGCAGAGCACGACCATGGGACCTTCCCAGGCGATCGAAGTTTCCCGATCCTTGGAGACATGAATCGCCCCATTGCTGTCTTTGGCCTGCACCACCGGCCCCTTCTTGATGAATAGACCGGTAAGGTTGACAGCTTCTTCGAGCGAGCCCCCGCCATTGCGCCGCAGGTCCATCACCAGGCCGGTAATTCCTTCTGCCTTGAGCCGGTTGATCAGCGCCAGCACGTCCTTCGTGGTGCTCTTCGCGTTGGCCGCTCCGCTGTGCTCCATGTCTGCATAGAAAGAGGGCAGGACGATCCAGCCGATTCGCTGGACCGAGCCATCAGGTCCCTGGCGCTCGATTAGCTCCGCCTTGGCCTCCTGCTCCTTCAGTTTGATTTCGTCGCGTTTGATTTCGATGACTTTGCGCACCCCGGGGTCCGAGGCGCTCACCGGAATCACCTGGAGCCGGACGATCGTGTCCTTCTTGCCGCGAATCATCTCGACCACCTTGTCGAGTTTCATATCCACGGCATCGACAAACTCCTTTTCGCCCTGGGCCACCGCGGTCACGCGATCTCCGACCTTGAGCCGCGCATCCTTGGCCGCGGGTCCACCGGGAACGAGTTCCATGATTTTGGCATAACCTTCCTCGGAGTGCAGCACGGCCCCGATGCCCACCAATGAGAGCCGCATATTGATCTGAAAGTTTTCGAGTTCCGAGCGGCTCATGTATTCGGAATGCGGATCGTAGGTCTGCGCGAGGGTGGTGAGAAAACCTTTGACGATGTCCTCGTTGGTGATTTCGCGCAGATTGCGCAGCATCTGGTCGTAGCGCTTGGCGATGCGCTTCACCGGTTCCTTTTCGTGCTTGTTCAAAGATTCCTGGAGCACCTCGCCCTCGATGCGATCGTTCCAGAGCTTGTCGGCTTCCGCTTCGTCCTTGGGCCAGGGCGCTTTCTGCCGGTTGATTTCCACCGTTTTGTTGCCGGTGAAGTCGAAATCCTGTTTCAGCAATTCTTTCGCTTTGGCAATGCGCTCCTCGACCCGCTGCCGGTAGAGCTTGAAGATCTTGAAGGCCGGATCGGGGTTCCCGAGCAGGATGTCATTATCGAGCGAGCTGCCGTATTTCGAAATGAATCCGTCCACGTCTCCCTGCGTGAAATACACGCGATTGTAATCAAGCGCCTCGAGGTAGTTCTTCAGCAATTGTTGGGCGACTTTCTCGTCCAGGCGGCGCCGGCTGTAGTGTCCCTGCTCGAGCAGGCGCGCCACGGAAATCTCGATCTGGCCGGGGTCCGGTTCCTCGGCCTGAAGGCCCGCGCACGCGCACAGGGATACGAAAGCCAACGACAGGCAGGTAATCCGGTTTAGTTTCATCATGGAGGGCATTTAGGCAAACAGCTCAAGACACTGGCAGAAACGACCGAAAGCGCAAATCAGGTTTAAGATTCTTTCAGTTGGGCTTGCTCTGCATCGAGCGCCGGAGCTTTATCGGCGGCAATTGCAAGCATGACCCGCGCCGATTCAAGGAGCAGAAAGAGAACACGATGGAGCTAGACACCTTCACCGGCGGAGTGTTCGACACGAACTGCTTTTTTCTCCGCGATCATGGCATTCTCATCGACGCGCCGCAGGACGCCGCGAACTGGCTGACCCGGTGCGGTCACCGGGTGAGGACGCTGCTGCTCACGCATGGCCACATTGACCACGTGTGGGACGCCGCCCGGATTCAACGCGAACACGACTGCCGCGTCGGCTATCACCGTGACACCGAGCCGATGATCACCGAAGCGGACTTTTTCCGCAGCTTCGGGTTTGGATGGAAAATCGAGCCGATTCGCCCCGATTTGCTCATCGAAGAAGCTCCCTCGTTCATGGTCGAAGAGGTCGATTTTCAAGTGCTCCTGGTCCCGGGTCACTGCCCGGGCAGCCTCTGCTTTTTCCATCGAAAAGAGCAGGTGCTGTTTGGCGGCGACGTGCTCTTTTCGGGCGGCGTCGGACGCTGGGATCTGCCGGGCGGCGACCGCGATCTCCTTTTTTCGGGGATCAAGGCGAAGGTGTTCCCGCTGGGCGACGAAATCACCGTCCTGCCCGGTCATGGCCCGGCCACCAGGATCGGGATCGAAAGGATGACCAATCCCTTTCTCGCTTAACCGGCCAGCCGCGCTCGGTCCGATTATTTCTTCTTTTTTGCCGGCTTGATCTCCGGCGTGGCCGCAGCCGCGGAGACCGGACCGGCCGCGGCCGGCGTGGAAGTGCTCATCACCCCAGGCCCCTTGTAGTTAAAGGTCCATCGCGTCTCGACCGGTTTGCCGCCGGCTTTGGCGTTAATGATCACCGTATAGGTCGGGTCGCGCATCGACTCCGTCACCCGATACTCGATGTTCTTCGTGGCGGGATCGAATTTTGCCTTCACCTGCCCAAGACCGCTCACTCGCATTAACACGCTGGTCGGATCAAGCTCCCCCATCGTGGCGAGGTTCGCCCTGATCACGGGATGCGGATCGGTGATGGTTTCGCCTTCCATCGGCCGCGTGACCATCGAAGCCGCCGCGATCTGCGCCGAGACGGAACTGGTTGGTCCACCCACCGGCCCGCCGCTGCCACCGCCAATCATCTTCATCGCATCGGTGAAAATCTGCGGCTTCGCGGCTTCGACCGCGTAACGTCCGAGAAGATCGAACGCCGGCGAGCTTTGGTGCAATTGCTGCCCGTAAACGGTGAAGGCGGCTTCGTAACCCGCCTCTTTCACCATGTCGCGCGCCTTTTGGTTGTAGATGCCGAAGGGATAGGCAAATGCGTTGCATCGGATGCCGAGCTGTTTTTCGAGGACGAGCTTCGATTCGACGACTTCCTTCCGCAACCAGCCGTCCTGGCCGAGGGTCGCGACGTCTTTCATAACGAGGTCGTGAGTCCTTTTGTCCACCGCGGTACCGGGCGCCCGCAGGTTGGAGTGCGAGTAGGTGTGGCTCTGGATGTCCACCCCCGCGTCCCGCATTTCCGCCAGCTGCTCCCAGGAAAGCGATTTGCCACCGGTGCCGATATAGTTGACGTAAATGAAAAGCGTGAACGGATAGCCGAATTTCTTCAAAATCGGCCAGGCATTGGTGTAGCCCGAGACCCAGCCGTCATCGATGGTAATGACCAGGCTTTTGGCCGGGATTTCCTTCTCGCCGCGGCGATAGGCGAGAAAGTCCTGCATTCCGATCACGGTGAAGTTGTTGTCCTTGATCGCCTGCAACTGTTTCTCGAACTCCGCGTTCGAGATGGTGAGCGCCTTCATTTTGCTGCCGTCCTCGATGTTGTGGTAGCACAGCACGATTGCGGAAGCGTTCTTGTTGATCGCCGGTGCGGGCGGGGGAGTCGAAACCGGGGACGTGGGGGCGGCCGAGGTTGCTGCTGCGGCGGCGGCGGTGGCGGGTGCTCCGGCGGCGGGTGGGGCTCCCGCGGCTGGCTTTGGTGTGGCGGGGGCGGCCTGTTTTCCGGCGATTGACCTGATCTTGTTGCAGCCGCTGAGCGAAAGAGCGGCGGCGAGTGCGATGAACGCGATTTTCCGATTTAGAAGTCCCATTCGGTGAACGATTGCAGATTGCGGTGGGAGTGCAAAGAGAGAACCGGTGACGGTCGGGTTACGGTTCGAGTCCGAGCTTGCGAAAGGTGGCGTCCACATGCGCGAAATGAATCGCCGGCGAGCAGAGCCGGTCGATTTCTTCGCGCGAAAGGTGCGCGGCCACCTCGGGCTCGATGGCCAGATTTTCCTGCAGCGTCCGGTCGCCCTCCCACGTCTGCATCGCGGCGCGCTGCACCGCTTCGTAGGCGGTCTTCCGGTCCAGGCCTTTTTCGGTGAGCTTCAAGAGGATCGTCTGGCTGAAGTAGAGGCCCCTGGTGATCCCCAGGTTGCGCTCCATGTTCTCCGGATGGACGATCAGCCGATCGAGGAGTTTCCGGAGCGTCACCAGCATGTAGTCGAGCAGAATGCAGGAGTCCGGAAAAATGACGCGCTCGACGGACGAATGGCTGATGTCGCGCTCGTGCCAGAGCGCCACGTTCTCGAGGGCGGCGAGCGCATTGCCGCGGATCAGCCGGGCGAGGCCGCTGAGCTTCTCCCCGGTAATCGGGTTACGCTTGTGGGGCATCGCGGAGCTGCCTTTCTGCCCCGCGGAAAAATACTCCTCCACCTCGAGCACTTCCGTGCGCTGGAGGTGGCGAAACTCCGTGGCCCAGCGATCGATGCTCGAGGCGATCACGGCCAGGATCGTGTGAAATTCCGCATGCCGGTCGCGCTGGAGGATTTGCGTGCTGAGCGCCGCCGCCCGCAGTCCGAGTCTTTGGCAGACCCGTTCCTCGACCCGCGGATCGAGGTGCGCGTGCGTGCCGACGGCGCCGCTCAGTTTCCCGACCCGAATCCGCGGCTGCACCTGCTCGAGCCGCTCCAGGGCGCGCCCGAACTCGTCATACATGAGGGCCAGCTTCAGCCCGAAGGTAATGGGCTCCGCATGGATGCCGTGGCTCCGGCCGATCATCGGGGTGAGCTTGAACTCCTTCGCGCGGCGGGCGAGGACCTCCCGCAGTAGCTGCAGATCTTTGAGCAGAATGTCCGAGGCTTGCGCCATTTGCACCGCCAGCGTCGTATCGAGCACATCCGAGGAGGTCATCCCCTGGTGCATCCAGCGACACGCCGGCCCGGCGTAGCTCGCCACGTTTTCGAGGAAGGCGATCACGTCGTGATTGGTGCGGCGTTCGATTTCCTCGATCTCCGCCAAATCGAAGCGCGCCTTCGCCCGAATGGTCTCGGCGTCCTCCCTCGGAATGACGCCGATCTCGGCTTGCGCTTCACAGGCCAGCGTTTCGATTTCGAGCCAGATTTCGTATTTGCGCTGGTCGGCCCAAATGGCCGCCATTTCCGGAAGCGTGTAGCGTGGGATCACGGCGGCGGAGGTTAGGAGCCGCCACGGGAATAAGAAGGGGAATTTTTTCGGGGCCTTGGGCGGATCACACCGATCCGATTACTCCACCTCCAGCGCAGGGGTTGGGTCATCCCCATCCAAAGACCATCTCGCGAATTGCGTTGGCCCGCCCCCTAAAAAAAGCTTACCCCGCCACGGCTTGGCAGCCAATGACGGGGTCTTGTGGGAAGCTTGGATCAGCCTTGACCGGGCCGCTGGTGCCCGGAGGAGCGGCTGCTGCTCAGTAAACTCGGGCGCGGATCTTGCGGCCCTGGCTGGCCAGGCGGACCTGGCCGCTCTCGAGAAGATCGGCGACGGCGGCGACCGTTTCGCGATTATTGCGGCTGTAAGCGCTCACGGCGAGGATCAGATCGCCGAGGCTGTATTTGTTGGCGCGGTCGGCTTTCTTGAGAGTCTTTTTCATAAGGGTGGTGGTGGCGGGTTCGTTGCGAATTACTAATTAAGCAAGGCCTGTGCCACGCTGTCATTGGATACGTTGCGATCCGGTTCAATAGACGCTGCTTCAGGGGGAAAAGTTCAATCTTTCGACGCCCCTTCAAACGATCGTCACGTTTGTGATCCGCCCTTCGTGTCACGACCTGCGACACGGCGACGCGTTTTTGGCCGGCCGCCCTGACATTGCGTCGCAAAGCGGGCTGGTCGATTGGGGAGAAGCGTTGCCAACGGCGCGGCTTCGGGTGTTCTCTCAGCCCGTCAATGTCGATCTACCGCCGCGCCCTCGCCTATTACCGGCCCTTTCTTCGACCCACGATCGTGGCGGTTCTGCTCACCCTGATTTCGATCGGCTTGGGCCTGCTGCGGCCGTGGCCCTTTGCCTACATCGTCGATCACGTGCTGCCAGCGGCGGCCAAAGGCGAGGAGCACCTCGCCGTGGCGGGCTTCGATCTGACCGGGTGGAGCCTGCCTTCTGTAGTGCTGCTGATGTGCTCCCTGATCATTCTCTTTCACCTCCTCTCCGGGCTCCTCAGTCTGGTGACCGGCGTGATGTTCCTTCGGGTCGGGCTGCACGCCTTGCTCCGCATCCGCACGGAGCTTTACGCCTATCTGCACTCCCTGCCGCTGAAGTTCCATGACCTCCGCCGCAGCGCGGATTCCAGTTTTCGCGTGGCCTATGACTCGCAGTCCATCCAGTCCTTTTACAGCAAGGCCATCTTCATCTTTCAGGCCTGTTTTTCGATCCTCAGTACGTTTGCCGTGATGTGGCGGCTGGACTCGCGCCTGACGCTGCTCTCGATCGCCGTGATTCCGTTCATGGTCGCGGCGATCTACTTCTTCGCGAAGCGCATCCGCGCGGAATCGACGACCATCGCCGAGCGGGAAAGCGCGGTGCTCACCGTGGCCCAGGAGGGCCTTAGCTCGATCAAGATGGTTCAGGCTTTCGGACGCGAGGACTTCGAAGTGGCGCAGTTCCGCCGGAGCGCGAACGAGAGCCTCGAGGCGAATCTGCGGCTCAATTTCGTCTCGATGAAAAGCTCCCTGGTGATCAGCACGCTCATCGCCATCAGTACCGCCGCGATGTATTACGTGGGATCGCGCCACGTCCTCGAGGGCTCGCTCAAGCTCGGCGAGCTCATCTGGATCTCCTCGCTCCTGCTGCTGCTCTACCAGCCGCTGGAAGCGCTCACTCAGGTCGCGTGGGCGCTCGAAGGCGCGGCCGCCGGCGCCCAGCGCTGCTTCGAGGTCCTTGACCATCAGGACGACGTCAAAGATTCCCCGAACGCGCGGGAGATCGTCACCTCCCAGGGCGAAGTCGTCTTTGAAAACATCAGCTTCGGCTACGCCGCAGATCGGCCGATCCTGAGCGGCGTCAATCTGCGCGTCGCCCCGGGCCAGACCGTCGCCTTCGTGGGCGGCACCGGCGCCGGCAAGAGCACCCTGCTCAGCCTGGTGCCGCGCTTTTACGATCCCACGGCCGGACGCATGCTCCTCGATGGCCGCGACCTGCGGGAAATTACCAAGCGATCGCTGCGCAACCAGATCAGCATTGTGCTCCAGGACACCCTGCTCTTCTCGACCACCATTCGCGAAAACATCGCTTACGGAAATCCAGACGCGACCGAGGAGCAGGTCGTCGAGGCCGCGAAACGCGCCCAGGCGCACGATTTCATCACCGCCATGACCGACGGTTACCGCTCGCAGGTCGGCGAACGCGGCAGCCATCTCAGCGTCGGCCAGCGCCAGCGCATCGGCATCGCGCGCGCCTTCCTCAAGAATGCGCCCATCCTGCTCCTCGATGAACCCACGAGCGCGCTCGATCCGACCACCGAGGCCGCCATCATGCACACGATCGAGGAACTGATGCGCGGGCGCACCACCCTCATCATCACTCACCGAATCGCCACCGTGCACGGCGTCGAAAAAATCGTCGTCCTTGCCAATGGCGGGGTGGTGGAGGAAGGCCGCGGACCCGAGTTGGTGGCGCGGGGCGGTTTCTACGCCGGCCTGTATCGCTCCGCGAACCTGGGCGATACCTGAAGCTGCGCCCATTCTCGTTCCAGACCCCGAACCTGTAACCAACCGCTCATTGCCATGACCAACATTACCAAATCCCGCCGCGTCAAAAGCGACTGGTGGAAAGAACCCATCCCAAAAAACGTCGTCTGGGGCGACGGCATTTACCTCGAGACGGCGCAAATGTTCCGCTTCATGCGCAGCAAGCTGCCGCGGGCCGTCGAACTCGGCCAGCATGTCTCCTGTTACGCCGGCGTCTCGTTTGCCCTCGGCGCCAAGGGCTCGTGCAAGATTGGGGATTTCACCCTGCTCAACGGCGCGCTGATCATGGCCGAGGAACGAATCGAGATCGGCCGGCATTGTCTGGTCTCGTGGAACGTCGGGATCGCCGATTCCGATTTCCATCCCCTCGACGCCGCCCAGCGCCGTATCGATACCATGGCGCTCGCCCCATTTTACAAGGATCGCCCCCCCCGCCCCGTGCTCAAAACGGCACCCGTGATCATCGCGGACAATGTCTGGATCGGCATGAATGCGGTGATCCTGAAGGGGGTGTCGATCGGCGAGAATTCGGTGGTGGCAGCGGGCGCGGTCGTGAGCAAGAGCGTTCCGGCGAATGTGGTCGTCGCCGGCAACCCGGCGGTGATCGTGAAGAAGCTGTGAAGCAGGCCGTCAACCTCCGACGTGTAGTGGGACAGGTGTCCCGCCTGCCAGGAAGTGGAGCAGCCGTCCCGGCTGCTCGAACCGGTGCAGGCGGGACGCCCGCACCACTGCTGGCCGGCGGGACGCCTGCCCCACTGCCCTCATGAAATCCGCGCGGCGCAAGCGCATCGTAGTCATGGGCTTCATGGCCGGTTGCCCGATCGCGGGGGTCATCTGGCAGCACATTCATTACATCGTCGGACTGCAACGGCTGGGCCACGAGGTCTATTACGTCGAAGACTCCGCGCGGCTGCCCTACGATCCCACCACCTACGAGATCACCAACGACTACGGCTACGCGCTGCGGACGCTGGCGAAACTGGCCTCCCAATTCGGCTTCGAGGACCGCTGGGCCTTTTGCGCGCGTTACCTCCCGGGGGAGCCGTGTGCGGGACTGACCATCGAGCGCGTGCGCGAGCTCTACCGCACCGCCGATGCCATCTGCAATGTCTGCGGCACCCAGGAGATGAATGACGACCTGCTTCAGAGCGAGCGGATCCTGTATGTCGAGAGCGATCCGGGGGTCGAGCAGATCCGGGTGGACAAGGGCGAAGCGAAGCCCATCGAATATCTTTCGCAACACGATTCCCTCTTCACTTTCGGGGAAAACATCGGAACCCCCGAGTGCCCGATTCCGACGCACCAGTTCCAGTGGTTGCCCACCCGCCAGCCGGTGGTGACCGATTTGTGGAATTCTTGCGCCCCCACCGCCGCCGACGCGCTGTTCACTTCGGTGGCGAACTGGAATACCAGCGAGATCAAGGACATCGAGTGGCGCGGCGACAAGTACCTTTGGAGCAAGTCGCTCGAATTCCTGAAGTTCGACCAGGCCCCGGCCCGCGCCGGCGAACCCTTTGAACTCGCCACCGGCATCCGGGACGCCGCCACGCGCGACCGCCTGACGGGACTCGGCTGGCGGCTGACCAGCCCCGACGAAATGAGCATCGATTGGGATTTGTATCGCGGCTATCTTCAACGTTCGAAAGGCGAGTTCACCGTCGCCAAGGACCAGTACGTGCGGCTCAACACCGGCTGGTTTAGTGATCGCTCCGCCTGCTATCTGGCCAGCGGGCGCCCCGTGATCACCCAGGAAACCGGCTTCACCCGTCTCTATGGCGGCCAGCGCGGCCTTTTCGCCTTCCGCACCCTCGACGACATCGCCGAAGCGGTGCGCGAGATCAACGCGGACTACGCCGCGCATTGCCGCGCCGCCTCTGAAGTCGCGGCCGAATATTTCGAGGCGACGAAAGTGCTCGCCTCGCTTCTCGATCGCGCCGGGGTGTAGCCCGCCCGAGCGACGCGTGCACCCGGCGGCGCCAGCCGGGCAAGACTCAGCGCGAGAGCTGATTATCCAGGAACGAAACCACCTGCCGCGTGTTGTCGTCGCCACGCATGCGCTCTTTGACGAGGCGATGGGCGTGAAGCACGGTCCCGTGATCGCGGCCCCCGAAGGCCTGGCCGATCTCGCTCAAGGACGCTTTGGTCAGTTCGCGCGCCAGATACATCGCGATCTGTCGCGGAAAGGCGATGTTCGCAGGACGGCGCTTGCTGGTCATGTCGGCGAGGCGCACGTCGTAGTGCTCGGCGACCTTTTTCTGGATCTGATCGATGGTGATCGCGCGACGCGCTTCTTCCTGGAGCAAATCCTTCAGCAGATGCTCGACCTTCTCGAGGTTCGGCAACTGCCCTTCATTGAGCGAAGCGTAGGAGGCGACGCGCATCAGAGCGCCTTCGAGCCGGCGCACATTGGTCCGGATCCGTTTGGCCAGGAATTCGAGAATCTCGCTGCTCAGTTTGATGTCCAAGCCCTGCGCCTTCTTGCGCAGAATGGCCACGCGCGTTTCGGCGTCGGGCGGCTGCAATTCCGCGGTCAGACCCCATTCGAACCGCGAAACAAGGCGCGTCTCGAGGTTGGCGATTTCGTTGGGCGGGCGATCGCTCGAGAGGACGATCTGTTTGTGGCCGTCGAAAAGCGTGTTGAAGGTGTGGAAGAATTCCTCCTGGGTGCGGCCCTTGTCGGCCAGGAACTGGATGTCATCGATGAGCAGCACATCGGCCTGCCGATAGCGCTTCCGGAACTTGACCAGGGTGCTGTTCTGAATCGCATCGATGAACTCGTTGGTGAACGCCTCACTGGTCACGTACATCGCCTTCGAGGTGCGCTTTTTCCCCATGATCGCCTGGCCGATCGCCTGCATCAGGTGAGTCTTGCCAAGCCCCACGCCACCGTAAATGAACAGCGGGTTATAAGTCTTCGCCGGCGCGGAACTCACCGCCAGGCAGGCGGCATGCGCGTATTCGTTGTTCGTCCCGACCACGAAAGAGTCGAAGGTATTGCGCGCGTTCATCGCAGAGTTGGAGCCCGTGGCGCGCGGAACGGCATCCTCGTCCCCCTCCTCCTCGACCCGCACGCTGGTCCGCGCCGGGTTGGACGGCGGAGCCACCGCCTCCCCGCTGTCGTGGGCGAGTTTGAACCGGATCTCGCGGGCGGCCCCGAGTTCCATCAACACGGCGGTTCTCAGCATCCCAAGGTAGTTACTCTCGATCCACAATTGGTAGATGTTGTTGGGGACCTGGAGGGTCAGGGTCCGGTCATCGAGTTCCACAAGGCTGATGTCCTTGAACCAGCGGTCAAAGGTGTCGGCGCTGACCTCCGCTTTCATGGCGGCGGCAACGGCCTTCCAGGTAGCGGTCAAATCTTGAGGAATCAGTGATTTATCCACAGTCGATGAACAGGTTGGGGAGCTGGCGAAGCGGGTACGGGAAAGTCCGGAAAAAGGACCGATCAGAGGACGCGCCCCTCAAAACGGCGCGTCGGCGAAAAGTCGAATCCATCTGCAAATCCGTCATGCAGAGCACCTTGCGAGCACCCCCGCCGTGGAACACTGAGAATCACTGCCTCCGGGGAGCGACTGCCTCCGCAATCATGCAGGAATGCGGAAGACCGTGCAATCGGGGGGAGTTTTGGGGGTCTATTCACAAGTTATTCACACGGTGGTTTGCTCGTTCCTGCCGTGCGGCGTGAGACTAGTTTTGGGCCGCGCGGTGGACAAGGAGATTTGGGTCCGCGAGGCCGTATTTATTTTCGCGCGAGCCCATATTTTCGTTGACCGGACCGCGAGCCTAGAAAATACGGGCAACCCCGGCCAATTGACGAAACTACGTGTGCGTAGAATCGTGAATCCGCGCGCTTTCCACCCGTCCGGCCGGGGTGCGAAAGCAGACGGCGACCGCAAAAGTCACCAGCGTCCCGAGCGTGATCCGCCACGGAAAGGCGAGGACGAACGCGGGTTGAGCGCCCGGCGCTCCGAAGAGTTTGACCTGCACTCCGCTGGCGTAAAGGACGGCGAGAATGCCCGCGAAGACGGCGATCGTATTTCCCAGATCACTCCCGCGGCGCTTGGTAAAGAGGCCGACCAGGAAAATTCCCAAGAGGGAGCCGAAGGTAAACCCGAGGATGCCAAGGACGAGCGGGATGATCCGGGCCGCAGGATTGTGGGCCATGTACCAGGCGGTGGCGACACCCACTACGATGATCAGGACCGCAAACAGCACGGTGCTCCAGCGCAGGATGCGCACCCGGCGAGCTTCGTCGGGAGCGCCGTCGTGCTCGACCCACGGCAGGACGAAATCGCGCGCAAAGCTGGTCGCCAAAGCATTGAGCGCCGTGCTCAAGGAACCCATCGCCGTCGCGAGGATGCCGGCTGTGACCAGGCCGCGCAGGCCCGCGGGCATCGTGTGGAGGATGAAATAGGGAAAGACCTCGCGCCCTTCCTCGGGCAGGCCGGGGGTGGGATGCGCCTGGTAAAAGCAAAAGAGCAGGAGGCCGATCAGAATGAAGGATCCGACGATAGGCAGATCCACAATCCCCGAAAGGATGGTGGCGAAGGCGCTTTGCCGGCGGTTCTTGGCGGTGAGCATGCGCTGCACCGTGTCCTGATCGATGCCGTGCGTCGCCATGGTCACAAAGGTCGAGCCGAGGAAGGCCGCGTAGATGGTGTATTCGAGCGAAAACATGCGCGGGAGCCAGACCCCGAAGGATTCGCCCGGTTGCCGCGGCACGAAATCGAAGAAGATCGGCTCGGCGATGTGCTTGCGAACCTCGTCCCAGCCACCGGGGATCTGTCCGAGCAGGAATGGAATCGTGAAAGCCAGCGAAGCGACGAGCACGCCGACCTGGATGAAATCCGTCCAAATGACCGCCCGAATCCCGCCTACCGTGGTGTAGAGCGCCGTCAGCAGGCTGACCACGACGAGGGCGCCGGCATAGAGCGCGAATTTTTCCATTGGCGCGACCGGTTGTCCGCCGCGCAGCATTTCCACCAGGAGCACCACGATGATCGCGGAGACGTACAGCCGCGTGCCCATGGCCAGGACCCGGGTGACGAGGAAGGTCGCCGAAGCCAGCTTGCGCGTCGCCTGGCCGAAGCGGGTTTCGAGGAACTCGTAAATCGAGATGACGCCGTGCCGGTAATAAATGGGAATGAAAACGAAACTGACGAAGATGCGCGCGAGCACCGTGCCGATGGCGAGCTGGGCGTAGGTCCAGTTGCGGTTCGCGTAGCCTTCGCCGGGCGCGCCGAGGAAGGTCGCCGCGCTGATCTCCGCGGCGAGAATCGACGCCAGCACCGCCCACCAGGCGATCTGTCGGTCTCCCAGGGAAAAGCCTTCCACGCTGTCGCTCTTCGAGCGCTGCGCGAGTCCGACACCGATGATCGCCCCGAAATAGGCGATCAGCACCAGCGCATCGAGAACCAGCGAGCCGTTCATACGCGCGAAGCTTCGGCGGCCACCGCGAGATGGACAGCCTTTTGCATGACCTTGGAATTGCGCGCACTGACCTCGTATTTGCGTCGGCGCTCGGGCGGAAGCTCCTCCGGCGCCACCTCGCTGAAGCCGCCTTTCTGCTGGAAGAAATTAAAGGCCTGCGTGGAGAGGGCGAAGAGGTGCTGGATGCCTTTTTCGGCGGCGAGTTGTTCGGCAAAAGACATCAGCTTGCGCCCGTAACCCTGGCCTTCGTAATTCTTGTTCACGTAGAGACAGGCCAGCTCGGCTTTCTTTTCCTCGGCGTAAAGGTGGACGGCCACGCAGCCAATCAAAGTGCGGTCGATCTCGAGCACCCAGTAATCTTCGAGGTGCGCGAGGATCTCGGTGCGGGTGCGGCGGACGAGTTCCTCATTGGCCACGGATTGACGGATCAAACCCATCACCGCGCGGACATCTTTTTTGAAAATGCGCCGGATCTGCTGGTACTCGTTGGAATAGATCATCGTGCCGACGCCTTCGTGGCTGAAGACCTCGGAGAGCAGCGCTTCATCGCGATTCCCATTGAGCAGGTGCACGCGCGGCACCCCCTGCTGGCAGGCGCGCGCGGCGTGTTCGAGCTTTGAAAGCAGCCTCGCATCCACCGTGGGCCGCTTTTTTTTCACGAGTTCCTCGGCTTCCGCGATGGAAAGTTGCCGGAGCATCTCGCCGCCCGTGAAGAGTCCTTCGCTGGCCGAGAGGAAGAGAATTTTCATCGCCTGCATCGTCTCGGCGACCTCGACCGAGATGGCATCCGAATTCACCCGAAACGTCCGGCCCTCCCCGTCGTAGCCCAGGGGCGGAATCACGGGAATGATCCCCTCGTTGAGGAAAAGGTGCAGCGCCTTGGTGTCCACGCGTTCGACCCGCCCGGTGTTGAGATAATCGATGCCCCCCAGAATGCCCGCGGGATGGGCGATGATGGTATTGCCGCAGGCCGCGCGCAGATCGACGGCGGTGAGCCCCTGCATGATCTCGGTCGTCACATTGGTCGCCGCATCGAGGCTGACCCGGAGCGTCAGGTCATCGGTGATGCCCGTGCCATCGGCGTTGCTGATCGCCACGCCGCGCTCCGCGGCAAGCTGGGCGATTTGATAGCTGGCGCCGTGCACCAGGATGACCTTGACGCTGAGCGAGCGCAGCACCGCGACATCGAGCAGGATGTTGGCAAAGTTCGGCGAGGCCACGACCTCGCCATCGATGGCCAGCACGAAGATTCGCTCCCGGAAACGTGGGACGTATTGGAGAATACCGCGCAAGTCGGAGACTTTCATCGTATGGCCGGAGGTCTAAGAATGAAAATTCGACCGGCGAGCAAAGGGAAAAAAGGGCCGCGGCGCGTGCGCACGCTCGACCGCGGGCCAAAATGCGTATAGAAGCGCGCTCATCTCAGCACTTTCCATGATGAATCTCGAACCCAAGCGCGTCCTGATTGCGGAGGACCACTACGTCTCGCGCCATTTGCTCGAGCGCAATCTGGCCAATTGGGGCTTCCAGGTTCTCGCCGCCGAAGACGGGGAGGCCGCGTTGAAGATTCTCGAAGGTGAAGATCCGCCCGCCATCGTCATTCTCGACTGGATGATGCCGAAAATGGACGGGTTGGAAGTCTGCCGCCGGGTGCGGGCCCACCTCGGCCGGCCGTTTACCTACCTGATGCTGCTCACCGAGCGGAACAACAAGGACGAGATCGCCGCGGTCTTCGCGTCCGGCGTGGACGAATACGTGATCAAGCCCTTCGACCCGGATGAACTGCGAGCCCGGTTGAAAGTGGCGCGCCGGGTCGTCGCCCTCGAACGCAAACTCACCCTGCGCGAAAAGGAACTCCAGGAAGCGCGAGAGCAATTGGCCGGGCTGCGCGCGGCTTCGGCGCAGGGGCCCCGCGCCGGGGACGAGGCGCCAAGAGACGTCGCTGCCAACGTGAGCAGGCTCTGATCGTCCCCCGGAGAGGAATGAGCCCCGTTCCCTCGGCTGCTGCGGCCGCTCAGTATTGCCGCTCGAGTTCGTCGAGGTAGCCCGCCACGGGATCGCGGTGCTGGCGATCCTGCTCCGAGAGCTCGTTGGCCGTTTTCAGGTAGTTGTCGAAGGCGTGGCTGCGGCTGCCCATTTGCGTCGCCTCAAACCAATTCAGGTAGTCCGCGATCTCCTCCGCGCGGCGCACCACGGCCGTCCGAAGCTGGGCCGCCTGCTCGAGTCGCGCAGCTACCCCGTGGGTTTTGCCGCGGGCGAGCAGCGCGCAGACTTCCTGATATTCCGCGACGACCGGACGGAGCAACCCGTTGGCCCGGGCGCTCAGGCCGGCCAGCGCCACCTGTTGCCTGGCGATCACCTGCCGGCTCGCGGGAAGTTTCAGGTATTCGGCAAATTGCTCGATCGTAAACCGCCGGGCCCCACCCGTTTTTTGCGCAACCTCGAAACTGAGCAGAGCCGCGATCTGGCGATCGGTATCCACGGCGGACATGGCTTGAAATCGATCGGCCACCGCGAAGCGCGCCAGATTCAGGGTCCACCATTTTTGGATTGCCGGCGCCCCGCCGGAGAGGCTTGGAAAGGCCTTGGTCAAGGCGGCGATCGGGTCGTCGTGGTTTTCCGGCCAGGCGTGCAAAAGGCTGGCGAGATAGCCCCGGCCACCCGGCTGCTCGACGAGGAGTTGCAACAGGCACATCGCCAGCGCCCGATCGACCGCGAGCGCGGTGGGGCCGAGCTGGTCCGGTTTTTCGGCGAGGAAGTTCTCGATCGGCGGCAGCTTGTTCGTTTCGATCAATTTGCGGAAAAAATCACCGTCAGTTCCCGTTTCCCGCCGCCGCAGCAGCTCGACGGTGCCATCCAACACCCACCAGGGAGGCTCGACGTAGCTCGCCCCTCCCTTCACGCCTTCGCGCCGATAGATGTATTCGAGCAGCACTGCCCGGATGAGGTGTCTCTGGAAGTTCAAGTCCTGCGCTTCGATCCCGAGGTGCACGACGATTTCGATTTTCATCCCCACATCGCTATCCACCACGCGAAACCCGATCGCCGCCGTGCCGACGCCGGACGTTTCATCGAAGGTCACCACGATGGGCCGCCGCCAGGCGTCGCTTTCCCCGAGCAGAGCGAGCACTTCGTCTTTCGTCCTGGCCGCGAAGCTCGCGACCTGCCGGCGCAGATTGGCGTCCTCGCAATAGATCGTGAACTGCCCGGCGTCGGTGCGCTCCCGCGGATCCACGGCGCCGCCGGGCGTGGCGAGCGTGAGGAGGCCCGCGAGCGCGAACAGCACGGCCGACTTCATCTCGCCGCGGCGCCTTTGCTGACGAGCGTAATCTGTCCCTTCGTGACCGTGACGTTCTGCATCTTCTGCAGTTGCTCGTGCTCCCGCTTCAGCGCTTTCCAGAGCTTTTGAAAAGGAAAGTCGAGATACTGCATGATCTCGGGACGCACCGCGATGCGGCCGAAACTGCCCCCCTTGAGCGTCGGCGCCAGAACCCCCTGTTTGATCGCGAGCTCGTAATCGATTCCGCAGAACAAAGAGTAGCCCGCAATCGATTGCTCCAGGCCCAAATGCACGATGCCCGGCAGAAAGCTGACGTAAGCCTGTTCAAAATTGGTTCCCGGAACTCCTCCCACGTCCTTCGCACGCAGGGCCTGCCGCAGCGCCAGATTGACTTCCTGTTCGGTGAAGGCCACCGCCCGCGGCGTCGGCGCATCCACGGTTTCCATCAGATCCGACTGGACCTGCCGCGTCGCCATCTCGTTGCTGATGGCGGGCACCCCATCCGGGCGCCGGGCAATCATGATCACGCCGGCGGCGAGGGCCGCCCAGATGAGCAGGGAAATCAGCGTCTTCAGCTCGCGAAGCACCGAAATCTTCGAAGGATTCGTCATCTTCTGAATGCGTCGGCGCGCTTTCTCGGGCGAGTCTTCCTTCTTCTCCTTGGCGGCCTTGGGCAGCAGCGAGCGATCGAGTTTCGCGCCACAGTTGTGGCAATAAACGCGCTCCGGCTCGTTGCTGAAGCCGCACTGCGCGCAGGGGAGCGTAATTTCAGTGTTCTCGGCCATCTATTTCTTCCTGGTGCTCGACTTGGCCTTCTCCGGAGCCGCCGGTTTGCTCTCGGGTTTAGGCTCGGCCTTCTTCTCGCTTTTCGCTTCCGCGGGCTTGCTCTCGCCGCTGCCGGATTCGCTTTTCGCGGAAGCCTTGTAGCCCTCGCTCCGGTAATCCGTGATGTAAAACCCCGAGCCCTTGAAAATCAGGCCCGCGCCGGTGCCCAGCAGCCGCTTGACCTTGCCCTTGCCCCAGGTCTTTTGCCGGCATTGATCCTTCGGACAGGTCGCCAGCGGGTCATCCTTCATCGACTGGTAGCACTCAAAAGTCTTCTTACACTTCTCGCACTGATACTCGTAAGTGGGCATGGGTCCTTGGGTGGCGCGCTGGGAGCGCTGTCTTTTAGCAGAGCCAACCCCGTGCCGCAAACGTTAGTTCCTCCTGGCCTGAATGCGCATTTGAGCCGCAGGGAGGGGCGCGCTACACTCGGCGCGAATTCCTGCGAGGCATGCCCGTTATCACCGACCGCAAAACACCCAACGTTCCCAACCACCAGATGGTCCGTATCATCGGGCGCGGTGCGTATGGCGAGATCTGGCTGGCGCGGTCGCTCACCGGCACCTGGCGGGCGGTGAAGATCGTGGATCGGCGGACCTTTGAGAGCGAAAAAGCGTTTCACCGCGAGTTCGAAGGAATGGCCAAGTTTGAGCCCTTTTCGCGCGAGGATCCGGGGTTCGTGGACATCCTGCACGTGGGCCGCGACGAGGGCGGCGACTTTTTCTACTACGTCATGGAGCTCGCCGACGACCACGTGGCCGGCGAGCGGATCGATCCGGATCAGTATGTGCCCAAGACGCTCAAGACGGAGCTCGGGCGCCGGTCGCGGCTGCTCGTGGACGAGTGCATCACCATCGGGCTGTCCCTGACCAGCGCCCTTGCCGCCTTGCACCGGCAGGGCCTGGTCCATCGCGATATCAAGCCGGCGAACATCATCTTCGTCGGCGGAGTGCCGAAGATCGCGGACATCGGGCTGGTCGCGGCCAGCGGGCAGGATTCTTTTGTCGGCACGGAAGGTTACGTGCCCCCGGAGGGACCGGGCAGCGTGCAGGCCGACATCTACAGCCTCGGGAAAGTCCTCTATGAGCTCGCCATGGGGAAGGACCGGCTCGATTTCCCCGCGATCAATACGCGCCTCGGCGATCTGCCCGACAAGACTGGCCTGCTGCAATTCAACGAAGTGCTCCTGCGCGCCTGCGCCAACGAGCCCGCGGAGCGTTACGTGACGGCCGCGGAAATGCACGAGGACCTGGTGCGCGTGCGGGATGGCCGCCCGCTCAAACGCCGGTGGAAAATCCCCTGGGCCGGGCTTGCCCTGCTGGTGGCGGTCGCGGTGGCGGCTGGCGGGATTTATGCCGGGTTCCTCCGCAGCGCTCACGGAGACGCGCTAGTCGAGACGGACCCGCCCGGGGCGATGGTGGTCTGCCGCGGCTCGATGCGCCGCAGTCCGGCGCGCTTCCAACAGCTCGGCGTCGGAGCTTGTTCCGCGCACGTCATGCTCACGGGCTATGAGCCGGTGGATCTGCAATTTGAAATCGCGTCACGCCGCGAGACTCGCCTCGCCACGGTCAGGCTCCAGCGCTCGCACGGCGCCGCCCAGCTCGATTCCCGGCCCGCCGGCGCGGTGTTCGAATTGCGGGATGGCGAGACCCTGGTAAAAAGCGGCCGCCTGCCGGCCTCGCTCGCCGACTTGCCGACCGGACCGTACCAGCTCGTCACCCGGCTGGATGGCCGCGAGCAGCATGAATCTCTCGAGATCAAACGCGGCGAACTGACCGAAAAAATCGTCGAATTTGCCACCGGGGGGATCGTCGTGACCAGCGAGCCGCCCGGCGCGGAGATCATTGTGGACGGCGTTCGGGCGGGTGTCGCGCCGCTCGATCTCACGCTGGCGGAGGGCCCTCACGAAGTGGTCGCGAAGTATCGCCAGTGGCCCGAGCTCCGGCGCGCCGTCGTGGTCCGTCCCGCCACCCCGGCGGAAACGGCGTTCGAATTCATCGGGGGCAGCGTGAAAATCACCAGCGCGCCCGGCGGCGCCACGGTCGTGATGGATGGACGCGAATTGGATGCCCGGACGCCGCTGCTGCTGGAGGGCATCGACCCCGGCGAGGTGCGCTACGAGCTGCGCCTCGCGGGTTTCAAACCGCTCGAGGTCAGCGGCACCGTCACGCCGGGCCAGCAGACATTCCTCGGGGCGCGGTTCGTGCAGCGGATCGGCCCGCAGCGCGGCGAGAACTGGGAAAACTCCTTGGGCATGAAGTTCGTTCCGGTGGAGGAAGTGCTCATGGCCGTGTGGCCCACGCGAGTCCAGGATTACGACGCCTTTTGCACCGCCACCAGCCGGGCCCGGCCGGTCGCCGACTTTCCGCAGGACGGCACCCACCCCGTCGTGAAAGTAAACTGGGAAGACGCCACCGCGTTTTGCGAATGGTTGACCAAAAAAGAACTCGCCACCGGGCAGCTCGAAGACGGCCAGCGGTACCGGCTGCCGGCCGACCTGGAATGGAGCGTCGGGGTCGGACTCCTGGACGAAGGCCGCGATACCCCGGAACAGCGCGACGGCAAACCGTCGGATTTTCCGTGGGGCAAGATCTGGCCGCCGCCGGAGCGCGCCGGCAATTACGCGGATACGTCCCTGCGTCGGGGCAACGTCACCACCATTCCCGGTTACCACGACAGTTTTCCGCAGACCTCGCCGGTGGGCAGCTTTGGGGTCAACAAGCTCGGCCTTGCCGACATGGGCGGCAACGTCTGGCAATGGTGTCTCGACAGCTATAAAGGCGGTGCGCACACGCGGGATTGGGGCGTCCTGCGGGGCGGTTCGTGGGCCACGGCCAAGCCGGCGGAAATGCGTTCGTCCTATCGCAACGTGGTCGATCGCGGCGAGCGCGATGTCATCTACGGTTTCCGCTGCGTGCTCGTGCCTGATTCCGGCCGGTAATACCCGTCTTCCGCCTGTGGAGAGGCCCGGTTGGCCCCACCCGAGGGCGAGATCGGGGGAAAAGTGGGTTGCGCAATGCTCCGCAACCGGATACATCCGCGGCACATGGGAAAATTGCACGGGGCACACCTTGTCTTCGGAGCCATTTTGGGACTCCTACCGACCGTCGTCTTCGCCGAAGATGACGACGCAGCCTCGGCTCCACTTGAGATCGTCATCAGTGTGGCGGAGCAGCGACTCGCCTTGGTGAAGGACGGCAGCCTGGTCAAAAAGTATCCGATCTCCACTTCCAAGTTTGGACTGGGCGACGGTAACGGCAGCTATAAAACGCCGCTCGGACGGCTGCGCGTCTCGGATAAGATCGGCGATGCCCTTTCCATCGGGGCCGTCATGAAGCATCGCAATCCGACCGGCGAGATCCTGCCGGCCAATGCGCCCGGCCGTGATCCGATCGTGACGCGCATCCTCTGGCTGGACGGCCTTGAGCCTTGCAACATCAATGCCCGCTCGCGTGGCATTTACATCCACGGCACCGTCGAGGAGAGCAAGCTCGGCCAGCCCGTGAGCTACGGCTGCATCCGGATGCGCTCGCGCGATGTGGTGGAGGTGTTCGAGGAAGCGCCCGTCGGAACCCTGGTGAACATCACCGCAGATCGGCTGCCGCGCTTCCGCAAGCCGGCCGCGCCGAAGCCCGAAATCATCCTCGCCGCCAACGAAAGCGTGACCACCACCATCGGGCATCACGGCATGGTCCTCGTCAAAACGAATCGCACCCTGGTCCCCGAGCCGGCCGCCGAGGCAAAGTCCAAGGCTGGTGCCGCTGCCCCCGCCGATGCGAAGCCGCCCGCGGGACCGGCGCTCGTGGCTGGGAAGACGACGCCCAAACAGGTGGCCGTTTCGAAAGTGCTCGCCAGCGCCACCTCGACTTCGGCGCCTGAGCCCGCTGGTCCGAATGTGGTCTTCACCGGAGCCCCGAGCGCCAGCGGCCCGGCCCCGGATGAGCCCGTGGTGCTGCTCGGACGCGTCCGGTCCATGCGTCAGAGCATCCTCATGACGGGATTGACCGAGACACCGAAGCGAGCCGCGGTGGTTCCGGCAAAACCGGAAAGCACGGCCACGCCGACTGGTCCGCGGGTGGTCCTGCCGACCGCGTTGCCCTCGGCCGATCCAGGTGCGCTCACCTTGCAGATTGATCCACCGGGAGTCCTCCTCGGCATCCTCGACGAGCGCAGCCGCCAATTCGTCACTGACGCCCTGACGGCGCGTCTGTTGCAGCCCCCGCCTCCGCAGGTCCGTCTCGCCTTCCGCACGTCCCCCGCACCTTCCAGCAAGACAGGGCTGTAAGCGGCCGTCGTTGCCTTCGGCGGGAGTAAATCAGGGAGAAGGCAGGCAGCTACGCGAAGAAACGTTCCGGGGCGACGATGGGGCGCGTGTGGCAGATGCGGTTGACCAGGCTGTGCCAGCTCTCGTGGCCGGTCAGGATCTCGATCTCGACGCGCAAATAATAGATCGGCACATCCTGATTCAGGGCGCGCGCCGGAAAACGCACGCTGTCCTTCTCCGTCGTGACGATGAGATCCAGATCGCGCCGGGAACAGCGCGCCGTGAACTCCTCGAGTTCCTTCACGGTGAAACGATGATGATCGGCAAAGCGCTTGGTGATTTCGAGATGCGCACCGAGCGCGGTCAGTTTTTCCTCGAAGCTTTCCGGGCGCGCGATGCCAGAGATGGCCGCGATATATTTCCCGCTCAGGAACTCCAGCGGCCGGCGGTCATCCGGGAGGTAGAGATGTTGCAAATACAGCGGGCGATGCGTGCACTCGATGATGTCCGCGGTGCGGTTGAACTGACGTATCCGCTTGATCAGGGCTTCGTTGCCGGCCGCCGGGGACTTGGTGATGAAGATGTAGCTCGCGCGGCGCAGATTGCGCGGCGGTTCGCGTAGGGTGCCGCGGGGCAGGAGGTACTCGTTGCCGAAGGGGGCTTGCGCGTCGATCAGGCAGATGTCCAGCCGGTGGCGCAGATCGAGGTACTGCATGCCGTCATCGAGCAGGAGCACGTCGCAGTGCATCTCCCGCACCGCGTGGAGCGCGGCGCGGACGCGGTCTTTGTCCACCAGGACGATGACGTCCTTGAGCGATTTCGCGAGCATGTAGGGCTCGTCGCCCGAAAAGCTGGAATCGAGCAACAGGCGCTGCCCGTCGTGCACCACGCGCGTTTTCTTGCGTTCGAGGCCGTACCATTTGCGCTGGAGCCGCCGCAGCAGCGGCGGCTTCTTTGATTTGTAGCCGCGGCTGAGGATGGCGACCTTCCGGCCTTCGTCCTGGAGGGTGCGGGCAAACTTTTCGACGACCGGCGTCTTGCCGGTGCCGCCCACGGTGAGATTGCCGATCGAGATCACCATGCAGCCCGGCGGGCGCTCCCGGAGAAGCCGGTGCCGGTAGAGCCAAAGCCGCGTCTGAACCCCGGCGCGGAAGAGAAAGCTCAGCCCGTAAAGGAACCAGCGGAGCAGGAAGGCGCGCTTGCCGTAGCGGCGTTCCAGAATGACATCGATCGCGAAATTTTCGAAAGCTTCGAGCCAGCGGCGCATGGGCTAGAGGGGGGGCAGATGGCCAACGGCCAATGGCCAAAGGCAGATGGTGGAGAGCGCGCGGAGCCTGCGGCGCGCATCCTTCGACCAGCTCCGACCTCGATCCTCCCCCGCCCCATCCAGAGCCCGCTGCGACGGTCTGCCATCTGCCATCTCCCATTTGCCGTCTGCCATCTGCCATTTGCCATTTGCCATCTGCCATCTGCCATCCATTGGCGCCTTCATTTAGTGATCTCCACGCCATCGTTGTCGGCACATGTGATCATGGTCCCCGCGCCGGCATTTCCGGAGGCGGCGCGCATCGCCTCCGCCACTGCGGCCGCGCGCTCGAAGGTCACGCAGCAGATCGTCGAGCCGCTGCCGCTGAGGAAACCGCCGAGGGCGCCCGCGCCTTCACCCGCCTTGATCACCGCGGTCAGGAATGGCAGAAGGGCCTGCTCCCGCCACGGCTGGTGCAAGTGGTCCTCGAAAGCCCCCCGCAGCCGGGCGTAATTCTTGGAGGCGAAGGCGGCCGTGATGCGGCAGGCGTTGGCGCAGGAACGGGCGGCCGCGCGACGATCGATCTGCTCCGGGAGGACCCGCCGCGCGTCGCTGGTGGCGATTTCAAAGTCGGGAATGAGCAGCACAAACTTCAAGTCCGGCGCCACCGGAAAGCGGGCCACCTCGGGCCCGCCCGCCACGGTGAAGCCGCCGAAGGAGGCCGGCGCGGCGTTGTCGGGATGGCCTTCCAGCGCGGCACAAAGCTCGAAGAGCCGCGGCGTGGCCAGCGGGTGGCCGGCCAGTTCATTCAGGCCGTGGAGCAAACCGAGCCGCACGGTGACGCTGCTGCCGAGTCCTCGGGAGCGCGGGACATCGCCGGAGATCGACCAATCGAACGGAAACCGCGCCACCCCGCTCGCCGAAAAGAATTGGTCTGCGGCTTCCGTCGCCATCGGGTGGCCCTGGGTCGGCGCCGCTTTTCGGATCGTGACCCGATTGTAGATTTGCAAGGCCACGCCGAGCGCGTCGTAGCCCGGACCGAGGTTGGCGGTCGTGGCGGGAACGCGGATGGTCACTTCATTCATCGATTGCGGATTGCGGATTGCGGATTGGGGACTAAGAAACGGGCTCGCGGCCTGCGGTATGCGTGGGCGGCGATCAGAAATCCGCAATCCCCAATCCGCAATCCGCAATTCCATGTCCCGACTCGATGGCCGCGCGCCAAATCAACTCCGCCCGCTCTCGTTCACTCCCGGCATTGCGCCGCACGCGACGGGCTCGGTCCTGGTCGCCACCGGCGACACTCGGGTGATTTGCAGCGCGATGATCGAGGAGTCGGTGCCGGGCTGGATGAAGTTCCAGAAGGTCGAAGGCGGATGGCTGACGGCGGAGTATTCGATGCTCCCCTATTCCACGTTGCAACGGAAACCGCGCGACAGCTCGAAGGGCAAGGTCGATGGCCGCAGCGTGGAGATTCAGCGGCTCATTGGGCGCTCGCTGCGCGCGGTGGTGGACCTGGACTTGCTCGGGCCGCGCACGCTCTGCATCGATTGTGACGTGCTCCAGGCCGATGGCGGAACGCGCACTGCGGCAATCACCGGAGCGAGTGTGGCGGCGGCGCTGGCGATCGAAAAGCTGCTGGCCCTGGGTCTGATCAAGAAATCACCGCTCAAGAAGCTGCTGGCCGCGGTGAGCGTGGGCGTGTGCGCCGGCGTGCCACTGCTCGATTTGAACTATCTCGAAGACAAGGACGCCTCGGTGGACATGAACCTCGTCATGACTGACGACGGCCAGTTCGTCGAGGTGCAGGGCTCCGGCGAAGAGCAGACTTTTAGCGAGGAGGAGCTGGTCGCCATGATCGCGCTGGGCAAAAAGGGGATTGCAGAGTTGCTCGAAGGGCAGCGGGCCGCTATCAGGGCGCACTCCCAACCTGCCTCCTCCTCCTAATCTTCCTCAACGTTCCGGGAGGAAAACGACCGAACTCGATTCGATTTCATGAAAAAAGCGCTCATTACCGGCATCACCGGACAGGACGGTTCCTACCTCGCGGACTTGCTGCTGAAAAAGGATTACGAGGTCCACGGGATCATCCGGCGGGCGAGCACCTTCAACACTTCGCGCATCGACCATCTTTATGCCGATCCGCATGTCCACGGGGTCCGTCTCTTCCTCCATTACGGGGACCTCGCCGATGCGCTGAATCTCACTCGGCTGATCGATCGCGTCGGGCCGGACGAGATCTACCATCTCGGCGCGCAGAGCCATGTCCGCGTGAGCTACGACATTCCCGAATACACCGGCGACGTCACCGCGCTCGGCACGATCCGGATCCTCGAGGCGATCCGCGAGGCGAAGGTCAAGGCGCGCTTTTACCAGGCGAGCTCGAGCGAGATGTTCGGCAAGGTGCAGGCGGTGCCGCAGACCGAGCGGACGCCCTTCTGGCCGCGCAGCCCGTATGCCGTGGCGAAAGTTTACGCCTTTTGGGCGACGCTGAACTATCGCGAGAGCTACGGCATGCACGCGAGCAACGGCATCCTTTTCAACCACGAGAGCCCGCGGCGCGGAGAGACGTTTGTGACGCGCAAAATCACCCGCGCCGTAGCCGCGATCAAGAAGGGCCAGCAGAGCGCGCTTTACCTCGGGAACCTGGACGCCAAGCGCGACTGGGGCTACGCGCCGGAGTACGTGGACGGCATGTGGCGCATGCTCCAGCAGGATGAGCCGGACGATTACGTGCTGGCCACGAACGAGACGCACACGGTGCGCGAGTTTGTCACGGAGGCCTTCGCACACGTGGGCCTCGACTGGCAGGAATACGTGAAATACGACGCGCGCTATGAGCGGCCAGCGGAAGTGGAATTGCTCATCGGCGACCCGGCCAAGGCCAGGGCCAGGCTCGGATGGGCGCCGGAGACCAAATTCGAGAAGCTGGTCAAGATCATGGTGGACGCCGATATGGCGTTGCTCGAGGGCAAACCGCTGCATCTCCTCGGTTGATCCGCGGTGCGAGGGCTCGCGCCAATGCCACCATCGCGCCGGCACGGGCGAAGTAACGGTTCGTTGCCGAAGCCGACAGGCGATGCCATCTTCGTCCACCCGTGAGCGAACTCCCGCGCATTCTCTACTGCCATTGCCAATATGCGCAGGTGGTCCCGACGGACGTGAAGGAGGCCGTCTTGCGGAAACTTTGCGAATCCGGCGTGGCTTTTGAGGCCGTGGCCGATCTGTGCGAGATGGCGGCGCGCCGCGACCCGGCCCTGCAGCGGCTCGGCAATGGCGGGACGGTGAAGATTGCGGCGTGCTTTCCGCGGGCCGTGAAGTGGCTCTTTCACCAGGCCGGTGCGGCACTGCCGCTCGACGCCGCAGAGGTGCTCAATATGCGCACGTTGAACGCCGAGCAGGTGGCCGATCGCCTCTTCGCCGACACGATGGAACCGAACCTGCCCCTGGGCAAAGTCACCACCCCGACACGCTCTGAATTGCCGAGCCTTTCGCCGGAGAACGCTCTGCCCTAAACCTTCCTCATGTCCCTCGCCGATCCCGCTCTCCGCATCATTCTTTACGAAGGGACCGGCGCGCAACCGCTCGGGGCCGCCGATCGCTTCGCCACGGTGAGTGCGCTGCTCGAGCGCGGCTATGCGGTCACGCGCAGCGCCGCGGACCGGCCCGTGGCGCCGGCGGATCGTTCGCCGCTGCTGGTGCTCGGACGGTTCGGCGGCCAGCCTCCGGAGGCCGCCGCGAGCGACGTGACGCTGCGCTTTCACGACATCACCGCGCTGGCGCCCGCGCAGCTCGGGGACCTCGTGGAGGGGTTCCGCACCGAGTCCGGCGCGGCGAAACACGGCGAATGGAAGCCCTGGTTTCCGGTGATCGATTACGACCGCTGCACCAATTGCATGCAGTGCCTGAGCTTCTGCCTGTTCAGCGTGTACGGCGTCGATGGCGACCGGCGCATCCAGGTGCAGAACAACGACAATTGCAAAACCAACTGTCCGGCCTGCTCCCGCGTCTGCCCCGAGGCCGCGATCATGTTTCCGAAATACAAGGCCGGCCCGATCAATGGCGACGTGGTCAGCGACGCCGACCTCGCCAAGGAGAAGATGAAAGTGGACATCTCCGCGCTCCTCGGCGGCGATGTCTATGCGATGCTGCGCCTCCGCAGTGAAAAGGCGAAAAGCCGCTTCAGCAAGGAACGCGACTCGGACAAGGCGCTCGCCGAGCGGCAGAAGTGCCTGATCAAACTCGCGGCGGCCGGCGACATCCCGCCCGAGGTGCTCATGTCACTCCCGTCGCCGGAGGAAATCGCTCGCCGCGCCGAGGAAGCGGCCGCCAAGGCCCAGGCGGCCCTGGCCGGTCGGTAGTGGGGCAGGCGTCCCGCCTGCCAGGTAGTGCGGTAGGCGTCCCGCCTGCCGAGTATTTGGGCAACCCTGCACCGATCGGGGCAGCCGGGACGGCCGCCCCACTTGGCACCGTGCCTCACGCCTGCCCCACTTACGTTCAGTGCATTTCCACGCCGCACGTTCCGACGCCGCCGCGGAAGTAATGGAACTGCACCTGCGGATGATCGGCGAGCAGTGACATCGGCACGGCGGTATCCACGATGCGCCGGGAGATCATGAATGCGGTCAGCCGCTGGCCGAAGGGGTTGTCGTGATTTCCGGCGTGCCAAATCGAGACCTTCTCTGCTTTCCAGGTTTCCACCGGCCCCACGGTGATCGCCTTGGTCGGCACCATGGAAATGTTTCCGCCACCGCTGGTCCGCGCGTTTTGGGCGATCGTCAGGGGGTGCAAATCCACGACCCGCGTGGCGAGCTTGCGGTATTCCTCCGGCGCGGGCGGCGCCTGCTGGTGCCGGCCCTGGCGCCGAAGCGGATCGTTGAAGGCCCAATGCTTCACATCGCCCTGCCCGCCTTGCATCACGGCACAGCGCACGCCGGCCTCCCAACTGCCGCGATACGGGGCGGTATCGGCTTTCGGAAAGTGCAGGTGGGCGTCGGGCATCCGCAGCGCGCGCCCGATGCGGTTGAAGCAGAGGGCGCGGTCCGCGCGCTCAAAACTCAGCGGATGCGTGACCGGCACTTCCTGGCCGGTCACCACATCGAACCATTCGTCCATGCCCCAGAAATGTCCGGAGCGCACGTCGAGCCCGAGTTCATTGACGATGCGCGCCACCAGCGGGAGTTGTTCGGTCGGGCCGATCGGCCCGCAGATTCCGACCGGGTTGTCGGCGGTGCTCTGCCGCCAGGCGTGCACATACTCGAGCGCCTCGGCGAGGTAGAAGTCTTCGAGCGTGTCGTGGATCGAAACCGTGAAGCCGGGCCGCGAAAGCCGGGCGAGATCGCGCGGGGTCAGCCGGGCGGCTTCGTCGATCAGTTCGGAATCGAGGGTGGTGTAGTCCCACCAATCGGGAGCGATGGCGCTAAGTCTTCGGGGCATGAATGGGGGAGTGTGAGGCCGACTTGCAGTCGGCCACGGGCGAGCGAAGCGAGGAGGCAGGCAAACGGCGCGCATCGGAAAGCGCCGCCTCGTTTCGCTCGCCCGGGCCCGATGCCAAACCGGCCTCATGCATCAGCAGATGCTGAGCACCTTCTCGATCACATCCTGCGGGCGGGGAAGCTGTTTCGGCTCGACCTTGGGGCTGTAAATGGAGGGCGCATCCAGCGAGGTCACGCGCAGCACCGGCGCGTCGAGTTCGTCGAAAGCCTTCTCCTGAATCATCGAAGCGATCTGCGCGCCGACGCCGCAGTATGGTTTGTTCTCTTCGACGTAAATGGCGCGATGGGTTTTGCGGACACTGGCCAGGATCGCTTCCTCGTCGAGCGGACGGATCGAGCGCAGGTCGATGACCTCGGCGTTGATGTCGTGCTCGGCGGCGAGCAACTCGGCCGCCTTGAGCGAAGTGAGCACGGCGCGACCGTGGGCGATGATCGTGATGTCCGTGCCCTCCTTCTTCACGTCGGCTTTGCCCAGCGGGATCAGGTACTCCTCGTCCGGCACCTCCCACTTCTCGCCGTAAAGCACCGTGCTTTCCATGAAGAGCACGGGGTCATTGTCCCGGATCGCCGTTTTCATCAAGCCTTTCGCATCGTAGGCGGTGGCCGCGTTGACGACTTTCAGGCCGGGAATCGCGGCGAACCAGTTCTCCGGGCTGTGGCTGTGCGTGGCGCCGACATTGGTTCCGCCGTTCGCCGGGCCGCGGATGACGATGGGGCAATTGATCAGCCCGCCGCTCATGTACCGGATCTGCGCGGCGTTATTGACGATCTGATCGTAAGCCACCGTGCAGAAGCTCCAGAACATCAATTCCATGACCGGTCGCAGGCCGAGCATGCTCGCACCGATGCCCATGCCGATGAACGCCGCCTCGCTGATCGGCGTGTCCACGACGCGCTTGTCGCCGTGCTTTTTCCACAGCCCTTCCGTGACTTTATAGGCGCCGTCGTACTGGGCGACTTCTTCGCCGATCAAGACGACGTTCGGATCGCGCTGGATTTCTTCGTCGAAGGCGTGACGCAGGGCCTCGCGGTAACTGATGAGTGGCATGGCGGCTTAAGCGTGAAAGAAATGTTTGCCGGTGCGGCCGGCTTCGGTCTGACGATCGACCTCGAAATAGACGTCCTCAAAAATGCTCTCGTCGCTCGGCAGCGGCGACTCTTCGGCGAAAGCCACACTGGCCTCCACTTCCGCTTTGACCTCCTCATTGAGCGCTTCGTACTGCTCCTCCGTGAGCACGCCTGCCGCGATCAGCCGGCGCCGGAAGAGATGGATCGGATCGTGTTCCGCCTTGTATTTTTCGATCTCCTCGGCCGGCCGGTAGCCCCCTTTGTGTTTGGAATCGGCGACGCTGTGGCCGTAATAACGGTAGGTGTCGAACTCGATGATCATCGGCTTCGATTCATTGTGCGCGCGCTCGATGGCCTGTTGCGTGACGGAGCGCACTTCATAGAGGTCCTCCCCATTCGCCTGCACCCACTCGACAGCAAAAGCCTCGCCGCGGGCGGCGAGGCAGGTCTTGAAGGCGGACGAGCGTTCGATGCTCGTGCCCATCGAGTAGCCATTGTTCTCGATGACGTAAATGACCGGCAGGTCGAAGAGCGCGGCCATGTTCAGCGACTCGTAGAAGCAACCCTGGTTCACCGCACCGTCCCCGAGGAAGCAAAGCGCCGCGCCCTTGAGCCCCTTGTACTTCAAACCGTATGCGAGGCCGAGCCCGAGGGGCGTTTGCCCTCCGACGATGCCGTGTCCGCCCCAAAAATTCTTGTCCGGCGCAAAGAAGTGCATCGAACCACCCTTGCCCTTCGAGCAGCCCGTCACCTTGCCGAAGAGTTCCGCCATGCACTCGTTCATGGACATGCCCACCGCCAGCGCGTGACCGTGGCAACGATACGCTGTGATCACGTGATCGTGGTCGCCGAGCAGCCCGCACGTGCCCGTCGCGATACTTTCCTGCCCGATGTAGAGATGGACGAAGCCGCCCATTTTTCCGGAGTTGTAGGACTGGAGGGCCTTTTGCTCGAAACGCCGGATGCGCACCATCTGCTTGAGCAGGCCAATCTTCTCATCCTTGGTGAGTTTCGCGTTGATCGGCGCGGAGGCGTGATCGGTGACTTGGGTTTCCATAGGCGGCACGGTGAAACGGCTCAGTGGATTTAATCGGCTGTCGGGAATTGTGCAACAGCCAACAGAATTCCGCCGCAAAATCGTCGCCGTGAGCGTGGTGGCGACACGTTTTGGGCGGAGCATGGCCGTCCTTCAGATTGTGCATTGCAGATTGGGGATTGCGGATTTGCAGCGCCCGCAACCGAAATCGACCGCGAGTCACCCGAAGCGTTCCGTCTTCAATCCGCTCCGCCGAGGCGGCGGCGCACGGGACAAAGGGAGGCGGGAGAATGGGCGAGCCAATCCGCAATCCGCAATCGCATGCGTCGCCCCTAACGGGTCGCGAGCCCGCTCACCCATTTGCCTTTCCGGATGAGCCGGTCGATGCGGAAGCCGGCCCCTTCGAAAGCGGCGACGACCGCCGTCTCCTGCTCGCGGAGGATGCCGGAAAAAATCAGGCGGCCTCCCGCGGCCGTGGCGGCGGCGATCTTTGGGGCAGTCTCGATCAGCAGGCCGCTGAACAGATTCGCCGCGACCACCGGCCACGTGCGGGTGGGCTGCCACTGCCGCACGTCCATCTTCTTCACGATCACCCCGTGCAGTTGGTTCGAGCGCAGGTTCGCTTTCGTGGTGCGGACGGAGTCGGCGTCGAAGTCGCCCGCGTCCACCCGTCGGGCGCCGAACAGCCGCGCGGCGAGCGCCAGGATGCCGCTGCCGGTGCCGAGGTCGAGCAACTCCCAAGGCTGCCCGGCGAGCTCAGCGCTCACGTCGGCGAGCAGGCGCAGGCAGGTCGAGGTGGTCGCATGATCGCCGGTCCCGAAAGCCATGCCCGCCGGGATGAGCAGCAGCTTCGCCCGTCCGAGTTTGGCCTGAGCGAGGGCGCGCTCGGGCTCGGTGGCCACCACGACCAGCTTGCCACGCACCCGGATCGGCGCGCGCGGCGCCGGCGCCGGCAGGGTCTTGAGCTTCTTCTGCACCGCCACTTGCCCCCCGAAAGCGCGGCGCAATTTCTCCGCCTGGGCGCGCGTCAGTTGGAAGGCTTCGAGCCGGATGGTTCGGGCGCCCGCCAGCGCGGTGATCGCAAGCCGGTCGCCGACTTCGCTCAAGCGGTCCCACCAAACATCCTCCCACTTCGTCGGACTCAGCCGGCGCCAAACGTAGTGGACGCTCATGGCGCCGCGCGGCGCACGAGCAGCGCGGCACGGCTGACCGGAGCCTGGCAGCAGGTCTTGACCGCCGCCTCCTTCGCCTCCGCTTTGCGGAAGATGATGATGTGCTGCCGGGGCAGCACCTCGATCGTTTCCACGAACTCCAGCGCATGCACGCTCATCTCCTTTTTCACCTGCGCCTCGGTCATCTTGTGGACGAGCTTGATCGGCACCTTGGGATCCTCGCCGCGGAACTCGACGAACACCAGGCGTCCGCCCGGCTTCAGTCCCGCGAGCATGCTTTCGATCATCTCGTAGGGGTGATCGAACTCATGATAGACATCCACCATGATCATGGTGTCGCAGGACGCCGGCGGCAGCTTGGGATCGGTGATCGTGCCGAGCACCGGCTTGACGTTGGTAATGTGAAACATCGCCATGCGCTGCATCAGCAGATCGAGCATCTCCTGCTGGATCTCGACCCCATGGACCACGCCGGTCTCACCGACCTTTTTGGAAATCTTGCGCGCGATGAATCCCGAGCCGCACCCAATATCCGCGACCACTTCGCCTTCGCGAAACTTGAGCGAGTCGATGAGCAGCTCGGTGCGTTCCTCCTCCTCGCGCTCCGGCCGCTCGAGCCAGTCCGCGGCCTGATGCCCCATCACGTGCGCGATCTCGCGGCCCTGGTAAAACTTTCCGATGCCGTTGGGATCATGCTCCTCCCGCGTCTCGTAACGCGGCACCGGCGGTTGCGGCCGTTCCGCGGCGAGCCGGGGCGCCAGGGACACGGCGGCGGCGAGGAGAGCGAAGAGGAGGCGCATGGAAGGCAGCCTTGATGAAAGAGCACGCCAGGGGTCTTGTCCATGCGCTCTGTGTCGAAATCGAAACTCTTCCGCTTCCTGCGCTCACTCGCCGTGGGCTGGCTCGCGCTGGTATTGATCGTCGGCGTGTGGCAGCGCTCCTTCATCTATTTCCCCTCCCACGCCCCGGAAAACGTTCTGCTGGCGAACGCGCGGGACCTCCGGCTGGAGCCGTGGCGCGATACGAGCAGCGCGGTGATCGGTTGGAAAACCGGCGCGCGGCCAGACCGGCCACCGGCGGCCAATCGGATGGTCGTCTTTCACGGCAATGCCGGATATGCGCTGCACCGGGCGCACTACATCGCGGGCTTCGAGCAACTCGATGCCGGCCGCACCTGGGAGGTTTACGTCTTCGAATATCCCGGCTACGGCGCGCGACCGGGCGAGCTTGGCGAGAAATCCTTTACCACCGCGGCACTCGCGGCGCTGAGCGCCCTCGCGGCTGCCGACCCGCGCCCGATTTACCTCCTCGGCGAGTCGATCGGCAGCGGCCCCGCCTGCGCCATCGCGGGACGCGAGCCGCAGCGGGTCGCCGGGCTCTGCCTGCTCACGCCCTTTGCCCGCCTCGGCGACGTGGCCTCGCACCATTACCCGTTCCTGCCCGTGGGACTGATCCTCCGCGACCGCTGGGAGAACGTAGCCGCGCTGCGCGGCTACACCGGCCGCCTCGCGATGCGACTGGCCGCCGAGGACGAGATCATTCCGATGGCGCAAGGCCGTTCCCTGTTCGACCGGTTCGCCGGTCCCAAGCGCCTCTGGATCGAATCCGGCGCCCATCACAACGGGTTGGACTTCGAGCCATCGAATCCCTGGTGGCGCGAAGCTTCGGACTTCCTCCTCGGCCGAGCGAGTCCCGCGGCAGCCGCGAATTGAGCAGCGCTCTGCCTAATTCTGGCCAGCGGTCGCGTCCGGATTTTTTCGATCCCCCGGTCGGTCACAGGAATGCCAACGGAGGGAGGCCGATGGCACCTCGCGTGCTCCGGCTCACCGGGCCGACGCTGCATGCCCGCCCTCGCCATCCCTCGCCAGCCCACGCGCAAGCCCATCGTGCTCGCGCTGCTGCTCGGGACTCTGTTGTCGCTGGCCATGGCGGCGTTGCTCCGGCATTGGGAGCAGCGCGAACAACGCGAGGCCGTCCACCAGGTTGCGCAGGATCGCGTGGAAGTGCTGCGCGGAAAGGTCATGCGCTCGATGGAAGTGCTCCACGCCATCGCCTCGCTCTACGCAGCGCAGGGCACGGTCACCCGCGGCGAATTCCGGGCCTTCGTCGCCGACGCGCTGCAGCGCCAGCCCGAGCTTCAGGCGCTGGCCTGGGATCCTCGGGTCCCCGGCGCCGAACGCCCCGCGTGGGAGCAGCGGGCGCGGGATGATGGCTTTCCCCTTTTCCATTTTTCGGAGGAGCAAAGCGAGGGGGTGCTCGTGCCGGCGGGAGTGCGGGATGAATATTTTCCGGTCTTCTTCCTCGAGTCGCTGGAGAAAAACCAGGCGGCTTTCGGCTTCGATGTGGGCTCGGAGCGCCGGCGCCGCGCCGCGCTCGAACAGGCGCGCGATTCCGGCTTGCCCGCCGCCACCGCGCCGATCCACCTCGCCCAGGAAACCGGATCGCAACGCGGCGTGCTGGTCTTTCAGCCACTTTACCGCGGCGTCGCGCAGACGCTCGAGGAACGGCGGGCACAGCTCAGCGGATTTGCCGTCGCCGTCTTCCGCATCGGCGATCTCGTCGAGGCCTCGCTCCGCGCCGCCGGAGACAAGGGCATTGCCGTGTCCATCGTGGACGACGGCGGCACCATTTACCGGCAGGCCGGCGGGCGGAGCGGTCGGTTCGTCGCCTGGCCCACGACCCTCGACGTGGCGGGTCGCGCCTGGACGTTGCGTTTCGAGCCGACCGCGGCTTTCCGCGGCACGGATTGGTCGTGGCAATCGGGGGCGGCGCTCGCCGCCGGCCTCGCGATCACCGGGCTGCTCGCGGCTTACCTGTGGAGCGATTACCGCCGTGCCGCGCAAATCGACCAGTCCCACCAGGAGTTGCACGAGGAGATCGGCATCCGCAAGGAGGCGGAAGCTTCCGCGGAAGCGGCGAACCGCGCCAAGTCAGAGTTCCTAGCCAACATGAGCCATGAGATCCGGACGCCGATGAATGCGATCCTCGGCTACGCGCAAATCCTCGGTCGCGACGCCGCCCTGCACCCGTTCCAGCGCGACGCGGTGGCGACGATCGCGAGCAGTTGCGATCATCTGCTCCATCTGATCAACGAGATCCTCGACCTCTCGAAGATCGACGCGGGCCGGATGGAACTCGCTCCGGTGGATTTCGACCTGGTGGCCCTGGCCCGGGAAATCGCCGCGATGTTTCAAAATCCATGCGAGGAGAAGAAGCTCGGCCTGCTCGTCGAAGGTCTGGAAAACGTGCGCGCTCTGCCGGTGCGTGGCGATGAAGGCAAGCTGCGGCAGGTGCTGATCAACCTGCTGGGGAACGCCGTGAAATTCACCGAGCGCGGCCGGATCGTGCTGCGCTTTCGGCGCGCCGAGGGCGACGGCTGGCAGATCGAAGTCGAAGACACCGGCATTGGCATCGCGCCGGAAGCGCAGCGCTTGATCTTTCAACCGTTCCAGCAAGGGCCGGGCGCGCGCGGCCACGGCGGCACCGGCCTCGGGTTGACCATTGCGCGGCGCCAGGCGGAGTTGCTGGGGGGGAGCCTCGCCGTCGAATCGCGGCCCGGCGTCGGATCGAAGTTCCTCTTCACCATCGCCCTGCCGCCGTCCCTGCCGCGCGCGGCTTCGGCCGAGGCCGCGCGCGAGGTGGAGCGTCTCGCCGCCGGCTGCACCGTGCGCGCGCTGGTGGTCGATGACATTCCGGAAAATCGCGGCGTGCTTTCCGCCATGCTCACGGTCATCGGCTGCGAGGTGCTGCTCGCGGAGCATGGACGCCAGGCGCTCGAAGTCACCGCCGTGTCGCGGCCGGACATCGTCTTCATGGACATGCGCCTGCCCGAGATCGACGGCCTGGAAGCCACGCGCCGGATCGTTGCGGAATACGGTCCGGGCGGGATGAAGGTCGTCGCCACCTCCGCTTCGGCGCTCGCCCACGAGCGCGAACGCTACCTCGAAGCGGGCTGCGACGATTTCGTCGCCAAACCGTTCCGCGCCGAGCGGATCTACGCCTGCCTGAAGAATCTGCTCGGCGTGGAATTCGAATACCGCGCAGCAAAGGACGCCGCCGCCGGCGAACCGACGATCGATCTCGCGCAAATCGCGCTGCCGGAAGAACTCGCCACGCGTTTGATGATGGCCGCGGAATTGCACAGCGCCACGGTGCTCAAAAACTGCCTGAAGGAAGTCGAACAGCTCGGCGCACCGGGCCGCCGGCTGGCGGCGCACCTGCGCGAGTTCCTGGCCAGCTACGACATGGAGACCATCCAGAAAATCGTCGCCCAACTGCCCATGGCGCCTCAGCCTGATCTGGCTGCATGAGCAAGGAACGCATCCTCATCGTGGACGACACGCCGGCGAATATCCGGCTCCTCACCGAAGCTCTGGAGCCGCGCGGCTACGAAATCCTCACCGCCGCCGCCGGCGACGCCGCCCTCAAGATCGCCGCGCGCGGCCAGCCCGATCTCATCCTCCTCGACGTGATGATGCCGGGCCGCGACGGCTTCGAGGTCTGCCGCGCGCTCAAGGCGGACGCGGCGTTGCGCGAGATCCCGGTGCTGTTCATCACGGCCAAACAGGAGACCGAAAGCGTGCTGCGCGGCTTCCGCGCCGGGGCGGTGGATTACATTCTGAAGCCATTCCAGGCTGAAGAGGTGGTGAGCCGCGTCGAGACGCACTTGAAGCTGAGCCGGCTGACCCGCGAGCTCGTGCAACGCAACACCGAGCTCGAAGCGGAAATCGCGCGCCGGCGCGAGGCGGAGCAGGCGCGCGAGGCGGCCAACGAGCGGCTCTCCACGCTTTCCGCGCGCGAAGCGCAGCGCTGGGGCCTGGATGGTTTCGTGGGTCAGAGCGGGCTGATGCGCAAGATCCTCGAAGACATCGCACGCTTGCAGAACTTTGGGCGGACGACCGTCCTCATCACCGGCGAAAGCGGCACGGGCAAGGAACTCGTGGCCCGTGCGATCCATCATCGCAGCCCGCGCGCGGGAGCGCCGTTCGTCACCGTGAATTGCGTGGCCGTGCCGGGCGAACTCGCGGAATCGATGTTCTTCGGCCATGTGAAAGGGTCGTTCACCGGCGCGATCGCGGATCGCAAGGGTTACTTCGAGCTGGCCGATGGCGGGACGCTCTTTCTCGATGAAATCGGCGACATGCCCCCGGCGCTCCAGGCGAAATTGCTGCGCGTGCTCGAGGACGGCGAGGTCACGCCCGTCGGTGCCACTCAGCCGCGGCGGGTCGATGTGCGCGTGCTGGCGGCCACCAACGCGGACTTGCAGGTCAAGATCGCGGCCGGCGAATTTCGGCAGGATCTCTTTTTCCGGCTGGCACGCTACACGGTGGAGACGCCGCCGCTGCGCGAGCGGCGCGAGGACATCGCGCTGCTCGCCGCGCACTTTCTCGGTTTCTTTGCCGGCGAGATGGGTCTGCCGCCGCCGGCCCTTTCCGCCGGGGCGGTGGCGTTGCTCGAGGAGTATGCGTTTCCGGGCAATGTGCGGGAATTGAAGAACGTCATGGAGCGCGCGCTCATTCTCAGCGGTGGCGAACCGATCCAGCGCGAGCATTTGCAACTTCTCACCGCGCTGCCGCGCAGCATTGCGGAGCCGGCGAGGAGCGCGATCGCGGCGGCGTTGCCGCTCAATCTCGAGGCCGCCGAACACGCGCTGATCCAGCGGGCGCTCGAACAAACCGGCGGCAACATCGCCGAAGCCGCGCGATTGCTCGGGGTCAACCGCAGCCGGATCTACCGCCGTTTCGGGCAAAGCGCCGAGGCGTGAGCTAAGGCCGGCTCGCGGTCGGCCCCCAGCCTCGGGTAGGGTGGGCGTCTCGCCCGCCGGTTTGGGCGTCTCGCCTGAACGATCTTCCCAACTCGCGCGAAAGGCCGCGACGCAAGATGCGTCGCTCGGCGGGCAGGATGCCCACCCTACCCGAGAACCTGGCCTCGCCACGGCGAACACCCAACGTCGAAGGCCGAACGCTTCCCTTTGACGTTCGGCGTTCGATGTTCGGCGTTCGGCCTTCGATGTTCGGCGTTCAGCGTTCAGCCGTGGCTGTCGCGAACGTTGCGTCCTGCCACAAAAACAACACCCTGCGGCTCCCGCGCGCCCCTTGTGCGATAGCGCAAGCGCCACGCGCCATGAGAGTTGTAACTTGTTCTCGGTCCTGGCACGCCGCCAGCTAAGGGCGGCGCGCGTGATTTCTACACACACCAACCAACCACTGCCACGACCACACCGCATGAAATTGTCTGCCTTCCATCGTCCGCAGGCCGTCCTCGCCCTGCTGGTCGTATCCGCCTTCGCGGCCGCCTCCGCCTCCGCGCACGACGCGAAGCAAATGCTCGCAAAATCCGTCGTCGAACCCGAAGCGCCGCCGGCGGGCGCAAAGCTCAATCTGCTGCTCAACGTTGAGTTCGCGGACAAATACGTGACTCCGCGCGGGCAGATTGTCCGGGATGAAGGTCTGACGATCGAGCCTCTGCTGCTCGCCTTCCTCACGCTCTACGAGGGCGACTCGTTCATCAGCAGCTTCAAGTTTGTCGGTGGCGTCTGGGCCGATTACGGAACCGAAGGCGTTTCGGAGCATCCGCCCTTCGGCAGCAACCCCAAGACAACCTACACGGAGATCGACCCGATCTTCGGCGTCTCCATCGGCCTCGCCAAGCTCGCCACGTTGAGCGTGACCTATACCGCCTTCGTCGAGCAAATCCTGGATATCGAGACTTCGCATCACCTCGAGGTGAAGCTGAGCTTCGATGACAGCCGTTACCTCGGAGCCTTTGCGCTGAATCCCTATGCCCTGTTCTGGAAGGAGCTGGATGGCAAATCCACGGCGGCGCAGGTTCCGTTCCTCGTGTTCGGGCCTTCCCCGTTTACGGGCAAGACCACACCGCCGGGCGAAGGCTATTACTTCGAATTCGGGGTCAGTCCGGGCTTCTCGGTGAAGCCGCTGAACGATTTGAAGGTCGAGTTTCCCTGCCGAGTCCTGCTCCCGAGCGACGAATTCTACGGAGAATGGTACGACAGCAAATCCACCGTGGGTCTGTACGAGTTGGGAGTGAAGGCCTCGATGCCGCTGAAGTTCATGCCGAAGGGCTACGGCAACTGGAGCGTCCACGCCGGCTACAAATACATGAACTTCGTGGACAACAATCTTGCCGGGATGAACCAGTTCAATGCTCCGGGTAAACCGACGGATGAAGTCCACCAGGTGTACGGTGGCATCTCGGTCTTCTTCTAAAGCTCGACCGACCCTTCTCGGATGGCGCTCTTACGGCGCGGTCTGTGCCCTTTCCCGGCGCAGACCGCGCCCCGCGTTTCCGAGCCAGCCATTATGACCCAACGAACTGTCGCCGCCGATCCCTACCCGTGGCCCTACAACGGGAAGCTGCTGCCCGAGAACACCGCCTTTCTCGTCATCGACATGCAAACGGACTTTTGCGGTCCGGGCGGATACGTCGATAAGATGGGCTACGACCTTTCGCTCACGCGGGCGCCGATCGAACCGATCCGCCGGGTCTTCGAGGCCACGCGAAGACTCGGCTATCACGTGATGCACACGCGCGAAGGGCATCGGCCGGATCTCTCCGATCTGCCCGCCAACAAACGCTGGCGCAGCCAGCGGATCGGCGCCGGGATCGGCGACGCCGGCCCCTGCGGGCGCATCCTCACCCGCGGGGAGCCGGGCTGGGACATCATTCCCGAGCTGGCGCCGTGGCCGGGGGAAGCCGTGATCGACAAACCGGGCAAAGGCTCGTTCTACGCCACAGACCTGGACATGCTGCTACGGCGCAAGGGCATCGAAAACATCGTGCTCGCCGGAATCACCACGGATGTCTGCGTGCACACCACGATGCGCGAAGCCAACGATCGCGGCTATGAGTGCCTGCTCCTGGCCGATTGCACGGGAGCCACCGATCACGGCAACTACCTCGCCGCGCTCAAGATGATCAAGATGCAAGGCGGCGTCTTCGGCGCCGTCGCAGACTCCGCGGCGTTCATCACGGCCATCTCGTGAAGTAAGACAGCCTTCCCGTTCTCGTTCTCGTTCTTCGTCCTCGTTCTCGTTCTTCGTTCTTCGTTCCCGTCCTCGTCAGCCTCACTAAAACTCGTTGATCAGGTGCCGGATGGCTTCGTCGCAGGCGTCCGTCGCGTCGTAGCCGTCGGCGTTGGCGGCCGCCACGAAGGCCGTGTTGGCGCCGGGGCCGAGCCACATGACCGCATAGAACATGGTGTTGTCGCCGTTGTGCATCAATGCCGTGCCCCCCGCCCAGCGCCGGCGCATGGTCACCCAGCCCATGGCGTAGCTTTGGTCTTCGGGCGGCGTGTGAAGCTTCTGGAAGGATTCAGGTTTGAGCAGCGTTCCGTGGCCGCGATCCCCGGCCACGTGCCATGCGGCGTAGCGCGCGAAATCGCTGATGCTGCAGTGGACGGTCGCGGCGGGACCAATGGCCGGCGGATTGTCCGCGCCCGGCCCCGGAGGCACCGGCTTGAAGGGCGCATCGTCGCCCCGATGGCCCCACGGCTGGTCGAGCTTGCCCACGGTCGCCGGCGGCCCGAAACCGGCGCTCTTCAATCCGAGGGGTTGAAACAAGCGCTCGCGAATCAGGTCTTCCCAAGCCTTCCCGGTGACGCGCTCCATCATCGTCCCGGCGATCGAATATCCCGCATCCGAATAGATCCAGCGCGAGCCTGGCGGCTTCTCCGGCTCATGGGCCAGGATGCCCTTCACAAAGGCGAGCCGCTGCTCGCTGGGTGTGCCCTGTTGCAGACAGGCCGCCGCCCACAAATCCTTGGGCGGATCGTGCGGCGCTCCGGCGCGGTGCACGAGCAACTGATCGAGCGTCACGAGCCGCCAGGCTTCATCCATCTCCACCTCCGGCAGCACGTCGGGGATGGCGGTGTTCCAGGCCAGCTTGCCCTCCTCCACGAGCATCGCGGCCACCGAGGCGGTCATCGATTTGGTGCAGGATCCGATGTGCCATTTGTCCTGGATCGTGACCGGCGTCGGATCGTCCACGCTGCGGTGGCCCGAGGCGCCGATGGCCACCAGTTCCCCTTCGACGATGACGGCCGCAGCCAGCGCGGGGAGCTCGTGTTTCTCGCGGATGCGTTCGATCTCTGGCGAGACATCGCGTGGCTCCGCCCTGGCCGACGTGGCCCAAAGCGCCAACGCGGCAGCAACAGCGATTACTTTCACGCGCCGAAGAGAGCGCACGGCGGCGCTGGGCACAAGTGCGGTTGTGCCCAACGCCGCGATTGCCACCACACCCTGCCCCGTAGCCTTCCCTTTCCCAGGGGACCCGTTAGTCTTTGATCCATGCAAGGCACCGCGCAGACTTCCGCCACCCGCCCGAGGCGGCCGGAAATCGTCGCTCCAAAAGACTGAGCGCGCCCATGTTTAAGCTTCTCGTTGAACGGCTGCGCATTCTCATTTGGGGCAGCGATCCGATGCGCTACGGCGAGCGGCTCCGCGGCATTCCCTTGAATCCCGGAGACATCGCCATCGATTGCGGCGCGAATGTCGGCAACGTGACGGAGCACCTCGCCGCGCACGGCGCCACCGTTTATGCGTTCGAGCCAAATCCGCACGCCTTCGCGCGCCTCGCGGAACGTTTCGCTTCCCGGCCCACGGTCCACTGCCTGAACCAGGCGGTCCTCGACCGGCCGGAGAAACTGCGCCTCTTCATGCACACCCAGGCGCCGGAGGATCAGGTCAAGTGGTCCGTCGGCTCGTCCATTCTCGACTTCAAATCGAACGTCAATCCGGGCGACGCGACCGAGGTGGAGGCGGTGGATCTCGCCGCCTTCGTGCTCGGGCTCGGCCAGCCGGTGCGCTTGATCAAGCTCGACGTGGAAGGCGCCGAATGCCGCATCGTCAACCGCCTGATCGATTCGGGCGCGATCCAGAAGGTCCACCTGCTCCTGGTGGAAACCCACGACGACAAGATCCCCGAATTGCGGAAGGAAACGGACGAACTCCGCAGTCGCATCGCGCGGGAGCAACTGACGAACATCCGCCTCGACTGGGTCTGATCCGCTGCCGGGCGAGGCGTCGGCGTCGAAGGTCACGCGCCGCCCATCTTCGGCTTCAGGGCTTGCGGGCGTGGCCGGCATGGGCGCCCGGCCAGGTGTAGGTAATTTTGATTTCCGGACGCGCGGGAACGACGAGGTTCTGGCCGGCGATGCGGGCGCCCTCCACGGCGACCTCGAAGCTGTTCTGATACTCGCGTCCGTCGATCCCGAACTTGCCGCCTTCGATCGCAAACCCGGAATCGGACGGCTGAATGGAACTTCCCGCCGCGACCCGGAAGAACGCTTCCGGCGGGATCTGACCGGTCAGCTTCAACGTGCGGATGAGCTGGCCGGAGCCGGCGACGGCATCGCCTTCGACGTCAAACCGATCGGCGACCTGCACGCCCTCCCAAGTGTAGAGAAAGGTTGGGAAACGCAGGGCATCGAGTTGATATCCCTTCCACTGATAGCCTTCGGCGCGCTGGCTCTTGTCCAGCTTTGGCCACTCGGTGTCGGCGGCCGCGAGCCGGGCGAACGGAGGCGCCGGTTCGGGCGCGGGACGCAGCAGGTCGTAGCCCAGCGGCGGTTGGGCACCGCCGCCGCGATCCGTCCAGTGGCGCGCCGCGTCGAAAAAGGCGCCGCGCCACAGCAGCACGAGATTCATTTGCTCCGCGTTCCAGGCGATGCTCATGCCGCCCGGATAGCCCACGGCGATGCCGCGGTTGCCCGCGCCAGCGATGAAGTTGCGATAAACGATCGGCTCCTTCGCCACGACCAGCGGCATCCCGACGTGCTCGACCTTCTTCTTCGCCTTGGCGCCGCTCTTCCATTGCGGATGCACCCACTTCGAAAGCGGGGTCGGGGAAAAGTCCGCCCCTTTCCAGCTCGCGAAGACCTCGGCCCCTCCGGCAGCCTGGAAATACTCGAGCCGGAAAACGTGCTCCCCGGCTTTGAGCTTCACCTTCCCCTCGCGGATCTCAGTGGACGGGTGAATGCCGTCATGCTCGACCACTTTTTTGTCGTCGATGAGCAGGCGGGTGCCGTCGTCCGAGGCAATGGCGAAGGTGTATTCGGCCTCCTTCGGCGCGTTGAGTTTGCCGGTGTAAACGACCGCGAACTGGTTCTTGTAGTCGTCGAATTTGAGCTGGATGAGCCCGTCCGCGATCTCGCCTTCCCGCTGCGGTTGGAGCGTGGAGAAGTCCGGCAGCTTTTTCCAATCGCCCAGGTAGAGCTGGAATTTCAGATCGGTGAGCTGCGGTCCCGGCGCGAAGACTTTCAGCCGCCCCTGCATGCTCGTCGCATGGCCCGGGAAGGTGCACACATACGGGTACTCGCCGGGCTTGTCCGGCGCCTTGAAAACGAGCTCTTCCTTCTCCTCCGGGTTCACCATTTTCGAGTGCATCCACATCCGGGGATCCTCGGGCAGCCAGTTGCGCTTGAGCGCTTCCTCGGGCTTTTCCATCATCTGGTTCGACACCGCGACCACATCGGTGCCCGGTTGGAAAAAGCACATGTTGTGCGGCATTTGATCCTGGTTTTCGAAGATGATCTTCACCTGCGCGCCGGGCGTAATCATCAGCTCGGTGACGTCGTAGCGCATCTGCGCCGGAAGCGTCTTGATGGTGAAGGTTTCAGGCTCAGCCGCGAATGCGGCCGTCGCGCCGAGCGCCGCGGCGAGAAAGAGACGAACCAGAGCGGGGGAGGGGGCGGGAAGCGCGTGCATGATGGATGGTGATAGTGAAGGTTCGAGGTCGATCGGTCTAGCAGCCTGTCGGACTTGCGTGGTGTGTGGCAGCCGCGGAGCGGCGCAAACCCGAGTAGCCGTGGTCGAGCGAAGCGAGGCCACGGGATCGGAAAAACGCGGGCAGCCGCGTCAGCGGCGAAACCATTGCATTCGCGCCGGGTGTCGCCGCTACGCGGCTTGGTCATCAACCTTCTAACCCGTGGCCTCGCTTCGCTCGACCACGGCTACTCAGGTTGGCGCCGCTCCGCGGCTGCACGTGCAAAGTCCGACAGGCTGCCAAGGCGAACCGAGTTTCCCGCTCACCGATGCGCGGCAGGGAGCGCGGTGAAGCGGGCGAAGGCCCGGTCCCACTCGCCGGGCGTTTGCGGATGAAATTCGGGGATGGGAAACGAGGCCCTCACCGTCCTGCGCAATCCCGTGAGGGAATCGAGGTGGCCGAGCGCGATGGCCTGCAGGAGCACGTTCCCGATGGCCGTCGCTTCGACCGGACCGGCCAGCACGATGCGGCCGGTGGCGCTGGCCGCGAATTGGTTGAGCAGCGCGCTTTGACTCCCGCCGCCCACGATGTGCAAGCGCGCGATCCGGCGGCCGGTGATCTCTTCGATCTCGTCGAGGGTCCGCCGGTAGAGCAGCGCCAGGCTTTCGTAGATGCAGCGCGTGAACTGCCCGGGCGTTTTCGGCTCGGGTTGGCCCGATTCGCGGCAGTAGGCGGCGATTCTTTCCGGCATGTCGTCGGGCTTCAAAAAGCGCCCGTCGCTCGGGTCGATGAGCGAACGGAAAGGCTCGGTGTGTTCGGCCTGGATTGCGAGCGTGCCATAGTTCAGATCGTGCCCCTGCCGGGCCCAGGCGCGCCGGGATTCCTGGAGGAGCCAGAGACCGGCGACATTCTTCAAAAAGCGCGTGCTGCCCCCGGAACCGGCCTCGTTGGTAAAGTTGTGCGCCCGCGCGGCCTCGTTGATCAGCGGCGCCGGCAGCTCGACCCCGATGAGCGACCAGGTGCCGGAGCTGAGATACGCCCAATCGTCTCCCCGCGCCGGCACGGCGGCGACGGCGGCGCCGGTGTCGTGCGAGCAGGTCGCGATGATTTCGATCGCGCGGAGATTGGTCTCCGCCGCGAGTTGCGGGAGCAACGCGCCGAGCCGGGTTCCGGAGGCCACTATCGGCGGGAAGATGCGCTTCGGCAGGGCAAAGGTTTCGATGAGCCTGTCCGACCACGCCCGGCTGATCGGGTTGTAAAGCTGGGTGGTGCTCGCCAGGCTTTCCTCCGCGGAGGCGACGCCGCTGAACAGGAAGTGCAGGTAGTCCGCGACCAGCAGAAATTGCTCGGCCATTTCGAGCAGCTTCGGGCTGCGCTCCCGCTCCGCGATGAGCTGGTAGAGCGTATTGATCTGCATGAACTGAATGCCGCTCTCGGCAAAAATCAGCTCCGGGCCGGGCGACTGAAGCGCGGCCGCGTAAGTCGCATCGGTGCGCGCATCCCGATAATGATAGGGCAGGGAAAGCATCGGCTGCCCGGCGCCGGTGAGCACATAGTCGAGTCCCCAGGAATCGACGCTCAGGCTGGCCGCTGGTGCGCCCGTCGCGGCGGCCTTGCGCAGGCCGGTCTTGAGTTCCTCGAAAATGCGCAAGATGTCCCAACGCAGCGAACCGTCGATCTTCGCCGCGCCGTTCGGGAAGCGATGGATCTCCTCGAGCTCGACGCGCCCCTCATCCAGCCACCCGAGAATGACGCGCCCGCTTTCCGCGCCGAGATCACAGGCGATGTAGGAATGCTCCCTCACAGCTTCAAGACCCGTTGCCGGTGGTGCTCGTCGCCGCGGCTGGCCAGCGACGCGATGTGCTCGGCGGAGAGGAAGACCGGACCTCCGAGCGCCACCGAACCGAGGAAGATGTGCGCAGCTTTCACGGCCATGAACATCGCCGCCTGGACCGCCTCGACGGTCGCGCCGAGCGTGATGATGCCGTGGTTTTGCAGCAGGATCACGCGCGGCGGAGCGCCGCTGGTGGCGGCCATGAAACGAGCGGTTTGCGCCTCGATCGCCTGGGCGAGCTTAAGGCCCGGATCGGCATACGCGACGAAAACCGAAGTCGTGCCGCAGCAGATGACTTCATCGGGACACAGGCGATGCCGCGCGAACTGCTCGGCGAGCGGCGAGCACAGGATCGCATTCACCGCGATGGGATGCGTGTGGCCGACGAAACCGATGCCCGGCAGCGTCAGCAAGGAAGCGTGAAAGAGCGCTTCGATCGAGGGCTTCTTCGCCCCGCGGTCAAGGCGGCAGTCGAGCAGAACGGCGTCGATCTCCTCCGCGCCGGCCTCCGTGTTTTCCAGCAGCGCGAGCAGCGGCGCAAAGCGGCACGCGACGACCTCCGCTTCCCCGAGTTTGGCGAGAGTGCTGCCGCTGGCTTTGACGAGGAAGGTGTCCGTGTCCAACCGCGTGGAGGTATTGCCCTCGCCGAGAATCGCGAGCTGGCGATGTTCCGCCCCGAGTTCGTGCGAGAGATGAAGCAGCGCGCGCCGCTTTTCTTCGAGGAGGTTCATGAGAAGGCGCTCGTCACCCCGCGATTGCGGCGGAGCCGCAAATGGCAAAGGGCCAATCGCAAAGGGCAAAATGCCCGGTTAGATTCGATGATCCTTGGCGTCGCTGCGCAGATGGATGGTCTTGCGGTCGAGGTTATGCACCGCGCGGATGTAGCGCACCGTCTGGCTGCGCGCGCGCATCAGGATGGAATGCGTAATCGCGGTGTTGCCGATGAGCTTTACCCCCGGCAGCAACGGGCTGTCGCTGATGCCCGTGCCGCAAAAAATCGCGCTGTCGCCGGGAACGATTTCCTGCGCGTTGTAAACGCGGTTGAGCTCCGCCTCGGAGAGTCCCGCGCCCAGTTCGGCGCGCTCTGCGTCGCTGCGGAACCACATGCGCAATTGGATATCTCCGCCGAGCGCCCGCAAGGCGGTGGCGGTCAGCACGCCTTCCGGGCTGCCGCCGCTGCCGATGTAGAGATCGATACCGGAATCCGGAAGCGCGGGGGCGACGGCGGCGGTGATGTCGCCATCGGAGACCATGCGCAGGCTTGCGCCGGACCGGCGGACTTCATCGATATGGTGCTGGTTGCGCGGCCGGTCGAGAATCAGGACGACGACCTCCGCCATCCGTTTGCCGAGCGCGGCGCTGACCAGATCGAGGGTCGCCCCGAGCGGCTGGTCGAGCAGTTGGTGCTCGAGACCTTTTTCGCGGACCACCCGATCGACCCGCGGTCCGTAAGCGAGCTTTTCCGCGTAGAAGCTCGGGATGTTGAGCATCACCTTTTCCCCCGCGGGCGTTTCCGCGGCGGCGATCACCGAGATGGAGTTCGCCATGCCCTTGGAAATGTTGGTCGTGCCATCAACCGGATCGAGGGCGATGTCGAAGTGCGGCGAGCCTTCCTTCCAGGTCCCGAGCCGGTCGCCGAGGAAAATGCCCGGCGCTTCATCCTTGATCCCCTCGCCGATCACGACTTCGCCGCGGATGTCCACCAGATCGAAGACCCCGTAGATGGCGTCGCAAGCGGCGGCGTCGGCAGCTTCCTTGTCGCCGCGGCCGATCCAATGCATTGCATTGAGGGCGGCGTTCTCGGTGGCGCGGACGAATTCAAATTCGATGGTTCTCTCGGGATCGTGAAAGGTGGACATGGGGGATGAAGGCGGGGTGAGCAGACAGGCAACGGGTGTTTGCCCGGAAAAGCGCGGCGAGAGTGACAGAACTCGTCACCGACGGGAAGAGACGGTTTCAGCAGATTAGCAAATCCGCCTCGTCCCGCGGTGATGTCGCGCCTCCCTCCAGCTTGTCGAAAACCGCGCGCGGTGGCATGCTCCGGCGCATGAGCCTTCTGCACGCGCCGATCTATCGCTGGACGGTTGAGGAATATGAGGAACTCGGCAGGGCCGGATTCTTTCAGGGCGATCAGCGGGTCGAGCTGCTCCACGGAGAAATCATTGCCATGTCCCCCATCGGCTATCGCCACGCCACCGCCGTCCGGCTTTTGACCAACTTCCTGGCCCGCGAAGCGCGCGGCCGCTTCGAAGTCGATCCGCAGAACCCTTTTGTTCTCGACGAACGTTCCGAGCCGCAGCCGGACCTCACGCTGGTCGATCCAGCCGTCAGCCGCCAACACCGCCTGCCTGTTCCCGAGGACCTTTTCCTCGTCATCGAGGTCTCCGACAGCAGTGTACGCTACGATCGCGAAGATAAGGGCCCGGCCTACGCTGCGCGCGGTGTGCGCGAATACTGGTTGCTGAATTTGGAAACCAATTTGCTGGAAGTCTTCCGCTCACCGGCGTCCGGCATCTATTGCGACAAGCGCTTCCTAGCCCCCGACGACGAAGTGGCCCCCCTCGCCTTTCCCGACCTTACCTTGCGCGTCGGCCACTTTCTGCCCTGACCTGCACCGATCTCGCGGAAAGGGGCTTTCGCGCCATTGAGCGCTCATCGAAATAAAGCCCCGGGCCTCAATTCGAGCTCGTCCTAGATCACCCGGCCAGCGCACCGGCGTCTGCGTCCTGGATTTCAGACCGCCAGACGCTCTTCGCGCAGATCTTCGAACGGCACCCGAACCGGTGCGCCGCGGCGAATCCGAGGATCCCCGTTGGTGACGAAATTGTTCATGGCCCGCAGGCGGCGGCAGAGATCCCGCGCGATGTTCAACATCAGGATGCTGAACTGCTCCGGCCAGCGCTTGAAGAGCCAGTGCATATCGGCGTTGCCGAGCGAATAGAGCAGGCTTTGCTCGAGGGCGACCGCCGAGGCGGAACGCCGCGCGCATTCGATCAGGCACATCTCGCCAAAGAAGTCGCCGGGCCCGAGTTCCGCGAACAGCGTTTCACTCTCCGTCCCAAGCTGACCGACGATCCGCACCCGGCCGCGGTAGATCAGATACATCTCCCGCCCCACCAGGTTCTCTTCCACGATCAGGTCTCCCGCATTGGCCACGAGGGGCCGGCAGTGCCCGGCGAGCCCTTCGATCACTTCCTCGCGCAAACCGGCGAAGATGTGAATTTGTTCGAGCGCAGCTTTGGGAGTTGTAGCGGACACGATGGTTATGGTTTGAATAAGCATAAGCGGGGCCAAGCCCACGGAGGGAGTGCGGTTGTCTCAAAAATGCGGTGACCAAAAGCGCGGCCGCGCGCCAAATCCAGCCGCTCGTCCCGGCCCGGGCCACCCCGCGGTGTCCGGCACGTTTCCTGCATCCTCGCAAAGGCGTTCGATTTGTCGTCCTCACCACCACCACCCTTCGCGCCCGGATCTCCATGCAGCAACCCGTCGAGATTGCCCGATCACGTTTCGCCTTCACGATCGTGGAGGTGCTCGTCGCGGTGTGCGCGATTGCGCTCCTCGGCACGGGCGCCGTCGCCGGGTTGCTGAACATGAACCGGCTCGCGACGCAGAACCGCCTCGCGACCGGCGCTCAGACCATCGCGCAGTCCGAAATCGACCGCATCCTCGGAGTGCCGTTTTCCCGGCAAGGATCGGCGCCTCTCGAGTTGAACGCCGGAACCACCGTGCAACCGAGCGTCCCAATTTATCGCGATCCCGTGTCCGGCAATCTGGTCGTCTCCGGGACGGTCGCGACGACCATTACCGACATCAGCCGGGTCATCAGGCCGGATCAGCCTCCAGCCAAATTGCTGCACGCTGAGGTGGTGGTGAAGTACCTGCAAGAGGGCAAACCCAGGAGCGTCGCGCTGACCACGGTGCGCAGCCCTGACTGACGATGCGCCGCCGCCTGGATGGTCGTCATCGTTGCTCCGCCTTCACCCTGGTGGAATTGCTCGTTTCAGGGGGGCTGGTCGGAATCGTGGGCGGGCTGATGGTCCTGTGCCTGCTGCTCGGCCTGAACCTTTTTGGAAAGAACATCGCGACCAATCTGCCGGCCCAGTCCTCCCGGATCGCGTTCGATCTGCTCCAGCGCGACGTGCATCTCGCCGTCGGCGCGCCCCAACTCCTCGATGACAGCCTGGCCGACGTCGCGGGACCCGGCCCAGCCGCGGGCGTCGCGTTGCGCTATTACGCCGGCGGGCCATGTCTGGTCGCGACGGATGCCGCCCCGACGGCCACGTCCCTCGAAGTGACGCAACTCGCGGGGTTTACCCCGCTGCCCGGCGACCTGTTGAGTCTGCCCGCCTTTCGCCTCGAGCGTCATGTCACCATGGTGGGCAACGCCGGAAGCCGCTGGCAGCTCAGCCTCGATGCGCCGGTGGGCGTTTCGATCACCGGCACCTCGACTTCGAATTTCATCGCCTTCTTCACCCGTCGCGCGGCCTATGCCGTCGTTGGCGGTGAACTCCGGCGCTACCCGAATCTGGCGCAACCCGGCGTCTTCCACGTGACCTCACGCCGCGTCACAAGCCCCACGCCTTTTTCGATCCCGATCGTCTCCGGCCTGCCCGACAATCGCAGCCTGCGAGTGGGGCTTTCGGTCACCGAGCCGAGCACCCAGGCCCGCGCCTGGGCATCCACCGACGCGAATCTCAGCTTCACGCTCTCCTGCCGGACCACGTTGACCACGGAATGAAAGCGCCCGGTTCAGCACCCCACACGGTTTCCGGCAGCATCCTCATTCCGGTGCTGGCGACGATGTTCATCGTCGCCGCGTTGGTCGCCGGAGCGTTCGCCCTGACCGGCCAGTTCACGCGCAACACCGCGCGCAGCACCGCGCTCGGACAGGCGCAGGCGCTGGGAGAGGGCGCCCTGCAAATGCTCTACGCGGACTGGCAGACGCAGAGCCGGGCTAATGCCGCGACCAGCCCACTGACGCCGATTACCTCCTTCACTCCGTCCAGCAACTGCCGTCCGAGCGCCGCGGAATTTCCCGATCTCCGGCCCTACTCCCCCGGCGCCAATCAGTGGATGATCGATCCGGGCACCTATGGCGTGATGCCGCTCCTGCTCAACGGTTCGTCCCACCAGGCGTCCGGCGCCTCCGCGTCGGCCAGCACCTATTACTACAAGGCGTCCGTGGATGTGACCGCGCCCGCGCTGGGCAAATCGATCACCGTCCAGCTCCGGCGCAATTTCGAGCAGCAGATCGAATCGGCCTGGCGCTACATGACCTTTTTTGAGCAGGACCTCGAAGCGCAACCCGAGAACAGCCCGCTCATCCTGGGCGGCGACATCCACAGCAACGGCCACCTTTACTCCGGCACCGACTCGCTCACCGTCACCGGCCTGCCGACCTCGGCGGCAGGATTCATCAATGGCTGGGCGCCCGGCGACTCCGCGAATGCCGCGCGCCCGATCACCATACCGCACTTCGACGGCGGCCCGCCGGAACTCACCTCACGCAAGGACCTGCTCGGAATCGATGTCGCGGTCATCGACAAGACCGATCTGAACGCCAACAACGACGATTACCGCGAACTGATCGAGATCCCGGCGACCTCCGGCGCCGGCGCGGGTCCGGACCCCTTTGCCAGCAACCGGCTCTACGAACAAGCCGGGATCAAGGTGCTCGTCGATGCGGCCAACAAGCTCACCATCATGGACCAGTCGGGGACCGTCCACAGTTCGCCCGTGGATCCCTTTTTCATTGCCGTCAGCGGGGCGATCAACACCGGCCAATCGATCCAGGATGGACGCGAGGCGGCCGACGTCCGGTTGGCCACCATCGACGTGTCCAGGATCACCGCCGCGGTGGAATCCGGCGCGCTCACCTTCAACGGCATCCTCTACATCTCCGACATCAGCGCCAGTGCGACGGCCAAACGCGGCATCCGGCTCTGGCGCGGGGCGACCCTGCCCGCCGGCGGCCTGACCGTCGCCACCGACAATCCGGTCTATGTCTGGGGCGACTACAACACCGGCGGCACCTACGCCACAGACACCGATACGACTCCGGTCACGCAGCCTCCCGCGAACATCGACGGCAATCCCTCCACGGCTCCGAGCGCCGTTTCCGGTTACACGCCGCCGCCGGCCGCGATCTTTTCCGATGCGACGACCATCCTCTCGAATGCCTGGTCGGATGCCCTCTCCACAATGTCGCTCAGCACGCGCCTGCCCGCGAATACCACCATCAACGCCGGCCTCGCCACCGGGAGCGTCGCCACGAGCACGGCCACCAATACCTTCGGCCTCGGCGTCGAGGGCATGATGCGTTTCCTCGAAAACTGGAACCCGCCGGATCTCGGCAGCAGCGGACCGCACCGGCGCCTCACCTACCACGGAGCGCTCCTCTCGCTCTGGCGCGCGCAACAGGCCACGGGCGTCTACAGCTACGGCGCGTTTTACACCGCCCCCTTCAATTACTGGTTTTACAACAGCGGCTTCCTCAACCACCCCCCGAAGCCCTTCCTCGGGCTTCTGTCCTTCAGCAAAGGCCGATGGTACTGCGAATAACCGCGCTGCTCCTGCTGCTGACCGGGCCGCTCGGCGCCATTGACTTTACGCCCATCGTTCCCGCGGACGATTCCCCCGCGATGCGACGCTTCCCGCGCCTGCTTTTCAAGGATGGCGCTCGCACCGTATCCTACGTGCGGCCCGCCGGCTGGCAGTTCTCCGGCGCGAAAACTTATTTGCGGCTCGACGTCAACGACGCCACGCACTCCTTCGCGACGATCCAGGAAATCCCGCGCCAGGCTCCGCAACCCTCCCCATCGGCGGAAGCCCTCACCGCCGCGCTGATTGGCGCCCTGCCCAAGGACAACACCAACGTCAAAGTTGCCAGCGTCGAAAAAAATCCCCTGCGCATTCACGGCTGCGAAACGCTCGAAATCGTCGTCGCGTATTCCGCCCTGGGGCTCGATCGCGTCGAAAGCGTGCTCTTCGTCAACCTGCCGGCAAGCCAGGTGCAGTTCTGCCTCAACGCGCTCAGCCGCGACTTCAAGACCGCGCACGAGCTGTTTCGCCGGAGCTACTTTAGCTGGCAGTGGCTGGACTGAGGTTGATGCAAATGGCAAATGGCAGATGGCAAATGGCAAAGTGAGGCATTGGCCGTCGGCCACTGCCATCTGCCATCTGCCATTTGCCATCTGCCATCGACCATTTGCCTTTCCAACCGGTCGCTAAGGTTCAGGCTGCTGGGAAGTTATCCCCCCATGAAAGCCGGCCTCCCCTGCCGCTCCGTCCTCCTCCTTCTTTCCGCCACCTTTGCGCTGGCGGCCATGGCTGCTGCGCCCCTGAAGAAGGAGGAAGACGATCCGAACGCGCCGGTCAGCTATTTCAAGAAGATCCGGCCGATCTTCCAGGCACAGTGTCAGGGCTGCCATCAGCCGGCAAAGGCCAAGGGCGGCTACGTGATGACCGATTTCGCGAAGCTGCTCGCCGGCGGCGAAAGCGCCGCGGACGGAGAACGCGCCATCATCGCGAAGGACCCGGAGCATTCACTGCTGATCAAGCAGATCACGCCGATAAAGGGCGAAGCGGAAATGCCGCCGAAGAAGCCGCCGCTGCCCGAGGCTCAGCTCCAGCTCATCCGCCGCTGGATCGCGGAAGGCGCCGTGGACGACACGCCCGCGAACGCCCGCCAGCGCTACGACGCCGCGCATCCGCCGGTCTATCAGCGCCCGCCGGTCATCACCTCGATCGATTTCTCGCCGGACGGAGCCCTGCTCGCGGTCGCGGGATTTCACGAAGTGTTGCTTTGGAAAGGCGACGGCTCGGAGATGATCGCGCGGCTCGTGGGGTTGAGCGAACGCATCCAGACGGTGCGCTTTTCGCCGGACGGAAAAAAACTCGCGGCGTGCGGCGGACGTCCGGCGCAGATGGGCGAGGTCCAGATTTGGGATGTGGAAAAGCGCAGGCTCACGCTCAGCGCGCCCATCGGCTTCGACACCGTCTATGGCGTGAGCTGGTCGCCCGATGGCCAGGCAGTTTCGTTTGGCTGCTCGGATAATTCGATTCGCGCGATCGACGCCGGCACCGGCCAGCAGGTGCTTCAGCAAATCTCCCACAACGACTGGGTGCTCGACACGGTCTTCACCCACAAGGGCGACCAACTCGTCAGCGTGGGCCGCGATATGAGCGCCAAGCTCACCGAGTTCGCCACCCAGCGCTTCATCGACAACATCAGCTCGATCACACCCGGCGCGCTCCGCGGCGGCTTGCAGACCGTGGCGCGGCACCCGCAGCGGGATGAGTTCCTGGTGGGCGGCGCGGATGGCGTGCCGCAGGCCTATCGCATCGTGCGCAAGGTGCAGCGGCGCATCGGCGACAATGCGCTCTGCATTCGCAAATGGCCGGCCATGGAAGGCCGCATCTATGGCGTGGACTTCGCGCCCGACGGGCTGAAGTTTGCCGCGGCCACCTCGCTCGACGGCAAAGGGGCGGTCAATTTCTACAACTACGATTTTTCCACCGAGATGCCCCCCGACATTCTCGCCATCGAGGCCAAGGCCAGCCGCAGCGACGAGGAGAAGAAACAGGTCGAGGCGCACTACACCTCCGACACGAAACTGCTCGTGAGCGTGGCGCTCGACGCCGGCGTTTTCGCGCTGCGCTATCGGCCCGACGGATCGGCGGTCGCCATCGCCGGGGAAGACGGCAAGGTGCGCTTCCTCAGTCCGGTCGATGGAAAGATCGTGAAGGAGTTCAGCCCGGCGCCGCTCGCGCCCGCGGGCACCGCCGCCGTGGAGCCAAAATAAAATCATTATGAAAACGCGCTCGAATCCTACCGCTGTCTCCTCCAACGCATCCTCCCGGGTAGTGGGGCAGGCGTCCCCGCCTGCCGCCAAGTGCGGCGGCCGTCCCGGCTGCCCAGATCTGTGCGGGCGGGACGCCTGCCCCACTACGGCTTTCGCTGCCTCGCTCCTCGCGCTGCTCGCGCTCGGCTCCTCCGTGTTCGCCAACGCGATCACGCCGGAGATGAAGAAGGATCCCGCGCCGGAAGCGCTCCCGGCCGGCGCCCAGGTCCTGAGCCTCGATGTGCAGCCCGCGCAAGTGGCGCTCCCCGGCAAGTACGAAGCCGTGCAACTCGTGATCACCGCGAAACTGGCCACCGGCGATTCCGCCGATGTCACCCGCCTCGCAAAAACCCAGCTCGACGGCGGCGTCGCCGAAATCACCCCGCTGGGCCAGGTCCGGCCGCTGCGCAACGGCAGCGGCACCCTCCGGATCGCGATCGGAGGCCAATCCGCCGCCGTGCCGGTCCAGGTCACGGAAATGAAAGACTTCCAGTCCGTGGATTTCATCCGGGACGTCAATCCCGTGATGACCAAGCTCGGCTGCAATGCGGGCACCTGTCACGGCGCGAAGGACGGCAAATTTGGCTTCAAGCTCTCCCTGCGCGGCTACGATCCGCTCTTCGATGTGCGCGCACTGAAGGACGATCTCGCGGGCCGGCGGCTCAATGTCGCCTCGCCGGATGACTCGCTGATGCTGCTCAAAGCCACGGCCGGGGTGCCGCACGAAGGCGGGCAGCGCACCAGGCTTGGCGAGAAGTATTACGAAATCCTCCGCGCCTGGATCGCCGACGGCGCCCGGCTCGATCTCCAGGCGCCGCGCGTGACGAAGATCGAGGTCTTTCCGCGCGACCCCGTGGTGCAGCAAATCGGCGCACGGGAGCAGGTGCGCGTCACCGCCACCTTCAGCGACGGCAAGATCCGCGATGTCACCGCCGAAGCCTTCGTGGACAGCGGCAACCCTGATGTCGCCAGGACCGACGGCGGCGGAATCGTCGAAACCTTGCGCCGCGGCGAAGCCCCGCTGCTGGCGCGTTACGAAGGCAACTACGCCGCCACCACCCTGACCGTGATGGGCGATCGGACCGGCTTCGCCTGGCAACCGCCGGAAACCTGGAGCCGCGTCGATGAGCTCGTCGCCGCGAAATGGCAGCGCATGAAGATCCAGCCATCGGCGCTGTGCAACGATGCCGATTTTCTCCGCCGCGCGCAGCTCGATCTCACCGGGCAGCCACCGTCCGCGGACGACGTCCGCGCCTTCCTCGCCGATCCACGGCCGGTGCGCGAAAAACGCGACGCGCTCATCGAGAAGCTGATCGGCACGCCGGAGTTCGTGGACCACTGGACCAACAAATGGGCGGACAAACTCCAGGTGAATTCCAAATTCCTCGGAGGGGAAGGCGCGCGCCTTTTCCGCGAATGGATTCGCAAGGAGATCGAGGCGAACACACCCTACGACGCCTTTGCGCGCAAGATTCTGACCGCCTCCGGCTCGAACAAGGACAACCCCGCGGCCAGCTACTGGAAGATCCTCGTCGATCCCGCCGAGGCGATGGAAAACACCACGCACCTTTTTCTCGCCACCCGCTTCAACTGCAACAAGTGCCACGATCATCCGTTCGAGCGCTGGACCCAGGATCAGTACTATCATCTCGGCGCGTTCTTCGCGCAGGTGCAACTCGATCCCGATCCGGCCGCCGGCGCCGCGAAGATCGCCGGCACCGCGGTCGAGAAAGCGCGTCCGCTTTACGAGATCGTGAAGGACAACACCCAAGGCCAGATGGTCCACCTGCGCACCAGCAAAATCGCCGAGCCGACCTTCCCCTTTCCCGCCCAGTCTGAGGCCAAAGGCACGCGCCGCGAGCAGCTCTCCGGCTGGGTGACGAGCGCGGACAACCGCTACTTCGCCTGGAGCTACGTGAACCGCCTCTGGGGATATCTCACCGGCGTCGGCATCATCGAGCCGCTCGACGATATCCGCGCCGGCAACCCGCCGAGCAACCCCGAGCTGCTCGATTACCTGACCAGGGAGTTTATCGGCCACGGATTCGACATGCGGCACGTCCTCCGGCTCATCTGCAAGTCACGCACCTATCAACTCGACGTGGCGACCAACCGCTGGAACGAGGACGACAAGATCAACTTCTCGCACGCCACCGCGCGCCGCCTGGACGCCGAGGTGCTCTACGACGCCGTGCTGAAAGTGACCGGCGCACCGGCCGGGCTGCCCGGCGGACTGCTGGCCAATCAGCTCCCGGACGCGGCGACCGACCTGCCCAGTGGTTTTCTGGCGAACCTCGGCCGGCCCGCGCGGGAGAGCGCTTGCGAATGCGAGCGCAGCAATGACCTCGGTCTCGGCAGCGTGATGGCCCTGCTCAGCGGACCCGCCGTCGCCGATGCGATCGGCGACGCGCGCAACGCGCTCACCAAACTCACCGCCGCGCAGACCGACGATCACAAACTGGTGGACGAACTTTTCCACCGCATCCTCAATCGGCCCGCGACCGAGCCGGAGATCGACAAAGTGCTGAACAACTGGGGCCGGATCGACACCGAGCACCACACACTCCTCGCCGAGTGGGAGGCGAAGGAAAAAGAGCAGGCACCGCTCATCGCGAAAGCCGAGGCCGATCGTCTCGCCGCGATCGAGGCGGCCAAAACTGAACTCGCCCGGCACGAAGCGGCGATCGCGCCGCGCGTCGCCGCCGCCGAGCAGAAACGCGTCGCCGACCTGGCCGCGGCGGAGCAGGCGGTCAAGGCCTACGAAAAAACGAATCTCGCCGCGGCGCGGGGGACGTTCGAAGCGAGTGTTCCCGCCGCGCGGACCTACACCGGCTGGGTGCCGCTGGATTTCGTCGAAGCAAAAGCCAGCAACGGCATCGAGCTGGTCAAACAGCCCGACGGCTCGCTCAAAGCCACGGGCGAGAAACCAAAGAGCACCGATTACACGCTCAAGGCCGACACCAAGCTCGCCGGGATCACCGGCATTCTGATTGAAGCCCTCCCCACGCCCGACGAGCCAAACTTCGGGCCGGGCCGCTTCACCGATGGCAATTTCGTTCTCGGCGAGTTCGCCGTGAAGACCGGCGACTTCGGCGCGGCCAATCCCGCAACCGACGTAAAACTCACCGGCGCAGTCGCCGACTACAGCCAGGCGAAATTCGAGGTGGCCGCCGCCATCGACGGCAAGAAGGGCGACGGCAACAACGGTTGGGCGGTCAGCAATCAATTCGGCGTCCCCCATTCCGCCGCGTTTCAATTGGAGAAGCCGCTGGGCAACGCGGAAAAAGGGATCCGCTTCCGCTTCGACCTGAACCAGCCCCGCGACGGCTTCGCGCTCGCCCGCTTCCGCATCTGGATCACCACGAGCAAGGCCCCGCTCAACATCGGCCTGCCCGCGCCCGTCGCCGAGGCCTTGAAAATGCCGGCGCAATTCCGCAGCCCGGAAGCGCAGGCGGCGATCGCGGCTTATTGGAACGCCAACGATCCCGAACTCCGCAAACGACGGCTCGTTGCCGGAAAGCTCGCGCTGCCCCTGCCGCTCGACCCCGGTGTCATCGAACGCCGCGACGCGCTCGCCAAAGCGGAACTCCCCATCAAGCTCGACCCGAAACTCGTGCAGCTTCGACAGGACGCCGAGCAATCCCGGCTGCAACTCGCCAGCAAACGCCTCACCGGCGCGCAGGACCTCACCTGGGCGCTGATCAACACGCCGGCTTTTCTCTTCAACCACTGACCGAGGCTCCCGAGGGCGTCGGGTCGCCGACTAGCAAAGGGGTAGGTGCATTCCTAGAGTCGAGTGATGACGCTTGATGAATTGAAGGCTGAAGTGCGCGCCGCATCGCCGGAGGCGCGGAAGAGCTGTTCACCCTGCAGAGTCCTGCGCCCGCTCTGGCGATCCCCAGCGGCAGCGCCGGCTTGCGGAAAAGTTGGATGATCCTCGACGCTGGATAACGGAAGAGGAGGCGGCGCACAGACTGGGATTCGATGACGGCCTCGGCCGGTGAAGCGGCGTCTGCTCCTCGATAGCGACGTGGCGGTTGATGATCCGCTCTAAATGTTCGCTCTGGCGCGGGTTGAACTCTTGCGCCACTAACTCCGAACGCTGCCAACCCCCAACTCCCCACCATGATCCGCATCCCTGGACAACCTGGTCGCGATCTCTGCGACACTCATCTCGGCATCACCCGCCGCGACCTGCTCCGCGTGGGCGGCTCGGCGATTCTCGGCTGCACCCTCGGATCGCTGCTCAGCCTCAAGGCGAGGGCCGCGGGCGAGATGCTCGCGAAAGGCGGTCCGGGCTGGGGCAAGGCGAAGAGCATCGTCATGGTCTATCTCCAGGGCGGGCCGAGCCATCTCGACCTCTGGGATCCCAAGGAGAACGTGCCGGACAAGATCCGCAGCCCTTTCAAGAACATCAAAACGAAGATCCCCGGCATCAATTTCACCGAGATCCTGCCGAAGCTCGCGCAGGTGAATGACAAGCTCACCATGATCCGTTCGATGAGCTACACGCCAAACGGGCTCTTTAATCACACCGCCGCGATCTACCAGATCATGACCGGTTACACGACCGACAAGGTCTCGCCCTCCGGCCAGCTCGAGCCGCCCTCGCCCAAGGATTTCCCGAACTTTGGCTCGAATATCATCCGCCTCAAACCGCCCGACGTGCCGATGCTGCCCTTCGTGGTGCTGCCGCGCCCGCTGCAGGAGTCAGGCGTCGTCGGCAAGGGCGGCAACGCCGGCTTCCTGGGCAAGGGCTACGATCCCTACACCCTCTTCCCCGAGGGCGACGATCTCGACATGACCAAGATGAACCGCATCAAGATCGACGATCTCAAGCTGCGGCCCGACGTTTTCGCGATGCGCCTCAAGCGCCGCGCGCAGCTCCGCGAATCCATCGAGGAAACGATGCCCGACCTCGACAAGGCGGTCGCCAATTACCACCTCGACGAATACTACGGCAAGGCGCTCGACCTGATCACCAGCGGCAAGGCGCGCGACGCCTTCGCCATCGATCGCGAGGACGACAAGATGCGCGACCGGTATGGGATGAACACCTTCGGCCAAAGCCTGCTGCTCGCCCGCCGCCTCGTGGAAGCCGGGACCCGCGTCGTCGAGGTGATCTGGCCGAAGGTCGCCAACTCCGACAATCATTCCTGGGACATGCACGCCGGCCTGACCAACCGGCTGAAAGGCCAGGCGGGCCCGATGTTCGACCAGGGGTTCTCCGCGTTCATCGAAGACCTCGACTCGCGTGGGTTGCTCGACGAGACCCTGGTCGTCGCACTCGGTGAATTCGGCCGCACGCCGGAAAAGGGCGTCAGCACCAGCGGCAACGTGAACAGCTCGGATGGGCGCGATCACTGGCCGTATTGCTACACCGCGTGCGTCGCCGGCGCGGGCATCAAGCGCGGCTACGTCCACGGCGAATCCGACGCCACCGGCTCCAGCCCGAAGAGCGATCCGGTCCACCCGACGGAACTGCTCGCCGCGATCTACCACGCGTTCGGCATCGATCCCGAGACGATCGTTTACAATCATCTCAATCAGCCGCGCGAGCTGGTCAAAGCGAAGCCGGTGACCGCGCTCTTCGCGTAGCGCAGCCCTCCGGGACTCTCATCGTTCCAGCGGCGCCGGCTTGACCTCCGCGAGCCAGCGCACGATCTGCCGCGCGATTTCTGCCGATGGGGCTTCCACGACGGCGGCATGGGTGCCGCTCGGCACGTCTTCCAGCCGCACTTCGGCGGCGTTCCGAGCGCGCAGCGTTGCTTTCACCTTCTCGTTCTCGACCAATTCATCGTCGGTGCCGTGCAGCGACAGGACCGGCCGATCCAGCTTGGCCAGCCGTTTCAGCGCGAAGCTTTTCATCTGGGAAGTCTGCTGCACCATGCGGCTCGTCGCGGAGTGCAGGATGCGCGGATCGCCGGTCAGCCGCTGGGCAATGGTGTTCTGGTTCGTGGTGTAATCCTCGGGGTCGAGCGGAATCTCGAAGACGTGCCCCGGGGTAAACCACCAGCCGAGCCAGGTCCCGCTGCGCCAGAAGAAATTTGCGTCCTTGCGCGTCTGCAGGGCCGGGTTGATCAGCACTGCGCCCGACCAATCGCCCGGATACGCCGCCACCGTGGCCAGCGCCGCGCTGGCGCCCCACGACAATCCCGCCGCGACCATCGGCACGCCTGGCCGCCGGGCGAGTTCCCCCGCGCTTTCAAACTGCTGGACCCAGGCCCGCCACGAGGTCGCATTCGCGGGCTTCTGCTCCGGCTTCGAGAGCCCGCTGCCACGGCGGTTGAAGGCCCACACCTCCACCCCTTGCGCGGCGAGTTGGGGGCCGAGCCGATTAAACCAATCCTTGTTGCTCTGCATCCCATGCGCGCCAACCAGCACGGCCCGCACCGGCCCTTTCGTCACCCGCCAGTGCGACATCCGCTGCATCTGGGGCAGATAGTCTTCATAGGGCGTCTCCATCCGATCCACGCCGCTGATGGCAGTGGCTGCCTGCGCGATATTCCCGGCGCCAATAAGAGTCGGGAGGATCGCGGCGAGCGTCGCAAAAATCAGCTTATGCATCGGGCCAGTCTGCCGTCACACAGCGCCGCGCGTCCACAAGAACCAACTCATCCTCGAAGCCGTCGATGCCGCTGCTCTCAAGGAAGGCCGGCAACGAACCTGCGCAGTTCTCAGCTCGCAAACTGCATCTCCGCGAGCCGGCGGTAGGTGCCTCCGGGGCGCGTGATGAGTTCGTCGTGTGATCCGCTCTCGATGATGATGCCCTGATCCAGCACGTAGATGCGGTCGGCCCGGCGCACGGTGGCGAGCCGGTGCGCGATGATGAACGCGGTCCGGCCTTCGAGGAGCACGTCGAGCGCCCGCTGGATGAGCGCTTCGCTCTCGCTGTCGAGGCTGGAGGTCGCTTCATCGAGAATCAGGATCGCCGGGTCCTTGAGCAGCGCGCGGGCGATGGCCAGGCGCTGTCGCTGGCCGCCGCTGAGCTTGATGCCGCGCTCGCCGACGAGGGTGTCGTAGCCTTCGGGAAAACGGTCGATGAACTCCTCGCAATGCGCGCGTCGCGCGGCCGCACGGACTTCCTCGTCGCTCGCACCGGGCCGGCCGTAGGCGATATTCTCCCGAATGCTCCCTCCAAACAGGAGGACTTCCTGCGGGACGATCGCCATGTTGCCACGCACCGTCTGGAGACTGAGTTCCGCGGCGTCCTGGCCATCCAGCAGGAGCCGTCCGCTCTCGGGCTCGTAGAAACGCAGGAGCAGCGAGACGATGGTGCTCTTCCCCGCTCCACTCGCACCCACGAGCGCGATTTTCTCCCCGGCCAACGCGGCCAGATCGAGCCCGCGCAGGACCGGCAGATCCGGACGCGAGGGGTAGCGAAAGCGGACCTGCTCGAACGAAACGTCGCCCCGGAGACGGAGGGGTTGCATTCCGGCTTTCGCCGCGGGGCTTTCCACAGCGCCCACCTCCTCGGAGCGTTCGGCCAGCAGCTCCCTGACCCGCTGCGTGGCGCCGAGCGTTTTTTGGGTATTGCTGATGATCTCGGGGATGGTGGAGACGCCGCCCCCGATGAACAGGGTGTACATCACAAAGCGGGTCAGCTCGCCGTGGGTGAGTTCACCACGCTGCATGAGGTGGCTGCCGTACCACATGACGAGCACGATCGCGCCGAAAATGACGAAGATGATGAAGGCGATCAGCGCGGCGCGATGGCGCGCGGTCTGGAGGATTACTTCCAGATAGGTGCGCAGCCCGGCGCTGTAGCGGCGGTGCTCGAACACTTCATTGCCGAAGGCCTTGACGTTGGCGATGCCCTGAAGGGTCTCCTCGACCACCGTGGCGGTGTCGGCGAGGCGGTCTTGAGCGGTCAGGCTGAAGTGCCGGATGCGCCGGCCGAAGAGCACCGCGACGAGCATGACCACCGGCACCGACGAGAGCATGACCAGCGACAGCTTCAGCGAGGTGATGGCGATCATCACCAGCCCGGCGGTGAGCAGCATCGCCTGGCGCACGGTCTGCGCGACGGTGAAAGTGAGCGTGTCCTGGATCTGCGCGAGATCGCTGGACAGGCGGCTGGTCAGCTCGCCGACCCGATGCTCGCCGAAAAACTTCAGCGGCTGGGTAATCAGTCGGCCGTAAAGTTCCTCGCGCAGATCGACGACGGCCCGTTCGCCTACGACGTTGAAGGAAAGCGACGCGATGAACATGAGCACGGCCTGCAAGAGCAGCGTGCCGAGGAGGACCAGGGCCACGGTATTCAAGTCGCGCTGCCACGGCGCCGCCTCGAGCACCTTGAGCGAGGGGATGGACGCGTCGAGCAGCGTGCCGACCAGATACGGGAACATCGAGCCAAAGGCCATCGAGACAGTGGACGCGACGAGCGCCACGACGAACCGCCCCCGATAGGGCCGCACGTAGGAGAACAAGTGCGCGAGTTCCCGCAACGGCGGGCGCGCAGGAGCGGTTCGGACATCGTGCATCAGCCGTCTATGTAGAGCCCCCCGCCCCCGCGGCAAACGGATTCGCTCCCTGGCTCGCCCATGGACCGGTCTCCGCTTGTCCCGTGCACCGCCGCCTCGCTCCTTGTCTCCGCGTCTCTCCGTCTTCCGACTCCGCGTCTCTTTCCTCAGCGCGCGAGATGTGACTCCGACTGATCCGTGAGCCCGATTTTGATCTCATACTGCGCCGCGCTGAGACATCCGCCGAGAATGATCAGCGCGCCGCTCAGATAGATCCACAAGAGCAACGCCACGATGGAGCCGAGCGTCCCGTAGAGCGCGTTGAAGTTGCCGATGTTGGTGGTGTAGAGCACGAAGCCTTGCTTGAGCAAATCGAGGCCGATCGTGACAAAGAGCGCCGCGGCCCAGACCTGCCGGAAAGTGGTTCTCCGGCGGGGCGCGAATTTGTAAAACATCGCGAACCCGTAGAAGAGGACGACCGGGGCGACGAAAAAGCGCAGGATGCGGAAGAGTCCGGCAATAAACTGAAAATCGAGTCCCAATTGCCAGGAGTGCTTCCAATACAGGTATTCGAGCTGATTGATGATGGCGGGGAAGACGATGCCGAGGAGCAGAGCGCTGGCGAGGATCGCGGTCATGAACAGGTTTTTGATCGGCAGCCGCCACCAGGAATACTCCTTCGTCCCCCAGGCGCGATTGACGCCGCGCACGAGCGCCTGAAAAAAACGTAAGGCGCTCCACGCGAGCACCGCAACCGCGATCAGGCTGGCGCTGCCCCGCGATTGCACCACTCCCTGAATGGTTCGGATGAGCTGCTTGGAACCCTCTGGATCGGGCATGTAATCGGCCACCATCGCGGTGATGCGCAGCGTGGCCACGTCGCGGCTGCCGAGGAAGCTGGTGAATACGGTGATGAGCAGGACCACCAGCGGAAACAGCGCAAAAAAGGCATAGTAAGCGAAGGAAGCCGCGCGTTGTTCCCCATCCGTCTCATCGTATTTGATGAGGGCCCGCCAGAGCACCGAGCCCGCGGCATGCGCCTTCCGACCCAGCCAAGGCAGAGTGCGGGTGCGAAAAGGGTACCAGATGCGCATGACGCGGACTTTAGGCACGAAGATTTCACCCTGCCAACCCGCTTGCACGGCAGGATGCAGTCGCTAGCGTAGGCGCCCAATGCCGGAGCCGAACCCGCCCCTTGCGAAACCAAAGCCGAAACGCGGCTGGTTTCGCCGTCTCTTGAAATGGGCGGGCATGCTGCTCTTGATCGCGGTGATTTTTCACCGCCCGCTGTTCCATTTCACCGTGCGGACCGCCCTGCACCTGGTGGCCGCCCGGATGCACGTGGACCTGGATCTCCACACTTCGGGAACCATTTTCACCAACCTCACCGTGGAAGGCGTGCGCGCGCGGCCTACCGGCTCCGGGACGACGCCGATCGGTGCGATCGATATCCAGCGCGTGCGGCTCGATTACAGTCTGCCCAACCTGATCAAATTCGGCGTGGGCGAGTTTGTCCGCAGTTACGAGATCCATCACGCCACGCTCGAGTTCGTGGCCCTGCCGAGCAAGACGAAGAAAGAGAGCCGGGAGAAGATGCAGATCGCGCGGCTGCTCAACAATATCCTCGGGCAGCCCGCCGCCTACGCCGATCGCGTGGTCATCGATGACTTCAATCTCACCGTGCGGTCGCCGGATAATGTGACCGAGATCAAGGACGCGAATCTGGTTTTCGATCCGCAAAATCCCGGGATCCTGCGCATCGGACGGATCGCCGCGCCGGGCGTGCCTGTCTGGGAGAATCTCCGCGCCGAAACCAGCTACGGGCAGCGCAATCTATTCATCAAGAACCTCCAGTTCGGACCGGACCTGATGCTCGACGAGGTCAATTTCGACGCCTCCCAGCGCGCGCAAAACAAAGGTCACGTGACGGTCAAGGCGCACGCCTTCGGCGGCACGGCAGAGCTCGACCTGACGGGGACGGAGCTGAAGAAAAGCGGCGAGAATCTCGACCGGGGCTATGACACGACCCTCCGGATCGAGGCCGCCGGGGTCGCGCTCGATCGCGCCGCTGCCTACTTCAAAGTGCCCGCGCCACCGGTGACGAAACTGGCGCGGCTCTCGATCGTCTTCAAAGGCGAGCCGGAGAAGCCGCGCACCTGGCGCGGGACCGTCGGCGCCCGCGTCGAAGCGATTGCGGCCGGAGCGACCAAGCTCGATGCAACAGAATTGCTGATGGTCTTCAAAGACGGACGGGCGGATCTGACCGGCCTGGATGTCGTGGCGGGGAAGAATCACGTCACGCTGACGGCGCAAGTCGGCCTGCCGGAAACGGTGAACGACTTCCCGCGCAGCGAGGTGGACGCGGTCCTGCGCATTCGCGCGGGTGACCTCCCGGCGGTGACCGGCACGATGCCCAAGCCACTGACCGGGAATGTCTCCGGAGACGGCACTGTCTCGCTGCACGGCGGCCAGTTGAAGGCGGCGCTCAACGTCGAGCTCGAGAAAATCGCCAACGAGGATTTCGGTGTGGCCTCGGGCAAGCTCACGTTGCGGGTGGCCAGGCAAATCGATCCTCCACCGAGCTCGCCCTTCGAGGCGCTGGACGCGAAAGTCACCGCGGACCTCACGGAGCTGCGGGCCGCCACCGTGACGCTCGATTCCGCGCATCTGGATGTCGAAGCGCACAACGACTTTGTGAAGCTGGACGGTCTCGAGATCCGCCGCGGTGAGAACTCGGTGACCGCGCAGGGCAGCGCCCGCATTCCTCGGGACCCGAAGGAAATCGCGAAAACGCCCGTGGATGCGCAATTCGCGATCGATGTGCCGCTGCTCAACGCCTTCGGCATCGCAATCAAGGAGCAACCGCTCGGCGGCCATCTCAAAGGCGCCGGCAGCCTCAAGCTCGTGAATGGTGAACTCGTCGGAGGCCTGACCATCGATGGCGGCGCCTTCACCCTGGGCGAGTTCCGCGCCGAGCGCCTGGCGGCAAAGATTCAGGTGGCCGACAACGAAGCGACCATCGAGCAGATTGCTTTGCAGCTCAATGAGAGCGACCAGATCGTCGCCACGGGAAAAACCGGGATCGCCAAACCTTTTGCCTACGAAGGGGGCGTCCTGCTCGACGTTAAAAACCTCGCCGCGCTCCAGCCGCTCCTCGAAGTCTTCGGCAACAAGCAACCGATCGCAGGCGCGCTTAGTATCCAGTGGAACGGCAAGGGACAGGTCGATCCACCGAGCCACGCCGGCGAACTGGACCTCGCGCTGACCAAGGCCAGGTTTGGCGCGATCGACCTTTCCGAGGTCACTCTCGGCGGGCTCTACACGCCGGAGTTTGCGGAGTCGAAGCCGTTTCGCATCGTCACCGGACCGACCAGCCTCGAAGGCGCGATCGAGTATCGGGAAGGCAAGCTGCGCCTCAAGGATCTCAATCTCCAGCAAGCCGGCACCTCGGTCCTGACCGGCTTCCTTTACGTCCCCTTCGATCCTTCTAATTCGAAGCAGCCCATCCCGCTCGACCAGCGCGTGGCGGCCAACATCAATACCAACAAACTCGATGTCGAGAAGCTGCTCGCCAGCTTCAACCAGCCCTCCCCGGTGTCCGGCGCCTTCACCGCCAATCTCGTGGCGGGCGGCACCTTGCTCCAGCCCTTCGCCCATCTCAAGGTCAGCGCCGAGCGGCTTCAGGCCAAGGCCGCGAAGCAGTTTGATCCGGCCGCGCTGACCCTCGATGTCCACTATTCCAACCGGGAGCTCACGCTGAACTCGGTGGTCAAGCAGCCGCAAATTCAGCCGCTCACCCTGAAAGGGCGGGCGCCCCTGGATCTCGAGGCCATGGTGAAGAGCGGCAAACTCGACCCGGATCTGGCGATCGAAGCCACCGCCCAGCTTCCCGCCTCCTCACTCGCATTCCTGCCCAAGACCGTACCCCAGGTGCGCCGCGTCGAAGGCACTGCGGCGCTCGATGTCCAGGTGGGCGGCACCGTCGGTCACCCGATCTTCAGCGGCGGGGCCAAGGTGGAGCTCACCGGCGCGCGGCTCGTCGATGAGAATGTGCCGGCGATCGGCGCGTTCCGGGCGACTTTGGCGTTCGCCGAGAACATCCTCAACTTCCAGACCTTCGAAGGGGAAGTCGGCGGCGGAAAATTCAAACTCGGCGGAACGGTCGATCTGGCCAACCTCAAAGACCCCGTCTTCGCCCTCCGGCTCGAGTCGAGCGAGGTGCTCCTGAAGCGCGACGATTCGATCACCATCCGCGCGGATACCGACGTCAAGGTCGATGGCCCGCTGGCGGCGGGGACGGTCAGCGGGACCTTGTTCGTCGTCCGCAGCCGCTTCTTCAAGGAAATCGACATCCTGCCCATCGCCCTGCCGGGCCGCCCGAAGCCTGCTCCGAAGTCCGCGCAGACCGGGCCGAGCACGGTCTCGATTCCCCAGCCGCCGATCCGCGACTGGAAGTTCGACCTCGCCATCAAGACCCGCGAGAACGACCCGTTCCTGATCCGGGGCAATCTCGCCAATGGCGCCGTGTCGTTGAATCTGAAGCTGGGCGGCACCGGCCTGGCGCCTTACCTCGAAGGCACGGCCAAGATCGAGAAGTTCGTCGCCACCCTGCCCTTCAGCACGCTCTCGATCACCAGCGGGTTTGTCGCCTTCACGAAGGATCTTCCCTTCCAGCCCTCCATGGAGTTCCAGGCGGAGTCACAGGTCCGCGATTATCTCGTGCACGCCTTTATCTACGGCAAAGCCACCGACCCCCAGGTGCAGCTCAACAGCGAGCCGCCCCTGCCCCACGCCGATATCGTCTCGCTCCTCGCCACCGGCACCACGACCAGTGAGCTCGCCGGCAGCGCCGACGCTCTCGCTAGCCGCGCCGCGATGCTGGCCGTCAAACAGCTTTACCAAAAAGTCTTCAAGCGCGGGGCCGCCCCGGCGGTGGACGCGAAGAAATCCGATACCGGCGCATTCATGGATCGCTTCCAGATCGAACTCGGCGCGCTGAGCAACCGGAGCAGCGGCCAGGATGTGAAAGCGCGCTTCAAGGTCAGCGACCAAATCTACGTGCTGGGCGATATCGGCGTGGATGGAAGCTTCACGGGAAGCCTCAAATACCTCATTCGTTTCCGGTGACCTGCCGTTCCCTCATCGCCATCCTGCTCATCGCGAGCGCCAGCGCCCCGGCGCAGGAGCGCGGAGCTGAAGGCGCCGCGCTCGGCGTGGGGGCGGTGCAAGCGGCGCTGGCCGCCAAGGCGCGCGACTTCATCGAGCTCCGGGGCAATACCAGCTTTAGCGAGGAGGAGTTGGTCGCCGCCGTGGCGGAGCAACTGCGCGAAATCCAGGAACAGGGAATGACCCCGGCACGCGCCGATGACGCGGCTTTCTACGTCGGTGCGTTTTACCGCAAGAAAGGCTTCGCCAAAGCCACGGTGGACCACGAGATACGCGGCCGGAAAGTCGTCGTCCGCATCAACGAAGGTCCACGCGCACTGCTCAAAAAAGTGACCTTCATCGGCAACCACGCCATCCCCGAGGCCACCCTCTACGATTACATGATCGGGGCCACGCCCGAGCGTCTGGCCCGCGAGCCGGCGCAGTTTCCCTACACCGAGGCGGAAGTGGCCGCGGGCGCCGATCGGGTGCGCGGGCTCTATTTGTCCGAGGGCTATCTGAACGTGAAGGTCGATAGCACGGGCATCGTGCTTTCGGAAAACGGGACCCGCGCAAGCCTCACGGTGCGCATCGACGAAGGTCTGCGCTTTACCTTCGGCGAAATCCGCTTTGCCGGAAACACGGTCTTTCCCCGTGAAGAATTGGTCGCGGCGCTCGGCGATCCCATCACCGGCACCGCGGCGAAAGCGGACGACATGCGGCACCGGAAGCGGCGTCCCGCGGAAAGCGAAACGCTGCCCTACAAGGACGTCTCCTTCTCGCCCGGCCGGGCCAATGCGATGCAGCGCAACCTGCAATCGTTCTACAAAGGGCGCGGCTACTTTCAGGCGGAGGTCGCTTTGGACGCGGACTACACCAAGGCGGGCAACGGATTGGTGCCCGTGACCTTCACCGCGCAGCCCGATGGCCTGTTCCGCTTCGGCGGGGTCGCCTTGAAGAGTGAAAGCGCCAAGCCCCGGATGTCGCCCCGGTTTCTGCCCACCCGGTTCGCCGTGCTCAAAGGCGAAGTCTATGATCCGGAAAAGCTCGACGAGACCTACCGTGAAATGCTGCGCACCGGGCTTTTCAGCACGCTGCGCGTCTCGACCGTCGCCCAGCCGGGCAACGAAGTGATGCTCGAGATCACCGCCGAAGAGGCCAAGGCCAAGGAAGTCGGTTTCACCCTCGGCTACAGCAGCTATGAGGGGGGAATCGCCGGCTTGCGCCTCGGTGATCGCAACCTCTTCGGCCGCGGCCGCCCGCTGACCTTTGCCTTCGATTATTCCCAGCGCGGGATGCGCGGTGAATTGCTCTACGTCGATCCCTGGCTCTTCGACACCCGGTTCGCGTTGCGCAGCAAGCTCTACTCGGTTTCGCGCGAGGAGCTCGGCTATTCCAAGAGCGAGGTCGGCGGGCGCCTCGATCTCACGCGGCGCATCATGCCGCACCTGGAACTGGGTGTCTTCGTCGAGCACGCCAATGTGAAAGTCACGGATGTCGAGCCGGCCCTCGCCGCCGACCCGCAGCGCCTCGGTCCCACCGATTATGCAATCACGAGCCTCGGCGTCACGCAGCTCTCCGATTATCGCGACAATCCGCTCAACCCCAGCCGGGGGCTGGTCGTGTCGTCGTCCTTCGATTACGCGCTGCTCGACGGCGCCCCCGGTTTCACCCGCAGCACTTTCCGTTTTTCCTACTATCTCCCGCTCGGCAAGACCCTCCTCGCCTTCGGGGCGCGGGCCGGCTACATCGCGCCAATCGTCGATGCCGTCCCGATCGATGTGCGTTTTTTCAACGGCGGCAGCACCACCGTCCGCAGCTTCGCCGAACGCGAACTGGGCCCGAAGGACAAGAGCAGCAACCCGCTCGGCGGCGACTTCTACACCGTCTTGAACCTCGAGTACACCTTCCCGCTCTACCAGGCCTTGCAGGGCGCCGTCTTTGTCGATGCCGGCAGCCTCAGGAACATGAACGAGGACGACCGCGCCGAGGCCAGCGACCCCGACGGCGGCTCCGGTGATTTGCGTTACGCCATCGGCCTCGGCCTGCGCTACAAACTCCCCATCGGTCCGCTCCGACTCGACTACGGCGTCAACCCGAATCCAAAACCCAACGAAGACTTCGGCGCCTTCCACTTCTCCTTCGGGTTCGCCTTTTAGGATCTCACTCCCAAACGACGGACCCATATTCGACGACATTTTCGCTGTTCGTTCCTTCCAAAGTTAACGCAGAGGCGCAGAGAACACAGCGCGGCCAAGCCGCAACCAAACTCGTCGCGCAATTGAAACGCAGAGGGCGCAGAGGGCCGCAGAGAAAAGCATCAAGGCGACCCTCTGCGTTGCCTCTCCAATCCTTCTGCGGCCTCCGCGTTAAACCTAGAAACGGCGATGGGAACCGCCGACGACCCGGAAGACGCGGAGGACGCGGAGGTTAGGAAATTCGGACCGATCACCCAGCGGGTGGATCCGGTAAGCTCGCATGATTGCATCCAGGTAACTTCTTCTCCGCGTTTTCCGCGTCCTCCGCGGCCCTTCCCATCGCGGGATTTAGGTTAAATTTGATTCCGGATCCGTCGGGTTAGGGTATCAAGTCTTTCCCCCGCCATGAATGGCGCTTCGATGACCGCCAACACCCCCAGTTTTCCACTCGAAGCGTTTCACCGGACCGCCGCGCGCGTGCCGGCTTATCGGATCTTGTTGGAGGAAGCCGGAGTGCGTTCCAGCGACATCAGGAACCCCGAAGATTTCGCGCGGCTGCCCGTGCTGGACAAGCGCAACACCTTTCAGCGTTTCGGCATCGAGCAACTCTGCATTGATGGCGAGCTGGGTCAGCTCGGTTCGGTGCTCACGAGTTCCGGTTACTCGGGCTTCTTTGCCTTCGGTCTCAGCGATGCAGCAGCCATGCACGCAACAGTCGAGTGGATCGACGATCTACTGGAATTTCTGTTTGCAGTCCGGTCGCGTCCCACCCTGCTGATCAACTGCCTCCCGATGGGGGTCAAGGTGCACACGCAGGCCTGCACCCTGGCCGAGACCAGCGTGCGGCCGGACATGGTGGTCGGGCTGGTGAAAGCGTTCGGGCGGCACTATGCCCAGATCATCCTCGTGGGGGAGACCGCGTTCATCAAACACACGCTGGAACTGGGACAGTCTGGAGGCGTGGACTGGCGATCGCACCTGGTCCAGGTGATCGTCGGCGAAGAACCGCTGGCCGAGAATGCGCGCAAGTATCTCGAAGGCATGCTCGGCATCGATGTGCGCAATCCGGAGACGGGGATCGTCTTCTCTTCGATGGGTGTGGCGGAGTTGGGCCTGAACTTGTTCTCCGAGGTGCCGCCGCTGGCGCCCCTGATTTTGCTGCGGCGCGTGTTGCACGAGAACCAGGACCTGCGAGCCGAGGTGCTCGGGCCTGCGCCATGGGTTCCATCGCTATTCACCTACGATCCGCGCCGGATTTTTGTGGAGTTCGACCCAGACGGGAGACTGATCCTGACGACCCTCGATGCGCAGTTACGGCTGCCTCTGATTCGCTACGCCACTGGTGACCGCGGCAGCGTGCTCCGCCTCCCGCCATCGGCGCGGCCCGCCCTCGAAGCCGCCGGCGTTAGGTGGGATTTGCTGGATTCAATTCCGATGGTCATGATCGACGGGCGGGCGCAACACGCGCTGGCTGGCGAGAACCCAGTCTATCCCGAAGCGGTCAAGGAGGGGATCTATCACGACCCGGAACTGGTCCCGCTCACGACTGCCAACTTTCGGCTGGTTTCCGGGCCGGAACGCGTTCGCATCCGCATCCAGCTATCTCCAGACGTGAGCCCGGATTCAAAAATCGAAACGCGCTTTTCCGACGCCATCGCGCGCTATGTCCCGGCACCCATCGAGGTGGCCTGCGAGAGCTATCAGAGCTTTAGCAGCGGGATGACGCTGGATTACGAACGGAAGTTTGATTATCTGGGGCGTTGATCGCGTCTGCGGATTTCGCGGGCGGGTTCGGACGGGAAAGGCTCTGCGGCAGGATCTCGCCGACCAGCCCTTCGAGCGACGGGATGAACAGGTTGCCGGTCACAGCGGCAAACAACTCCTGGCCCCAGCGGCGTTGCAAGACGAGCAACTCTTCCGGTGAGCACTCCCCCAGGAAGTTTCTTTCGGTCACAAACAGTTGCTGAAGCAGGTCCGCGTTGAGGAAAGTCTGCCGGGCTTGCCTGGCCCACTCCCCAACGTGCTCGAAAAAGCGATTATCGCGAGTCAGAAAATGGTGGATGAACTGCTCCGTCTCGTTCAAATCGCCCGGAGGCTGGCGATGCTGATTCACATCCATGCCGAGCGCCACCACCGGATCATGAAGCTTCTTCGAGTAGGTGCGCTCCGAACCGAGTTCGCGAAAACCCAATAGCTCGTAAAACCCGTTGTGGCTCGGGCTCACCGTGGCAATGGTTTCGTCGTAACCGAACTTTGTGACGTGGGCCAGCGCGCAGCGCATCAGCTCCGTGGGCACCGCCGACTTACGATACTCCTCCGCCACGGCCTGATTGGTCACTTCGCACAACCGTGCCCCGATGGCCCGCAGCGCATCCAATTCCGGCTTGAAAGCCGCGTCGGAAGGCAGACCCAACTCCGGCGAGTCGCCCACCACACTCAGCACTCCGACCACCCGGCCGTCCAGCTTGGCCACGAAGGTGGCTGTTTCCGACGTGGTCTCAAAGATGCGCAGCCGCATCCCCGCGGGTTCCGCATTGATGAATCCCGTTCCGAGATAGACGTCGTGGACCAACCGGTAAGCCTTGCGCAGATCCTCCAGCGTGCAGGCTCTTTCGATCCCAGCTCCTTTCGTGTTGTTACCGAACAATCCGGATCGTTTCAAGATCCACAGTTTGCGATCGGCCAGGGAGCGGTCCCAGCGCGGCGCCGGCGACGGAGGAGTGGCATCGATCGTCGGAGCCGAGGCGTCAATCGCAGCCACTTCGGGTAAAAGTGGCGTCACCGTTTCCCCCGCGGCGCCGACAATCGGGGTTTCCGCAAGGATTCCGCGGCTCACCGGTCGAGAGCCTGTCAGATAACGAACCAGGAGCCCGATTGCCGTGTTGATACGGGTCGCGACATCGATCACCGCCGTGGACGAACCCGACCACCACGTTCGACGGGGCGGGAGCATTGAGAGTTCGCGTGAGGTTGCGGCGACCATGGCGACCGCGGTCAAATGGGCGATCGATTTCTGATTGCTCCTCATGGTGTGGGTTTCCATCAATGCGTCAGTATGGGGTCGAAGGGAAGCCAAACGCATCACGTTCAAAAATGCGACACGCGGCAGCGCCATGATGACCCACACTGGCGCCCGTTGTTAGTTTTAATATGGCAGGCAACCGCCCGCTCGGCTGAAGCTTCAGCCATCGACTGGCCCTGAGAAGCCTGCGAGCAACCGCCTTCATGTCACAAGATCCATAGATGCCAGAATTATATCAACCGGCTCGCAATCCAAGTGACCGCGTAGTTTTGAGTTTGTGGAAGAGATTCAAAGGGATTCAGGCGTCGCAGCGGCCATGATGGCAGAAGAAACCATGATCGCATTTTGGCTCGTGTTTCACCACGGCCGAGGGATAACACTACGGCAAAACGCAGAAGCTTCAGCGGCTTCCATGATCCCCCATGTGAACGCTAACACCGCGCTGAATCAGTCGTTGCAAGCACCCAGAGCAAAACTCGACAAAGGCCCTTCCATGAATCCAAGCAGACATCGCACTGCGAGTTGCGGGCGCCCCAAGACAGCCGTCTCGGACCTTTTCCTGAACATCATCGGCGTTGTGACCGTGGCCCTGGCCGCGACGGAATCCTGGGCTCAAGATTCGGCGCCCGCCCGGCACGAGGCCGCGCAGAGTCCCCAGCCAGCGATCGAGACGGCGAGATTAAACCAACTCAGCTTGGAAGAACTCTTGAACATCGAGGTGACGTCCGCTGCGAAGAAACCCGAGAAACTGTCTGAGACGGCAGCGGCGATTTACGTCATCACCGAGGACGACATCCGGCGGTCGGGCGTGACGAGCATCGCGGAGGCGCTCCGCATGGCGCCGGGCATGGACGTGGCGCGACTGGATGCCCATACATGGACGATCAGTTCCCGCGGGTTCAACGATATCTTCGCCGACAAGTTACTCGTCCTGATGGATGGCCGGAGCGTCTATACGCCATTGTTTTCGGGAGTTTATTGGGATGTCCAGGATACCCTGCTCCAGGACATCGACCGGATCGAGGTTATCCGGGGTCCGGGCGGTTCGTTGTGGGGCGCCAATGCGGTCAACGGCGTCATCAACATCATCACCAAGAACGCCAAGGACACCCAGGGCGTTTTGCTCTATGGCGGCGGTGGGACCGAGGAAAGGGGGTTTGGCGGGTTTCGTTATGGAGGCAAGTTGGGTGAAGACGTCTATTTTCGAATCTATGGGAAGTATTTCGATCGCGACAATCAGCTGCTCGCCAACGGACTGGATGGAAATGACGGCTGGTGGCAGGAACGCGCCGGTATTCGCATGGATTGGAACCGACCGGATAGCCTGGTGACGCTCCAGGGAGACCTTTACTACGGCCGGCAGAAAGAGACGTTCGGAATGCCTTCGTTGGCGCCGCCATTTTCCCTGGTCGCGAGCGACAAACCCAAGGTGGCGGGTGGAAACGTGCTCGGGCGGTGGACTTATACGTTTGCCAACGAGTCGCAGATGACGCTGCAAACTTATTACGACCGAACCGTGCGCGAGACCTCCACCTTTGAAGAAGATCGCAATACCTTCGATGTGGACTTGCAGCACCGCTTCAAATGGGGCGAGCGGCAGGAAATCGTGTGCGGCCTGGGTTACCATTGGACCGGCGACCAGATCCGCAACGGATTCGACATTTCCTTCGATCCCGACCAACGCGACACCAACCTGTTGAGCGCTTTCCTTCAGGATGAAATAGTGCTGGTCAAGAATCGCCTGCGTCTCACCGTTGGCTCGAAGGTCGAACACAACGACTTCACCGGTTACGAGGTTCAACCCAGTGCGCGCTTGTTGTGGACACCACAAGAGCAACACACCGTCTGGGCCGCGGTATCCAGAGCCATTAGAGAACCTTCCCGCGCCGAAGATGACGTTCGCATCAACCAACAAGTCCTGCCTCCGGACGCGCTGGGGCCCGGCTCACCGTTGGGCGTCGTGTCGCTGTTCGGGAATGATCGCTTCGAATCCGAAAAACTGCTGGCTTATGAGTTGGGATATCGTTTCCAGCCTGTGAAGCAGGTCTCCCTCGACTTCTCAACGTTCTACAACGTCTATGACAACCTGTTAAGCTTCGACCCACAGCCTTCCCAGGTTTTCAGCGAAACTTCTCCTTCGCCCCCGCACTTGGTGATTCCCGTGTTTGTCGGCAACAACCTGAAAGGCGAAACCTACGGTTGCGAGCTGGCTGCGAAGTGGCAGGTGACGAATTGGTGCCGGGCGCAAGCGTCTTATTCATTCCTCGAGGTGCAACTCCATCGAAAGAGTGGCAGCACCGACACCACGAATGAAGCCAAGGAAAGCGCCAGCCCAACCAACCAATTCTCGGTCCGCTGTTCCATGGATCTGCCGGCCAATGTTCAGTTCGACTGCGGCCTGCGCTATGTGGACAATCTTCCCGCCTTGCAGATTCCCAGCTATCTGGTGGCGGACGTGCGCCTGGCTTGGAAACCCACCACAAACTGGGAGCTGTCCGTCGTGGGCCAGAATCTACTGGACGATCGTCACCCGGAATTCCGTTCCAACCTGAGCAGCGTCCAGCCTACCGAGGTTGAACATAGCGTTTACGGCATGGTCACCTGGAGATTCTAAGCCGTGGTCAAATGGCTTCCGAGACGGCACTTTTGTTTGGTCGCACTGGCTCTCGCGCCGGCAACAACCTTGCTGGCCCGCGACTTGGATCGCTTTGACTTCTCGCTTCGCTTTCCGGCCGCGATCAGCCGCTTTGCCTCGTATGCCGATGTTGCCGCGTTGGGCAATGCCCAGGCGGCCAGTGAGTGGTCCAGCTCGAACAATCCGGCGTCCGCCGCCTGGCCTCATGCCAGCCTGAAGTATTCCAATTCGTTGGCGCCGCAGTTTACCACCTTGAGATTTCGCGAAGGCACGAACCTTTACGTATTCGCGGAGGCGCTGACCCTGAATATGGCCGACTACGGTGTCCTTCTCCCCGCGGCCGCGCAAATTCGCAGCAATCACGAGCGGGACAGCGACGGCCTCGGCTTCCAGTTTGACGCCGATTACTTTCAGTTGCAGTGGGGTAAGCTTCTTGGCAAGGGTTGGGCGGTTGGAGCTAACTTCAATGTCACGCCATCCGACACTCGCTTCGACCTCGACGGCACCAGAATCGCGCGAAGTCGGGGTGAGTCCTACGACTTTCGATTAGGAGCGCTTCATCAGCTTTCGCGGGACTTGCGGGCGGGGTTAATCTTTGACTACGGATTCGCACCGGCACGGTCTGACTTATTGGTGCTGTCCGCGTTGGGCGTGACGTCGCTACGCACGGAGGATACCACTCATCAAGTTCTGCTGCGGCCTGGGATCACCTGGGAGTACGCCAAAGGATGCACCTTAAATCTGGATTACCAGGCGGGAGTGTTCATTAACAGCACAGGAACGCTCTGGGTCCATCGTTTCCCCATCGGTATCGAACATTCGCTGATTAAAGATATCCTGTTCGTCCGAGGAGGCGTGACGATTGACACGCGCGGCGAGGTGCCTCTCACCACCGGCCTTGGCCTCGCCTTGAGTAACCGTGCGAGTGTGGACGTGGCCTACCAATACAACATGTTCCCCGAAATCCGCCGGGAGTTCGGTTCGGCGCACACCTTCGTGGTATCGGTGGGTGTCGCGTTCTGAGTCGTCCTTTGCCTTCATCATCTGCAAGCCAGCAGCGCGAAGTTGAGGCATGGTGCACTTCATGAATTCGAGAACGACCCTTGCCACCGTGCTGCTGGCGCTTTGCCCGTGCGGGCTGCGGGCGGGCGCGGAGGATGGAACTTCGAGTAGCGCGATCGTTTTCCGGGATGTCACTGAGCAGGCCGGCTTGATCGCGCCGCTGGCCGGGATCATGGGACATGGCGGGGCTATGGGCGATTTCGACGGAGACGGGGCGCTCGATCTTTTTGTGGGCGGATTTTGCGACCGTCCCAACGGCGAGTATCAGCCGGCGCCAGGGCCGGTAGCGGCGCGGCTGCTGCGCAACGTCGGAGGCGGCCGATTCGAATCGGCAGGGCAGCCGGCCGTGGAGTTCTTCGCGCGCACCAGCGGCGCGGTTTTCGCCGACCTGGACAACAACGGGACGCTGGAACTTTACGTCGCGAACAACGCCTACGCGGAATCACGCCGGACGGAGGAGCCGCAACGCGGGGCGCAGCTTCTGCATAGCCGGCTCTTTCGCAATGACGCCGGCAAGCTCGTCGATATTTCCGCCGAGAGCGGGGGATGTCCGGAGTCGCTGCTCACCGCGCGCAATGTCGGCGTCTTCGATTACAATGGCGATGGCCTGCTGGATCTGTTGGTCGTGGAAGACAAGTTCCGGCGCGGCGGCGGATCGCGCTCCGTGCTCTTCAAGAACCTCGGAGGGCTGCGCTTCGAGGATGCAAATCGGAGCGCGGGGTTGCCGGACGACATCATGGGGCTCGGCCTCGCGGTCGCCGATCTGAACGGTGACGGACGCCCCGATTTCTTCGTTCCCCACAGCAATCGCCTGTTTCTCAGTCAGGCCAACGCCACCTGGCGCGAAGCCACGGAGCTGCGCGCCGTTTTTGCCTACGCACCGCTCGATGGCGAAGACTGGCCGTGCGGCGCCGCTTTCGGCGACTTGAACCGCGACGGCCTACTCGACCTCGTGGTGAGCACGCACCACCAGCCCGCGCGCAACCGCCTCTTTCTCAACGACGGGCTCCGGGACGGGGTGCCCCAGTTTCGCGAAGTAACGCGCGAGGCCGGGCTCGGCGAACCCGTGCCCAACAAGTGTCCGCACGTCGAGATCCGGGATTTCGACAACGACGGCTGGCCCGACATCTACATGTCCGCCGCGTGGGTGGATGAAGGCGGCGCCGTCACGCCGCTGGACTGGCGGAATACCGGAGTGTCCGAGGGCGTGCCTCGATTCGTGCCGCCGCGACCGATCAAGGAGGCGATGGTCTATTTTCCCGCCGGCCCTTCGGGCGATTACGATAACGACGGCCGGCTCGACCTTTTCCTGGTGAACTGGTTCGCCGGCAATCACTCCCGGCTGCTACACAATGAGAGCGCGCCCCGGAACCATTGGCTCGATGTCCGCGTAACCGGCAAGCGCATGAACCGGATGGGCATCGGCGCGCAGGTCCGCATTTACCGCGCGGGAAAAATGGGCGACGCCGCGAGCCTGCTCGGCTTCCAGGAAATCAGCACCGGCTATGGGTATGCCAGCGGCCAGCCGGCGCTGGCGCACTTCGGTCTCGGCGCCGAGCCGCGCGTGGATGTGCTCGTGACGCTGCCCGATCGCACGGAAATCAAGCACCCGGACGCACCGGGTGATCGCGTCCTGATCGTCGAAGAAAAATGAAAACGCGCTTTGCCAGTCCCATTCTCCCTCTGCTGTGCGCCGTGACCGCCATCGGAGCGGCAGCGGATATCACGTATCCGCCCGCGCTGCCCGGCGGGAAAGAGGTCGTCACCGAAACCTCCGAGGAATTCCTGAAAGCGCCGCCCTCGATGCCGCGCGGCATCACCATCGCCAAAGCGGCGCCGACCATCGATCTGCTCTTCTTTCCGGACCAGGATTACGCCGGCAGGCCGTGGTCGGCATGGGGCGACAGCCTCGCGGTGGGGGGCAATTACTACGCGTCGATCGGCGATCATCTCGCACCCGGCGGCAACGCGTTTGTGTTCGAATACGATCCGGAGACCCGAAAAATGCGGCAATTGGTGAACTTGCGAAAGTTGCTCGCGCTGCCCGAGGGCGATTACACGCCGGGCAAGATCCACAGCCGGCTGGATGCCGGCGACGACGGCTGGATTTACTTCTCCACGCATCGCGGTTCGACGCGTGTGACGACCGATGAGTTTCACTACACGGGCGACTGGATCATCCGGTGCCATCCGGCGAGCGGAAAGGCGGAGATCGTCGCCCGCGGCCCGGTGCCAAAGCATTGCATTCCGTGCAGCGTGCTCGATCCGAAGCGGCTCATCTTTTACGGCGGAACCGCGCCCGGCACGGGCAAGGATGGCGAAGACATTCAGTTTTTCGCCTACGACGTGCGGGCGCAGAAAATCCTCTATTCAGGCCCCGGCGGACCGGCGCGCTACATGATCTTCGCGAAATCGACCGGCCGCGTGTACTTCACACCGGGCAAGGAAGGCGAGGGCGCGCTGATGCGCTACGATCCGGAACGCGGCGGCGCACCGGAGAAGATCGACGGGACCATTGGCCTCCGCACGGCCACGCAGGAAACGCCGGATGGATTCGTTTACACGGTCTCCTCCGGACAGGGCGGCGCGCAGGCCATGATCCAGGCCTTCAACACCAGGACGGAGCAGGTCGAAGACCTTGGCCCGGCCGCGGTCGGCACCGAGCAGTACATCACTTCGATCGATGCCGACCCGACGGGGCGCTTTCTGTATTACGTCCCGGGCGCGCACGGGGGCAGCGAACGCGACGGCTCGCCGGTGGTGCAGTTCGATGTGAAGACGCGAAAGAAAAAGGTGATCGCCTTCCTGCATCCATTTTTCGCGGAGAAGTATGGCTGCACCCTCAAGGGCACCTTTAGTTCCGCGGTCGACCCTGCCGGAGACAAACTCTTCATCACCTGGAACAACAGCCGCGGCAGCCGCGTCTGGGATTCGTGCGTGCTCACGGTCATCCACATCCCCGAATCCGAACGGAAACCATGAAGGCCGGCGACCCGCTCAATGGCGTAGTGGGGCAGGCGTCTCGCCTGCCATCAGAGTTGCAGGCGTCTCGCCTGCACGAACGGAGCAGCCGGGACGGCCGCTCCACGAGCGGCAGGCGGGACGCCTGCCCCACTTCTTTGCGGAGGATGCGAATCGACTGGAGGGCTGCCGGGGCTTTTGGTCCGATTCTGCTCCTGATGCTGTTGCTCCTTCCGAGACCCGCCGCCGGTGCGGCGCAGGATATCAGCAGCCTGCTCGAACCGATCCGGCAGAAGCACCAGGTCCCCGCCCTGGCCGCGGCGGCCGTGCAGAAGGCGACGCTGCTCGGCAGCGGAGCGGTCGGCGTTCGCAAGTTGAGCGCGAAGGAGCCTGTGACGGTGGACGACCAATGGCACATCGGCTCGTGCACCAAATCGATGACGGCGACGCTCGCAGCGATGCTCGTCGAGCGCGGCCAAATCCGGTGGAACAGCACCGTGGGCGAGGTCCTCCCGGATCTGCGCGAGACCATGGACTCGGCGTGGAACGCGGTGACCCTGGAGCAATTGCTCACCCACCGAGGAGGGGCGCCCGCCGAACCGCCCGAGAACCTCTGGCGCATCGCGTCTGCCCAGCAAGGGACGCCGGTCGAACAACGGTTGGGTTTTGTGCGCGGACTGGTCCTCCGGCGTCCGGAAACGGCGCCGGGGACCAAATTCGTCTATTCCAATCAGGGCTATGCGATCGCCGGGGTGATGCTGGAGCGCACGGCGGGGGAGCCTTGGGAGGCACTGCTGCGCACCAACGTGTTTGCGGCTTGCGTGATGCCCTCGGCCGGCTACGGTGCGCCGGCTTCGCCGGGCAAGGTCGATCAGCCGTGGGGCCATCGGCGTGAAGGCGACAAGCTGATACCGGTGCCACCCGGACGGGATGCGGACAATCCCCCCGCGATCGGCCCGGCGGGAACCGTCCACTGCACCATCGAGGAGCTGGCGCGTTACGCCGCGTGGCACGCTCGGGGGGAGAACATCGGCACGGCTTCGCTGAAGAGGGAAAGTTTTCTCAAGCTGCACACGCCCCCAGCAGGCGGCGATTACGCCATGGGCTGGGCCGTGGCCCCGCGCGACTGGGCCGGCGGCAACGCCCTCACCCACGCGGGGTCGAACACGATGTTTTACGCAGTGATCTGGATCGCGCCAGCGCGGGACGCGGCCTTCGTCGCGGCCACGAATTGTCCCGGCGAGGAAGCGGCCAAAGCTTGTGACGAAGCGGTCGCCGCGTTGATCGGCACTTTCCTAAAATAACCGCGTGATCAGAGCGCACCCGTCGCTCTCCTGCTTCGGTTGACCGCTCAGTATCGCGGCACGCCGGGATCAACTTCCAAAGACCACGCATCGATGCCCCCGGCGACGTTCGTCACCTGGTGGAAGCCCTGGCGACGCAGGAACTCCGTCGCCCGCGCGGAACGCGCCCCGTGATGGCAAAGCACCAGCATCGGCTCGTCGGAGTCGGTGAGTTGGGCCACCGCGAGCGCCGGCCATTGCGAGAGCGGAAGCAGGTGCGCGCCCGCGATTCGCGCGATCTCCCACTCGTCAGCCTCCCGCACATCGATTAACCGCGGCGGATTCGGCGCGGCGAGCAACCGCTGGGCTTCCTGCACGGAGATCTCCGGGACTGGCATACGGACGAGGCAGCGGAAAGCGACAGCCCGGAACTCTGCGCGGATCGAGCGCCGATCAGTTCGTGATCGTCACCGGCGTCCCGACCTCGACATTGTTGAAAAACTTCTCCGCCATGAATTCCGGCATGCGGATACACCCGTGAGAAGCCGGATAACCGGGCAAAAAGCCTTCGTGCATCCCCACCCCCCCGTGAATGCGCATGAAAAACGGCATTTTGGCGCCGTCAAAAATCGCCCCGGGCGGCCGCTTGTCCTTGGAGGTGTCCACATCCTTGCGAATGATGCCTCCGTCGGCGTCCACGTAGTCCCCGTAGAGGGTCGATTTGTGCGCGCGATCCTTTTGCTGGAGGCGCCAGGTTCCGGTCGGGGTGTCGTAGCCTTCGCGTCCGGTCGAAAGAATCGAGACGCCGACCAACTGGCCGCCCTTGTAGAAATAGGCGCGTTGTTCGCCAAGGCTGATGCGGACCGAAGGCGGGCCGGAAACGCCGTCGCCGTCCCAATAGGAGACCGTGTCAAAGTTGGCGCGCTTTTGAAAGCCGCCGCCACCCTTCTTGACGCCGCCGATATAGATGGTGTCGTCGCGGAAGCGCGCATCGCGAGTCACACAACCCGCGGTCATAAGGACCGTGAGGGCCAGGAAAATGCAGCCAAGTTTTCGAATCATCGGAGCAAGCAAGCTTTTCAAGAGGCGCGAATAGAGACGCGGCTTCCGGGAGCGTCAAGGGCGCATTCGAGATTGGAGGGCTGCTTCCGGCGAAAATCTCCCTGGATCTGTCGGACGGGGCGGACGGGTCGGACGGGTCGGACCTTTCGGACAAGTCGGAGGAAAGCGAGCCTCATCGCCGCACTTGCAGGGCTGCCACTTCCTTTTTCATCAACCCGGCCACGCGATGCTTGGCCAGGTACACCTGCGCGATGTTCACGCGCAGCTCTGCCGCCACCCGGGACGCCGCCCAGCGCTTGATCACACAGCAGTCAAAGATTTGAAACTGTCGCGCATTCACCCGCTTCTTCACCCGTTCCAGAGCGGCCTGGAAGAGATTGCGCTCCCATTCACTCTCCCAAACCGCGGCGACGGCATCCGGCCCCGGCACCCGCTCGATCGTGGCGGTCTCGCGCCCAGTGCCCTCGCGGCGCCGGCCCGGCGCCTGGGCCGGTTCGCGCTTTCGAAACTGGTCCGCGATGCGCCACCGCGTGGTGTGCAGCAGCCAGCTCTTGAAAGAGCCCGCCTGACGCTCGTACTTGGTGATATTCTTCGCCACCGTGATCACCGTCTCCTGGACCACCTCCTGAGCCTCCTGATCGGTCAGACCGCTCTTGCGCGCGACGCCGTAGATCAGCCGCCAATAGGTGTCGAAGAACTCCTGCCAATGGGTTTGGTCTTCCCAATCCGCCAACCTCTCGATGAGGCTCGTGCGCGTCGCCGTGAGGCGGCCGCCACGGGTCTTCGAAGTGGCGTTAGGTTGCATTGCCTCGCAGACTACCAGACGATCTTCGCCGAGTCGTTTTCGAAATTTTCCACATTCCATTGAAAGATCGGCGGACCGGCGCCGTTCCCTCCGGCAAGCAACCATTCCTATGACTCCCTCGAAATTCGAAATCCCCACCGCTCTGGCCTGGCTGGGCACGCTCCTGTTCGCCGCCGCCGCCCTGGCCGACCCGCCCGCCCAGCTCGTCCTCAGCTCCGAAAAGGTGGAGCCCACGACGACTTTCGAGATTCGGTTCACCGAGCCCATGGTGGAGGGCGGCCTGGTCGGCAAACCCGCCGAACCAGCCCCGGTGCAGATTGTCCCGGCGGTCAAAGGGAAATTCGTCTGGCTGAGCACGCGCAGCGGTGTGTTCACCCCGGAAGAACCGCTGCCGCTGAGCACGACGTTTCGGTTCACCCTGCGCAGCGGCCTCAAAAACATCGGAGGTCAGCCCGTCGCCGGCGAACTCGCGGCCACCGCCGAGACCCCCGCGTTTGCGCTCAAGGGCTGGCATTCACCAAACTGGTTCTCGCGCGCCGATGCGCCGGCCGACCCCGCGTTCAGCCTGCTCTTCAATGCCGACGTCAACGCCGCGGACCTCGAGAAGTCTCTTACTTTCACCAACAAGGAAGGCAAGACGGTCGGCGCGCGCGTCGTCCAGGCCGATGCGGCGCACCACCCGGAACACGTTTTTCCGCGCTACCGCAGCAACGACCGCTCGCTGTTGACCTGGGCCGCGCGGTTTCGGGAAAAAGCCATCGCCACCCTCGCCGAGACACCGACGGCCGCCCCTCGCCAGAACCAGCTCTTCGTCCGGCCCGTCGAACCGTTGAGCGTCGGCGAAGATTGGAAGCTGGTGCTCGCCGAAGGAGCGCCGGCCAGTGGCGCGGGTCTCCGCCTGCTCGAAAGCGTCGAAATTCCGATCGGCACAGTCCGCCCCTTCACCGTGCGGAGCGTGTCCGCGGTGAACAACGGCCACGGCGGCCGCCGGCTGGTGGTGAGCTTGTCCAAACCGCTCGCCGCCGAGGTGAAACCGGAAACCGTCCAGCGCTGGATCAAGATCACGCCCGAGCCGGATGAGCTCGCCGCGAAGATCCAGGGCACGCAGGTCGAGTTCACCGGCGGCTTTGAACTGGAGACGGAATACAAGGTGGAGGTCGAGCGCGGCCTTGCCGCCGCGCAGCCATTTGCCCTCGCGGAGACCTACACGGATATGACGAGGTTCGAGCCCATTCCGCCGTCGCTGGCGCTCGAGGAGTTTGCCACGCACCAGCTCAACACCGGCACGCGCCACTTCTTCCTCCAAGCCGTCAACACCCCGCGCCTGCGGGTCACGGCCAAGCTCTTCCAGCCCGACACCCTTCCCTTCGCGCTCACCGCCTATGAGGCTTACCTCAGCCCGCCCCATCCGAAGCGAGACGAGTCCTATCGCAAGATCGATCCCGACAAGATCGCCGGAACGACCATCTACTCCCGCGAGATCACTGGCACGGAAGAGGTCGATACCGAGCGCGAGATCAAGCTCGACTGGAATGAAATCCTCGGCGCGGGCAAGGCGGGGGTCGTTTTGATCACGGTCGAGCAGACCGGCCTCAAGGAGAAACGCCCCGGCGTCCAGGCAATCGTCCAGGTCACGGATCTCGGGGTGGTCTGGAAGAGCTCGAAGAATGAGACCTTCGCACACGTCTTCTCGCTGGCCACGGGGGCGCCGGTCGCGGGGGTGAAGGTGCAGCTCGTCGCGCCGGAAAACGCCTCGCTCGCCGAGGCCACCACGGACGCGAGCGGCGTCGCGAAACTCCCCGCCTTCGAAAATGCGCGCTGGTTGCTCGCGGAGAACGGTCCCGATTTCCATCTCGTGCCCCTCGATGAAGACTCGAACCGGCTTTCGCTCTACCGTTTCCGCATCCTGCGTCACGCATCGGAGGAGGAGGGTGATGGGACCGTCGCGGACGGCCGCCAGGTGTTCCTGTTCACCGAACGGGGCGTTTACAAGCCCGGCGAGACCGTCCACCTCAAAGGCATCATCCGCGATACGCGCGACGGCCAGCCGCGGATTCCGGCAGGGGTCAAGGCGCAGCTCAAGGCCTTCGATGAGCGCGAGCGCGAGATCTTTTCCCGCGAGGTGACCATCTCCGATCGCGGCTCCATCGATGCCGAGATCGCGCTGCCGAAGGGCACCCTCGGCACCTATTCCGCCACGCTCACCTTCGGACCCGAAAACGCCGAGGAACAAGCGACCGCAACCTACAGCTTCCAAGTCCAGGAATACACGCCGAACGCCTTTGAGATCAGCATCGGCGGACCGAAAACCGTGGTCGGCGCGCTGCCCCTGGAGCTGCCGGTGGCCGCCAAGTATTACATGGGCAAAGCGCTCTCGAAGGCGCAGCTCAGTTGGTCGCTCGAAGCCAATGACGAGGCCTTCGCGCCCGAGGGCTTCGACGACTTCAGCTTCTGCGACGCTATCGACGATTACCGTCTCCAAAAGGCGCTCGACCGCAGCTCGCACTTCGCCGATCAGGGCAAGCTCGAGCTCGGCGCGGACGGGAACGTCACCGTGGCGACGACGGTCCAGCTCAACTCGAAGGCGCCGCAGCCGCGCACCGCGACCCTGCTCTGCGAGATCACGGATCTCAACCAGCAGACCGTCTCCCAATCCGGTGAGCTGAAGTTGCACAGCTCGGATTTCTATCTCGGCCTCGGCAAGCTGCCGGAGGTCGTCCAGAAGGGCGACAAGCTCCCGATCTCGCTCGTCGCCGTGCGCACCGACGGCACGCCAAATCCCGAGCCCGTCGCGGCGAAACTGCGCGTGACGCGCATCGATTGGCAGAACAACCGGATCGTGACCGACGACGACAGCTCGGAAAACGAAACGGAGCCGATCTTCAAGCCGGTCAGTGAGACCGAGCTCAAGACACAGCGCGTCGAGGAGCGCGAACACAAGTGGATGTCCGGGGAGCCCGGCAGCAACATCGTCGCCGGTGAGCCTGGCCTCTATCTGCTCGAAGCCATCGCCAAAGACATCGCCGGCCGCGACGTGCTCACCTCGACCACCTTCTATGTCACCGGGGAAAACGTGACCGAGTGGAACTATCGCAACGAGTTCCAGATCGAGCTGGTTTCCGACAAGACGGAATATCTCAGCGGCGAGACCGCGCGCATTCTGGTCAAGACGCCGATCTCCGGCGCTGCGCTCGTCACCGTCGAGCGCGACCACGTCCTGCGCTCCTACGTGACGAAGCTCGCCGGCAACGCCCCGAGCGTCGAAGTGCCGCTCGAAGCGCTCGATGCACCGAACATCTTCGTCTCCGTGATGCTCCTGCGCGGCGCGAATGAGAGCCCGCGCAAGTTCAAGGAGCCGGATTACCGCGTCGGCTTCTGCTCGCTCAAAGTCACCCGGCCGGAGTCCCGGCTCAGCGTCTATGTGACTCCGGAACGCAAGAACTATCAGCCCGGCGAGTCCGTCACCATGACCGCGGAAGTGCACGACATTGCCGGCAAACCCCGCGCTGGCGCGGAGGTCACGCTCTACGCCGTGGATGAAGGCGTGCTCAGTCTCACCGGCTATACCACGCCGGACCCGCTCAAGTTCTTCAACCAGCCGCTCCCGCTCTCGGTCGCAACGAGCCTCACCATTCCCACCTTGCTGCGCGAAGATCCGGAGGAAAAGACCTTCGAAAACAAGGGCTACATGATCGGCGGCGGCGGCGATCTCGGGGAAGCCTTCCGCAAGAACTTCGTCACCTGCGCATTTTGGAACGCCAACCTGCGCACCGACGAGAACGGCAAGGTGAGCGCGACCTTTGTCGCGCCGGACAGCCTCACGCGTTACCGGTTGATCGCCGTGGTGCAGACCCAGGACGACGCTTTTGGCGGCGCGGAATCCGCCTTCGAAGTGAGCAAACCGGTCATGATCGAGCCGGCGCTCCCCCGCTTCGCCAACCTCGGCGACAAGCTTCTGCTGCGCGGCGTCCTCCACAATCTGACCGAGATCGACGGCGAAGTGGAAGTGCAGCTCGCACTCGATGAGACCGCCACCGCGCAGAACACCACGCGCCGTGTCACGCTGCCCGCGAAGGGGTCCCTGGCGGTGGATTTCCCGGTCGAGTTTACCAAGACCGGCCAGGCGAAATGGAAGTGGACGGCGCGCTTCACCGGAGCCGATGGCAAGACCGCGTTTCGCGACGCCGTGGAGACGACGCTCAACGTCGGCTTCCCCGTGGCCCCCAGCCGGGAGGTGCAACTCGGGCGCACCGAGAAGGCCGAGATCAACCTACTCGCCAATGCCAATCCCGCGCTGCTCGAAGGCGCCGGCGTGGTCCGGGTCAGTCTCGGCAACTCGCGCGTGATCGATTTGCGCGAATCACTCAATCAGCTTCTGCATTACCCGTATGGCTGCGTGGAGCAGACCACCTCGAGCACCGTGCCCTGGATCGTGCTCCGCGACTTCCGCAGCTCGCTGCCCGAGCTGGCGAAAAGCGACGACCAGATCAAGCACGCGGTGAACCACGGCGTCGATCGGCTGCTGTCGATGCAGACCAGCGGCGGCGGCTTGAGCTACTGGCCCGGCGGAAGCGAACCGCATTTCTGGGGCAGCTCTTACGGCGGCCTCGGCCTGGCGCTCGCCAAACGCGCGGGCTTCGACGTGCCCGAGGAGTCGTTCGATCGCCTCTGCAAGTATCTCAGCGGCGCGCTCCGCGGCGCGGCCGATACCGACAACCGCTGGGAGCTTTCCGAGCGGTGCATCGCGGTTTACACCCTCGCCGTCGCCGGTCGCGCGGAAGCCGCCTACCACGAGGTGCTCTTCAAGAAACGCGCCCTGCTGACCGACGAAAGCCGCGCCCTGCTCGCCCTCGCGATCATGGAAGGCAAGGGTCTTCCGGCCATGGCGGATGAGCTGCTCAAGCCGCGCAAGATCACTGCCTCGGACGACGACTCGTTCTGGTCGGCCTCGCGCGATTCCGCGATCCGGCTGCTCGCGTGGTCGCAGTTCAAGCCGGAGGCGCCAACGGTCGATGCGCTCGCGACGGAGCTCTTCGGCCGGCGCCTCGGCGGGCATTGGACGACCACGCAGGGCAATGCATGGGCTTTGCTGGCACTGAGCGATTACTTGAAACGCGTCGAGAAGCCGGCGGGACCGATCGCGGGCAATGTCACCTGGGGAGAGCGCCGGGAGACCTTCGCCCTGGAGGTGAACGCCCCGTTGCATCGCGCCGAGCTGGCCATTGGGCCCGCCGCCGTGCGGCAGCCGATGAAGCTCCAGAACCCGGACAAACGCCGGATCTTTACCGAACTCGAGATCGTTTCCCACCCGCGGACGCTGAGCCAGCCGCGGCAGGACCAGGGCTATTCCATCGATCGCAACTACGCGAAGATGGAGGACGATGGGACCCTGACGGAACTCAAGGATCCAGTCGTCGGCGATCGCGTGCTCATCACGCTGCGCATCGACGTGCGCAAGAGAGCGCGCTACGTGGCGGTCAACGATCCGCTGCCCTCGATCTTCGAAGCGGTGAACCCGGTCTTCAAATCTCAGCAAACTCGCGCGGGCGAAGTGCTCGGGAAAGATTGGGCCGGCGACTTCCAGGAACTCCGCGATGACCGCGCGCTGTTCTTCGCGGATTACCTGTATCCGGGGAGCTACACCATCCGCTATCTCGCACGCGTCCGCGCCGCGGGATCCGCCACGGCGCCTTCGGCCAGGATCGAAGAGATGTATCATCCCGAGCGCTTCGGCATGACCGCAACGATGCAACTCACCAGTCTGCCGCTGAAATAGCGTATGCGCGGCCCCAGCCGAAGCACCTTGGTCCGGTGGACGGCGCACGCTCTGCGGGCAGCCGCGTTGCTGCTCGCGCTCGGCTGGTTCGGGTTGAAGCTCGTGCCGCTGCCGCCGGCACTGCTCCGCCCGGCCGTGCCCAGCCGCGAGCTCATCGACCGGCGCGGCGTCACCTTGCGCGAGGTGCGCGTCGAGGAACGTTTCGCCCGGGAAGTGGCGCTGGAAGAGGTTCCGCCGAGCCTCGTCCGGGCCATGCTCGCGGCCGAAGACAAGCGCTTCTTCCAGCACGGCGGCGTGGATTTCCTGGCCACCGGCCGCGCGCTCTGGTCGAACCTCACGCAGCGCCGTGTCACCTCGGGCGCTTCGACGATCAGCCAGCAGCTCATCAAAATCAGCGCGCCGCGGCCGCGCAACCTCCTGACCAAGTGCGTCGAAGCGGTCCGCGCACTGCGCCTCGAGCAGGTTTGGACGAAGCCGCAGATTCTCGCCGCATATCTCAACCGGATCGATTTCGGCAACCTGAACATTGGCGTCGCCGCCGCGGCAAACTACTACTTTGCCAAACCGCTCACCGACCTGAGCGCCGCGGAAGCCGCCTTCCTCGCCGGGCTGCCCAAGAATCCCGCGCGGTTGAATCCGCATCGCGCTTTCAAAGCCGCGAAGCGCCGGCAGGAAACCGTCCTGAGCCGGATGGAAAAGGCCGGCTGGCTCACCGCGGCGCAAGCCGGGCGCGCTCGGGCCGAGACGCTCCATCTCCAAATGCCGCAGCGTCTGTTCCGGGCGCCGCACTTCGTGGATCTGGTGCTGCGCGAGCTGCCCGAGGAAGCGTCCGGGGCGGTGACCACGACGCTCGACCTGGACCTGAACCGCTTCGCCGAAACCACCGTGCGCGATCAGCTCGCGCGGCTCCGCGCGAAAAACGTCCACGAAGCCGCCGTGGTTGTGATCGACAATGCCAGCGGCGACGTGCTCGCGCTCGTCGGTTCGCAGAACTACTTCGCGCCCGGCACCGGCCAGGTGAACGGCGCGTGGGCGCGGCGTTCGGCGGGCTCGACCTTCAAGCCGTTCACCTACCTGCTCGCCATAGAGCGCGGCGCCACACCGGCTTCGGTGGTCGCCGACGTGCCGGCGATCTTCCCGACCCCCACCGGAATGTTTCGCCCGGAGAACTACGGCCATCGCTGTTACGGCCCGCTGCGTTACCGGCTGGCGCTGGCCAATTCGCTCAATATCCCCGCCGTCCGGGTGCTCTCCTCGGTGGGCGGTGCGTCGGTGCTGCGCAGTCGGCTGCAGGACTGGGGAATGTCCACGCTCGAACGACCGGCGGAATTCTACGGACTCGGATTGACGATCGGAAATGCCGAGACGCGGCTGCTCGAACTCGTCAATGCCTACGCGACGCTCGCGCGACTCGGGGAGTGGAAGCCTTATCGCCTGCTCGCGGAGCCCTCGGTGCTCAAGACCGAACGCCCGACCTCCAGCCTCCAACATCCAGTGGAGACTCCGCTGGCGGCGTGGTTGATCGCGGACATGCTCAGCGATAACTCCGCGCGGGCGATGTCGTTCGGGATGCAATCGGCGCTCCGTTTTGACTTCCCGGTGGCGTGCAAGACAGGGACGAGCACGGACTTCCGGGACAATTGGGCGGTCGGTTACACGCCGGAATTCACCGTCGGCGTGTGGGCCGGAAACTTCGACGGCTCGCCGATGCACGAAGTGTCCGGGGTGAGCGGCGCCGCGCCGATCCTGCACGCGATTGTCGAACACCTCCACGCGCGTTTTGGGACGACCTGGTTTCCGACCCCACCGGAAATCGTCGAGCGCGAGGTGCATCCGATCACGGGCAAACTGCTCGGCGCGGCGCGCACGGACGCAGTGCGCGAGAAGTTTATCGGAAGCGTGCTGCCGCCTCTCGAAACGGCCGCGGATTACGACGCGAATGGACGGGTGGTACTCGGGCCGGAGTACTCGGAATGGAGTCGAAGCGCGGAAAACGGCCTTGCCGCGCGGACGGCACTCGCGGCGAACGACACGGAACTACGGCTGGTATCGCCCCTGCCGGGAACAACCTTCCTGGTCGATCCGGACCTCCCCTCCAGCGCCCGCGTGCCGCTGCGAGCACGGGGTGCGGGGGAAGTAAAATGGGAAAGCGATTCGCTCGAGGTCCGCGAAAGCGATGGACGGATCTACGCGATCATCAAGGAGGGCGAGCACCGTCTCCGGGTGCGCGACCCGGCCACCGGGCGTCAGGCGGAAACGTGGATCCGGGTCAAGATGCTCTGAGCCGTCTTGGTAGAATAACAAAGCGGCGCACCGGAGGTGTTGCGGTCAGGGATTGAAGCCGATGCGGCGCTTGGGTGCATCGGGTGGCGGCGCAAGCAGCGGTTTGAGCTTGTGCCAAAGGAGGACGAGCGCGTCATCGTGCTCGAGGAGCTTGCGATCCATCTCGGCAAGGTGCTTCAGGATCGCCGCGTTCGCGGCCAGGTGCTCGCGCATTCGCACAAAGGCGCGGATCACGAAGACGCTCATGTCGGCAGCGCGGTCACTCTTGAGCACGTTGGCCGCCTGCAGCGCGCCGTGCTCGGTAAAGACGCGTGGCAGTTGGGTGCGTCCGCCACGGCCCGGTTTTGATATCGCATTTTGCGATCTCAAATCGTCGAACTCTTCCCTGGTGAGCACAAAGGAGAAATCCTCGGGAAATCGCGTCCGATTGCGTTTGACGGCTTCGTTGAATCGGCCCGTCGAGACGCCCTAGATCGCGGCCAAATCTGAGTCGAGCAAAACGGACCTGCCACGGACGGCGTGGATCAGCGCTTCGATCGGCTTGGAAGCTTTCACGGCCTCTCCGTGCCGATGCAACGCGTTTGGCGGACTTCGGTTTCAGCGTCGAGCCAGTCGAGATGTTTCATTCATGTAAACCTTTCGCCTTGCCGAAGCGCCGGGCAGCGGTTACTTAGGCCGCAGGTGTTGGGTGAGCCAAGGGCTCGCTTGTTTTCCTCAGCCAGTACGCCGACCGATGAGCAGATTGATCCTTTTCCTCCTCTCACTAGTCGGCAAACTTGTCCCCGCCTGGCGGCGCACGGTGGCGCCGCGTCGCGGGCGGCTCGGAGGGACGCGACCCCCACCAGCGTCTCCCGACATCTCCCGGCGAAGTTTTCGGCCTGCGCGCGAATGCCGCTCTCCCGCATTGGGAAGAGGGCCGCGGCGGCTGGACCGTGCACCCCGCGTGCGCTTCCCGGGCACTTCAACGCATAGTTATCCGAAATCCGTTTATGAAATCCCAGGATTCAAGGGGGTCGAACCGCCGGGGGCGCGGCCCCCGCCGATCAAATCGCTCGCGCAGCGAAACGCGCACCCCGCCAGCACCTGCCCCGAAGACGTTCTGGCAAAAAATCGTCGCGTTCTTCAAGCCCGGGGCCAAGCCAGGCAGCGGGTCCAGTTCCCGCGCCAAAACGACCGCCAACTATCCGGCGTTTGAGCCGCGGCCAACCCGCAAGCCGGAGCTGGTCGAAGTCACCTCCGCCAAGCTCTATGTGGGCAACCTCAGCTACGACGCCACGGAGAACGATTTGTTCGAGCTCTTCAAGGGCGTGGGCGTGGTCCGCAGCTCGGAAATTGTCACGCACAAGCACAACGAAAAATCGAAGGGCTTCGGCTTCGTGACGATGACGACGGTCGATGAAGCCAAACGCGCGGTCGTGGAACTCCACGACAAGGAATTCATGGGCCGGAAGCTGGTCGTCAGCGGCGCCAAGAGCAGCGAACGCGAACCGAATTATCGCGGCTAAGCGCCCTTCCTCCGCCCCTTCGAAGAAGCCCCATCGCGAGATGGGGCTTCTTCTTTTTTTAGATCCGACGCCGCGGCGTTGTTGGGGGAAGAGTTCCCATGACGCGCCAGGGGCGCTATTCGATCAGGACGTGTCTTCGGAAGCTATTCTCCCCTTCTTTGTCATCGCTGGACCGACCGGCGTCGGAAAGTCCGACCTGGCGGTGCAGATCGCCGAGCGTTGCCGCGGAGAGATCATCGGAGCGGACGCCTTTCAGGTTTACGAGGGTCTCGATCTCCTCACCGCCAAGCCCTCGCCCGCCCTTCGCGCCCGGGTCCCCCATCATCTCGTCGGCGAAGTGCCCCTCGCGCAACCTTACGACGTCGCACAGTTCGTCGCGGCTGCCCGGCGCCGAATTGCCGAGATCCACGCCCGGGGCAATCAGGCCATCGTTTGCGGTGGTACCGGGCTCTACTTGCGGGCCTTGACTCGAGGCCTGGCCGATCTACCACCGGCCAACGCCGAACTGCGGTCGCGGCTCGAATCCCAATCGCTGGAGGACCTGCAATCACGGCTGGCCGAACTCGACCCGCTGGCCGCGCGCACGATCGACCTCAAGAACCCGCGTCGGGTCATTCGCGCCCTGGAAGTCTGCCTCGTAACGGGCCAGCCCTTCTCGAGTTTCCGCGATCAATGGCACGCCCAAAACACGGTGCGCGGAGTCGTCGTGATTCGAGATCGCGCGGATCTGTACCGCCGGATCGATCAGCGCACGCTCGAGATGTTCGCCGCGGGCGTGGAAGGCGAGGTGCGCACGCTCGGTGAGGTGGGCACTACGGCGTCGCAGGTGATTGGATTGCGCGAAATTCGCGCGCTGCTCGCAGGCCAAATCCCACGCTCAGATTGCATCGCGGCGATCCAGCAGGCGACGCGCCGCTATGCCAGGCGACAACTGACCTGGTTCCGGCAGGAACGCACGCTGGAGACGATCGATTTGTCCTCGGTCGCAGACCCTGCGGCCGTCATTTGCAAACATCTTTCCACTCCCCGGCCGGCAGAGTTTGACGGGTGCAATGGATGACTCCCCTACGGCGCGGGCGCAGCCGGGGGCGGCAATCGGGAATCGAGTTGCGCCAACTGCTTCCGGGCAAGCTTCCCGAGCCAGGGAATCTCCCACTCCTCATCGGCGAACGATTTCACGACGGTGATCGCGTAAACCGCAAACCACGCCAGGCCGAAAACCAGATGGATCAGCCACAAAAGCCACCCCACCAACGTCCCGATCACCGGAATGTTGCTAAAGATCAGTCCGGCGAACTGCACAAAAACGGCCACAACGACCGCCAGCCCGCCGAGGAACACGGCCTGCATCGACCAGAAACGGACGAACTGGTCCTTTTTTTCCAGGACCAGGAAGACAATGCCGCCGAGCAGGCTGAAGAGACAGGCAAGACCCGCTGCGACGTTGCGGGACAAGCCAGTCGTGCCGGAATCCGGTGCGCTGGAGTCGGGTGCGTTGGAGTCCGGCAGCGAGGCGTCCGGCGAAGGTGGGATGGGTTCAGTCATGCAAGGTGGAATGGATTGCGTTTGTCTTCCTTAGCTCAATCTCGGTGACCGATCACGTCTTTTGCCGAATTTCGGTGTTTACCTGCAGCGTTTAGCCGGTATGATCCGCGCGTTCTTGACCCGGCACCTGTGGCCGGATCTCCCCCAGGGCAAGCAATCTCAACTGCAGATTATGGGAAAAAAGACCACGAACACCAACATCACCAAGGCTGTGCCGCCCGCCACCCGGGCTGCGAAGCCACTCGCGAAAAGCAAACCAACCATCGTTCCCGCGGCGGAAATCGCCGTGGTGGAGAAGCGCAAAACCTTCGAACCAGTCGCTGCAAAACCAGCTCCGGTCCCCGCGGCGCGCGAAGTCGCGGTGGCAGCCAAACGCAAAGCCGCCGAGCCGGCCCCGGCAAAGCGGATCCGCAAACCGGCCGCGCCCAAGGCGCCTGCTTACACGAATGAGGATCTGGCCTTGCGCGCTTATTTCATCGCCGAAAAGCGCCACGCCGCGGGTCTGCCGGGCGATTCGCATCAGGACTGGATCGAGGCGGAGCGCCAGCTCGCCCTCGAACACGGAAAGTCGAAAAAGGCAAAACTCAAGACCGCATGAAGCGGCGGACGCCTGGCGTCCGGAGAGGTGGACAAACGCCGCGGATCGTCCGACCTTCGCGGCCATGACCGAAACGTCGTCCGCCTATCAGGCTTTGGCTGCCGCCTTGCGCGAAAGAATCGAGGTCGTTCGCGACCGCGCGTTTTTTGCCCGCGATCCCGCCGGCCATCTCGCTCGGCTGCGATCCGTTTCCGAAACGATCGTCGCGCTCCAGGCGCAACTGCCGCCTCCCGTGGATCCGCAGCTCATGCATTATCTTCAGCGATGCAGCTACGATAAGGCTCTCGCCTTCATCGAAGAGCGGGCTGCATAGGAGGCGCTACTTCTTCGGGAAAACGCGTTTCGGAGCGGGGCCCAGAGCGCTCCTTCGAACCCTCCAGCACCCGGGCAAAAAAATGGCGCCGACTGCCGAAACAGTCTGCGCCATTTGCAGAAGGAGGAGTTTTAGCGTGAGTAGAGCTCGACGATCAACTGTTCGTTGACGATCGGCGCGATTTCTTCACGCGTGGGGATGCGCGACACGGCGCCGGAGAATTGATCCTTGTTCACGGTCAGCCAATCCGGAACCGGAGTGATCTGGGTGAGTTCGAGATTCTTGGCCGCCAGGCGGCGCGATTGCGCCCGGTCCTTGACCGTGATGACGTCGCCCGTTTTCACGTTGAAGGAAGAGATGTCCACCTTGCGCCCGTTCACCTGCACGTGTCCGTGCGACACGAGCTGCCGCGCGCCACTGCGCGAATTCGCGAAGCCGAGACGATAGACCACGTTGTCCAGACGCGTTTCGAGAAGCTGGAGGAGGATTTCGCCGGTCACCCCACGGCGGTTGGAAGCGATTTGAAAATAGCGCCGAAATTGCCGCTCGAGGACGCCATATTGGTAGCGCAGCTTTTGCTTCTCGCCGAGGGCGACGGCATACTCGCTCTGCTTGCGGCGCGAGCCCTTCGGCCCGTGCATGCCGGGACCGTAGTTTTTGCGCTCGAGCGCCTTGGAGGGACCGAACAGCGCGACGCCGAAGCGGCGGCTGATTTTTGATTTGGGGCCAGTGTAACGTGCCATAGCTGATCTTTCTTTCTTAAGTCTTGGTCGAGAGTGCGGTCAGACGCGCCGCTGCTTGGGCGGACGGCAACCATTGTGGGGAACCGGTGTCACATCCTTGATCACGCTGATTTCCAGACCCACGGCCTGGATCGCCCGGACCGCCGATTCGCGGCCCGCGCCCGGCCCCTTCACCCGCACTTCCACTTCCTTGAGGCCGTGGCCCATGGCCTGGCGGCAGGCATCCTGGGCGACCATCTGGGCGGCGTAGGCGGTGCTCTTGCGCGAGCCCTTGAATCCGCATTTACCGGCGCTCGACCAGCCGATCACGTGACCGCTCATGTCGGTGATGCTCACAATGGTGTTGTTGAACGAAGCCTGCACGTGCGCGATTCCGGTGTGCACATTCTTGCTTCCCTTCGCCTTGACGATCTTGATCTGCTCGACCACCGCGTTCGGGTCGAGCGAGAAGTTCTCTTCCTTCTTCGGCTCGGCGGGGGCGGCCCCAGCGGCAGCGTCCTTCTTTTTCGTGGGCTTGGCTTTCGGAGCTTTAGCGGGGGCCTCGGTCGTGGCCGTGGCCGTCGCTACAGGAGCTTCGGCTGCGGGAGCTTCAGCCGCCGCCGGCGAGGGTACGCTGGGTGTTTCCGGAGCACTCGTCGCGGGTGTTCCAGCGTCGGCTTTCGGAGCCTTGGGTTTTTTCGAATCAGGCATAGGACGTGGCTATTTGCCGGCAGGCTTCGCGTCTTTGGCGCGCTGGACGCCCACGGTTTTGCGCGGACCTTTGCGGGTGCGGGCGTTGGTGGAGGTGCGCTGGCCGCGCACGGGGAGACCACGGCGATGACGAATTCCGCGGTAGCAATTGATCGCCTGGAGGCGTTTGAGGTTCGCCTGGACCTCCCGGCGCAGGTCGCCCTCGATCGGGAGTTTGCTGGCGGTAATCGCCTGAATGATCTGGTTGAGCTGTTCGTTGCTCAGATCTTTCGCCCGGGCGTCGGGATTGATGTTCGCCTGCTCGAGGATCCGCTTCGCGGTGCTCGGGCCGATGCCGTAAATGTAAGGGAGCGACGCTTCGATGCGCTTGTCGCCAGGAATTTCAACGCCGAGGATTCGGGGCATGGGGAATTAGTGATTTAGGATTGAGGATTGGTGGTCTGACTCGCGATCCCGATTCCGTCCTTGCGCGGAGCGCAAATCACTAATCGTAAATCGTAAATCATAAATGGCTTCAGCCCTGCCGCTGTTTGTGGCGCGCGTTCTTGCAGATCACGCGAACCACATTCTTGCGCTTCACAATGCGACAACTTTCGCAAAGGCGTTTAACGGATGCTCTTACTTTCATGGGCTGGGTTTAAAATTGTTTTTGAGGACAAAAAATCGCCCTGGAGGCTTGGTCCCCAGTGCGATCAGGGCGGTGATACTACTTCTGCCGAAAGGTTATCCGGCCTTTGGTCAAATCGTAGGGGCTCATCTCTAGCAGAACTTTGTCGCCTGGCAAGATCCGAATGAAGTGCAAACGCATTTTCCCGGAAATGTGGGCGAGCACCCGGTGGCCGTTGGCGAGCTCGACCCGGAACATGGTGTTCGGGAGCAATTCGACGACCTTTCCTTCTACTTCAATAGCGTCCTTTTTCGCCATGTGAGAATCTCCGGTTCGCCCTTCGTGATCAGGACGGTGTGCTCGAAATGCGCCGACGGTTTGTTGTCCAGGGTCACCACGGTCCATTTGTCCGCAAGCACCCGCACGCCGGCGCCGCCCATGTTGACCATCGGCTCGATCGCGAGCGTCATGCCCGGCTTGAGCTTCGGGCCGCTGCCGCGCCGGCCATAGTTCGGGACTTGCGGCTCTTCGTGTAGTTTGCGACCAACACCGTGGCCGACAAATTCCCGGACCACACTATACCCATTGGCAACCACATCATCTTCGATCGCCGCACAAAGATCGCCCAGGCGGCGGCCGCTCTGCGCATGCGTGATCGCAAGTTCCAGCGTGTCTTCCGTGATGCGGAGGAGTCGCTGCACTTTGTCGTCAACAATACCCACCGGCACGGTGGTTGCCGTGTCGCCGACCCAACCGTCCTTGATCACCCCGATGTCGAGTTTCACGATATCGCCATACTGGACGCGCCGCGGGCCGCCGATGCCATGCACCACCTCTTCATTTACGGAGATGCAGATATTGCCGGGAAAGCCGCGGTAGCCCAGAAACGCGCTCTTGCAGCCGAGTTCAGACATGAAATCCGCCGCCGCTTGATCACACTCAGCGGTCGTGATTCCCGGACGGATGAGGCCTGACACGCGATCGAGCACCTCGCTCGCCGCGCGGCAGGAGATGCGCATCTTTTCGGTCTCCCGCTCGGATTTGATCGGAATGCTCATTGGGCTTCCAAAATCGTCGTGATCGTCTGGAACACCGTTTCGCGCGTGCCGCGAGCATCCACCCCACGCAACAGTCCGCGCGCGGTGTATGACGCGATCAACGGCTCGGTCTTGTCGGCATACTCGCGCAGGCGCAGTTCCAGGGTCTCGGGCGTATCATCGCCACGTTTGACCAAGGCGCCGCCACAGACCGGGCAACCGGCCTCGGAGCGCGCCACATGCAGACCAATGCTGACAATGCCGCCGCAGCGCGAACACATCAATCGACGCATCACCCGATCGCGGATGGTCTCCAAATCGGCGTCCAGCGACAGCACCGCGTCCAAGGGTGTCCCCCGAATTTCCAGCATTTCGTTCAGCGCGGCGGCTTGGCCGAGGCTGCGCGGGTATCCGTCGAAGACGAAAGAGCCGTCATGCTTCGCGAGCCAGTCCTGAACCAACCCGTTGACCATCTCGTCCGGAACGAGCTTGCCCTGGCTGGTCAACTTTTCGGCTTCGATCCCCAGCGGCGTCCCCGCTTTTGTCTCCTCGCGCAAAATCGCGCCCGGCGAGGTGACTGGAAACTGATACTTGGCCTGAATCATTTCTGCCTGCGTGCCCTTCCCGGAAGCTGGGGGTCCGAGCAAGACGATCCGCTGTTTCACTCAGTGAAACTTCCCCGCGAGGAAAATCGCCATGCCTGCCACCAAAAGCGCCGCAATGCCCGCGTACAGCCAGATCAATGCTCCTTGCTGCACGGCTTCTCCGCGCCCCGTCGGGGTGCGATCAAAGCGCCCGCGGATGCGGCCCTTGCGCAGGAAACCGTCGTAATGGCGCTGGATCAGATGCGTTTCCACCTGCCGCATGGTGTCAAGAATGACGCCGACGATGATCAAAAGACTGGTGCCGCCAAAGAACTGCGCCGTGATGTACGGCACGCCCAACCGCTGGGAAAGCATCTGCGGGAGGATCGCAATGATCGTCAGGAAAATGGCGCCGGCGCAGGTCAGACGCGTCATGGTGAAATCCAGGAAGTCCGCCGTCGGTTTGCCCGGACGCACCCCCGGGATATAGCCGCCGTACTTCTTCAAATCTTCCGCGATCTGCTGGGGCTGGAACTGCGTCGCCACCCAGAAATAGCTGAAGAAAAAGATCATCCCACCGTAGAGCAGATAATGCAGCCAGCCCGCATTGAGCATCGCCGCAATCTTCTGGGCATTCGCGGAATCGCGGAAGGCCATCGTGGCAATGGTCGATGGGAACACGAGCAATGCCTGGGCAAAAATAATGGGCATCACGCCCGCATAGTTCACCTTGAGCGGCATGTATTGCGTCTGGCCGCCATAGACTTTGCGCCCCACGACGCGCTTCGCGTACTGCACGCTTATCTTTCGCTGCGCCTGCGTCACGCAGATGACCGCAGCGATGACCAGAAAGAGGAACGCGATCATCAGCACCAGCACCATGGGATTCACCTGGCTGCTCGTCTGGCCTTCCGCCGGAACGAAGGTGCGCCAGGCTTGGATCAAACCCGCGGGAAATTTGGCGACAATACCCACCGAAATAATCAGCGACATGCCATTCCCTACCCCGCGATCGGTGATCTGATCGCCGAGCCACATCAGGAACATCGTTCCTGCGGTCAGCGTAATCACAGTCATAATCTGAAAAGCCAGACCCGGTTCCGCTACCAGCGGGACCCCCATCTTGTTGATGGTATCCATGATCCCGCGCAGGAACGGATTGGATCCGGGATTCTCGAACGAGAGCGCGAGCATGTAACCTTGCAACACACACAGCGCGATCGTGGCGTAGCGCGTGTACTGCATGATCTTTTGCCGTCCCCCGTCTTCCTTGGCCAGCTTGCCCAATTGCGGAATCACCGCGGTGAGCAATTGCAGCATGATCGATGCGCTGATGTAAGGCATCACGCCCAGCGAGAAAACCGCGCAGTTTTCCAGCGCGCCACCGCTGAAGATGTTGAAGAGCGCCGCGACGCTGCCTCCAGATTGCGTGTTCACCTGCGAAGCAAACCAAGCCTGGATGACCGCGGCATTGATGCCCGGACAGGTGATCGCGGCACCGAGGCGCACGATGACCAGCATGATCAGCGTGAAAATCACACGATTCCGGAGTTCCGGAATCTTGAAGGTATTGCTAAAGGCCGAAATCATCAGAGCCGAATGGTGCAGTCAGGAGACGCTAACTGTCCCCCAAAACCGACTTCGAAAGAAGGATGAGCCTCCTCACGTCGGCTGCTACTACTCATTTGAGCGTAAGCGACCCGCCCGCTTTTTCCACCGCCGCCTTCGCTGTCTCACTCGCCTTGGTGACATTGATGGTGAGTTTCTTCTTTAGCTCGCCGCTGCCCAGAATCTTCACCGCGTCATAAGGTCGTCGAATCAGGCCGGCGGCAAGGAGCGCCTGCTCGTCCACGGTTGCCCCATCGTCGAACGCATTGAGCGCCTCGAGATTGACGACCGCAAAGCGGATCTTGAACGCGGCGTTGTTGAAGCCGCGCTTCGGGATGCGCCGGATGAGCGGCATCTGGCCGCCTTCAAATCCGAGGCGGATGCTGCCGCCGGAACGCGCTTTCTGGCCCTTGTGACCCTTGCCCGAAGTCTTGCCGTGACCGCTGCTCTCGCCGCAGCCGAGACGCTTGACTCGATGCTTCGAACCGGGACGGGGTTTGAGGGTGTGCAGATTCATAACTTAGCTTGCGACCGCGAGGGGCTGCTTCTTGATGGTAATTCCGCGCGTCTTGTAAATCTCTTCGCGCAACCGGAGCTGCAGCAGCGCTTCGATGGTCGCCTTGACCACGTTGGCGTGATTGCTGGACCCGAGTGACTTCGCGAGCACATCGCGGATGCCCGCCGCCTCCACCACCGCCCGCACGCCACCACCCGCGATCACGCCGGTTCCCGGCGAAGCCGGGCGCAGCAAGACGCGGCCACCGCCATGTTCGCCGATCACTTCGTGCGGAATGGTGTTGTCGCGCACGGCAATCTTGACCATGGCCTTCTTGGCGGACTCGGAAGCCTTGCGAATCGCTTCGCTGACTTCGTTCGCCTTGCCAAAACCGCAGCCGACCTTGCCGAGCTTGTCGCCCGTTACGATCAACGCGCTAAAGCTGAAGCGGCGGCCACCCTTCACCACCTTGGCGCAGCGATTGATGAAGACCACTTTTTCCGTGAGCCCGGAGTCGTCCTTGGGTTTGTCCTGGCGGTCACGGCGACCACGATTGCCTTGTTGGGGTGCTGCCATAGTAAACTTCTTAGAATTCGAGGCCGCCTTCGCGGGCCGCGTCGGCGAGGGCTTTAACCTTGCCGTGATAGATAAAGCCGCCGCGATCGAAGACGACTTTGTTGACATTCTTGGTCCGGGCACGCTCGGCGACGAGCTTGCCCACCTTGACCGCGGTCGCGACATTCGCCCGGGTGGCTTTCACGTCGGTGAACTCCTTCTCGGTAGTACTCACCGCCGCCAGGGTGCGGCCCGCGTCGTCGTCGATGACCTGCGCGTAAATGTGCTGTCCGGAGAAATGCACGGCCAAGCGCGGACGTTCGGGCGTTCCCGCGACCTTCTTGCGAAGGCGCTGGTGGCGCATCTTGATGGGGGAGACTCGTTTCGTAGCCATGGATTACTGGACGGTTTTGCCTTCCTTGCGCTGGATCTGCTCGCCGGCGTACCGCACGCCCTTGCCCTTGTAAGGCTCCGGCGGATAGTAGGCGCGAATATTTGCGGCCACCTGGCCGACAAGCTGGCGGTCGATCCCTTCGACTTTGATCTTGGTGTTTTCCGCAACGGTGATCTTGATCCCCTGCGGAATCGGAAAGTGGATGTCGTGCGAGAAGCCGAGGTTCAAATCAAGGATGCTTCCCTTGACGGCGGCTTTGAAGCCGACGCCCTGGATCTCGAGATCCTTGGTGAATCCGGTGGAGACGCCAGTTACCATGTTGTTGAGCAACGCACGCGACAGCCCGTGCAGGGCGCGAACCTTGCGATCTTCGCTGCCGCGCTCGAGGGATACCTTGCTGCCGTCCACGCGGGCGCTGATTTGCTTCGGAAGCGTCCAGGCCAGCTTGCCCTTTGGGCCTTCGACGCTGACCGCGCCCTCGCCGGTGACGTTGAGCTTCACCTTGGCAGGCAGTTCAATGAGTTTTTTGCCGATTCGCGACATATGCTAATTACCAAACGATGGCCAGCAGTTCGCCGCCGACGTTTTGTTTCTTGGCCTCGCGGCCGCTGATGATGCCGCGCGGAGTGGAAAGAATGGAGATGCCCATGCCACCGAGCACCCGTGGGATATCATCCGAGCCCACATACTTCCGCAGACCCGGCTTGCTCACTCGCTTCAGCCCGGTGATCGCCGAAATGCGGTTGTGGTTCTTGGTCGTAACCTTGATCCGCGGGAACTTACCCGTGGTATCGACTTCGTAGTCCGCGATATAGCCTTCCTGTTTAAGGATGCGGGCGATTTCCGCCTTGATCTTGGAATAAGGCGCAAGAACTTCGAGCTTGCGGGCCGCGCCAGCGTTGCGCAGGCGGGTCAGGAAATCGGCGATGGGATCGGAAAGTTGGCTCATGGTCTGATCAGGCTGCGGCTTCCTCAGCCTTCTTGGGCGGCCGCTTGGCCTTGTCGGTGAAAGGCATGCCCAACTCGCTGAGCAACGACTTCGCTTCTTCGTTATTGCGCGCGCTGGTCACAATGGTGACATCGAAGCCGATGTTGCGCTTGATTTTGTCGAGTTCGACTTCGGGAAATATCGTCTGATCGGACACGCCCAGCGTGTAGTTGCCGTTGCCGTCGAATGCGCGGGTTGAGACGCCGCGGAAATCGCGGATGCGGGGGAGCGCCGTCTTGATCAGGCGCTCCAGAAACTCATACATGCGATTTCCCCGCAGGGTGACTTTCGCCCCGATCGCCTGGTGCTGGCGCAGCTTGAAGTTCGCGATGCTCTTTTTCGAACGAGTCTCCGCCGGCTTCTGCCCGGTGATCAGCGCGAGCTCGGCCTTGGCGTCCTCGAGACCCTGCTTCACGTCGGTGTTCGTATTCACACACGTGTTTACGACGACCTTCTCGACCCGCGGGACCTGGTGGACGTTTTTGTAGCCGTGTTTCTCCTGCAAAGCAGGAACGACACGCGCTTTATAATATTGGTAAAGTTCGACGGCCATAATCTAACTAGTCTTTCTTCTTCGTCTGCGTCTTGGTCTTCGTCGCTTTGCTGGTCTTCTCAGCCTGCTCGACGAGTTTGACGTTGGAAATATGGATCGGGCCTTCGCGCTCGATGATCCCACCTTGAGGGTTGTCCTGGGACTTGCGGGTGTGCTTCTTGATCAGGCGCACGCCCTCGATCAGAACCCGCTCCTTCTTCGGCAACACCGCCAGCACTTTGCCAGTCGCGCCTTTGTGGTTGCCTGTAATCACCTGCACCTGGTCGCCTTTCTTGACGTGAAACTGTGGGCGGTTCATAGCACCTCCGGAGCGAGCGAGACGATCTTCATGAAGTTCTTCTCGCGGAGTTCGCGAGCCACAGGGCCGAAGATGCGGGTCCCGCGCGGATTAAGGTCCTTATCGATGATGACGATCGCGTTGTTGTCGAAGCGCAGGTAACTGCCGTCATCGCGCCGAATCGGATGACGCGTCCGAACGACGACCGCGCGGACGACTTCGCCCTTTTTCACCGTGCCACCGGCGGAGGCTTCGCGGACGTGCGCCGTGATGACGTCGCCAACATGGGCTTCCGGCGAGTTTTTCTTGCCAATAACGCCGATCATCTTGGCCATGCGTGCGCCGGTATTATCTGCAACGTCTAGTCTGGAGCGAATCTGGAGCATAAAAGGGGGCGCGACTATACACTAGTGCTTGACGACTTCAACCAGGCGCCAGCGCTTTAACTTGGAAAGCGGGCGGGTTTCCGCGATGCGGACCGTATCTCCGACTTGGGCTTTGCCTTCTTCATCGTGGGCGTAAAAGCGCTTTACTTGTTTGACGATCTTTCCAAACTTCCGATGCGGCACGCGCGTGGTGGTTTCCACCACGGCGGTCTTCTGCATCTTGGTCGAGACGACCTGGCCGACGCGCTCCTTGCGAAGGCCGCGGGCTGGGGTGGTCGTGGGTGGGGTGGCAGTCTGCTCGCTCATGGATTACTTGGGGGCCGCCGCAGCGGCCTTGGTTTTTTGGGTCAGCACTGTCTCGACCCGCGCGATCTCGCGGCGGATGCTCCGCAGCGTGCTCGGATTCTCGAGCTGCCCGCTCTGCTGCTGGATGCGCAGGTGAAAGCTCTCTTCGCGCAGCTCGCGCTTGCGGGAAACGAGCTCGGCGGGGGTAAGTTCCAGGATCTCTTTGATCTTCATAGCCTAGGCGGCGCGGTGGCGGGTGAGGAATTTGGTGCGGATCGGCAACTTATCGGCGGCGAGGCGAAGCGACTCCCGCGCGACCGACTCTGAAACGCCGTCCAATTCGAAAAGGATGTTGCCCGGCCGAATCGTGGCGACCCAGTATTCCGGCGCGCCTTTGCCCTTGCCCATTCGCGTTTCCGGCGGACGTGAAGTCACCGATTTGTCTGGGAAAATCCGGATCCAAAGCTTGCCTTTGCGTTTCATGTTGCGGGTGAGCGCGACACGGGCGGCCTCGATCTGGGTATTGGTGATCCAGGCGCGATCCAGCGTTTGCAGCGCAAAGGCGCCGAAATCGATCGATATATTGCGTGAAGCTGTGCCCTTGCGGCTGCCGCGCTGGGACTTGCGATACTTCACTCTTTTGGGCATCAGTGCCATGGCCTGTTTCTCCTTGGGTAAAAGCGGTTACTGTTGGGTGGCCGGCTCCGGGGCTGGAGCGGCGTTGGCGTCGCGGTCGGGGCGTTCGCGCTTCTCGACGGGCTGCGGCTCATTGACGCCCTCCGGCTTGCAGAGCCAGCACTTGACGCCAATCTTGCCATAGACGGTGTTGGCTTCGGCAAAGCCGTAGTCGATTGCCTGGCGCAAAGTGTGCAGCGGGATCTTACCTTCGCGATACCATTCCGCGCGGCTGATTTCCGCACCGCCCAAACGGCCAGCGCAGCGGAGCTTGATGCCCTGAGCGCCGAAATCCATCGTGGTCTGGATCGACTTTTTCATGGCGCGGCGGAAGCTGATGCGCCGCTCGATCTGGAGCGCCACGTTCTCCGCCACGAGCTGCGCGTCCAGCTCCGGTGTCTTAATCTCCTGAATGTCGATCTTCACTGATTTGCCCCCGGACATTTTGCCAATCTCCTCAGTCATCTTCTCGATCTCGGTGCCCTTGCGGCCGATCACAATCCCGGGTCGTGCCGTGAAAATGGTCACCCGGATGCTGTTCCAGGCTCGTTCGATGACGATCTTCGAGACAGCGGCAAGCCGGAGCTTGTCCTTCACGTAGATCCGGATCTTCAGGTCGGAGTGGAGGAACTCAGGCAACTCTTTGGGCGAAGCATACCAGCGCGAACGCCAGTCGCGGTTCACCGCCAGGCGGTAGCCGATAGGATTAACTTTCTGACCCATGATTATTCTTGAGTGGTGGCGGTCGTGGCCGGGGTGGCGGATTCAGGAGCGGGAGATGGAGTGGCCGCGGAGGGAGGTTCCGGAGCGGGAGCAGGAGCCGGTTTTTCGACGGCTGCGGGCGCCGGAGCAGATACTTTCTTCCTCGCGGTTGGTCGGGCAGACTTCTTCTTGCCCGGCGATTTCTTCGCCTGGCGCTTGGGTTTGATCTCGATCTCGTCGGTTAAAATGATGCGGATGTGCGAGCTGCGCTTGCGAATCGGTCCGGCACTTCCGCGAGCCTTTGGCTGGAAGCGCTTGAGGGTGGGACCCTCGCCGACCGTGGCCTCCTGCACGACGAGCTTGTCCGCGCGCAGATTGTTGTTGTTCTCCGCGTTGGCGATCGCGCTTTTCAGCGTCTTGGCGATAAGCACGGCCGCCTTTCGTGGAGTGAACGCGAGAATGTCGAGCGCTGCCGCCACGGGCAGGCCCTGAATCTCACGCGCCACTTCCCGGCACTTGAATGCCGAAATGCGCGCGCCTCGGTAGATGGATTTAATCTGCATTTTTGCTTGGTCTCACTTGCTATCCTGGTCCTCTTCCCGTCCCGCAGGACGAACTGAAGACGAAGATCACGGTCAAAAGGTATTTATTGTCGGGCATCAACCTTTAGGCGGTCGCCCACTTTGATTCTCTCTTTCTCTGAACTAAGATTTTGAATGACGGCCCCCGCGATCTTCTCCCGGACATCGACGACTTGCACCGCACCGATGATGTGATCGCCGCGAATGACCTGGAAAGGCATTCCAACTTTCACCCCCTGTTTGCTGCCGAGGTTCATTACCACCAGCGAAAGGTCATCCTTTACACTGATCGCCATGCCATCGGAAATCGTCGAGGGAACCGGCGTGGCATCGACTGCGTTACCGGAAGTAATCCCGAGCGCCTGGTTCGCATTGCGAATCTCGCTCTCAAGGGCCGACCGGGCTTCGGGAGGCGCCCCAGTCGCGCTTCTCGCGTAAGCGGACGCAGCTTCGGCAAGGCGAACCAGCGCCTGGAGGAGATCTTTCTTCTCCTGGGCCATGACGCGGAGATCGCTCACCGCGGTCAACAAGCGCTGCTCAAGCTTGGCACTGTTGCCGCCGGCGGTTTCGAGGCCAAGGGCTTCCATGCGGAGTTTGAGCTCGATGGACTGCCGCTTGAACACTTCGGATTCGCCGTTGCTGGCCGCGAGGCTCTTCCTCATATCGGCCAGTCGTTTTTCAGTTTCGGCAAGGATGTCGCGAAGCTGTTTGTTCTCCCCGAGCACTTTCTCGAGAGTCACTTTCAACTCACTGTATTCAATATCCAAATCTAACAAAGAACCTTCAGCCTGCGCCTGCGGTCTTGCGACCGATACCAGGCACAGCCAGATGACGAAAACGGAGAACTTACTGCTGAAGGTGGAGAGGCTCATGGCCGGCGCAGTGATCTCTCAACCAACAACTTTCAACCCTCAACTTTACTTCGTCACCTTCGCAGTGTGGGACCCGTGCTTCTTGAAGATTCGCGTGGGCGAAAATTCACCAAGTTTGTGTCCCACCATGTTTTCCGTCACAAAGACGGAGTTAAAAATCTTGCCGTTGTGGACGAGGAACGTGTGTCCCACGAATTCCGGCGTAATCATCGAGCGGCGCGACCAGGTCTTGATCGGCTTCTTCACACTCGCGACGTTCATCTTGTCGATTTTCTCGAACAGATGACCATCAACGAACGGACCTTTTTTTAGGGAACGACCCATATTCTAGTAGGTAAAGGGGGTTACTTCTTCTTCGATTTGCGGCGCTCGATGATGAAAGTGTTGCTCGTCTTGTGCTTCCGGCGCGTCTTGAAGCCCTTAGCTAGCTGGCCCCACGGACTCATCGGGTGATGGCGCCCGCCGCCACCCTTGGACTTGCCCTGGCCGCCACCCATCGGGTGATCGACCGGGTTCATGACCATGCCGCGGACGGTCGGACGAATCCCGCGCCAGCGGCTGCGGCCCGCCTTGCCCGACGACTCGTTCATGTGCTCGACATTCCCCACCTGGCCGATCGTGGCGTAGCAGCTCTCGTGAATCTTGCGAATTTCTCCCGAAGGCAGCTTGACCAGTGCGTAGCCGGCTTCGCGGTTGTTGATAATGACCTGCTGACCCGCGCTGCGCGCGATCTGGCCTCCCCGGCCGGCCACCAGTTCGACGTTGTGCAAGGCAGTGCCGAGCGGGATCGCGCTGAGGGGCAGAGCGTTGCCTACCTTGGGCTCGGCCTTGTCCCCGGCCATCACCTTGTCACCCGGCACGAGTCCGACTGGTGCGAGAATATAAGCCTTTTCCCCGTCGGGGTATTGGAGCAGGGCGATGCGGCAGGTGCGGTTGGGATCGTATTCGATCGCCTTCACCTCGGCCTCCACTCCGCGCTTTTTGCGCTTGAAGTCGATGATGCGGTACTTCTGCTTGTGACCACCCCCGATGTGCCGGGTGGTGATGCGACCGTTGTTGTTGCGACCGCCGGTCTTGTGCTTGGTTTCCAGCAGCGATTTCTCGGGCTTGGACTTCGTGACCTCATCAAAGGTGGGCAGCGCCTTGAAGCGGTTGGTCGGGGTTAATGGACGGAAAGTCTTGAGAGCCATATCCAGGGATTCTTAAGCGAGCTCGATCTTGTCGCCTTGCTTGAGGGTTACGATCGCCTTCTTCCAGTCGGCCTTGCGCCCAAACGCCGCGGTCCGCTCACGCTTCTTCTTGCCCGCGTAATTGCAGGTGTTGACAGCAACCACGGTCTTCTTGAAAAGTTTTTCGATTGCCAGCTTGATCTGGGTCTTGTTCGCATGCGGACGGACCCGGAAAACATACTTGTTCTCCTTCTCCGCAAGCAGCGTGGCCTTCTCGGTCAGGCGAACCGTTTCGATGATGTCGTAGGGCTCGTTCATTTCTTGGCAATGCGCTCCGCGAGTTGGGCGAGACCGTCGTTGGTCACGATGATCTTCCGAAAGGAAAGTAGTTGTTCGGTGTTCACCTCGGCGGCGGTGATCAGCAGCGTCGGTTTGACGTTGCGCCCGGCGAGATAAGTCTTGTCGTCGAAGGCTGCCGAGATGATCAGCGTCCTCGACTCCTCGGTAATCGCACTCACGGCGACGATAAAACCCTTCGTCTTCGCCTTATCGACTCCAAAGCTGTCCACGATGAGAACGTCACCGGACTTGATCCGTTCGCTCAACGCCTTCCGGAGCGCGATGCGCTTGACGCTCTTGGCAACTTTCTTGGAGTAATCGCGCGGGTGCGGACCAAAGACGACGCCGCCACCCACCCACACAGGGCTGGACTTGTATCCGGCACGAGCGCGGCCGGTGCCTTTCTGGCGCCACGGCTTGGCTCCGGAACCACTCACCGTGGCTTTGGTCTTGGTCGAGGCGGTGCCGCTGCGCCGATTCGCGCGCAACGCGGTCACGGTGTCGTGCACGACCTGAGTGTACTTCCCATTCTCGATCACCTCGATGTTAGCCGCTTTGGCGGCTTCAACGGTCAGAACTTTCGCGGGCATAAGTTACTTTGCAGCCTCCGGTTTGGCCTTCTTGGCGGGGCGGACGACGACATAGCTGCCATTCGCGCCGGGCACCGCGCCGGTAATCAGAATCACGCCTTCTTCCGGACGAACCTGGATGACGCGCAGATTTTGCACCGTCACGCGCTCGTCACCCATGTGACCGGGCATGCCCATATTCTTCCAAATGCGGCCCGGCGTGGAACGGTTGCCGATGGCGCCGTTCCGGCGATGCATCATAGAGCCATGTGACATGGGCTGGCCGTGCATGTTGTGCTTTTTGATGACGCCCTGGAAGCCCTTGCCTTTCGACCGGCCAATGACATCCACGAGGTCGCCGGCGGCGAACTGGCTTACGTTGAGGTCCACCGCCCCATCCAGGGTGGTGCCATCCGGGAGACGGAATTCCCGGATGAACTTCTTCGGCTCGGAGCCCGCCTTCTTGAAATGACCGAGGAGGGGCTGGGTGACACGCTGTTCCTTCTGCGTGTCGAAGCCGACCTGCACGCCGGCATAACCGTCGCTCTCTTCGGTCTTGATCTGAAGCGCGGTGTTGCCGCCCGCCTCGATCACGGTCACGGGCGTGGCTTTGCCCGCTTCGTCATAGACGCGCGTCATCCCAATCTTCTTACCTAGCAATCCAATCTTCATGTGGGCCAGTGAGATAAAGTTAGATCTTGATGGTGATGTCCACGCCGGCCGGGAGATTGAGCTTCTTCAGCTCGTCCACGGTCTTGGCGGTCGGCTCGATGATGTCGAGCAGACGCTTGTGGGTGCGGATTTCGAACTGCTCCATGGACTTCTTGTCCACGTGCGGGGAGCGGTTCACGGTAAATTTCTCGATGCGCGTCGGCAGCGGGATCGGCCCCGCGACCTTGGCGCCGGTGCGCTTGGCCGTCTCGACGATTTCCGCCGACGATTGGTCGAGCATTCGGAAGTCGAAAGCCTTGAGGCGGATGCGAATGCGTTGTCCGGTCATTGGTTGATTGGGAGTTAGTGGTTTGAGAGACCGAAGTTACTTGGACTTCTGGTCGAGCACGGCGGCGAGGACTTGAGCCGGAACCTGCTCAAAATGCGAGGGCTCCATCGAGTAACTGGAACGGCCCTTGGACAATGAGCGGATCGCCGTCGCGTAGCCGAACATTTCGGCGAGCGGCACTTCGGCGTTGACGATGGAAAGGTTCGCCTTGGTTTCGATGCTCATGATCTTCCCGCGGCGGCGGTTGAGATCGCCCATGATGTCGCCTTGGTACTCTTCGGGAGTGCTGTTTTCGACCTTCATGATCGGCTCGAGGAGAATAGCGTGAGCCTTCTTAAAGCCGTCCTTGACCGCGAAGATCGCCGCCATCTTGAAGGCGATTTCATTCGAATCCACATCGTGATAGCTGCCATCGATAATATCGACTTCGACATCGATCACCGGATAGCCACCGACCACGCCATTCAAAATCGCTTCCTCGACGCCCTTCTTACAGGCCGGAATGTATTCCTTCGGGATGGTGCCGCCGACGACCTTGTTCTCGAGGATCAGGCCCTTGCCGCGTTCGCCAGGGCGCACATTGACGATGACGTGCCCGTATTGACCGCGCCCGCCCGATTGCTTGATCAACTTGCCTTCGCCAGTAGCCGGCGCCGTGATGGTTTCCCGATAGGCAATCTGCGGTTTGCCCGCGTTCGCTTCGACCTTGAATTCGCGGAACATTCGATCGCGAATGATTTCGAGGTGCAACTCGCCCATCCCGGCAATGATGGTCTGACCCGTATCTTCATCGGTATAGACGCGGAAGGTCGGATCTTCCTCAGCGAGACGCTGCAGCGCGACGCTCATTTTCTCCTGATCCACCTTGGTCTTCGGCTCGATGGACATCGAGATGACCGGGTCGGGGAAAGAAGGCGGCTCGAGCAGTATCGGATAATCCTCGTCGCACAGGGTGTCGCCGGTGGTAACGTTCTTGATGCCGACGATGGCCGCGATGTCGCCCGAGTAAATCGTGTCGATATCCTCACGCTTATCCGCCTGGATCTGGATCAACCGGCTGATGCGATCGCGCTTGTTGGTGCGGGGGTTGTAAACCGTGTCACCCTTGGTCAACTGGCCGCTGTAAATACGGAAGAAGACCAACTTGCCCACGAACGGATCACTCCAGAGCTTGAAGGCGAGCGAACAGAATTTCGCGTTGTCATCGGTCACCGCGTCGATCGGAACGCCGGTGTCGGGGTCCTGGCCTTTCGCGGGCGGAATGTCGATGGGGCTGGGGAGATAGTCGATGACGGCATCGACCAGATACTGAACTCCCTTGTTCTTGAAAGCGGAGCCGCCCACGACCGGGACAAACTTGTTGGCGATGGTCTGCCGGCGGATGCCGGCCTTGAGCATCTCCGGCGTAATCGGCTTTTCCTCGAGGAAGGCCGTGCCCACTTCATCATCCAAATCGGAAACCGCCGTGACGAGATCAAGGTAGGCATTCTCGACAATATCCTCGTACTCCGCAGGGATTTCCTCGATCTGATACGTCGAGCCGGTCGGGCTGTCAGTATAGATGATGGCCTTGCGGTTGATCACGTCGAGCTGGCCACGCAAGTTGTCTTCGGAACCGAGCGGAATCAGGACCGGCCACGCATTGGCCCCCAACTTGGTGCGCATGTCCTTGATCGCGTTGTCGAAGTTCGCCCCGGTGCGATCCATCTTGTTGACGAAGGCAATGCGCGGAACGTTGTACTTCATCGCCTGGCGCCAGACGGTCTCCGACTGCGGCTGCACGCCGGCGACGCCGCAGAAGACGGCGACCGCACCGTCAAGCACGCGCAGCGAGCGCTCCACTTCGGCGGTGAAATCCACGTGCCCCGGGGTGTCGATAATATTCACCCGCATCTTGATTCCCTCGAAGCCCTTATAGACGTCCTTTTCGATCCGCTGCTCCCAGAAGCAGGTCGTGGCCGCGGAAGTGATGGTGATGCCGCGCTCACGCTCCTGCTCCATCCAGTCGGTGACGGTAGTGCCTTCATGCACCTCACCGATCTTGTGGATCATCCCGGTGTAGAAAAGGATGCGCTCGGTGAGCGTGGTCTTGCCCGCATCGATGTGCGCGGCAATGCCGATATTCCGGGTCCGCTCCAGCGGATACTGCCGGTTCGGCGAATTCGGATTGGTGGTCACAGGAGCAGCGGCGGCGGCAGGCATACGTCGTTACTGGTTAGAACCGGAAGTGCGCGAAGGCACGATTGGCCTGCGCCATCTTGTGCGTGTCATCGCGCTTCTTGATCGCGTTCCCCTGACCCGCGGCGGCTTCCTTCAGCTCGGTGGCGAGGGCCTTCATCAGCGGCTGGTTCTTGCGGGCCTGGGCGTAGCCGACAATCCAGCGCATGGCGAGCGCCAGTTGGCGGGCGGGCGGGACTTCCATCGGCACCTGATAGGTCGCACCGCCGACGCGGCGGCTCTTGACTTCGAGGCGCGGCTTCACGTTGTCGATCGCCTTGTGCAGAACCTCGAGCGGATCCACCGCGTCGGTGCCGGTGCGGGTCTCCTCGATCGCCGTATAGACAATTCGCTCGGCGAGCGACTTCTTGCCGTTCTGCATCACCGTCGCGATCAGGCGCGCCACGACCGGGCTGCCATAACGGGCATCCAGCTTCTCTTCCTTATGAATAACTCGGCGACGACGGGACATGTGGCGGAAAGGTGAGGGTTGAAAGTGGAGCGGACGTTTACTTCTTCTTGCCCTTGGCAGCCTCGGTCTCGGCGCCCTTTTTCGGGCGTTTCGCACCATACTTCGAACGGCTGCGGCGGCGGCCATCCACGCCGAGGGCGTCGAGGGTTCCGCGGACAATATGATAACGGACCCCGGGCAGATCCTTGACCCGGCCGCCACGCACGAGGACGATCGAGTGCTCCTGAAGGTTGTGCCCTTCCCCGGGGATGTAGGCGATCACCTCGTAGCCATTGGTCAGACGCACTTTTGCCACCTTGCGCAGAGCCGAGTTCGGCTTTTTCGGCGTGCGTGTCATGACCTGCACACAGACGCCGCGACGGAACGGACAATTGGTCAGCGCCGGCGATTTCGATTTGACCGAAATCTTTTTGCGTCCTTTGCGAACGAGCTGATTGATGGTTGGCATGTGAAAGGTTGGTCGATTCTGCACTGCATCCCCCGCAACATCTGGGGACTAGAAACCCCGCTAGGCGGGCGTTTTCAGACCCACCGGGAGCGGGGAGCGCGGACACTAGGAGAATTCGCCTGACGTGCAAGGAATTTTCTTCGCGGCTCCGCAACTTATCCTTTCATGCCGCTCGGTCAGCCTCCACTCGTCGAAGCCGCCGGGTGACCGGAGCCGCGAGAGCATGAGCGGTGGACTCACGAGAGCGCGAAAGGGGTGTGATATGTAGAGGAGGAGCGAAGGGGGCGCAAGGGGGATTTTTGGAAAATCTGCAAGAGATGTGAGGCTGACTTGCAGTCGGCGCGGACGAGCCCAGCGAGTCGGCCCCTGGTTGCCGCGGTGGTCCTCTCGCACGGCCCGCGTGAGGACGCCGGGGCACGCCTGCCGTGAGCCGCTTCTCCGCCTCGCATTCGATCGTCCTCGCCGGCTACAAAGTCGGCCTCACCCTGCAACCCGGCCTTACCTCTCAGGCTCGGACGGGGAGGGCCGGCGGAGTCCGTGGCGCCTGCGTCCGGAGCGGGGCGGCATGATTCAGCCGAAATCCCGAGAGCGTGTCGTCAGGGCCCTGCATCGCCTTCTTGGCGACATCGAGCGACTTGCGGGCCGCGGACTTGTTGACGCTGTAGAGGATCGCCGTCTCCTCGGTGATTTGCCCTTCGGTGAAGAGCCGCACCAGCGACTGCTCGAAGCTATGCCACCCCGCTTGGGAACTGGCCTCGATGATCTCGTGCCAGTTGCGGAGTTCGCTCTCTCCCAGGAGGATCACTTCACGCGTGCGCAGGCTCGAGCCCATGATCTCGGAGACCAGCACCCGTCCGCCGCCAATTTTCGGCGCGAGCCGCTGGCTGACTACGTAGCGCAAGGTATCGGCGAGCCGATGCCGGATTTGTTCCTGCTCCTGGACGGAAAACATCCCAATCACGCGATTCACCGACTGCGCGGCGCTGATCGTGTGCAACGTCGAAAACACGACATGCCCGGTCTCCGCCGCGGTCAGCGCGATCTCCATCGTCTCACGGTCGCGGATCTCACCCACGAGAATCACCTTTGGCGCCTGCCGCAGCGCGGCCCGCAAGCCGACATTGAAGTCCGAGAAGTCCTTGCCGAACTCACGCTGGCTAAAGGTGGCCTTGAGGTGCGGGTGGAGGAATTCGATCGGGTCCTCGAGCGTGACCATATGCACTTCGTGCTCCTGATTGATCTCGTTCAACATCGCCGCCAGCGTGGTAGTTTTGCCACTGCCCGTGGCGCCGGTGACGAAGATGATGCCCGTCTTCTCGTGGATCATCTCCTTGAAGATGGGCGGCAGATTGAGGCCGGCGAGGGTCGGGATCTTGGTGCTCAGCTTGCGCATCACGATGGCGTGATTGCCGTTGTTCTTGAAAATGTTCACCCGAAAACGCGCGAGGTCCGGCACCGAGTAGCTCGTGTCGCACGAGCCAAACTTCGTCAGATCGCTGATCAGGCGCTCGTTTCCCGCCATGATCTTCTGCGCAATCGCTTCGACGTGCGCCGAAACCAGCAGCGGCCCCAAGCCCTCGACCACCAGACCCTTTAGTTTGCCGTGGATTTCAGCCTGCGGCGGGCGTCCGACCACAAACAACAGGTCCGACATCCCCTCCGCCTGGCTCAGCATCGTGGTGATCACCTGATCCAGCGAAAGGGTTCGCGCCGGCGCTACGGTGCCGATGTTTTGAATGTTCGGACGGATTGCCGGCGCCCCCGGCGCAGGGGGATGTTGTGGAATGACGGGAGGTGGTGGCCGCTGACCGTGAGATTCGGGTTGCATGGAGTTGTCCGCGCGAATGAACCACTTCGCATGCCACAGCAGCCGGCGCTACGTTCGCTCAGGGCGACCCCTGATTCCCAGGTTGCCTTGACCCCATCGAAGTTGTCGCCAGCCCGCAAGAACTTGGGCTTTTCGACCGTCCCAAAGCGCTCCGCGGCTCTATACCTTGACCGCGGGCGCCCGCCGGGCGCGTTGAGGCGCCGGCGGCCGATCGGGATTGCTGAGGACCGCTCTCAGAAATGGCGCGGTGCGGCTGCGCTTGCTCCGGGCAACTTCCTCGGGCGTGCCGCTGGCGACCAATTCGCCGCCCTCGTCGCCGGCTTCGGGTCCGATATCGACGACGTAATCGGCGTCCGCGATGAGACTGAGGTTGTGCTCGATGACAATCACCGTGTTGCCGTCATCGACCAGCCGGTGGAAGACCTTGAGCAACTCGGCCACGTCGGCCATGTGCAAACCGATGGTCGGTTCCTCGAGGAGGTAGAGCGTGGATTTCGCCTCGCGATTCTGCCGCAAACGCGCGGTTTGGGTGCGGCCGAGCCCGCGGGTGAGTTCGCTGACGAGCTTGAGCCGCTGGGCTTCGCCACCGCTCAGAGTCGGGCTGGGCTGGCCGAGCTTGAGGTAACCAAGCCCGGTCTCGCAGAGGAGCGCGAGCGGGCGATGAATCCTGGGCTGCGCCTGGAAGAAGTCGGCCGCTTGCTCGATCGTCATCTCCATGACGTCGCCAATGCTGCGCTCGTTGTAGAGGGCTTCGAGCGTGGCGGCGTTGTAGCGCCGGCCATGGCAATCGGTACACGGCACATAGCTCGTCGGAAGAAAATTCATTTCCACCTTGATCACGCCCTGCCCCTGACAGGTCTCGCAGCGGCCGCCTTCCGCGTTGAACGAAAAGCGGCTCGCGGTGTAGCCGCGCATCCGCGAGAGCGGCATCTGGGCGAAGAGGGCCCGAATTTCGTCGAAGACTTTGATGTAGGTCCCCGGCGTCGAGCGGGAGGTCTTGCCAATGGGGGATTGATCGACTTCGTAAACCGCTTCGAGGCAATCACGCACCGCCACGTCTTTGGACGCAGAGAGCGCAGACGAATTGATGCGGGCCGCAACGGGATACGGTTGCGGCTGATGGATCCCGAGCCGTGCTTCGCCGTCCCCCTTCTTCCCTCTGCGCGTCTCCGTTTTCTCCGCCTCTCTTCTGCGACCCGGGGCGAGGGCCTTCGCGACGAGCGGTTTGAGCACTCCGCGCATCAGGGTGCTCTTGCCGGAGCCGGAGATGCCGGTGACCACGCTCAAGCGGCCGAGCGGAAACCGCACGTCCACGTTCTTGAGGTTGTGCAGGTCCGCGCCCTTTAATTCCAGCCAGCGCGTCACTTCACCCAGCGGACGCCGGGTGCCCCGCGTCGGATGCTGCAGTGGCTCGCGCAAATACCGGCCCGTGGCCGAGCCCGCGATTTGTTGAATCTCCGCGAGCGTCCCCTGCGCCACCACCTCGCCGCCGCGCGATCCGGCGCCCGGGCCGAGATCGATGATCGTATCCGCGCGCCGCATGGTGTCTTCGTCGTGCTCCACGATGACGAGGGAGTTCCCCTTGCGCTTGAGCGCTTCGAGCGTATCGAGGAGCTTCTCGTTGTCGCGGGCGTGCAGGCCGATGGTGGGTTCGTCGAGAACGTAGAGCACGCCGCGCAGATTGCTGCCCAACTGCGCCGCGAGACGGATCCGCTGCGATTCGCCGCCGCTCAGCGTCTTCGCGGACCGGCTCAAGGCGAGGTAATCGAGCCCGACCTGGCCCATGAAGGTGAGCCGCTGCTGGATCTCCGGCACGATGTCCTCCGCGATTTGCTTGGGCCCGCCGGTGAACTTGAGCTTCGCGAGCAGCCCCAGCGCGCCACGCACCGAGAGCCCGGTGAACTCGTCGATCGTGCGCGCCTGCAAGCGCACGTGCCGGGCGATTTCGTTGAGCCGCGCGCCGCGACAACTCGGGCACGGACTGGCCTCGCCTTCGTCGAGCCATTCATGCTGCCGTTCCTGCGCCATCTCGATGTCAATCGCGGACTCCAGTTTCGGATCGATCGCCGCCTTCCAGACCTCGCCAAACCCGTGGCACTCCGGGCACCAGCCGTGCGGTGAGTTGAACGAAAAGAGGCGCGGGTCCAATTCCTCAAAGGACGTCCCGCATTCCGGGCAGCTCATCTCGGTGCTGAGCACGTGGACCCGGTTCTTCGCATCGAGAATTTTCGCCGTGCCTTTGCCGATCTCGAGGGCGCGCTTGACCAGCGCCTGGAGGCCCGAGGCCGTCGTGCGCTCGCCCACCACCACGTCGATGGTGTGCTCGCGGAAACGATCGAGCTTCTCGAATTTTTCCACGCGCACGAACTTGCCGTCCACCCACAACTGCTCGAAGCCCTGCCGCTCCGCCCAGCGCGCGACTTCGGTGTGAAAGCCTTTGCGCGCCTTGATCAGCGGCGCGAGCACGAGAATGCGCCCGCCGCGCGCGATCGTCTCCGCTTTCTTGGTGGCCGCCTGGAAGGTCTGCTTCTCGACGGGGACATCGCACTTCGGGCAGAACTGCGTGCCGAGCTTCGCGAAGAGGAGCCGGAGAAAATGATAGACTTCGGTGACCGTCGCCACGGTTGATTTGCCTCCGCCGCGGGTGATTCTTTGCTCGATGGCCACGCTCGGCGGCAGACCGGTGATCAAGTCCACATCAGGCTTCTCGAGCTGCTCCACAAACTGGCGCGCATACGGCGACATCGAATCCAGGAACCGCCGCTGGCCTTCCGCGAAAAGGATGTCGAACGCGAGGGTCGATTTTCCCGAGCCGCTGAGCCCGGTGATGATCACCATTTGATCGCGCGGAATCACCAGCGAGAGGTTCTTCAGATTATGCTCGCGCGCGCCGTGGACGGAGATCGCGCAGGGCGCTTGGTGAATGACGTGGGGAGGTTCCTCGGCGACCCGCGCGAGCTCTTCGCCATTCACCATCTTCGGCGCGCCGTTCACCGCCGCGCCCCGGAGGGCGTGTCGCAAAAAACGCCCGGTGTGCGATTGCTCCACCGCCGCCACCTGCTCCGGCGTTCCGGCCGCGACGACCAGCCCGCCGGCACTGCCCGCCTCCGGACCGAGATCGATGAGGTAATCGGCGCACTTGATCACCTCCAGGTTATGCTCGATCACCAGGACCGTATTCCCCTGCTCCACGAGCCGCTCGAACACCTTCACCAACTGCGCCACATCGTCGAAGTGCAGGCCAGTGGTGGGTTCGTCGAAGATGAGCAAACAGTTCGTCTCGCGCTGATTGGTCAGCCGCTCGACGAGCTTGAGCCGCTGGGATTCGCCGCCCGAAAGAACATTGAGCGGCTGGCCCAGCGTGAGGTAACCGAGCCCCACTTCGGCCAGCACCACGAGCGGGCGCGCGACTTTCACCGCGCGAAGCTGGGTAAAAAAGAGGATGGCTTCGGTGACGGTGAGCTGGAGCACCTCGTGGATCGATTTTCCCTCGAGCCGCACCTGGAGAATGTGAGGCTGATAACGCGTTCCCTCGCACTCGGGGCAGCGAATGAAGACGTCGCTGAGAAACTGCATCTCGACTTTCTCGAAACCATTGCCGCTGCAGCGCTCGCAGCGGCCAGTGCCAGCGTTGAAGGAAAACGAACTGGCGGTGAGGCCCTGCGCCACCGCATCGGGCGTCGTGGCGAACAATTCGCGGATCGTGTCGAAGACGCCCAGATAGAGCGCCGGACTCGAACGCGGGGTCCGGCTGAGCGGCGATTGATCGATCATCACGACCTGATCGAGCCGATGCGCTCCGAGCAGTTTCTTGCAGGCGCCAGGCGCTTCCTCGGTCGCCACATTCTGCGCGGCGAGCAGATTCCGATAGAGCACGTCATGCACGAGGGTGCTCTTGCCCGACCCGGATACGCCGGTGACGCAGGCGAAGACCCCCAGCGGGAAATCGGCGTCGATCCGTTGCAGATTGTGCTCGCTCGCGCCTTTCACCGAAATGAAGGCGCGCGGTTTGCGGCGCCTTGACGGAATCGGAATGGACTTGCGGCCGGTGAGGTAGTCGGCCGTTAGCGACCATTGACGTGAGGAGCTTCCGGCTTTCGCCAGGAGCGCGTCCAAAGGCCCGCTAAAAACCAGCTCCCCCCCGCCTTCCCCTCGACCCGGACCGATCTCGACCAGGTTGTCCGCGGCGCGAATCACCGCTTCGTCATGCTCGACCACGAGCAGCGTGTTGCCCTTGTCGCGGAGCTGCTGCATGACACGGATGAGCCGGGTGGTGTCGCGCGGATGCAGACCGATGCTGGGCTCGTCGAGCACGAAGAGCGTGTTCACCAGCGAGGCACCGAGGCAGGTCGTCAGGTTGACGCGTTCGACCTCGCCACCGCTGAGCGTGCGGGTGGGACGATCCAGGGAAAGATACGCGAGACCCACTTCGACGAGGTAGCCGAGCCGCGAGCGCACCTCGGCGGTGAGCATGTCGGTCGTGGCATCGCCCGGTCGCTGGCCGTTCCTGCCGGATCGCGGCGCGCTGAAGACTTCCCGCAACTCGCCGACCGGCATCCCCATCAGTTCCGGCAAGGTCTTTCCACCGGAGCGGAAGTTGAGCGTCGCAGCCTGGTAGCGGCCGCCGCGGCAGTCCGGGCACAGGGTGTAGTTGCGGTATCGGCTGAGCAGCACGCGGACGTGCATCTTGTAGCTCTTCGTTTCCAGCCAGTCGAAGAAGCCTTTGACCCCATACCATAGCCCGGCTTCCCACAAATCCTCGCCTTTCGCTCCGGGTCGCTCGCCGTAAAGCACCCAATTCTGGTCCGCAGGCGACAGCTCCTCGAAGGGACACATCGTGTCGATCTCATTCGCGGCCGCGCAACGCATCAGATCGGCCTGGCATTCGCGTCCGTTCTCGGTCTGGAACGGTTTCACGGCGCCTCCGGCGATGCTGACGGCGCGGTCCGGGATGGCGCGCGGCAAATCAATGGCGATCGTCCGGCCAAAGCCGCGACAGGTCGGACAGGCGCCCTGCGGATGGTTGAAGCTGAAGAGCCCGGGCGACGGCGGCGTGATATCGAGATCGCAGTGGGCGCAGTGCCAGCCGGTGCTGAAGGGAAGTGGCGCGTTGAGCGTGGAAGGGGCTTCGCTGGTTGGCGCGGGCACGAACGCGATCCGGCCCTTTCCGAAGCGCAGCGCGGTCTCCACGCCTTCGGTGAAACGCGAGCGATTTTCCTCGCTCACCGTCAGGCGGTCCTGGATCACCGGCACCACCGGGGGCAATCGCTTGATTTGGGGCGCTTCATCAACGCGGTGGATCGCGCCTTCCAGCCACACCCGCAGATAGCCTTGCGGCTGGAGAAAGGCGAAAAAATCGACCGGCTCGGTTTTTGGCGGAACGGGCACGCCGAAAGTCACGAGCAGCGTCTCACCCCCGTGCGCAGCGAAGACTTCCTCGACAATCGAGCTGGCCGTCTCGGGCCGAATCTCGCGCTGGCATTCGGGGCAAAAGGCCTGCGCGAGGCGCGGGAAGAGCAGCTTCAGGTAATCGTTGATCTCCGTCATCGTGCCCACCGTGGAGCGCGTGGATTTGACGGGATTGGACTGCTCGATGGCGATGGCTGGCGGGATGCCGCGGATCTCGTCCACCTTCGGCTTGTCCATGCGATCCAGAAACTGGCGCGTGTAGGGCGAAAAGGTTTCGACGTAACGCCGCTGGCCCTCGGCGTAGATCGTGTCAAAAGCGAGGCTGGATTTGCCGCTGCCGCTGGGCCCGGAGATCACGTTGAGCTTCCCGAGCGGCAGATCCAGGTCGATCCCCTTGAGGTTGTTCTGCCGCGCGCCGCGAATCTCGATGACGCCGGGGTCGGGAACAATGGTCAGCTTGGGTCGATTCATCAGGAAAACGGGCGCGCACGCTCGTCTGACACCGCGCGGATTGCAACTGATGCCATCTGGCACTTACGAACAACGCCCATCCGAGAGGAAGTGGGACAGGCGTCCCGCCGCCCAAAAGTGGGGCGGGCGTCCCGCCTGCCAGTAGTCGTGCGGGCGCCCCGCCTGCACTGGTCTGGGCAGCCGGGACGGCTGCCCCACTGGTGGAAGGCGGGGACGCCTGCCCCACTACACCCCGGCCTCTGCCCACCCCGGCCTCTGCCGGGAATTACGCCGCCTCCCCCTACACCTTGGCCGCTGCCTCGCGCTTCATCACCGCCGAGAGCTTCCCAACTTTTTGCCGCATGATTTTCCCCGATTTGAATTTCACGGTCGCTCGCGCCGGGATGACGAAACTGCTGCCCGGTTGATTGGGGTTCCGGCCCACGCGCGGCTTGGTGAGTTTCACTTCCAAAACTCCGAAATTCCGGAGTTCGACAGTATCGCCCTCGGCCAGGGCGTCGGTAATGTGATCGAGGGTTCTTTGGACGACGTCGAAAACCTGGTGCTGAACGAGCCCGGTTTCATTGCTAATTTTAACGACGAGTTCCCTTTTCGTTAATGTTCCCATAATTTGCGCGGCATTAATACAGGGCCGTCCGCCACCGGCAAGATGTGTTTGTCAAAAATTACGGCGGCCAAACCGCTTAGCAGGCCATTCATGAAATCCACCCACGTCTTGCCTGGGCTCGATTGCCGGTCGTGGTTTTCACAAAGCGCGCCGCCGCCGCTGCTGGATTGGGAATTCTAAACCTCCTCCTGCGCCTGGCACGGAATGGGTATTACTTCTTAGATTCTCCTCGAAACCGCTCCCATCACCAAGTCGCAACTCCACTGCGGCTTAACCCGGCGCCGCCCGAGCGAGCGCGACTCCCGTGCGCGACGGCAAGGGGCAAAATAAGATGGCGCGCTTCTCATCCTTGAGTTAGTAGGGCGGCGCGGCGTCCCGGACGGTAGGGCTCTTGGATTCGCGGATACCACAATGCCAATTTTCCTGCGGTGATGACCTCTGGCCAAGCTCCCAGAGCAGGGCGGTTCGGAAGGGTTTCCTGAATTGAAACGCGACTCCCAGGACGCTTGAACCACCATGAAACACTCCACCCTCGCGGCGCTTGTTCCACTCGTTTGGGCCCTGATTTCGGCTCCTTCCATCCACGCTCAAAGCTCGCTCGTGGCGCAGTTTCATTTCGACGAGCCCGCCGGGAGCACCACCGCCATCAACAGCGCCAACCCGGTCGATGGGACCCTCTCGCCGGGCGGTTCTGCCTTTGTTTCCGGCGGCATCGCTGGCAACGCCATCAGCCTTGATCGGGCGGCGAACGGCTACGTCACCATGGGGAGTGCCTTTCAGTTTTCTGATCAGGATTTTTCCATCGTGTTCTGGGTCAAGACCACCACCACCGCCAACAACACCTTCGCCGTCGCCAGACACGTAGCCGGTGCCGACGATGCGGTCTCCGGCCCTTCCAGAAATGGTTATTACGTAGCCCTCAATACCACCGCCGACGGGGGCTTTCTCGACAAAGCCACCTTCACGGCTTCCGATTTCGACTCCGAAAGCCCCACCTCGACGACCAGCGTCAACGATGGCAGTTGGCATCAAATCGTGGGCGTTTATGCCTCGGGCGTCGTGATCTCCACCTATGTCGATGGGACGCCCGCGGAGACGAGCCGTGATCCGCACGCCCTCGTCGCCAATAGCTCCCCTCCCTTCCTGGTCGGGGGAGTGTTTCAATATCACTCTCCCACAGGAACCCCGGAGGGGCGCTACACGGGCCTCATCGACGAGCTGCAGATTTACCGCCAGGCGCTCACCGATGCGGAGATCGATTACCTTTTCCAGCACCCGGCGGAGGCGCTCCCGGCAACGTTCCCGGAGATCGCGGTCGAATATCCCCCGGCCAACAACTTTGCCGACAACGCCGTCCTGGCCTTCGGGACGGTCGCCGCCGGCACGACGATGGATCGCACCTTGGTGATCAGAAACACCGGCAACGCGGACCTCACGCTGGGGAACATCACCTTCGATGGCGCCGATGCCGGCTCGTTCAGCGTTTTGACTCCGCCGCAGGGGCCGGTGAAAATGTCGTCATCCACCGCATTGACCGTGCGCTTTGCCCCCACCACCGCTGGTCCCATGACGGCGGCACTGCACCTCGTGAACAACGATGGCGATGAAAACCCTTTCGACGTGAGGCTGACCGGAACCGGTGACCACCTCCCGGAGATCGCCGTCGAGGAGCCCTCGGGAACCGGCCTGGCCGACGGAGGCGCCAGGGACTTTGGGAACGCGGCGAGCACGCTCACCTTTGCCATCAGGAATATGGGCGACGCGAATCTCACGCTCGGCAACCTCACCATCGATGGTCCCGCAGCCGCCGCTTTCACGGTGATTTCGAGCCCGAGCACGCCGGTGATTCCCGCCGGCGCGACGGAGTTCACGGTGCAGTTTTCCGGCTCCCCAGGTTTCAGCAGGGCGACGCTCCACCTCGCCAGCGACGACGGCAACGAGAATCCGTTCGAGATCCGTCTGAGCGGGGGAACCCTCCTCGATGGGCCGGCGGCGATTGACCGGCTGCGGGTGAAGTTGCGGCAATTTGCGAACGAAAAGGACTCAACGGAAGCGACGCCGGTCGTGCTGCTGCCGAGCACCCTCACCGTGAGCGCGGAAGACCTGGTTTATGCCGTCTTCGAGCTGACGAACGCGGACGGTTTCGGCGACGTGACCAACGCGGCGGCTCTGGCCAGAGCCGCTCTGGAGGCAATTCCGGTTGGGGGCCGGCTCAAGACCCGCGCCGACAAAAGCACCATTGCGCCCCGCCTTCTCGACGCCGCGATGTTCGGGAGTGGCCTCACCGAGGCCTCGGACGTCGTTGCGATCCTCACGGCGCTGGCGAAGGTCAATGACACCTTGCCGCTGACCCAACAGCTCACCTTCGTCGGAAAGGCAGCGTTGATCGGGCGGGCGGTGCAGATCACCGACGATTGGGACCCCGCCGCCGGTGCGGCGATCGCAACGGTCGCGCGGGAACTTTCCGCTTCGGCCAAAGGCGCGACGACGAACGAGAAGCTGCAAGCGTTAATCATCGTCGCCCTGACGAGGACCGGCTCCGCCGCTGGTCAGGTGGGCTCTTTCATGCAGAAGATGCTCGAATTCGTCACCGGCGACGACGCCCTCAAAGACACCTTTGCCCGAGACGTGGCCGGAGCATTGGCCGGCAAATATCGGGTCATTGCTGGTGAAGTCATGGGCGGCCGCGCGGCGCAATTGCCGGGAGACGCCGCGATCAAAGCGCTGACGCTTTCCGCCATCACGGACGCCGGGCTGGCTAATGCCATCGGCCCGATCGTCGCTGCCACCACTGGGCATCTCAGCGGTGACCCCGCGCAATTTGCTGCGGACCTGATCGCCGCATTCCCAATCAATCAAAGAACCATCTCCCGGCGGGGAGCCATCGCCTCTGGTGTCCTGCAAAATGTCACCGGTGCCGAGGCGGGAAACGTGATCGACAAGGCGCTGACTGCACTGGTCCCGAGCACGGCCGAACTCTTCATTTTCGCCAATGCCGCCGCGGTGGGGACGGGGGATGTGGCCGGCGACCTGGTCGTCAAAGTGTTGAGCCTCGTGAATGAGCCGATCCCGGGCAAAGATCTGTCCGCTCGCACGAACATCGGCATCGGCGCAGTGAAAGCGATCGCGGTCTCCTCGCCATCCACGGGGGCGATCATCGCGCAAAAGCTCATCGACAGTTCCCCGGCGGCCTTCGGCAGCGATGCGGCGAAAACGTGGCTGGCGTTGCAACTCGCCAAAGCCGTCCCGAATCATGGACCGGCCGCTGGCGCGGCGGTTGCCGGTGTCGCCGGCAAGCTCAGTTCTCGCACCGTCGATTCGCTCGCTCTTTTGGCCCGCGACACCGTTCGCGCCGCGCCGCCCGCAGCCTTCGACATTGCCAGGGAACTCTCGGCGCTCCTCCCGGCCAGCGATTACGCGGCCTTTGCGCAAGCGACCGCGCTCTCACTTCTCTCCAACGCCCCAAGTATCGCGGCGGGGGTGGCGGTGAATGCGGTCGCGGACGCGACGGTGACGAATGGCCAGGTCACAGGCGGTGTCACTGCGGGCGACATCGCCGCCGCGGTCGCGCTGGCCGGACCCACGGGCGCCCTCCAGACCAAGGCCGTGGTCATTGCCGGCGCCGTCGCCCGCGCGGTGGACGAGGAGAGCGCGGCGGATGTCGGGGCGGTCGTGAGCGCCCTTTTGGGCACTGGAGGCAAGCTGCCCCACCTCTCCTCGATCGGCCCTTTGGGGACCTCGTTGACCCAGGCGATCAATGCCCAGCCTTTGGTGCCGACCAGCAACCGCGTGGATGAGATCGCCGAACTCTCCGCGGAACTTTCCCGCCAGGCCATCGCCCGTCTTGGCCCGGGCAGCACCACAGCGCGGCGGGCTTCGGCGATCGGTGCGATCTTCAGGTCGATTAAGAACGGTTTGGGGCCCCTGCTCGTGAATGGAGGAGCGTTTGCGGCCGATCGCAAGGATGCCACGGGCGAGATCGCCGGCGCCATCGCCCAGACGATCTCCATTGCCGTACTGGAAAACCGCTTAACCGCCCAACAGGCCACGGACCTCCTCGCCGCGCCCACCAGCCTGGCTGACCGCAAATCGCTCGAGAACATTCTCATCACGGCTGCCAAGCCGTACGGTGGCAAGGTCACGGCGGCGTTTGCCGAAGTCCGCGCGGCGGCGCTGGCTGATCCCCTCGACCGCATCGTCGCCGGCACGCGGACGATATCCAACGCCAACACCGGCGGCACGATCACCACGATGGAGGGAAAATACGAGATCGGCTCGGTGATCGACCGCGTCACCCCGCTTCCGAGCCTCCCGTGAGACCCCGGGCTTCAGGCCGCCGTGGACAACCCCACTGGCCATTTAGGCTTTGGCCGGACGACGGAAGCTAAACTCTCGCGGCGGCGCCGGCGGATACTCGGCGGGGGCAATTTCGGAAGCCGTCTTGAAATGCGTTTTTGCCACGCGCTCAAGGACTTGAGCTCCGCGCGCCGCCACCAGCGCATGGGCGGCCTGCTTGACCAGCGATGACGCGCCCCGCGGGAGGACCGTCTGCATTTCCTGCCCGGTCTTGAGCAGCCATTCGATAAAACGCTCCCGCGCCAGGATGGAAGCCGCCGCGACGGCGAGATCGCTTTCCGCTTTGGTCCGCTGGTCCAGTTGAATCCCGCGCCCCTTCTCGAGGAGGGCCCGCTTGATCAAGGCCGGGTCGGCAAACTGGTCCGAAAGCGCCCGCGGACAGTCCGGGCGCGCTTCGAGCAAATTCTCGATGACCCGCGCATGTCCCCAGGCCAGGAGCCGGTTGAGATTGCCGAACTTCTTATACAGGGTGTTGTAACGCTCGGGCCCGATCGCCACGACCGAATGCACGGCCCCCGGCGTGCGCCGGATCATCTCCGCGAGGTCGCGGATGCGCTTGTCGCTGCCGATGCGTTTGCTGTCCTGGATCCCGGCCTCCATGAACTTGCGCGCGATGTCCTTGTCCACGTACGCGCCGGCGATGACCAGCGGGCCGAAGAAGTCGCCCTTACCGCTTTCATCCACGCCAAAGTGCGGCGCGAACATTTCCGGATGGTGCACCTCTTCGTAGCCAAGCTTCGCCTCGCCGAGCACCTCCGGCTCCAGCCGGAAAGTCACAAAGTCCTGCGTCCCTTTGCCCTGCAGCACCACCTTCGGACCCTTCTCGTAAACGGCCACGTTCAGTTTGTCCTTTGACGCGTAGTAGAGCGTGTAAGGCTTCGGCTCGAATTTGTAGCCATCGGTCTCCAGCAAGGCGCGCAGCTTCGCCGCCTGTTCCGGGGTGAGCGGGGAGGTGTAGAGGGTCAGCGGCGCCGGGCCCTCGTCTTGAATTTTGGATTTTGGATTTTGGGGCATGCGCGCTTAGGGAGTGTGCGCGTCCGCTTGGAAAATCCAATTTTCAAAATCCAGAATTCAGAATTGCTCCGCACCCGCCTCGCCGCGTGGTTCCAGAAGCATGGCCGCGATCTGCCCTGGCGCCGGACGCGGGATCCTTACGCGATCATGGTCTCGGAGTTCATGCTCCAGCAGACCCAGGTCGCGACGGTGATCCCTTTCTTTGCGCGCTGGCTCGCGCGCTTCCCGGATTTCCGCACCCTTGCCGCCGCCAGCGAAGGCGAGGTGCTCGCGGTGTGGCAGGGTCTCGGCTACTACTCGCGCGCCCGCAATCTCCACCGCGCCGCGCAGGAGGTGGTGACCCTCCATGGCGGCACCCTCCCGTCGGATCCGGCCATCATTGCGTCCTTGCCAGGCATCGGCCGCTACACGGCCGGGGCGATCGCCAGCTTCGCCTTCGATCAGCCGGTGGCCACCATCGACGGCAACATTGCCCGCGTCCTGGCGCGTCTGCTCGACTTGCACGAGCCGATCGATTCCAAGACCGGCGCCGGCATCCTCTGGCAGGTCGCCGAAGCGCTCCTGCCCGGGCAGGGCGGCCACCTGCACACCTCGGCGCTCATGGAGCTCGGCGCGCTGATTTGCACGCCCACCAAACCGCAATGCCTCCCCTGCCCCGTGCGCGAGCAATGCCGCACCCTCGATCCCGATTCGTTGCCGATCAAAAAGGCGCGTCAGAAAACCGTTTCGATGCGGGAGGATTGCGCCTGGGTGGTGCGGGGTCGCCGGGTCCTGCTCGAACAACAGACCGGGGCCCGATGGCGCGGCTTGTGGAGGCTGCCGGTGCTCGCCGCGCCGCGAAATCCGCAATCCGCGCTCCGCAATCCGCAATCCGCAATCTGCAATCCGCAATCCGCCAAGCCCCTCACCTTCCTCACCTATCCGTTCACCCATCATCGCGTGCATCTCTCCGTCTTCGCCGCATCAGCGCCAACGCCGCTCGCCCCGAACCAGCAATGGTTCCTGCTCGCGGAACTTGCCGACGTTGCCCTCACCGCTCCGCACCGGCGTGCCATCGAGCACCTCCGCGCAACACAGCAGCTCGCTTGAATGGATCCAGACCATGCTGCGAACTTGAACGCAGAGGCGCAGAGGCGCGGAGAGTCCGGAGCGGCGAAGCCGCAACCAAACTCGTCGGGCAATTGAAACGCAGAGGACACGGAGGACGCAAAGGGCCGCGGAGGAAGAGCAACGCGCGCGCCCCTTCGTCGATAGCCGGCAACCGCCAATTCCCTCCACCAGTTGCGAATGTGCACCAAAAAATCCTCGCGAAGATGTGCGATTCTTCCAGATAGCAGCCCAGAGAAACGAGCTGCGACCGACGCGACTGCTACGGTTTCGCTTCGTCGTAGTTGATGGTGAGATTCGTCCAGCTGCTCTCCTTGCTGATCAGCACCGTGACCCCACGACGCGCCGCTTCCTGCCGTCCCGTGACCACCGCGGACTCGGTCCCATCGGCGCTCGTCGTGTTCGTCTCCGTTTGGAAGCCGCCTGATTTGAGTTTGGTTTCGAAGAAGCCTGTCACCTTCGCAACCGGATCCGGGGTGCGAGAGGTGAAAGCCCCGGAGACGGAATCCTTTTTTTGCTGCCGCATCCCGCCGGGTTGCGGGGTGGCTCCAGGATAAAGCGGCACCCAGGCTGGCGGCTCCACGTCGCCGATGATCGTTTCCTCTTCGCCCGGTCCCTTCATCACCAGGTGACCGTCCTCGGTGACGCCCGAAGAATTTGCGTTGATTCCTTCGTCTTTGCCCTGCACCCGGAATTTGCCCTGGGCAATTTCCTCGAAAGACATGGTCAATTCCTCGCCGGTCTTTTTGAAGCGCACCGTCATTTCACCGCGCGCGTCATCCGTCTTCACGAGTTCAAACTCCGGATCCGCCTTCACCACCAGCACGGCCGCCGCCTTCATCGGGTTTCTCCGAAAATGGCCGGCGGTCCGCTTCCCTCGAGGCGCGAAAAGCACATACATGACGATGGCCGCGACAACCACGATCAAGAGCATCGCCCCGCAACCAATCCCGAAGATGGCGAGCCCCGACAGACCCTTTTTTTGCGCGGGCGGATCGGACGGATTCACGACTGCCAGGACCTTTAGGGACGGGCGCGGTTGTCGGCGACATTGGCCGCGTCATTCGCGGCGAAAACGTGGAGCTCGTGGATCGACCAGTAGAGCCCTTTCACGGCGCCGGTTTGCGTGATGCGAATGAATTTCGCCTTGGCGGCTGGAAATGGAATATCCGTGACGCCCGGCGTCCCCTTGCCGGTGGCAACCGGTTTGCTCCAGGTTTGGCCATCGCTGGAAAGTTCCACGGTGTAGCCACGCGGATAATCATTTGGCGATTTGGCGCTCTCGAGCTGCAACCCCACGATCGCCGTTTCCTTCGGCAGCTCGATCTGGACCCACATCCCGGGTGCCTGGTCCGCCTTGGTGGTGTAGCGCGTCTCCGCTTTGCCATCGACGGCCGCCGCGCACTCGCCGGCGTTGTGACTGGCGGTGAGCTTCCAGTCCTTGCGGTTGGTCAGCGGTTGCGGGAGCGTCGAGCGCAGTTCGTTGATCGTCCAGGGCTGGGTCCGATCCTTGGACGCCGCGCGCAGACGGGCGACCTCCTGCGGGGTCACGAAGCCGGAGTTGTTGCCAAAGCTCTTGCGCACATAGCTGAGCACGCCGGCGATCCAGGCGTCATCATTGGTCGCCATCGGAATCATCTGGCCTTCGTATTTCTTGCCATCGATGTCGCCGGTCAGCCCCTGGAGCAGCACGTGAATCGCGCCATCGCGCCAGCCGAGCACCGTCTTGGAGCCGGCGAGTGGCGGAGCCAGCATCGCGCCAGGCGCGGCGCCGGCCATGGGCATGCCTTTGCCATCCGGACCGTGGCAGGCGGCGCACAGCGTCTGAAAGGTGTTCTCTCCGCTCTTGAAGAGCTTCTGTTCCTCGGCGGAAAAGGTATTCGTCGCGACCTGCGCGGGCGGATTGAGGATCGCGCCGCCGATCTCTTTCACGCCGCGGCTCGGACTCGCCGCGGCCAGCTCGGCGAGCGGCTTTTTCCAATCGGGCACGTTGAGCAACTTCGCCGTGAGAAACGACTGGATGGCCACGCCCGCGTCCTTGTCCTTCAGCGCCGCCTGCACGTCAGCAGCCAGCGAAGTGTCGCCCTTTTTGTAGAGCGATTCGCTCACCCGAAGCGCCGCGGCACGGAGCTGCGGGTCCTTGTCCTTCAGCGTCGTGCGGACGAGTTCAGGCGTGAGCGCCTCGAGCCCTTCCAGCGTCCACAGCGCGTGCAACCGGCCCAGTTGATTCTTGCCGGTGCGCACCATCGAGGTGAGCGCGGGGACCACTGACTGGTCGCGCTTGAGGACGAGCAACTTTTGCGCGGTATCGCGCCACCAGCCATTCGGATGCTCGAGATGGGCGACGAGTTGCGCGGCACTCTCGCTGAGCATCTTCGGCTGCGGGCCACGCTTGGTGCTCTCATGGACGAGCCGGTAGATGCGGCCGCGGCTGACCGGCTTGTCGAGGCCGTTCTGCAGCACCACCTTGCGCAGGTAGCTGCCTTCCTTGGTCCAGTTCCCTTCCTGGATGATGCCGCGATACATATCGACAATGTAGAGGCAGCCATCCGGCGCCGTCGTCATGTTGATCGGGCGGAAGAGCGGATCGGTCGAGCGGAGGAACTCGCCCTTCTCGTAGGGATTACTGAGGAAGGTCAGCCCGTCCGTGACCTCGACCTTCGCGCGACGCATCAGGCGCCCGACCGGCTCGCCGAAAAACAAGTTGCCGCGCAGCTCTGTAGGGAGGCGGTCACCGCGATAGATCTCCGCCCCGCAGGTCGCGGTGAAATGATTCAGCGTCTTGTCCTCGGGGCGAAAACGGTTCAGGCCACCCTGAACATCCGCCAGCCCGACAGCCGGCCAGACCACGTCGAAGCCCGGCGCAAACTGATCTTTCACATTGAAAGCGCCATAAACGATGCCGGTCTGGAAATTGACCGGACCCTTCTCGCCTCCGCCATTGACGAACCACAGCTTGCCGTAGTCGTCCTGCCCGACGCCCCATTGTCCGTTGTTCGGCCCCGTCTGTTCCTTCACCACCCCGTCCGGCGTCGAGCGGAGCCGGTAGGAGTTGTAGGTCGAGTAGAGCCAGTTATCGAGCGCCCAGACGAGACCGTTCGGCTGATGCTCGAGGTTTCCGCCGCGCGGCCCACCTTGGAAGAAGAGTTCCTTCTTGTCGGCCACGCCGTCGCCATCCGTGTCCGTGTGCAGATAGAGATCGCTGGTGTCCGTCTCGCCGATGATCACGCGCCCTTTGTCGAGCGGAAGCAGGATGCGCGGGAGCAGCAGTTGGTCGGCGAAGACGGTGTGCTTGTCGAACTTGCCGTCGCCGTCGGTGTCCTCGTGCATGGACACACGGCTCACGGGATCGTGCTCACCCGTGCCATCGACATCCTGCATGTAGCTGCGCAACTCGAGCACAAACATCCGGCCATCGCCATCGAAGGACACCATGACCGGCTCCTTGATGTCAGGCTCGCTCAGGACCAGCTCGAGCCGATAGCCCGGCGGCAATTGCATCGTCTTCAGCGACTGCTCGGGAGTCAGCGGCTGCACCGGCGGCATGGGTGGAAAATCGTCCGCGGGTTTGGGGGCGGCGGGTTTGGGATCGGCCGCCAGCGACACGGTGAAGGCAAAGGCGGCGATGATGGTCGAGGGAAATGTGAATTTCATAGGGGGCAATCTGGAGGGGGGCTGACAGATTAAGCACCTCTTCCGGGCACAGTCCACGGCGACCGCGCACCGCGCGGGGAAATCATGCGGAAATTAGTGAGCGCCCAGGCGGGCGCACCGTTTTGCATCAGTGCCGCGGCAAGCGCTGGCGGTTCCTCACTCGCCGCGATCAGTCGCATCCGGATTAAAGAACCTCGAGCCGAACCAGCGCGGTGCCTGATCGCATCATCTGCAACTCCCGCGCCGCGGCCTGGCTGACATCGATGATGCGCCCCCTCCGAAATGGACCACGATTGTTAATCCGCACCGTGGCGCAGCGGTTCGTCGAGAGATTGGTCACGCGCACCCGCGTCCCAAAGGGCAAGGTGCGATGGGCCGCCGTCATCGAGGCCGGATTGTAGGCTTCACCGCTCGCCGTTTTGGAACATTCCTTGCCATACCAGGAAGCCGTCCCTTTCTGCCCGGAAACGGTCTTCGCCGCTGGCTCGGCGCAGGCGATGGAAAACAGGCAGAGCAAGACCGGGAGGAAACAGGCGGATCGAAGGAGGTTCATTTGACTTGTGCCCACAAATCGCAGTTCGAGCCAGATTTGGCCGGGCGCCCGGTTCGTTCCGCGGGCAACTCCGCGCTTGGTTCGCCGCGGGGCTGCTGCTTTGCTCGCCGGCCATGTCGAAGAAGCCCGTTGTTCTGATCATCCGCGATGGCTGGGGAATCAACCCCGGCGGTCGCGCCAAGGCGGTTGAAAATGGCGACGCGACGCTGCTCGCCGCCACGCCCTTTCACGATCACCTGTACGCCACTTATCCGCAGAGCACGCTGAGCGCGAGCGGCCTCGATGTGGGGCTGCCCGCCGGGCAGATGGGCAACAGCGAAGTCGGCCATTTGAATCTCGGCGCCGGCCGGATCGTTTACCAGGATCTGACCCGGATCAACAAAGCCATCCTCGATGGGGAACTCGCGACCAATCCCGTCTTGCAGGACGCTTTCGCCAAGGCGCGCGGGACGCGGCTGCACTTCATCGGACTGCTCTCCGACGGCGGCGTGCACAGCCATCAGGATCATCTCATCGCCCTGGCCAGGGCCGCGCATGACGCCGGCGTGGCGGACCTCCTCGTCCATGCCATTACCGACGGCCGCGACACATCCCCCACCGGCGGCGCCGCCTACCTCGCCCAGGTCGAAGCCGGCCTCGCAGCGAGCGGGGCGAAGATCGCCACGGTCATTGGTCGCTATTTCGCGATGGACCGCGACCAGCGCTGGGAGCGCACCAAGCTCGCCTGGGACGCCATCGTTCTCGGCCGCGGCTCGGTCTCGGCCCAAAGTCCTTCCGCCGCGGTTCGCGAGGCCTACGCCGCCGAGCCGCGCGGTGACGAATTTCTTCAGCCGTTGATTTTCTCGCACGCCGGCGAGCAGCGGGTCCGCGACGGCGACGTGGTGCTGTGGTTCAACTTCCGCGCCGACCGCGCCCGCCAGCTTTCGGTGGCTTTTCTCAAGCCGGATTTCGCCGGCTTCGACCGCGAGGTCGTGCCGAAGGTGCACTACGTCACGCTCACGGAATACGACGAAACGTACGGGGTGCCGGTCGTTTTCGGTCCGCAATCGCTGCGGCACATTCTGGGCGAAGTGGTCAGCGCCGCGGGCCTGACCCAACTCCGCATCGCCGAAACCGAGAAGTACCCGCACGTCACGTTCTTCTTCAATGGCGGCGCCGAACAGCCTTTCGCGGGCGAGGATCGAGTGATCGTGCCGTCGCCGAAAGACGTGCCCACTTACGACTTCAAGCCGCAGATGAGCGCGCCGGAAGTCACGGCGAAAGTCGTCGAGCTGCTGCCGCAATACGATCTGGTGATCCTCAACTTTGCCAACCCCGACATGGTCGGCCACACCGGCGTGGTCGGCGCCGGCGTCAAAGCCGTCGAGACGATCGACGGCTGCGTGCGCCAGGTGGTGGAAAAGACCCTCTCTCTCGGGGGCCAGCTCCTCATCACCGCCGACCACGGCAACTGCGAAACGATGCGCAACCCGGACGGGTCGCCGAACACCGCCCACACCACGAACCTCGTTCATTTAATTTACGTCGGCGCCGAGGCGAAACGGTATCGGCTGGAGAGCGGCATCCTGGCGGATGTCGCGCCTTCGTTGCTGCACCTGCTCGGCCAGCCGCAGCCGCCCGAGATGACCGGGCGCAGCTTGCTGGTGGCCGGATGAGCCACTCGACGGGCGGCGGTGGGCCTCGCTTGCCGGGCGGCGCGCGAGCCGCGAGCCCTTCGCCGGACCCACCGCACCGGCAAAAGACACCGGCATTTCCCGTTCGCATGCAGCGGCGTTAAGGTGCGAGGCAAAAATGCCTTCGAGACATCCACCTTTGTTCCTCCTGGCCCACGGTGCGGGCGCGCCGTCGTCGCATCCGTGGATGCTGCGTTGGGCCGATCTATTGAGGACGATTGGGAACGTCGCCGCATTCGATTACCCGTATCTGGCGGAAGGGCGAAAACGCCCGGACCCGCTGCCGAAGCTCATCGAGGCGCATCGTGCGGCGCTGGAAAGGGCGCGGCAGTCGGACGCCGGACCGGTCGTGCTGATTGGCAAGAGCATGGGCGGACGAGTGGGATGCCATCTCGCCTTGGAGGAACCCGTGGCGGGGGTCGTTTGCTTTGGCTATCCGCTCTGCGGGGGCGGTGATTGCACGAAGCTGCGCGACAAGGTGCTGCGCGAGCTCTCGACGCCGATTCTCTTCGTGCAGGGCACGCGGGATTCGCTGTGTCCCCTGGACGTGCTGGCGCGAGTGCGTGGCGGGATGCGTGCGGTCAACGAACTGCTGGTGGTCGAGGGCGGCGATCATTCGTTGCTGGTCACCAAGGGCCAATTGAAAGCCAGCGGCGAAACGCAGGACGACGTCAATCAGCGAATCTTGCTGACGGTTGAGAAATTCGTCGCCGCGCACACCGGCGTCGCCCGCTAACCCGGTGCCGATTCCGGGCCTATCTGGCGCATCGAGCCCGGGACGAGCCTGCTCCAGGAATTGCGGTCTAAAACACCGTTGCCGAACGCCAAAGCCGGTGACATAGTCCCGCCCCTTCGCATCTCCAAAAAACAGAGAATTCGTGGGATGCGGGTGTGAGATACGCACATAAGACGCTTATTCGCAGCCACTTAATTTACCCGATGGTGTAACGGTAGCACAGGGGACTTTGACTCCCCTAGTCAAGGTTCAAATCCTTGTCGGGTAGCCATCCCGAGATCACCCACGAGAGTTGATGGGCTCCATGAACCCCGATCGCCAGACCTCGCCGGCGCCGGTACGAAACTGTCTCCGTGCGTGGTCCTACTGGCTCGCGTTGATCCTCGCCACGGCTCTGGGTGCGGGCCGGCTCGCCGCGGCCGACGATCCCGTCCTGGTCGCGCGCCTCGTCGAGCAGATCACGCTGCTGCAAGCGGAAAAGCGTGCCCGCACGCCGGCCCAGCAAAAGCTCGACTCGGCGCTCATTTACGCGGAGCGCACGCGGCGCCTCGGCCGCGCTTCGGCGGCCGTGGCCACCTTGAAGACGACCGTCGAAGCCGACGCCCGGGGCATGGTGCTCGTGGACATTACAGCCACGGTCTCGATTGATTTGCTCGACGCCATCAAGCTCGCCGGCGGCGAGGTGCAGGGCAGTTATCCCATTGACAATGCGATCCGTGCGCTCCTGCCGCTGGCGGCCATCGAAGGAATCGCCGGGCACAAGGATGTGCGGTTCATCCAGCCGGCGATCGGTTTCACCACCAATGTGACCAGCGAAGGCGACGTGGCTCATCGCGCCAACACGGCGCGCAGTACCTTCGGCCTGGACGGCACGGGGGTGAAGGTGGGAGTGCTCTCGGACAGCGCCGATCATCTTACGGAGTCCCAGGCGGCAGGCGAACTCGGGACGGTGACCGTGCTGCCCAATCGATTCGGCAGCGGACTCGGCGAAGGCACCGCGATGCTCGAGATCGTGCACGATCTGGCCCCGGGCGCAGCCCTCTTTTTCTCCACGGCCAACGGCGGGCCGGGAGCTTTTGCGCAAAGCATCCGCGATCTGAAGGCGGCGGGTTGCCAGGTCATTGTCGATGACGTCAGTTACTTCAATGAGTCGCCGTTCCAGGACGGTCCGGTGGCGCGGGCCGTCAATGAGGTTTCCAACGGGGATGTGCTCTATTTTTCGTCGGCGGGCAATTCGGGGAACAAGAACGACACTACCTCGGGGACGTGGGAAGGGGATTTCCTCGACAGTGGAGTCACCCTGAGCGATGGCTCGCGCCTGCATAACTTCGGCGGCGGAGTCACGCAAAACATCGTGACCCTCGCTTCTTCCGGCCGCGTGGATTTGTTTTGGGCGGATCCGCTCGGAGCCTCAGCCAACGACTACGACGTCTATGTCGCGAACTCCTCGGGCACGCTGGTCCGCGCCTCCACCAACGCGCAGGTCGGCGCCCAGGACCCCTACGAATCCATCAGCACCCTCAGCACCAACGAGAGGGTGGTCATCGCCCTCTACTCCGGGGCCAGCCGTTTCCTCCATGTCGATACGGGACGCTCGCGGCTGACCGTCAGCACCTCGGGCCAGACGCGCGGCCATAATGCCGCCGGCGCGCTGAATGCCTTTTGCGTGGCCGCCACCAGTGCCAATGGGCGGAGCACGCCGTTCACGGGCGGTCCCTCGAATCCGGTCGAGACGTTCAGCTCCGATGGCTTCCGCCGCATCTTTTTTACTCCCGAAGGCACCGCGATTACCGCGGGGAATTTTTCGTCCACCGGCGGTCTCTTGCTGCAAAAACCGGATGTCACCGCGGCGGATGGAGTGGCCACCTCGCTGGCCTCACCGTTCAATCCTTTCTTCGGAACCTCCGCGGCCGCTCCGCATGCCGCCGCCATCGCCGCCCTGCTGCGCGCGGCGCGTCCGACGATCACCGGGGCGCAGCTCCGGAACGCGCTCGCTGCGTCCGCCCTGGACATTGAAGGCGGCGGATTTGACCGCGACTCGGGGCCCGGAATCATCATGGCGCAGCCGATGATTGCCGCGCTGCCGGCCACGCCCAACCTCACCCCTTTCACCCCCGCCGGCTGGTCCGGGCGCATCGTCGTGTCCACCGTCACGGGCGGAAATACGGATGCCCCACCACAGTTCACGACCGCCAATACGCTTTTCGTGGATTTTGCGGTGGCGAACAATGGCGGCAGCAGCGTGACCTCGGCGTTCACGACCGAGCTCTACGTCGATGGCGCCCTGAAAACCACCACTACGACGAATCCGACGCTGGCCCCCAACGGCATCTCCACGACCACCGACTTCAACATCGGAACGCTGACCGCCGGACTGCACACCATCCGGGTCAAGACCGATGCCGGTGGGGCGGTCGCCGAAGCCGACGAAACGGACAACGAATTCACCCGAACCATCACGGTGATCAACGCCGCGAGCGCACCGAATCTCACGCCGACCACGCCCGCGGGCTGGTCGGACAGGATCGTCATCTCGAATGTGACCGGGACAAACTCGGACAGCTCGCCGCTGCTCACCACGAACACCATCTACCTCGACCTCGCTGTCCTCAACGCCGGCACGGTTGCGACCGGCACGCCTTTCGACATTGAGCTGGTCCTCGACGGCGTGGCTCTTGGAGCCCTCACTTCGCCCGCGATCAACGCCGGCGGGACCGTCACCGGCACTGACATAAATATCGGCTCGCTCGCCGCGGGACAGCACACCATCGGGATACGAATCGACGCGGGGCAGACCGTCGCCGAGAGCATCGAGACGGATAACAGCTATACGCGGACGTTCTTCGTGAACGGGACCAGCAGCGCACCGACCGTCACGCTGCCGGACCCGGTGATTACCTTCACGGAAAACAATCCGGCGACGATCCTCGACGCGAGCGGGACCGTGGCGGATTCGGACAGCGCGGACTTCAATGGCGGCTCGCTGACCGTGGACTTCGTGGGCACGAGCCTCCCCGAGGATCGCCTGGCGATTCGCAATCAAGGCACCGGCGCCGGACAGATCGGCGTCAGTGGCGCCACCGTGACCTTCGGAGGCGCCACCATTGGCACCTTCACCGGAGGCACCGACGGTGCCACACCCCTCGTCGTGACCTTCACGACCGCCACCGCGACACCCGCCGCAGCCCAGGCGCTGGTGCGCAACATCACTTATCAAAACGTCTCCGACAACCCATCCACCACCGGACGCTCGGTGCGCTTCGTGGTCAACGACGGCGACCTTTCTTCCAGCAGTCCGGTCAGCAAGGCCGTAACCGTCACGGCGATGAACGACGCGCCAACCATCACCGGGCAGCAGACACTCTCCACGCCCGAGGAGACGGCGCTGACCGTCGCCTTCGCCAATTTGACGGTCAGCGATCCGGACAACACTTACCCAACCGGCTTCACGCTCTCCGTTCAGAATGGCACCAACTACACCCGCTCGGGCAACACCATCACCCCGGCGGCGGACTTCAACGGCATCCTCACCGTGCCGGTAACGGTGAGCGACGGCGCGGCCACGAGTAATGTCTTCAACCTCTCGGTCACGGTGACGCCAGTTAATGACGCCCCCACCATTACCGGGCAGCAGCCGCTCTCGACGCCCGAGGAGACGGCGCTGACGGTTGCCT
>JAXDQW010000069.1:0-109031 GCA_034667665.1 Chthoniobacter sp.
AGCAACCGCTTGCCTGGTTCCGCTTGCCCCTTTTGACTTCCAACCCCGCAAACGCCACGGCCAATTGTCGCTCGAATCCTCCGCGCCCACACGCTGTTGTGAGACCGGCTCTTAAATCAGCGGTTCCCTAGGCATACAACTTGCGCCCGTCTTATCGTTCTCGCTCAGCGGGTGCTCGGCCGCGCCGCCGGCAGGTGCGCGAAGCGCGTGGCCCAATCCGCGGGCAGGCGCACCGGTTTGCCGGGCGGCATCTGGATGACGGCGAGCATTTGTCGGGAGGTGGCGATCAACGCGCCATCCGCCGGCCGGCGGATCTCGAACGCGACCCAGAACCGCAGCCGATCGACCCCTTCCAGCCGGCCATGCACCACGAGCTTATCCCCGAGGACCGCAGGCTTGCGGTAGTCGATCTCGGTGCGCACCACCACGGGATACTGCTGCGTCTTCGCCATCTCCACGAGGCCCATCCCGAGCTGCTCCGCGAGCAGTGTGCGCGCGACTTCGATGAAGCGCAGGTAGGCGATGTTGTGCACCACCGCCGCGCAGTCCGTGTCGAAAAACATCACCTGAATGTCCGTCGCGATCGTCGGCGTTTCCGGTGCACCATCCGGGCGGGGCAGGGGGTCATTCACGCGGCGACTTTCGACGCCCCGCGCGCGGCATTCAACGACCAACTTCTCCCCGCCCCTTGCGCTCCAGCGCGCTCTTGCGGCTTACTGCCCCCTTCCGCTCCGCCGCATGACTTTTGAAGCCGCCGCCCGCCTCAACCATCCCGTCGTCTTCATCAACTTCTGGAGGGAAGGAGGGATGCGTCATTACTCGGAGTCAGTCGTGCATGCGCTCGGTGATAGCGTGCCGCTTTTCTACCTCCGCAATTATTCCGGTGAAACCGGCGCGCCGGGACTGGTCCTCGATCTCGACCTGAACCCGCTGCGGCCGCGGAACTGGGCCACCATCGTGGGCATCGCGCGACTGCTGCGCGTCTTGCGTCCGCGCGCCGTCCATCTCAATAACGAGCAACCCGCGCTGCTCCCGCTTTACCCGCTCTTCGCCGGTATGAACCCGGTGATCACGCTGCACGACGCCCTCTCCCATCAAGGCGAGCGGCTGGCCAAGCGTCTCTTCCACGCGCTCCACCTCCGCCTGGTGCGGATGTTTCTTGGCAAGGTGATCGTGCACTCCGAGACGATCCGCGAGGCGCTGCCCGCCTGGTTCCCACGCGAACGCATCCACGTGGTGCCGCATGTGAATTATCAGCTCTGGGCGCAGGCCGGCGCCACCCCGCTGCCGGACACGCCGCTCACGGTCCTCTTCTTCGGCCGCATCCTTCCTTACAAGGGTCTCGATGTGCTCCTCGAAGCGTTCCGCCTGCTCGATCCCGCCCGCTTCCGCCTGCTCGTGGCGGGGGAAGGCGAGGTGCCGCCGGTGAGCGCGCCGAACATCGAAATCGACAATCGCTTCGTCGCCGACGACCGGCTTCCCGGCTTGTTCCAGCGCGCACACGTGGTTGCGTTGCCCTATCGCGCGGCCAGCCAGAGCGGAGTCGCGCACATGGCGTTCGCTTTCGGGAAGCCGGTGGTTTCCACCCGCGTCGGCGGGCTGCCCGACATCGTCCACGACGGGAAAAACGGGCTGCTCGTTCCGCCCGGCGATGCACCCGCCTTCGCCGCCGCGCTCGAGCGCCTCGCCGATTCCGGGCTGCGCCAGCGCCTGGAACAAACGATCCGCGGCGACAACACCAGCTCGGATGCCGAGATCCGGACGCGCCTCCTCGCCGTTTACGATGCCTGAGCGCGCTGGCGAGGTCCTTGCGGTGATCACCGGCGAACGCGGCCGGCGCGAGATCGTGCGTCCGCTGGCCGCCGTCGGACAGGCCTGCACGGTGCTCGATTGGGAGGAACTCTGCGCACTTCCTGGAGCGCCACACGTGCGGTTCGTGCGCGAGCTGTGGCGGCTGGTGCGGGCGCATCGCGACGCGACGGTCTTCACGGACATGAACTCCGCCTTTCTCGCGGTGATCCTGTGTTTCGCGAAGCTGCACGGGCTGCGCGTGATCATGCGGCTGCGCGGCGATCCCTTCGCCGAGACGCTCGGGCAGCTTCGTTTCCATTGGCTCCAACGCGAGTGGCCGCAGCTCGCGCGGACCGCCGTCGCCTGGCTCCTGGATCGACCGCTGTTCGGGTTTGTCGATCGTTTCGTCCCGGTGTCGCACTGGATCGTCCAGCGGCTCGGCATCGCCGACCGGAGCGCCGTGGTGCGCATCCCCGTGCCGCTCGCGCAGTTCTCCGTGCGCGCTCATCACGTGACCACCCCGCTGCGCCTGCTGGCGGTGACGAATTTCAATTTCCCGCAGAAGGTCGCCGCGCTCGGCCGCTTCCTGAATGATTACGGCGAGTTCCTCCGCGCCAATGGGATTACGGTGGCGATCGCGGGCACGGGCATCGCGTGGGAGCGTTTTCGGGAATGTCACGCCGCCCACGCCCAGTTTCTCGGTTTCGTCCGCGATGTCACTGGGCTCTACGCCGAGCACGACGTATTCATCCACTTTTCCGATCTGGACGCCTTTCCCTATGTCGTGCTCGAGGCTCAGGCGAGCGGTCTGCCCGTGATCGTCAACCGCGACTGCGGCATGCTCGAGCAAGTCGAGCACGGCGAGACTGGACTAATTGTCGATCTCGACGATCGAAGCGGGCTCGAACGCCTGCTGATCCAACTTCGCGACTCACCCGCCCTGCGCACCACCCTTGGCACGAACGCCCGCCAGCACGTCAGCCGGGCTTACGCGTTGGAAACGATCGGGCACGATCTTCTGGCGCACGCCCTCGCAGAATAGCGGCGCAACGCCTGTTCGCGGAAGGGAGAGTCTCGCCGCTGACGCGGCTGCCACGCGTTTTTCTTTCCGTGGCCTCGCTTTGCTCGACCACGGCTACTCGGGTTGGCGCCGCTCCGCGGCTGGAGCGAGGCTTACGCTCGATTCAACCTTGAAACGGCGGTGGAAACCGCCAAAGACGCGGAAAACGCGAAGGACGCGGAGGTTCGGAAAATTGCACGGATCACCCCGCGGGTGATTCACGGACGAGCGCCATGATCGACGCAAAATGATTCCTGCTCCGTGTCTTCCGCTTTTTCCGTGTTTTTCGTGGTCATCTCTATAGTCGGATTTAGGTTCGCGCCGCGGCGCATCGCTCCAGCAGGCCCGAGAATCGCGCGGTGGTGCGATGGTTGTTCACCGCCAGGGCCAGGGCCTTCGTTTGTCCGACCAAGACGACCATCCTTCGGCCGCGGGTGATCGCCGTATAAATGAGGTTCCGCTGCAAGAGCAGGTAGTGCTGCATCGCGACCGGGACGATCACCACCGGGAACTCGGAGCCCTGGGATTTGTGGATGGTAATCGCGTAACCCAGGGACACTTCATCCAGCTCCCCGAAGTCGTAAAGCACCTCCCGGTTTTCGAACCGGATCGCGACTTCGCGCTGTTCGCTGTCGATGCCAGTGATCCGGCCGATGTCGCCGTTGAAGACCTCCTTGTCGTAGTTGTTCTGGATCTGGATCACCTTGTCGCGCACCCGGAACTGCCAGCCGAATTTCTCGACGGAGGCTTCCCCGGCCGGCAGCGGGTTGAGGGCGTCCTGGAGCTGCCGGTTGAGCTCCCGCGCGCCCAGCGAACCGCGGTTCATCGGGCAGAGCACCTGCACGTCGCCGATCGGGTCGCACAGCAGTTTCGCCGGGAGGCGCTCGCGAATCAGGTGCAGCAGCGTGGCCTGGATCGTTTCGGCTTCGTCGCGTTCGATGAAATGGAAGTCGGAGGCCTGGTCGGAAGGTTCCGGCATCCGGCCTTCGTTGATCCGGTGCGCGTTAACAACGATCCGGCTCGCGGCCGCCTGACGAAAGATTTCCGTCAGACGCACGGTCGGGACAACGCCGCTTTCGATCAAGTTGGACAGAACCATTCCCGGCCCCACCGAAGGCAATTGGTCCACATCGCCGACGAGGAGGAGATGACCACGGGACGGCACCGCCTTGAGCAACTGGTGCATGAGCGGCACGTCCACCATCGAGGTTTCGTCCACCACCAGCAGGTCGCAATCGAGGGGGTGTTCCTCGTGCCGGATGAAACCGCCCGAGGCCGGCTGGAATTCGAGGAGCCGGTGGATCGTCTTCGCCTCCAGGCCGGTGGCCTCCACGAGCCGCTTCGCTGCCCGGCCAGTCGGTGCGCAGAGCAGGCACTTGACCTTCTTGGCGCGCAGGATGAGCAGCAGCGAGTGCAGGAGGGTGGTCTTTCCGACCCCTGGACCGCCCGTGATGATCAGGACGCGGCTGCCGAGCGCTTTCTCGAGGGCCTCGCGCTGACTCGGGGCGAGGGCTTTGCCGGTTCTGCCTTCGCACCACGCGACGGCCTTTTCGAATTCGATGGGCGGGTAAGCCGGCGGAAGTCGGCTCAGCGTCCGAATCCTGGCGGCGATCCCTTCCTCCGCGTGTTGCAGCCTGGGCAGAAAAATCAGCACGTCCTCCCTGACCTGCTCCTCGACGACCTCCCGGTTCACGAGCAGGCGGGAGAGAGCGTCCCGAATCATCGCTTCATCAAGGAGCAAAAGGGTGCCGGCCCGCTCGACGAGCGTGTCCTTCGGCAGCGCACAATGCCCGGAGTTGGTGGCTTCCAGGAGCACGTGGGAAAGGCCGGCGCAGGCGCGGATGACCGAGTCTCGGGGAATGCCGACTTTCTCCGCGATTTGATCGGCGGTCTTGAAGCCGATGCCGCTGATGTCGCGGGCGAGGCGATAGGGGTTTGCGCGGACCTTGTCGATCGCCTGGTCCCCGTAGGTCTTGTAGATCCGGACCGCGCGACTCGTGCTGACGCCATTCGAATGGAGGAAGACCATTATCTCCCGGATGGCCTTCTGTTCGTTCCAGGCCGTCTTGATCTTTCTCCGCCGTTCCGGGCCGATGCCCTCCACTTCCTCGAGCCGCGCTGACTGGCTTTCGATGATGCCGAAGATGTCCTCGCCGAATTTGTCGGTCAGCTTCTTCGCATAGATGGCGCCGATGCCTTTGATCATCCCGCTCCCGAGGTATTTCTGGATTCCCTCGCGGGATGTCGGCGGGGTGCACTTGAGGAACTGCGCATGGAGTTGCAGGCCGTGTTCCCGGTCCCGGACCCAACGCCCCTGCGCGGTGATCCATTCCCCCGCGCTGACCGCGGCCAGCGATCCCACCACGGTGACCAGGTCCCGGCGCCCTTTCACGCTGACCCGCAGCACGGCGAAACCCGTTTCCTCATTGTGGAAGGTGACCCGTTCAATCAGGCCGGCGAGGCCGTCTTCTGGATCCGGGGTGGAGACTGGTCTCACAAGGCGGACATTCTACTTCATCATTCCTCCTGCTGTCGCCTACTCTGCCAGACCGCTCCGAGCCGCGTTGCTGCAGGGCAAAAGCGGTTGCTAACTTCCTCCACGCCTCCAGCGATGATCGATCTGCTCGAACTCGGAGACTTCCTCGATGCCCTCACGCGCGAGGAGCTCCGGGCGGAATTGGGCGCGGCGGCCGGGAGAGCCGCCACGGTGCTCGGCCGGCACGCCCAGGGTTCGATCGAGGCTCGCGTGCGAAAGGTCACCCGCCTGACCGTTTCCGCCGAGAGCTGCGAGCGCATCCGGTGGCAACTCCTGAGCCGTAAGAGCGAGATCGAAGAGCACTTCGGAATCCCGCTCACCGAGTGCGAGGTGCCGCAGTTCCTGCGCTACGAGACCGGCGACTTTTTTGTGGCGCATCAGGATGGGAACACGCCGCTCGTCTTCGATGACTCGCGCTTCCGCAAGATCTCGATCGTGATCTTCTTGAGCACACCGTCGGCGGTACCTGCACCGGATACCTATGGGGGTGGCTCACTCGTCTTTCATGGACCGTACTCTGGTCCCACGCTCCGCGTCCCCGTGACCCCGGCTCCGGGCACCCTCATCGCCTTTCGTGCCGAGACCACACACGAGGTAACTCCGGTCACGCATGGGGAACGTTACTCCATTGTCTCCTGGTTCCGCTGAGACCCTATTCACGTCCTTGGGGGTCCTCCACCGGCCTGGAGCGGTTTAAGTTGAATTGTAGCCGCGAGCGGGCGGGCTTGGGAGCGGCGGGACGCGCGCCGCTCCTTGCGCCGCCTCCCGCGACCGTCTCTACGGCCACAGTATTTCATAAACCGCGCTAGCTAACCCGGGGCGGCATTGTGAATGATGCGCATCGGCTTCCGTTCGGGGGTGCCGCGAGGGACGCCCACCCTACCGGAGGCGCGCCGAATTACTTTAGCGGCGGCTCGGACGGGTCGGTTTCGCCCTGGGCGAGCTCACTTAGCTTTTTGGACGTGGGCTTGGCCGCGCGGCGCTTGCGGGGACCCGCCGTGGTGGGATCGACGGGTTCGTGTTTGGAGGGCTTCGGCGGGATCGGCGGCGCCGTTGGCTCGGCCTTTTGCTGATGCTTCCACGAAACCGTGCGCGCATCTTCCTGGGTGCCTTTGGTCAGGCGCAGCACGCACATCGATCTTTCCACGAGCTCGATCTCATCTCCCGACACGTAGCTGGTGGCTTCGGCGGGGAAGCCGCTCTCGTGGCGGGTATCGAGGTCGATCTCCCACCCCACTTCCTGTTTGCCCGCGAGCACGAACTTCACCGCTTCGTGATGCGCATTGAAGAGGATGAGGAAGGTATCGTCGCGAATCGGTTCGCCGAAGTCGTCCCGCACATCCATGGTGTCGCCGCTCAACATCATCCCCAGGCAGCGCACATAGCCGGAGGTCCAGTCCTGATCCGTCATTTCGGAGCCGGCGGTATCGAACCACATGATGTCCTTCACGCCCGAGCCGCGAATCCGCCGGCCGTGAAACCACTTGGGCCGCCGGAAGACCGGATGTTTGCGGCAGATCCCGATGAGCTTCGAGGTGAACTCGATCAGTTCTTTCTGCCAGTCCGCATGATCCCAGTTGAACCAGGAGAGCTCGTTATCCTGGCAGTAAGCGTTGTTATTGCCTTGCTGGGTCCTCCCGAACTCGTCGCCGCCCACCAACATCGGCACCCCCTGGGATAGAAACAGGGTCGTGAGGAGGTTTCGTAGCTGACGGCGTCTTAGTTGATTGATTCCTTCGTCTTCGGTCGGACCTTCCGCGCCGCAATTCCAGGAGCGGTTGTCATTATGCCCATCCTGATTGTTCTCCCCATTCGCCTCGTTGTGTTTCTCATTGTAGGCGACGGTATCGTAGAGCGTGAAGCCGTCATGGGCGGTGATGAGATTGATGCTGGCATAGGGACGTCGCCCGTCGTCCTCGTAAAGGTCGGAGGAACCAGTCAGGCGATAGGCAAACTCGCCGAGTTGTCCCATGTCGCCTTTCCAGTAAGCGCGGACGCAGTCTCGATACTTGCCATTCCACTCCGCCCAAAGCACGGGGAAGTTACCGACTTGATAACCGCCTTCGCCCACGTCCCAAGGCTCGGCGATCAGCTTCACGCGCGAGAGCACCGGGTCCTGGTGAATACAGTCAAAGAATCCGGAAAGCTTGCTCACGTCGTGAAACTCGCGGGCCAGTGTCGAAGCCAGATCGAAGCGAAAGCCATCCACGTGCATCTCCAGCACCCAGTAACGCAAGCTATCCATGAGGAGCTGGAGGACCCGCGGATGTTGCACGTTCAGGGTGTTGCCCGTGCCGGTATAGTCCATGTAGTAACGCTTGTTGTCCGCGACGAGCCGGTAGTACGAAGCATTATCCACTCCGCGAAAGGAGAGGGTCGGACCCATTTGGTTCCCCTCGCCGGTATGATTGTAAACGACATCCAGAATCACCTCGAGGCCGGCCGCGTGGAGCCTCTTGACCATCTCCTTGAACTCGACAACCTGCTCGCCCAGAACCCCGCTCGAGGAGTAGGCGGAGTGCGGCGCGAAGTAGCCGAGGGAATTGTAACCCCAGTAGTTCGACAGTCCTTTGTCTTCCAAAAACTGATCGTTCACGAAGTGGTGGACCGGCAATAGTTCGATGGCGGTGACCCCCAACCGCTTAAAGTAGGCAATGGCAAAGTCGCTGGCCAGGGCCGCATAGGTTCCCCGGAGCTCCGCCGGGATCTCGGGACAAAGCTTCGAGAAACCTTTTACATGCACCTCGTAGATGACCGAGTCCGCCAGCGGGATGCGGAGAAGCTGGTCGCCTTCCCAGGCAAACTCGTCTGAGACGACCACGGCCTTGGGCATGCCCCAGGCATCATCACGCAAGTCGCGCCTGAGATCGGCGTCGGGACCGCCATCCTGCACATAGCCGAACATTTCACTGCTCCAGGTGATCAGCCCGGTGATCGCCCGGGCATAAGGATCGAGCAGCAGCTTGGCCTCGTTGAAGCGCTGTCCCTGGGTCGGCTCGTAAGGGCCGGAGACGCGAAAGCCGTAAAGTTGACCCGGCCCGAGCTCGGGGAGGAAGCAGTGCCAGACCATGTCCGTGTGTTCGACCATGCGAATGCGCACCGTCTCGGTCGGCGCCGCCGCGTCGTCGAAGAGGCAGAGATCAACGCCGGTCGCGTTTTCGGAGAACAAGGCGAAGTTCACCCCTTTCGGAGTGACGGTCGCGCCGAGCGGATAAGGGGTGCCTTTCCAGACTTTGATTGGGCTCATGGGAGAGATGGAAGATCAAGCGCTGGCGGGTGCGTTGCGCGCTTGCTCCCTCATCGCGCGTCAGGCTGCCGGCGGTCGTTCGCGATTTCGCCACCGAGAATCCCTACCGCATCTCTGCGTGCGCGGAGGACAGCGCACGCTACCGCTTCCTCACACGGACTTTGGTCCGGGCGACGCGCCGACTTCCGGGGCCCTCTGCAGCTTGAGCAAATCACGGATTTCCGTCAGCAGCAGGAGCTCGGCCGGCGGCGGGGCCGGGGCGGCGGGCGCGGCCGGTCTCCGCATCGCCGCCATCAGCCGGTTCATGGGTTTGACGAGGAGGAAAAAGACGACCGCGGCGAGAATCAGGAAGGCGATGACCGCGTTGAGGAAATTCCCGATCATGATACCGCCTTCGAGAAGGGGTTTGCCGTTCGCCGCGACGACCGCCACCCCGTCTTTCACGACCGGATGCGCCCCGATCACGATGCTGGAGAAATCAGGCTGCCCGCCGACCAGGCCGATGAGCGGTGTGATCACGTCCTTGACCATCGACTCGACGATCTTGCCGAAAGCGGCGCCGATGATCACGCCCACGGCCAGATCCACAACGTTGCCTTTGGTGACGAATACTTTGAATTCCTCGATAATGCTCATGATGGATGGTGTAAGATGCTGCGGCCCGATCGGGACGGGTTGCCTTTTCCGGGATGCGCGGCGGCCTGTAAAGACCGCAAAAGCATTTGCGGGGTTCCGTGAACCGGCTAACGTCTCCGCCCCCATGTCATTTCAAGCCCGAATCGACAACGACCTGAAGGAAGCGATGAAGGCCAGGCAGGCCGAGCGTCTTGGGGTGTTGCGCCTGCTCAAATCAGCTCTGAAAAACGCCGCCATCGAAAAGGGCGGAGCGGAGTTCGCGCTCAGCGAGGGAGATGCCCTGGCCATCGTCCGCAAGGAACTCAAGAAACGGCAGGATTCGGTGGAGAGCTTTACCAAGGGCGGCCGGCCCGAGCTGGCCGCGAAGGAGCAAGCCGAGGCGGCCATTCTCGCGACTTATCTTCCCCAGGCCATGACGCCGGAGGAGGTCCAGGCGCTGGTCGCATCGGTGATCCAGGAAACGGGTGCGACTTCCAAAAAGGACATGGGCGCGGTGATGAAACTCGCGAATGAACGCGCCGCGGGACGGGTGGATGGGAAGACCCTTTCGGCCACGGTGGCCGCCGCCCTGCCGTAACTGAGAATTTCCGCCTGACCGCCAGCCGGCGTCCTTCAACATCCTCCCTATGGTAAGCGCCATCATCGTCGCCGCGGGCAGCAGCCGTCGCATGGGCTTCGACAAGCTTTTTGCCCCGCTCGCCGGGAAGCCGGTGCTCTGGTATTCGCTGAAGGCGTTTAGCGACTGCAAGGCGGTGGACGAGTTGCTCGTCGTGGTGCGCGAGGAACAAATGGACAAGGTCGAGAAACTGGTCGGCCACGAGAAATTCAAGAAGGTGACCAAAGTGATCAGCGGCGGGGCCGAGCGGCATATCTCGGTGTGGAACGGCTTGCAGGCGGTGGATGCGCACGGCAGCGAGTTCATCGCCATCCACGACGGGGCGCGCCCGCTCACGACGCCGGCGCTGATCCAGTCCTGTCTGGACCTGGCGAAGCTGCACGGCGCGGCCTGCACCGCGTCGCAGATTCCCGATACGGTGAAGCGGGCGAGCATCGAGCAAATGGTCACCGAATCGGTGGAACGCACCGGCTTGTGGGCCATGCAGACGCCGCAGGTGTTCTCGAGCGGATTGATCCTTCAGGCCTACGCGGCGCTGATGGCCAAACATGAGATGGTCACGGACGAGGTGTCCGCCGTGCAGAAGCTGGGGAAGAAGATCGCGCTGCTCAAGAATGAGGAATGGAATCTCAAGATCACGTATCCGCACGATTTGGAACTGGCGGAGCACGTTCTGGGGTTGCGCGCGAAGAAACATGCCCGACCTTAGCGGGCTCCTAGAAAAAGTGGCCGCTGGTAACACACTCATCCTGGCTCCTGTGCCGATACGGGATCCTGCCTTTCCTGGAACAGTTCCGGGCGAACCGTCCCGCGCCGCCTGGCGCGGAGCGCGCCAGCTATTCCCAGCGCCACCTTTAAGTTGATGCAAAGCACTTACCATCTCACCCGCCTCGCCAATGGCACCCGCCTCGCTTCGGTGGAGATGCCGTACATGCGCAGCGTGAGTGTGGGCATCTGGGTCGGGGTCGGCGGCCGGCACGAGCCGGAGGAGCAAAGCGGGATCTCGCACTTCCTCGAGCACCTCCTGTTCAAAGGCACCAAGCGGCGCTCGGCGAAGAAGATCACCGAGTCGGTGGAAGGTCTGGGCGGCTATCTCAACGCTTTCACGACCGAGGACCACACCTGCTACTATGCCAAGGCGGCGGCGCCGCACCTCCCGCAGCTCTGCGATGTGCTCTGCGACATGTATCTGGAGTCGGTTTTCGCGCCCGCCGAGATCGAGCGCGAGCGGGAGGTCATCCGCGAGGAAATCCTCATGTATCGCGATCATCCCGCGCAACACGCGCAGGAGCTCCTCACGGAGACGATGTGGCCGCAGCACCCTTTGGGGCGCCCGCTCACGGGCAGCGTCGAGACGATCTCGCGTTTCAAGCGGGGCGACCTGATGAAGTTCCAGAAACAGAACTACACGGGCGCCACGACCATCGTGACGGTGGCCGGCCCGGTTTATCACGAGCGAGTGGTGGAACTGCTCAAGCCGGTGCTCTCCCGCCTGCCCCGCGGGCGCGCCCCGCGTTATGTGCGCGCCCAGCGGGAGAAAGGGCCCGCGCGCCTAAGCCTCTACACCCAGGAAACAGAGCAGACCCATCTGGCCATGGGTTTCCATGCCTTTGGCCGGGCGGATGAACGGCGCTTCGCCCTCAAGCTGCTCTCGGTGATCCTCGGCGAAAACATGAGCTCGCGCCTCTTCCAGAAGCTCCGCGAGCGCCACGGCTGGTGCTACAATGTCCAGACCAGCATGGTCACCCTCGCCGATACCGGCGCGATCCACGTCTATGCGGGACTCGATCCGGGCAATCTCGAAAAAGCGATCCGCCTGATCCTGCGCGAGCTCCAGAACATCTGTGAAAAAGCGCCCGGCCGCGCGGAATTACGCAAGGCGCAGGACTACACCATCGGCCAGACGCTGATGGGCCTCGAAAGCACCAGCAACCAGCTCATGTGGATGGGGGAGAGCCTGCTCGGTTACGGCAAGATCCTCGATCCCTCGGAAGTCGAGCAGCGGGTGCTCGCGGTGACCGCGGAGGACATCAAGCGGGTGGCCTGCTACTGCCTCAATCGGGTGAAGCTCGGCATCGCCATCGTCGGGCCCGCGCAGGACCGGGAAAAAGTTCGCGGCTGGCTGGCGGGGTAGGGGGCGATGGCAGATGGCAGATGGAAAATGGCAAAACAGCCCGCTCTTGCCATCTGCCATTTGCCATTTGCCATCCTCACGGCGTCAGCGCCGTGAGGAGCTCCGGCAGGGAGAAGGTGACGATCGTCGAAGCGGTGTCGCTGAGTCCATAAGGCAGGATCAGCCGGTCGCGGTGCAACAGCGCGCCGCACGTGTAAACGACGTTGGGGACATACCCCTCCCGCTCGTTGCCTTCGGGCTTCAAGAGCGGCTCGGCGAGCCGGCTGATTATTTTCGAAGGGTCGTCGAGATCGAGGAGCATGGCACCGATGCAGTATTTCCGCATCGCCCCGACGCCATGGGTGATCACGAGCCAGCCGGCCGGAGTTTCGATCGGCGAGCCGCAGTTGCCGATCTTCACCGCCTCCCAGGTTTGCGAAGGATGGCGCAGCAGTTGCGGGTCGCTCCAGAAATGCGGGTTGTCGGAAAACATCAGGAACAGGTTTTCATCGTCCTGACGCGAGATCATCGCGTAACGCCCGTTGATGCGACGGGGGAAAAGCGCCATGCCTTTGTTTTGCACGGCCCGGCCATTGAGCGTCCGCGCGCGAAAGTTCAGGAATTCGGTGGTTTCGAGAAGTTGAGGCAGGATCGCACGGCCGTTGTAGGCGGTGTAAGTGGCGTAGTAAGTCGCCGCACCATCTTCATCCACGAAGCGCACAAACCGCGCATCTTCCATCCCATTGCTTTCGTTGGAGGAAACCGGAAAAATAATCCGCTCGGACACGGCCACGGTGGAAGCGAAATGGATTTCGTAATTGGACTGCGCGAGCCAACGGATGCACTCCATGGTGCGCTGCACTTCGCGGGCTTTGGGCTTTCCCCGGATGGCGTGCTGGATCGCATGCTCGAGCTCGATGAGCGTGAAGCTATCGGCCAAGGACTGCATGACGATCGCCGACCAGTCATTCTCGAAGCCCATTTCCATGACCTTGTCGTGGAAAGTGTTCTTGCGATAAGTCGGATTCGGATTCAGCTCGGGCGCGGTGACAAAGCGGGAGGGTTGATCCACCGCGATCGAGTGGTCCGCCCGAATCACGCCGGTGCGAAACTCGATCGAGGAAATGTGGCCTTCGCCGGTCGCGCGCAGGCTGAGGATGAAGCGAAGCTCTCCCTCATCGAGGCCCGTCTGGTCCGGATGAGGGACGATGGACGGGTTAAAAAGGGCCGCGGATTCCAGCGAATACTCCCCGGAAAACAGGGCGCCGATATAGAGCTGCCGCGAGGTCGAAAGAGGGCGGCCGGTGAAGACGTGGGACTTCACCCGCTCGAAGTGCCGGCGCCAGAGCCCGCGGAGGTCCACGTGGCGCTCGTGGAAGTCGGCGCTGATTTCCTCCAGTTGCTGATCGACTTCCTCTTCGCTGAGCGCCAGCGCCCGGCCGATGATGTTCACGATGCGCGCCGGATCGGACGGGATGAAGGGACGAATCAGGACGCGACTGCTGTTGGGTCGGAAGGTGGCTACAGTCTGCTGGGCGATCAAGGTGCGCATAATGTGGGAAGGCGAATCACGCCACTCGGGTCATTTTGCGAGGGAAAGGCAAGGCTGGATTCCACCTTCGCCGCGCTGCGCAGCCGGCCCTAGAGCGTGTCATGCAATTTTGGCCAGGCGGTCGCTTCGTGTTCCCGTGTATCTCTGGTCAGCGCCGGCTGGAGTAGCGGAGTATTGGAGTATTGGGAACTCAGGATCATCATTCCATTACTCCATCACTCCTCTTCCGCAGAGGTGCGATTGAGGGAAAAAGTCCATGACAGGCTCTAGGTAAGCGCTTCGAGGAACTCGGCGACTTTCCGTTTGCTGCCGCTCAGCACGGATTGTCCGTCGCAAAGCAGCAGCAATTCAAAGTCGTAATCGAGCAATTTGCGCAGGGATTGTTTGAGGCGCGCGGGATCGTCGAGCTTGTGCTCGGGAATGAGACCCAGCGCGCCCGGCGGGTGGCCGATGAGCGCATCGCCGAGCAGCAGGATGCCGCCGAGCTCGCGCGAGACGGCGTGATGCACGTGATCGAAATAAAGTCCGATCTCGCCGGGTGATTTGCCAGGCAAATGGATCACGCGGAGCACGCCGGCAATCAGGTCGCGGTCCCGAACCGCTTCATCGATCGCCAGGGGTGCGAGCTGGGCGACCTCGTCAGCGCCGGCGACCAGGCGGGCGCCGTAGCGCTCCCGAAACAGCACCGCTTCCCGCACGTGGTCGCGATTAGTGAGAATGATCTTCGTGATGGGCTTCAGCGCATCGAAAGCCGGCCAGCCGTCTTTGTCCGGGGCCGGTGGATCCACGAGCACCGTGCCCTCGTCGAGCTGGATCGCGTAGCCATTCAGGTCCCACGGCCGGTCGGCATAAGTTGCCCCCCAGGTAAAAACGCCGGTAAGTATTTCGCGCATGATTCGGGAGAGTTGATGGTTGAGAGTTGATAGTTGATTGGCGCCGCTGCAGAATCTGGCCGCACTAAGGCTGGCGGGCAACCGATCATCAATCATCAATCATCTACTATTAGCTTCCAGTCTGTGGCCATCGGAAGCGATCGGTTTCAATCTGCGGGAAAAAAGACTAAGTAGATCCGCGAGCGCCTTTTGCTCGCCGCACTTTGCAGGTGATCAACCATGAGCAGACTTCTCATCATTCTTGCGCTGATCTTGCTCGGCACCGTTAGCCTGGCATTGGGACCGTACACGCTTGAAGAGATGTCTCCTATTGAACGGGAGGCGGCGGAAGCGTTCCAAAAAGATCCGCGCGTTCTCTTGAATGTCCCGGAGGCGAAGAAGCAACAGTGGATCGCAGTTGTCCGTTCGCGCTGGGCGGATAAAGATCCGAGCGGATCCTGGTGGTCACCTTACTTACAGGGGATACACGACTTCCTCTTTTTTCTTGGGGACGCACAGAGTCGCAAGATCGAGCTCGACAACTATGCAGAGGGCAACGGCAACCATGATCTGTTTGTGCAGAGTGCCGATCCGCGATTAGTCGAAGCCCTGGCCCCGCTCCTCTTTCGCAATGAAGAATATACAATCATGTGGCGTCCCGACCTATCCGCCCCAAGAGGCCCCGTGGAAGATTTTGTAACGCGCCTGCCACCGTCGTTCGACGCCACTCTCACCATTCATGATATTCTCTGTGTCTCACCTGCTTTTGGCGCCGAAGTCATTAACTGGGCGCAGCAACTCAAGGACGAGGCGACGAAACGGGTGGGCGCGAATCAGGCAAAGGCGCTGCGTCCTATCTTCCGGGATTGGTGGCGCGAAAATGAGCCGTTCTTCAAACAACAAAACTTTCAAGCCGTAAAGCCAGGACGCGAACTGGTAAAAGACGAGCGCGACGCTGAACAGCCGCATGATCGAACGGAAGCGTTCAAAGGCAGTTCCCCTGCACAGCGTAGCCATCCATCTGCCCTGCCGTCTCCTGCCGCTCGCTCGCAATCCCAAACTCCCTCCATCAGAACCCTGTGGGCATGCGCTGCCTTGGCGGTCGCCTTCCTTACGGGGCTGCTCATTTTCTGGAAACGCCGAGCCTAGAACCCGTCATGCACCTTGGCGTGGCGTGCAGCGAATAGGGCCAAAGGCCCGGCGACAAGCCAGCCCAGGGCAACGCCCTGGGAAAGGCATGGAGATAACCAAACCCTGAAGGGGCGTAACAACGTTGTGCCGCCCATTCAGGGCTGGCCTTTCGCTCCGTGGTTCCCAGGGCGTTGCCCTGGGCTGGCTTGTTTTCGCACCGTTGGTGCTCTCTCGTGCCAGTCGCGCAAAATGCATGACACGCTCTGGCGAATCACTCTTCCTTGCAGACAGGCCGATCTCGAACGCTCTCTGGCGGCGAACGCTCGCCTGCGTTACAGATACGGCGATGTTTCCGTCCCCCTGGCTCAACCGATTCGCCGCGGCTGCCGTCGCCGTGATTTTGTCGGCGTGCTGGACACTCGCGGCCGAGCCGGCTGGCGGCGGAGATTCCGCTCCGCCGATCGACGATGTGCTCGGCTTGCTGGAGACCCATTGCGTGAAGTGTCATGGCGGCGAGAAAACCAAGGGCGGGCTGGATCTGGTCACCCGCGAAGGGTTGTTGCGCGGGGGTGAATCGGGGGCGGCGATCGAGCCGACTCGACCGGAGGCGAGCCTGCTTTTGGAAACTGTCCGGCACGAGACTGAGCCGCACATGCCGCACAAGAAGGACAAGCTCCCGGACACGGCGATTGCGCAGCTCACTGCGTGGATCAAAGCCGGTGCGCCCTACTCCCGACCGCTGAAGAAGTCGCCGGACGGCGCGGTGGCGAAGGCGCCGGCGGAGTTCGCCATCACGGAGGACGACCGGAGTCACTGGGCTTTCCAGCCGATTCAGCGGCCCGCCCCGCCGGCCACGCGCGAGCCGCAGCGCGTCAGCAATCCGATCGACTCATTCATCCTCGCGAAGCTCGAAACTCGCGGCCTGTCCTTCTCACCCCCGGCGAGCAAGGAGCTGCTGATCCGCCGGGTGACGTTCGATCTGATCGGCCTGCCGCCGGAGCCGCAGGAGATCGACGCTTTCGTGAACGATCCCGCGCCGGATGCCTATGAGCGGGTGGTGGACCGGTTGCTCGCCTCGCCGCATTACGGGGAGCGTTGGGGCCGCCATTGGCTGGATCTCGCGCGCTACGCTGAGACCGATGGCTTCGAGTACGATTCCGTGCGTCCGCACTCGTGGCGCTATCGCGATTACGTCGTCCGCGCCTTTAACGACGACAAGCCGTATGACCGCTTCATTCGCGAGCAACTGGCGGGCGACGAGCTCTGGCCGGGCGAGCCGGACGCGCTCGTCGCCACCGGCTTCAACCTGCTCGGCCCCGACATGGTGGACAGCTCCGATCAGGTGCAGCGCCGGCACAACACGCTCAACGACATGACCGACACGGCCGCCCTGGCTTTCCTCGGCCTGACCGCGGGTTGCGCGCGCTGCCACGATCACAAGTTCGAGCCGATTTCGCAGCGCGACTACTACAGCCTCCAGGCCTGCTTCGTGCCGGCCACGATCAAACGCGAACAGCCGGTGCCCACGCCGGAAATCAGCGCGGCGTACGAGGCGGCGATGCAGAAGTTCAACGAGCATCCGTTGCTACGCGAATTGGCGGAATTGGAACGGCCGGCCCGCGAAACCGTACGCCAGCGGAAGCTGGCCAAACTTTCTCCCGAGGCGCGCTCCGCCCATGCGACGCCGCCGGACGAGCGCACCGCCGAGCAGGCAAATCTCGTGCTGGAAACGGAAAGCATGGTGGCGGTCGCGGACAAGGAAGTCGCCGATGCCCTGAGCGGCGAGAGCGCCGCCCGCCACAAGGAATTGGCCGCCGAGGTCAAGAAGCTGCCCAAGCCGGAGCCGCTGCCGAAAGCCATGGTGCTCGGGACCAGCGAGCATCCTCCGAAGACGTTTGTGCTGCAGCGCGGAGAATACAGCCAGCCGGGCGAAGAAGTGGCGGCGGCCATTCCGGCCGTGCTTCGTCCCGCCGGAGCAGGCGCGCCCAAGGCCGGCGCAGCCAACGACCCCAAGCCCCGCGCGATGCTCGCGAACTGGATCGCCAGCCCGCAAAACCCGCTGACCGCCCGCGTCATGGTGAACCGGATCTGGCAGCATCACTTCGGCCGGGGCCTCGTCGCGACGCCGAGCGACTTTGGCACGCACGGGCAGAAGCCGAGCCATCGCGAATTGCTCGACTGGCTCGCGAGCGAGTTCATCGCGCGGGACTGGAGCGTGAAGCAGATGCACAAGCTGATGCTGATGTCCGCGACTTATCGGCAGAGTTCCAGCGGCACTGGGCTGGGCAACTTATCCGACTCCGGGAACCTGAACCCACTGGTCACGGGTAACTCAAATCCTCGAAAGCTCGACCCCGAGAATCGTCTCTATTGGCGCATGAACCGCCTGCGTCTCGAAGGCGAAGCGATCCGTGACAGCCTGCTCGCGATCAGCGGCCAGTTGAATCCGGAGGTGGGCGGGCCGGGGGTATTTCCGCCGATTCCGAAGGCGGTGTCGGCCGGGGCGAAAGGGTGGGCGCAGAATGATCGCCAGCGCGATTACTCCCGACGCAGCATCTACATCTTCGCCCGGCGCAACCTGCGCTTCCCATTCCTCGAAGTCTTCGACGCACCGGACAACAACCTGAGTTGCCCGTCGCGCGAGCGCAGCACCACCGCGCCGCAATCGCTGACCTTGCTCAATGCCGAGGAAGTCACCACCGCCGCGACGGCCACGGCGCAGCGCCTGATGAAAGAGGCGGATTCGACGGAGGCGCGCATCGCGCTCGCCACGCGACTGGTGCTCGGACGTGCGCCGAAAGCGAACGAACTCGCCCTGGCCCGCGCGTTCCTGACCCAATCGCCACTCAGCGAATTCTGCCGCGCCCTCTTTAACCTGAACGATTTCATTTATGTGGAATGAGCCGCGGCGCCCGCGCGGGCGCTTCTCAACAACTGTCATCCTGAGCTTGCGAAGGAGCTCTGACTTCCGCGGGCAGAGGTGGCGCGGAGCCTTGAACGTCCTCGCTCCGCGCCGCCGCTCCCCGCAAAAGTCAGAGATCCTTCGCAAGCTCAGAATGACAGGTATTGGAAGGGACGACCTCGACCGCTTCCCGCGTTACTTCAAGCCACCCCCCTTGACCCACTTCTCTCACCGCCTATGAACGATCAATGTTGCGGACCCAACGGCCCTGACTCGCGCCCCACCTCCCGCCGCGCTTTCCTGCGACGTGCCGGCGGCGGCTTCGGGATGCTCGCGCTCGCCGCGTTGCTCGAGCGCCAGGGCCTGCTCGCGGCGGACAATCCGCAATCTGCAATTCCCAATCCGCAATCCAAAGATCCGCTCGCCCCGAAGTCCCCGCATTTCGCGCCGAAGGCGAAGAGCGTCATCTTTCTCTTCATGTCCGGCGGACCGAGCCACGTTGATTTGTTCGACCCAAAACCCGATCTCATCCGGCTCGCGGGCCAGCCGATCCCCGAGTCGTTCGGCACTTTCAAAACGCGGCGTGCGGTCGCGAAAAACAAGCTGCTCCCTCCTTGCCGTCCGTTCGCGCCGCACGGGCAATGCGGCATGGAGGTCTCCGGCTTTCTGCCGAATATCGCAGGATGCGTGGACGATCTCTGCCTGCTCCGCGGCTGCTTCGGGGACAGCGTCACGCACCCGGAATCCGTTTACCTGATGAACACGGGGACGATCCTCATGGGTAAGCCGAGCCTCGGCTCCTGGGCGGCCTATGGTCTTGGCACGGAGAATCAGAACATGCCGGCGTTCGTCGTCATGCCCGATCCATCGGGCTGGGTGAAAGGCGGGGCGCCGGCGTGGGGCAACGGCTTTCTTCCCGCGGCTTTCCAAGGCACGCTTCTGCGGGGTGGCGAATCGCCGATCTTGAATTTGAAAACGCCGGAAGGGGTGAGTGCCAGCCAGCAGCAGGCGACGGTCGATTTGATCAACCAGTTGAATCGGGCGGCGCTGCCTCCGGGCGACGAAGACTCCGAGCTGGCCGCGCGCATCTCCGCTTACGAGCTCGCCTTTCGGATGCAGGCGCACGCGCCGGAGGTGGTCGATGTTTCCAAGGAGACGGAAGCGACCCGCCGGCTCTACGGGCTCGACGAAAAGCCGACCGCGGAGTTCGGCCTGCGCTGCCTGTTTGCCCGGCGGATGGTGGAACGCGGCGTGCGCTTCGTGCAGCTCTACTGCGGAGACACCAATGGCTGGGACGGACACAGCGACGTCGAGGGAAATCACGCGAAGCTCTGTGCGCAGAGCGATCTCCCGGTGGCTGGTTTGCTCAAGGATCTGAAGGCGCGGGGACTCCTCGACTCGACACTCGTGGTCTGGGGCGGCGAGTTCGGCCGCATGCCGATGAGTGAAGGCTCAAACGGCCGCGATCACAACCCGCACGGCTTCTGCATGTGGCTGGCGGGCGGCGGGGTAAAGGGCGGCCAGGTTATCGGCGCGACGGACGCCGTGGGCTTGCGCGCGGTCGAGGACCGGACCCACGCGCACGACATCCACGCGACCATCCTGCACCTGCTCGGCCTCGACCACACCCGGCTGACCTTCCGCCACAACGGCCGCAACGAACGGCTCACCGACGTCGCCGGGCAGGTGATCCAGAAGGCGCTCGCGTGAGATAGTTGATAGTTGATGGTTGATAGTTGATAGGCGCACCCACCACTGGCGGCCGGCGGGCCTATCAACCATCAACTATCACCTATCAACTATCATTCGGCGCCTTCGGCGGATTGTTTTTCCAGGATGTGGTCGATGGTGGTGTCGAGCAGGGTGCGATAGGCGGCCAGATCGATGCACCGGGCGTCTGGGGTTCCCTCGATGAGGTAGAGCCAGCCGGCGCCATACGGGTCTTTGCCGACCAGTTCCGTATCCTGACGCAACGCAGGATTGCCTCCGTCGAAGCAGCCATCGGCGACGCAGTAAAGATCGCTGATGGCCTTGAAGCCCTCGATGGAGCCGATGATTTCGCCGCTCTTCACCGCCGCGCCGTCCGCCTTCTCCCACTGCACCTCGACGATATCGCCGAGCATGCGCGTGGCGAATTTGGTGAAGCCGACCCGCCACCGTTCGCCTTCCGTCCGGGCCAGCCAGAAGTGCGACGGGCTGTAAAGGCAGTCCACCGGCAGATGGGTGACGAAGTTGGAGCGCTTGTAGAAGGAGGTCGCGGGCATGAGGGAATGAAGATGACGAATACGCGGAATCGGCGCGGAAGCATCGAGTGATGCGCCTCCAACATTCAACCTCGAAGGACTGCGGATCCGACCCCGGGAACTTGGATGTTGGATGTTGGATGTTGGATGTTGGATGTTGGATGTTGGTCCGTCCCTTCACACGCCGTGCTCTACTTCGACCACAATGCGACTCATCCACTTTGCGCCGCGGCGCGCGAGGCCTGGCTCGATGCCGTGGAACGCTTCATCGGCAACCCATCGAGCCCGCATCGGCTCGGCGCGCGGGCCGACGCCGCCCTGGGAGAAGCCCGCCAAAAACTCGCCGGCTGGCTGGGCTGCGGGCCGCACGAGATCGTGTGGACCAGCGGTGCGACGGAGGCGAACAACTCCGCGCTGCATCACGCCGCGGCGGCCAGCGCCGGGGAGGCGTGGATTTCGGCGATCGAGCATCCGTGTGTGATCGAGGCGGCCCGGCGCTGGTTCGCCGGACGCCAGCGGCAGATCCCGGTGACGCCGGACGGTGTGCTCGACGTCGAGTGGCTGCGGGAGGAACTGCGGGCGCGGCTCCCCGCCGTGGTGGTGGCCATGGCGGCGAATAACGAAACGGGCGTGCTTCAGCCGTGGCCCGAGGTGCTGGAGGCCTGTCGCGCGCACGGGGTGCCGCTGCTCTGCGATGCGGCCCAATGGATCGGCAAGCTGCCGGCGCACGGGCTCGGCGCCTGCGATTTCGTGAGCGGGTGCGCGCACAAGTTCGGCGGACCGCAAGGCGTGGGGTTTCTCAAGGTGCCGCCGCGCTTCCGGCCGCTGCTGGTCGGCGGGCCGCAGGAGGAGGGACGGCGCGCGGGCACGGAGAACGTAGCCGGGGTGCTCGCGATGATCGCCGCCGTGGAGACGCGCGAGCAGTCATTGAAATCGGGGGACGGCGGTGCGGCAGGCGAAACGTCACCGTCCCAGAGTTTGGCCGTGCGGCAGGAGTTCGAGCACGCGCTGACTGCGTGCCTGCCCGGGGCGCGCATTGTCGGGGAAGGTTCCGTGCGGCTCTGGAATACCGTCTCCGCAGTAATGCCGGAAGTCCCGGAAGGCCGGCAACGCTGGGTGGTGAAGCTGGACAGGCTCGGTTTTGCGGTGTCCACCGGCTCGGCTTGCGCAAGCGGCAAGGAGAGGGCCTCCCACGTGCTGGCGGCAATGGGGATCAGCGCCGCCGAGGCGGCGCGGGTGCTGCGCTTCAGCAGCGGCTGGGAGACGCGCCCAATTGACTGGGAGGCCCTTCTCGACGGCCTCCGCCTGGCGCACACGCAACTCGCGGGTTAAATTGCACGAGGTGCCGGCGACCTGTGCGGGATCCTTTTCCGTCGATTCCGCGGCCCCCAACCAAGGTGGAAAATAAGGACTATTAATCAACTCGCTCCATATAAGTGTAATGGCTAATAATAACCTAAAGCCGACGAGGAAAAGGGCCGCGGAGAGCACGGCAGACGACGGAAGACACGGAAGACACGGAGCAGGAATCATTTGGGGGCGATCGTGGCGTTCGTCTGTGAGTCACCCGCGGGGTGATCCGTGCGCTTGCCCGAACCTCTGCACTGCTCCTCTACCGGTTCCCAGCGCCGTTTCCATGGATAAAGGGAGCGCGAAGCCCCAACCAACTCTCGTGCAATTGAAACGCAGAGGACGCGGAGGACGCAGAGGAAGAGCGAGGCGCGCGAGACTTATTCCTGGTTGGTTCCCCGATCCCCACTGACTGGAGAGGAGCGGCGGATCACGATCGAGAGGAGGGCCAGGTCGGCCGGCGTGACGCCGCTGATGCGGGCCGCTTGACCGAGTGTTTCCGGTTGGATCTGGGCCAGCTTCTGGCGAGTTTCGGAGCGGAGGCCGAGGATGTCGGCGTAGTTCAGCGCACGGGGAATCCGTTTGTCTTCGCTGGCGCGAAGTTGCTCGACCGCCGTTTCCTGCCGGCGGATGTAGCCTTCGTACTTCAGATCGATCGCCAAAGCCTCCCAGAGGGCTGCTGCAAATTGGTCATAGACCGGTGCGGGCAAGCCTTCCGGGCTGTTCTCGGGACGGCGCAGCCATTGGCTGAGCGTCTGGCCATCGTGCCGGGTGGTGTCCGCAAAGATCTGCAAGCGGGCGAGTTCATCAAGGCGTTGACGGACTTTGAGCAACCGCCCGGCGTCCACCAAACCGTGCTGAGCCGCGAGGGGAGTGAGCCGGAAATCCGCGTTGTCGTGCCGAAGCAGGAGGCGATACTCGGCGCGACTGGTGAACATTCGGTAGGGCTCGGGAGTGCCCTTGGTGATCAGATCATCGATCAGGACTCCGATGTAGGCATCCGCGCGGGTCAGGAGGAAGGGCGGCTTTCCGAGCACCTTGAGGGCGGCATTGGCCCCGGCAACCAGGCCTTGGGCCGCGGCTTCTTCGTAACCGGAGGTGCCGTTGATCTGCCCCGCGAAGTAAAGGTTCGGGATACGCTTGGTTTCGAGGGTGTGGGAAAGCTGCACCGGCGGACAGTAATCGTACTCGACCGCGTAGCCGGGACGCATGATCTCGGCCTGCTCGAGCCCCGGGATGGTGCGGATGAAAGCGTATTGCACTTCCATCGGAAGGCTGGTCGAGACGCCGTTGACGTAGATTTCCTCGGTGTGCCGACCCTCCGGTTCGAGGAAAATCTGGTGGCCGGTCTTTTCCGCGAACTTGACCACTTTGTCCTCGATGGAGGGACAATAGCGGGGACCGACGCCTTCGATCCGGCCAGCGTAGAGGGGGGACTTGTCCAGATTCGAGCGGATGATTTCGTGCGTCCGATCGTTCGTGTAGGTGATCCAGCACGGCAACTGTTCCACGTGGAACTGGCCATTCTCCCAGCGGTTCAGCGAAAAGATGTCGTCCTTGCCAGGCACCAAGCGCTCCGGCACGAAGGAAAAGGGCAAAGGCGGCTGGTCACCCGCTTGGGGCGCGCATTTTGAAAAATCGATGGTCTTGCCGTGCAGGCGGCAGGGGGTGCCGGTTTTGAAACGGCCGATCTCGAAGCCGAGCTCGCGAAGGCTGTCGCTTAGGGTCGAAACGCTGTCCCCCATGCGGCCGCCCGCTTGGTTCTGGAGCCCGACGTGCAGCAGACCGCGCATGAACGTGCCGGTGGTGACGACCACCGCTCTAGCCTGCAAACGGAGCCCGAGATTGGTCTCCACGCCGCAACCGCCGTGGTCGCCGACCAGGATGCGGATGACGTTCCCTTGCTTCAGATCCAGGTGCGGGGTGCGCTCCAGCTCGGCCTTGGCCCGGAACTGATAGGCCTTCTTGTCGCACTGGGCGCGGGGCGATCGGACGCTGGGGCCCTTTTTGGCGTTCAGCATTCGGAATTGGATGCAGGTGGCATCGGTGTTCAGGCCCATCACGCCGCCGAGCGCATCGATCTCGCGAACCATCTGTCCCTTGGCCTGGCCACCGATGGCCGGGTTGCAGGACATCTGCCCGATGGAGTCGAGATTCTGGGTGAGCATCAACGTCTCGCAGCCCAGCCGGGCGGCGGCACTGGCCGCTTCGATCCCGGCGTGGCCAGCGCCAATGACGATGACATCGTAGGTCTTGGGATAAACAAACATTGTCTTTGTTCTACGTGGAACAATCAGGTTCCAAGAATCCCCTCTTTCGCGCGCGGCAGCAGCTCCCGCAAGGTCGCTTCGAAGGTCTGCCCTTCCAAATTCGCGCAGCAAATCGCCAATTCCGGCGCAAACTCGGCGAGCACCTGGCGGCACGCTCCGCACGGTGTGACCGGCTCCTTCGAGTCGGCGACAATGGCGATCGCCTCGAACTCGCGCTCGCCCGCTGCCACCGCGGCGAAGAGGGCGTTCCGCTCCGCGCAAATCGTCAGCCCGTAGGAGAGGTTCTCGACATTGCAGCCGCAAAAGACCCGCCCGGACTTCGCCCGCAACGCCGCTCCGACGGCAAAGTGCGAATACGGGGCATAGGCCTGGTCGCGGGCCTCGCGGGCCAATGGAATCAAGTCGTTCATCCGGGTAGTGGAATCGAAGGTCGCTGAGATTGGATGGAAGACAAACCAGCGATTCGCATTTGCATTCCAGGCGCAAACTACCACCATCTTCGGTGTGGTTTGCCCGCCCCGAAACTATTCCGGAAAACTGATCGCCGTCGAGGGTTTGGATGGCTCCGGAAAATCCACCCAAATCTATCTCGTGAAGCGCTGGCTCGAGATCGAGGGTTACCGGGTCTTCTTCACCGAATGGAACTCCTCGGTGCTGGTCAAGAAATCGACGACCAAGGGCAAGAAGCGTCAGCTGCTCACGCCCACCACTTTCTCCCTGATCCACGCCACGGATTTCGCGGATCGCTACGAGCGCCAGATTCTCCCGTTGTTGCGCGCCGGTGCGATCGTGCTGGCGGATCGCTACATTTTTACGGCCCTGGCGCGCGATGCCGTCCGCGGGCTGGATCGAGATTGGGTGGAGCAGCTTTACAGTTTCGCCGTGCATCCCGACATCACGTTCTATTTCCGGGTCCCCCTCGAGGTTTCGCTCAATCGCATCCTCGAAGGCCGGCCCGCACTGAAATACCACGAAGCCGGCCTCGACATGGGCTGGAGCACGGATCCTTACGAAAGCTTTCGCCTGTTTCAGGGGAAGGTCTTCGCCGAATACGAAGGGATGCGCGAAAAATTCGATTTCACGGTCATCGATGCGACCGAGGAGATTCCCGTGCAGCAGAGGAAGGTGCGGGAGCTCATCGCGAAGAAGATCGATCTGCCCGCCTACCGCAGCCGCCCATGCCACTGATCGAAAAGCAATCCTTCGGCCGCCGGCTTCCGGAACTGCGCGATGCCAATTTCACCGGCAAGCTTTTTGCCATTGAAGGCGCGGACGGTTCCGGCCGCTCGACCCAAATCGCCCTGCTCAGTGCGTGGCTGGAATCAAATGGGTTCGCCGTGCGACACATGGGCTTGCGGCGGTCCAATCTGGTCAGCGAAGAACTCGAGCACGCCAAGCAGGGGAACGTGCTCACCCACACCACCATGTCGCTTTTCTATGCGACCGATTTTTTCGATCAGCTCGTCCATGAAATGATCCCGGCCCTCCGCGCCGGACTCATCGTGCTCGCCGATCGATATGTTTACACGCTCATGGCGCGCGACATTGTCCGCGGTGCCGAGCGCGCGTGGACGCGCAATCTTTACAGCCCGGCCTTGGTGCCCGATGCGGTGTTCTACTTCCGGGTCGGCGCGGCTCAGCTCGTGGAGCGCAACTTCCAGAAAAACGCGACGCTCGATTATTGGGAAAGCGGGATGGATCTGGGCCTGTCACGCGACATGTTCGACAGCTTCATCAAGTATCAGCGGATGCTCCAGGCGGAGTTTCAGCAGATGCAGAAGGAATACGGGTTCCAAATGATCAATGGAAATCGGCGCGTCCAAAACATCCAGCATGAGCTCCGGAAGAAGATTGGCGGCATGCTGGGAATCACCGGGGCGGGGCTGGCCCACGACGCCGTGGATCCGATCTCAACTACTTGATGACAAGTTACTTATGGATGAACTCCAACAGATCCTTGCGCAACTTCTCCGCATCGGGCCGGTTGAGATACATCATGTGGCCGCTCTCGTAGTGTTGGAAGGCGATGTTCGCCCGCGCGCGCTGCGGAATGGGAAGGTGCGCGACACTGTAACGCATTGAATCTTCGGGCACCGCCAGGTCGCGGTAGCCGGTCAGAACCACCACGCGCAACCGCGGATTGGTCTTCATGGCGGTGGCCAGCTTTCCCTCGGTGGAGACGTAGCGACCTTCAAAGCTGGACCAGCGCCACGGCAGGCCGGTGAGCACGTGATACGGGTGATCGCTTTCGTAGCCGAGTTCGCCGCGGACGTAGGCGTTCACCGCGGAGGAGAAACCGCCCACGATGTTCGAGAACGAGGGGTCGAATTCCGGCCGGATCTCGGAACGATCAGCATCCTCCGAGGTCACGCGGCCATCGAAGCGCCCGAGGATTTTTCCCTCCTTGCGCAGCAGCATTTCGCGGAAAAACGACGCATCGATCCGCAACTCCTGTTCGTCGATGCGCTCCGCGCTCAAGCCGGTGAATCGAGCCAGCTTCTCGGCGATCCCCCGGCGCGTCTCCGGAGGCAGTTCGCCGCCTTTCATCAAGGCGAGCGCATATTCGCCCAAGGCAAAGGCGCGCGACTCGGCGACGGCTTTTTGAAAGTCCGCCTGGAGATCCGGGGCCAGCTTCTGATGATAGTGCGCCGTCGCGGTCAGCGCCGGCAGAAAGAGAACGTAAGGCAGGTCGTTGCCAATCGCCGGTGAGATGGTCTGAAAACTCACCAGCCCGGACATCAGGATCAGGCCCTCGGCATAGAGGCCATGCTTGTCCTGCAGGTACTCGGCGAGGCCGGCGACCCGCGTGACCCCATAGCTTTCCCCGCAAAGATATTTCGGGGACGCCCAGCGCTGCTCCCGCGTGGTAAAGAGCCGGACAAACTCGCCCACCGCCTGGATATCCTCCTCGACGCCGTAAAATTGTTCCGGCTTCTCGCCCTTCGCCGCCCGGCTGAGGCCGGTGCTCACGGGATCGACAAAAACCAGATCGGTCGCATCGAGGATGGAGTTCGGATTATCGACGACCCGGGCGACGGTCGCCGGGGTCAGCCCGTCGGGCGGCAGGTCTAGTCGGCGCGGACCGAGTCCCCCGAGATGGAGCCACACCGCCGACGCCCCCGGTCCGCCATTGAAACAAAAGGTAATCGGGCGCGCGCTGGCGTCCTTTGCGGCGAGGCGTTTGCCTTCGCCGTCCGCGGCCGCGTAATACACGTAGAAAACGCTCGCGCGCGGCGTGCCGTCGTCCTTGAGCACGGGAATGGTCCCGGTTTGCGCGAGGTAGGGAATATCCGTGCCGCCGAGGGCCACCTTGCCCCGCACTTCCTTGGGCTTCTCCTCTTTCCCAAGCTTGACCTCGTCCTTTTTTTCCGGCGGCTTCTTCTCGGCGTTTTCCGGTTTCTCCGCCGGCGTCTCCTCCTCCGCAAAAGCCGGGACGCACAGACTGGCTGAGAGGAGGAGAATTCGAAAGAGGTTCATCAGGGAGCGGCTTAGTCACCGGGAAGGCTTGCGCCGTTCATTCCGCACCATGGTGGATCCATCGGAAAAACGAGTGCGCGTCACTTCGGGCCTCCGCCCGGACGCGCATCAAGGATCAGCACGACGCCGGCAAAGAGCATGACGACCAGCATCACAAGATCGGTAAAGATTTTCAATTCGTGGCCCGGCTCATTTGGAAGCCCAAGATGTCTCACCAAAAGCCGAAACCAATTGTAGGAGAACACGATCAACAGCGTTCCAGCGATTCCTCTTAACGGCTTCATTTCACAGCTTGCGCATACTCCTTCCTCACGATGACGGGTCGCGCTGAGCCGCCTGCCGCGCTCAACTCCGGATGCCGCCGAGGCGGCGGCCGGCGGGCCAGCGCTTGAGCACGCGGGCGCCGTCGATTTTCCAGGCGTTTTCCTCGTTCACGAGGCTGTAAACGCAGGGGATCACGTCGCCATCCGGGAGAAAGAAATAAACCGGCACGATCGCGTGCTGGCCATCGAAGCGCACCGCGCCAAACTCCACCCGCTCGGCGCGCGAGATGCCCGGATACTCGGTGCGCGCGAGGTCCGAAAACGCCTCGATATTGAACCGCTCCTGGAAACTCGTGGAAGCCTGGCGATAGGCGCTGGCAAAATCATCGTCGCGGAAAGCGTGGAGTTGTTTGCGGACCACCTCGTAAAGCTCGTTGGGCGGAGCCACCGGCCGCACTCGGGCGAACTGACTTTGGACCAACGCCGAAACTCCGCAGAGCGCAAAGATGAGGGCCAGAATGCAGAGCTTCGTGGTGCGGGTCATGTCGTGGAAATGGCTCCGCCGGCGAGGCGGCGCAGATAGGGAAAAGTGTAGAGCCCGGTGCCGTGGCCATCGCCCCACGCGGGTTGGAGCGCATAGCCGCCGACGACCTGGCAACCGGTAAGCGTAAAGCTCTGCGGGGTGTACGTCACGTCCGGGCGATCAATGTTGCCCAGGACGTCCGGCTCCCCGCCGCACGCGGCGCACGGGCACGCGCGGCGCAGCGCTTCGAGCGATAAGTATGACTCGGTGTCGTCGCTCCAGGCGATGGCGAGTTCGGTGCCGATGGGCTGGATCTTGGTGGGAAATAGCCGCGCAGCCATGAATCAGTCGTCGGAGAATGGAGCATCGGCGGCGGGTTTCCAAGTTTTCCCGCTGCGTTCACCGAAAATAGCGGTGCCGACCCGGACGAGGGTGGCGCCTTCCTCGACGGCCACGGCAAAATCGCCGCTCATCCCCATGGAGAGCTGGGGCAGTGGCAGACGGGCCTCGGCCTGGAGAGCGTCGCGCAGCTCGCGCAACAAAACGAAGTAGCGCCGCGAATCTTCCGCCCGGGGACCAGGCGGCGGCAGGCACATCAGGCCGTCGATCTGGAGGCGCTCGAGCGCGAGCAGATCCTCGAGCTGCGCGCGGAGCTTCACGGGCGGGAAACCGAATTTCGTCGCTTCGCCGGCGACGTTGATCTCGAGCAGGACTTTCGGGAAAACGCCCGCCTCGCCGGCGATCCGATCGAGGTCGCGGGCGAGCTCCAGCGAATCGATCCCGTGGAACAGCTCGAAGAGCGGCAGGGCCTGGCGGATCTTGTTCTTTTGCAAATGCCCGATGAAATGCCAGCGACAGCGTCCTGGCAGCAGCGGGGCCTTCGCGCGCGCTTCCTGGATGCGGCTCTCGCCGAAGACGAATTGCCCCGCGCTGAGGGCCTCGCTGATCGCCTCCGGAGGGTGGGCTTTGGACACGGCCACCAGCGCCACGTCGGCTGCGTTCCGGCCGGCGCGGGCGGCCGCCTCGGCGATGGCGCCGCGGACGGCTTCGAGGCGCTCCGCGAGGGTGCTCATTAGTAGAAAAAGGTCCGTTGACAGGTCGATAAGGCTTCCTTATCCCTAAAACAGAGCGGTATGTACATCGACGTGTTCAAAGTGTTCTGCGACCTCGCAGAGACGGGCAGCTTTTCCAAGGCGGCCGTCGTCAACGGTATTACGCAGAGCGCGGTCAGCCAGCAAGTGCGGGCGATTGAAAACAAGTTCCAAGTGGTGCTCGTCGATCGGGGCCGGCGCAATTTTGCGCTCACCCACGAGGGCAAGGCGTTCCTCGAAGCGAGCCGGGAAATCCTTGAGGTTTACAATCATCTCGGGGATCGGCTGCACGAATTTCGCAACGTGGTCGCCGGCGAATTGCGGATCGCGTCGATCTACAGCGTGGGGCTGCACGAACTGCCCCCGCGGCTGAAAGTCTTCCGCGACAAATTTCCCGACGTCGAGGTGCACGTCGAGTATCGCCGCTCGCAACAGGTTTATGCCCAGGTGATGGATGGCGATGTGGACCTCGGCCTGGTCGCCTATCCGAGCAAGCGCACCGGGCTGCTCATCGAGATATTCAGCGAAGACCGCCTGGTGCTGATCTGTCATCCCAACCATCCGCTGGCGGGCGAGAAATCGATCAAGCTCGAGCGCCTGAATGGCGAGAAGTTCATCGCTTTCGAGCCCGACGTGCCGACGCGGAAAGTCATCGATCGCCACTTGCGCGACCAGCAGGTGCAGATCGAACACGCCATGGAGTTCGACAACATCGAGACGGTGAAGCGCGCCGTGGAAGTCGAGAGCGGGGTTTCCGTGGTGCCGAGCAACACCGTGCGCCAGGAGGTGGAAAGCGGGTTGCTGGCCGCGATCGAGCTCGAAGGCCCCGCGATGTCGCGGCCGCTCGGCGTGATCACCAAGCGCAATCGGGCGCGCTCGCCCGCGCAGAAGGAATTCGTGACGACGTTGCGCGCGGGCTTTCCGGCGTAGCAGCGCTGGCCGGCGGCATTTCAAACCGAGCCCTGCCAGGTGGCAGGCGGTCAGGTTGAGACCCGCTGCAAACTCCCAGCATGAAAAACTCACTCCTTCTCGTCCTCCTCCTCGCGGTATCCGCCTCCGCGGCGGAACATCCGCGCCTGTGCGTGCTGACCGACATCGGCGGCGATCCCGACGATCAGCAGTCGATGATCCGCCTGATGGTCTATGCCAGCGAATTCCAGATCGAAGGGCTGATCGCCACCGCCTCCGGAACGCCTGGCCAATTGGGCAATGCGGTCACGCGCCCCGACCTCATCCACGAAATCGTCTCCGCCTACGGCAGAGTTCGCGCCAACCTCGCCCGTCACGTGGACGACTGGCCGGCCGCAGCGCAACTCGCGTCCTGCATCAAATCGGGCAACCCGCACCGCGGACGCGACCACATCGGCGAGGGCCACGACACCGAAGGCTCGCAGTGGCTGGTCGAGCGGATCGACGCCGGCACGCCCGAACGGCCCCTCAACATCGCCTTCTGGGGCGGCCAGACCGATTTTGCCCAGGCCCTCTGGCGCGTCAAACACGACCGCGGCGTTGATGGCCTGGTCCGCTTCGTCGGGCGCTTCCGCGTGTTCGATATCGATGACCAGGATCACCTCGCCGATTGGATGCGCACCGAATACCCGGGCATGTTCTACATCCTGAGCCGGGCGCTGCCGCGCCGCGACAAACGCGAAGCCACCTATCGCGGCATGTATCTCGGTGGCGACGAATCGCTCACCAGCCGCGACTGGATCGTGGCCCACATCACCACCAAAGGACCGCTCGGCGCATTATACCCGCTGAAAACGTGGACCGCACCGAACCCGCAGGGCTGCGTCAAGGAAGGCGATACTCCCGCCTGGTTCTTCTTCCTTCCCGCCGGCGGCAACGATCCGGCCGACCCGATGAAGCCAGGCTGGGGCGGGAGGTACCAGAAGTCGCCGGATGGCTGGTATCGCGACATCCCGGCCACTGCGGACCGGGACGCCGGCGGGGAATCCGGCGCGCCGGCCGTTGGGCAAGCCGCGGATCCGCGCCAGGCGGTCTATCGCTGGCGCCCTGATTTCCAGGCCGATTTCGCCCGCCGGATGGCGTGGTGTGTGGAGTAATCCGGCTTCCATGCCTGAAACGGTGAAGGATGAGATAGGTTTTTCGTCCTCGTCGTTCTCGTTCTCGTCCTCGTCCTCGTCCTCGTCGTTCTCGAAACAACGAGGAGGAGCGAGGACGAGCACGAGAGCTTTTCGGTTTTCAAAACCGGGTGTGACGGCTATCCCCGCAGCCATGCAAAATCCAGCGATCGGGATCATCGGCGGCAGCGGCCTGTATCACATGGAGGGCCTGACGGACGTGACCGAGCATGCGGTGGACACGCCCTTCGGCAAACCTTCAGACGTCATCGTGGGTGGCCGAATCGCCGGGCGGCAGGTCTTTTTTCTGCCCCGGCACGGGCGCGGGCACCGCATCCAGCCGCACGAATTGCCGCATCGAGCCAATCTCTGGGCGCTGCGTTCCCTGAACGTGCGCTGGATCATTTGCGTCACCGCGGTGGGCTCTCTCCAGGAACAATACGCGCCGCGGAGCATCGTTCTGCCTTCCCAGTTCTTCAATCGAACCAGCCAGATCCACACCTTTTTCGGAGGCGGCATCATCGCCCACGCCGCCTTCGCCGACCCGATCTGCGCGCCGCTCCAGCAGATCATTTACGACCAGGGCGCGGCGCTGGGCTTCACCATGCACCTGGGCGGCACTTATGTGAACATGGACGGTCCGCAGTTCAGCACCCGCGCGGAGAGCGAAACCAATCGCCGGCTAGGTTTTGACGTCATCGGCATGACCAATCTCGCCGAGGCCAAGCTCGCCCGCGAAGCGGAGATCGCCCTCGCCACGATGGCCATGATCACCGATTACGACTGCTGGAAAGTCGAGGAAGAGCCGGTCACCGCCGAGGCCGTCATCGCGCATCTGCTGGCCAACGCCGCCACCGCCCGGCAGATCCTCGCGCGGGTCATCCCGCAGATTCCGGCGGAACCGAACTACCCCGAACACCGGGCGCTCGACACCGCTCTGGTCACCGATCGCCAGCTCTGGCCCGCCGAAACGGTCGAGAAACTGCGCCCGATTCTGGGCCGGTTCCTGCCTGCTTGAGCCAACTGCCGTAAATTTTTCGCCGCCCATGATTCCGCGATGTTCATTTGCGCAAGCCTGAGCCATTAGTCATCAGCAACGTCAATATGGTCCGTTCTCTTCTCGCCTGTTCACTCATCACCTTTTCGGCCGCCTGCGCCGCGCCTAATTCCGCGCCGCCGGCGACGAATTCCACCCCGGAGCCGCCGGTCACCGCGGCCGAGCCCAGCGTTCCCGTTCCCGCGGCTCCGGCAAAAGTAACCTACAGCCAGTGCAATGTGGACGGCCCCTACCTCGCGATGACCTTCGACGACGGGCCGCACGCCGAAAACACCCCGCGGTTGCTCGACATGCTCAAGCAGCGCGGCCTCAAAGCGACCTTCTTTGTCGTCGGCCAGTGCGCCGCGGAGAATCCCAACATCATGAAGCGCATCGTGGAAGAGGGGCACGAGATCGCGAATCATTCGTGGTCCCATCCTTCCCTCAACAAGATGGGCGAAGGCGCCGTCACCGATCAGCTCCAGCGCACTCACGACGTCATCGTCCAGACGACCGGCGTCACGCCGAAGCTGATGCGCCCTCCCTACGGCGCCTTCACCGCGAATCAAGCCAAGTGGGCCAATCACAAATGGGGATACAAGGTCATCCTCTGGGACGTGGATCCGCTCGACTGGAAAATTCGCAACGCCGAGCACGTCAAAGGCGCGATCCTCAAGGGCGCTGTGAGTGGCTCGATCATCCTCTCGCACGACATTCACAAGACCACGATCGACGCGATGCCTGGCACGCTCGATGGCCTGAGCGCGAAAGGCTTCAAGTTCGTCACCGTGTCTGAGCTGATCGCCATGGACCGGCCCGTGGTGCCCAAGCCGAAGACCACGCCGGCCCCCAAGGTCGATGACGCCACGCCAAAATCCACCGGCGCGGCCCACTCCGCGCCGTCGCTCGCGGCCGGCCCGGCGAAGAAGTAAGGTCGCGCGCGCCTCCCGCGAATGATCGGCGACGGGTACTTCCAGCTCCGGGCGCAGATCGGAACCAGCCTTTTTTCCCTCGCCAAGCTGGGCCGCGATCTCGAGGCTCCGGAGCCCGCGCTGGCCTCGCTGCAAGGCCTCCAGGCCGGGCTGCGCGAAGCCTTTCTCTTCCTCACCCTGGGGCCGTCCCGTGGCGGCAAATCCACTCTGCTCAATGCGCTTTTCGGCCGCGAATTCGCTGGCGGCCCGGCGTTCACCGGGCGCGCCGTCGTCTTCCGCCATAGCCCGGATTCGCGCGATGTCCCGTTGACGGAGGAGCTCGTGGAAGCCGAGCGCCCGCACATCTTCCTGCGCGACTTTACCCTGGTGGACATGCCGGGCTTTGACTCGCCGTCCGCCGCGCCCGACGTGCTCAAGCGCTTCCTGCCCAACGCCGACCTGGTGCTCTTTGTCTTTCCGGTCAAGGGCGACGGCGCGGAGGCCTGGGATTTCCTCGCCTCGATCGATCGCGATGTGCTCCGGCGTTTCATCTTCATCATCCAGCAGTGCGACACCGCCTCGCCGGATGAAGTGCTCCTCTATGTGAAGCGCCTGCGCCACACCATGCTCACCCGCCTCGGTCACGCGTGCCCCATCTTCATGGTTTCCGCGCAGACCCGCGCCGGGCTCGAGAAACTGGAGCGCTACATCGACGGCGAAATCATCGCTTCCGCCAGCCGCCGGCAAAAGCTGCGCGACATCTGCACCGCGGCGCTGCGGCTCCTCGGCGACCTCGCCGACCAGCCACGCGCCGCAATCCGGAACGCGGAGCAGGCCGGGCACCGGGTCGAGGAGCAGCGGCTGACGCTCGTCGAGCGGAAGGATCAATCGCTGCGTCAATCGGCGGGAGAACTTTGGTCGCTGGCGCAAACCTTCGACGCCGCCCAAAGCCGCGGGGAGCAGATCCTCTTGCGCCGGCTGAAATACCGCAGCCTGGTGCGGGAGCGCACCGATTGGCAGGCCGCCTTTCAGCGCGAAGTGGACGAACGGCTTCACGATGCCATAGCCAAGCAACTCGAAACCACTTTCGAGCACATCAACACCGATTTGCAGGACGCGTGGGAGTCGCACCGCGCCGTGCTCGAAAAGCTCGATGCCAAGGCCCCGCCCACCCTCGCCCAGGACCGCAGCGCCTTGCTCGACACGTTCAGCCAGACCCTCGCCGTGCGCGACCGGGAGGCGGCGATCATGAAGCGCATCGCGCAACGCTATCGTGAAATCCGCGCCGCCCTCCGGCTGCCGGTTTTCGCGGTCCTCGCCTCCGCGCTGCTGGTCCTCACGGCGCTGCTGACTTCCCGCTTTGTCGCCGCCAGCGTGGCCCTCTTCGTGGTCACGGCCGGCGGCGCCGGGCTCGCCGCGTTCCTGCTCCGGCGGAGCCTTTTCAGCCAGTTGCAGGCTTTGATCGCGAAGCGGCGCGAGAAAGTCATCGCCGGGATCGAGAACGGGGTGCGCGCCGAGATCAATCGCTTCTACCGCGAGCTCGTCGAGACCTTGCGCCCGCTCGATGAAGCCCGCACCCAGCAGCGCGCGCAACTTCAGCCGACGCTCGCCCGGGTCCAGCAGCTCGATGAGCTCTTTGCGCAGTGCATGACCAGCATCAACGCCCGCCACGCGAGCCTCGAGCCCGCCCCGGAAGAATCCGTGCCGAACCGCTGAGCCGATGTCCTTCGCTCCTCCGCCTCCGCGCCGGCACTTCGCGAGCGACAATTTCGCCGGCATTTGCCCGGAAGCGATGGCGACTCTCCTCGAGGCCAACACTGGCCACGCTCCGAGCTACGGCGCCGATGCCTGGACCGCGGAGGCCACCCGGCTGTTGCGCGAAATCTTCGAGACGGATTGCGAGGTCTTCTTCGTCTTCAACGGCACCGCCGCCAATTCGCTGTCCCTCGCCAGCCTCTGCGCGCCTTACGAAAGCGTGCTCTGCTTCGAGCACGCCCACATCGCCACGGACGAATGCGGCGCGCCCGGCTTCTTCGCCCACGGCACCACCCTCGTCCCGCTGCCCGCGGCGTTGGGAAAACTGACCCCGGAAACCGTGGCGGGGGCCGCGACCGGCCGGCGCGACGTCCACCATCCCAAGCCCCGCGCGCTCAGCCTCACGCAGTCCACCGAACTCGGCACCGTTTTTGATGCGGGCGAAATCGCCGCCCTTACCGAAACGGCCCGGCGTTACGACCTCGCTGTCCACATGGACGGAGCGCGCTTCGCCAACGCGGTCTCCGGACTCGGCGCCACGCCGCGCGCGATCACCTGGGAGGCCGGGATCGACGTGCTGTCGCTCGGCGGCAGCAAGAACGGACTGCCGCTGGGGGAAGCCGTGGTCTTTTTCACCAAGACCTTCGCGCAGCGTTTCGAATACCGCCGCAAACAAGGGGGGCAGCTCGCCTCGAAGATGCGCTTCCTCGCCGCGCCCTGGGTCGGCGCGTTGCGCGACGGCGCCTGGCTCCGGCACGCCGCCCACGCCAATGCGATGGCCGCGGAACTCGCCATCGGCCTGGGCACTTTGCCCGGCGTGCAGATCGTTTATCCGCGCCAGGCCAACGCCGTCTTCGCCGCCCTGCCCGCCGCCGTGACTGAGACTCTGCGCGCGAAAGGCTGGCTCTTTTACACCGATGTCGGTCCCGACGGCGCCGCCCGTCTAATGTGTTCCTGGGACACGACCAGCGAGGATGTAGCCGCCTTCCTGCGCGATGCTCAATAGCTCGGCTGGCGTGTGACGCCGGGAACGCCGCGACGCCTCATCGTATCTCGTCTTGAACGGCACGAGCGACGGCCAGCCTTTCGCGCTCACCTTTCGCTAGAGCGGTTTAAGAAATACTGTGGCCGCAGAGACGGTCGCGGGGGGCGGCCCAAGGAGCGGCGCGCGTCCCGCCGGCGGCCCCCCAATGACGCGGCTCCGCCGCCTAACTAATTTTCGGTCGGCGGCGGGACGCACGCCCCTCCCAAGCCCGCCCGCTCGCGGCTACAGTTTAACTTAAACCGCTCTAGCCGCGAAGCGGCCGGGCACGGGGAGGCCGGCTGGCGCTGAGCTGGCCTACCTGGCTCGAGGGTGGAATTTCAGATGCACCGCTTTCAGCCGTTGCTGGTCCACGTGGGTGTAGATTTCCGTCGTCGAAATGTCCGCGTGCCCGAGCATTTCCTGGATGATCCGCAGGTCCGCGCCATTGCTCAGCAGATGGGTCGCGAAGCTATGCCGCAACAGGTGCGGATAGACGTTCAGGTCGAGCCCGGCGTGCCTGGCCGCCTGCTTCACGATCTGCCAGATGCGGACGGTGCTCAGCTTCGTCCCCCGCTCGGAGAGGAATAACTCGCTGCCGGTGCGTTTCTTGACGAAGCCGGGGCGTTCCTGCTCGAGATACGCCGCGATGGCGGAGCAGGCCTTCTGCCCGACGGGGACCAGCCGCGTCTTGTTCCCCTTGCCCGTCACCCGAATAATGCGGGAATCCAGATCGAGATGCTCCAGCCGGGCATTGACCAGCTCCGAAACGCGCAGCCCGCTGGCGTAGAGCAACTCCAGGATGGCGCGGTCGCGGCGTCCTCGTGGGGCTTCGAGGGGGATCCCATCGAGCAGGCGGTCCACCTGCAACTCGTTCATCGTCTCGGGCAGGTAGCGCTCCGTGCGCGGCAGGGAGATCGGCTCGGCCACGTCCTGCGCCACGCGCCCGCGCACCTGAAGCCAGCGAAAGAAGATCTTGATCGCGACCACGATCAGTTTGATCGACGCCGCGGAAAGGCCGAGGCGTTTCTTGTGTGCAAGGTAATCGCTGATCTGCCGATGGGTGATTTCGCGCAGCTCGATCGCCGCCGATGGCAGATCGGTTCCGGCCTTGAGTAGTTCGTCGAGCGCCCCTTCGCCCATGGCGGCGATGAGCTGCCGGCGTTCAAGCCAGCGCGCAAAGCCTTCCAGCGACAGGCGCGTCGAGAGCTGATAGTTGTCGGAGAGTCCGCGCTCGGTCGCGAGATAGAGGATGAAGTCTTCGAGAGCGCTGCGCACGGCGGGACGTTAAGCCGTCGCGGCGTCGTTCGGCAGATTCTTTTTGGCGCATCCGCCAGCGAGAAGTGGGGCAGGCGTCTCGCCTGTCGATCGTGAGGCAGGCGTCCCGCCTGCCCCGGTCCGAGCAGCCGGGACGGCTGCTCCACTTTATGGCAGGCGGGACGCCTGCCCCACTTCCATGAGTGCCGCACCGGTGAGACGCGCGTACGCTTCCAGATACTTCTCGCTTGTCTTGCGGACGACCTCTTCGGGCAGCCTTGGCGCGGGCGGCGTCTTGTCCCAGTCCAACGTTTCGAGGTAATCGCGGACGAATTGCTTGTCGAAGCTCGGCGGACTGATGCCGAGGCGATGCTGGTCCGCGGGCCAGAAGCGGGAGCTATCCGGGGTCAGGCACTCGTCAATGAGGATGACGCGTCCCTCGAGGAGTCCGAATTCAAACTTTGTATCCGCCACGATGATCCCGCGAGCGGCGGCGAAGGCCCGCCCCTCTTCGTAGATACGGATGCTGAGCCCCCGCACCTGCCCGGCCACATCATCACCCAGCAGGCGCCGGCATTCCTCCCAAGTGATGTTCTCGTCGTGACCGCTGGCCGCTTTGGTCGAAGGTGTGAAGAGGGTTTCCGGGAGCCTTTCCGCCTGCTGGAGCCCGGACGGCAGCGGGATTCCGCAGATGCTTTGCTGCGCCTGATACTCCTTCCATCCCGAACCGGCCAGATATCCGCGGACCACGCATTCGACGGGCAGCGGTTGCGCTTTGCGGACGAGCATCGAACGGCCGGAAAGGACTTCCGCAAAGGGTTGAAGCTCGGCGGGGAAGCTCGCCACGTCGGTGGTGACGAGATGATTCTCCACGAAGGAAAACTTCTGAAACCAGAAAGCGGAAAGCGAGTTCAGCACGGCGCCTTTGCGCGGGATGGCGTTGGGCAGGATGCAATCAAATGCGGAGATGCGATCGGTGGCGACCAGGAGCAGGTGCGCGCCGAGGTCAAAGATCTCGCGCACCTTTCCACTGGCGATTTTGCGGATCCCGGGGAGGTCGAGGGTGAGAAGGTCCATGGCGGCGCGAGGATGAACCTCCGCCCACCAACAGCCAACCTCGAACACGGCGTGGGACGCCCACGAGCCCCGACCGGCGGTTCCTGCGGGTTACCGGATCCAGTGGCCGTCGGCGGACGAGACAATCGGCAGGACGTCGTCCATGTACTGCGTCTTGCCCTTGGCGCCGATCATGCGCACGCCGGTCGCCGAGGCAAATTTCTTGGAAAAGCTTTCGCCGGTGTGGCAGCCCCAGCTTTTCACGAAAGCGTTGCGCGCAAAGATCCCGCGGTGGATCTGGCCCAGCTCTTTTTCGTGGAGCCAGACCTTCGAGGCGCTGTCGATATTGTTCGAGTAATCGAACAAGAAGCAGGCCTTGTTGGAGTGACCGAAGTACTCCAGGTCGCAGATGGGGTGGGCCCGGCGGTTTTGGCCATCGTTGAGGTACTCGATCATCTCCGAAGTGCGGTCGAAGAAGATGAGACGAATGTGATAGGTGCTCTGCACCGATCGGATATCGCTCAAATAGTCGCGGCTGTCCTGCGCGCCACGCGTCTGATACGCCGGACGATAGACCAGCCAGGTGAGGTCGGCGGTCGGATTTGCGGCCTGGATCTCGTTGATCCGGATCCGCGCGGCGCGCACAAAATTCATCCACCAGCCGTCGTGCGGTGCGGCCTTCCATTTTTCCCAGATGGTGAGCGAAACTCCACCGCTGATCAGGATGTATTCACCGGGCCCTGGTGGAACGGGATCAGCCGCGGCAAACGGCGCGGTGCCGAGTGACAGTCCAGCGGCCAGAAGCAGAATGAAGGATTTCATGCGCGGGGAAAATAAAGCGCGCGCCGGCGCTGTCGAGTGGAGAGTCAGCAGCCGCCCGGCGGTCGCTTTCGCCGCGACAAAGGCGCCTCGCCCGGCTTGAATCGATCGCTCATGAAGCTTCTGCGCCTGCTCCTCGCTCTGTTCTTCACCGCTCTGCCGCTGCGCGCCGTCGATGTCGTCGTCTCCATCCGCTACCTTCGAGTCACGGGCAAAAGTCACGCCGCGCTTTTCCTCTTCAACGGTGCGGGCAAGGTCCTTCTCAAGCTCACCGACCCCGGCGCCGAGCAGGATTATGCGCCGGATTTTTCGCCCGACGGGAAGGAGATTGTCTTCCACCGCGGCGCGGACGAGGCGAACGCGACGCACTATTTCATCGTGGACCGCGCGGGGAAGAAAACGCGTCCGCTGCCGGCCGGCCCCCCGGCGTGGTATCCGCAGCGAGTGGTGGCCAGGCCGTTCCGGGAGAAGGATAGCCTTTCCGAGCCGGCCGAGGAGAGCGCGCGCGCAGCCGAACGAAGCTACGCCTCACCGGACGGCTCTTTGGCGATCGTCCTGAAACCGAACCCGGCCGATGAGGATCACCCGCTGGCTTTTCTACGGGAGAAGAAGGGCCCGTTGCAGCCCTTCGCGGAGATGCCTGGCTTTTCGATCTTTTGGTTCCTGGAACTGAACCACGGCTCGCCCTTTCTGATCACGCCCAAGCTGCGCGTGGCGTTGTTCGAAGGCGAACACGACAGCACTCTGGGCACCAGTGCCTACGCGCTCGATGTCGGGCGCAAGCGGATCACCACGCTGAGCAAAAACGGCGCGGAGACGTATCCGTGGCCGGGCCACGACGGCCTTTGGGTCCTCGCCAGCTCCCGCTACGAGCCGCTCGGCGATGGGCGCACCGTCAATTGCAGCTATCTCGATCACTACGACGCGACGATGCAGCGCACCCGCTTCGGACACGGCCTCGGCAGCTTCGGTGGCGCCAGCGTCTTCGCCGCGGGAGAAAAGGTCTTCACGATCCCGAAGTTCGGGATGAACGATTGAGCTCCGGGCCGCTTGTTTCCGGAATTGCGGAGAGTCGGAGATTGTCAGGAAGCCCCGCAGACGAGAAAACCCGCGCTGCGCGCATAAAGGGGGGCGCGCAGCGCGGGTCTCGAGGAGGAAAGCAGATCGCTTTCGCTGAAAATTAACGAGCCGAAGTCTTAACGCTTGCTGAACTGGAACCGCTTGCGGGCGCCGGGCTGACCGGCCTTCTTGCGTTCTTTCATCCGCGGATCACGGGTCAGCAGCCCCTCGGGCTTGAGCAACGCGCGGAATTCCGGATTGGCCTCGGTGAGAGCCCGAGCCACCGCGAGTCGCACCGCTCCGGCCTGACCGTTCGGCCCTCCGCCGTGCGCATTCACACTCACGTCGTACTGATTGACCAGCTTCACCACTTCGAACGGCTGAAGAATCGCGTTCTGCAGGTTGGTCGTCTTGAAGTATTCCTCGAACGGGCGACCGTTCACCTCGATTTTACCCGAGCCGGACGACATGCGGATACGGGCGACGGCGTTCTTGCGGCGGCCGGTGGCGATAAATTCCTGGGACATGAGCTTAGAAACCTTAAACGATGTTGGTGACCGGAAGCGGCTGCTGCGCGACGTGCGGATGGGCCGCCCCGCGATACACTTTCAACTTCGTGAAGACCGAACGTCCGAGCCGATTGTGCGGGATCATTCCCTTGACCGCCCGCTCGATGAGCAGCTCCGGATGCCGGGCGCGGCGGGACTTGACGCTCTCGCTCTTATGCCCGCCGACGTATCCGGAAAAACTCATGTAGCTCTTCTGCTCTTCCTTTTTGCCGGTGACGCGCACTTTCTCGGCATTGATGACGATGACGAAATCGCCCGTGTCGCAGTGCGGGGTGTAGATGGCCTTCTCTTTGCCGCGCAGGAGGGTCGCAGCCTTGACCGCGACGCGGCCGAGGATCTGGTCGGCGGCATCGATGACCCACCATTGGCGCTTCACTTCGCTGGCTTTGGCTGAGAATGTCTTCATGGCTTCCGGTGGAAAAGGGTGCGCAAACTAGGCGGCGGCTTCAGGGGTGTCAAACAGTATTGCGGTGAATGTTGCCATGAAGTTTAACCCACGGTGAGCAGGAGCCAGGGGGCGGGCGGCCTAGGGCAGCTCTTTGCGGTGGACCCAGACGCTGTTGACCAGCCCAAGGCCGAACATAATCATGACCAGGAAGGTCCCGCCGTAGCTGATCAGCGGGAGCGGGAGTCCGGTGATCGGCATGAGCGCGATGGTCATCCCGATGTTTTGATAGACGTGGAAAAAGATCTGCGCCGCGAAGCCGACCGTGATCAGCAGCCCGAGGTCATCCGCGGCCTGATGGGCGGTGACGAGCATGGCCAGGAGCAAGACGCCGAAGAGCGAGATCAGGATGGCGCCGCCGAGGAAACCGAACTGTTCACCGATCGCGGTGTAGATGTAGTCGGTGTGCACGGTGGTGCCGGGAATGAAGCCCTGCTCGACCTGCGTCCCGGTGGCCATGAAGCCCTTCCCGGAAAAGCCCCCGGAGCCGATCGCGATGAGTGATTGATTGATCGCCCAGCCCGCGCCGAGCGGGTCGATGGCCGGATCGATGAAGGCGATGATCCGGGCGCGCTGGTAGTCTTTCAGCTTGAAGTTGATCATCACCGGCAGGGCCGCGATGCCCAGGAGCAGGAGGGAGATCAGGTAGCGCTTGGGCATTCCGCCCACGAAAAGCATGGTCAGGACCACGGGGACCCAGACCATGGTCATGCCGAAATCCGGCTGTTTGAGAATGAGCAGCATCGGTCCGCCGACGATGGCGCCGACGAAGATGAGCTTGAGCATCGGATGCAGCCGCCGGAACTGGCTCAAGACCAGGCCCAGGGTGAGGATGCCGGCGATCAGGGCCATCTGCGAAGGCTGAAAGGTTCCGATCCCCGGCAGATGCAGCCAGCATTTCGCGCCGCCATGTTCCTCCCCGAGGCTGGTGTAGGTGAGGATGACAAAGACGATGCTGACCAGATACATGGGCAGCGCGATCCATTTCACCCAGCGATAGTCAATGAGGCTCGTGACGATGAAGAGGACCAGTCCGCCGGCGACCCAGATCGCCTGTTTGTGCCAGTATTCTTCAGTCCGAAAGTAGGTGGCGCTATAGACGGCCACGACGCCCGCTACCGAAATCACGATCGCGAGCGCGACCAGAATCCAGTTCATGCCGAGGAGTTTTCTGATGAGAGGAGTCATTGAATGGGACGTGTTTTTGCCGGCTCGCGGCGGCGCTGTCGTTTTACCAAATGACTATCACGCGGTCAGAAAGCAAGGTTCCAGCGAACCGGCCGCTGCCGCGCACCCGATGGTCCCGGCGGTTTCCGGCCAGCGTGAGACAGACTTACGCAAACTTCGGCACCGCGGCGAGCAGCTTCCTGGTGTACTCGTGCTGCGGGGCCTGGTAGATGGCCTCCGCGGAGGCGGATTCGACGATCTTGCCGCGATACATGACGAGCACGTGATCGCTCACATGCTCCACGACGGCGAGGTCGTGCGCGATGAAAAGATAGGTGAGGCCGAGCTCGGCCTGAAGGTCCTGGAGCAGATTGACGATCTGCGCCTGCACGCTGACGTCGAGGGCGCTCACGGGTTCGTCGCAGACGATGAATTTCGGCTTCACCGCCAGGGCGCGGGCGATCCCGATCCGCTGGCGCTGGCCGCCGCTGAACTCGTGCGGGTAGCGCTCCATCATCTCCGGCTTGAGTCCCACCTGGCGCATTAATTCGGCCACGCGCTCGCGCCGGGCGTTGTGGTTCATCTTTGGGAAATGGATTTCGAGGGCTTCCCCGACGATTTGGAAAATGGTGTGCCGCGGATTGAGCGAGCCGAATGGGTCCTGGAAGATCATTTGCATCTCGCGGCGCAGCGGACGGAATTCGTTTTCGCTCAAGGGCAGCACGTCGCGCCCTTCGAAGAGAATCTGCCCGCTGGTCGGCGGGACCAACTTGAGGATCGTCTTGCCGATAGTCGATTTGCCGCTGCCGCTCTCACCGACCAAACCGACCGTCGTCCCCGCCTCGATGCTGAAACTCACGTCGTCCACCGCTTTGATGTCATCGATATGGCGGCGCAAGACGCCGCCCGTGACCGGAAACCAGGTGCGGAGGTTTTTGACTTCGAGCAGAGGGATGGAACTCATGGCACGACAGGACTTCTAGTGGCGCCGCGGCGCGGCGTCCAATCTTCCGGCGAATCAGTGCAATGCCTTCAAATGGAACTGCACGGCGCCGGTTTCTGTATCGAAGGTCAAGCAGGCGGACTCGTGGGCAAAGTGCTTCCCTTTCCCATAGGGCGGATGAGTTAGGTAAATCTCTGTTTCCAGCGTCGGAGTCGGAGAGAGACCCTCAATTCTTCCTTCGCCCACCAGTCCTCTGTAATCGTTGAGCGAAACCCGGTCGAGCTCGACGAATCGCTTTTGCCGAATCCGTTCGAAACTCACACGATCTGTTTGAAACCAAAGGTCGTACCTCTCTTCAAAGCGGTCGAAACCGCCACGCAGATCGCGCACGTCGGCGGTGGGTTTTTCGCCGAAGGTGTCTTCGTAGATCAGGCGCGGCGTGCTGGAGCGGTAAAACTCGTAAGCGGTGATGCCGGCCACGGATAAACCGCCCGCGGTGAGGACCAGGAGGGCGACGCCGGCGACGGTGCGAGCGACAGGCCAATTCCTCCACCGAACGAGCAAAAACGCGGCGAGAGCGCTGATCCACCAGGCGGCAAAGCACGCCGCCAGGATCACCAGCAGGAGGAAGCCGTAGATCGGATGCACTCAGGCGGTCCGCAGGAAGCCGGTCAGCGGACTCGTCGGCACCGCGGTGGCGTGACGTTCGCCCAGCCCGATTTCGAAGGCCTCGTGCCCGGCCTCCACGGCTTTTTTGAAGGCGGCGGCCATGCGCGCGGGGTCGGCGGCCACGGCGATGGCGGTGTTCACGAGCACTGCCGAGGCACCCATTTCCATGGCTTCCGCGGCCTGGCTGGGCGCGCCGAGGCCGGCATCCACCACCACCGGCACGGTCGCCTGCTCGATGATGATCTCGATCTGCGCGCGCGTCTCGATGCCGCGATTGCTGCCGATCGGCGATCCGAGCGGCATGACCGTCGCCGTGCCGACATCCTGGAGGCGTTTGGCGAGGACGGGGTCGGCATTGATGTAGGGCAGCACCACAAACCCTTCGCGCACGAGCTGCTCAGCGGCGCGGAAGGTTTCCACAGGGTCGGGCAGGAGGTAGCGCGGGTCGGGATGAATCTCCAGCTTGATCCACATGGGGAGCCCGGCGGCGGCGGCGAGTCGCGCCAACCGCACCGCTTCCTCCGCGTTCATCGCGCCGCTGGTGTTGGGCAGGAGCAGGTATTTCTGGGGATCGATGAAGTCGAGAATATTGGCAAAGGGATCGTGCTTGCCGGACAGATCCGCGCGCCGGAGCGCCACGGTCACAATCTCGCAACCACTCGCCTCGAGCGCCGCGGCCATTTCCTCATTGGAGGAAAACTTGCCCGTACCGAGGAAGAGCCGTGACCGGAACTCGCGTCCGGCGATCGTGAGAGGCGTGGTGCAGGGCATGGAGGGTGGGAAGGTAGCAAAGTCTGCGTGGGTGACACGGGAAAAGCGCAGTGCTCAGTGCTCCAGTGCTCAGTTGCCCTGACCGTTCCCGCCTCTGAGCACTGAGCACTCTCCGTCCCCCGCTAAACTCTTGCGCTCCGACCCCGCCGCTCTAACGTCAAGCCGTGCGTGAATTTGGCTCTTCGTCGCTCAGTCTCGCGGGTTCCCTGCTCATCGCCCACCCCAAGCTCCTCGATCCCAACTTTCGCAAGGCGGTGCTCTTTCTCTCCACCAATGATCCGCAGGAAGGATCGTTCGGGCTGACTTTGAACCGTCCCGCCGGACGCACCGTGGCCGATCTTCTGCCGGACAAACCGCTCGGCCTGCTCGGCCAGGTGCCGGTCTTCGTCGGCGGACCGGTCGGCATGGACCAGCTCCTCTTCGCGGCCTTCCGCTGGCACGCGGAAACGCAGCGCCTGGAGTGCCAGCATCATCTCGTGATCGACGAAGCGCAGGAAGCGGCCAAGGACGACCGGACCACGGTGCGGGCGTTTGTCGGCTATGCGGGCTGGAGCAAGGGGCAGCTCGAAGGCGAGCTGGCCCAGCGGGCGTGGCTGCTGCAAAAGCCCGACCCGGGCGTGCTCGACCTGGAAAAATGTCCCGCCCTGTGGCGTGAAATCACCAGCAGCTTCGGACCCTGGTACCGGCTCGTGGCCGAGGCGCCGGATGATCTTTCGATGAACTGACGCAAGGGGATGATGGCAAGCATCATGACTGGTTGTCGGGTGGTTGGGCGTTTCCGGCGGGAGGAGTCCGTCATCCACTAATCCATCCATCCACTGACCCGCAGCCTATGATCGTCGGAGTTCCCAAAGAAGTGAAAGCCCAGGAGCACCGCATCGGGCTGTTGCCCTCGGGCGCTTATCAACTCGTGAAACGCGGTCACCGCGTGCTGGTCGGGGCCGGCGCGGGAGTGGGCTCCGGCTATCCGGATGCAGACTATCTCGCCGCGGGCGCCGAGATCCTCGCCCCCAACGAAGAAATCTTCGCGCAGGCCGCGATGATCGTGAAAGTGAAGGAGCCGCTGCCCGAGGAATACGCGCTGCTGCGGCCTGGCCAGATCCTTTTTACCTACCTGCACCTCGCCGCCAACCGCGCGCTCACCGATGCGCTGCTCAAGTCCGGTTGCATCGCGATCGCTTACGAGACGGTGGAAGTGAACCGGCGGCTGCCCTTGCTCGAGCCGATGAGCGAGATCGCGGGCCGGATGTCGATCATCGTCGGCGGCTATTTCCTCGCCAAACACACGGGGGGCACCGGCGTGCTGCTCGGTGGGGTGCCGGGCGTGCTGCCCGGCAAGGTGGTGGTCATCGGGGGCGGCAATTCGGGCGTGAATGCGGCGCGCATGGCCACCGGCCTGGGGGCGGACGTGACCATCCTCGAAGTGGACGTCGAGCGGATGCGCTTCCTCGATATCACCATGCACACCGCCCACACCCTCTATTCGAGCCCGGCGCACTTGCTCGATATGATGCCCACGGTCGATCTGCTCATCGGCGCCGTCCTGGTGCCGGGGGCGCGCGCCCCGAAACTCATCTCGCGAGACCTGCTCAAGATGATGAAACCCGGCAGCGTGCTCGTGGATATTGCCATCGATCAGGGCGGATGCGCCGAAACCTCGCGGCCGACCACCCATCAGGACCCGGTGTATGTGGAAGAAGGCGTCACCCACTATTGCGTGGCGAATATGCCCGCCGCCTATGCCCGGACCGCCACGCAAGCACTGACCAACGTCACCTTCCGCTATATTGAAATGCTCGCCGATCACGGCGTCATGGGCGCGCTGCAGCGCGATCCGCATCTGCTCGCCGGCTTGAACATTCTCAACGACCAATTGACCTGCCGCGGGGTCGCGGAAGCGCACGGGATGCCCTTCGTTGAGCCGGCCTCCGCCCTCGCGTGAGGTCTCCGGCGCCACGAAAACGTGACTTAAAGAAGATTACCCCAATGGTGGGATTGCAGTCCGTCGGACGGCCCGGCAATGTCCTCGAATTGTTGTGACCCATGGGAGCCAAACTGCATATTCACCCCGCGAACGCCGAGCCTTTCGAGGTCAAGATCGGCAATACCGCCACCATCGGACGGACGCGTGAAAACACGGTTTGCCTGAACTTCAGCCCCCTGGTCTCGCGGCAGCACGCGTTGATCCGCTGTCATAACACCTCGCAGTACCAGGTCATCGATCTGGGCAGTCGCAATGGGACCTACGTGAACGAGCAGCGGGTGATCATGCCGGTCATCCTCGAACCCGGCGCCTGCATCCGCGTCGCGGACAACAACATCACTTTCCTCGCCGATGACGCCGGCTTCGAGGACGCCGCCGTGACCGTCGCGGGAGGAACCGTGGGCTCGTCCGGCGTCTTCAATCGTTCCGTGGCGCTGCTGGTCTGCGATATCCGCGGCTTCAGTCGGATGTCGGAAAACGTGCCCGCCGCCGAGGTGGCGCAAATTCTTGGGGAATGGTTTCGCGAGACCCGGAACCTGGTGCAGAGCACCCAGGGGACGATCGACAAATACATCGGCGACGCCTTGCTCGCCTATTGGGCGGGGCCGGGCGGATCGGTGGATTGCGACGCCGCCTTCGGCACCGCCCAGCAGCTCCTGCGACTCGCGGCGGAGCGGGCCTGGCCAAATCGCGATCCGCTGAAGATTGCCGTGGCGTTGCACTATGGCCGCGTGACCTTCAGCGACATGGGTCTCTCGGCGGAGCGCGACGCCACGATTCTCGGCGACGTGGTCAATACCGTCTTTCGGCTGGAAGCGGTGGCGAAGGAACTGAACCGCGGCCTGGTCCTTTCCGAGGACTTTGCCGATCAGCTTTCGGAGCAGCCGGCGTTGAAGGACTTCGGGGAGCAGACCCTCAAGGGGAAGACCCGCGCGGTGCGGGTGTTTGGCCTCACGGAATAAGGCGAGGCCCATCGCTGTCCGGCGCCGGGCGCAGCGAAATGCCCCGGCCTTCCGACCTTCATCTGGCCACCGCAGTCGGAACGAACTTTGCGAGATGGCCGCCCTACGCGACGCCCTTCGAGCAATCCCGGAACTCTTCGTCCTCCGCGATCGTCGAGGAAACATCCCGCGGCGATGACCCGAACCCAAAGTCCTGCCATTCGATCGGATCAACCTCCCGGCCATTGCTCCACCAGAATTTCCCGGTCCAGTGACCGGCGGCCGTCCCCGCATCCCCGAGGAAAATCCGGACCGTGGTGTTGATCGCTGGTTTTGTAGTCGCGCAAGGAAACGTAGGATTGTTCATAACGACACCCCAAGAGTAAGCGCAGCCTCGGGGGACGAAATGGGGGACGCGCACGAAGGGCGGATCAGGGGAAGCCTGCCGACGCGGCGTCCGACGAAGGAGCCGGATGCAGCGTGCAACTGGTCCACAAAGACAGTGAACCTGGAAACGGCGATGGGAACCGCCGAAGACGCGGAAAACGCGAAGGACGCGGAAGTTCGGAATCTCGCACGGATCACCCCGCGAGTGATTCACGGATGAGCGCCATGATCGCTCCCAAATAATTCCTGCTCCGTGTCTTCCGTTTTCCGTGTCCTCCGTGGTCATCTCCATCGTCGGATTTAGGTTGAGCACGCCTAGCGTCCGGGGTTCGAAAAAAAAGGCACCGACGGGAACAAGGGCCGTCTAATCGGAATCTCGCGTGGTGGTGATCACAGCACCCCCGCCGATGCGTTGAAGGATACGCAGCTCAGCACCTCCGCGGCCCCCTGCCCCATGAAATGGCCCCGGGGGGTCGACACTACAGATGCCCGGACATCGTCCCCTCCGGGCCTTCACTCCCCCACGTTGCGGCGCAGCTCTTCCAGCCAGACGGTGGCTTCCGAGTCGCTCGGCGCGCGCCAGTCGCCACGGGGGCTGAGGGAGCCACCGGAGCCGACTTTGGGCCCGTTGGGCAGGCAGGAACGCTTGAATTGACTGAGCTGAAAGAAACGGAGCAGGAAGACCTCCAGCCATTTCTTGATCGTCGCCAGGTCATATTGCCGATGTTTTTCCACGGGCAGGTTATCGGGCCAGGTGCCCCGCGATTTGTCCGCCCAGGCGTGCTGGCTCAGGAACGCCACTTTGCTCGGGCGAAAGCCGTAGCGGGTCACATAGTAGAGATTGAAATCCTGCAGGTCATAGGGGCCCACCTTCGCCTCGGTGCTCTGCGCCGGTTCGCTCGCGTCATCGCTCTCGTGCGGGACCAGCTCGGGCGAGATTTCGGTGTCGAGAATGGACTGCAGCACCGCATCGGTTTGTTCATCAAATTGCTCCGTGCTGATGACCCAGCGGAGCAGGTGCTGGATCAGGGTCTTCGGCACGGACGAGTTGACGTTGTAGTGCGACATGTGATCGCCCACGCCGTAGGTGCACCAGCCGAGCGCGAGCTCGCTGAGGTCGCCGGTGCCGAGGACGAGGCCGTGGTGGAAATTGGCGAGCCGGAACAGGTGCGAGGTGCGCTCGCCGGCCTGCACGTTTTCAAAGGTCACATCATAGACACGCTCGCCGCGTGCGTAGGGATGCCCGAGATCGCGCAGCATCTGCAGGCAGCTCGGCCGGATGTCGATCTCGCGCGCGCTGATCCGCAGCGCGCGCATCAGGGCGTGCGCATTGCGCAAGGTGGTGTCGCTCGTCGCGAACCCCGGCATGGTGAAGCCCAGGATGCGCTCGCGCGGCAGCCCGAGCCGATCCGCCGTTTTCGCGGCCACGATGAGCGCGTGCGTGGAATCGAGCCCGCCCGAGACGCCGATGACGATGTTCTCGCTGCGCGTGTGCTCCAGGCGCTTCATGAGCCCGTGCACCTGGATGTTGTAGGCTTCGAAACACCGCTCATGGCGCGCAGCGGGATCGCTCGGGACGAAGGGGAACCGCTCAATCCTGCGCATCAGCGGAAGGTCGCCGGCCGGCACTTGAAACTCGAACGGCACGCGCCGGATCGCGCGCACCCGCTCGCGGTGATCGGCCACCGCGTCGTTGAAGCTCGAGAGGCGCATGCGATCCTGCGCGAGGCGCTCGAGATCGAGATCGGCCGCCACGATTTGTTCGTCGGCGGAGAACCGTTGCGCTTCGGCCAGCAGCTCGTTGTTTTCAAAGATGATCGCGTGCCCGTCCCACGCGAGGTCGGTAGTGGATTCGCCCGGCCCCGCCGCGGAGTAGAGATAGGCGGCGATGCACTTGCCCGATTGCGCCGCGCAGAGGTCGCGCCGGTAGTCGGCTTTCCCGATGGTGATATTGCTCGCGGAGAGGTTGGTCAGCACGGTGGCTCCGGCGAGCGCGGCGAAAGTGCTGGGCGGAATGGGCGTCCACACGTCCTCGCAGATCTCTGCGTGGAGCGAAAAGTCCTCGTAGTTGGTGGCGTCAAAGATCAGGTCGTTGCCAAAGGGCACGACGCGGCCCAGAAAGGAGACTTCGCGGCTGACGGCATTGCGTCCCGCAGTGAACTGCCGTTTTTCGTAATACTCGCGATAGTTCGGGAGGAAGCTCTTCGGCACGATGCCGAGCACCCGCCCGCGATAAATCACGACCGCGCAGTTGAACAGCTTCCCCTCGAAGCGGAGCGGCGCGCCGACCAGCAGCACCGGCGTCAGTTCCGCGCTTTCCGCCACGAGGCGCGCGATGGCCGCCTCGGTCGCATCGAGCAGCGCATCCTGGTGAAACAGGTCTTCGTTCGAGTAGGCCGAGATCCCGAGCTCCGGAAACAAGGCCACCGCCGCGCTCATCTCCGACGCGCGTTGCGCGAGCCCCAGCGTGTGCTGTTCATTGAACACCGGATCCGCGACCCGCACCTTCGGGATGCAGACCGCCGCCCGAATGAAACCGTGCGAGTAGATGGAATGAAACGGACGCTCCTGCATGCGCCCAGCATAGCCGCCGGGACGAGCCGGCCCAGCCGAAAGCGCTGATACCGCAAGGCTTTCCTGCCCGCTCAATTCGGGCTTCGAGAGGCTCCACGAGGGTGGCGAAGCGACGAGAGTTGCGGCGGAAGCGTTTATGGCGTTGCAACGTGCACTATCCGGTGTGACTAGCGAGCGCGATCAGGCAGGAAGGCCGCTCGAGCGTGCAGCCGGGCTCCTTGTCCCTGTCCGCGGAGTCGCCAGGGTCGGAAAATGTGGTAGAGAGGGCTGTCTCTGCCGCGCCTTTCGCGCCATGCGATTGCCGGCTGAGCGACGCTGATCAGCCACTCCTCAATGAATATTCGCTTACCGCTCACCGGCGCTCGAAGGTTGTTTCGTGCGTGTCGATCCGCGCTGCTCCTCGGGCTGGCGCCGTGTTCCGCCCCCGGCGCGACCGGCTATCAAAGCGGCAACTTTACCCAGGAGATCCAGCCCCTGCTGGAGAAGCATTGCTTCAAGTGCCACAACGAGAAGAAGGCCAAGGGCGGCATCGACCTGACGCGTTTCACCAGCGAGGAGGCGATCCTCAAGGAATACAAACTGTGGCGGCGGGTCATCGAGCAATTGAGCAGTCAGGAAATGCCGCCCGATGATGACACGGGCTTTACCCAGCAGCACGGCACCATCGTCATCAACGGCATCAAGCGGACGCTGGCCCAGCTCGAGAGCGATCACCCCGCCATGCTCGATCCGGGACCGGCGCTCATCCGGCGCCTGAGCCGCCTGGAATACAACAACGTCCTGCGCGACCTGACGGGGATCGAGCTCGACTTCGCCGGGGCGGTCGGCTTTCCGCAGGACACGACCGGCAGCAGCTTTGAGAACATCGCCGCCGCGCTGAGCGTTCCGCCCGCGCTGCTGGAGAAATACTTCACCGCGGCGGATCTCGCTTTGGCGAAGCTGTTCGGCGACGCCGATCTCACGCCGGAGGCGAGAAAAGAGGCGGAAGGAAAGCTCGATGGAAAAATGAAAGCGGCACGGGAGAAGTTCTTCGCGGGAATGGGCGCGTCGCCGGAGCGGGCGGCGGTGGCGAAGTTCCTCGCGCAATTTGCGCGGCGCGCCTGGCGGCGGCCCATCGCTGCCGAGGAAACGGCGCAGCTTGCGAAGTTTTACGATGGCGCGATCGCCAGGGGCGACGAGCCGCGGGAGGCCTTGCGCAAAGCGTTGAAGCCGGTGCTCGTCGCTCCTGACTTCCTGTTCCGCATCGAGGCCGACCGCACGCCGAAGAATCTTCCGGCCGGGTCGAAAGCAGCCGCCAGAATCAGCGACGTCGAGCTCGCGTCCCGGCTGTCCTTCTTCCTCTGGTCCTCGATCCCGGATGACGAGCTGCTGGCGGCGGCCGAGCAGAGCCAGCTCTCCCAGCCAGCGATCCTCGAGGCGCAGGTCAAGCGCCTGCTCGCTGACCCCAAAGCCAAAGCGCTCACGGACGCCATGCTCGTGCGCTGGCTCGGCGCGGAAAAAGTCCTGGACGCGCGGCCGACCACTGAGTTCTTCCCCGCCTTCAACTCCCAGCTCAAGAAGGCGATGCGCGAGGAGGTGAGCACGTTTTGCGATCATCTGCGCACCGAGGATCGTCCGGTGCTCGATCTGCTCGAAAGCGATTACACCTTCGTCAATGCCGATTTGGCCAAACACTACGGGCTCGCCGGCGTCAGTGCAAAGGAGCCGCAGCGAGTGGCGCTCAAGCCCGAGGATCACCGCGGCGGCGTGCTCGGCATGGGCGCGGTCCTCGCCGCCACTTCGCACACCTTCCGCACCAGCCCGTCGCAGCGCGGCCGCTGGGTGCTGGAAGTAATCTTTGGCACTCCGCCACCGCCGCCGCCGGCCAATGCGGGCTTATTCAAGGACGAGAAGCGCGAGAAGGAACCGAAGGATTTCCGGGAAAAGCTCGCGCAGCACGCGCTCGATCCGAACTGCGCGGCGTGCCATCGCAAGATGGACCCGCTCGGCTTCGGCCTCGATAACTACGACGCCGTGGGCCAGTGGCGCCCGACCAGCCCGACGCTCGACACGCACGGCGAGCTCCCGACCGGCGAACGCTTCACCGGCGCCGCGGAACTCAAGCAGATGATCTGGAATCGGCGCGACGAGTTCGTCCGCAACCTCATTGGCCAGACCCTCACCTTTGCGCTCGGCCGGGAGGTGGATTACTTCGATGAAGGGCAGATCTCCCGGATCAAGACCGCCATGGAAAAAGACGGAAACCGCTTTTCGTCCCTAATCTTCGGAGTGGTGAAGAGCTATCCGTTCCAAAACCGGCGCAACGCGGAGCCCTCGTCTGCGCATTCCACCGCTTCCCAATGACCACACCCACCCATTCCCGCCGCCACTTCCTCCGCGGAGCGGGCGCGCTCCTCGCGTTGCCCTTCCTGGACTCCCTCAATCGGGTCTCCGCTTATGCGGCGGCCGCGGCGGGCGCGGGCCAGCCGCCGTTGCGTCTGGGCATTTTCACAGTCACCGGCGGCACCGTGGTCGAGTCGTGGAAGATGCCGCAAGCCGGGCCGCTCCTGAAGCTTCCCTCGATCCTGCGTCCGCTGGAGTTTTGCAAAGACGACCTGCTGCTGGTCACGGGTCTGGCGAACAACGGCAAGACCAATGGCCTCAATGGCCACGAGTCGTGTGCCTTCACCCATCTGACCTCGGCCGAAGAGGTCCGCCGCGAAGGGGGCAAGCCGGTGGCGACCATTTCCGTCGATCAGGCGGTCGCCGAAGTCGCCGGCAAGGAGACGCTCTTTCCCTCGCTGGAGTTCGGACTTTCCAATCAGGAAACGATCTACTCCTTTCGGCGCGATGGGACGCACGTCCCGTATGAGGCCGATCCGCGATTGGTCTTCGAGCGGATGTTCCGCGGGCGCAAACCGGTCGTCCCGAACTGGAGCCGCCGGGCAGCCAGCCTCGCCGCGACGACGCAGCAGAGCGCGCACGGCGACAGTTACGACCGCAGCGTCATCGATCTGGTCCTGGACAATGCGAAGTCGCTGCAGCGCCGGCTGGGCCGCGCCGATCAGCAGAAGCTCGACGAGTATCTGACGGCCGTGCGCTCGGTGGAGGAGCGCATCGAATTGGTCGAGGCGCGCCGCCGTCTCGATCTGCTCGACGAGCAGATTCCCGGACCATCGAAGCTCGCGATCAACGAGCTGCTGACCGACGAGAAGAGCCGTTATCTCTGGCGCAATACGGAAGCGGTCCGGCGCGATCCCGAGCGGCACCGCGACTACATCGCGCTGATGGCCGATCTGATGGTGCTCGCGTTTCAGACCGACACCACGCGGGTCGCCACCTTCGCCGCGGGCAGCGATGAAGCGATGTTCCCCGGCGTCGTCACCGTCGGCTACGAGCGCCACTGCCACACGCTCGAACACCAGGGCAACTCCTTCCGCGTCGAGGATGCCGACCCCATTTCGCGCGAAGCGTGCCGGCAGATCCACACCTGGTACACCACGCTCTTTGCCGAGATGGTGCGCAAGATGAAGGCGATCGACGAAGGCGGATCGTCGCTGCTCGACAACACCATGCTCCTTTACACGAGCTACATGGCCGATGGCGGACACGGCCGCGCCGATTACCCGGCCCTGCTCGTTGGCAAGGCTCGTGGCACGCTTAAAACCGGGCGCCAGCTTGATTTCCCCAGGAAAACGCCGGTCGCCAACCTCTACATCGAGCTCATGAATCGGATGGGTGTGGCGAGCGAACGCTTCGGCGACAGCCACACGGCCAGCGGCGCGGCCTTCGATGGGAAGCTTCCAGGGCTGATCTAAATGGCCGGCTTGTTTGTCGCGGTTGGCCAGAACGGTCAGCGCCTCATCTCCGAAAACGGGATCGACTGGAAAGAATCGCAGGTCGGCAAGGAAGGCGAGACGTGGCGCGTGATCGCCTTTGGCGGCGGCCGATTCGTCGCCGCGGGGAGCTTTGGGGGGACGAATATCTTCGGCGCCACGAGCGACGGCGTCTCCTGGGAATTCTCCAAGCACGAAGGCAACTACAGCCGTTACGTCCGCGGGATCATCTTTCACGACGGCAAGTTCATCGCGCTCGGCGGCGATCCGGGATCCGTTGGATTTGCCAAGCCCTTCGCTTTGATTTCCGCAGACGGCAGGAGCTGGGGGGAGCTCATCGAGTTGCCCGGCAAATTCATTCTCCGCCGTTTCGCGGTGGGCAAAGGGCTGATCGTTGGCGTCGGCGACCGGGGCCGCCGCGCGGTTTCCCCGGATGGCCGGGAATGGAAAGACGCGGCCGACGTCAAAGCGATTGATACGTTGGTGGACGTGGCCTTCGGTGCGGAGAAATTCGTCGGCGTCGGTCTGAATGGCTTGCGGATGACGAGCGAGGACGGACTCACCTGGATCAACAAACAGCTCGGTGAGGAAGGCGAGCACCTCAACTCAGTCCTCTGGACCGGCACCAAATTCGTCGCCATCGGCGCCGGCGCGACCTTCTCCTCGACCGACGGCTGGTCCTGGCAGCGGACCGCCAACGCCGACGCGCCGCTGACGGTCGCTTACGGCGCCGGGATTTTCGTCGGCACGACCTGGCGGGGCCGCATCCTGCATTCGACCGACGCGGTCGCCTGGAAAGAGGTCTTCAAATGCTCGAATAACCTCGAGGCGATTGGCTTCGGTAGCGCGTGAGGTAAGGGGCTTCGGTGCGGGAAGGAACATCCAACACCCAACGCCCAACATCCAATGCCGCTGGCGCACCTCGGCGAGACCCGGATGTTGGGTGTTGGCTGTTTTTCCCCCGGCCACCCCCTCCGCCTCGCTCCGCCAAATAGAATTTTCCCATGCAAAAACCGGCCTCGCTCCTCCTGGCGCTCGTGCTTCAAGCCGGGTAGCCGGAAGTGGTCGCCCGGCTGACGAAGCTCCTCGAGAAGTATGTCGCGGACGGCCGCAGCACGCCCCGACCCTAAGCCGTAGAACTATCTCATAGCTATTTGCTTATGTAACGATTGGCCCTATCTTGGCGCAGTGAAACTCCCGATTATCAATCAAACCGTGAGCCTCGTCATCCACGGCAAGACTTGTCCCGTCACTTGCATTGATATATTCGACGGGGGTTACGGCTATTACTTTGACGCCGTTTTTCCAAAGAAGACGCGCCGCAAGTTTTCGGTCGGGGAACAGTGTGCAATTCCGGAGCTGGGAGAGAAGTGCCTGGCGGATTTCGTGAGCTACCCGACCAAGCAACCTTGGAAAGTGCGGTTTCTTATTTCCAAGTATTCGTAGGCAGGCGCTCCCGCCGCCAAGGGCGGTTGCCGCGGCTCATCGCCCGTGGCAATACCGTCGGGATCAAGGTCTTTGAACCTGCCCTGACCGCCACAAATCAATGATCCGCAAGAGCAATTGACGCCCTGACCGCTATCGGTATGGTCGCACCCATCTTATGCCCAACGCCACCTCACTCGAACGTATTCAACAACTCAAAGCCGAAATCGCGTCGCTCGAACAAGCCGCGATTCAGGAGCTCATGGAGCGGCGTAACAGCCTCAGCGCCGAGCTTGCCTCCGTGGATACGGAGATCGCCAGACTCACCGGTAAGCCGGTTGAAGCGCGGAAGCCCCGCGCCACCGCTCCCAAGGCCGTTGGCAAATCGCTGCCCCTTCAAGAATTGAAGGAATTGCTTTCCAAAGCTCCGGACAAGACCCTCAGCATTCGTAAGGAGAATCTGGATCTGGCCAACATCAAGACCCTGGCCAGGGCGAATCCGACCTTGCTCAAGCTGGGCGGAAAGGGACCCTGGCCCACGGTCGCCTTGACGAAGTAAAGGTAACTCTCATCCCGCGATCCTGAGAGAGCCCCGTGGAAAAATCTGTGGGGCACTTTCTTTTGCTCGCATGAACAATCCTGTCATCCTTCGTGCCTCAGGATGACAGATTGGTTTTTTGGGGGCGGCGCGCAAACCCGCGGTAGAGGCTCCAGCTAACTAGACCATCAACGAGTTCTGCGAAGAGGCGCACTTGGCCAAGGCCGCCTGAACTTCGTCCGAAAACTTGTCACAAATGCACGACTTCCCGCCGCTCAGAGCAAGCTAAGGCGTGTGTGTAAACTCCTGTTCCATCCAACCCGAAGGGTTGAGACAACCCAGCCCAGGGCAACGCCTTGGGTTAAGTTCGTACCCGGAACCAGCCCTGAAAGGGCGATTCATTGCTGCACCGACGATGAATCGCCCTTTCAGGGCTGGCGCTTGGGTTGAAAATTGCACCCAGAGCGTTGCCCTGGGCTGGGATGAATTGGGCCTTTGGCCCAACGCCGGGCCGCGAAGGATAAAGTGCATGACACACTCTAGGCGGCTTGTTTCGCCTCTTCGAGCCTGTGGGCCAGGTTGGGCTAGGTTTACAAACACGCCCTGGCAACGACTTCACCCTTACCTTTCGATCTTGCTCTGGTGAACAGCGTCGTTAACGCGAAATGCAACGAGAACAAGACTTCTCGTTACGCTTCGCATAACGGTCTAACGCGAGCTGAACTTACCCAGAATTCGCCGGATGATCACGGCCCACCTCCACTGGCCGTCTGAATCAGCTCATCGAGGCGGTTGAGATCGACAGGTTTGATTAGATGATGCCGAAAGCCAGCGGCCTGGCTTTGGTCGATGTCGCTCTCCATGCCGTAACCGGTAATGGCAATCCCAAATACCGGACGGGTGGAGGATAGCTTCTCCATTAAATCGTTACCGGTGCCGTCCGGCAGACCCATATCGCTAAGCAGCACGTCGAATTCGAATTTCCCCGCTGCCTCGAGCGCGGAGCTAACATCGCGCGCCGAACAAACTTCATAACCCTTCCTCCGCAAAAGCTGGGTCAGGGAGCGATTGCTGTCTTCGTGATCTTCCACCAGCAGGATGCGCAGGGCGCGGCGTGCGGTGGCGCGGCTCTCCGTGGGACGAGTGGTGCCATCGACCGTGACCTCGGTAACCGGGAGCCACACTGTGAATTTCGTCCCGTGATCAAGGCCGGCGCTCTCGGCGACGATGCGACCATGGTGCAAATCGACCAGAGCCTTGGTAATCGCCAGGCCCAGCCCAAGGCCGCCTTTCGTCCCGGTTCCGCCCTGCTCGAAGGCATCAAAGATTTTGGGCAGCGTCTCCGTGGGAATTCCGATCCCGGTATCGGTGACGCCGACGCAGAGTGTCGCCTCCGGATGATTGGAGGTCTCGATGGTGAGGTGGCCCCCTTCGCGCGTGAACTTCACGGCATTCTTGATAAGATTCCAAAAGATCTGCTGCAGGCGGGCGGGATCGGCCAGAATGTTGAAGCGCGTCGCGGCGAACTCGGTGCGCACGATGAGGTTCTTCGAGGCGATATCCGGCTCGCAGATCTCGATGGCGCTGCGCAGGAGCGCCTGCGCATCGACGATCTCGAGGTTGAGGCGGACCTTGCCTTTGCTAATCCGCGTCAGGTCGAGCAGGTCGTCGATCAGCCGCGCCTCGAGTTCGACGTTGCGACGGATCATCGCCAGGCCGCTGCGGACCGGCGCGGGCAGGTCTTCGATCGACTCGAGGGAAAGGACTGACGCAATCACCGGGGTGAGCGGGGTGCGCAGCTCGTGGCTGAGCATGGCCAGGAAACGGTCCTTGGCGAGGTTGGCGCGCTCGGCCTCCGTGCGGGCGTTCTGCGCGGCCTGGTAAAGCGTGGCGTTATCGAGCGCCAGGGCGGCGCGCTGGGCGAGTTCCTCGGCCAGGGAGAGCTCGTTGGGACCGCACCCATGGCCGTTGCCGACCATGGTGATCGCGCCGAGGACGCGCCCGCGGGCGAGGAGCGGGACCGCGACGTAGCACGTCGGCGCCAGCGACCGGACGAATTGGCGTGCCGCCGGATCCTCGAACATGTCCTCCAGCGCGGCGTCGTCGAGATCGCAGCACAGCTCGGATTTCCCGGTTTGGAAGACCCGCGTGGCTCCGTGCCGCACGTTGAGATTCGGCGGGTAATGCTCGGTCAACTGGCGCAGCCTGGACTCCTGCCCGGCATCGCGATGCGCGACGGCGACCTGCCGCAACGCGCCGCTCTCTTCCGCGACATCGATGATGCAAAAGTCCGCCAGCCGAGGCACCACGAGGCGCGCCAGATTCTCAAAGGTCTGCTGAAAATCGAGCGATCCAGCGAGGACGTTGCTCGCATCCGCGAGGAAGGCGAGGCGCTGCTGCGCGGCCTCGGCTTCGGCGCGCGCGGCTTGTTCGCGGATGAACTCGGCGCGCTCCTCGGCCTGCCGCTTCACCTGTTCCGTTTTGCGGAAGAGATCGACGAAAACCGCGACCTTGGCCCGCAGGATCTCCGGCACCACGGGGGTGAGAATGTAATCGACTGCGCCGATGGAGTAACCACGCGAGACGTGCGTCTCGGTGTCGTTGACGGCGCTGAAAAAGATAATCGGCGTCGTCTCCGAACGCTGACGCTGGCGAATCAGCACCGCGGTCTCAAACCCATCCATGACCGGCATGTTCACGTCGAGCAGGATGACCGCGAAGTCCTGCTGCAACAGCTTCCGGAGCGCCTCCTTGCCGGAGCTCGCGATGACCAGATTCTCGTGCAACTCATCGAGCATGACGCGCAGCGTGAGCAGCTTGTCCTCGCGATCATCGACGAGCAGGATGTTCACCTTTTCGCCCGCCTCGGCGGGTCCGTCCGCCGCTGGCTTCACCTTATCGATCAACGGTGCAGCCATGTGCGCAGAAGCGTGAGCAACCGCTCGGTATCGATGGGTTTCGAGAGGTAATCCGACGCCCCGGCGTCGATGCACTTCTCGCGGTCGCCTTTCATCGCCTTGGCGGTCACCGCGATGATCGGCAGCAACTCGAATCCATACATGGCCCGGATCTCGCGCATGGTCGCATAGCCGTCTTTTTCCGGCAGCATGATGTCCATCAGCACCACTTCGATGCCGGGCTGGGACTTGAGCAGGTCGATGGCGGCCTGGCCGGTTTCAGCGGAGAGGACGGTCATGTGGTAGCGTTCGAGCAGGCTGGTCATCGCAAAGATGTTGCGGATGTCGTCATCGACGATAAGGACTTTTTTTCCGGTGAGAAGCGCGTCGGGATCGTGCAGCCGCTGGAGCAGCGCGCGCTTGTCGGCGGGCAAACGCGCGACCTCGCGGTGCAGCCAGAGGGCCGTCTGATCGTAGAGCCGCTCGGGGCTGCGCACATCTTTGACGATGACCATCTGCGCGAAGCGGTTGAGCTTGGTTTCCTCTTCGATCGAAAGCTCCTTGCCCGTGTAAACAATGATCGGCAGGTACTCATACTGCTCGCGGATTTTTTCGATGAGGTCGAAGCCCGACATGTCCGGCAGGAGCAGATCGACGACCACACAATCGAAGCGCTTGTCGCGGATGAGGGCCAGCGCCTCGCCCGCGGTGCCGACCGCGGTCGCCGTTGCCGTCACATTCCCGATCAGCTCGATCATGCTGTTGCGCTGATCCAGGTCGTCTTCCACGATCAAGAGCTCACGCGGCTGCTCTCCGATGATGCTCGCCGCGCGGGTGAAGATACTGGCCAGGTCCTCGTGGGTCGTCGGCTTGGTCAGAAAGCAAATCGCGCCCTGCCGCAGGATATTCTCCGGCTCCTCATCCACCGACACGATGAAGACGGGGATGTGCCGCGTGGAGAGGTCCGCCTTCAACCGATCGAGGACCTTCCAGCCATTGATATCGGGCAGGCTGATGTCGAGGGTGATCGCGGAAGGCACGTACTCGCGAGCGAACGCCAGCGCGGTGTGGCCGCGACTGGTGGCCAGGGCCTTGAACCCATTCTCGTGCGCCACATCCAGGAGGAGCTGCGCGAAATTCCGGTCATCCTCGATGATGAGCACGCTGCGATCCCCGGGCTGGATCGTCGCGCGGTCGTCGGTCAGCGTCAGGTCGGAGGGTGCGGGCAGCGTCGCCGCGAGGACCGCGGCGGCTTCCGAGGGCGGCGCAAAACGGCCGGGCGAACCGGTTTTTTCGGCGGGCATGCCGGCCGTCGATTGCGGCAGGAAAAGCGTGAAACGGCTCCCGCGGCCGGCCTCGCTCTCGAGCCGGATCTCGCCGCCGAGGAGCCGGGCCAGCTCACGGCTGATCGCCAGTCCAAGCCCGGTGCCGCCGTATCGACGGCTGGTGCTGCCATCGGCCTGCTGAAAGGCCTCGAAGATCGACGCGTGCTTTTCCGCCGCGATGCCGATGCCGCTGTCGCTGACCGAGAACGCAACCGCCACGCGGGCGCGGTTCAAAGCACCGCAATCATCGCTCCAGCCACCGGTGGCCGGGGCGATGGAGAACTTGACGAAGCCGCGCTCGGTGAACTTGAACGCATTGGAGAGCAGGTTCTTGAGGATTTGCTCGAGCCGCTGGGCGTCGGTGAACACGGCGGCCGGCAGCGTGGAATCGATTTCGATCTGGAAGTCCACGCCTTTCTCCGCCGCGACGTGCCGGAAGGTGCGGTCCATGTTCGCGCGCAGGTCGCCCAGCCGCACCTCGCCGACATCGACGTTGACCGTGCCGGACTCGATCTTCGAGAGATCCAGGATGTCGTTGATCAACTTGAGCAGGTCCCGGCCCGCGCCGCGGATGGTCCGCGCGAACTCGACCTGTTTCATGGTGAGGTTGCCCTCCGGATTGATCGCGAGTTGATCGGCGAGAATGAGCAGGCTGTTGAGCGGGGTGCGGAGCTCGTGCGACATGTTCGCCAGGAATTCCGATTTGTATTTCGAGGTCAGCGAGAGCTGTTGCGCCTTGCCTTCCAGCGCCTGCCGCGCCTGCTCGACTTCGAAGTTCTTGCGCTCCACTTCGGCGTTTTGTTCGAAGAGCTGCTTCGCCTTTTCCTCGAGTTCCTCGTTGGTCGCCTGCAGCTCGAGCTGCCGGCTCTGGAGCTCGCCGGCGAGCGATTGCGACTGCTTGAGCAAATCCTCGGTTCGCATATTCGCTTCGATCGTGTTGAGGACGATGCCGATGCTCTCAGTGAGCTGATCGAGGAAGGTCTGGTGGGTCGGATTGAAGTGCTCAAAGGAGGAAAGCTCCATCACGGCTTTGACCTGGCCTTCGAAGACAATCGGCAGCACCACGATGTTCTGCGGCGCGGCTTCGCCGAGACCGGAGCTGATGCGGACGTAGTCTTCGGGCACCTGGGTCAGCAGGATGCGCTCTTTTTCCAGCGCGGCCTGACCGACGAGCCCCTCGCCGAGCTTGAAGCGATTGTTGACTCCCTTGCGCTCGCGGAAGGCATAGCTCGCGAGCAGCTTCAACTCAGGGTCCTCTGCACCGGCGCCGTCCATGATGTAAAAGACGCCCTGCTGCGCGGAAACGACCGGCGCGAGCTCGCTGAGGATCAGCCGGCCGACGGTGAGCAGGTCTTTTTGGCCCTGCAACATGCGCGTGAATTTCGCGAGATTCGTCTTCAGCCAATCCTGCTCGTTGTTGCGCTGGGTCGTGTCCTTCAGATTGCGAATCATCTCGTTGATGTTGTCCTTCACGAAGGCGACTTCGCCCTGGGCCGCGACCTGAATGGAGCGGGTCAGATCGCCTTTCGTCACCGCGGTCGCCACGTCCGCAATCGCGCGGAGCTGGGTGGTGAGATTGGCCGCAAGCTGATTGACGTTGTCCGTGAGATCCCGCCAAGTGCCCGCCGCGCCGGGCACATTCGCCTGGCCGCCGAGCTTGCCTTCCACGCCCACCTCGCGCGCCACCGTCGTGGTCTGATCCGCGAAGATGGCCAGGGTGTCGGTCATCGAGTTGATGGTGTCGGCGAGCGCCGCGATTTCGCCCTTGGCCTCGACGAGCAGCTTCTGCTTGAGGTCCCCATTGGCCACCGCGGTGACGACCTTCGCGATGCCGCGCACCTGGTTGGTCAGGTTGCCGGCCATGAAGTTCACCGAATCGGTGAGATCCTTCCACGTGCCGCCGACGCCTTTCACTTCCGCCTGCCCGCCGAGACGCCCTTCGGTGCCCACTTCGCGAGCCACGCGCGTGACTTCCGAGGCGAAGGAATTGAGCTGATCAACCATCGTGTTGACGGTGTTCTTCAGCTCCAGAATTTCGCCCCGCACATCCACGGTGATCTTTTTGGAAAGATCGCCGTTGGCCACCGCGGTGGTGACGAGCGCGATGTTGCGCACCTGGGCGGTGAGGTTGCCGGCCATGAAGTTGACCGAGTCGGTGAGATCCTTCCAGGTGCCCGACACTCCTTCGACGCGCGCCTGGCCGCCGAGCTTGCCTTCGCTGCCCACCTCGCGCGCGACCCGGGTCACTTCCGACGCGAACGAGCGGAGCTGATCGACCATGACGTTGACGGTGTCCTTGAGCTCGAGGATTTCGCCGCGCACATCGACAGTGATTTTCTTGGAAAGGTCGCCGGCCGCGACCGCTTTGGTGACGTCGGCGATGTTACGCACCTGCCCGGTGAGGTTGCCGGCCATGAAGTTCACGTTGTCGGTGAGGTCCTTCCAGGTCCCGGCCACACCTTTCACATCCGCCTGGCCGCCGAGCTTGCCTTCGCTGCCGACCTCGCGCGCCACGCGGGTCACTTCCGCCGCGAACGAGCTGAGCTGATCGACCATCGTGTTGATGGTGTTCTTCAGCTCCAGGATTTCGCCCTTCACATCGACCGTGATCTTTTTGGAAAGATCGCCCGTTGCGACCGCGGTCGTGACTTCCGCGATGTTGCGCACCTGGCCGGTCAGATTGCCGGCCATGGAATTCACCGAATCGGTGAGATCCTTCCAGGTTCCCGCCACGCCCTTCACGTCAGCCTGGCCGCCGAGCTTGCCTTCGCTGCCGACTTCGCGCGCCACGCGGGTCACCTCCGCCGCGAAGGAGCTGAGCTGATCGACCATCGTATTGATGGTGTTCTTCAGCTCCAGGATTTCGCCTTTCACATCGACGGTGATCTTCTTGGAGAGATCGCCGTTCGCGACTGCCGTCGTCACATCGGCGATGTTGCGCACCTGGCCGGTGAGATTGCCGGCCATCGAGTTCACCGAATCGGTCAAATCCTTCCAGGTGCCGGCCACGCCGCGCACATCGGCCTGTCCGCCCAGCTTCCCTTCGGTGCCGACTTCGCGCGCCACGCGGGTCACCTCCGCGGCGAAGGAGCTGAGCTGATCGACCATCGTATTGATCGTCTCCTTCAATTCCCGGATCTCGCCTTTCACATCCACCGTGATCTTGCGCGAGAGATCGCCGCGCGCGACAGCCGTGGTCACGTCGGCGATGTTGCGCACCTGGCCCGTCAAATTCCCGGCCATCGAGTTCACCGAATCGGTCAGGTCCTTCCAGGTTCCGCCGACGCCCTTCACCTCCGCCTGCCCGCCCAGCTTGCCTTCCGAGCCGACCTCGCGCGCCACGCGCGTGACCTCCGAAGCAAACGAACTGAGCTGATCGACCATGACGTTGACCGTGTCCTTCAGCTCCAGAATTTCGCCGCGCACATCGACGGTAATTTTCTTCGAGAGATCCCCATTGGCGACCGCGGTGGTGACGAGCGCGATGTTGCGCACCTGCGCCGTGAGGTTGCCCGCCATGAAGTTCACCGAGTCGGTCAGGTCCTTCCACGTGCCGGACACCCCGCGCACGTCGGCCTGGCCGCCGAGAATGCCCTCGCTGCCGACCTCGCGCGCCACGCGGGTCACTTCCGAGGCAAACGATCCGAGCTGATCCACGAGCGTGTTGATGGTGTTCTTCATCTCCAGGATCTCGCCGCGGACATCGACGGTGATCTTCCGCGAGAGATCCCCGTTCGCGATCGCCGTGGTGACCTCGGCGATATTGCGGACCTGCGCGGTGAGGTTGCCGGCCATCATGTTCACATTGTCGGTGAGGTCCTTCCACGTGCCGGCGACGCCGCGCACGTCGGCCTGGCCGCCCAGCTTGCCTTCGCTGCCGACCTCGCGCGCCACGCGGGTCACTTCCGAAGCAAACGAGCGAAGCTGATCGACCATGGTGTTGATCGTATCCTTGAGTTCCAGGATCTCCCCGCGCACATCGACGGTGATCTTCTTCGAGAGATCGCCGTTCGCGACCGCCGTCGTGACCTCCGCGATGTTGCGCACCTGCCCGGTCAGATTGCCGGCCATCGAGTTCACGGAATCGGTCAGGTCCTTCCAGGTCCCCGCGACGCCTTTCACATCCGCCTGGCCGCCGAGCTTTCCTTCGGTGCCGACCTCGCGGGCCACGCGGGTGACCTCCGAGGCAAACGACCCGAGCTGATCGACCATCGTATTGATCGTGTTCTTCAGTTCAGAAATCTCGCCCTTCACATCGACCGTGATCTTTTTGGAAAGATCGCCATTGGCGACGGCCGTCGTCACGCCCGCGATGTTGCGCACCTGCGCGGTCAGGTTGCGTGCCATGAAATTCACCGAATCGGTCAGATCCTTCCAGGTGCCCGAAACACCTTCCACCCGCGCCTGGCCGCCGAGGATGCCCTCGCTGCCGACCTCGCGCGCCACCCGCGTCACCTCCGAGGCAAACGACCGCAATTGATCGACCATCACGTTCACCGTGTCCTTCAGTTCCAGGAACTCGCCCTTCACATCGACGGTGATCTTTTTGGTCAGGTCGCCGTTCGCGACCGCCGTGGTCACCGTGGCAATGTTGCGCACCTGCGCGGTGAGATTGCCGGCCATCAGGTTCACGTTGTCGGTGAGATCCTTCCACGTTCCCGCGACCCCTTTGACCTGCGCCTGACCGCCGAGTTTCCCTTCGGTGCCCACCTCGCGGGCCACGCGTGTCACTTCCGAGGCGAACGCGCCGAGTTGCGTCACCATCGTATTCACCGTCGTCGCCGTGCGCAGGAACTCGCCCTGCAAAGCGTGGCCCTCGATGTCCGTCGTCATCGTCTGCGAAAGATCGCCCTTGGCCACCGCGCCGATGACGCGCGCCATCTCACTCGTCGGCTGCACCAGATCGCCGATCAACTCATTCACCGACCCGATCGACTCCCTCCACTTCCCCGCCACGTCGCCGAGCGACGCCCGCTGCTTGATCCGCCCTTCCTTTCCGACCACCCGGCCAACCCGTTCCAGTTCGAGCGCCATCCGCTCATTGGTGGCAATGACCTCGTTGAACGAATCCGCAACCTTCCCCGCCAGCCCCGGCCAGTCATCCGGCAGACGGGCCGAGAAATCCCCCCGTTTGAAGGCCGTCAAGGCGGCGAGCAAGGTTCTCAGATCGATACTCCCACTGTCCGGATGGGTTTTCTTTGGGGGCAGGGACTTCTCGTCCGGAGGCGGATTTTTCATGGCGGCATGGCAACAGTCCCACCCGTTCAGAGTACGGGAGGCATTTGAGATCGGATGAGGCACTTTAATCGGTCGTCCCCTTATTGGAACGCAAAGTGCGAGGCGCCGCGCCGCCGGGAGGGAACGCCGGACTCCCGCTCCAGGCTGGCCCAGGATGACCCTGCGGCGAGGCGCCGGGATTGAGTTTGCCTCCGCGGCGCCCTGCGGCCACGCTGGTTGAATGCGAACCCTCCTGCAACAAACCTCCCTCCTGCTCGCTGTTTTGATCGCGGCCGCGCCGCTGCGCGCCCATGAGTCGAGCGCGGAAATGGCGGCCGCCGCCAACAACCTCCTGGTCACGCTCACGCCCGAGCAAAAACAAAAGGCCGTTTTCGAATTCGCGGGCGACGAACGCAAGAATTGGCACTTCATCCCGCGCCCGCGGCTGGGCCTTCCGCTCAAGGAGCTGACTTATGAGCAGCGGCTTCTCGCCCAGGCCCTGCTCGCGAGCGGCTTGAGCAATCGCGGCTACGCCAAGGCGGTGTCCATCATGAGCCTGGAATCGGTGCTCGCCATTCTCGAGAAGGATAAAGTGGGCGGCGCGGTGCGCGACCCGGAGAACTACTTCGTCTCCATCTTCGGCAACCCTGGCGTCGCGCCGTGGGGCTGGCGGATCGAGGGGCATCATCTCTCGCTCAACTTCGCGATCGCCGGCGATGAGGCCCCCTCCATGACGCCGTCCTTCTTCGGAACCAACCCCGGCGATGTCAAAACGGGTCCCCGCGCCGGAACCCGCATTCTAGGCACGGAGGAAGACCTCGGGCGGAAGCTGGTCAAGTCGCTCACCGATGAGCAGCGCAAGGTCGCCACGGTTCTGCCCGAGGCGCCGAAGGAGATTCTCAACGATCCCAAGCGGAACGATCCCACGCAGCCGGAAGGCATTCCGCAAAGCCAGCTCACCGCGGAGCAATCCGCGACGCTAGTCAAATTGATTAAAGAGTACCTGTTCCGCTGCCGTCCTGATGTGGCCGCCGAAGATTGGGCGAAGGTCGAGAAAGCGGGCCTGGACAAGCTCTACTTCACCTGGGCGGGCGGGCTCGAACTGGGGCAGCCCCATTACTACCGCGTGCAAGGCGGGCACTTCGTGCTCGAATACGACAACACGCAGAACGACGCGAACCACGTCCACAGCATCTGGCGCGACTTCGACCACGACTTCGGCGGCGATGTGCTCAAGGCGCACCTCGACAGCGCCCACGCCAAATAGCTCCACCACGCCGGCCGCTCGCGCCTGCGGCGCCCGGACCCGGGCTACTCGTCCGAGTTATTCGCGAGGTCTTTCGAGAGGACCAACTCGGTCCCCTCGCGCTTGAGGTTGTAGTCCACCTGGTCAAAGGCCCGCCGAATCAAGTGAATGCCCAGGCCCCCTGGCTGCACCAGGTCGAGAGGCCGGCCCTGGAGGTGGCTCGGATCGCACTGCGCCCCGTAGTCGCGCAAACGGAAAATCACGCGGTCACCCCGCTGTTCGCAAATCAGCGAAATGAGCTGATTGGTTTGCTGATGATACGCGTAGCGGATGACGTTAGTACACGCCTCATCGAGTCCCAGGATGATCAAGTCCTTCTCCACTTCGCTGAAATCGAGCGAGCGAAGGAATTGGCGGACAAAATCGCGGACCAGACAAAGGTTGGCGGGGTGACTGGCAAATTCGATCTCACGCTTCATGCCGGGCGCTTCATTGCAGGCTGAAGACGAGAAGGGTGAGATCGTCATGCGGCTCCGCGTTTTGCCGATGGCGCAGCTCGCCAAGGTTCAGAGCCTCGACCAGTTCTGAGGAGCTGCTGAAAGGCCGCGCCAGCATTTTCTCGACCCCCGTGCGATCCAACAGTTGGTCCTGGGCATTGAAGGATTCAGTGAGGCCGTCGGTGTAGGTCACCAGGAATTCGTGCACGCCGAGGGTGATATGATTGGAGCGGGCCGGCAGCTCCGGCAGCAGGCCCAGCGGCGGCGAACCGGCGATGCGAATCTCCTCCACCTTGCCTTCCGTATCGACGCGAAACGGATGGCAGTGGCCGGCGCTGCAGAGCTCCACCTGCCGCGACTCAACGTCGATGCGCCCGAGGAGCGCCGTGACGAACATGCCGCGGATGGTGTGCCCGGTGAGCATCGCGTTCCAGCGGGCCATGGCGGCGATCGGCGAGATCCCCGGCCGGACGATCAAGCGCAGGATGCTCAAAGCCTGCGCCATGAGGAGCGCGGCCGGCATGCCCTTGCCCGAGACATCGCCCACCACGAAGTAAATCTCATTCGGACCCGGCTCGATGACATCGTAAAAGTCCCCGCCGACGTTGAGCGCCGGGCGGTAGAGCGCGGCGAAGTTGGCCCGCGCATGCTGCGGCAGCGCCTGCGGGAGAAAACTCTTCTGAATTTCCTGCGCAAACGCGAACTCCTGCCGGATTCGTTCCTGCTGCCGCTCGCGCTCGATGGTGCGCAGCTTGTCGATGGCCGTGGCCGCGAGGGTTCCGTAGGCTTCGAAGACCTCGAGATCGGCGGCATCGAAGCTCTCGCGCCCGATCGGATTAAGCACTTGCAGCACGCCGATCTCCTTGCCCTTGCGCAGCAGCGGCACGCACAGGATGGAGCGGGTGCGAAACCCGGTCTGCTTGTCGGTTTCGCGAAAGAAGCGCGGGTCGGCGTAGGCATCGGGAACGAGCAGAGAGCGCTTGTTTTCGAGCACCCACCCCGAAATGCCGCGGCCGCGCGGGACGATGATCCGTTGCGCCGGCACCGCGCCGTTCGAGCCGCTGGCGCAGGCGATCTCGAGGTCCCCCTGCGGGGTCACGAGGAACAGGGAAGCGGCCTCGACTTCCATGACGCGCCGGGCCACGTCCAGAATGGCGGGCAACAACTCGCTCGAATTCGTGATCGCATTGATCAGGGCGCTGACTTCGACGAGGCCTTTATAGACCTTGAGCTGGCGCTCGAGCGTGGCGAAATCGGACGGCATCCTGTGTCACTAATGGCCGATGCCACCAGGGGAAGAAAGCGGAAATGGCGAAGGGGCGGCGGTGGCGCGCGTGGATTCGCACTGGAAATGTTGGTCCAGGCGTTCCATCGTCGCTCAATGAAATCCCTTTTTCTCCTCGGCGTTCTCCTCGCGCTCCCGCTGGCTGGCCGGGCGGCCGACACTGCTTATTCCGCCTTGCGCGTCTATGGAAAAAAGGAAGGCGAGCAGGCGCTTCACCGCGTCGTCGAAGTCCGCGGCAGCAAAGGCGCGCCCCAGCCCGCGACCTGGAAGCTGGTCGTGGATGACCCGGCGGCACGCGGCGGCGTGCGCGAGATCGATGTGCAAAATGGGCGGATCGTCGGCCAGCGGATGCCCACCGGCCGCGACTCCGGCGCGGTCATGAACTTCAACCAGCTCAATCTCGATTCCGACGGCGCCTTCACCATCGTCAACCAGGAAGCCGAAAAGCGCGGCGTGACGTTCGATCGGCTGGACTACGTGCTGCGCAGCAGCGGCGCGGCGGGAGCGGCGCCCGTCTGGGAGATCGACCTCTACGAAGGCCGCGCCGGCAAGGTGGCCAGCATGCGCATCGCGGCGGACAGCGGGGATGTCCTCGACCGGAATTTTGCGGCGCACCGTTACGCGGAGGACCGCGCGTATTTGGAGGAGGGTGACCGCCGGGGGCCGTCGCACGACAGACGTCCGGGGGAAACGGTGGATGAAAGAGCTCCCGCGGAAGAAGTCGGCGCTTTCATGAATCGGATTGGGCGGCACTTTCAAAAGCGCGGTCGTCAGCTCGAGAATTTCTTCCGCGGCCGCGATTAGCGAAGCCTCGCCTCACACCGACGAGATGTAGATCGTTCGTCCTCGGTCTCGGTCTTGTTCTCGTTCTCGTCCTCCTCCTCGTCGTCGTTCTCTTATTTCGAGGAGGACGACGAGGACGACGACGCACGCCTAGTTTTTCGAAGTGGCCTTCGCCGACGCCGCCTTGAGCTTGTCGATGAGGTAATCCTCCGCCTTCGGGTGCTTCACCTCGGGCGCTCCGGGGTAAACGAGTTCGCATTCAACTCCGACGCTGCGGAGTTTTTCCTGGAGCTTCACGCCATAGTTTGCCGTGTGCGTCGGATCTTTCTGGTCCTGGCCGAGGGCGGGCGGCGTGGGGTAAATCAAGTAGATGGGCGGATCGTCCGCGCTGACGTGTTCGTAGGGCGAGTATTCCTTGATCCAGGGCAGCACTTGTTCGCGCGCGGCGAGGAACTCGGCGAAGCGGGTGTCGCGGGTCTTGAGATCGTTGGGATCCGTGAAGCCGAACGCATGGCCGCCGTAGTGGCTGTTGGGCGTCCATTGTTTGAGCTGCTGCGGATCGAGGGAGGTCTGCGCGACACTCACCGCGGCGCACCAGAGACGCGTGGACTCGCGGGCCACGGGATCGCTGGCGCCGGGATCGGCCATCTCCGGATGAAGCGCGAGCCACAAGCTCGAGCACGCGCCCGCCGAGCCGCCCGAAGCGCCAATCCGCTGCTTGTCGAGGTTCCACTCCGCCGCCTTGCTGCGCACGAACTGCAAGGCCCGCGCGGCGTCGTGCAGGGGCCACTCCACGGGCGGCTTCACGCCCGCGAGCTGCGCCTGCCAGGTGTAGCGATAGTTGATGGAAACGACGGAGATGCCCGCCGCGAGGCATGCCTTGAGCCCGCCCGGGTTTCGCTTGTCGCCCCTCACCCAGCCGCCCCCGTGGATGAAGAAGAGCACCGGCGTGGGCCGGTCCGATTGGGCTTTGTAGAAATCCAGCACCTGCCGCTCATGCGTGCCGTAGGCCACATTGGCCAGCGTCGGCGCCGGCAAGTCGAGCGGCGGCCTGGCGGCCTTCGCCGCGGCGGACGGTGACTTGGCGGGTGGCGTCGCCGGGATATCGGCAGCGGAGGTGGGGCTCGCGAGCGCGCCAAGCAGCGTCAGGGACAAATAGGGCAGGAACCGGGGGATCATGACTTGCCATGATCACAGCTTCCTCTCCGCCTGCCAACCTCAAGGAGAACTTCCTGCGCGCGGTCCGTACGGGCAAGTCGAGTCGGAGAAACGAAAACACCGGCCGTTGCGGGCCGGTGTTTTCGACGGACTGAATTGAACGGGTTGCGGGGATCAGGCTTCGACTTCCACGCCCATCTGGCGCGCGGTGCCGGCGATGATCTTGATCGCGGCGGCTTCGTCGCGGGCGTTGAGATCCTTCATCTTGCGGGCGGCAATCTCGGAAATCTGCTTCCTGGTCAGCTTGCCTACCTTGATCTTGTTCGGCTCCTTCGAGCCGGCAGCGATGTTCAGGGCCTTCTTGATCAGCGCCGAAGCCGGCGGCTGCTTGGTGATGAAGGTAAAGCTCTTGTCCTTGTAAACGGTGATTACCACCGGGAGCACGTCCCCCGCCTGCTTCTGCGTGGCGGCATTGAACTCCTTGCAGAAGGCCATGATGTTCACGCCCTGCTGTCCGAGCGCGGGACCGACGGGCGGCGCTGGGTTGGCGGAGCCTGCGGGGATCTGAAGTTTGATTTGACCGACGATTTCTTTAGCCATGGCTGAGGAAGTTGAGAGGTGAAGGTTGAGCGGTGGGCTGCGAGGGCGAAATCCTAAATCCTAATTCCTAAATCTTAGATTCTTACGACCGCTCGACCTGCCAGTATTCGAGATCGACGAGGGTGTTCCGGCCAAAGATGGAGACGCTGACGCGCAGCTTTCCGCGTTCGGGATCGATTTCTTCGACGGTCCCGCTCTGGTTTTGGAAGGGTCCATCCGCGACTTTGACCACTTCGCCCACACTGAATTCGATCTTGGGCTTGACCTTGTCTTCGCCGCCGCGGAGTTGGGCGAGCATGCCTTCGACTTCCGAAGGACGCATCGCGATCGGGCGGTCCTTGGTGCCGGCAAAGCCAATCACGCCCGGAGTCTCCCGGATGAAGTACCAGGTTTTGTCCACGAGCTGCTTGTTATCGTCGAGCAGGTACATGTTCACGATCAAGTAACCGGGGAAGAACTTGCGCGTGGTTTCCGTCTTCTTGCCGCGCTTGATCTCCGAGACCCGCTCCGTCGGGAGCACGATCTCATAGATATAGTCGCTCATTTCCTCGGTCTTGATGCGCTTGAACAGGTTGTCGTGCACCTTGTTCTCCTGTCCGGAAAGAACGTGCACCACGTACCACTGTTTGCGCTTTTCTTCGTCAGTCATGAGCAGAAATCACTGCGCCACGGGCGCCTTGTAAAGGTAACCAACCACGAGATTCATGACGAAGTCCCATCCGGACACGTATCCCGCGAGCAGCAGCATGGCGATGACCACGATCAGCGTCGAATCGATCAATTCCTTGTACTTTTTCACTCCCTTTTCCTTGGGATCCCACGGCCACGAAGCTTTGGCGAGTTCCACCTTTACCTCAGTCAGGAAGTTCTTGGTTTGGGAAATCATCGGGTTTTGGAAGCGGGGAACGGATAAATGGAGTGCTCTCGCGGGCTCAGGCGGGGACGCTTCCCGGCCGCTTGCTTGGAGGAACACGGCAGGAGGGACTTGAACCCCCAACCGGCGGTTTTGGAGACCGCTGCTCTACCAATTGAGCTACTGCCGTAGGTGGATGCTGCGGGTGCGGCGGTGCGGACTGGAGGATCCGCCACGAACGCAGGTTCCGCAAATAGGGTTACTTGACGGCGGGGGCGTCGGTGATTTCGGCAATACGGCCCGCGCCGACGGTCTTGCCGCCCTCGCGGATGGCGAAGCGCATGGTCTTTTCCATGGCGACGGGCGTGATCAGCTCGACTTCAATCGAGACGTTGTCACCCGGCATGACCATTTCCACACCAGCGGGAAGGCTGACGGATCCGGTCACATCGGTGGTCCGGAAATAGAATTGCGGGCGGTAGTTGGTGAAGAACGGCGTGTGCCGGCCGCCTTCTTCCTTGGAAAGGACGTAGATCTCAGCCTTGAACTTCTTGTGCGGCTTGATCGAGCCGGGCTTGGCAATGACCATGCCGCGTTCGACATCGTCCTTCTTGGTGCCGCGGAGGAGCAGGCCGACATTGTCCCCGGCGCGCGCCTCGTCGAGGAGCTTGCGGAACATTTCGATGTCGGTGACGGTCGTTTTCGCAGTCGGGCGGATGCCGACGAGCTCGACTTCCTCCATCTTCTTGAGGATGCCGCGTTCGACACGACCGGTGGCGACGGTGCCGCGACCTTCAATGTTGAACACGTCTTCGACCGGCATCAGGAACGGCTGATCGATGGGGCGATCCGGGACGGGGATGTATTCGTCCACCGCGTCCATCAGTTCCATGATGCACTTGCAATCGGCGTGACCGGGGTCGCCGGCGGCGAGGGCCTTCGTGGCGCTGCCCTTGACGATCGGGATCTTGTCGCCCGGGAATTCGTACTGGGTGAGCAGGTCGCGAACTTCCATCTCGACGAGGTCGAGCAGTTCCGGGTCATCGACCATATCCACCTTGTTCATGAAGACGACAATCGCCGGCACGCCGACCTGGCGGGCGAGGAGGATGTGCTCGCGCGTCTGGGGCATCGGCCCATCCGCGGCAGAGACGACGAGGATGGCGCCGTCCATCTGCGCGGCGCCGGTGATCATGTTCTTGATGTAGTCCGCGTGCCCGGGGCAATCGACATGCGCGTAGTGGCGCTTGTCGGTCTGATACTCGACGTGCGCGGTGTTAATCGTGATGCCGCGCTCCTTTTCCTCGGGGGCGGCGTCGATTTCGGCGTATTTTTTGGCCTCGGCGTAGCCCTTCTTCGAGAGGACGGTGGTGATGGCCGCGGTGAGCGTGGTCTTGCCATGGTCCACATGGCCGATAGTGCCGACGTTCACGTGCGGTTTGTTGCGTTCGAATTGAGCCTTAGCCATTGAGTCAGGTCAGGATGATTGGTGGGTTGGTTTGTTTTCGGGTTAAAAAATGCTTCTGGATGGAGCCTGAGATCGGGATTGAACCGATGACCTCGTCCTTACCAAGGACGTGCTCTACCAACTGAGCTACTCAGGCTGACATCCAGCATTCCCGGTTCAGAGGGCGAAAAAGCCCGCATCGAGCTTGGCTTTGGGCCGTGCTCGACTGGGCGTTCTCGATCCTTTCTTCCCGAAAAGTGGAGCGCGAAACTAGCAGAGGCGAAATTCGTGTCAAAAGATTTTCACGGGCATTTTGTGCGGGTTTCCGGGGGGGCGTTCGCTCACTCCTCACCATCCGTCCTGGGGCGAAAGAAGACGGCCACGTTGCCCACTTGCATGACCAGTTCGCTCCCGGTTTGCTCCGCGATCTTGGGCGCCAGGGTCTTTCGCTCCTCCTTGAAATCGGTGAATTTCATTTTCACGAGTCCGTGGAGCTTCAACGCTTCCTCGAAACTCTTCAAAAAGGCGGCGCTCATCCCGGCATGCCCGAGCTTGATCACGGGTTCGAGGCGCTGCGCGCGCGCTTTCAAATCGCGCTTTTCGGCGTTGGTCAAAGGAAACGGCATTGGGGCGCAATCTCGCCGTCCACGACCGAACGAGCAAGCGCCGTCACTGGGCTGCCTGTCGAGCGCGAGTGTTCCGCGTCAATGGAACGGGGAGATGAAAACGCGCATCAGGTTGACCCGGCCACCCGGGAAGTACCACCGCTTTTCGAACTCGAAGCTGCGCTGATCCGCCCGGTAGAGGAGCCAGCTCGGACGGTTCGGGTAGTTCGGGTCATACACGTCGAAGAACAAATCGCCGTTGGGCCGGCGCTTCATGGCATAGACCACCACCACGTGATTCATGCTGGGAAAGCGCGCGATATAGACGGCCCGCAGCTTTCCCTCGTCGATCGACTTTGCCAGCCAGTCTGCGCCCTGCTCCTGACCCCAGCGTGGGTGTCCCAGGACCATGCGCGAGTTCCCCACGCGAAAGTAGCTGGGTATCCAATTGCCGAGGTTTTCCTTGAGCAGTCCTTCATAGGCGAGAGAGAAGCCGTGCAAATCGGCAAAGCCCGGGATCACGATTTTCTCCGCCGGTCCCCGGCTCCAAACGGGAACGCGGCAAACCTGCTTGATCAGCCGCCGGTAATCTTCGCGGGAAAGCTTTCGCTGCCGCGGCTCGAAACGCGTGAATTGATGGAATTGCAGCACCGCCCGCGCGAGCACGAAACAACGGTGCGAGAACTCGACGGGCTTTTCGCGGCGACTGATGTGCAGCCGGCCCTGCTCGTCCACGCCGTAAGCGAAAACGGTGTCGTTGGAGAAGGCGAAGGTATCACGATGGAGATCGAAATCCCGCGCGCTGCTCAGCACCGGCGCCAGAAGCAGCGCGGCGAACAGCAAGGGGAAGCGGAAGAGTGGACTCACGGGGGCGAATCAGTCGGCGATCGGCGCAGCGGCTGTCAACTCTGCACGCTCAGGCCGAGCGCACTCCCCTTCGGAACTTCAACCCGGCGCGCCCACCGGGGCCGCCGTTCCGCGACGCAGCGAGTGCTTCACAAAATTCGCCCCGAGATCCCAGATCGGGCCGGGAAACCGATGGCAATCGCTGAGCACGGAATCGAGCGCCTTCACGAAACAATCGATCTCGCGGTCGCCGCTGATCAGCGGCGGCAGGATTTTGATTACGTCCATTTCGTGGCCGGCCAGTTGGGTGATGATGCGGTGCTTGCTGAACAGCGCCGTCACCAGCATCTGCGCGAACAGCTCGCGCTCAAAGCGGTGCAGGAGTTTCCAGCCCATGCGCGCGGCCAGCTCCCGCGGCTCGTGAAATTCGATCGCGAGCATCAGCCCGAGTCCGCGCACTTCCTTGATGAGGGAATGACGCGCTTTCAAATCCTCGAGCCGGGCCAGCAACTTCTCGCCGGTAGCCTTGGCGCGCGCGACCAGGTCTTCATCCTCGATGACCTGGAGCGTGGCCAGCCCGCAGGCCATCGCGAGATTGTTGCGTCCGAAAGTGGAGGAGTGGACCACGCAGCGATCGAGCCGGCTGAAGGTGCGCTGCTGGATCGAACGGCGCGACACCACCGCCGCGCAGGGCACATATCCGCCGCTCAACGATTTGGCCACGGTGACGATGTCCGGTTCGAGGTTCCAATGCTCGAAGCCCCACCAGCGGCCGGTCCGTCCGAGACCGGTTTGGACTTCATCGGCGACCAGGAGGGTGCCGTGCTTGCGGCAGAGCCGTTGCGCCTCGGGAAAGAAACTGTCGCGGGGAAAATGTACGCCTTTGCCCTGCACCGGCTCCATGATCAGCGCGGCGATGTCTGCCGAGGCCAGCCTCGCCTCGAGCGCGGCGAGATCGCCCAGCGCGACCCGCTCGGTGCCCTCGAGCAGCGGGCCGAATCCCTCACGGAAATGCCCGTCGCCCATCACCGACAACGCACCGTGGGTCAGACCGTGGAAGGAGCCGGCAAAGGACAGCAAGCCGTTGCGTCCCGTGGCGGCGCGGGCAAACTTGATCGCGCCCTCGACGGCTTCCGCTCCCGAGTTGCAAAAGAAGACCGAATCGAGATGCGCCGGGAACTTTTTCAGCAACGCCTCCCCGAGCAACCCGCTGAGCAGCGAGCAATCCATCTGGACCATGTTCGGCAGATCGAGATCGAGCACATCGCGGATCGCCTGCTTCACGGCAGGATGATTGCGGCCGATGTTGAAGACGCTGTAGCCGCTCAGGAAATCGAGATAGGGGTGCTCGTCGAGATCGTAGAGCCACGCCCCCTCGGCCCGCGCATAAACATGGTCGAAGCCGATGATGCGCTGCACTTTGACCAGGGTCGGATTGAGATGCTCCTCGTGGAGCACGTAATTCTCGCCGAGGCGGGTCGCAATGAGGCTCTTGAGATCGAGCGGCATAAAGGCGGCCAATCTACGCACCGCGCCCGCGATGGCTAGCCCGCAAATTTCCCGCCTCAGAGAAACGCAGCCCGCCAGCCCCACCGGGTGGCTTCGACGTCGATCAGTGCAACCCGCAGACACCCCCGCCCTGCGAAGTGGAACTTCGCTCCGCATGGTGCGTTCCCAAGCTCAGCTTGGGAACGAGCGAACAAGGTGAATCATCGATACACGATCTGTGGCTTTTGCTTCTCCAGCACAAACTTCTCGGATCCGATGATCTCGAGCGTCTCCCCCGCGGCGGAGACGACGCGCCCGGCCGGATCCTTTTTAGGAGCTGCGCTCTTTACCTCCCCGATGCGGTAGCCGGCCACTTCGTCGCCACGGTGCAGCACCATCGGCTGTTCCGGGATCAGGAGGTCATCGAAGCGGAGATGCACGACCGTTTCCTTTTGCCTGGTCTCGGGATTCACAACTTCCTCCGTGCCGACGAAGGTCGCCAGCATTTCCGCAAAATGGGACCGCTTCTCCGCCGCCGCCTTGTCGTAGCCAGCCGGGATCGTGGGCACCGGCCACGGGCCGAAGTCAACCGCCCTTCCCTCTTCCAATATCGCCGTCCGACCGGACGCGACGTGGGTAAGCTCGAGGGTCGGCAATGTTCCGGGGACGATTCCGTCCCTCGCAGATCGGACGGGCTCCCGATTCTTCATCTCGCCGATTAGGAAACCGGCCACTTTGTCTCCCCGGCGCAGCAGCATATTCCCCAGTGGGGCACGGCCCAGGCTAACCAGGCAGACCAGCTCTATTCGCCCCGTGTCGGGATTCACGACCTCATCAAGGCCTCCGAAGGAAGCATACAGCCGCTCGGAACGGGCCGGCGGTTTCGAGGCGTCCTGCGCGTGGCTGTTCGCCATGGCGAGAGCCATCCACAAGGAAAGCGCGAGAAGTTCTCCGGCCTTCATCGGGAAGGGGGACTGCGGTGGTCCGCTACATCAGATTCGCCGCCACCTCCGCCATCTCGCTGCGCTCGCCCTTGAAGAGGTTGACGTGGGCCATGAAGGACTGGCCCTGGAGACGGTTGCGGGTGAACACAAGGCCGTTGGTGTGCGCGTCGACGTAGGGATTGTCGATCTGCGCGAGGTCGCCGATGAGGATGATCTTGCTCCCTTTGCCCATGCGAGTGACCAGCGTCTTGGCCTCGTGCGGCGTGAGCTGCTGCGCTTCATCGACGATGAAGACGGCACGGGGAATCGAGCGGCCACGGATGTGGGCGATGGCTTCGATTTCCAGGAGTCCCGCCTCCATCAGCGGTTCGTAGGGCCGCGCGATCTTGCCCGCTCCGTTGCCGTGCGGGGCGGCCGAGTACGGCCCCTGCGTCTTGCGCGCGCTTTGCTTTTTTCGTTCGAACTTTTCGGGCTTGCGCGGGCGGCCGAGAAGCTGTTCGAGGGCGTCGTAAGCGGGCTGGACCCAAGGCTGCATCTTCTCCTCGAGGCGGCCGGGCAGAAAACCGATGTCCCGCCCGGTGGGCATGATCACGCGGGTGATGAGCATTTTCTCGTAATCGCCGGTCTGCACCTGCTCGAGCGCGGCGCCGACGCTGAGGAGGGTCTTGCCGGTGCCGGCCTTGCCGTAAACCGTGACGAGCGTGATCTCGGGGTCGAAGAGCGCATCGAGGAGGAAGCGCTGGCCGAGATTGGCGGCGGCGAAGGTGCGGCCGCCGCGGATGCTGATATGGTCGCGCCGCAGCTTTTGGAATGCGCCGTCGCCGAGGTGCCGCGCGGGCACCCCGTGCGAGTGCTCCTCCTCGTTGCGCAGGAGCACGTATTGATTGGGCACCAAGCCGCGGACTTCCGGCAGCACGATATGCTCCTGGCTGGCAAAGGCCTGCAGGGTGTAGCCGGGAATGTCGATGGCCTCATACTCGTCCTGAACGCTGCGCCGCTGGGTGCGGCGGATGTCATTGTCCTCCACCCGATCGGTGCGGTAGTCCTGCGCCTCGATGCCGAGGGCGCGGGCCTTGAGCTGCATGTTGAGATCCTTGGTGACGAGGACGCCCTGCGGCTGGGTGTCGGCGACGTAAGCGGCGCTGGCGAGGATCCGGTTGTCGCTCGATTCGAGATCGGGGAAGAGGCGGCGGACGATCTCAAAGCGCGGCGATTCCGTGAGCAGCCGGGCTTCGCTGCTGGCGCCATTGAAGGCCGGGTGAATGCACACCTGGAGGCGCCCGCCATTTTCCAGCGCGACGCCTTCTTTCATCTGCTGCTTGGTGCGGAAGCGCTCGCCGAGCCGGCGGTGCACTTCGCGCGCATTGGCCCCGCGGGTGGTGCTCTCGGATTTGAAGCGATCCAGTTCCTCGAGGACTTCGATCGGAATCCACACCACGTTTTCCTCAAACTGGAACATCGACTGCGGGTCGTGAATGAGAACGTTGGTATCCAGGATGAAGTTCTTGACCGGCGTTAGATCGCCTTTTTTGGGTGCCATGGGAGCGGGGGTTTTCAACTTTCCGGGGTTGCTGAGGAAGGGCCGCGCCAGCGCACAGCCAGGACCGAGATATCATCGGATTGTTCGCGCTCGGCGCTGAACGCTCGCACATCGTGGACGACCCCGCGCGTTATTTTGTCGGCGGGGAGGGTGGCCAGGTCGCGAAGGACGATTTGCAGGCGCGCCGGCGAATAAAACTGGCCGCCGCTGCTCAGCGCTTCGGTGACGCCATCCGTGTAAAGGAAGAGCGCATCGCCCGGGGCAAGCTGCGCGTAGGTGATATCCACCTGGAGTTGCGGGATGGCCCCGAGCGCCACGTTACGCACGGTGTCCATCGGCGTCACGGTGCCGTCGCTACCGAGGATGAAAGGAGACGGGTGCCCGGCGTTGCCGAGTTCGAGCGCGCCGGTGCGGAGATCGAGCAAGGCGTACAAGAGCGAGACGAACATGCCGCTGTCGGTCTGGTCACAAAGTTCGTTGTTCACCTTCGCGAGCATCTGAGCGGCTGCGCCAGGTTTTGACGAGCTTGCTTTGAGCAACGTTTTGGTGACGGCCATGAAGAGCGCGGCCGGCACGCCTTTTCCCGAAACGTCGCCGATGAAGAAGCAAAGCCAGTCCCCCTCGATCAGGTAGAAATCGTAGAAATCGCCGCCGACTTCCCGCGCGGGCTTCACCACGGCGTGCAGATCGATCTCGCGCCGCTCGGGAAAGGGCGGAAATTTCTTGGGCACGAGGCTCCGTTGGATGTTGCGGGCGGCATTCAGCTCACCTTCGATGCGCTCCTTGATGGTGGTGGTGTAGCGGAGTTCCTGCATCCGCATTTGCAGGTCCCGCGTCATCTTGTTGAACGCGTAGGTCAAGTGCCGCACCTCTTCGATCGGCGCATCGATCGTCAGGTGCTGTTCAAGATTGCCCTGCGCCACCTGTTGCGCGGCTGCGGCCAGCTCGGTAATGGGCTGGCTAATCGATCGGGCGATGAATACCAGGGCGCCAAACAGGGCGAGCAGTCCGATCAGCCCCAGCGCGAGCTGTTCCTTCTGGAGATCGAACGCCTTCGCGAGCAGCTCGCTCTTTGGATACACCAGCGCGAGCGAGAAGCCGCCTTCCTGAACCGGCGAAAAGGCAACCCACGCGTCTTCGCCGCGCAGCGGTTCCTTGGTTTGGAAGAATCCGTCTTCGCCCGCCATCATCAGCGCCGCGAGCCGCGGATTCGAGTCCTGGAGCTTGGCGCTCATCACCTTGCTCGCATCGGGATAAGCGAGCAACCGGCCGCTGCGGCTGATGATCATGGCATAGCCCGTCCTCCCGACGGCAATTCGTGCCGCCTCGGCGAGGAGCTGGGTCATGGCGATGTCGATGGTCGCAATCCCCCAGAAGACATCGTCCTTCCGGAAGGGCACCGAAAACGTCGTCATCAGGGCATTGCCACCGCCCTCGTCGAAATAGGGCTCGGTCCAAAGCGCATGGCCGGCGTCGCGCGGCTCGCGGTACCAATCCCATTGAAAGTAATTGTAGTCCGGAGCCGCGAGCTGGACGAACTCCGTGCCTTTGTCGGTGCGGTAGTAGTAAGGCGCGTAGCCATTGAGCTCCGGATCAAAGCCATACGGCTTGAAGGCGATGCAGCTCCCGTAAATCTCCGGCGTCTTTTCCACGACATCGCGCAGGTAGCTTTCGAGTTCCTCCCTGGTGTGAAAGAGCGCCGCCTCCAGCGCGCGCGCGTGCATGATCGTCACTCGCGCTGCTTCACTCAGCCGGCCATCGAGTCGCGCCGCGTGATAGCGCGCCGTCGCGCGCGCGGAGCTCTCGGTTTCCTCGACCACCTGCCGTCCGCTGCGTTGCGAAGAAAACCACAGGACCACGGCGAAGAGCGCCGCCGCCGGCACCCCGACCGAAACCACGAGCCGCGTGGCGAGCCGCGCCTTCATCGGGCGAGCTCGGTCCCGCTCTTCTTTTCGCAAGCCCGCTGCCCCGCGCACAAAAGGGCCGCCAGGGGAGACGCAGGAAAACACCCGGCCGGCCGCGATCGCCTCAGCGCTTGCGGCGCGGCTTTCAATGCGTGCGCATTCCGCCGTTCACGCGGTCGCCACTTCGCCGTTCAGCGCGCGCAGGCCTTCCTCGTGGGTGGGAACAATCTTCATGATCCGGTTGAAGCCGATCATCTCGAAAATCATCAGCACGCTCGGCGAGAGGGCGCAGAGCACCAGTTTTGCCCCGACCGTTTCGATCTGTTTCGCGGCGATCAAAAACACTTTCAACCCGGCGCTGTTCACGTATTCGAGCGGCCCGCAGTTCACGAGGATCTTCTTCTCCCCGCGGTCGATCGTGCCGAGGAGGCGGTTCTCGAAAGCGTTGCAGGTGGAACTGTCAAGGTGCTCGGAAATAGTGAGGACCAGCACGTCCCCGATTTTCTCTTCCTGGATTTGCATGAAGGCGGTGGCGGCGGACGCTAGCGGATTCGCTTACTCATCGTGAGCACATTCTTCGCGTTCTCGCGGCGGTAGGTGACCTTGTCCATCAGGCTCCGCAGGAGATGGATTCCGAGCCCGCCGAGTTCCCGTTCCTCGAGCGGCGCGGCGAGGTTCGGCGGGGGCACGGTGAGCGGATTGAACTCCCGCCCGGCATCGGTGACCTCGCCCCGGACTTCCGAGTCCGCTACTTCGACGCAGACCTTCACCTCCTGCCCGGCCGGGTTGTCGAAACCGTAGAGAATCACGTTCGTCACCGCTTCATCGAGGGCCAGGTTCATGCCATAGAGCGTCCGCAACGGCAGTTCGTGCAGTTCCCCAAATTGCCGCACCAGCCGGTTCAGCCGTTCGATTTCTTTCACATCAGCTGGGAGGCGGACGGTGATGGTTCCCTCGTGCATGGCGCCTTCTTGTTTCAGCATCGGTCGCGCCACGCAAGCCCGCGTTTTCCTCATTTGCAGCGCGCAGCGCCTGCGGTTAACTCTGCGCTCCCTATGGAAAAAGTGATCATCGTCGGAACCGGCTGCGCCGGACTCACCGCCGCCATTTATGCGGCGCGGGCGAATCTTGCCCCCCTCGTCCTGGAAGGCCACGAGCCGGGCGGCCAACTTTCGACCACGACGCTCGTGGAAAACTTCCCGGGCTTCCCGGAAGGCATCCACGGGCCGGAACTGATCATGAATATGAAGTCGCAGGCGGAGCGCTTCGGATCGCGCTTCAGTTACGCGTGCGTCGAGGATTTCGAACCGGCGGACGGCTTTGTGCGGGTGAAGTGCGACGGCGAGTGGAAGGAAACCCGCACTCTGATCGTGGCCAGCGGGGCCTCGGCGCGGTGGCTCGGCCTGGCCAATGAGAAAAAACTCGTCGGCCATGGGCTGACCTCGTGCGCGACCTGCGACGGCGCCTTTTATCGGGGGGTGCCCGTGTGCGTCGTCGGCGGCGGCGACTCGGCCTGCGAAGAGGCCACCTTTCTCACTCGCTTCGCCTCGAAAGTGCATCTCATCCACCGGCGCGATGGCCTGCGCGCCTCCAAAATCATGGCCGACCGCGCCCTTTCCAATCCCAAGATCGAGCCGATCTGGAACAGCGCCCTTGCCGAATATCTGACCGATGACATGGGCGAGATGCGCGCGGTGAAACTGACGAATCTGCCCGACGGCACCGAGCGCGAACTGGAAGTGAAGTGTGTCTTCGTGGCGATCGGGCACACGCCGAATACGGCTCCCTTCAAGGGCAAACTGGACATGGACGAGAACGGCTATTTGCTCCAGCGCGAGGGCACCCGGACCAATGTGCCCGGCGTCTTCGCGGCCGGCGACGTGTCCGATCACGTCTATCGCCAGGCGGTCACGGCGGCTGGCCAGGGCTGCGCGGCGGCGCTCGACGCCGAAAAGTACCTCGCCAACTTCGAGCACTGATTTGAGACGCAGAAGTGCGGATCACGGCAGGAAAGTGGGGCAGGCGTCCCCGCCTGCCAGCAGTGGGGCAGCCCTCCCGCCTGCCCCGATTCGAGCAGCCGGGACGGCTGCTCCACTTCCTGGCAGGCGGGACGCCTGCCCCACTCGATGAAAGTCTGCGACCTGACGCAGTTTTACTCCCCGGTCAGCGGCGGGGTGAAGCGCTACCTTTCCGAGAAGGTGCGGCACGTGCGCGAACGGACCGAGCGCGACGAGCATGTGCTGATCATCCCGGGCGCGCGCGACGAGATGACCGAAGGCGAACGGTCCCGGGTTTACACCATCAAGTCCCCCCTGATCTCCCGCACCTCGCGCTACCGCGTGCTGCTGCGCCTCGAAGCGATCGAGCGGATCCTGGAACGCGAAAAGCCCGACCTGATCGAAAGCGGGGATCCCTACCAGGTGGCCTGGAAAGCCGTGCATTCGGGCACCGCCTTGCGCATCCCGGTGATCGGGTTTTACCATTCGCACTTCCCCGAAGCCTACGTGCGCACGGCGCAGAAGTTTTGCGGGCGCACCGTGACCGAGTTCTTCCTCGATTTTTCGCGGCGTTACATCCGCAGCCTCTACAACCGCTTCGAGCGCACCCTCGTCCCTTCTCCGGCCCTCGGGCAGGTGCTTACGGATTGGGGCGTGCGCAACATCGCGCCCATCGACCTCGGGGTGGACACCGGCGTTTTCAATCCGCAACGCTCGTCCGGCGAAGACATGCGCCGCGAACTCGGCATTCCAAACGATCGCACACTCCTGCTCTACGTCGGACGCCTCGCCCAGGAGAAAAACACGCACACGCTCTTCGCCGCCTTCCATGAGCTGACGCGCCGTTTCCCCGAGCGCTTCGAACTCCTCGTCGTCGGCGATGGCTTGCAGCGCGCGGAATTGAACGGCTTCCAGTCCAAAATCCCCGGGCGCGAATCCAAAATCAGCCATCTTCCCTACTGCGCCGACGGGCCGCGCCTGGCCGCGATTTATCGCGCCGCCGATCTCTTTGTGCATCCGGGCGTGCAGGAAACCTTCGGCCTCGTGACCCTCGAAGCGCAGGCCTGCGGCACGCCTGTGATCGGCATTCACGGGAGTTACATGGACCGGATCATTCACAGCGACCAAACGCTGTGGGCGCGCGAGAATTCCCCGGGCGCCCTCGCCGCGGCGATCGAGGAAACGAGCCGCGAAAATTTGCAGGCCAGCGGCGCCCGCGCCAGCCGCCTGGTCGCGGCCCAGTATTCCTGGAAGCAGGTCTTCACCCGTCTGTTTGCGCTCTACAAGGAAGTCATTGAGAGTTATCAACCTCGTTAAATGGCACTCCCCAAGCAGTTTTCCGTCCGTCCTTTCCAGCCCGCCGATCGCGTGCGAGTCCGCGAATTATGCTGCGAAACCGGCTTTCTCGGCAACCCCATCGACCCGGTCTTCGAAGACCGTGAACTGTTTGCGGATTACCTGACCGCCTACTACACCGACTGGGAGCCTCAGAGCGCGTTCGTCCTGCTCGCGGATGGCGAAATCCGCGGCTACCTGCTCGGCTCGCGGCATCCGCTGCGCCAGCAACTCTACAACTTGTGCAACAACGTGGCCCTCTTCCTGAGGGGCATGACCCGCTATCCGGGCTACAACGCGGCCTCGAAAAAATTTGTGCATTGGATCGTGCGGCAGGCCTGGCGGGAAGTGCCGGCCGCCCCGCGCCGGACCGCTCATTTTCATATCAATCTGCTGCCGGACGCGCGCGGCGTGGCGCACAGCCGCGAGCTCACGGATGCTTATTTGAAATACCTGCACGAGCACGGCGAGAAGCGCGTCTTCGGACAAATGGTGGTCTTTGATGACCGGCGCGGGACCAAGGTTTTCGAGCGTTACGGCTTCCGGGTGCTGAACAAGGCGGAGATCACGAAGTATCGCGATCTGCACCCCGAGCCTGTCTATCTGTGCACCGTGGTGAAGGACCTCGACGAGAACAACCAGCTCTACGCCAAGGCGTTGTGACGGGGCCAAGCCGGCCGTCGGCCGTCTCCCGGCGTCGGTGAAGCAGACGCAGCGAGGGCGACCGCTTACGGCTCGCTGTTCGCCTCGGCCTTGATTCGGCCGCTCGTCTGCTGGAGCACCAGCGAGATCATCCGCACGAGTTCATCCGTGTGCACCGGCTTGAACACCACCAGCGCATTGATGCTCTTGAGAAAGCTGTCCACCTTGGGGTTGTCCTTGTTGCCGGTGATAAACAGGAAGCGGTCCGCCAGCGCCGGTTTCATCTTCTGCACCGCGAGGTAGAACATGTCGCCCGGCATGCCTGGCATGAGCATGTCGCAGATGATCACGTCGAAATCGAACTCGATGACCTCGCGCAGGCCGATGGCGCCGTCGCCGACCGCCGTGACCACAAAATTGTGCGATTCCAGGATTTCCTTGAGGGCGTCCACCAGATCGAGATCGTCATCGAGGAGCAAAATACTCTTGATTTCGAGCTCCGAAGTCTCGGACGGCGGCTCAGAACTGGATGATGCGGACATGCGCCGGAACCTAAGCAGGTCCCGTGCTGATGTCATGCGGGAATCGTCCTTTCGCCCTTTTGGCCCGACATTCGAGCCCGCCGCGGAGCGGCGGTGACGGCCGACCCGTCGCCAGAGCTGCTCATCGGCTTTTGCCTCAGGCGGTTCCGGGTGTCAGATCGACCATACTCACCGGCTTCTGAAGGGCCTCGTTGAGCGCCGCTGACGTGACCTCGTTTTCCGATCGACTGATCACCACGGTGGCGACGCCATTCCCGATCAGGTTGGTGATCGCCCGGCATTCGCTCATGAACCGGTCGATGCCAAGCAGCAAGGCGAGGGATTCAACGGGGATCGAAGGAACCGCCGCCAGCGTCGCCGCCAGGGCAACAAATCCGGCCCCGGTCACCCCGGTGGCCCCTTTCGAAGAGACCATTGCCACGAGCAGCAACGTGATCTGCTGACCGAGCGTCAGGGGCGTGTCCGTGGCCTGGGCGAGAAACACTGCCGACATCGTCATATAGATATTCGTGCCGTCGAGATTGAAGCTGTAACCCGTGGGCACGACGAACCCGACCGTGGATTCCGCGCAGCCGAGGCGCCGCAGCTTTTCGAGGATTCCTGGCAGGGCGGTCTCCGAAGAACTGGTGCCGAGCACCAGGAAGATTTCCTCTTTGATATAATTGATGAAGCGGAAGATCGAGAAGCCCGCGAGGCGTGCGATGGCGCCCAGGACGACGACCACAAAGATGGCCGCGGTCAGGTAAAAACCGGCCATCAACCAGAGCAGCGGTCCCAGCGCCCCCACGCCCTGACTTCCCACCGTATAACTCATCGCGCCCAGCGCCGCGAGCGGCGCGACCTTGACGACGATGTGCATGATCCCGAAGAACACCTTTTCGCCGCGGGCCAGGGAGCTCAGAATGGGCTTGCCGCTCTCACCCATGAATGAAATCGCGAAAGCGGTGAGGATGGAAACCAGGAGAACCTGCAGAATGTCGCCCGTCGCGAACGCGTCGAAGAACGATTTCGGGATGATGTTGAGCAGAAAATCGGTCGTCGTCTGCGTATGGCCTTTCTCGACAAAGCTTTGGACGGTCGCCGGATCGAACGAGAACGGTTCCTTGTGGACCCCTGGCTTCAAGACATTCACCACCACCAGCCCGATGATCAGGGCAAAGGTGGATACGACTTCGAAATAGACGAGCGTCTTGACGCCCAGCCGGCCGAGTTTCTTTCCATCGCCCATGGAGGCGATCCCATGCACCACCGTGCAGAAGATGATCGGGGCAATAATCATCTTCACCAGCTTGATGAACCCATCTCCCAACGGCCTGAGCGACTGCCCGAACTTCGGATGGAAATACCCGATCGCGATCCCCATCGCGACCGCGATGAGCACCTGGACGTAGAGGATCTGATACCAGCGGTGGCGTGGGGGGACGGGAGGCATGGCCTGCGGTTTCATGATGCGATCGGTCGCGAGCTTCGAACCGTAGCTTCCCGGACCCGGTTGCGTCCCGTCACAAATTTTTGCGAGGCGTTGGGCGCGCGAGACGACGCAACCGTTTGCCGCTCACGCCCGGGAGCGGAGCGCGTCCGTCACAGTTTGGTGATCGTGAACCGGCGGGTGATCATGGAGGTTTGGCGCGCGAAGGTCCTGAGGTTCAGGCCCGCGGCTTGGCAGCAACAAGAAGCGCACCCGAGATTTTTTCCAAACAATCCAGGGCTCGCGTTGGCGACGCGCTCGGAAATTGAAAAATCGGTGGTTCCGGCGTTCCCGTGCCGCCGCGTGCCGCCAACCCCATTCCTCCCTGCCTTCCTCTCTGTAAAGTGGTCGGGGCGACAGGATTTGAACCTGCGACCTCCTGGTCCCAAACCAGGCGCTCTACCAAGCTAAGCTACACCCCGACATTGAACAGGACCTACTATGCGCCCCTCAGAGCCCTCAGCAAGCAACATCCGCTGAAAGTGCATTTGGAGCACCTCCGGCGGCCAACTCGCGACGTTGTGAATCGGCGGCGGAACAACGATTCAAGCAGCCGGAGTCACCGATGCGCGGATGAACGCTTGCTCGTGATCCCGCCATCGCTGCCAGCTCGATGGATCATTCAGGGCTTCGTTCAGCGCGGTGCCGAGTTCGTAGATCGTGGTGTCGAATCCAGCCTGGAAGTACACGTCGATGTTCTGCTGCATCGCTTCCGTCAGGGCGCAAAACAGATCACGATCATGGGCGGCTGGTGATTCCAGATCCGTGGGATGATCATAGGTGTATTGGCAGGTGGCGAAATCCTGGGAGTGATGCCTTCGACACGAATGCGGACGAACTGCATAAACCGTGCACCGGCCTTCGATGAGCAGCGGACACTGAACATTTCTCGTCGCATGTTCAAAGGGGGTGAGCGGCGTCACCTCTTCCGCATGGGCGGCCAGACGAGCCATCAAACTCGCGAGCTCGTCAGCGGCGAAGTGACTGCGGATGTGGTGGGCGATCAGGAAGACCTCGTGGGCAAACACATCGACGCGAAGCGAGCAGCAGACGCCGCAGCCCTCACAGCAGGCCAGCTTCACATGGCGCCGCTCGATGATCTCTTCGTTGTGCGCATCGAAGAAGGTGAGCGCCGTCTGTGCGGCGTGATCGAACGCCTCGAGGGAGACGGATCGAGCAATATCGTCGGCGAGTTCCTGGATCGGATATTCGGGCATCTTTCAGCATGGTCACTCCCTCCGCCTGCATCGTCCAGTGCCGCTCGATGACCGTCTGCAGGTCGATCCAACTCGGGCCGGGTGTGTTGAAAACGCAACGGCATTGTCGCTTTTCATCACATCGCGGGGGTCTTGGAATTCATCCGTCACCGGGGTGCTTCAGGGTTTCCAAGAGGTGGCATCCGTTATGCATCTGCTTTACCCAATGGCAATAGGAGCTGGATGCTCTGACGGATGATAGCCCGTCTGCTGGGTTCGATCCCCACGTTGCCGCCATTTTCAGCTTCACGCATGCGGCTGGCACGGCTGCTGCTAAATCCAGAGCTGCGAGCTAGGAACACGCACCATTTTAACGTTTCAATCCTCAGCCTCAGCAGCCCGATCAGCAATGATCGGGCTTTTTTTGTCGTGAATGTCGAACTCAGATCAAAGGCTCGTCGCAGTGCCTGAGGAATGGCGGGCGGCAGCTTGATGCAAGATCCGTCACTTCAGCACGTGGAATACGTTCCTGCCGTTCTCCACCTCGGAGAAGCTGCTCCAGGTGTAATCAAAGACGAAGTCCAAGGTTCGTTCCTCGGACCAGACGAGGCGCAGCTTCTTTGGTCCCAGCGCCTCCCAGCGATAGGCGTCTTCCTTTCCCAAGGTGGTGAAGGTGCCATCGGCATGAAACTGGATCTCTTCTGCCTCGCTTATCCACCGCGATTGCGGCAGCCACGCTTTCAGCTCCCCGGTGTCCTGTGGTCCGTAGAAGCTCTCCGGAAGAATCCGCTCGTTCTCGTTGCGACGCTGCTCCCGGCGCACTCCATCCTTCATGTAAATGATGTGGAGGCTCTTGTTCCAGGTCGGGTTCGGATCGGCGCCCAAATCGACCGGATTGGCGGAGAAGGCCCGCGGAAGGGTTTCCACATACTCTTTTACCTTCGCGGTGACATCGGCGTTTTTCCCTCCGGTGCCGTAAATCGCCGAAAGAATCTGCACGGGCCAGCGCCTCGGCTTGAGCAGTTCGGTCTTGGGCGCCTCCTGCCTCTCTCCTCGCTGGTCGGGTTCAGACGGCTTGGTTGCTGGCGTCTCGATCGCGGGATCGCCCTTCTTTTCGCTCTCCAGCCCGGCCCACCCGACCGCGGGGAGGCACCCTGCAAAGAGCCAGAATACCAGCAGCTTTCGTCCGATCGTCTTCATGGGCGCAAAGGCTACGCCATTCGGTTGAGCCGCACCACTGACAACTCATCGACGGAAGGTCGGTTCCGCCTCTTGGAGGCTGTGAAAAAAGTCGGTGGATGGGTGGATGGCGACGCTCCGCGCGCCATGCCAAGTCCACCGCGCGCGCGCGACACTCTGAGAGAAGTGGCCTTCGGCGGAGGAAAACGCATGGCGCGCGGAGCGATGCCATCCACCGCAGCGACTGATTTCACAGTCTCTTGGACGATTGGACGGACGCTGGATGGATCTCCAATGACGTCCCTGAGCCGCCACGATGCAGTTGGATACGGCGAGCGCGGTCTGCGCCCCAAGGAGCGGCGTGCGTCCCGCCGCCGACCCACCAACGCCCGAAGGGCCGGACCAACCGGTGCGCGCCCCCGCAGAACCCACCCGGCGGCGAGACGCACGCCGCTCCTTGGGACACCGCTCCACGTTTTCGTTTGACGCCTTCGCCTCCTTGCCGCTCGCATCGTCCGCGTGTCGCACGACATGAATTCCATCATCGGCGCGCACGATGTGCTGTTTCTCGTGCTCGATACCCTGCGTTTCGACGTGGCGGCGCGCGAGCTCGGGGCGGGGCGGACCCCGCATCTGGCGCGCTTGATCGGTGGCGCGTGGGAGAAGCGGCACACCCCGGGCAGCTTTACCTTCGCGGCGCATCAGGCATTTTTTGCGGGGTTCCTGCCGACTCCGGCCGATGCGACGGCGGACCAGACCCGGCTCTTTGCCTCGTCTTTCGAAGGCAGTGAGACGACGGGACCGCGGACCAAGGTCGTGGAGGCGGCGGACTGGATATCGGCGCTGGCGGCCGAGGGATACCGGACAATGTGCGTGGGTGGCGTGGGGTTTTTCAATCTCCGCACGGAGCTGAGCCGCGTGCTGCCCGGATATTTCGCGGAGCGGGCGTGGGAGCCGCGCTTCGGGGTCACGGACCGGGATTCAACACAGCATCAGTTCGAGTTTGCGGCGCAATGGCTCGGGTCTTCAGCCGCGGGCGATCGGGCGCTCTTGTTTGTGAATGTGTCGGCGTTGCATCAGCCGAATTATTTCTATGCGCGCGAGTCCGGACCGGATGACCTCGAGAGCCACGCCGCGGCGCTGCGGTATGTGGATTCCCAGTTGCCGGTGTTGCTGCACGCGCTGGCGCGGCGCCAACGGCAGACTTTTTTCATCGTTACCTCGGACCACGGCACGGCTTACGGCGAGGACGGCTGGACCGGGCACCGGCTGGCGCATCCGGAGGTGTGGACGGTTCCTTACGCGGAGGGCGTGCTGCCGTGACTTTGCGCGAACAGCTTGCCGCCGGGGATTTTTTCCAGGGCTATGCCTACGCCTATCCGCACAAGACCGCCTACCGGCCGCTGGCTCCGCCGGTGCCGTTGCGCGAGGGGTGGGCGGCGGAGGACAAGGATGCGCTGTTTCTTTATGCCCATGTGCCGTTTTGCGAGATGCGCTGCGGCTTCTGCAATTTGTTCACGACGGCGCATCCCGAAGACGGACTCGTGGCGGGGTATTTGTCGGCGCTGGAACGGCAAGCGGCGGCGGTGTCGGCGGCGCTGGGGAAAGGGGCGCGCTTTGCCAGGGTGGCGGTGGGTGGCGGGACGCCGACATTTCTCGAACCGGCGGAGCTGGAATGGCTCTTCCGCATCTTGCACGGCGCGTTTGCGATTGCAGCGGGAGCGCCGATCGCGGTGGAGTTGTCGCCGCAGACGGTGACTCGCGAGCGGCTGGCGGTGCTGCGACAGTGGGGTGTGACCCGAGTGAGCCTCGGCGTGCAGAGCTTCGTGGAAACGGAAACGCGGGCGCTCGGCCGCGCGCAGCGGCCCGAGGAGGCGCGCCGGGCGCTGGCGCAGCTTCGGGAGGCGGAGTTCCCGGTGCTGAATCTCGATCTGATCTATGGGCTGGAAGGCCAGACCGCCGCGAGTTGGAGGGAATCGCTGGCGGCGGCGCTCGAGCACTCGCCTGAGGAAATCTACCTCTACCCGCTCTACGTGCGTTCGCTCACCGGCCTGGGATCCCACGGCAAGGCGCCGTCGGACGAGCGGCTGGCGCTCTATCGGCAAGGGCGCGCGGCGCTGCTCGCGCGGGGCTACCGGCAGGTTTCGATGCGCCTGTTTCGCGCGCCACATCATGCCGAGCCGGGCGGACCGGAGTATTGCTGTCAGGAAGACGGGATGGTGGGCGTCGGCGCCGGGGCGCGCTCCTACACAGCGGCGCTGCACTATTCGTCGGAATGGGCGGTCAGCCGCCCGGGAGTGCGGGCGATTTTGGATGACTACCTCCGGCGCGGCGCGGCGCAGTTTGAGGTCGCTGATTACGGCTGCGCGCTGAACCCGGCCGAACAGCGGCGGCGCTATGTCATCAAGTCGCTGCTGCGCGCCGATGGGCTCGATGACGCCGCCTACACGGGGTGGTTCGGCAGTGTGGTGGACGAGGATTTTCCGCAGCTTGCGGAGCTTGATCAACTCGGCGCGGCCGAATGGAGCGGCGGCGTGCGGCGGCTGACGGCGCAGGGCCTGGAGTGGTCCGACGTGATCGGGCCGTGGCTCTTCTCCGCAAAAATGGCGGCGCGGATGGAATCCTTCGCACTCGCATGACGCACTGGAACATCCTCTACCGGGGCTCCCTCTCGAGCTGCAATTACGCGTGCGGCTACTGCCCGTTCGCGAAGACCCGCAACACGCCGGCGGAGTTGGCGAGCGACGCGGAACAGCTCGCGCGGTTCATCGCCTGGGTGCGCGGGCGAAAGCAGAGCATCGGGGTGCTCTTCACACCGTGGGGCGAGGCGCTCATCCACCGCGCCTATCAGCGCGCCATCGCGGAGCTGAGCCATTTTCCGAATGTCCGGCGCGTGGCCATCCAGACGAATCTCTCCTGCCAGCTCGACTGGCTGGCGGACTGCGACCGCTCGACCGCCGCCTTGTGGGCGACGTGGCATCCGACGCAGGCACCGCTGGAGCGGTTTGTGGCGCAATGCCGGCGGCTGGATGAACTCGGCGTGCGCTACTCGGTGGGCGTGGTGGGGCTGCGCGAGGTGTTGGCGGACATCGAGCGGCTGCGTGCGCGGCTCCCGCGGCACGTTTACTTGTGGGTGAACGCGTGGAAACGCGAAGCGGGCTACTACGGCGATGCGGAAATCCGCCGGATCGAGCGAGTGGACCCGTTCTTTCGGTTGAACACCGTCCGGCACCGGAGCCACGGCCTGCCCTGCCGGACCGGCTCGTCGGTGTTTTCGGTGAATGGCGACGGCGACCTGCGGCGTTGCCACTTCATCCCGCAGCTGCTCGGCAACATCTACGAACCGGGCTTCGAGCGCGCGCTCGTGCCGCGCCCCTGCACGAACGAAACGTGCGGCTGCCACATCGGCTACGTACATCTCGAGCCTCTGGATCTTTACGCCCGCTTCGGTGACGGCGTGCTCGAGCGGATTCCGCGCGGATGGCCGGACCGAAACCCCCTTGCGAACGCGGCCCGCCCACCGGGCGGCAATATCTCATCCGTTTCCCACCCACGATGAAGACCTGCCATCGACAATCCCCATGCGCTCCCGCAGCGCCTCGACCTGCCAGCGGTAGGTGTCCCATCCGTGCGCAAGGCAGCCCGGCAGCAGGTCGCCGAAGGCATTGGCCTCCAGCACCCACGCGCGCCCGTCCCGGCTGAGGGCCACATCCACGCCGAGGGCGAGGGACCTGGGAAAAGCCGCTGCCGCCAGTTCCGCCTGCGCCCTGGCCGCGGCGAGCGCCGGGCCGTGAGCGGCGGCGAACGCTTCGAGGTCTCCGCGCGCGTTCCGGAGCTGAAGATTCGTCAAGGGCGTGCGGCTGAGCCGAACGACCACGTGCCGCGCGCGACCCGCGATGGTCACGATGCGCAGATCCAGCCGGCGTCCGTGCCAGCCGAGCTTCGGCACCCACGCCTGGGCTTGCGCGCGCTGGCGGCACACGGCATCCACGAGCATGGCGATGGCCGGCAGCTCGCGCAGCCACGATCCGGGCCGCGTATTCCACAGCGCGCCGGCGGCGCACCTCGCCGTGGAGAAGGCCTGCACCCGTCCGCGCGAGGTCTCGAGCGCGACCACTCCGGACGCCGAGGAGCCATGGCAGGCCTTGAGAAAGACCCGCGCACATCGGGACGCGCGCATCCGTTCCAGCAAGTCGTCGAAACTCCGCGGCGTTCCCAGGCTTTGCGGCATCGCGCAGCCCGCCGCTTCGAGCCGACGCTGGCAGAGTTCCTTGTCGAAGAGACACGCTACGTCCTCCGGGGGGCTGAAGAATTCCGCCGCCGGCCTTCGCGCCCGCAATGCCCGCAAGCCGCGGCGCCAGCCGAGGTGCCACTGCCGCATCGCCACGATGCGCCCGGCCGGCTCGCCGCAGGCGGCGACTTCCTCCGCGGTGAGCCGCGTGTAGCGCGTCGCATCCGCATCTTCCTCGTCCACTTCGTCCGCTCCGAGCGCGAGCAGACGCCGCTCCGTATTCCAGTTCCGGCCCGGCGTTTCCAGCCGCACGAGGCCCGGCGGCATCGCGCCGTCGAGCGCATCCACCCACGAGACCACGTCCGGGTCGGGCAGCCCGGCCTCGCGCATCGCGGCGCGAAAATAAGCGAGCCTCGACGAGTCCGGGATGCCGACGACCGAAACGCGCACTTACTTACTCGCTCACCGCGATGTAGCGGTCGTCATCATCCGCCTCGCCCTGCGCATCCGAGAGATCCGCCTGCGGGAACTTCTGCGCCAGTTTCTTGACCATCCCTTCCGAGAAATAGTGGTGGTGCAAATCGAGCTTCTGCAACTGGACGAGCGCCGGATTTTTGAGCAACGCCTCACCGCCGCGATCGCCCAGGTTGCCCAGCGAAAGGTCCAGTTCCTGGATTCGCGCGAGCATGGGTGCGCCGATGAGCGCCTCGGCGAGAGAATCCGCGTATTCGCAATCCCGCAGCCCGAGCCGGCGCAGCCACGGCCAGGCGCTGCCGTCGAGAAAGGGCCGCAAATCTGCCACCGTCGAATCGCCTCCGTAGTTGTCCGATCCGGTCCATATCTCGAGATCCACGAGGGCCGGGACCTCGCTCGCCGCGATTTCCCCCATCAGGCCCGCCGGCAGCCCGCCGCTTTCAAACACGAGCGACTGCAGCGCCGCGTGGCGGATGCCACCGCCGATTCCCAGTCCGCCCGAGCCGCGCACGCGGAAATGCTCCAGCGCCGGATACGCCTCGAAGAGCGGGGTCATCTCGCTCTGAATGATCCACGAAATCTCATTCTCCTCGCCCACCACATCGCCCACAAAAATGCCGCGCAAATTCGGCAGGAGTTGGCGCGCGGCGACCAATAGCTGAACCACCTCCTCGCTGCCCCGCCCGGGGTCATCGCCGTGAAAGGCCCCGGCGACGATTCCTTTCGTGGCCCCGCATGCCGGGTTCGCCGTGAATTTCTTGAACTGCTCGGCAAAACTCATGCCCTGGTCCCAGTTCGTGGCGATCCGATAAATGCGGCCTGCGTAATCCGGGGTTTTGCTCGGGTCGTAGAGCTCGACGGGAAGACCGAGCCATTCGGAGACATGTTCGTCAATCATGGCGCGCCTTCCTACGCGCGCGGCGGGATCGAGGCGAGGCATTTCACCGCTCGCGCCGCGGATCTCGCCGGCCGGGCGTAGCTCGACTTTCCAAAGTCGAGTCGTGTGGCGCCGGCGCGTTCTCGACTTTGGAAAGTCGAGCTACTATTGCCACGACCATGAACGCGAAGACCTGGCAGACCGTTTGCGGCTTCTCAGTCGCACTCTTTGTTGCTGTCGCAGCGTCCTTCATCTTCTCGCCGAGCCAGCCGTTGTTGCGTTATCTCGGCGCAGCCTGTCTCGCCATCCTGATAGTCGTCGGTTTCACCGGAGCTTGGTTCGGCCTCCTGCTTTGCCTTGGGCGGCTCCACTTCGGCTGTCCTTTCTGCGGCACGCGCAGTCCCGTAGCGGGTGCCACCAAGAAGCATCTCTATCTTGAGTGTCCGTCGTGCGGCCCCGTTTGCGTTACGTCCCGGCCCTTCCGCACCGCAACAGCCTCCAGGCTCAGCGCCGAAACCCAATGACCGCGATACAACTTCGGCGTTGCCGCTCGTCAGCGGACGTCGATCTGACGACGCTCTTCCGGCCCAAACAGCTCTTCCAACAAGTTCGAGCGGTTTTCAATCGGGTTTCCCTCAATCCTGAAAAAGCGCAACCGGGTCAGTCCGCCAATGCTCGGCGGCAGCGTGGTGAGCTGGTTCTTGTCCAGGGTCAGAGATTCAAGGCGCACCAGACCGCCCACCTTCGGATCGAGCGTGGTGAGAAGGTTTTCCGAGAGATAGAGGAACTGGAGGGACTTCAGGGCCAGCACCACTGGAGGAATCTCCCGAAAGCGGTTTCGCTTCAGACTGAGCGTCGCCAAGCGCGGGATTTTTTCCAAGGAAGCGGGCAAATTGCTGAGGACGTTCTCTCCGAGATCGAGGCGGCGCAGGTTGAGTAGATCGCCGACCGAGGCCGGAAGTTCCTCGATGTCATTTGAGGAGAGATCCAAGTCCTCAAGCGCGGCCAACGAACCGATCGACTCCGGAACGATCATCAGCTTGTTCATGCCCACGCGGAGCTTTCTGAGGTTCACGAGCTGGCGGATCTTTGGAGACAGCGCCTCCAGCCCGTTGTTGGACACGTCCAATTCGATGACCTTGGTCAGAGTGAAAAGGGCATCCGGGAGCTGCTTGATTTCGTTGGACCTGATTTCCAGCTTCTCCAGCGCGGTCAGTTGGCCGATCTCTTCGGGGATGGTGGTCAGACTGCGCGGGAGGGGACGCGGCGAGATCTTTTTCCCTCGAAGCTCCAATTCAACGATGCGATCACCGCGGGCCTTTGCTACCTGCTCCACCGGCACTTCTGACAGGCCGTTGGCATCGAGAATCCGCCGCACGATGACGGAATCCTGAAGAGCGGTCGTGGCGGGGGCCAATGCGCCTTTAGGTTCCCCGGCCCAGCAGACTTGCAGCGGCGTAAGGAAACACGAAATGCCGGCCATGAAGAGGAATTGAGCAGTGCCATGCCGGAGACCTTTCGCTAGACGAGGCATCTTGTTCCCGATCAAGGCAGGCCAACGGAGCGAATTACCAGCCAGGCTCCGAGTGCGCGAACCACGGCGCGGCACCTGCGGGGCATGGCAGGCTGACCCTGTCATGTGCGCTGAATCAGGAGCATCTCGTTGCCGCCGCGCTGAAACTCGTAGGCGACCTGCACCACCTCGGCACGCCAGCCCTGCGCCGCAACCGCATCGCAGACCGCGGATAGATGCGGTGAACGTTCGTGTGCCAAAGTCAGCAGTGGAAAGATACGAACCTCCTTTGCGACACGGCAAAGCTCCAGCACAGAGCGAAGGTGAAATTGCTCGGAAAGCATCTCCGTGTAGAGAAACAAGAGATGCGAACAGAGGGCGAGATCGAAAGATGCATCGTCGAAAGGTAAGGACGGCAGAGCCCCAACGCGGTAGCGCCCAGCGGCCCGCCCGGCCTCGTAGTCGGCCAGAAAGCGCTTGAGCGTGATGCTGCGGCAATTGCGGAGGGCTTCTGGATTGCGATGAAATCCCCACACCCAGTTGGCGCCTTCATGAAGTTGAGAGATGATGCCAGGAGCAGCCTCTTCGAAGCGACGTTGGATGGCTGGGCCTCCGAGTTCATAAATAGGGTCAACCGAAACCACCCGTCCACCCTCAGCGCTCCATTCGGCGTTGAAGCTCGCCGGACCGTCACCACATCCGAGGATCCGTTTGTGAAAGTCCGCCGACGAAAGAGCGAACATCAACGCATACTCCTCCCGCGAACGTCCCCAAGGCACGATTTCAGAAAGCTGCATCGTCAGGAGAACGTGTCTTGTCGTCCCCCCAAAGCTCAGCGACAGGCGGAGCGGGCCGTGATTGCGGTGCCTGATCGCATTAGGGCTTGGTTTAAGCGTTCGCGGTTGGATGAAGCCTGAAGACATAATGGCAGGAGGCGCACCGCCAACGACGGCGTGTGAAAAGAAGCGGAAACTGAATGACGAGCAAACTGAGGAAGGCGATGCGCCGGGGTAGCTCATCGGGAGCTGTGTGCTGCGAACCACACGCAGGGCACACGACATTTTCTGCGTCTGGAGCTGGCTGCGGAGAGTCGGCGGCGAGGAACTCTCTCTCTTCGTCGAAATCGTCATCCGCGATCTGGACGCGCACCCCACCGATGGCCTTGGAGTAGAGCCAGTCCATCTGGATGAAATGCTCGTCCTGGACATACGCCGGAATGCCTGCGGCCTCCAGGCGAGTGCGGAACAAGTGAGCTTCCTCTGGTTTGCTGAAGGTGGCGATTGTTTTCATCGGAGACGGAGCGAACGACGACCCAAAGTTACTGATTTCCTCGATATTGGGTAGCGAGAGAAAGCGTTGGTCCTTGGGAGAACGATCATGACGAAGTCATCGTGGGCGCCAGAGACGCGATCGGGCGCCGGTTTGTCCTTTTTGTCGAAACCTCTTCGTTGACGCCGCGAGGGCGTTCAGAGGAAGCCACCGCGCATTGGGAACTGCCAGCGCCTGCGGCTAGCGCAGGGCGAACGGCGGAACCTCCATCGCCGACTTCACCGCCCCACCTGGCATTACCCATTCACTGCTCCGCACGGACCTCCTCACCTATTCCGGTTCCAGTAACTCCACCGCAGAGTTCCGCGCGCTCTTCGGCGACGCCACGGCACCGCTTCCGCCACCACGCCAGTAAGCTCACGGTGAGGAGCGAGGGGGAATAGCCTTCCGAGAGAACCACGGAGTAGCGGTTGATGCGGTCTGCTGGATCCCTTGGCGGGACCTTGGCTCCAAGGCGCCAGTCGATCACGACCAGTTCGGTCTTTTTCTTTACTTTCTGGAAATTGGACCCAATCTGCTGCCGCATGGCGAAGCAAATTCGGGCACGGTGGCGGTCCAAGTGCCCGCTCGGCGCGTTCTGCCATTCAAAAAGTCGTCGAGCGAGAGAAGGAAAATCCTGATCGTGAAAACCATCGTTATCTCGGCGGCGCTGGCCGCATTCCTGTCGCTGGCTGCAGACGGTACCCGGGCCTTCGTGGACGTCTTCAACCACTGGAAGGTCTGGAAATCTGAACAACTGCAACGCGATAGTTGGCCGGAGTTCGTCGCGCGGGAAGCGGTGCAGTTACTCATCAATCGACGCGCCGAGGAAAAGCGTCAGAAGACGATGGTGATCGAGCGTTAGAAATTCGCCGCAAAACTGAACAAACGCATGAGGCGGCTTACCATCGTGATGCTGGTCGTTGCGGTCCTCGCGATCGGGTTTTTAGGGCCACCAATCGAGCGTGCAGTAAACGATAACGTCCCCACGCCCGAGCAGATGGGACAGACCATTCAAGTGGACGTTCCGGCCCCGGTGCTGCCGCTGGCTTTTCAATCAGAATCCGCGCCGCCTGTTCCGCCACCGTCGCCCACACCTCTACCGCGTGCGTTGGTGACGGTCGCGCCGGCTCAGGTGCAAGTGCCAGAAGGCTCAGTCCGCCTCAATCCCGGCCTCGCTGTCACCCTCGTGAAAGATCGCGGGCCCCTGGTGGACGTTCGGTTCGCTCGCACGAACGTGACGGTCCCGCGTGAGGCCGTCGTGGCAACCGCAGTGCAGCCGGTGACCACCGCCGCAAGAGTGGCCACCTTTTCCCCGGTCGAGAAAATCGTTTATGCCCCTGCTGCCAGTCTCAGTGTTTCCGCTCACGAAATCGGCACCGGGCGTGGCATCGAGCATAACTGGGAGACGAGCTACGGCAGTTACAATCGCGATTACTACAGCACCAAGGGTCTCGAGGTGCAGTTGCGCAACGTCAGCCGGCGAGAAACCGGCGACTGCCAGGTTTCCGCCTATTGGATGGGCAGGCGCCTGAAGAACCGCGAGGTGTTCGTGCACCACGCCGAAGCTCTGCCCACCAGCGTGGATGCGGTCAGCAGCACCACCATGCGGTTCTGGTGTCCCCTGGCGCCCTCCAACGTCGCCAATTACGTCGCCCTCGAGAGACGCGATGTGCAAGGCTCAAAAATGGATGGCTGGTTCGTCCTCGTGAGCCGGAATGGCCATACCATGAGCGGCGTCGCGTCGAACCCCACCTACCAAAAGCTCCTTGGCGATTCGGAAGCGCTAAAGGCCACACTCGCCTCCTACAAGCCAGGCGGCCGCCGGGCAACGAGCAGCATGCCGCAGTGGCGCAACGATCCAGTGCGGGACGAGTGGCGATCACGCCGCGGGAACAGCACACAATGACCGCCGAGCGCTAGACAGCCGGCCAGCGGCGAGTAAGGATCGGGAGTATTTCATGCGAACAGTCGTGGTAGCGGCGGGAGGGAAGATTTCACGGGATCGAGGGTCGTGATTCCACTCGTGTGACTCAACCGATCGCGCACGAGCATGGGCCGGGCAGGTTTTTTGAGCAGCACGTGCCCATCGTCGCGTTGCACGACGACCATCTGGCCGCTGAACTCCGGCAGACAGGCGCATCCACACGCACCTTCTCCACCAGTATTATCAGCGCGGTGCAGGTGATCGGTTTGGTCATCGAGGCGATCCAGAATACGCAATCCGTTCCCGTTGCCGTCCTGGCGGCGATGTCCATCCAGCCGACGGCTTCGGTGTCGAGCACCTTGTTCGATGCGAAGCCGGAGACCTGGTTCAACTCCAACAACACGGACGGTCAATATGTCGGCCTCGATCTCGAAGATCAGGCGGCGACCGCGCGGCCTGCGATCACGCCCGGCGGCGGTGACTTTGACCAGCCGCAGGTCGTCGCGATGAAGTGCGCAACGCCCGGGGCGGTAATCCGCTACACGCTCGATGGGACGCTTCCGACCGCGCAGAGCGGCACGGTTTTCGCCCAGCCGTTCACGATTGAAAGGAACGCGATGATCACTGCGGTGGCGTTCAGCGACTCGCTCGCGCCCAGCCCGCCGGCGCTCTCGACGTTGTGGATTGGCAAGCAGCCCCATCCGCCGATGAATTCATTTCACGTCGGCAACAGCCTCACGGGCAATGCGAGCCGGTTCAAAACTTTCATCCGCACCGCGGGGGGCGCGATGACTTCCTAGCGTATCTCATCGGTGGCTCGCTGACGGTGAAACTCTGGAATGAATCGCACGGTGCGGACAAGGCACGCTGGGACGAGACCTACGCGAAGGCCGTGCATCCGCTCCATTATTTCACCATGCCACCACGCGACTTCAACGTCGCCGAGGAGGCCGAGCACTGCGTGCGGTTCATCAAGCTGGTGCGCGAAAAATCGCCGGACGTGCAGTCGTGGCTCTACGCCGAGTGGGTCGAGCTGAACGCGCGCGCCCGACGGACAAGGGCGCAGTGCCGAGCTTCCAGATGAAGAAGACTTTCCCCGCGCTGACGTGGCAGGAATCCATGGGCGCGATGCTTCTCTACAACGAGGAAGTGCAGCACAAAATCGCTGCTCAATATCACGACGGCAAGCCCGTGCGCATCATTCCCACGGCGCTCGCGCTCGGCTGGGCTGGCACGTTGATCGACCAGGAGAAATTCCCCGGCGTGCAGCCGGGCGAGGCGAATTTTTACGCGACGCTCTTCGAGGATCACGTGCATGTGAATCCTGCGGGCTGCTTCCTTGTGGACTGCACCTGGTATGCGGCGCTCTACGGCGAATCGCCCGAGGGAAAGTTGCTCCCGATCGGCACTAACTTAACGGCTGACCAGGCCGGTGTTCTTCAGCGTCTGGCGTGGGATGTGATTCAAAATTATCCCGACTGCGGGCCGTATGAAAAAGCCACCGAGCCGTGCGGCAAACCGGAGATCGCGAACGACGGCAAGACCGTCACGCTCAAGTCGGCGACGCCCGGCGCGTGGTATCGCTACACGCTCGATGGCACGGAGCCGACGCGCACAAATGGCTATGTCTATTGCGGCGCAATCAGCGTGCAGCCGAGGGACATTCCAAATGGACCTGCAGCTACCAGGTGAACGACGACGGCTCGCTCACCAATAAGGAGCGATTTTTCCATCTCCACGTCGCCGACTGGGACGACGACGCAGGCGCGGAGTCGCTCTGCTCTTCGCTGGAAGGCCGACTGTTCGCCGCCACGCGCAGTGGCATCCAGATCACCGCCGACGACGGCCCCACGCAGGTCCTCCTGCCCGTGCCCGACCCTCGGCGGTCCATCTCAGGACACGCTCTTCGCCTTGTGCAGAAACAAAATTTGGAAGCGCAAAATCCAGCACCACGCGATGGGCGCCTTCACCCCGTGGACGAAGGTGAGTGGCACCAAGCTCTAATGGGGTGGGCGGATAGCGGCACGCCTGACGACGCTTACCTGATGAGACGCTTGCATCGGCTACGAAGCACGCGGTTCAGTCGGTGCCGGAGGCACCCCGGAAATTAGCCGGTGGTGAAGCGAGTCCGCGAGCGCAACCACCGGACTGCGCCCGCCACCACAGATGCGCCCCGGAGGGGCGCCGGAACAACACGAACGATCGGAATTCCATCGCCCCTGCCGGGGCGGACCCGTTTCGTCCTGTAGTCCGGTGGTTCTCGCTCGCGGACTCGCTTCACCACCGGCTAATTTCCGCAGCGCCTCCGGCGCATTCAGCAGGATAACCGCTGCTGTAGCCTATCCTCCCGCCTCCTCAGTATCTCGCAAGATGTTCCGACCAATTTTGACCAAAACGCGCCTGATCATCGAACTCGTGTTGATCTGCACGCTGTCCGCGAGCGCGGGCACCGAGGTCAGATTCAATCGCGACGTGCGGCCGATTCTGTCGGACAACTGTTTTGCCTGTCACGGACCGGATGAAAAGCAGCGCAAGGCGAAGCTGCGGCTCGACATTCGCGAGGAGGCATTGAAACCGGCGGAGTCGGGAGACACCGCCATCGTGCCTGGCAGGCCGGAGCAAAGCGAACTGATGCGACGAATCGAGTCCTCGGACCGCGAGGAGGTGATGCCGCCACCGAAATCCCACAAGCAACTCTCCGCGCTGCAAAAAGAATTGCTGAAGCGCTGGATTGCAGAAGGCGCGCAGTATGAGGCGCACTGGGCCTTCACGCCCGTTGTGCGGCCTGCGCTGCCGACGGTGAAGGACATGGCGTGGCCCCGAAATGCGATTGATTACTTCATCCTCAATCGGCTTGAGCAGGCGCAGCTTGCCCCGGCACCGCCCGCGTCGCCCGAGGCGCTTTTGCGGCGTGCGAGCTTTGGCGTGACGGGCTTGCCGCCTGTGCCGGAAGCCGTGGCGGAGTTCGCCGCAACGCACAGTGACGCGGACTACACGGCGATGCTGGAACGCCTCCTTGCTTCGACCCAATACGGTGAGCATTGGGCGCGGCATTGGATGGACCTGACGCGCTACGCGGACAGCGCGGGTTATGAGTTGGATTACCTGTTCACTCATGCCTGGCGGTATCGCGACTGGCTGGTGCGATCCTTTGCCGCGAACAAACCGATGGATCGTTTCATTCAGGAGCAGATCGCCGGCGATGAGCTTTGGTCGGGGGTCGAAGATGCGGAGGATGGCTCGCTCTTTCTAACCATCGGGCCGATGCGACATGAGGGTGGCATTCAGCGCACCAAAGACCGCGAGAACGAATGGCTCACCGATGTGGCCGACACCACGGGTTCGACCTTTCTTGGGCTGACGATGGGCTGCGCGCGCTGCCATGATCACAAGTTCGATCCGCTCACGCAATCCGACTACTACGGATTGCAGGCCATTTTCGCCGACAGTGAACTGAAACAGGATCGCGCGGGCAAAGAGGCCAAAGAGACAAGTCCCGCTTTCATTCGCGCCGTGCTGCGCGAGCAAGCGGGTGTGGTGCAGCTGCTGCGACGCGGGGAGGTGGACCTGCCGCTGCGCGAAGCCGTAGCCGCACTGCCAGCGGTGCTGCCGGGCGGCGGTCCGTTGCCTGCGGAGAAAAATCGTCGTGCGGCCCTGGCACGATGGCTGACTGAGGCTGACAATCCGCTCACGGCACGTGTGCTGGTGAACCGCGTTTGGCAGTGGCATTTCGGCCATGGCCTGGTGCGCACGGCGAGTGACTTTGGCCGGCAGGGCGAAGCGCCATCGCATCCGGAATTGCTCGATTGGCTGGCGAGTGAACTCATCGCCAGCGGCTGGGACTTGCGTCACCTGCAACGGCTCGTCCTGGAGTCCGCGACCTATCGTCAGTCGAGCCTTCGCCCGGCGGAGGCGCGCAGCATCGATCCTGAAGATAGGTTGCTTGCGGGCTTTCCACGCCAGCGTTTGCAGGCGGAGGAACTGCGCGATGCGCTGCTCTCGGTATCCGGCGCATTGAATGCGAAGTCGTTTGGCCCTCCCGTCGTGCCACCCATGGAACCGTGGGCGCTGGCGGCATTGCGCAACAAGAACTGGGAACCCACCAAGGACGAGAGCGAGTGGCCCAGACGCAGCCTTTACTATGTAGTGCGTCGCTCGATGAAGTTGCCCTTCTTCGATGCCTTCAACAGCCCGGATAACGTGAGCAGTTGCGCTGGCCGCGACAACACGGTGGTGGCCTCGCAGGCGCTCACCTTGCTGAACAGCGAAGACACCCTGCTGCATGCGCGCACGCTCGCTGGCCGGTTGTGGACGCAGACCCGCGGCGATGCTTCCAAGGCGACATCGCTGGCCTGGCAACTGGTGTTTGGCCGTCCGATCATCGACGTCGAAAGCCAGCGTGCCGTGGCCTTCTTACAAGCCCGCGAAGCTGAATGGACAAAGGCACCGCCAGCAAACGCTGCCCTGCCCACGGGCATCTCGCTGGATGCGCCTGTGCCCGCCGCACAAGGAGCTGCGTGGGTCGAATGGTGCCTCGCCTTGCTCAACACCAATGAATTCGTCTATGTGGACTGAACCCACCTCCTCATTGCTGGGTCGCCGCGATTGGCTGCGTCATGTAGGTGGCGGTCTTGGCAGCGTGGCGCTGACCTCCCTGTTGGCTCGCGATGGCTGGCTGCATGCTGAGGAATCGCCCGCCGCGTCGAATCCTCTGGCACCGCGTCCTCCCCATTTCCCGCCACGCGCGAAGGCCATCATCTATCTATTCATGCATGGCGGCCCCAGCCATGTGGACATCTTTGACCGAAAACCCGCGCTGACCAAGTTCGACGGCCAGTCGCCGCCCGAGGAGTTTCATCAGTTAAAGCTCCAGTTCACTGACGTGAAGAAACAGAAGCTCATGGGCAGCCAGCAGACGTTTACGCGTTGCGGCGCGAGTGGCCTGGAGATTTGCGACTCGCTGCCTCGGTTGCAGGAGTGCGCCGATGACTTGTGCGTCATTCGCAGCATGCACCATGAAGTCTTTAACCACACGCCCGCCATCTGGCTGGCGAACACGGGCTCATCGCTGCCGGGCCGCGCTTCGCTCGGCGCGTGGTTGTCCTACGGACTCGGCAGCACGGCGGACAATCTCCCGGCGTTTGTCGTCATGCACTCGCGCCCCCTCAAGCCCGGACCGGGGGTGTGGGGCAGCGGGTTTCTTCCTGCCGTGTATCAAGGCACGCAGGTTGGCACCGGGCCGACGCCAATTCCCTATCTTGCGCCGCCGCCCGAACTGCGCGGCGGCAACCAGCGCGCGGTGCTCGATTACATGCAGGAGATGAATCGAAGCCATGCCGCCGGGCGCCACGACAGCGAACTGGATGCGCGCATCGCTTCCTACGAGCTCGCCTTCCGCATGCAAAGCGCCGCGCCCGAAGCCGTGGATATCAACCGCGAAAGCGAAGCCACGCGCGCGCTCTATGGCAAAGGCTTCGGCGAGCAATGTCTGATCGCAAGGCGACTGGTGCAGCGCGGCGTGCGTTGCGTGCAGATCTACCACGGCGGTGACAACGACGACTGGGACACACATGGCGACAACCACAACGGCCAGGTGAAGCGAATGCGCGAAGTGGATCAGGGTTGCGCGGGATTGCTGAAGGATCTCCGCAGTCTCGGCATGCTCGAAGACACACTCGTCGTCTGGACCGGCGAGTTTGGCCGCACGCCGACCACCGAGGGAAAAAATGGCCGCGATCACAATCCCTACGGCTACTCGATATGGCTGGCCGGTGGGGGCGTGAAAGGCGGCTACTTGCATGGCGCGACGGATGAGCTCGGCTTCCGCGCCGTGCAGAAGCCTGTTCACTTGCACGACCTAAATGCGACCCTGCTCCATCAATTTGGGCTGGATCACGAGAAGCTCATCTGGCGGCAGGAGGGCCGCGACTTTCGTCTGACGGACGTGTTCGGAAACGTAGTAAAGGATGTCCTCGCGTGAACCTGATCGATGCGTGGAGTGGAGATGACTTGATCTGCGTGCTCACCGCTTGATCAGCCAGACTTCCGCGACCTCGCAACTGGCTCGCCTTCGCCGGAACTCCATTCCAGTTCCAGGTGGCCGCTGGCTGTGGCTTCCGCTGGGATTGCGAGTTCCTGGGCCAGTGGCAACCATGTCCACCTGTCTCAAGACATGTGCACCTCGCGCGGGAGGAGCGCATCTTTCATTGCAGATCGGCGGCACCACCGCCGGCGGTGACACCCTTAGCGCGGTATGACCGGGTCAATGTGACCGGCGATGTGACCCTCACTGGAGCAGACCTGAAGTTAAGCTTGAACGGCACGCCTGCATTCCCGTCCGACACGCTGCTCTTCATCCTGGTCAACAACGGCGCCAGCCCTGTGGGTGGCACTTTCGCTACGCTGAATGGCAGTTCCTTCAATGCGAACAACATCACGCTGGGTGGCCCGCAATTCCAATTGCTCTACAACGCCAGCTTTACCGGAACGGGCAGCTACGGAGGAGTAGCCGATGGGTTCGGCAACGACGTCGCCCTTCTCTTTGTCGTGCCGGAACCCAGCACCCTGGTTACGCTGCTCGGGGGGACTTGGCGTTTGCCTCGGGTTCGCGCGGAGGCGGGCGACGCGCCGTCCGTAGTCCTCAATGCCGTTCCGGAGCCTGATCCCGCGGACGCCCGGCAAAAAATCAACGCCTTGGCAACCCGCACCCAAGTGCAAGCGCGCGATGTTTTCGACCTCCATCACCTATCGCAATACGCCGCCGCGGGGCCAAGAACCGCCGCCGCCGAGCGCGCCGCCGCAGCGCAAAGACCAATACAACTTCACCGACCCCGAGAGCCGTATCATGAAGGCCGGCAGCGGCGATCACTTTGAGCAGGCTTACAACGCCCAAGCCGCGGTGGACACCGAGAGCCTCTTGATCGCCGGGACGCGCGTGAGCCGACGCGCCCAATGACAAAGAGCAACTGGTGCCGACCCTGGCTGCGGTGCCAGCGAGCCCCGGGCCGGTGTGCGAAGTGTTGGTGGACAGCCGTTTTATTAGCGCCGCGGCGGTGCTCGCCGTCGAGTCCGGCGGGGGCGAGGCCAGTCCAGTGAGGTCTATGCGGCGCTGGAGCGCCAGAGCCATCATCGCGGCGTCAGCGACTTGGAGCAGCGCTCCGAGCCGGAACCGCCGCCGGCCGGTGCCGGCGTGGCGGAGGGAATGCGTCACCGGCTATGTGGCGCTGACTCCCTCATACTCGAACTCTGCCTGATGCTTCGCGTCGTCGAGCGTCTGGTGCCAAGTGTCGGTGATGCTGCTCCAAGCTGCGTCACAGGCGAAAAGGTAAAAGGCGTCGTCATTTGGATACTGGCAAATAGCAAGACAGGACTTCGGACCCATTAGCTGGCCAGCGACAATCTGCTTCGTTTTGCCGGTGAAGCGATGGCGCTCGTCTATGGGCGAGTAGCAGATGACTCGTGCGCCTCCGATGGCCTGTGGGCAGGCTCTGTTCATCTGTGCGCGTGTAAGTCACCTAGACCCCAAGCACAGCGACGGCGGAGGGCAGCGCGCCGGCTGCGAAAAAGGTGGCTGGCGGGAGCAGCCGGCGTGACAGATATAGCCACGATTGAGACATCACTGACGAAAGTTTCCTTGCGCACTGATGAGTTTAAACCTTTGGCCCGGGTCATTCCGAAACTGCAGCGTCCAGTTTTGATGTGTGGAGTCATCATGCCTTTTGAGTGTAAACAAATCGTCGCGTATGCTGAAAGCAAAGCGGAGATTTTCGCTCGTTCCCAAAGTGGGGCTTTGGGAACGCAAGTGTCGCGGGGAAGCTGCGCTTCGCGGTGAGGGGCAGCAGTCCTAACCACCGGCCGCGCAATGAAATTGCTTCTGAAGGGATGCGTCCCCAAACGCCCTACTTTGGGAACGAGCAGGAAAATGAGATTCGCCGGGACGCCCAGCGTAGATCAGGCGCAAAACCGGCACCGATCGACGCCTCATTTGAGCGTTTCGATGGTATCGCGTATGGCTGCCTTCCCTTCATCGGTCATCTCAACCGCCAGCTCGCGACTGGTTGATTCGGACTCTTGAAGAGTGACGGAAAGCTCGATCAACTCCAGCGTATCTAAGTTGAACAGGATGTTGTAGCGGAAATCCCGCTTCTTCGGTTGAATGCGAAGCAAAAGATAGGGAGGAAGAGTGTGGCTGTCGTGATACCAAGAGGCGGAAACGCGCAGATCGTGAGGCGAATCAAAGAAGCTTTGCAGGAAAGGGTGGAGCGTCATCGCATGTTTTCCGATCCGGAGTCGAAAGGCTTTCTGGTCGAATTCAGCCGGGGCGTATTTCGCGGGCAAGCCGACGAGCGCCGATCCCTTGATTTCGATGTACGTGTCTTCGTGAGCGAGGAGCGCGCTGTGCAATGCGGCCATCACTAAGGAGCAAACCGCAAAATAAAGGAGACGCGTCCTCATGTTTAGGCGCATCTCTGCTGAACGAACGCATGCGCAAATCCCTCTTTGGTAGCGTTGCGGGCGGATCGATCGCGGTCAACGTGGTGAGCAACCTCGTGAACTAGAACGTCGTTAAGGTAGAAGTCTCGAAGGTCGTCAATGTAGCGGCGCTGCGCCTCGCTGAAAAGGTAGGCACAAAGGAACACGCATGAGCGCCAGTAGATACCGTAGCAGCAGAGGGAGCTCGTCCAGCATCGTTGCTGTTTGCGTGTGCCAGCGAGAAGAAAGACCGCACGAAGGTCCTCCAGATGATCCGACGGCATACATGCAAGTCGGTGCTCAACCTGCGCGGCCCGACAAACATGGATAAAATCC
>JAXDQW010000070.1:0-154914 GCA_034667665.1 Chthoniobacter sp.
GAAAGTGGGAACCTTGTTCATGCCGCGTTAGTCCTCTGAATTCGGCTCACACATACCACTCCTGCCAGTTTTTCCCCTTCTTCAATCCGGGCGTCGGCACGGGATATTTGCCGTCCTTGTCGGAGAGCAGCGGCGGCGGGCTGTCCATTGTGAGCTTGTCCGCATCCGGGCAATACTCGTGCTCGTGATTGAGCATCTCGTCGAAGGTGATTTCCTGACCGGTGTGCGCGGCCATGCGGCCCATCGAGGTCACGACGCTGGCCTCGACGCCGTATTTGACTTCGTTGAACGGCTTGTCGCTGCGGATCGCGTCGATGAGATCGGTCCACTCGTTGAAGTGCGACTCGACTTCGGTCGGCCCGACTTCGGATTTCCAGATCTGGTTTTTGCGATCCGGGTTTTGGCCCTTGTAGGTGCTCGACGGCAGGCCAGCGTCGCCGCTCGCCGCGCAAATCGCCATGCCCTTTGTGCCATGCGCGTAGCTGGAGTAGTGCGGATACGCGCCGACCATGCAGCGGCCGTCCATGTACATTTTGGCGCCGTCTTCGAAGGTATATTCGCAGGCGTAGCTGTCGAAGTTCTGGTCCACATAGTTTTCGCGATAGTGCCTTCCACCGATGGCCTGGCATTTGACCGGCCACGCGCCTTTCATCCAGCAGAGGTGATCGATGTGATGAATGTAAAAGTCGCTGAACGCCCCGCCGCTCGCCCAGATGAAGCTGTGGAAGCGCGAGATCTGCCAGAGCAACTCGCTTGGCTTGCCCGGCAGATTGTTATCCGGGCCGGGATACTTTTCCGAGAAGGCCGATCCGAGCGGGCCTTGCATGCGGTAACCGCGCATGAGCATGATATCGCCGATCTCGCCGTCATCGACGCGCTTTTTGAGTTGCTGCATGCCGCGGCTGTGGCGGCTGTTCAGGCCCACCGCGACCTTCAACCCTTTCTTCTCCGCTTCCTCATTCAGTTTGAGCATCAGGCGCGATTTCGGGCCGTCCGCCGTCACTGGTTTTTCCATGAAGACATTCACGCCCTTCTCGATCGCGTAGGCGAAATGCGCCGCGCGGAACGCCATTGGCGTGGTGAAAATGGCGACGTCCCCTTTCTTGAGACAATCGATCGACTTTTTGTAGCCGTCGAAGCCGATGAACTTCTGGTCCTCGGGGACCTTTGTTTGGTTGGGCATGGCTTTCGAGATCGAGTTGTAGCTGCCCGAAAGCCGGTGCTCGAAGACATCGGCCATCGCGACGAGATTGATCGGCGGACCGCTTTGCCCCATGGCATCTCGGGCGGCGCCGGTGCCGCGGCCGCCGCAACCGACGAGCGCGACGTTGATGATTTCGCTGCCTTGAGCGTGGACAAAGGGAATCTTGAGGCCAGCCAGTGCAGAAACAGCGGCGGTGGTCTTGAGGAACTGGCGACGGGTGGAACCGGAGGGGAGGGAATCTTTCATAGCTGGTCAGGACGGTGCGCGGTGTGCGGCTGGCCTGTCAATGCCGCAGGGCAGGTTCTTGCGGCGCAAAGACGGCCTTCAGCGGCAGGGCCGCGGAGGCAGGCTGCGCTTCCAGTCGGCTCAGGCGGGCCTCGATGGCCGCCGCGCCCGGAGTGTGGGTTTAGGCGAGGCGTGAGGCGGCGATGTCCCGGAAAAAGAGACGCCACGTTTGCGTCACTTTCCCCAGCGTCCCAACGGTAAAGATCAGCGGATAGAGCCGCTCGTGATACCACAGCTTCGCGAAGTAGAACCCGATCGGGGACGGCTCGCGCCACGCGCCTGATTCGACGCGCTCGACCAGCCAGCGCACCCCGGCTTCCACGGCCCGCGTCTCCGCCGTGCCCGCCAGCGCTTCGATGGCCAGGGCCGTTTCCTCGACGGACGACGGCGCGCCGCGCACCCCGCCCCAGCCGCCGTCCTCGTTTTGCGCCGCCGCCAGCCAGCGGACCCCGCGCGGCAGCAACTCGGGAGGATTGGTCGCGCCGTGCGTCTGGAGTTCCCGCAGAGCGACGACCACGTGCGCGGTGCCGTAGAGCGGGTTCTCGTCGTTGGGCGCATGCTCGTTGCCGAACCACAGCGGAATCCAGGCTCCGTCGGCGCGCTGGCTCTTGACCAGATACCGGAGGGCTCGGGTGACTGCGTCATCCAGTCGGTGACGCTCAGATTTTTTCCAATGCGTGCGCCACGCTCCCCACGCCCGCAGCGCGTGGGCCGTGAGATCGGGACTGCTGCGATCGAACGGCAGCGCCCCCCAGCCGCGGCAGAAGCTGGGGATCCCTCCGTCGCGATTTTGCAGGCCCATGAGCCAGCGGCAACCCGCCATGCCCGCGGTGTGCTTCTTTCCATCGATGACGCCGAGGTGCAGCAGCGCCAGCAGCGCGCCGGGCGTGTCGTCCGCATCGGGAACGCCCCCGGAGAGATTCGTCCAGGCCCAGCCGCCCGGCGCGGCATGGGTGTAAGGATGTTCGACTCGATACTGTTGGTCGAGCAGCCACTCGCGGAGCGTGAGTTTCTGTTCGGGAGAAAGGGCATCCGGCTGGTGCGAGAGCGCTTTGATGGCCAGCGTGGTCGTCCAGGTGGCCAGGTTGGTGTCGATCGGCCAGCTCCCATCGGGACGCGCCGCCCCGCGCAAAAACTCGATGCCTCGCAGGGTGACCATTTCGTCGCCCAGGCCGCTCGCCACGAGGCTCATCGTCACGAAGCTGGTCAGCGGCGTGGCTTCGAGGAAGCCGCCATCTTCCGGCTGAAGGGTCGCGAGCACCCGCAGCGTCCGGGCGCGCAACTGATCGCGGATGAACCGCAGCCAGCGTTTTTCGGTCGGGTGATGATGATGAATCGCCTGGCCAATGGCGATGAGCGCCGGGAGCGCGTAACTGACCACCGGCAATTGGAGCGCGCCGAAAATCTGGTGCGGCAGCGCGGCCAGTTCGAACGGCAGCGGCGTCAGGTATTGCCAGCCATTCGCCCCAAGCCGCCCGCCCAGCGCGAGGGTCATGAGGATCGGCACCGAGAAAGTGCGATCCTTGCCATAGCGGCGCTGGATGGCGCCCGCGATCGCCGGCGCGCGCTCCTTCAAGCTGCCGGCCGGCTGGAAGTCCGCCGCGCGATCCAGCCAGTCCTGGGCGCCGGCGACCACGCGGGGAAATTCGGCATCGGCCCGGGCCGCACCAAAGGCCGCCCAGCAGAGCGCGGTCGTGCTGATATTGCTCTTGCTCCTCACGGTGTCGCCCCAGCCGCCGTCGGCATTCACATGCGCGGCCAGCCAGCGCAACCCGGCGGCGACCAAATCCAGATGGCGCTCGACCTTGGCCAGCGCGACGACGGCGGTCGCCGTGGAAAGCGCGCTACTGGAAAGTTCGCCGACCCAGTGACCGTCCGGAACCAGTTCCGCCCGCAACGCATCCGTGGCTCGCGTCAGTGCGGTTTCGAGGCGCTGCCGGGAAATCGCCGAGTCGGCGGTGGGCAACGGGTCCGCCGCCGCCGGCTGAACACGTTTCGCCATGCTCAGGCCAGCTTGTCCTGCTCGCGCTTGCGTGCGGGCAGGATGGCGCAGGCGTCCTTGCAACCGAAGAGCCTGCTCAGCACGAGCCGATGACGGCTGACCCAGCGATAGACCAGCTCCGCCAGCACGATCACGCCAGGAATCCACAGGAACAACGCCACTGGAACGAGGAGCGGGAGCCGCAGGCCGAGAAAGCGAATCGCTCTCGCGCCTCGATAGATCCGGCCTTGCGGGGTGACGCAATGGATCGCTTCGAGCAAATCTTCGCGCTGGAGTTGCGGGGCGATGACCTTCGCCTGCGGGTCGGAAAGCGGGGTGAGCGCGAGCACATTGCGCCAGTCGAGCCAGCTCAGCACTTTCATCTGGAAAGTGCAGAGCGGGCATTCGTCGTCGTAGAGAACGATGTGCTTCTTCATCGGATCAACGTAGCAGCCGGCGTCAGGAGGCTCATGCTAATTTGCGGAAGAGCGCGCTTTTACAACGGCTGCGCCGCGAGATGCCCAAGCGCCAGCAGCCCGTAGAAGGTGTATTCCGCGTCGAGATCGTCGTCCGCCCAGTGGCCGTGGAAGCCGCCCTCCGCGTTCCAGAGCGTATCGATGAAATCGAGGCAGCGCTCGCGGATCGGCCTGGGCACATCGCATTCGAGGCAGGCAAGGGCGTGCAGCGTCGTCGCCGTGGACAGCAAATCCGGCAGGGGCGCCTCCGGCATCGCGCGAAAGCCGCCCTCCGGATGCGCCCGCGCCAGCAACCACTCTCCCGCACCCGGGTGCAAAGGCAGCCGGAGCTGATGCAGCAAGGTGACGGCGGCCGCCGTGGCATTGGTCGAGCCCACGCGCAGGCCGCGCGCATTGGCCCACGCGCCATCCGGCGTTTCGAGAAACTTGAGGCATTGGACGAGGCGCAGCGGCTCCGGCAACTCGCGCCGCAGATCCTGATAGGCTCCGAGCGCGACAAAACAGCCGTAGGCGTTCCCATCCGCCGCGCCGATGTCCGCCTCGTAGCCGCCGTCCAGGGTGCGGTGCGCTTCGAGCCGGGCGAGCAGGGAATCGGCAACGCCACCGTTCATTCGATCGAGTCCGATTGCACCCCAGCAGCGCGCGAGGGCGCCGAGGTGCACGAAGTCGAGCCCCGCGCCGTCACCGAACTCGCACAGATAGGGCTCGACCTGCCCGACCGGCAAGTCCGCCTGCAGCGCCTGCAATCCCCCGAGCACGAAAATGGTGTAATACAGATCCGGCCTCCCCGCGCGGTCGAGGCCACCGCCGGTTGGATGCGTCTGCCGCAGCAGGAAGTCCCGCACCAGCGGCGCCGACTCGCCGAGCAGCTTCGGGGCGAGCCGGGCCACCTGCAGCATCTCGAGCCGAAGACTCATCTACAAGGGCCGCAAGATGTCTTCTTTCTCCACACCCTTGATAAACGCCTCACGGCAAAAAACGGTGCATGAACTCAGTCGGTGAGATCGGCTGTGGCATGTCACACTGGCGGAAAAACGCAGCGTAGAGGTTTTCCCGCGAGCGTGCGATAGGCGGAAAAATCCCCGCGATCCGTGGCCAATATGTCTGCGCGGGGGTGCAGTTCGCCGAGCTTCACGACACAGGCATCAGCGAAACCTGGATCGAGGTCCGCAAATTTCTCCAGCCAGCGGAGCAGGTCGGCGGCGTGCGTTTCCGCGTGGAAATCCGCGGTCAGATCGCCGTCCACGAGCATTTGGAGCAGCGAATCCGGCGTGCCGAGCAGGTAGGCCGCTTCCGTCAAGACGGCCTCGCAGGTCTGCAGCGGGGCTGTGACGGACAGCCCTCGCGCCCAGCGATGATGTGCGTCCTTCTTGTTCCAATAGGCGACCAGAAAACCAGTGTCAGCGACTTGCGGCATGGCGCTTGGCGATCAGTGCGCGCGCCCACTCTTTCGTGCCGATGGACAAATCCGCCGGCAGATCTTCGAGCGCCGGGCGCCCCGCTGCCTTCAGGCCGCGCCTCGTCCTCGCGCGCGGTGCCGGAGCCCGTCCGAGTTGCCTGGCGAGGAAGGCCAGGAGTTCCTCCTTCTGGCACGCTGGAAGGCGTTCCACGGCGTTTTCGATTTCGGCAAGCGTGCTCATGGGCGGAAGATGCCCGAACCGGGAGCCACCGGCAACCGTTCAGTCATCCTCCGCAACGCTGCCTCGGAGGGGTCGCGCGCTCTGGTGTGGTCGGATTCACGTGCCGCCGCATTGACTCCAGGCAGTCCCGCCCCTCACCACGAAGGTAGCTTTCCCGCGCCAAAACAGCGTTGCCAAGCCCTCAACCTGGGAGTGAGCACTCCCACGCCGGCGGCTATGGAGCCTGCCGCTGTTGCACTTCGACGTTGATGCTTTCGTAGGCGGCGACTTGCATGACGCCGCTCGGGGGCAGGATGGCGATGGGATAACCATCCAGCCACACGCAGGCGTCGCCGAAGGCCGCGCCGTAGTCGGCGCGCAGATCGTAACCGACGGGGACGGCGAATTCGGGGCGCGGGTTTTCGCCGGTGATGAGCAGCACGCGCTGATGCTGCCGCTGGAAGAGCTCGTGGAGCCCGCGCTCGAGGCCCCAGTCGCCGAGCCGCAGCACGAGCGCGCCGTCGGGCGTTTTTTCGTAGGCTTTCATCTGCGACTCGACGTGGCCATGCACCTCGTAATTGCTGGCCCAGAGCGCGTCGTCGAAGCGGCCGACGTAATTCATCACCATGTGGCCGGCCGACGCGACGATCGTCTTGCGGCCCGCGCGCAATTCGGCGTCGATCCGCTCCGCCATGGCGCGGAGCTTTGGAATCTCGGTGGCCTTCAAGCGCGCGAGCATATAGCGGATGCGCTCGCAATAGCGCCGGCCGATCTCGCCCGCGGCGACGGGCGGAACCGAGAAGTCCTCGTGAAATTGTGCCTGGCGGAAATAGCGATCAGACCAGGCGTGGCCGTCCACCGTGGCCCAGCTCTTCCACATCACCGGCATCCGGCCCTGCCGCGTCAGCGCGCCGACGAATTCGCCCATCAACAGCCAGCCGTTCACGGCGTTGGTGAAATGGCTCGTCTTGCCGGCCAGGCGCCCGCCGCTGAGCGGCACGACGCGGTCGTCCTCGCCGGCGCCGGTATCGATCCACGCGTCGCAGACCGCGACGTGCTCGGCCAGCAGCGGAGATTTGCGCGGACCGAATCCGATCGCGAACAAGCCTTTCGCCTTCTCGGCCTGAAGGCGCTTGAGGTCGCCCGGCCTGGGCGCGTCGTCCCAGGCGAAGATGATCATGTCGTTCGCCTTATCCTCCGCGGTGCGTTCCTTTTTCCAGGCGCGATCGAAGCCGACGTGCATCACTCCGCCGCTCCGGCCGATGAGCTCCTGCTCGAGCGTCGAGCCGATCCACGGAAAGCCGATGATGCCGCCGCGCAGGTGCCGCTCCGCGAGACGCTCGGCGAGCTGGGTGATCTCGGGGAGGCGCGCCGCGCTTTCCTCGAGCTTGCGCTCGAGCGCACCGAGATAGGTGGCAGCGGGATTCGGCGGGGGTGCGGGAATCTTGTAGCCGTCGATCTTCAGCAACGTGAAAGGGTAAAGGATGGTGGCGTAGAGCGTGCCATCGCGCGCGGCGAGCAGCGCCATGTGCGCGTGCAGCGGGGTCAGCGTGCCGTCCGGCAGCCGGTGAAACCCGTGCGTCCACGGCTTCGGCTTGCCGTCCGGGAGAGGGGACCAGTCGAAGAAATCGGGGTTCTGCACTTTGAGCACGCCGAGGTCCTCGTGCCGCCGCGCGGCGGGATCGTAGCGCACCAGATGATGCAGCATGCCCGTTCCGAAACCGGTCGTATTCTGCACGCGCACGAGCGCGTAAACTTTGCCGTCCGGGTGCATGGTCAGCGCGGCGCGCGAATCCGGACTTTTCCCGTCGATCATCGGACCGCGATTCTCGGCCGTGACTTGCTCGCCGTCGCTGTGCAGATCAATGCGCAGGAGCGCCGGATCGTTCATGAGGATGAGCCACGCGTGCCGCCCATCCGGGTCGAGCTGCCAGGTCGGAATCGCGCCCGCATTCGCGCGTACCCAAGGCTGGCCGTCCACCAGGATGGGCCGGGTCGTGATCTTTCCCGTGGCCGGATCGCTTTGCGCGAGCGCGAACTCTTTCGTAATGGCGCTGGCCACTCCGCGCCCATCCACGAGCGTCGTCGCGTACGGTGTCAGCAGCGGCCCGAGTTCCCGCCACGGCGTGCCACGCAGTGTGCCGAGCATCCAGTGCTGCTCTTCGCAGGACACCGCATAGATCCGGTCGCGCGGCTCATCGGCGACCACGTCAATGACCCCCTGCCCTGCCAGCGGCATCCCAAGGTTTTCAGAGCGCCCGGTGCGCGGGTCGTAGATCATCACAAATCCGCCGGGATACTCCGAGGTGTCGCCTTTGGCGCGATACCCCTGCTTCGAGCCGACATATACACGCCCGCTCGGCCCGACGAAATTCCGGGTGTGCAGCTTGGACTGCGCGGCGAATCCCGTGGCCGTCAGGCCGCAGGTTTTGTTCGTATCGAGCACGATCCGTTGCGCTCCAGTGCGCGGATCGAACTCCACGAGGAAGGCGTTGTGATTGTATTTCGCGGTCCCGACATGGATCGCGCCGTCGAGCGATTCGGAGAGGGAAAAGTAGCCCGATTCCTCGCTGGTCGTTTCCGGCAGGATATGGAAGGCCTGGGCGAGGACATAGGGTGGCGCCTCAGCATAAACGTGGGCGTGGCAGAGCAGCGGGAGAAGCGAGAACAGGAGACGACAATTCTTCATTTGGGGGGGATGCCTGATGCACAGGAGAACCCGGAAGTCGCGCGTTCCTTCGACACCCCGAGAGAAAACCCCCAACACCCAACATCCAACATCCAACATCCAATAGACCTCGCGGACGTGCGGCAGCGCATCCGGTGTTGGGCGTTGGATGTTGGATGTTTATCCCCGCATCCCGCCGGGAGGCGGCAACCTTACCGCTTGTCCCCTCCCGGTCGGCTGCTAGCCTCACACCACTTTCCGTACGCATGGCCCCGACTGGATATCTCGCACTCGTTCTCCACGCGCATTTGCCCTATGTGCGGCATCCGGAATACGACGAGTTTCTCGAGGAGGACTGGCTCTACGAAGCCATCACCGAGACCTATTTACCGCTGCTCGACGTGCTCCGCGGTCTGGTGGACGACGGCGTCCAGTTCCAGATGACGATGTCGCTCACGCCGCCGCTCTGCCACATGCTGCGCGATCCCTTGCTCCTGGAACGCTTCGAGCGGTATCTGGATCGTTCGATCGCCCTCGCCCGGCAGGAAATGGTCCGCACGCGGGACGATGGGCGGCTCGAGCCGATCGCCCGCTTTTATTTCGAGCGGCTGACGCATTGCCGCGACGCCTTCCTCAATACCTGGAAGCGCGACCTCGTGGCGGCGTTTGGATCGATGCAGGAACGCGGGGTCCTCGAGATCATTACTTCGGCGGCGACGCACGGGTTTATTCCCTTGATGGCGGCGTTTCCCGAGGCGGTGCGGGCGCAAATCTTTCTGGCGCGGGATCACTACCGCGAAACCTTCGGCCGCGACCCGCGCGGGATCTGGCTCCCGGAATGCGCCTACACCGCGACCCTCGACAAAGTGCTCCAGGAGGCGAACCTGCGCTGGTTCGTGCTCGATTCGCACGGGCTGATGTTTGGCAATCCGCGGCCGCGCTACGCGATTTACACGCCGGTTTTTACGCCTGCGGGACCGGCGGCTTTTGGGCGCGATCGCGAATCGAGCCGGCAGGTGTGGAGCGCCGAGGAAGGTTATCCGGGCGATCCCGCCTACCGCGATTTTTACCGCGACATCGGTTTCGATCTTTCGATGGACTACCTGCGGGAGTTCCTGCCCAGCGACGGCACGCGCAAATTCACGGGACTGAAATACCATCGCATCACCGGCCCGACGCACGACAAAGCGTTTTACGATCGGGCGTGGGCGCTCAGCGCCGCGGACGCGCACGCGGGGCACTTCATGGGCGCCCGCGCGGCGCAGATGCAGCATTTGCGCGGGAATATGAACGTGCCGCCGATTGTCGTGAGCCCGTTTGACGCCGAGCTGTTTGGCCACTGGTGGTTTGAAGGCCCAGAGTTCCTGAACTTTTTCATTCGCAAATCGGTTTACGATCAGGACGCCTACAAGCTGACCACGCCCACCGCGTATCTCGCTGAGAACGACACTCAGCAACTGCTCGTGCCCTCCGCTTCGAGCTGGGGGCACAAGGGATACTGGGAGGTCTGGCTCGATGACACCAATTCGTGGATTTATCCGCACCTCCACACCGCCGCCCGGCGCATGACCGAGCTGGCTCGGATCTATTGGGCGAACGATCAACTTCCCCCGCTGATCGACCGCGCCCTGCGGCAATTGGCGCGCGAACTTCTGCTCGCCCAATCCAGCGACTGGGCGTTCCTGATGAAAACCGGCACCGCGCGCAATTACGCGAGCAAGCGGACCAAGGACCACATCCTGCGTTTCACCCGCCTCTACGATCAAATCCGCGCGCAGGCGGTGGACGAAGCGTTCCTGGCGAACTGCGAGTGGCGCGACAATCTTTTCCCGCACCTGGAGTGGCGCTACTATGCGTGAGTCGCGCGCCGCGAGATGGGCTGAGCAATGGTCAATCGCCGGCCTCAGGCGGCGCTCTTCGCACTGGCTGATCTGTTTGCTGGCCGGCGCCCTGCTGCCCGCGCAACTCGTGGCCGAAGACGCCGAGCCTCCGCCGCCGCCGAAGAAGCCCGGCGTCCGCATCACCTTTCTCCCGCCGCCCATGGAGGGCACGCTCTCGCTGGGGATTTACGATAAAGCCGGGAAGCTCGTGCGGGTGCTCGCGCGGGAAGCCACGGAGAAGGATTTCACCATCGGACTCAACGGGCTGATCACGAATTGGGACGGCAAGGACGAGGCCGGTGGCGTGCTCCCCGCGGGGAGCTACTCGGCGCGAGGCTACAGCGTCGGCGCCGTGCAGGTCGAAGGGGTCGCTTATCATTGCAACGATTGGATCTTCGACGACGAATCTCCACGCATCCGGCGGGTGCTGAGCGTCGAGCTTCGGAACGGCCATCTCGCGCTGTGGGCGGAAGGAACCGACGGCAAGCCGCAATTCGTGCGCGCCGATGAGGCGGGCGAGTTTACCGGGGAGATTCCGCCTGACCTACAGCGAGTCGCGCCCAGCGCGGGCAGTCCGCCGCCAGCGGAAGCAGCCAGGGAAAAGCCCGCTGCTCGCGCGGTCCTCGAGGAGGGTCGCGTGGTCATCCTCGGGGCGGGGGAAGCATCCCACCCGCTGGTGTTGCCGGAGCTCACCAAGCCCCTCGACGCGAGTCTCGGCCGCGACGGCGTGTGGATTATCGATCAGACCGCGGACCAAACCGAGGTGAAGGAATACAGCCTCGCGGGCGAGTTCCGACGCCGGCTGGGCATTGATCCCGCCGAGCCGGCGCCCAAACGCATCTTCGCTTCGCGGACCAGCGATTTGATTTTCCTGATTGAGGAACGCCCCGGACTGCAGCGGGTGCGCGGCCTGGCACTGCGGGCTTCCGCCGGTGATGGTGACCCCGCGACTTCCACCTGGGAGACGGTGCTGGCGAAATCCATCATCGCGAGCGACGAGTTTCACACCATCTCCGACAAGCTGGGGCGCATCATGCCCTTCATCCCGCGCGACAAGTTCGTCGCTCACCTGCTGCCCAATCCGCTCCTGCGCGAAGCGGCCGGGACGGCGACGGTGAACATCGGCTTTGATGCAAAAGGGAGTTTTCTCCAGACGCTCGACGGTCTGCCGCTCCGACGGATCACGGGCACGCCGAACCTCAAATGGGCGGTCATCGGACAGGAAGGTAGCGGAAAACTCCTCAGCATTTTCCAAAGCGACGGTGCGGTGGTCGAGGAGTTCAAAGCCCGCAAACTCGCGCAGATGATGAGCTTCGACGCGGGCGAGTACGATTGGCCCGGGAAATGACAAGCCAGGCGGTAGAAGCAGCCTCGCCCGCGTCCCCGGCTGATCGCGAACGGACGCGCCCGAGTAATGGGACCTGCGTTCCCTCATCCGCGCATCGGACGGGGATGCAGCACTAATCCCTCACTGACTCTTCGCCGCGCCAATCACCCCCACCGCGACGCGGGGACCCGCTTCGCCACTGGGCTGCGACTTCAAGTCATCGGCTTTGGCATGGACCACCAATCCGCGTCCGAGGATCGAATTGGCGCCGTCGAAGGTGATGTGTTTGTCCACGAAACTCACCTTCGCCGTCCCCGACTGGTCGGCTTCGATATTCCCGAAGTCACCCGCGTGACGATTCTCGACATCGGGAGCCCCGTGCGAGTGTCCCCCGGGATTGAAGTGATCGCCCGCGGCCTTGCCGTCGGCGGAAGTCACATCGCCGAACTGATGCACGTGAAACCCATGCTTGCCCGGCGCGAGTCCAGTGACCTCGCCTTCGACGCGCACGCCGTCGCCGGCCTTCGTAAAGGTAATCACGCCCTTTACCTGATTGCCCTGCGTCGCTTGCAGGACGGCAACCGCCCGCTCGAGCGGCTTGTCTTTTTTCGGTTCATCCGCGGCATTTGCGGAAAAAATTCCCAGCGCGCAAAGCGCGGTGGTGAGAAGCAGTCTGTTTATTTTCATATCGTAGTTCCTTTCGGGGGGGCAGCGATTCCTGTATGGCGGCCCACGCTGAATTCTTCAATGATCTTCGCGGTAAAAGCGGGAATGTCACCGGGTTTGCGACTGGCCACCAAACCGTTGTCCACGACGACTTCTTCACCCACCCCCCGGCCGGCCGCATTCGTGATGTCGCCTTGAATCGCCGGCCGCGAGGTCAGGCGGCGCCCGCGCCCGACGCCCGCTTCGATCAGCATCCAGGGACCGTGGCAGATCGCCGCGATGGGCTGGCCCGCCTTTCCGAAAGCGCGCACGAAATCCACCGCCGCCGGCGTCGATCGCTGGTGGTCAGGAGTCATCAATCCCTTCGGAATCAGCAGCGCATCAAAGTCCTCCGGGTTCGCATCATGGAGCGGGCTAGCCGCGTCAAATTGATCCCCTTGATCCGCCGTCCGCATGCCTTGGATCATTTTCGCATTCGGCGACACGATGCTCACCGTCGCGCCCGCTTCCTTCAGCGCCTGCATCGCCTTTTCCAGCTCTGAGGGTTCAAAGCCATCCGCAGCAAGGATGGCGACGCGCTTTTCGTGAAGGGACGTGCTCATAAGCGTAGTACCTTCGCGGGATGCGCACGCGCTGGATGGGTTATTTCCCCGCCGATCTCACGGCGCCGCAAACACAGCTTCATCGACCAACGAATCATCTGTGGATGGCGCTTCGAGGTTCGTCTCGATGACCTCAATCAGTTCACTCAGACTCACGGGCTTGGCGATGGCCGGGAACCCGCAGATGTGGTTTGTCGGAAACTCATTGTCCCGCACCACGGTCGCCGAAAGGAAGACGATCGGGGTTTCAGAGAACGCGGGGTGGGCGCGGATTTGCTCTGCGACGGCGCCACCGTCGGTCCGGGGCATCACCAAATCGAGGACGAACAGATCAGGGCGGAATTGCGCGGCTGTTTCCAGGACGTTAGTGCCGTCGTTCTCTTCTTTCACCAGGTACCGCCCCGTCCGCTCGAGATTCAGTTTCACCAAGCGAATGAACCCCGGCTCGTCATCGACAATCATGATTCGTTTCTTCATCGCAATCTCCTCTGCTTCGAGAATCGCATCGCGAAGGGAAGGTGGATGGGCAAAAATGCGCCTGTTTGATCGAACGGAACGGCGCAAGTTTCCCCCTGCCGGGTCCTCTCGCCGCGAGAGCTTCACCCACTCGCCCTCTTTGGGCAGCGGCCGGTGAAATGCCTCGACCACCGGATTAGGGGGTGCGGTTGGTTATTCCCATGTGATCGTAATCGGCTGCACGCCCGGCGCGGCTTGAACGTAAATCGAGCCGTTCCCAACGCGTACCGGCAATTGCCTGCCCGCCCGATCCGCGCGCGCAGACCTGGCGCCGTTCACATCAATCACGATGGTGAGCGGGACGTCATAGAGTTGCGGATCGAGCGTGCTCCGGAGCACGCAAGTCACACTGCCGGCTTGACTGCAGCGGGAGCGGGAGTCGCGATAAGCCCCCTTACCATCGACGGTTACGCGGAGCGGATAGGAGTTTGTCCGCCAGCCGCCGAGTTTGAGAGTGATCTCGGAGACGTTGGCCGAACGCTCCAGCTCGAACTGGATCCATGCCGTCGCGCGCTTACCATCGTTCTTCCACTTGGTCGCTTCGTTGTCGTCGAACGCCTTTCCAATCTCCTCCGCATTTGCTCCAGCCGTGGCGCTGGCGATGCGAACCGCTTTGCGCGTGGGCACGGCGGAATCTCCGGCGGGCGTCGGGCCGCGGTCGAGGCGCGGAGTCAGCCCGACGTTGGGCAGTGTTTTGGAATCGCCATCCGTCGTGGCGAAGGGGATGGACGCGAGTTCGACGCGCGCCGGTTTCAGCCCGTCCGCGCTGGCGCTGAGCACGATTTTGCCCGCCTGCGGTTGCGAGCGCAGGATGACTCGATTGATGCCGCCTTCCACCGGCAGCTCCTTGGACAGGATGAAATTGTCCGCGCCGACCGCGATGCCGCCGCGCCATTCCGCCACGCCCTGGAGGTCGAACTTGATTGGGTTCAAAGCCGTCGGGCAGCGGTTGCCCTTCGCGTCCACGACTTCCACATCGACCAGCGCCAGGTCCGCGCCGTCGGCGCGCCAGCCAGCGGGGCCGGTGTGCGGTGTTAGCTTGATGCCCACGGGTGCGCCCGCCGTTGTGATCATCGCCTCGCAAAGTTGCTTGCCAGCAGCATCGGAGCCCACGGCTTTGCGCGTCCCAGCCCCAGTCGTAGATAGCGCCGTAGCCTTGTTCCGAGAAGCAGCGTCATCGACAAGCGAACGCTGCAAGCGTTCCCGTGCTCCTGTCGGAGGTCAAGGCACCGTGGGGACGAATCCGGCGGCCTGCTGCATCACGAGCGACACTCCAATATGGGCGCAGAAGACTTCCGAGCAGTCCCGTCATCGCAGGGCCGCGGAGCCAGCGATGTCGAGCAAGGACCGGAATCCGGAGCTCATCGAGGCACGTGAATCCTCAGCCGACGGCCGCGATCGGCTCTGATACTCCCGCGACGACGGCCAGATTCTTTTCCTCGAACTCCTTGCACCAGCCCTTGATTTCCGTGTCGTTGAAGATCTTGCCGAGCACGCGGCGGAGCAGGCCTTTGAGGTTGGCGTTCTCCACGTCACGGAGCGAGCGGATGGCTTCTTCCTTGTAGCGTTCGAGCAGATCGCGACAGCGGGTATCGGCTCCGAGCTGGAGGAAAAGCGCTTCAATTTCCGCGGGCGACGATTCCGCGAGCCGGCGCCAGTGGGCTTCGAGCTTGGTCCGCGCCGCCCCGGTGGTGTCCTGCGTCGCGCGCTCGTAGGCGCTGGCCAGCAGCAGGCTGGGACGCAGACCGGCGATGTCGTTGGTTTCGCCGCTCGCTCCGAGGTCGCTGAGGTCGTCACGGATTTGGTAGGCAATGCCGAGCGCCTCGCTGAACGCGCTGAGCACTTCGTCCACCTCGTCCAGTTGTCCGGCGTAAATTGCGCCGAGCTTGAGCGCGACGGAAAAGGCCGGCGCGGTCTTCTTGCGAAAGATGTCGATGACTTCGAGCGAGCTGAGCGGCGCGGGCTGGCGTGCCCAGACGAGCTCGGCGCCCTGGCCGCGGCAGAGTTCGCGCTGGCCTTCGCTGGCCACGCGGATCATCGCCACCTGCTGCGCCGCGCCCGCCGAGCATCCGGCGAGGAGACGGTAGCCTTCGCCGATGAGCAGGTCGCCGACATTCAAGGCAACCGCCACGCCATGCTCTTCATGCAGGGTTTTCTCGCCATACCGCTCGGCATCCTGGTCCTCGATGTCATCGTGGATGAGGGAGGCCTTGTGAAAGCATTCGACGGCGACGGCGACTTTCCGCAGGTCCTCGGGCAGTGGTGCGCCGGGTGTCGCGCGGAGCGCTTGATACGCCGCGACGGTCAGGAAGGGCCGCCAGCGCTTGCCGGCGCGTCCGAGCCAGGCGCGGGCGATCTTTTCCGTCAGGCCCTGCGCCGGTCCCATGATGGTGTCGAGATTGAGCGGGGTGAACCAGAAATCGACTTCGTCGCGGAGCTGGCTGAGATCGAGCCGGCGGGTCTGGTCGTCGCTGGTCAGATGGATGTAATCCCAGATCCAATCGAGATCGACAGTCGTGTCGATGCAGTCGTCCTGCAGGAGCGGCACCGCGACGCCCGGGATGGCGGCGGCTTCCATGTAGGGAAAGGCACGTTCGAGCACGCTCAGACAGCTCACCCCAACGATGGCCTCGATCTTTCCCGTCTGGATGAGCGACATCACGATGGCGCTGCCTTCCGCGACGAGGACCGCGTAGCCGAGCCGCTCGGCTTCGGCCTGCAAGTCCTGGATCGAGCAGAGGCCGCACTGCTTGCAGAGCAGCCCGAATTCGTCGAAGGGCGCCGGGCACTTGCTTTCCACGCGGAGGCACTTGGGGAGCAGCAGCAACCGCCGCTCGAAAGGCACCCCGGCGAGCTGTTCGCGCCACATTTCATTGCTGAGCAGCACGCCCACGTAGTCGCGATAAAGAGGATCGCAACCGAGCTCTTCCACGAGCAGGTTCGCGTGGATCTTGAGGTCGTCCGCCGGGAGCGGCGGCACCGGCTGGTGCTCGGCGACGTAGGCGCGGCAACGCTCGAGGATATGGCTGCGTTCGATCGGGGTCTGCGGAATATTCTTCTTCGGCACGCGGAAACGCTGCGTAGGCACCGGTCGCGGCAGCGTCAAGTTCACGGGGAGTGCGTCAGACCGAAGGGGTGGCATGGCGGAAAGTAGTCGTCGCGGAGAACAAAGCGCAAGCGGTGATGTTTCTTAGAACGTGTCGGAACGGAGGGCCCCGGAACACGCGCCGAAAGACCTGCCGAAAATAAGCCGGCACCCAGACCTGGTCCGGGTGCCGGCTGTGAATGCGGCGTTCGAGCAGTTTGCGATTTAGGAGGGCTTCTTCTTATCCGCTGGCTTCTCCTCGGGTTTCTTTTCGTCGGCGGCTTTCTTGGCCGGCTTCGGCGCGATCTTCACGCTGACGGCTTCGAGCTTGCCATCGGCGCCCTTGATGTACTGGCCGGTCGCATAGGCACCCACGGTGATCGCGGCGAAGTCCGCTTTCGTGCCGTCCTTGGTGATCTCCGTCTTGTCGTTGACGCCGAAGACGCGCTCGGTTCCCGCCTTGTTCTTGAACGTGAACGATTTTGCGCTGGTATCAACCGAAGCGACATCGCCGTGATAGGGCACCGCTTTTCCGGCCTTGGCTTCTTCCTTCGCAGCCGGCTTTTCTTCCGCTTTCTTCGCGGCCGGCGGCGGCTCCGCTTTCTTCGCTTCCGGCGCGGCGTCAGTCTTGGCTTTCTTCTCTGCGGCGAAGCTGCCGCCGGGGAGGGCAAGCGCGAAGACGCTGAGGGTGGCGATGGTGAGTAGTTTCTTCATTGCGAGTTGTCTGATTCCTGGGGTTTGGTTTGAGGCATCCGCGCAGCCTTGAACCAGCCACGCCTGCCTGGGTCCCAGAGGAGAAAAATTTCCCAAAGAAGTCAAGAGGCGATTTTTTATGGAGTTCCTCGCCGAGGCGATTTGTGCGTGACGCTGCGCACCGCCGCGATTTACCTCCCCGACGCGATGCGCGCCGTGATTCAACGCGTCAGTTCGGCCTCCGTGAAGGCGGAAGGCGGGCACCTCAGCACCATCGGACGAGGCTTGCTCGTGCTCATTGGTATGGAGGAAGCCGATACCCCGGAAGACCTCGAGTGGCTGGCCAACAAGATCGTGAGCCTGCGCATTTTTGCGGAGGACACCGGCGCGATGAACCGCTCGGTGCTCGAGATCGGCGGCGAGATCCTGGTGGTCAGCCAGTTCACGCTCTTCGCCAGCACCAGGAAAGGCACCCGCCCGAGCTGGCACCGGGCGGCCAAAGCGGAAGTGGCCGTGCCGCTTTACGAAGCCTCGATTCGCCGGCTCGGGGAGCTGCTGGGCCGGCCCGTCCAGAGCGGCCGCTTCGGCGCGATGATGGAAGTGACGCTGGTGAACGATGGCCCGGTGACTCTGATCATCGATAGCAAAGCGCGCGAATAAGGCCGCTGTCCGCTCACCGCACGGCCGTCGGCACCATGATCGCGTCCTTCATTCCGTGGAGGAGCTTTTTGTCCGCGGGACAGATGGTCGCGAGCGCGCCGCAGAGATCCGCCTTACCCTCATTGAGGAAATAGTAAGGGCACAGCCGCACGCGCCCCCGCATCGTTTCGACCTGACCGCTCGTCGGGCTCACGAAAGGCTGCTCGACGAGCCGCCCTTTGTGGAAGCGCTGGAGCACATAGGGATGATCGGTGAAGGATTCCAGCGCGTGTGCGATCGCGGATTGCCAGACCGGCTGCGGGGCATCTGAGCCGAGCGTCACGCTGCGGCTGCCCCAGCCGAGCTCAGAGAAGCCGCTAATCTTGAGGATCAGATCGCGCTGCTTCTGGCTGAAATGCTTCAATTCCTCCCACGAGTGAATTTCCAGCGACGGGATGACCGCGTGCTGCGGCAGGGGCGTCGGATCGAGAATCCACGTATAGGGAATATGCTTTTGCAGCTCGAGGAAGTGCCGCTCGCCGAGTTCGCGCCGCCAAAATTCCCGCAGGGGCCGCAGCCAGAACAGGGCAAACCAGAGCTTCTCTTCGAGGTAAGGTTTGAAGGGGGGCGTCACGCGCACGGCACCCTCCGCCGCGGCGGCCATGATCGCGGGCGCGCTCGGGACATTGGCGAGATCGAAGTTCTCGAAGAAGCGATAAATGGATTTTGCCTGCTGGATCTTAAGTTCTGAATTGAAGGAGGCCGCGTCGTGAACGCGGAGGGCGCCGCCGGTGAGACGCGCGAGAAACCGCATCTCGGGCTGATAGGTGGCGGCTTCGTCGGAGACGACGATGTCGCCGCCGCCGCCGAGGATCCCGAGAAACCCATCGATCATACTCCTGGCGCCGCCGAGCAGATCGTGAGTGCCGAACTGCGCGTAGGTCTGGTTCAACCAGGCGGTGAGGCCGATTCCGCCGGGGACATTGTCCAGTTCCGCGATGGTGAAGCCCTCGTCGGTCAGGATGAGGTCGGGCCGGATGACCTGCGGCAACTGGTCGCGAAAGCGCCTGAGCCGCGAGAATTCCACGAGTTCCGGAGGCTTGCCCCGGTCCAGGTAATCAGCGATCCAGCGTGGCTGTTTGCCGGAGACGCTGCGCTGGTAAAGTTCATTGCAGGCGCGGACGAAGAGATGGAGCCGATAGCCGAGCTTGTGCAGACTTTCGGCGAGCTTGCCGTCGATGAGGAACGGCTCGGGCGAAAGCAGCCATTCCTTGTCCGCGAAGAGGCCCTCGGGAGGGAGCGCCGCGCGGATGGCCGCGATTCTGGCAAGGTCGGTGAGCATGCGAACCGGAAAGCGAGCTCAACTTCTGGCAGCCAAGGTCCGGCTGCCAACCTCTAAAGCCGAATGGCAAAGCACGCGCGGCCCGACTGGAGGCTGGGCGCCGGCGGGCGGAAATCGGAGTTTGCGAAGCCCGTCCCTCATATCAACTGCTTCAGCGCGGCGCGGACCAGCTCCTCGCTGGTGGCGCTGCCTTTCTCGAGCGCCTGTTTCACGGCCTTGTGCGCATCGATTTGCTTGTAGCCGAGAGAAATCAAGGCCAGCACGGCATCGTTCACGATTGTCTCCTGCGGCGACGGCGCATGCGCGGCGCTGGCGGCTTCCCAAGCCGCGGCAATGCCGACTTTGTCCTTCAGTTCCACGACGATGCGTTCAGCCGTCTTCTTGCCCACGCCCTTGATCTTCGAGAGCGAAGCGATATCCGCGGCGACGACCGCTCCTTTGAAGGAGGCGACACTCGAGCCGCTGAGGACGGCGAGCGCGCTTTTCGGGCCGATGCCGCTGACGTGATCGACCAGCAGACGGAAGAGATCCCGCTCTGCCGTGCTCATGAAACCGAAGAGGATGTGCGCGTCTTCCCGGACCTGGAGGTGCGTTAAAATCTTGATCTGCTGGCCAACGGGGGGAAGCCTGTCGTAGCTCGAAAGCGGAATGAACACATGATAGCCGACCCCGTGAACGCCCACGACCACTTGTGTCGGCAAGGCCTCGACCAGCGTGCCCTCGAGAAAGGTGATCATCGCGGGGACCATAGGAGGCGGGGGAAGAACATCCAACCTCCAACATCCAACACCCTGGGCATTGGATCTTGGGTGTTGGATGTCGGAGGTTGGATGTCGAAAATCGAGGCCTGGCGAAAAGTCCGTGGCGCCGTGGGGACCATCCTTGGATGCGGGCTGTTCCTGTTCGCGCGGGCCGCGGCACAGGACGCGGCCGTGGTCCGCGCCTGGCTGGAGCCGAAATCGATGCGAGCACCGGTGACTTTGCCCATTGCCGGGGCGCACCGCACGGAGGTGGCGCTCGGACGGCTGACCGATGAAGGGGTCGAGCCGTTCTCCAAGGCGGCCTTTGAGACGTTCGGCCAGAGCCGGGAACAACTTTTTGCCGCCGGTTGCGAGAATGCCGCGGCCGATCTCGCCACGCTCAAGCCGCGGTATTCTCGTGACCGGCACCAGGTGATCCAATATGCGGAGATCAGCTCCACTCGCCCGATTGTGGCGAGCGCCGTGCTGGCGCCGAAATTTGCTTCCCTCTTCCGCGACACCCTGGGTGATCGCGTGCTGGTGGTGGTGCCCAACCGCTACGTCGCCTACGTCTTTCCGCAGCTCGCCACCCGCTATCAGGAGTATTACCCGATGGTCTTCGAAGCCTACGGTGCGACGGCCTACCCAGTCAGCGTGGAAGTCTTTGAGTTCAGCGTGGAAGGGATCAAAGCCGTAGGCGTATATGAGCGGCCGTAGCCTGACCCCTGACTCCTGACGTTTTCCATGAAAAAATTGATTCCCGCCGGGGTCCTGCTGCTCGTGCTTGCGGCAGCGGCCCTCTTCTTTCTCAAGCTGCGACGCTACCTTCCCGAGGCCCCGCGCGGGGCGGAACTGGCGCCGGCAGAGACCATTTTCTTCGCGCAATTGCCGAATCTGCGCCGGAGCGCGCTCCGGTTCCCGCAGACCAGCCTCTACAAGATCTGGCAGGAGCCCGAAATGCAGGCTTTTCTGGAAAAGCCGCGTCAAAAGGTGCCGTGGATGCGGCTATGGCAGGCAAAATGTGACCAGATTGCGCGGGTGGCGCCCGGCGAGGTGTTTGTCGCGGTTACTTCGATCGAGGGCCCCGCGGCGACCTTTGTGGCCGGGTTTTCTTTTGCCGGTGACCCGGCGGATGCGGAGGCGTTGCTGGCCGAACCACGGGCGGAGTTCAAGCGGCATTGGCCGGCCGGCAAATCGGATATTTCGGGCTACAAAGGGCGGGATATCGAGACCTTCACCTATGCGCAGGGCGAACTGGCCAGTTGCTTCAATGGGCGATGGTTTTTCCTGGCCAACGATTTGGCGCTGCTCCGTGCGACCCTTGATCGCGCCGAGAACCCGGCGGGCGCCCTGGCGGGATCGCTCGCGGGCAATCCGATCTTCCAACAGGCCAGTGCGCCGCTCGGAACGGCCTTGGACGCCATGCTCTATGGGCAACTTACCTCCCTGACGGACCGCCTCGGGTCCCTCGCCGCCGCCTCCGGTCGGGCCATGGAGGCGGGGCAAATCGCAGCTTTTAAGAAGAACCAGGCCATCGCGGCCGGCGCGAAAATCGACGGCACGCAGTTGCGCGACACCATTTTCATTCTGAGCCCTGGGACAGCGCCGCAGGAGCCCTTGCCACGGAACACCCTCGCCTTCAGTGGTGCGCAGACCCTCTTGTACTTTGCGACCGGAGCCGCCACGCTCTTACAGCTCCCGGATTCGCTGGGTTTATGGAGCGGACTCCTGCCGGGATTTGCCGCGAAAGAGGAGGCGCTCGCCGCCGAAGGATTGAAATGGAAAGATTTGGAGAGAACTTTTGGGCCCGAATTGGGAAGCATGGTCGATTGGCCGGACGAGGCCTCGGTGCCGACGCTGCTGGTCATGCTGGAGGTTCGTGATCGGGAACGCGCGCGCCGTTTTGTCGAGACGCTCACCGCCGGCGGAATCGGCAACCCCGGCTGGACGCGGCAGCAGAAGGGCGGCGTCGCCACGTTTCAAGCTCCCCTGGAGGGGTTCCCCTTCGTCCAGCCCACCATCGCGCTGTCCGGTGAGTTCGCTCTTTTCGGGCTGAATTCTGCGGTGGTCACGGGGGCCTTGAGCCGCTTGCCGTCCGGAAATGGCGGGCTGCGCGCGATGCCGGCTTTTTCGGAGGCGAGCCGGTTGGTTTCGGAGCCGACCGCCGCCTTTGGCTATCTGGATTCTCAGAAGCTGTTCGATCACGCCTACGGGATCTTGCGCCCGTTCATCACCATGTCACTGGCCTTTTCGCCCGATACCGGGAGTTACATCGATGCGGGGAAGCTGCCGTCGGCAGGCGCCGTCTCCAAGCACCTCAGTCCGAGCGTCTTGTCTCAATCCACTGCAAAAAATGGGACCCTGATTGAGTCGGCCGGGACCCTGACCTTCGACCAACTGCTCCTCGCGTCGATCGGCTGGGGCGTGGCTGCGGCACTGCCGACTGCGCAAAATTTCTTATCACCTGCCGCGAGTCCATCCGCACCCGCGGACCCGCAACTCCCACCGTCACCGCAAAACCCTGACCTCCCCACCGCTCCCCCTGCACCCGTGCCGGCCTCGGCGCAGTCCGCAGAACCCGCCGAGCATAAGTAATTTTTGCCGCAAACAGAAAAATTTCTTCGTGGAAAGACAATTTCATGATATTTTTCATTCCCTATGCCTATCCATAAGAAAACCGCGTTTTCACGTCGACTTCCTGACCTGGTAACTGAGGAATTGGCCTCGGTGCTCTCGTCAAAGAGCTCCTACGAGTTCAAGGGATTGTTTGAGGTCGTCCACGAGAATCTGCGGAATCGGAACGCGGCCAGCGGCGGTGAAGAAATGCTCCGCCTGCGCGCGTATGAAAAGCTTCAGAACCTGGTGGCCCGCGGAATGGTTAAAAAGGACGGGAAAAAGTACAAGGGGATTCCGAAGCAACTGGCGACTCTCCAGACCGTTCCCGCCCCTGTGGCCCCTGCCGCCGCTTAGCGTTTTCCCATACGGGCCTTCCGAGGTTTTCATGAGAGAGTATCTGCCGATATTTCTTCAGGTGATCGTCGCGATCGGATTTGCCGCGTCGGCCCTGATCGTCAGCGTCATTTTAGGCAAGACCTCGAAGAAAAATGCCACGAAAGACTCCGCGTATGAGTGTGGAATGTTGCCGGTAGGCGCAGCACAGCCCCGCTTCAGCGTGAAGTTCTACCTCGTGGCCATGCTCTTCATCTTGTTCGATATCGAGATCGTCTTTCTCTATCCTTGGGCGGTCGTCTATCGGGAGTTCATCGCCGAACACGGTTCGGGCATTTTCTGGAGCATGCTCAGTTTCGTCGGCATCCTGACGGTCGGATACGTCTATGCGATCATGAAGGGCGCGCTCGACTGGAAACGTTAGCGCCCCCTCCGCAGCTTCGCAGGATTAATGGTTGCTGGATTCAGGGATAACTGAACAATCCTCGCTCCCGGGCTGCCTTGTGAGCGCGCCCTTCGCCTAGTTTCCCAGCCTCGATCAATTCAGTCATCCGCTTTCCGCATGGTCCACCACATCACGCTTTTCAAGCTTCAGCCTGAGGTTACCCCTGCAAAGCTCGAGCAGATCATGATGACGACCCGCATGACTCTGCTCAAAATCCCGGAAATCCTCAGCGTGCGCTGCGGAAAAAACATCGATCCGAAATCCGAGTGGCCGTTTTTCGTCGCGCTGGATTTCGAGTCCATGGAAAAGCTGTCCATGACCGAGGAGGACGCCATTTATATGAAATTCGTCTCTGATATCATCAAGGCGCACACGTCCGCGCGGCTCACTCTCAGCTACGAGATGGAGCCTGGAAAAAACGTCAAATACTCCTGAAGCTGGATCTCAACGAACGAGCGTGAACTTCGGGAAAGTTCGCTCCGTCGTTTTACAGCGAGGGCGGGAAAGCAGGTGCGGGCGCCGGCCCGCATTGAGCCAACCAAGCACGTGCTCTCGAAGGCGCCCTGCGCCCCAGCGTGAAGCGTAGCGCCGTCAGCGGCCCCGCCCTTCAACTCACAAACTCGCGCGGGTCGGTGATCCGGCCGGTGAGCGCACTCGCAGCCACCGTGTACGGGCTGGCGAGGAAAACCTGCGATTCCTTGTTCCCCATGCGGCCGGGGAAATTTCGGTTCGTCGCACTGATGCACTTCATCGGCGTGTTGAGGCGGCCAAACGTATCCACAGGGCCGCCGAGGCAGGCCGCGCACGAAGCGTTTTCCGTCATGCGCACCCCGGCGCTCTCGAGGATGCTCCAGACGCTCACGCCGTCCCACAGCGTATCCTTCAATTCCTGCACGACCTTCGTCGTGGCCGGCACGCCGAAGGTGTCGATCTTCACCGATTTACCGCGCACGACGCTCGCGAAGGCGAGAAAATCGCTCGTCTTCCCGCCGGTGCACGAGCCGATGTAAGCGCGGTCGAGTCCGACGTCGCTCATGTCTTTGGCCAGCTTGCGCTGGCCCGGATCCGGATGGCAGGCGACGGTCGGCTCGAGCTGCGAAAGATCGAACACCTTGTCGTAAATGAAGCGCTGCTCGCGATCGATTTCGACCGGCTCGAACTCCGCCTTGGTCCCGTTTTCCGCCACCCGCTCGCGCACGTACTCCCCGGTCTTTTCGTCATACGGAAAGATCCCGTTCTTGCCGCCGGCTTCGATCGCCATGTTCGCGATCGTCATCCGATCGTCCATGGTCATGCCGTTGACGCCCGGCCCTTCCCACTGCATCGCCCGATAAGTCGCGCCGTCGAAACCGATGTCGCCGATGACGTGCAGGATCACATCCTTGGCCATGATCCCAGGCTGCATCTCGCCTTCGAGGAAGAAACGCATCGTCTCCGGCACCTTGATGAGCAGCTTGCCCGTGCCGAGGATGAACCCGGCGTCGGTGTTGCCGATGCCGGTCGCGAATTGATTGAACGCCCCCGCCATGCAGGTGTGCGAATCCGTGCCAAAAAGAATTTCGCCGGGCCGCGTGTGCCCCTTCCACGGGAGGGTGGTGTGGCAGACGCCGGTGTAACGCGAACCGTATTGCTGCTTGAGCTGCCCGCGCGACGCGTCGAAATGCCAGTGCCCGTTTTCGTCGTCGATGACGTCGTAGAAGTAGGGCAACCCCTGCTCCCGCGCGAAATCGCGCAGGATGTCCACGTTGCGGTTGGACATCGAATCCGCGGTGAAAATGTAGTGATCCGGGATGATCACCACCTTTTTCGGATCCCAAGCCCTGGCGTCCTGGCCAAACTCCCGCTTGAAAACGCCGATCGTGCCCGGCCCGCACACGTCGTGCGTCATGAGGATATCCACATTGACCCACACGTTATCGCCGGGTTGCACCTGCGCCTTGCCGCTGGCTCGGGCGAGGACTTTTTCGGTCAGAGTCATAGGGTCGCGACTATCACCCCTGCGATCGCACGGATGCAAATGGAATGTCGGAGTCGAAAGGCGCGTCGGCTCGATCCGAACCAACGCCAACGGTCCAGGGCCAGAATGCCAACCGGTCGTGCGGCGCCGCTACGCCGGGGTGGCAACGGGCGTGAGGCCCTGGAGGAAGGGCGGCCGATAGGTCGGGTCCTGGCCCCAGCGCAGCCAGGCGGTCTCGTCAATGATCTGGTTCACGCCGTCGCGATGCGGCCGATAGAAGGGGCGGCCGAGCCTTTTCGCCGCGTAAAGGCCGCCGAGGAATTCGCCGAAGGAATTCCGGATCGGGGTCCGATAAGCCTCGGGATGGACCTCGGCGAGTTTCCAGAACTTCAGCCCGGCAGCCTGGGCCTTGTCCTGCATCCAGCGGAGGGGCTTCGAAGGCAGCCGATCGCTGGGGCCATAGCCGCCGCCGACGTTGCAGTGCGCGCCGGGAAACCAGCGTTGCTCGACGCCGATGTTTTGCGGCCCCGCTTTGGTCCAGAGGGTCACGTCGAAGTCCTCGCGGTGCTCGTCAATCGCACAGGCGTGATAAGCGTAATCCACGAGCGGGCTGAGGTCGGTGTTGTGCCAGGAGTAGTCGTCGCGGCCAAAGGGCAGGATGGAAAGGTGCCAGGGGATGCCCAGCGCTCCGACGGTGTCCCATACACCGACGAAGTGGATGCGGGTTTGGTCGTACGGATGACCATGGTCGTTGCGGAACTCCTGGACCGCCGCCGCGTTCCCGTCGAGGTCCTTGTTGCGGTAAATGTTGTAGGCGGCATGGGCAAGCTGGGCGTCGCCTTTGCGCAGGATGCCGACCTTCGAAATCAGCCCGACGAGGCTGCGCGCGGTGAAGGCGCCGCGGCTGAAGCCAAAGACATAAACCTGATCGCCGGGCTGATATCTTTCGGAAAGGAATTGGAATCCTTGCTCGACGTTTTCGGAAAGCCCGCGTCCGGCCGCGAGGCCGCTGAATTTGCCGAGAAATTCCGTGCCGACGCCGTCGTCGTAGAAAAGGTGGTCCTTTCGCCAGGCATCGTCGCCTTCGATCGATTGGTAGATTTCGGTAACGTTGGTGTCGTCGTCCGGCTTGTTGCCGGTACCGTCGAAGAGAACAATCCACTGCTGAGGCATATCTTTTTGTTTGGGTTGCGCCGGCGTTGACCGGCAGGGCTCCGCTGACCGCGGTAGGCGGCTGGATCACACTCGTTCCCGAGTCTTCACGCCGCGGCACGAAGGGTGATAGTCAGGGAGCGGAGAGATTCGCGAGGAAATTTTCGGGGGAAGGCGCGATTCGCCGCGTCGGCGGCAAATCGCCTCACCCGCGCGTCGGATTCAGCCAAAGGGAGGCTCGCCGGAGGCGTCCCGAAGCGTTGATGATCCTCAGTCTAATGCGAATCATCCTGGTGATCCTGATTGCTCTGCTAACTGCGCCCAAGTTGCCGGCTGCGGAGTCAGCCGCGGCGGGAGCATTGAATTTTCCGCCGCCCCTCCAGGCTTACGCGGAGGGCGATGCCGCCGGGCTTTTCGAGACGCTCCAGCACCGGGTGGCCGTCGAGCCGTTCAACCTCGTGGCCACCGGGATCTTCGCGCTGGCCATCGCGCATACCTTTCTCGCGGCGAAATTCATGCAGATCGCGCATCGCTGGCGCAACGAACACGCCGCGAAGCTCCACGCCGAAGCCATCCCCGGGGAGAACGCCGCGCGCAATGCCGGGAGGGGATCGGTCAGCTTCAAGGCGGAAGCCATGCATTTCCTCGGCGAGGTCGAGGCCATCTTTGGCATCTGGGTCGTTCCACTCCTGGCGGCTTTGGCTTTCTGCAAAGGCTGGCCGGTGGCGGAGGACTACATGAGCCATCGCGTCGTTTTCATCGAGCCGATGTTTGTCGTGGTCATTATGTGCATCGCGGCGACGCGGCCCGTCCTGCGCTGCGCGGAACAGTCGCTGCGGCTCTTCGCCCGGCTCGGCCGTGGAACACCCGCGGCTTGGTGGCTTTCGATCCTCACGGTCGGACCGCTGCTGGGCTCGTTCATTACCGAGCCAGCAGCGATGGCGATCTGCGCGTTGCTGCTCGCGCGGCAGTTCTACGATCTCCATCCAGGCGCTCGCTTTCGCTACGCCACACTGGGGCTCCTTTTCGTCAATATCTCCGTTGGCGGGACACTCACGCATTTCGCCGCGCCCCCAGTGCTGATGGTCGCCGCGAGGTGGAATTGGGACAGCGGATTCATGTTCACGCATTTTGGCTGGAAGGCGATCGTCGGCATGCTGGCGGCGAACCTCATCTATTTCGCGATTTTCCGCCGCGAGTTCGCGACGATGCGCCGCATCGTCGAACCGGACGCTCCAGCCGCGCGATGGAGCGATCGTTCGGATCCCGTGCCGCGGTGGGTCACCGCGGTGCACCTCGCATTTCTTGGCTGGACGATCTTCACCGCGCACTACCCGGCGCTTTTCATCGGCGGATTCCTTTTCTTCCTCGCCTTCACCACGGCTACCGAGCAGCACCAGATTGCCCTTAGTCTCAAGCCCGCCCTGCTCGTTGGTTTCTTCCTCGGCGGCCTGGTCATTCACGGCGGGTTGCAAGGCTGGTGGATCGAACCCGTGCTGGCCCGTTTGCGCGAAGGGCCGCTGCTGCTCAGCGCCGCCGGACTCACGGCCTTCAATGACAACGCGGCGATCACCTACCTGGCGACGCTCGTGCCGGGTTTCACCGATGGCCTGAAATACGCCGTGGTGGCTGGGGCAGTCGCCGGCGGAGGGCTCACCGTCATCGCGAATGCGCCGAACCCGGCTGGCCAATCGATCCTCGCCAGCTACTTTCGCGATGGCGTGTCCCCGCTCGGCCTCGCCGCCGGCGCGCTGCTCCCCACGGCGATCATGGTGCTCTGCTTCCTGCTGCTGGGTTGAGTTCGCGCGAGGGGGCTCGCTCGGGTGGAAATTATCGCGCCGGGCCTGCCTGAGGTGCCGGGGTTTCGGTGCCGTAATTCTTCGTCAGATAATCAGCCAAAGGATCGACCTGCTCGGGCGGGATCGGCGCTCCGAATTTCGTCTGCATCTTCTCCACTGCGCCTTTCCAATACTTGCGCGGCAACGGCGGCTGCGTCGTGACGTAATCCAGCGAATGGCACGTCTGGCATTGGGCCTGCACCAGTTCAACACCGGACGCCGGCTTCAGTGCCACGGACTCGGAAGGGAGCTCAATTTTTCTGCTCGCGGCGAGGAGGGTTGCGCCCGCGATCACGATCACCAGGAGCAGGAGAAGGGCGCGCGCTTTCATGGCTTTAAGCAGCAACGGTGACGCGCACCGTTTCGACGACGTTGCGCAGATAGCCCGCCGGGTTCCAGAGCGGGTCGAGCGGCTGCGATTCGCCAATCCGGTTGGTCGCTTTCACTTTCAGCTCGGCCGCGCCCGCATTCCCGGGCTGCCACGGGATGGTCCACTCGCGAAAGGAATAGCGGCCGAAATCCTTGCCCAGCGCAGCGTCGCGCCACGTCCGGCCGGCGTCGGCGGAGAAAAGCACCTGCGTGATGCCGTTCCCGCCGTCGAAGGCGATGCCGCGCACCACCGTCTCGCGTCCGGCGGGGACGCTCGCGCCGTCGGCGAGACTCGTGATGAAGGAGCGGACCTTGAATCGGTTGATCGGCACGGTGCTCTTCGGAGTCGTGCCCGGCTCGACGCAGCCGCCTTCGTTGTTCGGAATGCGGTAGGCCGTGCTCATCCAAAAGCCGCCGAACGCATCGTCGATGACCGTGAGTTCGTTGAGGTGCTTGATCCAATACGTTCCGAAGTAGCCGGGCACCACGAGTCGCAGCGGATAGCCGTTGAGCATCGGCAAAGCTTCACCATTCATCTCCCACGCGAGCAGGATCTCGCCGTCGAGTGCGTGATCAAGGTCGAGCGCCTTGATGAAATCCGGCGTCGGCGGCAGCGCCGGCGTGTCGAGCCCATTGCAGACCACCTGCTTCGCGCCCGCGGCGACCCCGGCCTTTTCCAGCACATCCTTGAGCCGCACACCGCGCCAGCGCGCATTGCCCATCGCGCCGTTGCCGAGTTGTCCGCCGGCAACGCGCGGTTTGAAAAAGCCGCGCGAATTACCTGAGCATTGATTGACCGCAACGATCTCCACCGTCTCGAACGTTTTCAGCTCCTCGAGCGACAGGCTCAACGGCGTGTTGACCTTCCCTTTCACTTCGAGCCGGAACGTCGCGAGGTCCACCTCGAGCGGGATGTTCGGAAGGTGGTAGCGAACGAAGAAAGCGTCGTTCGGCGTGAGCAGGCCTTCATTAAACACCTCGAAAGGCGTCTCCAACTGCGGCGGCCGCGCGGTGAGCCGAATGAGTTTCCGCTTTTGCGGATAGGCCACCAACGATCGCTCCCCGTTCTCAAAGGGAAGCGTCACGGTCTCTTCGGCGCCGGCCCAATTCCGCAAGCCCGCCCACGCGCCGAATCCGACCAGTCCGGTTTTCGCGATGAATCGCCGCCGATTGATGGCGCCGTGGTCTTCGGATCGAGGGACGTTCATACGATTCGCTCAGTATGGATAAATCGCAGCGCAACGCGACGCGGATTTACGAACCTGGCGAGACCTCGATCTTCTCGTGTCCGGCGCGTGTCTTTGTCTTATAGGTAAACCTCCTATGAATCTTCTTTCCAGCTCGCCTCTTCCCCGCCGCACCGTGCTCCGCGGGCTCGGCGCGTGTCTCGCTCTTCCGCTGCTCGAGGCGATGCTGCCGCGCTCGGCCCGGGCGGCGTCCACGCTCAAGCCGCTCGCCAAAACAGGCGTCAAGGCGACGCCGCGCGTGATTTTCTGCTACGTGCCGAATGGGGTGAACATTCACGAATGGATCCCCAAGGAGAGCGGCGCCGAATATGCGCTTTCGCCGACGCTTGAAACGCTCAAGGATCACCGGGCGAATTTCACGGTGCTGAGCGGTCTGAGCCATTTCAGCGCCGATGGCGGCCATACCGGCGCGGATACCTGGCTGACCGGCGCGGACCTCAAATCCGTGCCGGGCAAGGATTACTCGAACTCCATTTCGGCCGACCAGGTCATCGCCGAGGTGATCGGGAATCAGACGCGCTTTCCCTCCCTGGAACTCTCGGACGAATCGGGCACCGGCGCGGCGCAGCAGAGTCACACCCTGGCCTTCGATCGCAATGGCACGCCGCTGCCCGCGGAGAACAGCCCGCAGCGACTCTTCGAGCGCCTCTTCGTGCCGGAGGACGCGTCCTCGCGGGAGGCCACCCTCCAGCGTTACGCCGAGAAGCGGAGCATTCTCGACGGTGTGCTCGGCGAAGCGAAAGCGCTGCACCAGAAACTCGGCCGCGCCGATCAGCGCAAGCTCGACGAATACCTGAGCTCCGTGCGCGAGACCGAAGAGCGGGTACAGCGGCAGGTGCAATGGGTGGACGTGCCCAAGCCAAGCGTCGATCCCGCCGGCCTTCAGCTCAACAGCCAGCCGACCAACGGCCGCGACCGCCCCGGTTGGGTCGATGTGATGCTCGATCTGAGTTACCTCGCCTTTGCCACGGACATGACCCGCGTGATCACCTTCGAATGGTCGCGCGAATCCGCCGGCTTCGGCGGCAATGGCGAGAGTCACCACGAACTCTCGCATCACGGCGGCGACCCCGGAATGCTCGACAAACTCGCGAACATTGACCGATTCCATCTCGGTTGCCTCAACCGTTTCCTGACCCTCCTCCGATCGACCGAGGAAGACGGCCGCACCATGCTCGATCACACCATGATCGTCTATGGGTCAGGCATGAATAACGGCGATCGCGGCGGCCACTCGCAGAAGAATCTTCCGTTGCTCGTGGCGGGCGGCGCGGCCTGGGGGTTAAAACACAGCCAGCATCTCGCGCACGACCCCGAAAAACATCCGCCGCTTTGCAATCTGCTCCTCACCACCATTCAGAAAATGGGTGTCGAGCAGGAGAAATTTCAGGAAGCCACCGGCACCCTCTCGGGACTCGTGTAGTGCGCCCTCAACCTGGTGTTTGGTCAATTCGCGGCTGCTCGGCGCGTGGAGATGATTATTTTGCCACCGCGCTCTTGCCCTGCGCATTCACCACCGCCTGATGCGCCGTCTCTTGCAGGAACCGCGCGTAGCCCGGATCGAGCCCGGGAGGAATAAAGGCATTGCCCACCACGCTCTTGCCGAATAGCACTTCGTAGAAGACGCAGCCGCCGAGGTACTCCCCCGCTGGGCTGGCGTGATGCCCATCCATGCGGAGCGCTTGCTTGCCGTCGTCGCCTTTTTGCCAGCGCCACCCCATGTGCAGCGAATGGGTCTGATCCGGGAGCGCCGGCGCCGACGCGGTTTTGAAATCAAACTTGGTGTCCCGCTGGTAACCCCATTTCGGGTCGGTGTCGCCTCGATCAAAAGCGTCGCCAACCGGAATGATCCGCGCTGAAAGTTCGGTGGCGATGGTGCGATAGGCGCTGGCGAGGCTTTCATACATAGCCTGCCGCGTCGCCGGCTCGCCGGGCTTCGGCGCGGTCGGCGCGAAGCGTGGATCATCGCTTCGATAGGCCCACGTCTCGTGCAGGATCACCTCCGCGCGCGGCGAGTGCTTCTTGATGAAATCGTAAAGCTGCTTCGCGTAGGGGCGATACGTCGTCACATCGTGGCTGCGGATGCTCGCCTGCTGGATCGTCACGAAGTCCCACGGTTCCGCCAGCAACTCCTGCTTCAACGTTTTCTTCGACGTGTAGAAGCCGCGCTGGTCCTTTGGATCCTTTTCAATCTGCTCCACCTTTTCCCAGTGCTGCTCCATCGTCCCGCCGCCAATCACGGCCGCGTGCTGGATCAGGACATTCCCGTCCGCCTTGGCCAGGTCTTTGAGAAAGCGCGTGGCGTTTTGGGAGAAGCTGTTGCCGACGGTCAGGAGCCTAATCGTTTTCCCGGTCGCCGGCGCGGAGGCGGTCGGCGTCTCGCCCGCAGCGTGGCGGGAAATGAGGATTACTCCCGCGAGCAGAATGAGAAAGTTGAGTCTCGGCTTCATGGATCGCTTTTAACCAGTTGCACCGGCGCAGGCAAGCCGGGCTGACCGGTGAGCGCGAAAGTAACGGAAGCCGAACACCCGTGCTGGATCGTCGAGATGACGGCAGATTACCTGTTCGACAACCAACGGAGAAAGGACGAGGAAAGTGGTGCTGCAAAATGATCTCGGCTTCCCTTTCGTTTCCCTCCAGGCGAAGAGTCGCTCCGGGCAGGCAGTACTCAAAGACGCTTCTGATGACCGTGCTGCCAGCCCACTCGGCCCCCCGATTCTGGGCACGGATTGGTGAGTCGCTGGCCCAGTGCCAGGTGCGTCATGAAGAAGTGTGCCGCGAGATTCAAGACTCCGCGGGAAGCCCGCCGATTGCCGGACCGGCTCCAGCTAATGCGGCGAGTAATCGGGTCCTGATTACGGCTAACTTCGATGCCGAAAAATTTTGCGTCGAGATCTCCTACGCGAAGGAGGACGGCTCTCGCTTTGCGGCCGAGGAGATCGCTGCGTTCCTCGCTTCCAACTCCGCCGACGGCCAAAGGAAATGGACGCAAATGGCAGGGTCGCAGTGGCGAAGCGACGATGGTTTTACTGCGCAGTTGGGAGCAACCAAGTTTTCTGCGAAACGATTTTACTGCTGGCTACATTTTACCTTTGCCCCTTCCCGGGAAGGTCTGCGCCCGCTCGGCCCGCTGGTTCCCGCAGCTACCGTTTCCTCAGGGAAAAGGACACGAAAATTCTTGTAGAACTTGGCCGTAGAGTGGTCGCCCGGGCGTAGATCTGCACGAGCTTAGCCGAAACGATGCAGGCGGATGCGGCGTCCGTCCCGGCGCCGACCCTCTCACGCCCGAAGGGCCGTCCCAAACGGTGAGCGCCCCCGCAGGCGGCGAGAGGCACGCCGCTCCTTGGGCCACGGCATGCGCCGTCTCTGCCGGCATCGTTTCGGACCGCCCTCAGTCGTCGTCCTCGACCTTCGTCACGGCCCACGCCGGATATGGCTCAAGGGTGCCTTTCATCGCCCGCCACAGGATCCGGTTGAGCACGTCCTCGGGGCATTGGTCGGGCTCGTCCAGCTTGAGCCTCGCGGAGGCCATTGCATCCTTGCGGAGCTGGCGGTCGCCAATCTTCTTCGCTTCAAAACCAAGCTCGTCTATCGGGTGCTGATTCGGCACGGCCATGAACGGCGCGAGGTTCGGCGTTTCGGTGAAGCAGTCGCTCATCGGCGTGGCGCTCGCGTCCATGATGTTCATCGGAGGCAGCCCGAGCATAAGCTCGATGGTTCGCACCACGCTCGTTTGGTTATATTGCGTGGAGACGGTCGCGCCGCGCCGGGCATACGGGCTGGCGACATAGCAGGTCGTCCGATAGCCGCTCACGTGATCCCAGCCAGCCTGCGGGTCGTCCTCGATGGCAAAAATGCACGTCTCCGGCCAGAACTTGCTCTTCGACACCGCTTCCACGATGCGCCCCAAGGCGAGATCGTTGTCCGCCACCATCGCGGCGGGGGTGGGTTTGCCTGGCGAAGTGCCCGAGGTGTGGTCGTTCGGCAGGAGCATGATAATGAGCTGCGGCATGCTCCCTTTCGTCTCGAATTGCTTCAGTTCGGCGATGAAGCGGTCCGCGCGCACCGCATCCGGCACGCCGAGATCCCAGCCGACCGTGTCGAGTTTGGCGATCGGCTGCAGCGAGGCGATTCCGGGCTTGCAGCGAATGACGGTTTGGCCCCCGCCCTTCGCCAGGTCGGTGAGGTAATCCTTCCACGCCGGCTTGCCCTTTCGGCTCTTGTCCGCCCAGCCACAGTCGGTGAGGCAGCCCTCGCCGTAGTCGCGAATGGAGATCTTGTGCTTGAGCGCATTGTCCCAGAGGAATCCCGCCGGCGAGTAAGCCAGCGCGTCGAGACCGTCCTCTGTCTTCGTGCTCATGTAAGAACGCGGCCAGCTCGCGTGACTGCGCTCCACGTAATCGGTGGTGATCGCAGAGTCCGTCCATTGATGGCCGTCGGCGCTCTGAATGCCGGAACAATAGGTGTTGTCGAGTAGCATGAACTCCCGCACGAGCTTGTGCTGATTCGGGGTGAACTTTTCTCCAAAGGTGCAGAGCGCCGCGTTGCCATTGCCTTCCTTCACATCGCCAAGCACCTGGTCATAAGTCCGGTTCTCTTTGATGATGTAGATGACGTGCTTGATGGGGCTTGGCTCGCCCGCCCGCTCAGGCACCGGCCGCGCCGCTTGATCCGTCCGCGCCGGCTCTTTGGCTTCCTCCAGGGAGGCGTGCCGCATGTTCAACTGGGCGGCAGCGGTGAACAGCGCGAGCGTTTTCTCATCGGGAATCGGCACGAGCGAGAGGGTGCCGAAGGAGTCCTTGGAATTTTGCCCTTCTTCAAACGGCTTGCGCGGCTTGTCGCCAGGCTTCGTGACCCGCCGCGCGCCGAGGCCTTTGATGTTCGCCACACACATTTGCTTGTTCGCCGCATCGTAGGCGATCGCGCCGGGAAACCAGCCCACGGGCACCAGTCCGGTCAGCTTCGATTCCTTGCCGGCCGGATCGAACTTGATCATTCCGACCGCGTTCTGCGTGGCGTTGCAGACCATCAGCCACTTGCCGGTGCTGTCAAAAGCGAGCGCATCCGGGCTGGCGCCGAAAAGATCCGAGGGCTCGCGCACCCAGATCTTTTCCACCACGCGACCGATCTTCGTTTCAATGACGCTGACCGTGTCGCTGCCCGCATTGGCAACAGCGACGTATTTCTCATCAGGGGTCACCGCGAGGGCGCTGGCGTGCAGTTCCACCAGCAATTCGCTCGTCGCCAGTCCGGCCTTGAGATCGACGATGCTCACCGAGCCTTCATTGGCGATGTTCCGCACCGGATCGACCCGCACTGTTGTGCCACGCCCCGCCGGCCCAACGAGATCGCCCTTGCCCGGCCTCCGTCCGCCCCAGTTGCTGACGTAAGCCTTGCCCGCCGCGAGCACCACGTCGTAAGGCGCCACCCCAACGTCCCACGTCCGCGTCACCTTGCCACTCTCCGCTTCCAGCTCGAGCAGTTGATTGCTCAGATTGCCCGCGACGTAAATCAGCTTCCCATCGCGCGACACCGCGATTCCGGCGGGGATTTCCTGTTTCCGTTTCAGACCTTTCGCCTCGGGTAACGGCAGGGTCTTCAACGCCGTGACCTTTTCCTTTGTGACCGCGAAGACCTTCACATCGCCGTTCACATTCGAAAGGTAAATGCGCGAACCATTGGGCGAAAAGACCAGCCCCGTAAAGCTGAGCTGCGCGCTCGCATCAGGCTTCGGCTCGGTGCCCGTGGCCTCTCGGGGTTTCTCCGCACTCTCGGCAGATGCGCCCTCCGGCGGCACCGTCTTGCCCGGAAAAGGCACCCGGTCCATTACCTTGCCCGATTTGGGATCGACCACGATTAGCTCGGGCGTTTTGCCGGAAGTGACGAGGAGTTTGCCACCAGGACTAAGCGCAATAGCCTGCGGGCGGATGCGCGGCAATTCCACCTGGACCCCGGCTGGCGTGAGAATCTGGTTGGCCGGCGTGTAGTAACGATTCTGGCCAAACTGCCCCACCTTCTCCTGCGTGGCTGCCGCCCCGATCTGAGGCTCGCGCCCTTCTGCGCAAGAAATGAAGAAGCATCCGACGACGAAAGCTGACCGCCAATTGGTTGCGCGCAGGATGCGGATGGATGTGAGGAACATGGGAAGGCGAAGTGGACGAGCCGGTTTTCCCAAAGTCAAGGAGCCGGGCATTCCGCCAGGCATGCCACCCGGATGAGTTTCAGGCGTGAGGAGGCTCCATCTTCTGCTCGACCGTCGCGTGGCTTCAATTATCAACGGATTCTCCCCCGCATGATTGCAGTTTCGAAATCAATCCGCGCATCCCTGCAACGAGGTATCTTGTGGCTTCCAGTCTTTTGCGCCGCAGATCTGATTTGCACTTCGGTCACGAGGGGCGCAGAGGCCGCAGCCGGACCGTTCAGCTCCCGACGGTCTTGGTGGAGGTGCCAAAGAGTGCGGAGTTGGTCGGACCTTATCATCAACCACTCTGGTCGGCGCGCGGCCGGTTTTCGTCCGGCGCCGAGGTCTATGTCCTTCCACCCTGGGAATTCTTCGTCGATTTGGATTATCAGTTAACGGTGCCTCGCCACGGCACGGCGACGCATCTCTTCACCCAGGAGCTGGAGCTGGGACTTCCTTACCGTTTCCAGGTTGCCTACGAAAACAATACCGAGGTGGCGGGCCGTCGTGCACAAGCGACGGTCCAGACAATCGAGGGGCGTTGGGCACCGGCAAATTGGGATAAGATTCCGCTGAACCCAACTCTGTTCGCCGAATACAAGTTTGGCATCGGACAACAACGGGAGAGTAGCGATGCGGACGAAACGGAGTTACCAGATGAAGCGGAGGAACCAGATCAGTCGCACGGCTCGTCACGAATCCCGAATAGCTTCGAAGTGCGCCTTCTCTTGGGACAACAGTTCGGCGAACACATTCAATGGGCACTCAACATCTTCCACGAACAGGAAGTAGGGGGAGATCGGGAAACGGAGACCGGCTTTAGCCAGGCGCTGTCCTATTCGCTCAGTGAGGAAACTCTCCGCGCCGGCCTCGAGATGCAGTTTATCCGGCGAACGGAGCGTGATTCTCGGAGCAAGCCGGCCTACGAATTCGATGTTGGTCCGAGTATTGCCTGGAAACCTTCAAAGAGAACGCGCCTGGACGTGGCCGCCTTGTTTGGAACCACGGATGACTCCCCGGCCCTCAACGTTTTCGCCGTCTTTTCGATCGATTTCGGGTCCGCCGCGGAGAGAGAAGCGGAAGCGCCTGTGTCCACCAGGAACCGATAGGCTCCGCACCGGAGCGGACGCGGTAGTGATAAGTCACGTCCTTTCGCGCGAGTGGAATCTCCACGTGGTGCAAGTCACCGATTCTTCGCGCGCCACACGCTCGCCCAGCGTGGCCGCCATCCCGAACTCCACCGCAGAATCACCCGGCTCATCCGTTTCCCAATTCACGACCAGCCTGCCTGGGTCATGGGTTTGATGCGTCAGCCAGATGCGCTCAATTTCGGCGCCCGCGGCGAGGGGCCCGAGGAGCACCAGGAGCACGGCGCTTGAAGATGCTGATCATGATTTGGAACCCGACACAGGTCAGACGCTGCACTTATGCGCTCGTTTCCAAAAGATTTTTGGGAAGAGTGGCGATCTCAACGAGCGTTCGGCCAGGCGAGAAACAGCGCGCCGCAGGATTGTCATCGCCACCAGGCGCCGCCGTTTTCGCCAGTCCCCCGCTCTTCAAGTCCTTCCGAACCCAGCAACCGTCTTGATCCAAAAACTCCGTTCTCCCCGCCGTCCTCGGCTATGAACTCACCCGCGCTGCTGACCCTGCTGGCCTTCCTCTCGCTGCTCGCGCTGCCGGTCGTCGCTGACGACAAGCTGCCGCGCGTCGTCGAGACCTTCGCGATAGAAGAACACAAAGCCTTCGTCTATGCCGCGCCTGAGCCTGCGAAGGGGAAGCCGTGGGTCTGGTATGCGCCAACTTTGAAGGGCGTGTCGCTCGTCGGACGGAAGTTGTATTTCGAAAGCTTGCTGCGCGCCGGCATCGGAATCGCGGGATTCGATCTCGGCGAAGTGCGCGGGTCACCGGCGAGCACGGCGAAGTTTTCTCTCTTTTACGAGGAGATGGTCCGGCGCGGCTGGTCGCCGAAACCGATCCTGCTCGGCCAGAGCCGCGGCGGCATGATGATGCTGGCCTGGGCGATGCGAAATCCCGACAAGGTGCGGGCTTTTGTCGGCATCTACCCGGTGTGCAATCTCGCAAGCTGGCCGCTGAAGAACTCCAAAGCCGCCACGCTCGCCGACTTCGCCCTGCCCGAAGCTGAACTCGTCGCCCAACTCGGCCAGTTCAACCCGGTGGACAATCTGCAAGGCCTGCTGGCGAACAAGGTGCCGATGTTCGTGGTCCACGGCGATTCCGACGTGGTGGTGCCGTATGACGACAACACCCGCGTGCTGAAGGAACGCTACGAAGCCGGCGGCGGGCAGATCACCGTGAAGCTCATCCCCGGCGAAGGGCACAAGGTCTCGCCGTCGTTCTTCGAATGCCAGGAGCTGGTGGACTTCGTGATCGGCCACGGCACGAGGTGAAGTGCGTACGAGCGGGAACTCCGTCTTCCCCGCCAGATGGATGCGGGTAGTCGTTCTCACGGGGCTCATCTGCTGGATGGCTCTCCCCGAGAGGTAGCGCCTGCCTTGATGGACGCCGCCGTTGAGAACGCTCCCCTTCCGCCCTCTTCCTCTTCATCCCCTCTCACTCGTCCAGCGCTGGAAAGAGGGAGAGGAAGCAGGAGGAGACACCATGGGACGATCTGCTCGCTTTCGGCTCCGCCGCCTTGTATCCGGAATCGCTGCCATGAACTGCCTTCGCCGAATAGCCCTCGCTCTTTTCGCTGCCTGCTCGCTCCTGTCTCCGCTGGCGCCACGGCTCGGCGCGGAGGATCGACCTTATCAGCGCCAGGAGGACGTGATCTATGGACGAAAGTATGGCATGGCCCTGACCCTGGATGTCTTCGGGCCCAAGGAGCACGCCAACGGCTTGGGCATCATCTTCGTGGTCAGCGGCGGATGGTACTCGGATCACGCGGTCGATGGCCGTCTCCCTCAGTTCGCTTATCTGCTCGACCGCGGCTATACGGTCTTTTCGGTCGTTCACGGCAGTCAACCCAGATATTCGATTCCGGAGATCTTTGAGGACATGAATCGCGCGGTGCGCTTCATCCGTTTTCACGCCACGGACTACGGCATCGATCCGGAGCGCCTCGGCATCACGGGCGGCTCCGCGGGCGGCCACCTCTCGCTGCTGCAAGGCACCGCCGGCAGTCCGGGCAATCCAAAGGCGAAAGATCCCGTGGATCGCGTTTCCAGCCGGGTCGCGGCGGTGGCCTGCTACTACCCGCCGACCGACTTCCTCAACTACGGCAGGCCCGGCGAGAATGCGGTCGGACGCGGCATCCTTTGGAATTTCTCCGGGGCGTTCGACTTCAAGGACTACGATCCGTACTGGCGCAAGCTCGTGCCCATCACCGACGAGGAGAAGATCCAGAAGATTGGCTGGTGGATTTCGCCGATCAACCACGTCTCGCCCGATGATCCGCCGACATTGATCATCCATGGGGACAAGGACTGGCTCGTGCCGATTCAGCAGTCCGAGAGCTTCGTCGAAAAGCTGAAGGCCGCCGGGGTCGAGGCGAAGCTGGTGGTCAAGCCTGGCGCCGAGCACGGCTGGGCCGACATGAGCGGGGACGCCGCGCAGATCGCCGACTGGTTTGACGTCCACCTCGCCAAAGCGAAGGCGGCGGCTGCGACTCAGCCCTAATCGAGTGGTGGTTAACGCACTTTTCCGCGCGGGATAATTTGACCGGCCATGGCTCCGAAGCTCCGCATTCTCCTGGTCAGTGCTGTCGCCCTGGCCGCCTTCGTGGTGGGCTACGTTCTCGGCGGCGGACCGGCCGCCAGCCCGCCTCCGGGCGGCGTGCTCACCTCCACGGCCGCGACAGAATCCGCCGCCACCGGGGCGCGACACGGGGAGACGCGCGGCCAGTCCGAACTTCCGGCCGAACGACGCGGGCGCGTTCTTTCCGATCTGCTGAACGCGAGCCGGGAGAGCAACGATCTGATCCGGTTCCAGCGGGTCGCCATCGCGATCGGAGAAATCGGGCCCGGAGAAATCGAAGGCGCGCTGGCCGCGGCGCTGAAATTCCGCGGGGAGAACGCCCGATTCATCGTGCCGCTGCTCATCGCGCGCTGGGCGGACTTCGATCCCAAGGCCGCGGTGGACTACGCCCTGAACAGCAAGACCGGTCAGCGCTACGAGCGCGACTTCGCGCTGGGCGCCGCGGCCACCGCCTGGGCGAAGAAGGATGGCGCCGCCGCGAAGGCGTGGGCGCTCGCGCTCCAGGATCCAGCGCAACGCCGCTCCGCGCTCGTCGGCGTCGCGAGCGGCCTGGCGGAGGTGGACCCGGCCGGCGCGGTCGCCTGGCTCGAGGGGCTCCCGACGGAGGTGCGCGCGCGCGATGTCTATGCGCAGGTCTTTCGTAGTTGGGCCGGACGCGATCCCGCGACGGCGGCGCGCCAGGCGGTGGCGCTGCCGCCGGGCGGCGCGCGTGCCCAGGCCATTAGCAGTGTGGCCAGCCGCTGGGCGGAGTCCGATCCCGTGGCCGCGCTCGCATGGGCGGACAGCCTGCCCGAGCTGGGCCTGCGCGCGGATGCGCAACGCCAGGCGTTCGGCCGCTGGGCCGCCACCGATCCGGATGCCGCCCTCGCCGCCGCGCGCCAAATGCCCGAAGGAACACCGCGGCGCGCCGCGCTCGCGGAGGTCATCAGCGAAGTCGCCCAACGCGACACCGCGCGGGCACTGCAACTCGCGGAAGAGATCCCCGCCGGTCCGCAGCGCAATGACGTGCTGAGCAATCTCTCGCAGCGTCTCACCTGGGAAAACCCGAAAGCGGCCGCCGAGATCGCCGCCATCCTTCCCGCGGGCGAAAGCCGCTCACAGTCGCTCCGGCGCGCGCTCCAGCAATGGGCGCAGGTCGCACCGGCGGAAGCGATCGACTTCGCCGAGAAACAACTGCCCGCCGGTGAGGAGCGCAACCAGGCGCTCAAGCAGGCCGTGCAATCCTGGTCGCAGAGCGACCCGCGCGCTGCGCTGGCGTGGATGGGCCGGCAGCCCGACGCCAAGCCGGATGAACTTCGCGGCCTGCTGCAAAGCTGGGCGGCGCAGGAACCCAACGGCGCGCTGGCCTGGGTGCGGACCCAGCCCGAGGGCCCGGCGCGCAGCGCCTATCTCGCGGGCGCGATGTCCGGGTTGGCGCAGCACGAGCCGCAGCAGGCCGCCGGTCTGCTCGCACAGCTTCCGCCCGGCGATCTCCAGCGCAAAGCCGCGGCCGATATCGCCGGCTCCTGGGCCAGTCAGGACCCGGCCGCCGCCGCGCAGTGGGCCGCGGGGATCGCCGACGAAAGTGCGCGCACCGACAGCGCCGGCCGCATCGCTCGCACCTGGGCGAGGCAGGACGTCGCGCAAGCGGCGGCCTGGATCGAAAAGATGCCTGCGGGCACGCTGCGCGACGCGGCCGTGGGCGGGTACGCGGATGAAGTCGCCGGCAGCGATCCGTCGGCGGCCATCGCCTGGGCGGAGACGATCGGCGACACCGCCAAGCGCGAGAAAACGTTGCAGCGCAATTTCGACCGCTGGAAACGCACCGACGAAGCCGCCGCCAACACCTGGCTCGCCGCCACCCCCGCCTTGAGCGCCGAGGCCCGGCAGCGGCTGAAGGCAAAGTGATGTGCACCCTGGCGGCGACGGCAGGCAGGATGCGACTGCGCCGGTAGGAAAGTGTTCGTCATTCACGAAACCTCCGGCGATGAGTGCCGCGCATGAGCCAACCTTGGGCATCCGCTTTCGCCATTCCGCCTTTCGGCGAAAAGCGCGCTTCACGGATGCTCTGGCTGGCGGTGTTTCTCGCGGCCGTCCTGCCGGTGCTGATCTGGCCGGGCGATGTCTCCTTCACCAATGACGAGCCGCGGCTGCTGGCCATCGCCTGGCATGCAAATCAAAGCGGCTGGCCAGCCTCCGGTGGACTCTACGGAAATTTCGGTCTGCGCTACGGCCCGCTGCCGGCGCAAATCTACCAGGTGCTGCTGAGCATCGCCTCCGATCCGATCGCGCTCGCCGCCTTACGCAGCATGCTCTGCGCGGGCGTGACGTTCTTTTCATTGCTCTGGATGGCGCGCGTGCTCGTCTTGCCGCCCTGGTTTGCCGTGGCGATCGCGCTGGCACCGCAGGTCTGGTACTTTCAGCGCGTGCTCTGGGACGCGAGCTTTTCCATCCCGCTGGGCACGCTGGCGCTGGCGGCTTGCACGGCCCTATTCCAGAAACCGTCGCGCGGGCGGCTGCTGCTCACCATCGGCAGCGCGGCGCTGTTGCTCTTCATTCATCCGCAGAATCTCCCGCTGGCCGGAGCCATCGCCGGAGCCGTCTTGTGGCACGCGAGGGACGCGTTGCGGCGGCACCACCGGGCCGTGCTACTCGTGCTGGGGGCCGTGTGCGCGCTGAATGCCGGCTATCTTGTGTTTACGATCAGCGCCCTGGTGGAGCGACTCGGCGGGGCGATCCGCAGCGGATATCCCGAGGGCCAGCCGCGTGCGCTGGCGCTGCTCGCTCCGTTGCTCGGGGGGAATCTGTTGAGCGAATCCGGCTTTGGCGGAAAGGTCGCGCCCGCGGAGCATCTGCCGGCGTTCTGGCGGCTGGCGGCGGGAGCTTCGCTCCTCGTCCATCCGCTCATCTGGTCCGGCCTTGTGGTGGCCGCGGGGCAGGCCTTTCGCCGGTGGCCGGCTCGAAACGAAGAGGTCTCGCAAGCGCGGGTGATCATCTCCCAAGTGGCGCTCGCCACTTTGGGGCTCCAGGCGCTGATCTTCGGACTGATGCGGGTCCCGGCGGAGCCGCAGTACTTTTTTGGAACGTTCGCCGTGCATGCGCTGCTGGCGTGGTTCGCCGTGGACGGGCTGCGCTGGAAGCAGGTGGGGCGGGGCCTCGGCCTCGCCTTTGCCCTTGGAGTGGCGGCCCTGACCATTGGCGGAATGATCGCGATCCATCAGCACGGCTACGCCCCGGAACCGGCGCGGGTCCCGCTGCAAAACCAGGTCGAAATCGCCCGCGCTTTGAATCGTTTCCCGGATGCCACCGTGCTGACCGACGTCCCCTTCTACCAGCAGTATCCCCAGGCGCTGCGAACGCTGCGGCTGCTCATCCCGGCAAGGCCGGGCGAAATGCAACCGGTCAGCGGAAAGCGGGTCATTCGCCGCGTCCCCGGCACGGCCCGCCTCGAGCTCGCCGATCTGCAGGACGCCGCGCTCACACCCGGCTCGGTATCGGTCAGCGTAACGGGACTGCCAAAGGACTGGCAGCCCCCGCCCGCAGCGCCTGCGCCCTGACGGTTATTCGTCGTCCGCCTCTTCTTCGTCGCCCTCCTCAGCCTCGTCCTCCATCGGCGCAAGGTTGGGATCGCTCATGAAGCGGCGTTTGCGTTTGTTCGCGGGGAGCGGCGCCAGCGTCATGGTCACGCTTTTGCCCATTAGTTTCGGCTCCATTTCGACAGCCGCCATGCCGGAGAGATCGGTCTTCACGCGCGCCATCAAGGCCATGCCGAGCTCCTGGTGGGCCATTTCGCGGCCGCGGAACTGGAGCTGGATGCGCACCTTGTTGCCCTTGTCCAAAAACTCCTCGGCGTGCCGAAGCTTGGTCTCGTAATCGTGCTCATCAATGTTCACGCGGAACTTGATCTCCTTGAGCTTGCTGCCGGTGTTCTTCTTCTCCTTGTCGTGCTTGGAGGCTTCGTACTTGAACTTGCCGTAATCCACGATGCGACAGACGGGCGGATTCGCCGTCGGGGCGACTTCGACGAGGTCGAGGCCCAGGTTTTGCGCGTGCCGAATGGCGTCTGAGAGTTTCAGGACGCCGAGTTGCTGACCAGTGGAGGCGACGATCACGCGCACTTCGCGCGCGCGGATGCGCCCGTTTACCCGAATTTGATGGAGTTGGATGGCTGCTGTTCGTTTGGGCGCAACCTGCTGGAGCGGCAGGTCTGCCCGTTGCTGACTGTGGTGTTGTGTCGCGCTGCGTGGCGTGAACCGGGGGAGCTGATCCCGACGCCGGCGGCTCCGGCACCGCCCCGCGTGCGATCTAACCACGTGGCGATGAGTGGCGATTTCTCCGCACACTAGCTGGCGTAGGTAGGGGAGATTCAGAGTGGGAGCAAGGTGAAAGTTGCCCCGCCCTGAATTCTCCGCTCCTCAACGGCGGCGTTCCCCGCCAGCATCCTCACGCATGGACGATTTTGCCAAAGCCTTCCTGTTCGATCTGTTGAACACGCCGAGCCCGACCGGCTTCGAACTTCCCGGCCAGCGCAAGTGGGCGGCGCACCTGCGGCCGTTCGCGGATCGCGTGGAAAACGACGCCTATGGCACGGCCTGGGCCACCCTCGAAGGCCGCGCCGAAAAACCGCTCCGGATCATGCTCGAGGCGCATGCCGACGAGATCGGGTTCATCGTCAAGTACATCACCAAGGAGGGCTACCTGCACCTGGACCGCATCGGCGGTTCCGACACCGCCACGGCGCGCGGCCGGCGCATTAACATTCTGGGCAGCCACGGCCAGGTGCGCGGGATTATCGGGAACACCGCGATCCATCTGCGGCGCGATGTGCTCTCCGACGAGAAGGCCCCCAAGATTCACGAGCTCTACGTGGATATCGGCGCCTCCACGTCCGAAGAGGTGCTCGCGCTCGGCATTCGCGTCGGCCACCCGGCGGTTTACGCGGATGCCGTCGAGCAGTTCGGCAGGGACCGCATCGTTGGCCGCGCGCTCGATAATCGCATCGGCGGCTTTATCCTGGCGGAAGTGATGCGCCGGCTCAGCCAGCGGCGCGACGCGCTGCGCTCGACGGTCATCGCGGTGAATGCCGTGCAGGAGGAGATCGGCGGGCACGGCGCGAAAATGGCCACCCACCGGCTGCTGCCGGACCTTGCCGTGGTACTGGACGTCACCCACGCGACCGACACGCCCGGGATCGAGCACGCCATGCACGGAGAGGTGAAGCTCGGCGGCGGTCCGGGCATTACCCATGGAACCTGCAATCACCCCGAAGTCATCCGCCGCCTGCTCGAAGTAGCCGGGCGCCTCGAGATTCCGATCCAGCACGAGTCTTCCTCGCGCTACAGCGGCACGGACACCGATGTGATCTTCAGCGTGCGCGAAGGCATTCCCGCCGCGCTGGTTTCGGTGCCCTTGCGCTACATGCATTCCGTGGTCGAAGTCGCCCACCTCGCCGACGTGGAGAAAGTCATCGATCTCCTCACCGGTTTCGTCGAATCGGTCGTCGAGACCGATGAATTCGGCGTGAAACTGTAGCGCCGAACCGGTGACGCAGCGCGGCAAAGCTGCAACCAAACTCGTCGCGCCATTGAAACGCAGAGGACGCAGAGGACGCAGAGGACGCAGAGGACGCAAAGGGCCGCAGAGGAAAACCAACGCGCAGTAACCTCTCCTCTTACTCTTCCTCTGCATCCTCTGCGTTTAAACTGAGCGCCGAATTCGGTTGCGGCTACGCTTCCGGCGGCGGTTCCGGCTCCGGGCGCGGCTTCCACGAGGCACTGCGCGCGTGCTCTTCCGAACCGCGGGTCAGCCGGAGCACGCACTGGGAATAGGGCGCGAGCTCCAGCTCATCCCCGGAGGCGAAAGCGCGCGGGACCTCGAGAAATCCGCGCTCCTCCCGGGTGTCGAGAAACAGCTCCCAGCGCACGTTCTTTTGCCCGGCGAGGACGAAGGCCACGGGTCCATGATGCGCATTGAAAAGGAGCATGAAGGAATCGTCCCGAATCGGTGTGCCGTGATCATCGCGCACGTCGGAGGTGAAGCCAACGAACACCACCCCGAGGGCGCGGACATGGGCGGACCAGTCGCCATTGGCCATCTCGCGGCCGCTGTCGCTGATCCAGAGAATGTCCTTCATCCTGGCGCCGGGAATCTTGCGGCCATGGAAATACTTCGTTCGCCGAAAGATCGGGTGCTTGCGCCGGAGCTCGATCAAGCGCCGGGTGAAGTCCTCCCGTTCCTGCGCCCGCTCCGTGCGCGACCAACTCAACCAATTCAGCTCGTTGTCCTGGCAGTAGGTGTTGTTGTTGCCGAGTTGGGTGCGGCCGTATTCGTCGCCCGCGCAAAGCATCGGCACCCCCTGGGAAAGGATCAGCGTGGTCAGAAAATTGCGCACCTGACGGCGGCGCAGCGTGTTGATTTCCTCATCGTCCGTCGGTCCTTCGGCGCCGCAGTTCCAGGAACGATTGTGGCTTTCGCCGTCCCGGTTGCCCTCGCCGTTGGCCTCATTGTGCTTCTCGTTGTAGCTGACCACATCCTGCAGGGTGAAGCCGTCGTGGCAGGTGATGAAATTGATGCTCGCGTACGGCCGGCGGCCGTTGTGCTCGTAAAGATCCGAGCTGCCCGTCAAACGGGAGGCGAACTCGCCGATGGTTCCTTCATCGCCTTTCAAGTAGCTGCGGACGCAATCCCGATACTTGCCGTTCCACTCCGACCAATAGACCGGGAACGCGCCGACCTGGTAGCCCCCCTCGCCCACGTCCCAGGGTTCCGCGATGAGCTTCACCCGCGACAGCACCGGGTCCTGCATGAGAATATCGAAGAACCCGGAGAAGGGATCGACCGCGTGTTCCTCGCGGGCCAGCGTCGAGGCGAGATCGAAGCGAAAGCCATCCACGTGCATCTGGGTCACCCAGTAACGCAGCGAGTCCATGACGAACTGGAGCACGCGCGGCTGGCGGGTGTTGAGGCTGTTTCCGCAGCCCGTGTAATCGCGATAATAGCGCCGGTGCTCGGGCATCAGCCGGTAATAGGTGGCATTGTCGATCCCGCGAAAACAGAGCGTGGGACCAAAGTGATTGCCCTCGGCGGTGTGATTGTAAACCACGTCGAGAATGACCTCGAGGCCAGCCGCGTGCAGGTCCTTCACCATCTGCTTGAACTCGGCCACCTGCTCCCCGAGCAGGCCGCTGCCCGAGTAGGCCGAGTGCGGCGCAAAATAGCCCATGGAGTTGTAACCCCAGTAGTTCGACAGCCCTTTTTCCATCAGGAACGGCTCGTCGAGGAAGTGATGGACCGGCAGCAGCTCGATGGCCGTGACCCCGAGCCGTTTGAAGTAGTCGATCGCCCAGGGCGTGCCGAGCGCCGCGTAGGTCCCGCGCATCGTCTCCGGCAGTTCTGGCGCCAGCTTGGAGAAGCCCTTCACGTGGACTTCGTAGATGATCGAGTCCGCGAGCCGGATGCGTGGCGGCTGGACGCCGCCCCAGTCGAAGGCATCGTCCACCACCACCGATTTCGGCACGCCCCAGGCGCTGTCGCGCAGGTCGCGCTTGAGATCGCGATCGTCGCCGCCATCGTGCGGGTAGCCGAAGAGTTCCTGCCCCCATTTCGCCCCGCCGGCGATGGCCTTCGCGCAGGGGTCGATCAGCAGCTTGGTGGAGTTGAAGCGCGACCCCTGCGTCGGCCGGTGCGGACCGTGCACGCGATAGCCGTAGAGCTGTCCGGCGCGCACCCCCGGCACGAAGCAGTGCCAGATGTGTTCCGTGCGCTCGGTGAGGCGGATGCGGCGGGCCTCGCCCTGGGCATCGGGCGAATCGAAAAAGCACAGATCGACCGCGCGAGCGTGCTCGGAAAAGAGGGCGAAGTTCACCCCCTCCGCGGTCAGCGTGGCGCCGAGCGGATACGGGTTTCCGAGCCAGACGGGATGTTGGGTCCTGGTCATGGTCGCAGGCCTAGCCCGGATCTTTCACCGCGCGCGCTCTCCTCCTCTCCCTCTCTCGACGAGGGGAGGAGAAGGAAGAAGTCGATGAAGAGGAAGACATGGTGCGAGGCGTTCAGGCTGGCCTGTGAAATCGACACGACTAGAGCTTCTGTAAGAGTCGCAGCGCTTTCCGGGTATCGCTGGCGCGCACGATCAAGAGCCCCCGCTTGGCCCCCGGGCTGGTCGCGAGATAGGCATAGTCGATATTCACTTTCCCCTTCGACAGCCGCTCCGCGATCCGCGCCAGGGAACCGGGTTTGTTGCTGTTCTCGATCATCAGGACATTGTTTTCGACCACGAGCACGCCGCGTTCTTCGAAAATGGAGAGCGCCCGCTGGGAGTCGCTGACCACCATCCGGACGACCGCGTGATCCACGGTGTCGGAGATGGTCAGGGCGTAGATGTTGATTTTCTGGGCCGCGAGTTCCTCGCAGACGGCGGCGAGCGTGCCCGGCTTGTTGGCCAGAAAGACCGAAAGTTGTTTGGCGATTTCCATGGGGGCGATTCTTGAAGCTCACCGCGCGCGAGTCCAGAGCCGTTTGCCAACTTCGGCCTCAGGCTCCTGGCACCGCACCCTTTGCCACCTGGGCGCTTCCATTTCGCGCACCTCTCAACGCGAGTGCATCTGCCGCCTCGCCTCGCTCGCCCGAGGCCGGCTGCAAGTCGGCCTCACCTCTGAGGCCCGCCGCGGCTCCCTGGGTATTCGCCTCGACAGGCGGCACCCTTCTGGGGCAAACAGCGTGGCGTTCCACGCTGGAATTATGAATCCCGCTGCGCCGCCCACCTCCGTCGAAGCTGCATTCACTTCTCACGACGGCATCAGCCTGCGCTATCGCCATTGGCCCACCGCCGTGCCCGCCAAACGCGCGCTCCTGCTCTTTCACCGCGGACACGAACACTCCGCGCGCTGGCAGGAAACGGTGGAAGCGCTCGCGCTCGGGGAGGTCGAGGTTTTCGCCTGGGACGCCCGCGGGCACGGCGCTTCGCCCGGAGACCGTGGCTCGGCCGCCGACATCGGGGTGTTGATCCGCGACGTGGAGGCGTTCGTGCGCCACGTCGAGCGGAGCCATGGCATCGCGCAGCAGGACATGATCTGCATCGCGCACAGCGTCGGCGCGGTGATTGTCGCCGCGTGGGTGCACGACTTCGCGCCACCGCTCCGGGGACTGGTGCTGGCGACGCCCGCCTTTCGCGTCCGGCTTTACATCCCTCTCGCGGTGCCGGCCCTGCGCCTGCGCCAGCGGCTCTTTGGGCACGGCTACGTGAAGAGCTACGTGAGCTCCGTCATGCTGACGCATGACCCCGAGCAAGCGGAGGTCTATGCCGCAGACGAGGCCATTTTCCGGCAGATCGCCGTGAACATCCTCCTCGGCCTGCACGACACCGGCACGCGGCTCATCGCCGACGCAGGGGCCATCCGCGTGCCGTTGCTGCTGCTCTCGGCGGGCTCCGATTGGGTGGTGGACAACGCCGCCCAGCGCAAATTCTTCGATCGTCTCTCGTCGGCGGACAAGACGCTGCACCACCTGCCGGGCTTTCATCACGCGATCTTCCACGAGAAGGAACGCCACCTCGTCATCGAACAGATCCGCGCCTTTGTGCTGCGGCTCTTCGCCAGCCCCCGCGTCGAGCCACCGAGCCTCAGCGATGCGGACTGTGCCGGTTACACCAAGGCGGAATATGATCAACTGCGCCACGAGCCGCAGACGCTGAGCGCGAGGCTCCAACGCGTCGTTTTTGGCTCGGTCGGGAAGTTGAGCGAAGGCATTTCCCTCGGACATCGCGCCGGTTTCGATTCCGGCGAGACGCTCGACTACGTCTATGAGAACCGGCCGCGGGGGCTGACGCCGCTGGGCCGCGTGATGGATCGGGCCTACCTCGAGAGCCCCGGCTGGACCGGGATCCGCCTGCGGCGCCTGCACCTCGAAGAGATGCTCCGCGACGCCATCCGCGAACTCCACGCCGCCCGCCAGATCGTGCGCATTTTTGACGCGGCGTGCGGCGGCGGACGTTATGTGCTCGAGACCCTTGCGGAGCTGCGCGAAATCCCGGCCAGCGCGGTGCTGCGCGATTACAAACACCAAAACCTCGATGTCGCCGAGCGCCTCCGCCGGCGGCTTGGGCTGGCGCAGGTGAAGATCATGCACGGCGACGCCTTCGACCCGGCGTCCTACACGACGATCCAGCCCCGGCCAAACATCGGCATCGTCTCCGGCCTGCTCGAGCTTTTCCCGGGGAATGACGCGGCCCGCGTCTGTCTCGGCGGCTTTGCGCGGGCGATCGCGCCGGGCGGCTTGCTCATCTACACCAACCAGCCGTGGCACCCGCAGCTTCGCTTCATCGCCGGCGTGCTGCGCAACCGCGAAGGCGAGCCGTGGATCATGCGGCGGCGCACCCAGGAAGAGATGGACGAGCTGGTCCGCGAGGCGGGCTTCGTGAAAGAGGCGCAGGCCGTGGACCAATGGGGCATCTTCACCGTCTCGCGCGCCCGCCGGGCCGGCGGATGACGGCCAGTTCTCGCCGGTCGTGGCTCGCCGCCGCCGGCACGCTCGCGCTCACCGGGCTGTTGTTCATCGTCGTTTACAACGCCTGCAACCGTCTCACCGGACTGCGCAGCGACGTGGGGGTGTGGGCTTTTTCCTGGGAACGCCACTGGCCGGTGGTGCCGGCGATGATCGTCCCTTACTGGTCGCTCGACGCACTGTTCGTGCTCGCGCCCTTCCTTTGCCGGACTCGCGAAGAACTTGCGGTCCACCGGCGGCGCATCGTCTTCGCCATTCTCGCGGGCGGCGTCGGTTTCCTGCTCATCCCGCTGCGGTTCGCCTTTCCCCGGCCGCACGTCGAAGGCGTCTTCGCGCCGTGGTTCGCAGCGCTCTACAGTTTCGATCTGCCGCACAACCTTTTCCCCTCGCTGCACCTGGCGCTGCGCACGCTGCTCACCGATCTGTACCTGCGCAAGACCCGCGGTCCGTGGCGCTGGCTGGTGCACGCCTGGTTCAGCGCCGTGGGACTGTCCACCCTGCTCACCTGGCAGCACCACCTGGTCGATGTGCTCGGCGGCTTCTGGCTCGGAGCCATCGCCATCCATCTCTATCGCTTCGATGAGCCGCCGCCGGTCCGGGCGGCCAATCGCCGCGTCGCTGGCTACTACGCCGCTGGCGGGTTGATCTGCTCCCAACTCGCACGGCTGGCTTTTCCCTGGACCTTCATCCTGGTCTGGCCGGCGTTCGCGTGCGTCGTCGCGGCCTTCGGCTACGCGGGCTTCGGTTCCTTCTATCGCAAACGAGACGGGCGCCTCACCCTGCTCACCAAGCTTCTCTTCGCACCCGTGATCGCCGGACAATGGCTCTCCTGGCGGCATTACCGCCGGCATTCTGCGCGCTGGAACGAAGTCACCCCGCGGGTCTGGATAGGCGCTCTGCCCGATGAAATCGACGCCCGCGCCGCGGTCGCGGCGGGAGTCACCGCGGTGCTCGATCTCACCGTGGAATTCTCCGCGCCCGAGCCGTTCCGCGCGGTGCGCTACCTACACCTTCCGGTGCTCGATCTGACCGCGCCCACGCCCGCGCAACTCGAGGCGGCGATCGATTTCATCGAGCGCGAGTCGGCGCTCGGCATCGTCCTGGTGCACTGCAAGGCCGGCTACTCGCGCACCGCCGGGGCCGTCGGCGCCTGGCTGCTCGCGACCGGACAAACGCCAACGGTGGATGCCACCGTCGCCCGGCTCCGCGCCGCGCGACCGGGCATCGTCATCCGGCCGGAGATTCACGCCGCCTTGGCGGGCGTGTCTTCGCGCTGACTCCGACTCACTTGACCAGCGGCGCGGGCTTCTCGAGCAGGCCAGCGGTAAGGGGTGAACCCTTGAGCCCGCGCAATCCCTGCACGACGCAGGCCGCGTTGAGTTCGGCGCCGGCTGGAGTGGTGTGGGTGTGATCTTCGAGGAAATAGACCGTCTTCACTTTCTCCGGACCCGCCTCGTCATAGCGTCGCGCCACGATGTCGTTGAGGTCGATGAAGGCCACGCCCTCGGCTTTCGCGGCCTCGGCGGCAAACTTCCCATAGTCGTTCGATCCGCGATTGACCTTGCCGTCGGTCCAGATGTTGCGCGGGACCAGCGAGAGGACGATCGGCGTCGCCCCCTTCGCCTTGGCCCCGGAAATGTATTGGCGCAGATACCAGCCGTAAGTGTGGACCACCTCCTTTTTTCCGGTCGCCGGGTCCTCGATTTCCTGGGTTTCTTCGCCGTTGCCTTTCAGGGAAGCGCGACCGCGGCTTTGACTCAGACCGCCACCATCGTTGTGCCCAAATTGCATGAGCACGAAGTCGCCGGGCTTGATCTCCGCCAGCACGGCCTCCCAGAGCCCCTCGGTCAGAAAGGTCCGGCTGCTCCGCCCGCCCCGCGCGCGATTTTCGACGCGGATCTTGGCCGGGTCGAACCAGCCGGCCAGCGGAGCGCCCCATCCTTGCAGGCCCTTGGTCGGATTGTTGACCGTGGAGTCGCCGATGAGGAAGAGCGTCGGACGCGGAGGACCCGTTTCCGCGGCGATGGCGATGGGGTTGCCGGCGAGCGCCACTACACCAAGTGCGGCGAGCCCCGAGCAGGTGATCAATTTGGATGTCGTTGGTTTCATAGAGTTTGGTCGCAAGCTGGCATAAGTTCGCGCTGCCCTTATGGCGCCTCCGCGTGCGCCCAGCGCCGCGCCTTCATTTCGAAACGCGGCAGCTCGCCGGCCGCCACCTGCCGCACCGGAATGCGCAGAGAAAAAGCGCTGGTCAACGCCGCCTCGAGCTCGCCGGTCGTGGCGGCCTGCTCGCACTCGACCGCGATGGCGACTTCGGCGAGCGCGCCGCGGCGGCTGATTTCCACGCGGTATTCGGCGATCCCCGACACACTCTGCACCACGGCATCGACGGCGCTCGGATACAGGTTGACGCCGCGCACCACGACCATGTCGTCCGCCCGGCCGATGATCCCGCCCTCGAGCGCGAAGCCGGGCGCATCGGGAATGCGCTTCACCAGGTCGCCCGTGCGGTAGCGCAGCAGAGGGCAGGCGGTGCGGCCGAGGGTGGTCAGGACAAGCTCGCCCACCTGTCCCGCCGGCACCGCCGCGCCGGTCTGAGGATCGACCACCTCCGCGAAGTACGAGTCCTCGATGACGCGAAGCACGCCTGCGCAAGCCGGGTCCTGCAACGCCACCGGGCCGACCTCGGTCATGCCGTAGTGATCGATCACCACGGTCCCAGGCCACGCGGCCGCGATCCTGGCGCGCACCTCGGGGATGCTGCCGCCGGGCTCGCCGGCGACGATGATTTTCCGCACCGCGGCCGAGCGGAGGTCGATGCCTTCTTCCTGCCCCACTTCCGCGAGGTGCAGCGCATAGGTGGGTGTGCAGCAAAGCACCGTGGCGCGATGTTCGATCAGCGCGCGCAGCCGCCCGGAAGTCCTCAGCCCCCCGCCGGGGATGCAAAGAAACCCAAGCCGGGCCGCGGCTTCGAAGGCCGTCCAAAACCCGAGGAACGGCCCGAACGAAAACGCGAAGTAAAAACGGTCTCCGGGCGCGACCCCCGCGGCGCGGTAAATGTGCGCCCAGTTCCCCAGCATCCAGTCCCAGCTTTCCGCGGTGTCGAGAATGACCAGCGCGCGGGTGGTGGTGCCGCTGGTCTGGCAGAAGCGCGTGTAGCGCTCGATCGGAAAAGTGAGGTTTGAGCCGTAGGGCGGATGGGCGGCTTGATCGCGGACCAGCTCATCCTTGCGGGTAAAGGGCAGCCGCGCGGAAAACGCCTCGAGGCTGGCGATCTCCGCGGTCACGCCGGCGGCGGCCAGTCGCGGGGCGTAGAAGCGATTCCCCGGGACGATGGCGCGCAGAAGGGCGCGGAGGCGGTCGAGTTGCCTCGGCATTGGCGATCCCTGCACGGGCACGTTTGGTAGCCGCGAAGGCGCGGCTATTTCGTTTCGACCACGGCCGCCACGGCCGGTTGCTGCTTCGGCGGTGGCCCGCCTGGCTTGAACTTCGTGACGAGCGCGCCGCCGGCGATCGCGAGCACCATGCCGATCCAAAACGGAACCGGGATCTTGCTCCAGCCATTCGGCGGTGGAGTGACGCAGAGCGAAACCAACGCGTTCAAGACCGGCGCGCCCGAAAAGATAATGGTCATGATGACGGGTACGGAGGTCCCCATCGGCTTCGGCGCGTTATTGAGCGCGAGCAGCACACCAAGCGCTCCGATGGCGCCAACGATTCCAGCGACGAGCGATAGCGTCATTCCCTTGAGCGGGTAGTGCCAATTCGCGCCGCTGAGCGCGAGCAGGACAATTGGGGCCAGGACCGCGACGAGGAAATAGGCAAGGCCGACGAAGAGGAAAGCCTTGATTCGCCCGTTGGCAGGGTCGTGCATGTTCTCAGAACCCATGGCGAGAAGGACGCCATAAGTGCCCCAGCAGAGCACAGTGAGCAGAGCGAAAGTGAGCCAGGTCATTCCTGGTTGGGATTGGGCGGTGGGTGGCATGGGAGGTCTGGAGTTGGGATTGTTGGGGTCGTCGTCCTCTTCTCTTCTCAATCGAGAAGGAGGAAAAGGAAGATTAAGCGGGAGAGGAAAATGATGAGGCGGCAGGCGCCGACAGCGCTTCCGGAGGCGCCGGGGTGATCAGGGCGCGGATGGCGTCGGGAATCGGCACCGGCAGCAGTTTGCCGCTGGTCTCGTCCACCGTCGAGCAGACGGCGGCGATCGCTCCCCGCGCGATCTCGGCGCCGCCGTCCAGTTGGCGAAAGACAAACTGGTAGCGGATCGAGCGGTGGCGCACCTCCGCAACCAGGAGATGGATCTCGACCTCTTCCTCGAAGCGCAGCGGCCGCTGGTAATCGCACGTCGCGCTCACCCGGGGCCAGCCGGTGGTTTCGCCGCTGGCATGGCCATGGATGGTCAGGCCGAGCGAGCGAAAGAAGGCGTGTTCGGTCGCTTCCATCATCCGGAAAAAATTCGAGAAATGCACGATGCCCGCCATGTCGGTTTCCGCGAATTCCACGCGGCGGATCAGCTTGAACTCGTACGGCATCAGCGGCGGCGCGTGGATCGGGCGCGCCCGAACGAAAGATTGGTGATGAGGAAGACATCGATCATCTCCAGCCACTCGTCGTCGTCCCCATAAACGGCCAGCGTCCGCCCCGCGGGCGAGAGATACGCGTAGTCGGAGTGCTTCACCCGGACGCGTTTCCCGCCTGCGATTTCCACGGTGAACGGTTGAAAGGGCAGAGCGCGCAACGCTTCGCGAAGTCGATCAGGAGCCATGGGCGGATCCTAGCCGGTTGCCTTGGGCGCGGCAAGCGGGGCCGCGCTGATTTCGCGAGTGGCGGCCACCAGACGCTCCGCCAGCCGAGCCATGGAGAACTCGCGCCGTGCGGCCTCGTGTCCACGGCGGCCCAGCGCCCGCGCCTGCGCCGGATCAGCGAGCAAGGCTTCCAGCGCATCGGCGAGCCGCTCCGCATTTTCGGCTTCGCTCGTGCCGAGGTCGAAAAGGCGCCCGCCGCCGCTGCTCTCGACGATCTCGGGAAAGGCCGACGCCCGGGGCAGCACCACCGGCACCCCCGCCGCCAGCGCTTCGATGACGTATTGCCCAAAGGCCTCGCTGTAGATCGCCGGCACCGAGAAAACGGTGAGCCCTTCGAGAAACGAAATCTTCTCTTCGCGACTGACGTTGGGCCGCCATTCCACGTCCGCCGCGCAACCCGCCGCAGCGAGCCCCGCCTGGAGCGTCTCCACGTAGCGGGCATCCGTATCGGTCATCGATCCCGCGCAGCGCAGCTTTGCCGCGGAGCCGCGCTGCTTGAGACGGATGAAAGCCTCGATGAGCAGGCCCAATCCTTTCGCCGGCAAAAATCGGGCGAGATAGCCGATCGTCGGCACCGCGGGGGGCGGCGGCGGCGCGGCGGAATAACCGTCCAGACTGATCCCATTCGGAATGACGACCAGGCGGTGCGCCGCCTCGGCGGCGTTCCAACCCAACCGCCGCGCCATCAGCTCTGCGAAATAGCGGCTCGGCGCGATCCACAAATCCGCATCGCGCATCCGCTGCGCGAGCAACGCCCAGGCTCGGCCGGACCAAGGGGCGCCCAAGCTGTCGAGAAAAGTGTCTTCACCCTGAAGGAAGCCGATCACCGGCACGCCCAGCTGGGTCTTGATCCGGCGCGCCAGCCCGGCCTGGAGCGCCGTGGAAAGCCAGATCGCATCCAGCTTGCCCGACTCACGCAGCCAGTCGATCAGCGCGTCGAGCTCGGAAGCCTGGTTGCCCTCGTCGCCGCGCAACATCGAGAGGGTCATCTCGGCGACGTCGGGTCCGCCGGTCTTCGCGGCTTTGCCCGCGAGGAGCCGCAATAACGCGGGCTGGCTGAGCAGCCGATCGAGCCAGCGCGGCATGTGGCGAAGCCAAGGCACTTTCTCGCGCAAATAGGTGCTGACGCCACCGAAGAAAATCGGCGTCTCGGGGCTCGCGGCGGTCTCGTCGAGGGTCAGCGGGAGATACATCGGGAGCATCACCGCATCGTGCCCCTGGCGGATCAATTCCTTCGCCAGCGCGTTGTCGCGCATGCAGACGCCGCAGTGGTAGCTGCCGGTGCCGGGGGTCAGGAGGATGATTTTCAATGCACCGAAAATGTCAGCGGCAGCGCCGCCACACCACCCTCAATCGCGGCCGCGCCCATCCTTCCGCCACCGGCGGCGCTCTCCAGCCGGGTGATCGCGCTCAGCCCTCGAAGGCGGTGGCCACGATGGTCGCGTTGTGACCGCCGAATCCGAAACTGTTGTTCACCGCCACCTTGACCCGATGTTCGCGCGCCGTGAGAGGCACAAAGTCGAGGTCACACTCCTCGTCGGGATGCTCGAGATTGATGGTCGGCGGGATCACGCCCGTCTTGATCGCCTGAAGGCAGACCACGGTTTCGACCGCGCCGGCGGCGCCCAGCAGATGGCCGGTCATGGACTTGGTGGAGCTGACCAGCAGCCCCTTCCGGGCCCAGTCGCCGAAGACGGCTTTGACCGCGCGGGTTTCCGCCACATCGCCCATGGGAGTGCTGGTGCCATGCGCGTTGACGTAATCGACGCTGTCCGTGTTGAGCCCGGCCTTGGCCAGAGCCATGCGCATGCAGCGCTGGGCCTGCTCGTGATTCGGGAGCGGGGCGCTCATGTGGTGCGCATCGGAAGTGAGTCCATATCCGGCAAGCTCGCCATAGATCCGCGCGCCGCGCGCCAGGGCGTGGTCGAGGGCTTCGAGCACGATGATCCCGGCGCCTTCGCCCATGACAAAGCCGTCGCGATCCTTGTCCCAGGGGCGCGAAGCGCGGGTGGGCTCGTCGTTGCGCGTGGAGAGCGCTTTCATCGCCGCGAACCCGCCGATGCCGAGCGGGACGATGGCCGCTTCGCTGCCGCCCGCCAGGAAAGCGTCGGCGTCGCCATCCCGGATCATGCGCCAGGCCTCGCCGATCGCGTGCGCGCTGGTGGCGCAGGCCGAGACGGTGGCAAAATTTGGCCCTTGCAGGCCGTATTCCATGGAAACGATGCCGCTGGCCATGTTGCCGATGAGCATCGGGATCATGAACGGCGAGATGCGGCTGGGACCCTTGTTCATCAAGACCGTGTGCTGATCTTCCGTGGTCTTGAGGCCGCCGATGCCACTGCCGATCATGCACCCAAAGCGCTCGGGATCGCCGAGCGGCGCGCTCAGACCGGCGTCGGCCATGGCATTTTTCGCGGCGGCCACCGCCAGATGCGTGAAACGGTCGGTGCGACGGACGTCCTTCGGCGTCTTGAAAGCTTTTACTGCTTCAAAGTCGCGCACCTCGCCAGCGATTCGGCAATCGTAGGCCGTGACGTCGAAATGCGTGATTGGTCCAATGCCGCTCATGCCGGCAGTGAGATTCTGCCAAAAGGTTTGCAAATCATTGCCGACGGGTGTGATCACGCCCATTCCGGTAACGACGACTCTGCGCGGATGACTCATAAGAAGGGGGGTTACGAGAACGGGATTCGAGGAATGATGCAAATGGAAATTGTGACCGTTCTCCCCGCGGCGAAGATCCGGGACCGTCTGGTGCCCCAAAATGTGGGTTCCGATCGCGCCCCTGGTCCTGCTCGGCGGCCGTGCCGCAGCCGCCGAACCCGGATGGCCCGCGGGCGTGGCGTGCGCCGACCGCGGCACAGTCCCCCCGGCGAAGCCGCGCCCGGGACGGCTCAACCAGGCAAGTTTTTACACGTTCGGAGTGACGGCGCGGCTGGGTTCCGCTTCCATGGCTGCGATGCATGACCACCGCGCAAACTGCCCGCTCTGTGGTCGAGAGAATGAATGCCAGTTTGCCACGACCTCGGCTTACAAAGGCAAGTGCTGGTGCGCGCGGGAGGACTTTTCGCCCGACCTCCTCGCCCGCATTCCCGAGGAGGCGCGCAACGTCGCCTGCGTCTGCCGGCGCTGCGTCGTCGCCGCCAATTTCGCCGAAGCCAGGGCGCGCCCTCTGCCGCGCCCCGCGGCTGGTGATTTCTACATCGAAGGCGAACTCGTCGTCTTCACCGCGCAGTATCATCGCCGGCGTGGCTACTGCTGCGGCAGCGGCTGCCGCCACTGTCCGTTCGATTCGCTGGAACGCGAATTGGCTCCGTCACATTCTCGCGCCGACTGAGCAGGAAGGTTCGTTCCCTGCCGGCTCGACGCGGCGGCTTCGCGCGGTCGCTTGACTCACCCCCGCCAGCCACTTACCTGTTCGGCCCGTGAGCTTCTTTCGCTCCAGCCTTTGCCTCGCCATCGTGTCTCTGTTCGTTCTGACCGGATACGCGCACGGCGTTTTGGGGGATTGCTGCGAGCACGACCAGCCGCAGCAGGCACCAAGCGCCACGACAGCCCCGGGCCAGGAAGTTCCGCAGCAGTCGGACGACTGCCAGTGTTGGTGCCATCAGGTCATCTCTCATTTCACCGTCGATCCGGTGCGCGTGGCGGCGGAGGCGCTCGTCCCGATCACGCTGAAGATGCACCCGGATGAGTTTCCTCCGGACGCGGTGCCAGTCGGCATCGAAGTTCCGCCTCAGCTCGCTTAACGGCTGACGCGCAGCGTCGTGCCCGGATGGCGCGACGGTCTTCTCCGCGTTGGCTTCCTCCGCTCCACGGCGCACGCCGTGGCCGTCGGTCCGCGTCTTTCGCGCGGGTCCCCTTTCACGAAACACCCCTCCTTTTGCATGATTCAAAAATCCTTTCCATTCATCCTCCTTCTCGCCGTCGCGCTGGCTTCAGCCCGGGCGGCGGAGCCTGCCGGCAAGCCGGGCACGAGCCTCGGTGAGGCCATCGCGGCGGCGTTGCGCAACAATCCCGAGTTGCGCGTTTTCGAAGCGCAAATCGCGGGCGCCAAAGGCGGCGTCACGACGGCGCGCACTTGGGAGAACCCCGAGTTGAGCGTCGCGCCGGGTTTCAAAGTCGTGCGCGAGGGCGGCCGGCACGAGACCTTGTTCCATGGCGATTTCGAGGTGAGCCAGACCTTCAAATTCCCCGGCAAGCGCGCGCTCGAAATCGCCATCGCGCAGCGCAACGTCGAGTTGCAGCAACTGGCGTTGGAAGGCTTTCGCTTTCAGCTTTCGGCCAGGGTGCGGAAGGCGTTTTACCAAATGCTGGCCGCGCAACAGGTCATCGGGCTGCGCACCGAGCAGGTCGAATCGGCGACGGTCTTCGTCGCGTCGGCCAGGAAGCGGGCGGAGAGCGGTTACGCTTCGGACTTCGAGACGCTCAAGAGCCAGGCGGATCTCATTGCCGCGACCAAAGCGCTGCAACAGGCGCGGGGCGAAGTCATCACCGCGCGCGTGACTTTGAATGCGCTCATGGCCCGCCCTCCATCCGCACCGCTGGAAATCTCGGGCGCTCTCGAAAATCTCGCCCCTCCAGGCACCGCGCGCGACTACGTGGCCCTGGCGCTGGCGCGGAACCCCAGTCTGCGCGCGCAGTTCCGGGCAGGCGATCTGGCGGGGCTGAATCTGTCGGCGGCCAAATTGAGCCGGAAGCCGGATTGGAAAGCCGGGCCGTCGCTCGAATACACCGACGTGGAGCAGACCGTCGGCCTCGGCTTTTCGCTCCCCCTGCCGCTTTGGGATCAAAAGAAAGGCGAGATCGCCAGGGCGACGGCGGAGCAGCAAAAGGCGCTCGCGGAAATTGACCGGGCCCGCGCCGTCATCGCGGGTGAAGTCACGATCGCGGCGGCCGGTCTCCAGGTCGCGAAAGACTCGGCGGCGCTCTACACGCCGGACCTTCTCCGGCAACTGCGCGCCTTCGTCGTCCAGGCCGAGCAGGGCTACACGCAAAGCTCGACGACGCTCATCATCTTCCTCGACGCCAAGCGCACCTACTTCGACACGCTCAGCGACTACTACGAGGCGCTCGCCAAAATCGCCGCGAGCCGCGCCGAGCTCGAATCGGCCATCGGCGTCCCGCTGGACACGAACAAACCTTGATCACCAACGCATGAAATCACCGCTCACGAAATTCACCGCCGCCGTCGCCTTTGCCGCCCTGGCGTTCGCCGGCTGCACGAAACGGGAAGCCGAAGCCGAAAAGGAAAAAGCCGCGGAAAAACACGACGACAAAACCGTCACGCTCACCAGGGAGCAGCTGGCCCACGTCGAAATCAAAACCGAAACCGCCGCGACCGGCGATCTCGACATGACCCTCAAGGCGGCGGGCCGGGTGAGCGAAAACATGAACAAGACGGCGAAGGTCGCGAGCACCCTCGACGGCCGCATCGCGAAGCTGAACGCGGACATCAACGATCCGGTGAAAACCGGCGACGTGCTCGCGCTCGTGCAAACGCCCGAACTGATGGGCAAGCCGCTGGAACTCAAAGCGCCGATCGACGGACTCGTCATCGAGCGCAACCAGGCGGTGGGCGAACTCGTGGACAAGACGAGTGCCGTTTATGTCATCAGCGACCCGGCGGACTTGTGGGTGATCGCGGAGATCAAGGAGCGCGACCTCGCGGCGGTGAAGGTCGGCCAGGTGGCGGCCTTTGCGGTGCTCGCGTATCCCGAGGAGGCCTTCCGCGGCAAAGTCGTGCGCATTGCCCACAAGGTCGAAACGGACTCGCGCACCGTCGAGGCGCGCATCGAGGTCAGGAACGAGGACGGGCGGTTGAAGCCGGGGATGTTCGCCGACGTGGAAATCACCACGACGGTGCTGAAAGGCGTGCTCGTGATTTCCGATGCCGCGGTGCAGACGGATGGGGACAAGCAGGTCGTCTTCCTCGCGCTGGACGGGAGCAAGTTCGAGAAGCGCGAGGTAAAGCTCGGCCTCACACAACACGGCCGCGTGCAGGTGCTCGCCGGCCTCAAGCCCGGCGACCAGATCGCCACCGAAGGCAGCTTCATCCTCAAATCGGAGCTGCTGAAGGGCGAGCTCGGGGAGGAATAATGGCGATCCGAAGACTCAACGCCGCATCCGTTGCCGCGCGCCTCGCGCGGTCATTCTACAGATCGCGCAACCAGCGCCGGATTTCGTCGTGGTTGCCGATGAACCCAGCGACCAAACAGTCCGGCATGTCTCGAACGACGAGTCGAAGATGCAGCCCCGCACGACACTCGAAAATCTTCGGCACCATTTTACGGATGCCTATTCCGCCATGCAGGTGCGGCTTCCCGAAAGTCCCGACGAATTCAACGAGCGCGAGTAACGCGTCGGCCCGCTCGGCTCGGTCGAGCGCTTCGAGTTGCTTGAGGAGCGCGGGCGTTATCAGCAAAGGCTTTTTCAATGTTCTCGACGGTAGGTTTTTCAATCTTGACGAGCATTCCCTCACGCTTTGCCGCTTCCACTTCGGCATCAATGCGCTTGAGGAAAGCGTCGAACTCTTTCTTCGTCACGCCGTATTCCTTCGCCGCGTATTCGTAGTTGAGTTCGCGAATCTCGATCGGCGAAACGGCGCGGACTTGCACTGGTTGCAACGCAACGATGGTCGCGCCGGAGACAATTCCCACCTGCTCTCCGCGCACCGCGGCATTGAGCCATTTGCCGAGGTTTTTCTTCGCGTCGGTAATCGTGAGCGTCTTCATATCGACCATATAGCGCCGATTTGGAGTCCCGGTCAATCTCTCGTCTTCAAATGATCAATTCCATCCTCAACTTCTCCGTCCGCCAGCGGATGCTCGTCATCCTCGCCACCCTGGTGCTCGTGGGATTCGGCGTGCTCGCGGTGAAGCAAATCCCCATCGACGCTTTTCCCGATGTAACCAACGTGCAGGTGCAGGTGCTGGCCACGACCGGCGGGATGTCGCCGCCGGAAGTCGAGAAGCTCGTCACGCGCCCCATCGAAATGCAGATGGGCGGCCTGCCCCGGCTCACCGAAATCCGGTCCGTGTCGAAAATCGGGCTGTGCGCGATCACCATCGTTTTCGAGGACGGGGTGGACGATTATTTCGCACGGCAGCTCGTCTCGGAGCGGCTCTCGAGCGCGCGGGAAAACCTGCCCGCCGGCGTCGCGGTCGAGCTCGGTCCGATCACCACCGGACTCGGCGAGGTTTTCCAATACACGCTCATCAGCAAGGACGGGAAACACGACGCGACCGAGTTGCGCACGGTGCAGGATTACATCGTCCGCCCGCTGCTGCGCACCGTGCCGGGAGTGACCGACGTCAACTCCTTCGGCGGACTGGTGAAACAGTTCCAGGTCATCGTCAAACCCGAGCGGCTCACTTCCTTCAAAGTCACGCTCCCGCAGATTTTCGAGGCGCTGGAAAAGAACAACGCGAACGCGAGCGGCAACTTCATCGAGCACAAGAGCGAGCAATACGTGGTGCGCGGGCTGGGACTCGTGAAGGACACGCAGGACATTGAGAACGTCATCGTGGCCACGCACGAGCACACGCCCATCTACGTGCGCGACGTGGCGGAGGTGGTCATCGGCGCGGAGTTGCGGCAGGGCGCGGTGACGGCGAACGGCGAGGGCGAAGCGGTTGCCGGCATCGTCCTGATGCTCAAGGGTGCGAGCGGGCGCGATGTCGTCAACGCGGTGAAGGCCAAGCTGCCCGCGATCCAAAAAGCGCTGCCGAAGGGCGTTGAGCTGGTCGCGTTTTACGACCGCACCGACCTCGTGACGAAGGCGAGCCACACCGTCACGAAGGCGCTGGAGGAAGGCGCGATCTTCGTCCTCGTCATCCTCATCGTGCTGCTCGCCGACGTGCGCAGCGCGCTCATCGTCACGCTCGTGCTGCCGCTCGCCGCGCTCTTTGCCTTCATCATGATGAAAGGGTATGGGCTGAGCGCGAACCTGATGTCCCTGGGCGGCCTCGCCATCGGCATCGGCATGATGGTCGATGGCGCGGTCGTGATGGTGGAAAACATCCACCGCCACCTCACGGAGAAGCCGGAGGAAAGCCAGGCGCACGCGCACACGCACAAAGTCGAGACGGTGCTCTACGCGGCCAAAGAGGTCGGGCGCCCCATCGTGTTTGGCATTTTCATCATCATCATCGTCTTCCTGCCGCTCTTCACGCTGGAGGGTTTCGAGGGGAAAATGTTCGCGCCGCTCGCCTTCACCATTTCATTCGCGCTGCTCGGTTCGCTCATCCTCTCGCTCACCCTCGTGCCGATGCTCTGCACGGTCTTCCTCAAACAAGAGGTACAGGAGCACGACCCCTTGCACATTCGCTGGTTGAAAAACGGCTACTTGTTTTTCCTCAGGCCATGCGTGCGCCTTCCCTGGCTCGTCGTGCTGCTCGCGCTCGCGGCGCTCGGCGGTTCGGCGACGCTCGTGCCGCTCATCGGCACCGAGTTCCTGCCCGCCCTCGACGAAGGCTCCATCGCGGTGCAGACCTTTCGCATCCCCAGCATCTCGCTGCCGCAATCGCTCGCGCTCCAGCTCAAGGCCGAGCAGATCCTCAAGCAGTTCCCCGAGGTCATCGACGTGGTTTCCAAAACCGGCCGCGCCGACATCGCCTCCGACCCAATGGGCGTCGAGTTGAGCGATGTCATCATCACCCTCAAGCCGCGCGAGGATTGGACGACGACAAAATCGAAGGAGGAACTCGTGGAGAAGATGCGCGCCGCCCTGGCCGGCCTGCCCGGCGTCGCCGCGAGCTTCTCGCAGCCGATCGCGCTGCGGGTCGATGAACTGGTCAGCGGCGTGAAGTCCGCCATCGGCATCAAGATTTTCGGCGACGATCTCGAGGTGCTGAAAGAGAAGGGCGACGCCGTCGCGCGCGTGCTGGGCAAGGTGCGCGGCGCCGCGGATGTGAACGTCGAGAAAGTCAGCGGCCTCGCCTATCTCCAGATCGAAATCGACCGCGCCAGGATCGCCCGCTACGGCATCAACGTCGCCGACATCAACGAGGTGATCGAGACGGCGATCGGCGGCAAGGAAGCGACGAAAGTCTATGACGGGCTCAAGGTCTTCGGCCTCGCCGTGCGCTTTCCCGGAGCCGCGCGCAACGACGTGGAGCCGATCAAGGAGATCCTCATTCCTTCGCCGCGCGGCGCGCTCCTTCCCCTCGGCCAGCTCGCGAAGGTCGATGTCACCGAGGGCCCCGCGCAGATCAGCCGCGAGATGGGCCAGCGCCGCATCGTCATCGAGTGCAACGTGACCGATCGGGACATCGGCAGCTTCGTCGCCGAGGCGCAGCAGAAGATCGAAGCCGCGGTGCAACTGCCGCCCGGTTACCTCCTCACCTGGGGCGGGCAATTCGAGAACCAGCAGCGCGCGATGAGACGCTTCGCCATCGTCGTGCCCATCACCATCGCCGCCATTTTCCTGATGCTCTTCAGTTCCTTCAATTCGATCAAGCAGGCGCTGCTCATCATCCTGAACATCCCCTTCGCGATGATCGGCGGCATCCTCGCGCTGGTCATCGGACACTTCAATCTGAGCGTCAGCGCGAGCGTCGGTTTTATTGCGCTTTTCGGCGTCGCCGTGCTCAACGGCGTCGTCATGGTGAGTTACTTCAATGAGCTACGCCGCGCCGGGATGGCGGTCGCCGAGGCCGTGATCCAGGGCTCCATCCTGCGGCTGCGCCCGGTGCTCATCACCGCCAGCGTGGCCGCCCTCGGACTTATTCCGATGCTCTTTGCGACCGGACCAGGCAGCGAAATCCAAAAGCCGCTCGCCGCCGTCGTCATCGGCGGTCTGATCAGCTCCACGCTGCTCACGCTCTTCATCCTGCCCACCCTCTACAAAGTCTTCGAGCGCCGCGGCACCCCCGCCCCGCATCCGCTGCCCGACCCGCCCGCGACGACCGAGCTCGATCACGCCTGAGGGGGCGCCCGCGCTATGGCCGAGGGAGCAGGACCACGCCGCCGCTTTCGGCGCCGGAATTCCCGGCGGGCGGAGTGCTGAGGAAATAACCGAAACCTTTGGCGTTGGTGCCTTCCTGGAGGACGACACCGCGATAGTCGGTCTTCTTCGTGTCAGTGTGGGTGAAGACACCTTGGAAGACGCCGGTCGCCGTTGTCATCTTGAGGGTCAGCGCCGGGTCGGTGGAACGGTTCGTGAAGACGTTGGTCTTGCTGAGGTCGAGGTCCCGGAGGAGCAGGCTTGTCGCCAGCTTGCCGTCGGTGAACTGCAACTGCGCATTCGGGCTGGTGGTGCCGAGGCCCGGCAGGATGCTCGCCGCCGCGGGAACGGTGAAGCGGGCACCGAGGGCATCCATGCGGATCCCAGCGGGCCAGCCGTCTGGGTAATAGCGCGAGCCCTGCACGGCGGGGTGGATCCAGAGACTATCGTTGCCCAGCACGTCGGAGTTCGCACGGGTGGCGGCGCTGAGATCGAAGACGAGCGCCGTGGCCAGGGAGCCGGCCGCCTTGGGCAGGCTCACGTAAAGCGGACCCGGCTGCGAGTTCGCCCCCGCCGTCGTGAGCCAGCCGCCGGCGGTAAAGTCGGTGCCATCGGCCAACGAACCGGCCGCGGTGAACATGCCGTTCGGATTGACCGTGATCGTGGCGTAGCCGTCGCCTTGCGGGACCTGCGCAGGCTTCAGAACCGGCTGCGCCTTGCTCGGGAAGACGAGAGTAAACTTCTGAGCGGCGCCGCCGTTGAGCAGGCCCGCATTCGCCGAAGTCTCCCTTGCCGCGACCGCGACCGCACCGCCGCCGCCCGCGACCGTGAGCGTCCCCGTCGCCTGCCCGCCGATGATGTTCACCGACAGGCTCGCCGCGCCCGCCGGGAGCGCGGTGCCATTCGTCGGCTTGAAGTGGACGTTGCCGGCGCTGTCGAGAGCGCCCTTGAAGGAGGTCGTGTCTCCCCCGGTCTGCAGCTTGCCGGTGACCGTGGCGCTGCCGGTGACCGTTACGGTGAGGAGCCCGGAAGTCTCGTTCGACGGCGTGCCCGTCGGGACGAGCAAGCCGCGGTAATTGCCCGCGAGCGCAGTCATGTCCGGGTCGCTGTATGAAACCTTTGCGATTTCGGTGGTCACGTTTCCGCCGTTGTCCACGGCCATGACCGTGACCGTGTTCGCGCCCTGCTCCAACTGGACGCTCTGGCTGAAGGCTCCGAAGACGAGCGCGAGATTTACCGGGTTCGAGGTGCCTGCGATGTTGCTGACCGAGTAGCTGACATGGTGGATGCCGGCGGCCGGTGATTTGGTGTCTTGCGCGAAGCCAGTGAGGGTGGTCATCCCGTTGGCATCAGGAGCGCCAAGGCCGATGAAGAGCAACGGCCCGCTGGTGTCCTTTTTCGTCACTTCCACCGTGGCCTGAGCCGGAGTGCCGAGCGAAGCGCCGCCCGTGGGCGCGCTCAGCGTGAGCAGGAACTGGCCGGGACGGACCGTCGCTTTCAGCGGGATGCTCAGGGTCTTCTCGGCCTCGCCATCGGCGAAGGCGACCATCGCGGTGTCACCGGCGAGGGTGTAGTCCGTCGTGCCATCCAGCTTTTTCTGGCCCGCCGGGACGGAGCCCGGCTGGGAGGCGGTGACGGTGACGCTGACCGCGCCCTGGGCGGTGTCGGTGCGGTTGATGACCACCGCGACGGTATTGGGCTGCCGCAGCTCGTTCACCGGATTCAGGCGAATGCTGGCGTTGTCGAAGCTCAGCAAACCACCGCTGCCTTCCGCCTCGGTGATCGTCACCGTGGCTGGCGTGCCCGCGATCACGCTGCCGCCGGGCACGGCGGTGAGCGCGAGCGTGAAGCTGCGCGTGCCTTGCGGCGTGCCGCTCAGGTTCGTGATCGGGATGCTGACGGTCGCCGACATCTGGCCGGCGCCGAAATGCACGGTGCTGGCTGGCGCGGTGTAATCGGTGCCGGCGTGGGCCGTGCCATCCGTGGCGGTCAGAGTGGCATCGGCGGCCGCCGTCGAGCCGGTGCGCGTAAGGTTAATCTGCAGCGGTCCGGCGTTCTCGAGCAGGCTGTAGGTCGCGTTCTCGATGCGGTAGCTGGAGTTGCCCTCGTGGATGGTGATGGTGGCGAGCGCCGGCGTGGCGAGCACACCGCCATTGGCGGGATTGGTAAGCTGGGCGGTGAAGGTCCGGTCTCCTTGAACGCCGGCGCGGTTGGCAATCGCCACGTTGACCGTGGCCTGGAGCTGGCCGGGCGCGAAGTTGACCAGTTGCGCATTGAGAGCGGTGTAATCCGCGGGCGCCGTGGCGCTGCCGTTGGCCGTGCTCACGCTGACGCCGGCGGCGAACTGCAGGTCGCCGTAGCGTTTGACGGTAAGCGTGACGCTCCCTTCGGATTCGCCCACCGAGGTGATTGAGTCGGAGAAGGAGAAGGCGATGGCTGGCGTCTCGCGCACCAGCGCGAGCTGCCCGCCTTCGACCAGCGCGCCGGCTTGCGGGAAGTGCGCCTGGTCGGATGTGAAATAGACGTGCTCGCCCGCGGCGGCGTTGCCGCCGAAAATATCGGTAACATCGATGATGCCCGAGGTCTCCTCGTCATTGGTGAAGGGCGCGGTGGCGGTGACGATGACCCCGCCGGAGGTGACTTCGCCGAAGCGCGCGACGTCGTGCTTGAGCACTTTGCGCAGGCTGCCGGTCGCCGGGTTGAATTGCCACACCTTGCCGTTGTGGGCGGCGCCACCCACATCTTCCTGGAGGAGGATCAGGCCGGCGGAATTGACGACCAGGTTGTCCCACATGTTGGCGTCGTTGCCCATGCCGCCGGTAAGGAGCAGGTCGATGACCCCGCCCGCGTCCGGGTTGGTGAGGTCGGCAAAGGTGAGCCGCCAGAGCCGCGTGCGGCCGATCTGGGTGCCGACGCCATCGGGGACCTGGTCGAGGCGATCGGTGGTGACGAAGTAGAACTGCGCCGGGTTGAGCGGGTTCCAAGCACCGTCCTCGGGGCGCGAGAACATCGTGGAAGCGGTGGCACTCAACGAGAAGCTGGTGCCATTGGTGATGCCGGTGGAGCGCGTCGTGGGATCGGTGATCTCGACTGGGTTTCCGGCCACGTTCACGAACTTGAGCGTGCCATTGTTCAGGCCCGCTTTGTCGGCGTCGGTGCCGCTGTTCGTCTTGGTGCCGACGTACACGCTCACCGAATTGGTCATGATCCCGGTGCCGCCGTCATTGGTGGCCACCACCACCGTCTTGTCCTGAACAAACGGGTTGGCGAGGATGTTTTCCCACGCACCCACCCCGGTCAGGCCGGAACCGTTGGTGCTGAGGTTGAACTTGCCGAGGACGTAGGTTTTGCCTTTGTCGGGGCCGGTGGCCACGTGGGCGAGGGCATAGCCGGTCGTGCCGCCTTCCTCGCCATCCATGAAGATGCGGTTCTGGGTGCCGAGGCCGCTGGCGGGGTTGTAGAAGGCGCTGACCGGCGGCAGGTCGGCCGAGCAGAAGCGATTGAAGGCCACCGTGGCTGCGACGGTATTCGAGCTCTGCGTGCCGGTGTTCCAGCCGAAGATGCTTCGCATCAGATCGCTGCCGGAGACGACGCGGAGGGTGTTCTTGTTGATGATCCACTCGGAGACGAAGGCGCCGATGGAGCCGTGCGCCCGCATCCCGCCGACGTTGTTGCCGAGCTCATGGTTCATGAGCAGGGTCAGCGTCCCATCGCCATTGTCGTAAGCGCCGAGGCCGTCCGGAATGCCGACCATGGCGTAGGTTTCGCCGCTGGTCGTGCCGGTCTTGGGCACGGTATCGCCCACGGTCAGCACCGAGGTGGTCTGGAAGGCGGGATCCATCGGCACCACGTATGGCGTGCTCGTCGAGCTGATCCCGGTCTGCGTCGCCACCTGGTGGATGAGAAGGAGCTGGCCGCCTTCCACCAGCGCGCCGGGTTGCGGGTAATGCGCCTGGTCCGCGGTGAAGAAGTAGTGCTCGCCCGTGGCCGCGTTGCCGCCGAAGAGCGTGGTCACATCGATGATGCCCGAGGTCTCCTCGTCGTTCGTAAACGGAGCCGTGGCCGGCGCAGCGACGCCATTGGTGATCTCGCCGAAGCGAGCCGCGTCGTGCTTGAGCACTTTGCGCAGGCTGCCGGCGAGGGGGTTGTAAAGCCACACCTTGCCATTGTGCGCGGCGGCGCCCACGTCCTCCTGCAGGAGGATCTCGCCCTCCGCGGTGACCGCCATGTTGTCCCACATGTTGGCGTCGTTGCCCACGCCGCCGGTGAGCAGCAGATCGATCACGCCGCCCGTCTCGGGGTTCATGATGTCGTCGAAGGTGAGCCGCCAGAGCCGCGTGCGGCCGATCTGCGCGCCCACACTATCGGCGACCTGGTCGAGACGATCGGTCGTCACGAAGTAGAACTGTTTTGGATTGAGCGGGTTCCAGGCGCCGTCTTCGGGACGCGAGAAGAGGGTGGACGTGCTCGCGCCCAGGGAGAAGCGAGTGCCGCTCAGGATGTTGGTCGTCCGCGTGCTGGCGTCGGAGATTTCGGCCGCGTTGCCGACCACGTTCACGAACTTGAGCGTCCCATTGGTCAGTCCCGCTTTGTCGGCGTCGGTGCCGCTGCTCGTCTTCAGGCCGACATACACGCTCACCGTGTTGGTCATGATCCCGGTGCCGCCGTCATTGGTCGCCACCACCACCGTCTTGTTCTGGACAAACGGGTTGGCGAGGATGTTTTCCCAGGCGCCCACGCCGGTGAGGCCGGAGCCGTTGGTGCTGAGGTTGAACTTACCGAGGACGAAGGTCTTGCCCTTGTCCGGGCCGGTGGCCACGTGGGCCAGGGCGTAGCCGGTCGCTCCACCTTCTTCGCCATCCATGAAGATGCGGTTCTGCGTGCCGAGCCCGCTGACGGGGTTGTAGAAGGCGCCGACCGGCGGCAAATCCGCCGAGCAGAAGCGATTGAAGGCCACGGTGGCCGGGGAGTTGAGCGAGCTCTGCGTGGCCGTGTTCCACCCGAAGATGCTCTGCATCAGATCGCTGCCGGAGATGACCTGCAGCGTGGACTTGTCGATGATCCATTCGGAGACGAACGCGCCGATTGAGCCGTGTGCCCGAATGCCACCGACGGTGTTGCCGAGCTCATGGTTCATGAGCAGGGTCAGCGTGCCGTTGCCATTGTCGTAGGCCCCGAGGCCGTCCGGAATGCCGACCATGGCATAGGTTTCGCCGGTGGTGGTGCCGGTCCTGGGCACCGTGTCGCCCACGGTCAGCACCGCGGTGGTCTGCCAGCCATTGTCGAAGGGCTGCACGTACGGGGTTGCGCTCGAGCTCGGGCCGGTGAGAGTCCCTTCCAGATCCGCCTCGGTGATGGTCACTGTGGCGCTCGAGGGGGTGATCAGCACCACACCCACGCCGGGCGCCAGCATGGCGGCGAAAGTTCGGGCCACGCGAATGCCCGGCCGGTTCGTCACGTTGATGTCCACCGTCTTCTGCGCCACGCCGGCCCCGAAAGCCACTGGCACGCTGGTCAATGCCGTGTAATCCTTCCCCGCCACGGCGGTCCCATCGGCCGTGCTGATGTTCACCGTCGCCGCACCGGTTTTCCCCGTGCGGTTGATGGTGAGGGTCACCTTCCCCGCGTCCTCCCGCACCGAAGCCGTCGCCGCCGCGAAGGCGAAGCCCGCTTCCGCTTCGGTAATGGTGACGGTGGTTGTGGCCGGCGTCCCGATCGTGCCGAAGTCCGGCGTGGAAACGCTCGCGGTGAAGGTGCGATCCGCGCGCACGCCGGCACGGTTGGCCACGATGACGTTGATTGTGGCGGTGGGAGAGCCGGCGGAAAATGTCACCGCTTGGTTGGTCACGCCGCTGTAGTCGGTGCCGGAGATGGCCGTGCCATCCGTGGTGGTAACGTTGACCGTGGCCGCGGCCGAAGTGTCACCGTCACGGGTGAGCGTCAAAGTCACGCCGCCAGCGTCCTCCTGGACGGACAGGGCGCTTTGCGCGAAGCGATAATTCGTGGTGGAGACGATGCGCACCCGATAGGCGAGCACCAGCGTGTCGTTTTCGAGTCCCGCGTTGTAGCTTTGGATCTGATTATTGGCGTCGAGGTACTTGCCCGTGGTGGTGAGGAAGTCGTTGTCGTTGCCGACGAAGAGGAAGTAGTCGTCCGGTGTGATGGGATCACCGACCGAGACCAGCCCGAGCGCCTCCCACTTTTCGCAGATCGTATTGATGTCTCCGGGGGCGGCATTGAGGTTGAGGCCGAACTTGGCCACCTCTGCGATGCCAAGATCCAGCTTGCCGATCAGGTTCAGCGCCTCGCGCCAGGTGAGCGGGGCCACGTTGACATTGAGAACGCCGGCGGGCGCTACCGCCGCCCCTTCCGCATCGTAGGTGCCATCGAAATTCGTCGCGGTCGCCAGGTCGGCGAGAAGGATGGACTTGAAGACGGGCGCGCCGGAGGCACCGCGGCCATTGCCGTCGCGTGAGAGGATCAGGATTTGATGATCGTTGAGCGCCAGAATCGAGCTTTGGGCGGCGTTCCGATTCACCGTCGTGCCGTTGGTGGTCGAGCCCGTATCGTCCACGCGCGGCAACTGAATGAGATATTGCGCCACGGGATCGCTGGGCGTGTCGCTCGCGGTGAGGTCATAGACGAGGAGCCGGGTATTGGAGCGGCCCTGATTGCCGGCGCCGGAATCTTGAATCGTCGCGCTTTGCATGAGGCCGAAAAGTTTTCTGCCGTCGGGCGTCTGGGAGAGGCCCTCCACGCCCTGGTTGACCCGCCGCCCATTGAGCGCGGGATCGATCAGGTAGTTAATCGTGCCAACCGGGGAGTGCGGGATGAGCGCGTCAGGCATGCGGAGCTGGCCGTCGATCTGCTTCGCGCTGTTGAAATGATAGATATAAGCGCCGTATTCGTCGCCAATCCAGCCGGTGCCCGATTTGCCAGCGCGCGAGTCGAAGACCAGGCCTTCGGCATCGATGGTGAGGCGGTTATTGACCGGGCCGTCGCTCTGGACGCTGGCGCCGGAAGCGGCCGGCACGGTCGTGCCGAAAAGGGTGGTGCTGGTGTCGGCGAGCAGACCGGTGGTGAAGACCGGCAGCGTGTTGGGGTTGCCGTCATGATCGTAGGTAAACCGGGTCGAGCCAGTAAAGGTCATGGCGACCTGATCCTGCGCCGTCGTCGTCGCGGCGAGGGTGTAGGGGGTGAAGGTGAAGGTGAAGGTGTTGATCCGGGCGGCGTAGTTCGAAAAAATCGCGCCGCTGTTGTAGCCCCGGTCGGGCAGGAAGTTGAAGATACCGCTCCAGGTGCCGTTGTGATTGTTCACGAAATTCGTGACCTGCATGTCGGAGACCGAGCCGAGCGACTCCCCGGTGGCGGGATCGATGGCATTCGCCGGCACCCGACCCACGCCCTGGAGGCCCAGGTTGATGAATTGCGTGCTCCCGACGTTGATGCCGGCGGCATTCCACGTGCCCCGGTTTTGCTCGTAAATATCGCGCGCCGTCGAATTGAATGAAGAAGGCATGCGGCCCACGGTCACGGTGTAGGTCTTGATGGTCGTGCCGTCTTGAGCGGTGACCTGAATGTCGATGGTGTTATCTCCCTCATTGAGAGTCAGCGCGCCGGTGGCGCTGCCCGAAGTCACCGGTGTATAAGTTCCGCCATTGACCCGCGCCAAGAGAGTGGAAGTGGCATCGGCCGCGGTAGGCGTGACCGTTACGGTGCTGGTGGCGTTGCCGACGCTCGCCGAATAGCTGTTGGTGGCGGCGGCGAAAACTGGAGAAATCGTCCCGGCACTCAGGCTGAGGCTGGTAAGGTTGGCATCGGATGAGGGTGGCCGGGTGACGGTAATGGTATAGACCTTCACCGCGGTGCCCTTGGCCACCTTGATATCCACGGTATTCGCACCCACGATGAGTGCCAATGCACCGCTCGGACTGCCGGAAGTAACTTGTGAATAACTCGCGCCATTTACTCTCGCCTCCACGGTTGCGGTAGGATCCGCCGCGCTGGGCGTTACGGTAATACTCGCGCTCGCGCTGGGGACGGTGGCCGTGTAGGTGGGCGTGGCCGCGGCAAAGGCCGGCGTGAGCGTGCCGGCGCTCAGGGTGAGGCTGGAGAGATCGGCATTCCCAGTAGTAGCCACCGGGGCGAAGGAGATGCCCTTTGCCAGGAAGCCAGCGGGGGCGGTGTAGAGCGTCTGGTTGCTCGCAGTGGTAATGTTAATCGTGGAGTTAAAGCCAGCCGTGTCGGTGAGATGGAGAACGTTGTTCGCCACCGTGGCGCCGGTGCCGGTGGTGACATAAAGGTCCGCCATATTGGCATTATCCGCCGCCACGATTCCGAACCCTCCGAAGGCGGTGACATAGCTGCCATTGGCCACCCACGATCCGCCCACGAGCGAATACTTCTCAATGGTGCCGGCGGTGGCGGAAGTTGCGGAAAGGACATAAAGCACGTCGAATGCGGCGCCGTTGTCCCCGGAGGAGATCAGTTGGAAATCCTGGGCACTGGCCGTTCCATTTGGCAGGCCGGGCAGGCCCGTCACGGTGCCACCGGAAACCGCGGACACGACGGAAACCGTCGGCGTGGTGGTCGCGGCCTGAAACAGGTAAACGGTCCCGCCGAAGGCCTTCAGGCTGCGAAAATTCCCGGCGGGGCTGGGCGTGGTCGAGCCGTTGGTATAGACGCCACCCTGATCGCCCACGAACCACGTAGAATTATTCAGACTCGTGGCGGACCGGGTCTGGCTGCCGCTGTTCCCCGTGTAGGTGGTCTGCAACAGGTAATTACCGCTGGGATTGAGGGTGCCGACACCGCGCGGGAGGATCACGTTGATGTTCCCGGTGGTCGTCGTGGTGTTATGTCCCGTGAAACAGAGCAGCGCGCCGTCGTTCGTCCTCCCCAGATACAGCGTGCTGGAGGCCGAGCCACTCACCCGCAGCCCGTTGGCGCTCGCGCCATCGATCGCGATGGTATTCGTCGGATTCTGGTTCAGCGCCGTCGGACTCAGCTCCACGATCGAGACGGTGGTATTGTTGGCGTTGGCCGCCTGCGCCACGACCAGGTTTCCCGCCGTGAACGGTCCCGCGTGGACCAAGCCGCAGAGAAAGAAAGAGACAAAGACGATTAAGATGGTCGCTTTGCTCAGCCACGAAAGTAATGAGGCAGGGCGACCTGACCGCGCCGCGATCGTTGGCTGGCGCGGCGTCCCCGCGGGCGGGCGGATAACTGTTGGATTGTAGCTATACATACTAAAGTCGAAGTGCCGATGCGTTGAAGACCGACTAAGGATTTGTTTCCGCGCCGAAACCGTCGCGGTTCGGTCCTTCTAAGCTGCCGGGTCTTGGCGGCAATACGTAAACCGCCGTCCAATCAAGATTTCACCTCGCTGTGACCGAAACGCCATTTCTGCCTTCGTTCTGACACATTTCATCGCGGCAACACTAGTCGCGACCGCCTTCGGTTGTGAGTGGCAGTGGCTTTCTTTTCGGCGCAGTCATCGCGGAGTGACGCCGCCTCTAATCACACAGTCTTCGAGCCGGAGGCCGATTCGGGCCTGATCGAGGATGGAGTGCGTCTCGCCGCCGGATGGGTTCTGCGGGGGCCCTCACCGGTAGGTCCGGCCCTTCAGGCGTTAGTTGGGTCGGCGGCGGGACGCACGCCGCTCCTTGGGGCGCACCCCACTCTCGCTGCATCCAACTACTCGTTACAGTTGAAGGGGTTCCGCTCAGCGAGGCGAAGCCGGTGGCGCCAGGTCAATCTTGATCGTGCGCGTCAGGCGATAGGTTCCGCTTGGAAAAACAATGCTGCCGCTCTGCGCGGCTTTTTCGATGGCCGCGGTGTCGTCGGCGTTGCCATCACCCACCGCTCCGAAATCGCGCACGGTCTGGCGATCGGCGGCGGCGGAGGAGAGAACCGGATTCGCGGGGCGCGCGGGAACTGGCGCTGCGGCTGCAGCCACCGAAACCGCGGGTGCGGCGGTGGTGATGGCGTTGACGCGACCAAACACTCCGTCCTGCTCTTTGTTTGGTCCGGCGGTGTAATAGAGCGCACTGGCGTCGCCAAGGCTTACGCCATTGCCGAATGCCAGGCCCCAGAGCCCGTCGAGCTTGAGCGGTTCGCCCTGTGGGTTGCGGAGCAAGTCGGCGAAGTCCCCGGTGTTGGGATCGAAGGCGGCGATGGTGCCATCGCCAAAACTGGCGACGAGGAGCTTCCCGCCGAACTTGCCGAAGCCAGCCGGAGCGATGGCCAGACCCCACGGTGATCTGAGCAGGCCCTCATCCTGGAAGCCATGGAGCAGATGGCCGTCGCGGTCGTAAACGAAGACGTGGCCGCCCTCCTCGGGCACGTCGAAGGCGGGTTCCTCGGAGGTGGTGTCCACCGCGGCGTAGGTGACATAGAGTTTTCCGTTCAGATCCTGGATATTGTAAGGGCTCATCCCCTCCGCCAGGCCCGCGGGGCGCTCAAAGGGGACTTGGACCGTGATGTCGGTCCACTGATTATTGATGACGCGGATGATCTTATTTTGGAAGTCGGTGACATAGAGCCTGTTATCCGCCACGGCCTGGCCCTCATCGTTGAGGGAAGGGGGCTCGGTGGTTATCGCGACGCCGGTGAACGCGGGGAGAAAGGGGAGCTCCTTGAGTTGGTCTTTGCCGTGGTCCGAGTAATCCATGGCCACGATGGCGGTGTTCATGCTCGCGGCGGTATTCGCCCGCCAGGCGTTGATGGTGCCATCCTTGGTGACGAACACGAATTTCGCCGGGCCGGAGATGTTCCCGATCGGGACCGCCGTGCCGCTCGACCAATTGCTGGCCGGGCCGCTGACCGGAAACTCCGTGGGCTGGTTGGGCAGATCGCTGGCGGCGTTATAGACCTGGCCGGTGGTCTGGGGCAGGCCGCCTTCATAGGAAATCAAGGGGCCATCCAGTTGCAGGATCTTCAGGCCATCCTGGTGCAGCGGTATTCCATTCACATCCCCGATGTAGAGGGAGGTGCTGGCATTACGCGCGTTGCTCACCCAGATATGACCGCCCGCTCCGGGCGGACGGAGCGCAATGCCCCAGGCGTTTTCGATATGCGCATCGATGAACGCAGCCGGTTGGTATGACCCATTGCTGGCGACGAGGATGGTTTCCTGAAAAGTATTTCCCTGCCCCAAGGCGCGAGCGGATTCGGCTAAGATTCCGCCACTGAGCAGCAGCAGGAGCAGCAATCGCCGCAAGTAATTGCTGAGCCATCGAGATCTGGTAACGGGTATCTTCATGGTGGAGCGGGCTACGTCCAGCCCTTCGTAAGGGAGTGCGACCCATCAACGTGAGGCACAATGGCAAACCCGCCGCGACACCCGATTATCACCGTACCGTAACCTGGAATTCTTATTTGCCGCTGACTTGTAATATTCCGTTACCCGCTGCCCGATGGCATTCGGATTTTCTGGCTACTAATAACAGCAGCGACTCTGGCTATTCGCTGATTGCTGCACAGCCCGCTTACTCACTATCGCTCGATCAAGCGGACGATCCTCGACGACTTGCTGGAGCGGCCCGGTTGCGCTGGAGGGCCGGTCGCCTGGGCAAAGGCAACAAACTGGGTAACGATGCGGAGAAAAAGGCCGCGAACGAATTCAAAGGCGAACTCGATGCGATCACCAAATTCATCCCGCCTTGGGTGAAGGTAGCCATCGCCCTCGCGCTCGGTTGCGGCACGACCGTGGGCTGGAAGCGGATCGTGGTGACCGTCGGCGAGAAGATCGGAAAGTCGCACCTGACCTACGCGCAGGGCGCATCGGCAGAACTGGTGGCCATGTCCACCATCGCCGCGGCCGACCTCCTCGGACTGCCCGTCAGCGGGGATCGCCGGCACCATGGCGGCCAACAAATCCGGCCTGCAAGCGGCAGACCTTGCGCAGTGTCCTGCTTGCCTGGGTGCTCACCCTTCCGGTGTGCATCTTCCTCGGCTCATTGCTCTTTGCCTTCGGCAACTTCGTCGTCCTGAATGTGCTGGGCTTGAGGTAAGTCTCGACCGCCAGCTCCGCCGCGCCCGCCTCAAGAACCTCACGTAGCCGCAGGTCCGTCGCCGCAAACTAGCTCGACAGCGTTCCGTCTGCGGTCGTCGCGCTGACCCACGCTTCGATTCGCGCCCGCAGCGCGTCGCGCGCGGCACGCATCCCACTGAGCACGTCAGCGTCCGATCCGCCACCGGCCAGCGGGTCGGGAAGGCTCCAGTGCAGACGCTTGGTCGGACCCGGGAAAACCGGCGGCTTTTCGGCACTCTCATCGCAAACACAGATCGTGAAAGCGAAGAGGGCTCCCGAACGATAAAGGTCGAAGATGCTTTTGGTCTTTTGCTCCGCGATCTCGATGCCGACCTCGCGCATCGCCTCGACGGCCAGCGGATGAAGCTCGCCCGGCTCGAAGCCTGCACTTTCCGCCTCCATCTGTTCGCCGCCCAGGTGATTCAGCCAGGCCTGGGCCATCTGCGAGCGGGCGCTGTTCCGGGTGCAGATGAAGAGCACCCGCGTTTTGCCAGGGCCGACGGGTTGGGCCGGCCCGGGAATGGGCGCGTTCTCGGAGACGCGGATCTCAGTGGTTGGTGCCAAGGTCTTGACCAGCAGCCGGGTAATCGCCGCCGTGTCCACCGTCTCAACAAAGATCTCTCCGCGCACCATGGTTTGCACGACCAGCGCACGTCCATCGTCCTCCAGCGCGGCGGTTGCTGGGTGGCCGATGTGGATCGAGTGGCGGTCGATCAAGAAGACCGAGAATGGAATGAACGGCTCCGCCTCGAGAAGCTTGCGAATTCGTTCGGGTATCATTTCCGGCGACGATCGAGTCAAACCGCCAGCGCAGTGTTCTTGTAAGCCGGGTTGAGCGTTACGTCCTCGCCCAGCCAATCGGGCGCAATGAAATCGCGGCAAAGTTGTTCGTCTTCAAACTCGACCTCGGCCACCAAAAGACCGTTCCACTTTCCGTGGTAAACATCGATCTCGATCATCAGCTCTCCATGCGGGATCCGATAGCGTGTTTTATGGAGCCGACGGCCCTTCGTGATCGGCCAAAGACAAGCGAAGTCGTCCGGGGTCAGCGCAATCGTCACCTCCTCTCGACATCCACCCAGGCGAACCTTGACGGTCAGCCAGCACTCATCGCCGATTCGCCGGATGCGCACCTGTCGATCGCCCGGCTCATAGGCAAGATAGCCCTGATGAATTTCGACGTGAGGAAAAGCGGCGAGATCGCCGGGCAATGCTTTGACGAGGAATTTGCGCTCGATTTCCTGCATGGGACGGAGCGCGAGCCCCGCAGACCCGCCAGCTAACTCAGTAAAAAGCCGGTTGCCGAGCGCGAGAATGTGAATTTCACGTGACAAGCGGTGGGTTCACCGGCCGGGGCTGCAAACCGCCTCCTGCGTTTCCGTCAAGGGGGCGCGATTCCACCGAGAGGGCGCTCCGGGGCGCCTGTTCGAGATCGAAGAGCTTATGCAAGCGCTCGTGATTGGAGGTTCATCGGTTCTGGGAATGGAAGTCCGTATTTTTCCAGGAGGCCTTTGCGTTTGAGGGCAACGACGCGGGCCTGGCGAGATCGCCGACACTCAGCGCCAGGGCGGCGGCCCCGGAGCGGATCGCGGCGCGCGTTTCGTAGTTCACGCTCTGCGCGAAGGCGACGTTGCGCTGGGTGGTGACGACTTCGGTGTAGGTGCCGAGCCCGTGTTGGTAGGCTTCGAAAACGGCGGCGGAAGCATTCTCCGCGGCCGTCATCAATTTCGCGGCGGAATCCCGTTTGCGGAGCGCCGTCTTGAAGTCGGTGTAGGCTTTCCACACTTCGCGCACCGCGTCGTCGCGCGCTTGCTCGAGTTCGCTTTCTGCCGCGCGCGCTTCGGACTCCGCGATGCGCATTTTCTCGCGTCGCGCGAAGCCGTCGAAGAGGGGCACCTCGACCGCCACCACCGCGCCATACACGGTGTGATCGTCGCCGAAGTAACCGGAGTCGGCGACGCTGACATCGAGCCGCAGCCGGCCCAGGTGGGCGTCGAGGGCGACTTTCGGGAAATACTCCGCGCGCACTTTGCGCACTTCCGCCTCCTTCGCGCGCAGGTTGGCGAGCTTTGCGACGAGATCGGGGCGTTGCGAGAGCGCACGGTCCACGAGGCGATCGACGGATTCGGCGAGCGAATGGTCGATGGGCGCATCGAGCACGTCGGCCACCTGGAGCCGCGTGGTGGGCAGGATGCCGAGGCGGTTGACGAGCGCGATCCGCGCATCGCTTTCGAGCGCAAAGGCCGCTTCGAGCTCGAACTCGTATTGTGCGGATTGTTGCTGGGCCTGGAGGAATTCCGGCTTGGTGGCCAGGCCATGATCGAGACGCGCCCTGGCCGCTTGCTCGACCGCTTGCGCAGACCGCAGGGCAGCTTTGCCGACTTTCACTTTCTGCCGCGCGACGTTGAGCGCGTAAAAGCGCTCGGTCACTTCGAAGACGACCTTCTGGTGGGTGGCGTTGAAGCCGACATTGGCCATCATCAGGCGTTCCTTCGCGCCGTCCACCGCGGCGCGACGCTGGCCGAAATCGAGGAGCAGCCACTTCACGCTCAAGGCGGCGCGCGACGCCACGGCGTCCGTGACGAGCGAGCCGCCGCCGGCGATCGAGACATCGAGCGCATTCGCGGCGCCCTGGCCGAGGGTGCGGATGGCGCCGCGAGGATCATTAGGAATCGACTGGAGTGCCGCCTGGGCTGAGCGGAGGAGTTGTCCCTCGTTCAACTGCACGTCGAGCTGCGGAAACGGGATGAAAGCGCGCTCGTATCCCGTGCCTGCCGAGGCCACGAGGTATGGGTAGTAAAAGCTCTCGCTCAGCCCGACCGCCGCCGCCGCCTGCCGTGCTCGTTCCCAGGCAATGCGTGTCTCCGGATTGCTGCGTTGTGCGAAGTCGATGAGTTCCGGAAGCGTGTAGATTCTTGCCGGATCGACGGCCACCGCGGTTGCTCTCTTTGAAGGGTGCGCAAGACGTGTGGCCAGCTCCTCCTCGTATTTCTGCAGTTTGGGCGGTGCCCAAGGTTTGTTCGACGCAGGCGGCGGGCCATCGGCGGCGAGAGCCGCCGCGGTCCAGGCCGCGGACACCGCGCACATCGACCAGAGACTTCGGCGGTGCGCGGCTGAAAGAAAGGCGACCCTGCGAGTGTGAATTCGGATTGTTCTCGTCAACATAGACAGTGACGCGGCTCGGATCGCGCAAACTCTTACCGGCAAGGTGGCGCAAGGTCACTCGCAAACGCCTGGTTCCAAACGGGGGGTTGCGCAGTTGTTATTGTCTGCCGCTTTTGAGATACAGCAGGCGATCAGCCTCCTGAGAGTGGCTTGATCGCCGCCGCGCTTCACGCATGAATCCGAAGTTGACCATCAATTGCCCGGCGATCGCTCTCCTGTCGCTGTGCAGCCTGCCGGGTTGTCAGCGCGCTGGGTATCATTCGCCGGCCGTCGATGTGCTCGGTGCTTATTTTCCGGCCTGGATGATCAGCATCGTGATCGGGCTGATTCTCACCCTCATCGCTCGCCTCGTCCTGGTCGCGCTGAAGCTCGATCCTGAACTGCGCCCCGCCGCCCTGGTCCATCTTTGTCTGTGGGTGCTTTTCACCTTGGGCACGTGGATCGTGCTCTTCAAAAACTGACGTCGCATGGCTGACGAAAAAACCAAATCCGAAGCCGCTCCGAAAGCGGAGAACGCGCCGATAGCGGCACCGCCAGTCGCGCCCGCGACCACGACCGGCGGCGGACGCAAAGCGGTCGGCGCGCTGCTGAGCATTCTGATCATCGTCGGAGCCATCGCGCTGGCGTTCTACGTCTGGAGCGTGAACGAGCAGCATCCACGGACGGACGATGCCGTCGCGCGCGCCAACGTCATCGGCATCGTGCCGCGCGTGCAGGGGCCAATCGTCAAATTGCACGTCGTGGAAAACCAGGCGGTCAAAGCCGGCGATCCGTTGTTTGAGATCGACCCCGAGGATTACGAGCTGGCCGTCGAGAAGGCGAAGGCCAACGTCGCCGCGCTCGACAAGGAGATCGAGGTCGCGCGCGTTCAGGACCAGGAACTGGCGTTTACCGTGAAGGTGATGGAAGCCGGCGTCGAGCGGGCGAAGGCGCAGCTCAAGCAAACCCAGGACACGTTGGATCGCACGGAGCCCTTGTTGAAGCAGCGCTTTACCACCGCCGAGCAGGTGGATCAGGCGCGAACCGCTCGCAACGTCGCGGCCACCGCTGTCGAAACTGAGCAGCAGCGGCTGAATCAAGCGAAGGTGGCCGTGAGCAAATTCGACACGCTCACCGCGCAGCGCCTGGGGCTCGTGGCCACGCTGAAGCTCGCCGAACTCGAGCTGTCCTATTGCAAAGTGAATGCGCCGTTTCCCGGTCGCGTGATCAGCCTCAACATCTCGGAAGGTGCGCACGTCAGTCCGCTGCTGCCCGTGTTTTCGCTGCTCGATACGCGGCAGTGGTATGTGATCGCCAACTTCCGCGAGGCCGAAATCCAGCGCATCGCGCCGGGTCAGCAGGTCGAAGTGTATCTGCTCTCCGCGCCGCGGCAGCGCTTCCGCGGCAAAGTGCAGGGCATCGGTTGGGCCGTGCAACCCGAAGGCGAGATCGAGCTGCGCGGCATGCCCTACGTCAAACGCGAGTTGAATTGGGTTCACATCGCGCAGCGTTTCCCGGTGCGCATCGCGATCGAGGATCCCGATGCAGAGCTTTTCCGCATGGGCGCGTCGGCGGTGGCGATCATCAGGGGCCAGCCCGCGAAGTAACGCCGATGAAGGCGGCTTCAATTCCGGCAGCGCCGAGCGCGCAGGAGGGCTGGCTGGCGTGGCTGCGCCGCGAATTGGCGCCGACTCCGGGCCGGAGCGAGAACGCCGTGCGGCTTCACCAGTCTGTGGCCCCGGAGGGACATCGGAAATTAGCCGGTGCGCCAGCCCCCGGATATTGGAAAAAATATGTTCCGCCCCGGCAGGGGCGTTGGAATTCCCCGCATGGTTGTTCCAACGCCCATCTGGGGAGGGTTCGCTCTTTGTGCGGTTCCGGTGGCTGGCGCCACCGGCTAGTTTCCGACGTCCCTTCGGGACAATTGCGAGCATCGCGATCGCACCGCTCTAATCCGTCTGGCTCGAATAGCTGCGCTCGAGCTCGGAGAAGGAGAAGCTTTCGCCCGAGGACTCATCGAGAAGCTGGCTGGCGAGTTTGATGTTGGCGGAAATCGTTTCGCTCTTGCCGCGCAGTCCGGCATTGTCGAGCGCCAGATCGATCTGGGCCTCGATGCGGGTGAGGTCGCTCTCGATTTCCTGCAAGGTCTGTTCCCGCCGGGCGAGGTTCGCGAGCCGCTGTTGCAGGATCTGTTGCGTGGCCTGCTTCGACTCGCGCAGCGAGGCGGAAAGCGCGGGCAGCTTCAAGTCGCTCTCGATCTTTTTCAGCCGCGCGCGCAATTCCAATTCCGCCTTTTCGCTGTCCACCGAGTGCAGCGTCTGGTGCGCGGCGAGGAGCTTGAGGTGCAGCGTGGCGAGCTTGTCGAGCGCCTGGCGATTGCTCTCGATGATAAAGTCCTCGGTCTGGGAGTCGCGCTCGAGCTGCACGATGCGCGCGCATTTTTCGTCGAGCTCGTCGCGGCGCGCGCGGGTCGCGGGCGCCAGCTTTTTCAAGAGCAGCGTTCGCTCGGCATCCTCGGCGCCGGCCTGCACTTGCGCGTGCTCGACATCAACGAGCTTTTGAAACCGCTCGTGGTTGGAAAGGAGGAAGAGCCACGCGGACTCGAGCGCAAGCCCCAGCAGCCAGAACCCCGGATGGCCGAAACCGAGAATCATGAAGCCGGCAAAGGCGATCGCATTGAGCGGCAAACGACCGAGCAGCGGCACATCGGGTGCGGCCCAAAAGGCGGCGCGGAGGTAACGGAACACGGCGGATTATCGCGAACCCTGGCTCCGCTGCCAAATCTGCAGAAGCGTGCTGACGACTTCGGCTTTGGGCGGCTCGGTCACGGAGGTGAGGTCGAGCTTCACGCCGAACTTCTCCGCGGCCACGAACGGGCTCTCCGGAAAGCGCACCGGCACCTCGGTGTTGCCGGGCCGAAAGCCATGTTTGAGGGCTTCGCGTTGAATGGGCTCGCTGAGCAGAAAATCGGCAAAGGCTCCGGCGGCGCGCCGCTGCGCCGGGCTGCTCCAGGGCGCGTTCGGGATGTAGTAGGGATTGTCGTTCCATGCATTCTCGCGCGGATAGATCACCCGCAGCTCGCCCCAGCGTCCCTCGGCGCTGCGCAGGTAATCGATGACCACGCTTTCATAGACGCAGAGGGTATCGTAACTCGACGGGCCGCGCAGGACCATGTCGCGCATCATGTTGCCGGTGGAGTTCGACATGCCGGTGGTCGCCGTTTCGAGGCCGTTCATCCAGGTCTGAAACTCGGGATTCAAGATGTCTTTGAGCACGAGTCCGCGGTTTTTCTTGTGAAAGTCATAGGCCATCAGGACCAGGGTCATCAGCCCGCTGTTCGATTGCTGCGGATGGGCGTGGCCAAATTTGAAGAGTCCCCACTCCGGTTTCTGCGCGATGGCATCCCAGCCGCCCGGCTCCTTGAGGGCCCGCCCGATCGTCACGAAGCTCACTTCCTGGTATTTGGCGAGGAACGCCTCGTAGCGCTCCGCCCACATCACGAAAACCATCGGGCTCAAGGCGAGCGTTTCCTTGCGCACGAACGGCGCGACGTTGTTCTTGATCTGCCATTCCTGCACGAAGACGTCTTCGTAGGTCGAGCTCGCCGGGCTCCACGCGTGGATGCGCTGGTCGCCTTTGAGCAAGGCTTGCGCGCTCTCAATCGAGCCCATCGGGATGAGATTCAGCTTGATGCCGCGTCCAGCAGGCGCGGCGGCAAATTGCTCGACGGCCCACTGCATCCAGCGTTGCTTTTCCGTGCCGTAGGCGATGCCGATCTCGGCGCTTTCGCCGGACGCGGCTGGGCTCGTTTTCTCCACGGTCTGCGCCGGTTCAAAGATCGGCTTTTTCGCAAAAAGCAAAAACGCGCCGTAACCGCACGCGCCGATAAACAGCAGGATGATCAGCTTTCCGAGAAAGGTCAGTTTTGGGCCGTCGGACATGGGATTTTTCAAAAGAACGTCGAGATGTCCCGGAAGACGTCCCGAATGTTCTCCGGTTTTCCGTCGTAATACTTCCCTTGCGTCGCGTCCGCGATCTTTTGCAGGACGCTCTTCTCGCCGCCGGCGTCGTAGCCGATCGTGAAGATGCGGATGGTGCGGGTCTCGTTGTCGAAGCGAATCATGCGCAGCAGGTCGTCGAGCTTGAGCGTGCTATTGGTATCCGCGCCGTCGGTCAGGACCACGATCGCGGTGATTTTGTCGGAGTTTCTGCCCCGGTTATCCATCTGCTCGCGATACGCGGTGGCAATCGCATCGTAGAGCGCGGTGCCGCCGTCGGCGATGAGCGAGCCCGCCGCGCTCAGGGCCTGCGGGCGCGATTTCCCCAGCGGCGCTGCGGGTGGCGTGCGGAAGACGGTTTGATTGAAAGGCAGGAGCCGGAAGTAGTCCGCATCGGAGAGCAGCTTGATCAGTTCCTGCGCGCCGAGCCGCGCGTTCTGGATGCGCCGGTTTTCGTTCATGCTCCCGGAAACATCCATGACCAGCGCCACGTTGGAGCGCTTCTTGTTGTCGCGCCAGAGCTTGGTGATCGCGTCCATCTGCGCCACGCCGGGCACTTCGAGCGTGGTCTGCGGCTCGCGCGGATTCACGCCGTGCGCGGGGTCGATGGGCGCCGCGAGCGGCACCTCCGCAAGCGCCGGGCGGAAGCCGAATTGCAGCGCCCGCTCCTGCTGCGGACGTTCGAGCAGGAAGGACAGGTATTGCTTCGCCGCCTCGCGATGCTCCGGCGTGACCCACTCGCGGTTCACCAGGCCCGCCGGGTGATCACTCCAAAATGTCCCCTCGCGGGGATAGATCGCCACGATTGGAAAAGCCAGCGGCTCCTTTCGCCCGTAGCTTTCGATCACCATGTTTTCGTAAAGCACCGCGGCGCTTGCGTAAGCCGGCCCATTGGCAAACATCTTCTTGCCGAAGAAACCGGTCGAGCTGCCGTAGTGAACGACCGAACGCTCGATATCGGCGAGAAAGCGCGCGGTCTCGGGCCGGGCGATGTCCGCGTTCGTGAGCCCGGTGGTCTTGCCCGTGGCGGCATAGACTTCCGCGAGCAGCGAGATCAGCCCGCTATTGCTGAACTCCGGGTGGGTGTGGCCGAACTTGAACGCGCCCCACTGCGGGAAGCCGCGCGCTTCCCAGCCGCGCGGCTCCCTGGCCAGCGCGAGGATCTCCGCCCAGCCAACGGGCTGCTTTCCCCAGCCGATCGCTTCCGCCATCGGCTGCCACATCGCGACCACCACCGGCGACAAGAGCAGGTTGTCGGTCGGCCCGATCAAGTCCTGGCCGGTCTTCGCGCGCCATTGCGCGTTGCCGAGCTTGATGAAGGCCGCCGAAGCCGGGCTCGTGAGGTGCGCCTTGTCCGTGCCGGCGATCAATCCGTCGATCAACTCGCCCGAACCCTTTGCCACGGCATTGATGCGGATGAATTTCCCCGAAGCCGTCTTCGGCGTGGCCCGATGGAAATCCGCCGTCACGGCTTTGATCCAGTCCTCTTTTTCCGAGCCGTAGGTGAAGAGGAGCTCGATCTTCTCCCCCTTCGGTGGCGGCGGCTCGCCGGAAGTCGCCGTGTCGACCGGTGCTTTTTGACAAGCGCCAAGGATTGCGACGGCCAGAGCGCCGAGTGAGCAGAGAAAGTGGCGCCTCATGACCCCCGATTTAGAAGCGTGCGCCACAAATGGCAACCACGAGCATCGCCCGGGAGGCGGCACCCGCTGGCCGGTGGGGGCAGAACTTTCGTGCATCGATCTGGTGCCGAACGGCGGACCGTGTCCAGGCTCGGGGAATACCCGTGGAGGAAAATGCGGGTTTGGCCGCCGCCGGGGCGCACTCGGCCTGCTTTGAAATGACCTGCCGCTGGCCGGCGCCCTATGACCAAATCCCGTATCCTTGTTGTGGACGATGACCCGAATCTCTCGGGCCTTGTCCGTCTCTTCCTCGAAAAGACCCAGCGCTTTGAAGTGCGCGTCGAGAATCGCTCCGCGCTCGCGTTGGCCGCGGCTCGCGCGTTCCGCCCCGAGATGGTCCTGCTCGATGTCGATATGCCGGGGAAGGACGGCGGCGACGTCGCCCGAGAGTTCGAAGCCGACCCTTCGTTGCGCGGGGTGCCGATCCTTTTCTTTACCTCGCTGATCTCGCCCGCAGAAGCGGGTGAGCGCGAGGCTCTCCGGGGCGGAAGGCGCTATCTCGCCAAACCCGTGAAACCCGCGATCCTGATCGACGTCGTGGACCGCATCCTGGCCGCTCAAGTGCCGGCGGCCTGAACGCCACGATCCCGTTTCGGCACCAAGGGAGAACCGTGAGCGAACTGAACCCGGATGCGCGGCTGTTGATCGTCGATGACTCGGTCGCGAATATCTCGCTGTTGCGGAATATCCTTCATCGCCTGGGCTTCACCCAGATCGATACGATCACCGATTCCCGCGAAACCCTGGCTCGCGTCGAGGCGTTTCGGCCGGACCTGATCATCCTCGATCTGAACATGCCGCATCTCGATGGGTTCGGGGTGATGCAACAGCTCAGCAAGATCATTTCCCGCGAGACTTTCTTGCCCGTGCTGGTCCTCACCGCGGATGCGACGGCGGAGACGAAACGAAAGGCCCTCTCGGCCGGAGCGACGGACCTGGTCACCAAGCCCTTCAACTCCTCCGAGCTTTTCATGCGGATTCGCAATTTGCTGCACATCCGGTTTTTGCACCTTCAGCTTCACGGACAAAATCAGACGCTCGAATTGAAGGTGGAGGAACGCACCCGCGAGCTGCGCGAGATGCAGCAGCGAGTCGTGGCGCAGGAGCGTCTCCGCGCGTTCGGCGAGATGGCCGGCGGGATCGTGCACGACTTCAACAACGCCCTCATGTCCGTGATCGGCTACAGCGAGATGCTCCTCAACGACGATGACCTGCTGCGCGACTTCAATACAGCGCGCGCTTTCCTCAAGATCATGAACACCGCCGGGCAGGACGCCGCGCAGGTGATCAGCCGGCTGCGCGATTTTTACCGGCCGCGCGAGATCACCGATGTTTTCCGCCGCGTTGATTTGAATGAAATCATCGAGCAGGCGGTGCCGCTCACGCAGCCGAAGTGGAAAGGGCAGGCGCTCGCCGAAGGCCTCACCATCACGGTGGAGCTGGATCTGGCGAAACTGCCGCCGATCTCCGGCAATGCGGCGGAGCTGCGCGAGGTCGCGACGAACCTCATTTTCAACGCGGTCGATGCGATGCCGGCGGGGGGGAGGATCACGTTGCGCAGCAGCGCGGAGCACGGGCAGGCGGTGCTCGAAATTTCCGATACCGGCTCGGGAATGAGCGAGGAAGTGCGCAGCCGTTGCCTGGAGCCGTTCTTTTCGACCAAGGGCGAAAAGGGCACCGGGCTCGGGCTCTCGATGGTCTTCGGCATTATCAAGCGGCACGAAGGAAGCGTTGAAATCGAGAGCACTCCCGGGCAAGGCACGACCTTTCGCATTCGTCTGCCGGCGCTGGCCCAGGCGCTCGAGGCCACCGAGGGCGAAGGCGACAGGATGAAGCGCTCGCTGCACGTGCTGGTGGTCGATGACGAGCTCGTCACGCGCGGCGTGCTCGAGAGCTATCTCACCGCGGACGGGCACAGCGTGGTCACCGCAGTGGATGCCGAGGAGGCGCTCGGCTGCTTTGCCGGCGCAGAGTTCGATCTCTTGATCACCGATCACGCGATGCCGGGATTGAATGGGGTGCAGCTCGCGGCGGCCGTGCGCGAAATGCGCGCCAGGCAACCGGTGATCCTCGTCACGGGCTTCGCCGCCGGCAGCATGGGCCCTGACGAGGAGCCGGCCGGCGTCGATCTGGTCATGCGCAAGCCGGTGCCGCGTCGCGAACTGCGCCGCGCGCTGGTGTCTGTGATGGGGGCCTGAGCGCGTTTGGGGTGGCTCTCCATCGCTGTTTTGCTCACCCCGCCGCTCTCGGCTAGGAAAGCGCGAGCGCGCTTTGGGTCGGAAGAGGTTTGGCACGGCGCGGCTCCATGGCGTCCACGAGAGCGAGGAATTTGCGCACGTCGATCGGCTTGGTGAGATAGTCGTTGGCGCCGGCGGCGCGGAGGCGCTCGATCTGCGTGGCGGTGGCGTCGGCGCTGATCATCACGATGGGCATTTGCTCCGTGCGGGGATCGGCGCGCAGTTGGCGGAGGATCTCGTCGCCCTGAAGGTCGGGCAGGTGGAGATCAATCAGGACGAGATCGGGCTGATGCTGGCGCGCCAGTTCGAGGCCGATGCTGCCTTGCATGGCCGAAAGGAGGGTCACCTTCGGGCGCCGGGCGAGGATGCGCTCGACGAGGCGGAGATTGGAAAGATTGTCCTCGATGTAGAGCAGGGTGCGCGGGACGGTGGAGCGCGGGGCCTCCGCCACGCCGCGCAGGGGGGCGGCGAGGCTGCCTGCGGTGGCCGCGGGCGTCCCCTGGACGAGCGGCAGCTCGACCCAAAAGGTGGTGCCCTGGCCGCGCGTGCTTTCGACGCCGATCCGGCCGCCCATCGCTTCGATGAGGTGCTTGGAAAGCGACAACCCCAGCCCGGCGCCTTCGATGACCGTGTCGCTCACATCGAGGCGCTCGAACGGCACGAACAATTTCGCCACATTCTCGGCGGACATGCCGCGGCCGGTATCCGCGATTTTGATCCGCAGGCAGTCCTTGATCTTCTCGCAGGAGACGGCGACGGCGCCGCCCTCACGGTTAAATTTCACGGCGTTCGAGAGCAGGTTGAGGATGACTTGCTTGAAGCGCCGCGCGCTGGAGAGAATCTCGCAGTCGGGATCGCCGGCGAGCGGCTGCAGCCGCACCCGGCGCTCGGCCGCCAGCGGCTTCACCAGCGAAAGCGTCTCCTCCAGCGTCTCGCGCACGCTCACCGGCTCGGGCGTGAGCGCGAGCCGGCCGGCCTCGACGCGCGCAAGGTCGAGGACTTCGTTGATCAGTCCGAGCAGATGTTTCCCGGCGCGGAGAATCTGCGCCACGCTCTCCGCGTCCTCGTGGCTTTGGCCATCCATTTCCAGGAGCTGCGCAAAGCCCAAAATCGCGTGCAGCGGCGTGCGCAGCTCGTGGCTCATGCGGGAAAGAAACTCGCTCTTCGCGCGGTTGGCCCGCTCGGCTTCATCCTTGGCCTGCCGGAGCGCGGCCGCCGCGCGGTCGCGCTCCGTGGCGTCGCGCTGAAAGCAGATGAAGTGCGTCACTTTCCCGTCCTCCCCGCGGAGCGGCGCGATGTCGGTGGAGAGGACGAAGTCGCTGCCGTCCTTGCGGTAGTTCACCGCCTCAAAGTGAAACTCCTGGGCCCCGGAAAGGCTCGCCCGCACGCTGTCGAGGATGGCGCGCTCCGTCTTCGGCCCCTGCAGCAGACGCGGCGTTTTGCCGATGACTTCCTCGGCGCTGTAGCCGGTGAGTTTCGTGAAGGCCGGGTTCACGAAGATGATCTCCGGCCCCGGCAGGTCGAGATTGGCGGTGGTGATGATCACCGACTCGCTGCTTTGCAGGATGGCCGCCTGCTGCAGGCGGAGGGTATCCTCTGCGCGGCGGCGCCCGCCGATCTCGTGGCGCAATTCGATCTCACTGACCACCAGCGCCGCCAGGGAAGCCAGCGTGGCGATTTGGTCCGCCGCCAGCGTGCGCGGCTGCGTGTCGCTGACGGTCAGCGTTCCGAGATTGAGTCCGTTCTTCGTCCGCAGCGGCGCGCCGGCGTAAAAGCGAATGCGCGGCCCACCCGTCACGAGGGGATTTCCGGCGAAGCGCGCGTCCTCGCGCGCATCGGGCACGACCATCACTTCGGTCCCTAAAATGGCATGCGCGCAAAAGGCGAAATTGCGCCCCACCTCGCGCGTCTCCAGGCCGACACACGACTTGAACCACTGCCGGTCGGCATCGATCAGCGTGACCGCCGCGATCGGCACCTCGAAAATGCGGATGGCGAGCTCGGTGATGTCGTCGAACGCTTTCTCGGGCGGCGTATCGAGCACCGCATAGCGCCGCAGCTCTTCGAGCCGCTCTTCTTCATCGGGGGGAAGCGGGAAGCTCATCGTGCCAGGGTTGCCGGTGGGGCGTGGGCAGCGGCTGAGCTCCGCAACGCGAGAAGGCGGACCTCGACACTCCGGCGTGCGTCCTGGTCGCTGTCGTCCACCAGCAAGTTCCGAAGCGGTTTCATGGGAGTGCCAGCGATCAACCGCTCCGGCGCTCCGCGCAATGAGGGGGAACCTTAGATGACGGGGCGAAAGGCCTTACGCCGCCTACTTTTCCGCCGAAATCAGTCCGGTGCGGATCGCGTAGCGCACCAGCCCGGCGACATCGTGGATGCGGAGACGGTCCATGAGCTGGGCGCGGTGCGCCTCGGCGGTCTTGGTGCTAATGCCCAGCAGATGGGCGATTTTTTTGGTGTTCTGACCCTCCGCGAGGAGTTGCAGGACTTCGCGCTGGCGCGCGGTGAGTGGTTCGTCCAGACCCTGCTCTCCAGCCGCGCGCTGGAGGTAGCTCTCCACCACCGTCCGCGAGACCGACGGGCTCAGGTAAGTCTGGCCCTGTGCGACCGCTTTGATGGCCAGGCCCAACTCCTCGGCCGCGGCGTCCTTGAGCAGGTAGCCGGCGGCGCCGCACCGCAGCGCGCGCAGGACGTATTCCTCGTTGGCATGGCCGGAAAGGATGAGGACGTTCACGCTCGGGAAATCCTTCACGATGCGCGGGAGGGCTTCCAGCCCGCCCAATTCGGCCATGGAAATGTCCAGCAGGACAACCGTGGGCGCACTCGTCTTGATCACCTCGAGGGCCTCGCGTCCATTATTCGCTTCGCCCACCACTTCGACGCCGGGCAGCCTTTCCAGCAGCGCGCGAAGGCCGGCGCGGACCAGCGCGTGATCATCCGCCAAAACCACGCGCACGGCGCTCATGCGGGTTCCATGGTGGAGGGCGTTTGCTCCAAGGCCAGCGGGAGCCACGCGCGGATCTCCGTGCCGCGACCTGGTCCGGAGTTCACCTCCAGTTCGCCACCCAGCAGCGAAACCCTTTCGTTCATGCTCAGCAGGCCGACGCTGGCGCCCCGCCCCGCCCGCTGCTGCATCGCAACGTGGTCGAAGCCCACGCCATCGTCCTGCACGATCAGCCAGACGCGATCCGGCTCCGCCCGGAGCTCCACGGTCACCGTTCCCGCCCGCGCGTGCCGGATGGCATTCGTCAGGGCTTCCTGGGCGACGCGAAAGCACGCGGTCCGGGTCGCGGGGTCCATCTCCACGCCTTCCTCATTGGCGGTGAAGGCGACGCGCACCCCGGCGCGCTGCGCCTGCTGGTCCGCAAGCCAGCGCAATGCCGGCACCAGCCCCAGTTCGTCGAGCAAAGGCGGGCGCAGATCGAGCGAAAGCTGCCGGACCTGCGCGAGCAGGCGATCGAGGACCTGAATGCTGTCCTCGAGCCGGCGGGCGACGGCCGGGGAAACCTCCGGCGCGATGATCTTCAGGTTCAGCTTGGCCGCGGTGAGGCTCTGGCCGATCTCGTCGTGCAACTCCCGCGCGAGGTGACGGCGTTCCTCCTCCTGAATGTTCAACAAGTGGTGCGAGAGCGCCTGGAACAAATCGGCGAAGTGTTCGATCTGGCGTTCCGCGGTTTTCCGTTCCGTGACGTCCTCGGCGATGCCGGCGACCCGGATGAGTTTCCCCGACTCGTCGCGAACGGGAAAGGCGCGATCGCGAATCCAGCGGACCGAGCCGTCCGGCAGAATGATCCGGTAGCTATGATCGTGCTCGCCGCGGACCGGCTGCGATCGTTCGTCTTCGGCAATCCGCGCGCGGTCGTCGGGATGGATTGAATCCATCCAGGAGGTCGGCTCGGCATACAGGCTGGCGCACGAGCGGCCCCAGATTTTTTCGTAGGCGGGGCTGACATAGTGGATCAGCGTTCCCTCCGGATTGGACAGCCAGAAGACCTCGCTGATGTTGTCGGCCAATTGGCGAAAGCGGGTTTCGCCTTCGCGCAACGCTTCTTCAGCGGCCTGAGATTCGGTGATGTCCTGAGTCGTGCCGCGCATCTTGACCGCCCGGCCGCTCTCGTCGATGTCCACCGCGCCCTCGACATGTTGAACGCGAACTCCCCCCTTCGGAAGGATCGCGCGGTAGTCGTAGGAGAATGGCCGGTGATCACGCAAGGCCTGCTGAATCGCCGCCTCAATGCGGGCGCGGTCATCGGGATGCAAACAGTTCAGAAAGGTGGCCGTGGTGACCGGGACTTCCTGAGGCTCGAAGCCCATGATCCGGTAATTCTCGTCGGACCAGGCCAGCGTATCGCTGGGGAGGTCCCATTCCCAACTGCCGATGTGCGACAGGCGTTGCGCGTCGGCCAGTTGCGCTCCGGCTTTGCGCAGGAGCTCCTCGGCGCGCTTGCGCTCGGTGATGTCCTGCACCAACGCCACGAAGTAATCCACCGAACCGTCCGCGCGGCGCAGACATTTCACCGAAATGGTGGCGTCGATGACCTGGCCGTCCTTGCGGATAAACCGCTTGTCCATCGCATAACCGTCCGTCTCCCGAGCCAGCACTCGATTGTAATGAGCGACATCGGCGGCCAGATCGTCGGGATGAGTCAGCTCCGCCCAGGTCATGCGCAACAACTCGCTTCGTCCGTAGCCCAGGATGCGGCAAATCTCGTCGTTGACTTCAATCCATCCTTTGGCCGGTGAGGTGATCGCCATGCCGATCAGCCCGAGCTCGAAGTAGCTCCGAAAGCGTTCCTCGCTGGCCCGCAGCGCTTCGTCGGTCTGCAGCCCGATCTGCCGCGGCAGTGCAACGCGGTCAGGCGGATGGGAGTCTGCTGCGCTCATACCTCGTGCATCGCCTCGCCCGATGTTGCGGGTCCCACCCTGGAGTCGAGCAGCCGTTGGTCATTGAGGAAAGGGGGGGGATCATGGTGCCGCGGTTATTTCACGGCCTTCGCGCGGGTCCTAAAAAAGAAGCCGCGGACGTCGGAAGCGCAATATCACCTGATGGGAGTATCAGGGCAACAATTTACCTGATCCGCTGGCCGATTGACTCGCGGTTCGAACCAGGAACCAAGCTTACGCCGCCGTAGTCTGCGTCATCGAGCCGCCCGTGGTGACGATCTGGGGGATCATCTCGAAGAAGTTGCTGGCGAGGATGTCGTTGCGCTCGTTCGCCTCGTTGCCCGCATCCAGCAGCATGGAGCCCATGAAGGAGACCTTGAGGCTCGCGTGATCGCTGCCGTTGCCGATCCGGATTTGATCCGCTCCGATGCCGGTGAGGATCGTCGCATTGCCCAGGACTTGCGCCGCGCCGGAGAAGGCCGCGTTGCGCTCGATGCGCAGTTGGTCGGCCCCGACGCCCGTATCCACGGAGAAGGCGCGCACCTGGAAGTTATCGAGGTTCACCACGTCCGCGCCATCGCCCGCCTCGAAGTGAAAATCCCGCGTCTTGAGACTGTCGAGGTTCACCACATCGGCGCCCACGCCCGTTCCGAGAGTAAAGTCATTCACGACAGTAAGCTTTGAAATCGCGACGGTGCTGACTTCAGAGCCGGTCTGCGCCGTGAAGCCTTTGGTGACTTGCAGATTGGCGATGGTCAGGAAATCCACCGTCTCTCCCCCCATGGCGATGGTCACATTGCCGCCGACCTTGAGCCCATTCGCCAGCCCGGCAACGCTCTGCAAAGTCGTGCTCGATCCGCCGGTGCCGTCGGTGCCCAGTTGCAGGTTCACGTCCCCCGTGATCAGGCCATTGGCAATAATGCTCACCGTGTCGTTCAAGCTGCCGCCGGTGACCGACAGGCTGGCCAGCGCCAGGCTGAGCACGTTCACCTCGAAGGCGCTCGCGCCCACTCCGCTGTTCATGGTGGTCGCGCCTTTCACCGCGAGGAGCGCGCCGGTCGCCTTCAGCTTGTCCTGGCCGACCCCACCCAGAAAGGTCAGGTCCCCGCCGATGCTCGTGCGCCCGGCGATTTCCACGGTATCATCGCCCGCGCCGCCGTCCACCTGCACGGTATTGCGGACGGTGGTCACCGCCGAGTCCAGATGCGCCGTGCCGCCGCCCGAGCCGAGGTCGATCTTGAGCTCGCCCAGGATGCTGGTGCTCTTGCCGAGGAAGGTCACGTCGCCGGGGCCGACGCCCAGCTTCAACTCCACCAGACCCGGCGCCGTCGTGCCGAACTTGTGGTTATCGGTGCCGAAAAGGAAATGGTTGCTGCCGCCGCCGCCGTCGAGCGCGACGTTGCCCAGCACACTCAGGGTCGTGCCGAGCGTGGTGAAGGTGTCGTCTCCTCCTTGGCCCAGGAAGGTGAGCTTGTGCTTGAAGAGGGTGCTGTCTCCGCTGAGCGAGAGCTCGTCGGCGCCGGCTCCTCCGGTGACGGTTACATCGCCATCCACCGTGGTGATCGCCGAGCGCAGACCCGCCGTGCCGCCGCCGCCGAGGTCGATGTTCAAGGCTCCGTGGATGGTGGTTTGGCTCCCGAAGAAATTGACCGAGCCGGCCTCCGAGCCGAGGTCGATGTCCACGCGGCCCGCGGCTGTCGTCACCAGATTGGCGGTGCTGAGCGAATCCACTCCCGCATTGCCATGGAAAGTGAACGACTTGAGCGGGCTCAGGTTGGTGACCGCGAAGGTATCGGCGCCAGCGCCCCCATTGATGAGCACATTGAGCAGCACGCCCCGGAAGTCTTCCATGAGGACGCCCGCCGTGTTGATCGCGGTGGCATTGCCTTCCACCCGGAAAGTGTTTGACCCCGTCTTCACGATGCTCACGTCGTGGTCATTCCCGTCGCCGGAGATGGTGAGCAGCCCATTGACGAAGATGGCCGTGACCAGGCCGGCTGGGGCGATGCGTTGTTCGAGAGGTTCGATGGAAGTGATCAAGAGATTGTTCATGAGGATAAATATTTAAGCAGGTTAAGGGCCGTGGGAGGACAAACCTTCAACAAACTATGCTGAGTGTATATTCTAGAACTCCCACCCAGAACCCGCGAGCCTGGCGGACTGCTCCTGTCCCGGGTGGGGGGGCCTGCCGCCGGTTTGGGAGTCTCGCCCAAACGAACTTCCCGACTCGCCCGGAAGGCCGCGCCGTAAGATGCGTCGCTCGCCCATCCACCATCCCCCCACCATCCCCCCACCGGCGGGCAAGAGGCCCACCCCCCGAGACCAGCGAACCCAGCGGCCTTCGGCGCCTCGACCCCGGCACCGGGCCTAGAGCGTGTCACGCACTTTTGGCCAGGCGGTCGTTTCGTGTTCCCGTGAATCTCTGGTCAGCGGCGGCTGGAGTAGCGGAGTATTGGAGTATTGGGAACTCAGGATCATCATTCCATTACTCCATCACTCCTCTTCCGCAGAGGTGCGATTGAGGGAAAAAGTTCATGACAGGCTCTAACAACACTCCGTCACCGGTTGGGTACGCGGAGCGGCCTGCTTTAAGCCCAGTGCTCCAGCGCGCTATCCGAGCCCGCCACCAGGCGAAGCACGGCGCGGAGCGGGATCGACAGGAAATCAGGGCGATAGCTAAGCTCGTAGCCGACTTCGTAAACCGCTTTTTCGAGGAGAAACGCCTCCAGCAGCAGCCGCATATCGGCGCGATCCGCGGGAAGGAATGAGGCGTCACCGGCGACCCCGAAATAGCCGGCGAGGAAGCTGCCGCAGGCGGCATTCACCCAGGCGCGCGCCCACGGTTCGAGCCGGGGAATATCGGCCTCGGCTTCCAGCCGCAACGCCACCGCGCCGGCGTAGTCGAAGGATCGCAGCATGCCCGCGACATCGACCAGCGGCGAACGCTTCAGCAAGCGCTCGCCGATGGTGCGCCGCGGCTCGCCCTCGAAATCCATGATGACGAAATCCTTGCCCGTGTTCAGCACCTGGCCGAGGTGGAAGTCACCGTGCACGCGGATCTTCACCGCGGCGATCTTGTGGTCGAGCAGGCGTGAGTATCCGTCGAGCAGGCGGGGCTGGCTTTCGACCAGGAGCGCGGCTTCTTTTTGGACGGCCTCCGGGAGCCGTGAAAGCTGGCGGCGAAGCTGGCGCAGCACCTTCCCGGCGGCACCGCGTAGCGCCTGGTAAAGGGAGCGCTGATAAAGCGTGCTGAACGGCTCGGGGGCAAACTCGGGCCGCTCCACGCCGGAAGCCAGCGCCCGGTGCAGCTCACCGGTGCGCTGTCCGAGCTGGCGGGCGCGTTCGGGGTAAACGCCGCCGATCAGCTCTTGCAGATTGATATCGTTGAACTCCACGCGCGCGGCCAGCGCGCGTTCGAGGAAACGCTCCACCGCATCGAGGGTGTAACTCCACCCATCGCCCTGGTTCGCGGTGAATCCGGTGAGCACGGCGACGACCCCTTCGCCCTCCGGATCGACCAATTGAAGCGCGCCCGCATAGGGGGGCACGCGGTTGAAGCTGCCTTCCTCACCGAGGAAGCGCGAGATCTCCATATCGGGGTTGGGGCCGCGCTCGAACTTGCGAAACACTTTAAGGAACCAGGTTTCGCCGTAAATGATCGACGAGTTCGACTGCTCCACGCTGAGCAGACGCGCGTGCGCCAGCCCGTTCGCGAGCACCGCCTCGTCGAAGCGCTCGCGCGATACTCCGACGAGCCGGGTCCGCGCGCGATTGGGCGTCCGCTTCGCGATCAGCTCGAGCAGATCCCGGCGGACCTGGGGCAGGTGGAGGGCGTCGCACAGCACTTGTTCGTTGGGGAACCGCGCGAGCACCGCGTGCGGCGTCTCGAGGGCGAGTTGCTTGCCGGCCTTCTCATCGGCAAAGGCCAGGGGCATCGCGTAGCTTTCCGGCAACCCTTCGGTGAAGGCGACCTCCACGATGACCAATCTCGCCGCGTCCGGAGCCCCGCCGATCGGCACGTCCATGCTCACTTTCAGGTCGCGCAGGATCCGGCCCTTCCCTCCAAACCACCGGCAGGTCGGCAGGTAAGCGGGCAGCACCTCGCGCTCCAGGCGCGTCCACAAGGCCGGGCCCCACGCCGCATTGCCCGCGATCGCCGGCGCGGACCACGCCGTTTGACCCGCCTGAGCGGCCGCCGTGGGCCGCAGGGCCAGCCAATAAAACCCGTGCGGCGTCAGCGTGAAAACGGTCGGCGTCGGTTTGATTTCCGGGAAAATGGTGCGCCCGAAGAGTTCCTCCGGCACCTGCCCCGCGTAGGGCGAAAGATCGAGTTCGACCACCTGCACGAAGCGCGAAAGATTCGCCACGACAAGGATGACTTCCTGGTCGAGGCGCCGCAGATAGACGAGCACCTTCGCATTGTCGGGCTGGATGAACTCAATGGTCCCCCGGGCAAAGGCGGCCGAGCGCTGGCGCACGTTTAGCAGCCGCCGCATCCACCAAAAGAGCGACGACACATTCTTCTGTTGGTTCTCCACGTTCACCGACTCGTAGTGGTACTCGGGGTCGATGATCGTCGGCAGATAGAGCTGCTGCGGATTCGCCTTCGAGAAGCCCGCGTTGCGATCGGGCGTCCACTGCATCGGGGTGCGCACGCCGTTGCGGTCGCCGAGATAGAAATTGTCGCCCATCCCGATCTCGTCGCCGTAGTAGATGATCGGCGTGCCCGGCAGCGAGAAGAGCAACGAATTGATGAGTTCGATCTTGCGCCGGTTATTGCCGAGCAACGGGGCGAGGCGCCGGCGGATGCCGAGATTAATGCGCGCGCGGGGATCCTCGGCATAGACGCGGTACATGTAATCGCGCTCTTCGTCGGTCACCATTTCCAGCGTCAATTCGTCGTGGTTGCGCAGAAAGATGGCCCACTGGCAGTTCGGCGGAATGGCGGGGGTCTGCTCGAGGATGTCGATGATCGGATACCGGTCCTCCATCTGCAGCGCCATGAACATCCGCGGCATCAGCGGAAAATGGAAATTCATCTGGCATTCATCGCCTTTGCCGAAATAGGCGGCTGCGTCTTCCGGCCACTGATTGGCTTCCGCGAGGAGCATGCGGTCGGCAAATTTTCCATCCATGTGGGCGCGCAGTTTGCGGAGGAAAGCGTGCGTCTCCGGGAGGTTCTCGCAGTTCGTATTTTCGCGCTCGTAGAGATACGGCACCGCGTCGAGCCGCACGCCGTCCACGCCCATTTCGAGCCAGAAATCGATCACCCGGAAGAGTTCCTCGTGGAGGGCCAGGTTGTCGAAGTTGAGGTCCGGCTGATGAAAATAGAAGCGGTGCCAAAAGTAGGCCTTGGCCACCGGATCCCAGGTCCAGTTCGAGGTCTCGAAGTCTTTGAAGATGATCCGCGCGTCGCTGTATTTGCGGGGATCGTCGCTCCAGACGTAGAAGTCCCGCTCCGGCGATCCCACGGGCGCCCGGCGGGCGCGCTGGAACCACGGGTTTTGATCGGAGGTGTGATTGAGCACCAACTCCGTGATCACCCGCAGGCCGCGATTGTGCGCCTCGTCGAGGAACGCCTTGAAGTCGTCAATCGTGCCGAAGCTGGGATTGACCGAGTAATAATCGGCGATGTCATATCCATCGTCGCGCAGGGGCGAGGGGTAAAAGGGCAGCAGCCACAGTGCGGTCACGCCGAGCTCCGTGAAATAATCCAGACGATCCAGGAGGCCTCGGAAATCCCCGAGACCATCGCCATCGCTGTCCTGGAAGGTCTTGACGTGAAGTTGATAAATGGTGGCGTCTTTGAACCAGAGGGGATTGGACATAACTAGAGGAGAACGTTTTTGGGGGAAGGGACGCGCGCATCAGCGAGCGCGCGGCGCGGAATCTACTGAGCTATGGGGAGGGCTCCGCCCTGATTGCGGGAGAGGCCCGATCGGATTTTCTTGCATCGCTCGCAACGTGCTTCCCGGCGACCTGGAAGGAGACCGGAATGAAAGTGTGACCCATGCATAATCCTCTCAATAGTGAACAGCGGCTGGCATTGCTCGCAAAAAGTGGCTCGATTCGTCCTTGGAAATCGTGCCATGAGCGGCGGCGCTGCGTCGCTTGCGATCGAGTGTTTCAGGGATTCGACATCCGAATCAGTGCCCGCGCCAGTGGGGTGCCGCGCTTGCGATGCCCCACCCCCGGCTGCCATTCCGGTCCGGAAATGTGGGTCCACCCAGGTGATCCATTGATTTCGGAGGAAGCGTGGAACGATTGGGAATTGCTCGTCAAAGCGGTGGAGGCGTCGGAAGCGAAGAGCGCGACCGCTTCAGCTTAGTGCGCTTGGACGGCGTCCCATCCTGCGCTTACCTTGGGGCATGCAAGCCCCCCTCGCGGTTCACTTCCTCGCCCTCCTCGCGCTGCCCGCCTTCGCCGGGAATTGGCCGGCCTGGCGCGGCCCCACCGGCGACGGTGTCTGCACGGAGACCGGCCTGCCGCTGACATGGTCGCCCACGGAAAACGTGCAGTGGAAGGCGCCGCTGCCAGAGCGCGGCAATTCCTCACCGATCGTCTGGGGCGATCGGGTCTTCCTCACCCAGGCGATCGAGAAGGAAGGCCAGCGGTTGCTGCTCTGCTTTGACCGCGCGACGGGAAAAGAGCGGTGGCGCGCCGGAACCAGCATCGCCGAAAAGGAACCCACCCACGGCACCAACCCGTATTGCTCTGCTTCTCCGGTCACGGATGGCGAACGCGTCATCGCCTCTTGCGCCTCGGCGGGTGTCTGGTGCTTCGACTTCAACGGCAAGGAACTCTGGCACCGGGACCTCGGTCCGCAGCGGCACATCTGGGGCAATGGCGCTTCCCCGGTCCTGCACGGCGACCTCTGCTTTCTCAACTTCGGCCCCGGCGCGCGCACCTTCCTGATCGCGCTGAACAAGAAGACCGGTGCCACCGTCTGGCAGCACGACGAGCCCGGTGGGAACTCCGGCGAAAATGTGGAAGGCAGCACCGCCAAAGCGCCGTGGATCGGCGCCTGGTGCGACCCGCTTGTCCACCGCGTCGGCGAGCGCGACGAACTCTTGATGGCTTACCCCGGCCGCGCCTGCGGCTTCGACCCGGCCACCGGTCGCGAGCTCTGGACGTGCGCCGGGCTCAACCCCTTGGTTTATGCTTCACCGCTTTTTGCCGATGGCATCGTCGTCGCCTTGGGCGGCTTCAATGGGAGTGCTCTCGCCGTGCGGGCCGGCGGCACCGGCGATGTCACCGCGACGCACCGGCTCTGGCAGAACCCGCGCACCAAACAGCGCATCGGCTCCGGCGTCATCCACGAGGGCCACCTCTACATCCTCGACGACCCCGGCGTCGCCGAATGCATCGAACTCCAGACCGGCAAGGTCGTCTGGGAGCAGCGGCTCAAAGGGCCCGGCCCCAGTGGCACGAACTGGTCCTCGCTCGTTCTCGCCGAGGGCAAGTGTCACGGCATGACCCAGGGCGGCGACGCCTTCGTCTTCCGCGCCAGCCCGCACTTCGAGCTCCTCGCCACCAACTCCCTCGGCGAAAAGACCAACTCCTCCTTCGCCATCTCGGATCGCGAAATCTTCATCCGCACCGACCGCAACCTCTGGTGCATCGCCGCGAAAAAGTAATCACTCTATTCTCCTCTCTTACTTGAGGTGGAAAATTTCGGTCATCGGCCTCCAGATCGATTTGAATGAAAAGGACGGTCGGCGGAACAAGTCCTACAAGATTCCGCAGCAACGGGTGATCCCTGATTGCCAGGTCAAGTCCAGCAGAACGAACTCGCTCCTCCACGCACATCGTTGCACCCCTCACGGAGCGGCCCGATCAGACTCCGCTCATCCCCTCATTCCACGGCTTCATTGCGCCGAGGTAGGCTTTGCGGCGCCAGCTTCATCAATCGTGATTTGGTAGAACTTGTCGCCGCGATAGCTCCAGCCCATCAGGCCGTAGTGAGCGGAGACCGCGAAGTGATGGAAGTCGCTCCCGGGTGAAGGTAACCTGTCGGGTGTGAGTTGCTCGGTCTGCATGGTTTGCGGATCGATGCGGAACCACATCACTCCCGGCACATAAACGAAACCGTCGCGAGGCAGTAGGATCTTGCCAAGACCGCCGTTCGCGGTGCCTTCCTTGTTGCGTGGCACGCAGATGGCACGCCGCTTTTTCCCATCAGCAAACGTGGTTCCGGCAGGAGCAATCTGCGCGACGTCGAAGTCGCCGGCTTCGAGCAAGGTTCCTTTGGAGCTGTAATAGGCCGCCGAGGAACGCATGTCGGCGTCGGTGAGCGTGATCGGTGCGAGCCTGACCTGGAGCGTCTCGAGGTCAATTTCCAGCGGTGTTTTGCGGCATGGATGAGTCTGGCCGTAGCGGCCGACCCACAGGCGATTGTGTTGCCCCTCCGCGTCCTCATACAAATGAACCCAGGCTGGAGTGAAAACCATGTCCGGGTCCTTCGTTGAATCCGCCTTGCGGTCGTCTGCGTCGGTGAGCACCCGCGTGGCGGTGTGGAAAACTTTCACCGCGGGCTTGGGCTGCGTTTCAATCATCGCGCACCACGCGCGTTCGTGTTCACCGAATGATCCGATCGCGCAAACTTTGCCCGGCGCCACCACGTAGAGCCGAATGCCTTTGTCGGCGGGCGGCAAGCCGAGATCGCTGCCGACTTTCAGCGTCACGCGGCCTTCCGCGTCGAGCCGCCAAACCCCGCTGCGGCGTGTGCCGATCCACAATCCCGTCCCGTCCCGCGCGACATCGTCGAAGAATGCGGTGCCGTCGAGCAGGACTTCTTCGAGCAGCCCACGTGTCCGATGAAATAAGATCGCTCCCTTGGACCAGAACACATCGAGATGATCGTTACATTGACTCACCTGCCATGGTCCGCTCAAAGGTGTCGTCTTGCCGGCGAGCGTTTTGAGTTGCAGGGCGATTTCGGTTATTTGCAGGCGGCCGGTCGAAGGGAGCGGTTGCGGTGGTCTCGGTTGGAATGGTTCCCGGTCGGCCGGTGTCGGTTCGAGGTCCCGTTTGATGTAAGTGCGAAGATCGCTCAGTTTCATCTGGAGCGGCTCGCGAAAGCTACCCGGGATTTTCTGCGCGTCGGCCCAAGCCCCAAATTCGGCCATCAGCGATTCGATGTCCGCCAGCAAAGCCGGCCCGGAATTTTTCCGTTCCAGGAGATGCTGCCGATAGAGCAAACCGTAGCGGGCGAAAATGCGATCGAGGGCGTGCGGCGAACGTTGGACCCTGGTCAGGAATTCCACCCACGCCTCTTCGGGATAATCGGGGGGAGCGGAGCGGTCAGGTGGCTGCGCAAAGAAATAAGTCAGTTCGCTCGAGGGCGGCATTCCGTCCGGAATTCTCTCGATGATCTCCGCCAGCGTTTCGAGGTCTGCTTTTCTGCGACCCATCAGGTTGTGCAGGGTCACGTAGAGCAACCGCTGCTGGACATAGTGCGGATGCGCGCGGTCCCCTTCCGCGAACGGTAAGTCAAACGCGTGAGGCAGCATCGCGAGCAGATGGCGCTTCCGCTCCATCTTGAAAGCATCGGCCTGCGGGCCGGCTTCGCCGGTGATGACGTTTTCATTGGCCAGGATTCGGTCCGCCAGCTCGGTGTACTCGCGCGCATCGATCTTGCGGTTCATGGTCAGAAAATCCAAATGACTGCAGGCGAGACGCCACTCCGAGAGGGCGCGGTCTTTTGCCTCTCTGACCATTTTTTCGTCTCGCGGCTTGCCCGGTGCATCATGGTAAACCCGATGCGTGGAGCTGCGCATCAGCGCGCAATACTCGCGGATGAGCAACTTGCGCTGGGCCTCGGAATCCTGGAGCAGCACGGCCGCCTCGCGCAGCCCAGTCGAGTAAAGGTTCGCGCCGGCGCGCGCAAACTCCTCGGCCCGCGCGACGAGCGAGCCAAACTCGGCCTCGGGCGAGAAAGGGTGCGCCAGGCCTGGCCGGACGAGAGCGAGAATTTGCGTGGGTAACTCGCGCCCCAAGTAAGCGACAACGCCCGGCAATGGAACCGGCGCTGCTGGTGCCATGGTGGGCCAGACGCGCGCACCATCGGAGACCTCGATTTTCAGGCTGAACTCCGGTCTGCCCGGTCCCGGCTGAACCGTGAACTCGCCGCGCACCAACAGCGGGACGACTCTGCTGACCTGGCCGCTGCCCGCGACATTGGCTTCCTGCCGCAAGGCCTCAGCCTCCTCCATCTCTATGACGGCCACCCCCGGAGCAGCGCTCAATGCGGTCTCGAGCAGATAACCCAGGCTGCTCTGCAAGTAATCGTAATCGTGAACCAGCGCCCGGGACAAAAAAGGGGAAACGCCGATGATCGTCTTCGCACCGGTCGGAAAGCGCGCGATGGTCTCCCGGGCAATCCGCACGATTTCGCGACAGGTTTCGTCGAGAGCGGCGTTGGCCGGGAGCAAACCGACCCGCAACCGCGACCCGTTGTGCGGGTCGGCGAGCACCACTTTCAGGCACTCCTGTTCCTGAATGTTTTCGCGCGAAAGCAACAACAGGAGGTCGGCTTTGAGAAGCGCGCCTGCGCTTCGCCGCTGGTTGACCGCGTCGGTCACGAACATGCGCTGAACGGCGCTCTCGGTGCCGAGCTTTTCCAGTTCCGCGCGCTCGACGAGCTCGATGCCGCCCGCTTTTGACAGCTCGACCGCCAACAGATCGGACAGCCCTGAAGTTTGGACCGGCTCGGTGGCGAGCACCGCCAGGCGCATGGATGCCGCAGCGAGGTCTGCTGGAATCGCCGTCGTCAGCAGCCATCCGAGCCACCACCAAAGGATGGCGCGTGAATTAACCATTCTTGAGAGGACGGCTGACAAGCTATTGCACTTTTTGAGAGGCCGCGCCGGTCATATGCTTGACGCATACAGGGACGGCCAGCGGGGCGCTACTTCTTACCTCAAGGGCAGGCTCCGTCAATCAACGCTGGTCCGCTGCCGGCTGGATCATTTCACGTTCATCGGAGTAACCAAAAGAGCCCCGGCATCGCGACGCAATCCTGGGGCGAGAAAGCGGGGCGCCGGGTTCCGGTCTTGAATTGCCATCCGTCCGTCGCGCAAAGTTCAGCCGCCCATGAAAACCCTTCCCTCCTTCCTCACAGTGGCCAGCCTGCTGGTCGCCCCTCTGGCTTATTCGCAGGCTCCTGCCGCGCCGCTTGCGCCGGCCAGGCCCATCACTCCGGCGACGGCGACCCCATTCCCGCTTCCCGCGCAGCCGCCGGACATCGCCGCACCGAAGATGGATCCCAAGACCGGCGAACGCCAGGCCACCTTCATGGCTGCGCATGAAAAGTTCCTCGCCACCGCCAAGGAAGGCAAAGCACAGGTCCTCTTCCTCGGCGATTCCATCACCGCCGGCTGGGGTGGTGCGGGAAAGGAAGTATGGGCTAAAGCCTTTGGAGCTTACGAACCCGCCAACTTCGGCATCGGCGGCGACCGCACCCAGCACGTCCTCTGGCGCATCACCAACGGCGAACTCGAGGGGCTCAAACCCAAGGTCGCCGTGATTCTGATCGGCACCAACAATGTCGCGAGTTCCTCCGCCGAGGAGATTGCCAAAGGTGTCACCAGGATCGTCGAAACCGTGCGCGCCAGGCTGCCCAAAACGAAGATTCTCCTCCTGGCGGTCTTTCCACGGGGCGAGAAGCCCGACGGCAAACTCGGCGTTAACAACGAGAAGATCAAACAGCTCAACGCGATCATTGCCAAACTGGACGACAAGAAGAACATCCACTTTCTCGACATCGGCCCCAAGTTCACCCAAGGCAAGGATGCGCTCGACAAGAAGATCATGCCTGACTTCCTGCATCTTTCACCCGCCGGCTACCAAATCTGGGCCGACTCCATGACCCCGAAGCTGAAAGAGTTGATGAGATAAGCGCCCACACCTTTCAACGCAGGCTCCGGTTTGGTGAATCGAGTCGTTATTAACTTTGCGGATTTCTCGCATCTTTGATATGACTCGATCATGACAAAGAAAAATTCCCCACCTACGAGCACCAATTTACCAGTTTCCAAACAAACAGCCGGAGGCGTTGCTGGAGCAATTGTGGGCGGTGTCATTGCTGGTCCTGTCGGTGCCGTAGCCGGAGCGATCGCCGGGACAATCATGGGCAATCGGGCGGCGGAGGGAAAAACGCTCGTCTCATCGGGCACGCTGCAAACCGCCAAAACTGCGGCGAGCGCGGTGAAAGCGAAACTGCCGGCAGTGAAGAAGACTGAGCCGGCCACGGCCGCGAAAAAGACTGCTGCGCCCAAGGCAATAGCGGCCAAAAAGTCAGTCGCCAAATCGAAGGCACCCGCCAAAGCGAAGGCACCCGCCAAAGCGAAGGCACCGGCCAAATCGAAGGCACCCGCCAAAGCGAAGTCTGCACAGACGAAAACCACCACGGCGAAGCGCCGTCGGTAGTCGTCGAAGGAATCAACAACGGCCAGGACCGCTGCTTCCGCATCCACAAAGAGAAGAGGCGCACGGGTGAGCCCACCACTGCTGTTCCTGGTCTCGATGCTGTCGATCTTGCCCTTGTGGATCACTGCGGAAGAATCACGAGCCAAGCCCGACGTAATCTCGCTCTGGGATGGTCACGCGCCGGTAGGTGACGGCACTTTTCAGGTCGAGGATGCTGAGATCACGTTTCATCGGGCGAGCCATCCAAACGGGGCCGCCATGGTCATTTGTCCTGGTGGCGGCTACGGCGGGCTGATGATTGGGCCGGAAGGTCATGGCATTGCCCAATGGCTGGATCAGCATGGCATCACCAGCGTCGTGCTCAAATACCGGCTCCCGCGGGGACACTTCATGGTCCCTTTGCTTGACGCCGAGCGTGCCATCCGGATGGTCCGCCTGCACAGCAAGGAATGGAGCATCGATCCCAACCGAATCGGCTGCATCGGGTTTTCGGCCGGCGGTCATCTGGCTTCCACCGCAGGGACCCATTTCGACGCGGGCAATCCGAAGTCGGACGATCCCATCGAGCGGATGAGTAGTCGTCCCGATTTCCTGATCCTGGTCTATCCGGTAATCACCATGGGTGAGAAAGGCCATCAAGGAACCCGCAAGAACCTCCTGGGACCCGACCCCGCGCCAGAAGTGGTCGAGCAATTCTCCAATGAGAAGCACGTAACCCCGCAGACGCCACCGACCTTCCTGGCCCACGCCGGGAATGACACGATGGTGCCGCCAGAGCATAGCCAAATGTTCTTTGACGCCTTGCAAGCCAGCAAAGTGCCGGCGAAATACTTGGCGTTGCCAGAGGGCGGTCATGGCCTCAACGGATACCAGGGCCCAATGTGGGATGCGTGGCAGTCTCAGTCGCTCGAGTGGCTGGCGGGACAGAAACTGATTCCCGCGCAGGACGCGGCGCTCTCCAGGTGAGAGCAGCACTGGCGTTCTCCCCCGCTACCGGTCGCTCTGCCAACGCTCCCCCGGGCTCGCTTTCACCGGCTGTGGTTTGGTTAAGCGCCGCGGGCGTGAAGGGATCTTCAACGATTCGCCAACTTGAAGCCTCTTCTCATCGACGTTCGGATTGAGCGCCTTCAATTCAGCCAGAGGGACCTGATGCTGCGCTGCGATGCTCGAAAGCGTGTCCCCCGTAACAATGACATGAGTGCCGCGGTGGGCCGGGGCCGCCATGGGTTGCGCCGGCTTTCGAATTGCGGCGGATTCGAGGGCTGTTGAGCTGGCCGGTGCTGTCGTTCGCACCCATCCCTTTAAGGCTGGATCTATTTCAACGATCTTCGCTTCGAGGCGCTGATTCGCGCGTTCGAAGGCCGCCTTCACTTTCGGATCTCGCAACGCAATCCGCCGCACCTGATCATACTCTTGATCGAGATTGGTAGCGGGGGCGCCGAAAACGATCAATGGGTTCAGACCGACAATGACGGTCGCTACGAGGAGAAGACGAGAATGCATGGCCACTCCGGTATCCGCACCAGGCGGTCAAAACAAGCCGCCGATGCATTCCGGCACAGCGTAAAGCTTGCGCAAATTTTCCTCGCACTCGTGCGGAGGGCTCGGTAACCCGGAGCTATCCTCATGAACACCCAACCTAAACTTCTGACCGTTTTCCTCGCCACAGCCCTCACCGCCGCCTGGGCTTTCGCCGCGGAGGACGGCCCTATTAAGAAAGCCATGCAGACCGTGCATAAGGCGCCCAAGACGGAAAAGAAGCTCAGCGAGAAAATCATCGAAGGCACCGCGACCGACGAAGAGAAGCAAACCGCACTCGCGCTTTACAAGGCGATGGCCGACGCCAAAGCCCCAAAAGGCGACGATGCCGCCTTCAAGGCCAAGGTTGCGAAACTCATCTCCGCCACGGAGGAGCTTGTGGCCAAGAAGCCCGACGCCATCGCGCACTACAAAGAAGCCGTGAACTGCAAGGCTTGCCACAGCGAGCACAAACCTAACTAGAGGTTATCCGAAGACAAACGCGGGCGCCGCGCAGCGGCTACTCGGGTGAAGCCGCTCCGCGGCAAGCGAAACCCTTTTCGGAGAACCTCTAATTAAGAGTCCTCCCCGAAGTTAGGAAGCACAGCGTCATGGATTTCCGTTTCCGCCCGGCTCTCACGTGCTGATCTGATCCGATATCGCCACGAGCATCGGAGCCGATGCTGGCGCTATTTCGCGGGGAAATCCCAGACCCAATCACCGGTGTAAGTCGCATCGTGAAATTGGTGTTCTCCGGCTTCTTCTTATCGAGAACCCGCTTGCCGCCGTCGTCCTTGCCGTCGAAGCCGACGCTCCAGAGCGTGTAGTTGCCGTCGGCGGTTTTGCGATAGCTCATCGGCTTTCCATTGATTGCATCCGGTGGGAGAGGCTTGCCGGCGGCGAGTTTCACGGGAGCGAGCGAATTTGGATAGCTTCCCGTCTCGATGCGATAACGCTCCAGCGCGCAGGCGATCACCGCCTGGCTCACGAGCGTCTGCGTGCAGGCCGCGCGGTTGATGATGCCCTTGCTCGCCGGAGCGATTAGCGAGGTCATGAGGTAGGAAGGATGCGCCCAAAGCTGTTTCTTCATCTCGACGAGTTCCTTCTCCCAGTCCTCAGCGGACTGCCGTGCGGCCTGCCATCCCTCTTCCCGAAGCGGCCGGATGAGATAGTGCAGTTCGCGATCCGCGAGCACCGCGGTGCTGGCATCGAAAAAGCCGCCCGGGAACGCGCGCACGAAGTAGTTGCTGATGGCACCGCCGCTCGGATTACCTTCGTTATTGACCATTTGAAAGAGACTCAGGCTGCTGTCGCGCTTGCCTTTCATGAATTGCATCGTGTCCACCATTCCAGCCATCTCGCTGCGCCACGCGTGTAATGTGGAGCGGTGAAAATCGAAACCGGAGAGCGCGGATTCGAGCCTGGTGAAGTCCTCCGCCGTGCCCGCGTGCGCCTGGCAGAGTTCCCACGTCGCGCCCTGCAGGATGCCTGCGCCCGAAGCGCCCACGAGCAGACCGATGAGGAACGGATCATTCAAACAGGCTTGATTGAGGCGCGCGATGACGAGCGCTGTCTCGTGGGCTTTCGCGGCCTCACCCGCGCGCGCCGCGGCGGTGGCGCGAAGGGCCAGCGTCTGATTCAAACCCTGCATCGCCGAGTAGTGTGGAATGGCGATGGTCGGGAGGAGCGGTGGCAGTTCCCGGGTCTTCCATTCAGGCGTCCACTGGGCCTGCGGCCGATCGAGGCCGGCGGCGAGTTCCTGAATGACCGCATCGTGCTTCGAGAGCGCGGCGAGCACATCGCGCGCGGCGTCTCCGGAATCCACAGCCATCGAACCTTCCTGGCGCAGCCAGCCGGCCCAGGCCTGGAGGTCGGCGCGTTTGCCGAGCGTTGCATTGGTGAGTCCGGGACGCGCGCCCCCTTTTCCATTGGAGGGCAGCTTGAGCGCTTCGAGACGTTTGCGCCTTTCTCCCGGCGCGCCTTTGCTCGGGTCATTGTCCACGATCAGCGCGAGATCTTTCAGCAAGGGAATCGCGCAGAAGTTTTCCGCGTCAGGAAGGGGCTCGTTCAGGGTGGCGCGGAAGTCGAGCGGCTCGCCCTCGGCTTTCAGCAGCGCCTGCACTTTGCTCCATTGTCGCGCGCCGCTCCAGTTCACCCAGGTGCAAAGCAGCGCAAGCAAGGTGACGAGTGTCACCGCGGTCCAGACCAGGCGGCGAATCCAGCGGTTCTGCCAGCAGCGGCTGAAGAGATTCATCAAGGGAGATCGAGGTTGAGGTTCAGGCGTCGATGAAAGGCGAGCAGGGTCGATGAATCGCCAAATGCGGCCGGCGCCGGCCCTGGTTTCGCGGTGGCCAGATCCGGAGTCGTCCGGAGCGTCGTCTCCCCCGGCGTGGTAAAATTCAGCGCGAGAATCGCGACCCACGCCGCGGCCCACGTGAGCATCAACCAGCGCGGCGGCAGCATTCGCGGGGTGGAAATCGCGTCCGCTTCGCGCCGCGCTCGCGCGAGGATGTCGGCCTTCCATGCCGGCGTCGGATCGGGCCGGCGCAGTGCGCCAGTCAATGCGCGCAGTTTCTTCTCGAATTCGGCGTCGTTCATTGCACTTCCTCGTAGAGAGGCCGCAGCCGCGTCCTCAGCTTTTCCAGTCCGTAGCGGTAGCGGCTCGCCGCCGTGTTCAGCGGGATGCCTTGGGCATCCGCGATCTCTTCAAAGGTGAGTCCGTCCCAGAGTTTGAGTTGGAGGATGGTGCGCTGCTCGTCGGGCAGCGTTTTCATGGCCTCGGCGAAACTCCGAGTCAGCAGCGCCGCATCCGGATCGGAGGCGTGTTGTTCGTCCGGGTCGCGTTCCCTGATCAAGCGCTGCTCGGAGTCCCAGCGCACCTGGCGCCGGCGCAGCCAGTCGATGGCGAGATTGTGCGCGAGCCGGAAGAGGAACGCCTTCTCGCTCTTCACCTCCATGGTCATGCCGCGCGCCAGCTTGATGAAAAGCTCCTGCAACAAATCGCGCGCGTCGGCCTCGGTCTTCGTGATCGCGACCAGATAATGAAACAACCCCGAGGCGTGCGCATCGTAGATTCGTTCCAGTTCGCGATCTTTCATGAAGGGATGTTGATGATGGTGGGGAAGGATGTATTGCCAAGACGCACTGGCTCCGTTCTTTTGTCTGCGGAAATTTCGCCAAACCCTGATGCGCCTCCACACGCTGGATTTGAACTTCCAAGGCATTCGGAACGTCATCGCATCCTATGCGGTTCCGCATCGCAAAGGGGTGGTCCTGATCGATTCCGGCCCGGGCTCGACGCTGGAGAGTTTGACCGCGGCACTGAAACAATGGGAGCTGAGTCCTGCCGACGTCACCGATGTCCTGTTGAGTCATATTCACCTCGATCACGCCGGTGCCGCCGGCTGGCTGGCGCGACAAGGGGCTCGCATTTACTGCCATCCCAACGGTGCGCCCCACCTCATTGCCCCGGAAAAACTACTCCGGAGCGCGCAGCGCATTTACGGCGACATGATGGACCGGCTCTGGGGCGAGTTCCTGCCCGTGCCTGAAGATCACCTTGTGGTGCTGAAGGATCGCGAGGAGATCAACATCGAGGGCTTGCGCTTCATGGCGATCGATACGCCGGGGCATGCGGACCATCACTTCGCCTACCTGTTTGAGGATATCTGCTTTACCGGCGATGTCGGCGGCGTGCGCCTGCCCGGTCCGCCGCATTTGCGCGTGCCGATGCCGCCACCCGAGTTTCACCTGGAAAAGTGGCGCGCCAGTCTGCACAAGCTGCGCGCGGAGAAGTTTGCGCGGATCGCGCCGACCCACTTCGGCATCTTTGAGGATGCGCCATCCCACCTGTCGATGCTCGAGCGTGGGCTTGGCGAAGTGGAAGAATTCCTCGAGGAGGTCATGCCCGGCAATCCGCCACTCGAGGAGATCAACGATCGTTTTCAGGAGTGGACGCGAAAACGCTCGGCGGTGCACGGTCTCGACCGCGATCAGCTCAGTGCTTACGAGATCGCCAATCCAACCTGGATGTCGGCGTCCGGGATGCAGCGTTACTGGCGAAAGTATCGTCTGACGACCTAGCCCGCCGGGGCTGGCGAGGAAGTCTTGGCCGCGTGGATCGCCGCGACGGCGGCTGGCCATCGATCAGAAGTCCAATCACGCGAGCAGCGCCTTCACGACTTTTCCGTGCACATCGGTGAGGCGAAAATCGCGGCCCTGGAAGCGGTAGGTGAGCTTCGTATGATCAAAGCCGAGCAAGTGTAAGATCGTCGCGTGCAGGTCGTGGACGTGGACCTGATCCTCGACCGCGTTAAAACCGAAGTCGTCCGACTTTCCGAGCGTGAGGCCGCGTTTCACACCGCCACCCGCGAGCCACATGGTGAAAGCATTGGGGTGATGATCGCGCCCGTCGTTGCCGCCCTGCACCATCGGCGTGCGGCCGAATTCGCCGCCCCAAATCACGAGCGTGTCATCGAGCAGCCCGCGCTGTTTGAGGTCTTTGATGAGCGCCGCACTGGCCTGGTCGGTCTTGGCGCACTGGTCTTTCAAGCCTTGCGTGAGGCCGCTGTGGTGATCCCAGGCTTCGTGAAAAATCTGCACGAAGCGCGTCCCGCGCTCGACGAGCCGCCGCGCCAGCAGGCACGCATTTGCGTACGATGCCTTGCCCGGCTCGGCGCCATACATCTCAAGTGTTCCCATCGATTCCTTGGTGATTTCCATGAGCTCCGGCGCGCTCGATTGCATGCGATAGGCGAGCTCGAAGGAGTTGATGCGCGTGGCGATTTCCGGGTCGCCGACGGCGCCGAGGTGCTGTTCGTTGAGGTGCCTGATCGAGTCGAGCGTGTCGCGTTGCAGCTCGGCATCGATGCCGGCGGGATTTGATAAGTAGAGCACTGGATCGCCCTGCCCGCGGAACGGGACGCCCTGATACATCGTCGGCAAAAAGCCGCAGCCGTAGTTGCTCGCGCCGCCGCTCGTCCCCTTCTGCCCGGTGGAAAAGACGACGAAGCCCGGCAAATCCTGCGACTCGCTGCCGAGGCCGTAAGTGGTCCACGCGCCCATGCTCGGCCGGCCAAACTGCTGCGCGCCGGTGTTCATGAAAATCTGCGCCGGGGCGTGGTTGAAGGCATCGGTCTGCATCGATTTCACGATCGCGATGTCGTCCACGATTTCCGCGGTGTGCGGGAGCAGTTCGCTCAATTCCGCGCTGCTCTGGCCGTGCTTTGCGAACTTGAACTTCGGCGCGAGCAGCGTGCTGTTCGGATTGATGAACGCTGCGCGATAGCCCTTCAGCAGCTCCGCGGGCGGCAGCGTGCCGTTGAATTTTTCGAGCTGCGATTTGTAATCGAACAGGTCGAGATGGCTCGGCGCGCCCGCCTGGAAAAGATAGATCACGCGCTTCGCCTTCGGTGCGAAATGCGGTGCTTTCGGCGCGAGCGGATTCGTAAGCGGGGCGGCTGCGGAGGCCGATGGGTCCAGCACTTCGCGGAGCAGCGCTCCGAGCGCGATGGAGCCAAGCCCGACGCCGCATTGCCGGAAAAACCACCTTCGGGTGAGCTGCGTGTGGAACTCGCGTTGGAAATGGTCGAGGTGGTTCATGGGGTCACTCTTTGGTGATGGTTTCGTCGAGATTCAGCAGCACCCGCGCGACGATGGTGTAAGCGGCGAGTTGCCTCGGCGTCGTGCCCTCGGGGAGGGTCGGGCGTTCATTCCGGCCTGTCGCGATGAGCCACGGGTCGGCCCAGCCGTCGGCAAATCGCGCGCTCTCTTTGGCGATCAACTTGATCATTTCCTCGCGCTCCGCGTCGCTTGGCGGGCGCGCGAGGCAGCGGCGAAAGGCGTAAGCGATGCGCTCGGCGTCGGTGTGGCCGCCTTCCTCGAGGGAGCGGCGGGCGAGGGCCTGCGCGGCTTCGAAGGACAGCGTTTCATTGAGCGTGACCAGCGCCTGGAGCGGCGTGTTCGAGCGCGCGCGGCGAATGCACGCGACGTTGCCCTCGGGCGTGTCGAACGTCGCGAGCAGCGGATACGGCGTGGTGCGCCGGCGATAGGTGTAAACGGCGCGGCGGTAGCGGTCGGGACCGGTTTCCTCGATCCACGGAAAGGGCGCATAACTGACCGGCGGCAGGAACAAGAACGGCGGCGCCGGCGGCATGAGGCTGCGGCCGCCGAGCTTCGGATTGAGCAGTCCGCTCGCGGTGAGCTGGATGTCGCGCACGACTTCACCCTCCACGCGGAAGCGCGGACCGCGTGCGAGCAGGCGATTGTAAGGATCGCGCTGGTAGAGCTCCGGGGTGACTTTGCTGCTCTGCCGATAAGTCGCGGAGCTGACGATGAGCCGGTGCAGGTGCTTGATGCTCCAGCCGTGCTCCATGAATTCGCAGGCGAGCCAGTCGAGCAGCTCCGGGTGCGATGGCGCCTCGCTTTGCACGCCGAAATCCTCCGCGGTCGCGACGATGCCGGTGCCGAAATAGTGCTGCCAGATGCGGTTTACGAGGACGCGCGCGGTCGTCGGCGCTTTCGGATCGACGAGCCATTTGGCAAAGGTCAGTCGCGTGCGCGGCGCATCCGCGGGCAGCGGGTTGAGCACCGCAGGAACGCCCGCCAGCACCGCGTCTCCGGGCTTCAGCCAATCCCCGCGCTTGAGGATGTGGGTCTCGCGCCGATCCTCGCGCGCGGTCAGCGCGAGCTGGGTCGTGCCTTCCGGGTGCTGCGTCCAGAGGGTTTCGATTTTCGCGTTGAGTTCCTTCGCCTCCGGCGCCGTCGTGCGCCAGTAGCTGAAGAGCGCCGAGGTTTGCGCGGGTGAACGCTGCTCGCGCGGGACGGCGAAGATTTCGCGCACGCGCCGCGGCACGCTCGCGAGGGCATCGGGATTCGGCGAGGTGGTGATCGAGAGGCGGAAGCGACCGAGGTTGTTGGCCTGGAGATCGTCCGCGTTCCAGCCGCCGTGCTTTTGCGTGAGCTTGAAGAGCAGCTCCGTGCCGCCCTCGTTGGCAATCGGCTTCTCCGCGACAAAGACCGCCGCGCATTCGCGATTGCGGCGTCCGGGACCGATGTCGTTCGACCAGGCCGTTTCCTCGTTGCCGTCGATCGCGTAGCTCGCCGGGCCGATCACCCGATGCTTCGGCTCCTTCTCGTTGAAGTTCGAGAGCACCGGTGTCTCCGGCGCCGGCTCGAGATCGGCGATCGCTTTCGCGAATTTCACCGGCGTCTTTTTCGCCGCATCGCCCGCCGGCCCGGCGTCCACCTTGAACTCGGTGAGGCCGAACGTGCCCAGGTGCGAGCGGCCCGGACCGTTCGCGGGCAGGCCGGGATCGAGCAGCAATTCGAGCCGGAAGGCGGTGATGTTCTGCACGGCGGTCTTGATCGTCATTTTCACTTCGTGCTTGGTCGGCTGAAAGCCGGCGGCGACAAACGCCCCGTCCTTTTGCGGGAGATAGCGCTGGCCGCCCGTGGAGATGTCTTCGACCACCGGCTGCACGGTGGACCACTCCGGCGCGCTTTGCTTTTTCAACTCCTCCTCCCACGCCGCCATGCGCGTCTCCCAATCCGGAATCAGCTCCTGCACTTTCTGCTCGGTGTCGGCGATTTGCCGGAGCAGGTCGGCGCGCTTCATCTGCTCCTCCGGGGTGTAAACGACGGGCTGCGCCTCGTGATCGCTATTCAGGAACGCGAAGAGCTGGTAATACTCCTCGTGCGCGATCGGGTCGAACTTGTGCGAGTGGCATTGCGCGCACTGGATCGTGAGACCGAGCACGCTTTTGCCGATCGTCTCCATCCGATCAAACATCGCCTCCATGCGGAACTGCTCGGGGTCGGCGCCGCCCTCCTCATTGATCATCGAGTTGCGCAGGAATCCCGTCGCGACGACCTGATCCTGCGTCGCGTTCGGCAGTTGGTCGCCGGCGAGTTGCTCGATGATGAAGCGATCGTAAGGCAGGTCGCGGTTGAACGCATTGATGACCCAGTCGCGATAAAACCACGCCGAGCGCGGCGCATCCTTCTCGTAGCCGTTGCTGTCCGCATAGCGTGCGGCGTCGAGCCAGTCGCGGCCCCAACGCTCGCCGTAGTGCGGGGAGGCGAGCAGGCGCTCGACGAGATTGCGGATTGCTGATTGCGGATCGGGGATTGATTCGGCGACGAACGCGTCCACCTCGTCGGGTTTTGGCGGAAGGCCGATCAGATCAAGGTGCATTCGACGGCATAGCACGACGGCGTCAGCCTCAGGTGAAGGCGTCAGACCTTCACGCAGCAGGCGATCGAGGACGAACTGATCAATCGGATTCTGTGCCCAGCGTTCAAGTTCCTCCTGCCGAGCACGCAATCGCGCGGCCACGCGCGGGTCGCGCTTTTCCCAATCCGCAATCCACAATCCGCAAGCCACAATCAGCTCGGGCCGCACCGGCGGAGTGAACGCCCAATGCGTGCCCCACTTCGCGCCTTCCGCGATCCAGCGTTTGAGCAGCTCTTTCTGGGCAGCCGTGAGCTTCTTCTTTTCCTTCACAGGCGGCATGACCTCGTCGGGGTCGCTCGAAAAAATCCGCACGATCAGGTCGCTCTTCTCGACATCGCCCGGCACGATCGCCCTCACGCCCTCGTGCTCGGCCAGCGCCTCCGGCTGTTTGTCGAGCCGGCGGTCGCCTTTGCGGTGATTCTCATCCTGGCCGTGGCAGTAGAAGCAGTTGTCGGAAAGGATCGGCAGCACGTCGCGCGAGAATTCCACGGGCCGCGGTGCATCGGCGGCGAAGCCTGCCGAAGCGCCGAGCGCGAAAAGAATCAGCGGCCAACGGGACGCTGAGTGAGCGGAGATGGAGTGGCGCATGCGAGGGGAAAACGGAATGTGATCGTAACCAAACAACCCGGCAACCCGGCGAGCGCTTTGACCTTCACCGCGGATTGATGCACTCACGGGAATCCTGGCGGAGGCGAACCCGTTCGGCTTACTTTGGCCGCGTCTTGAAGGTGCTCGTGTGGTTACGGGCGGGGACGAACATCGTGTAGGATTCGCCCGAGACGGACACAGAGCATTTGATGTAGTTCGCCTCGCAGTTCTCGCCCAGATCGCCGTGGTTCGCGATGAATTCCTGGGCCGTGTTGTTCTCGCGGTCAGCGCGCACGTTTTCATGGAGCTGATACATCGCACTCACCGTGGGAGTGGCCTTGAGCGAGTCCATCGCTGTCTTGCTCGCGCCTTTGCGCGGGCCGTTGTTCATCACTGAGACCGTGGGCGCGATGGTCCTGATGAAGAGCGGATTGTTGCTCACGTCGAGGCCATGGTGGTTGACCTGATAGATGTCCACGACCCCGACGACGTTCTGCGGGCAGACGAGGTTCTCTTCCATGTTCCACGTCAGATCGCCGCCGTCCAGGAAGCTGAACGCGCCAAACTGCAGGAGCAGCACGACGCTGTTCGCATTGTCAGAAAGGTCCTTCGGCTTCGCGGGAACGGTGCCACAAAGCGGATTCGCGCGCACTTGATCAGGCTGCGCACTGACGAACTTCTGGTTCGCGCCGAGACAGCGAAGGGTGAGATTTGGGCTGCCGGGCCGAGTCGGCGGCTTGAGTGGGACGGAGTCCCCCGCGGCGATGGTGACTCGTTTCCCCACCTTCGCTTCCCGATAAGGTTCGCTCAAGACTGCCCAAAGCTTGGGGTCCCCGCCCGCGTCGGGAGGGGTCTCCGGTATGCCCTTGTCGTAGAGCGCATCGACAGGCAGAAGTTCCGCCAGCTCGGCGGCGCCCCCGAAGTGATCGACGTGGAAGTGCGTGATGATGACGTGATCGATCTTCTTCAAGCCCGCGACTTGTGTGGCGATCTTATGGATGCGGCCCGCGTCCCGCCCACCTGGGTTGCCCGTGTCGATGAGAACCGATTCACCCTCTGGAGTGACGATGAGCGTCGAGCCGCCACCCTCGGAGTCGATCCAGTAGAGATCGAGAGGCTTGTCATCAGCGCTGACCGCGCGAGGCAGCAAGACGCCAGACAGGAGAGAGGAGACAACGGCCAGTCGGGACAGGATGGATTTCATGGGGGGGTGGAAGTTGAGGGTGAAGGCGAATCGCGGGAAGGGACCGTCCAATCTCCCGATCGCCAGGGCGTGTTTGTAAACCCAGCGATCGCCTTCAGCCATCCCGAAGGGACGCCGGAAATAATCTCAACAGGGAACGAGCAAACCAATTCCCGGCTCACTATGGACGTCGGCGCAGATACTCGACCACTGTCCGCCCGAGCTGACGTCCGACCGTTCGATAACCCTCCGTCGAGCTGTGGGGCGTGTTCCAGGCGGTTTCCAGACAGACCGCGACCGTCTGAGGATTCCCGTGAGTGTTCACCCAGGCGTTGCTGATTTGCTGCCAGAGCGGGTGATACTTAGGTCCCGTCAAACGCGCCGTCGGCTCGACGGCGAGCGGCCCGTTGATCGTCTGGGCGGCCAGCGCCAGGAAAGCGGCCTGGTTTTGCCGCGCGAGTTCGCCCAGCACGTCCGGGCTGCTGGTGAAAAAGAAGGGCCGCATGTCGCCCGGCGCGGGATTGTGCAGATCGACGAAAAGCGCCAGGCGTCCGGCTTCGGCAAAGGCCAGCAGTCGCTGCTGCGCGGCGGCCACTTCCGGGTAAACAGGTTTCACGTCCCAGTCACGGTTGTGATCTCGAGGATTCTCCTCCTTGCCGCCGTTTCCGGTCGCGACGTTGTCCACGTCCATGATGGGCACGATGAACAGCTCCGCGTGCTGTCGCAGCCAGGTTGCGTCCAGATCCGTGCTGATCAGCCATTCGATCAGTCCACGCGCCACCCAGCTGGCCCCGCTCTCCCAGGCGTGCTGCCGCGCTTGAATCCAGAGCGCCGGCCCTTGGCCCGGCGCCGACTCACTCACGCGCAAGCCGCGCACCACCCGCCCCTCCCGACTGCGCGCGAGCTCAAATGCTTTGACCTCGGGAATCGTGCGCTCCGCCTCGGCCAGGAGCACATCCGTGTCCTGCGGAGTAAACGGCGGCCCCCACGCGATCCAGAGCGGATCCCCGGTGCCGGTGACTTCATAGCGCATGCGCGCGCCGTCCCGGTGGCCAGGCTCCGTTTGCAGCCAGGTCGTGCCATCGGTGGAAACAGCCGCCCGCTCCGGCATCGCCCACGACGCAGCGAGCGGCTTTCCGGTCTCCTCGCCATTGTTCCGCGCCGGCAGGTCACTCCCGCCGAGATCGAGGATCAGCCTTTCTCCTTTGGCCACCCCGTCCACCCGAATCGACCACCAGCACGGCCAGCCGCGCTGCGGATCACCGGCCGGGAGGAACCGAATCACGCGGGACGCGCGGTCCACCGATTCGATCCGCGCCGACCCGCCTTCAAAATCAGTATACACCTGGAGTTCCGCCGGCTTCGCCGTCGAACGATCATCAGCGAAGGCTGCGCCGCAGAGATGGATCGCAAAAACGCAGAGGACCGTGACGAAATCGCAGCGGATGGGGTTCCTCGCAAGCTGACCGGGACGGCTGCCTCGCCGAGGCCGGCCCGCGACGAAATGGGGTCCGAGTCGGAAGGCGCTCGCGCGGGTGACGAATGAAAGAAGATTGGAGGCCGGGAAGTTCACATGCTGGAAAGACAACCGTTCTGGCGAAGGGGTAGTTGCCTTGGAGTATAGCCTGTCTGGGGGACTGGGGCCTTGGGTTAAGCCCGCCCGCGTTTATGAGATCGATCCGGCTGGCGGTCGGCGAATTCCGATTTGGGTAAGAATCCAGCCGCGGAGCATCTTCACGGCAAAGAAGCCATACCGCTTGCGCTGCGCCCAACGGCGGTCAGAATCTGCGACGGAAAAACCCGCTGACGCATGCTCATCCACAACGCCCACTTTTGGCTCAAGAAAGACCTGTCTGCCGAGGACCGCGCGACGTTCGAGAGTGAGGTAAAGCGGCTTGCGCAGATCTCCTATCTGGAGCGCGGATTCGCCGGGAAGCCTGCGCCGACCGAAGAGCGTCCGGTCACGGATCATTCGTTTGATTACGCCACCTCCCTCCACTTCAAGACCCTGGCGGACCACGAATTCTACCAGAAGGAGTGCAAAGACCACGCTCGCTTCGTCTCGATCTGTAAAACCTTCTTCGAGCGTGTGATCGTTTACGATGTCAGCCCGCTGAGTTAGCGGACTCACAGGCCTTGTCATAGGTCGGCCATCACCTTCCTTCGCCGCGCTGGACCGACTTCGCGATTGGAAATGAGGCGCATACCGCGCGAGTCGTGGGCTGGCAACGTGGTCCGGGTAAATTTGGTTCTTGAGCCCGAAGATGGCCGGCCCGACTCCCGTTGTTTCTCAGCCAAGTGAGTCCCGCAGCGGCTCCAGATCTTCGTCCTCCAGCGCCCGCGCGCGCAGTTTCGCGTCGAGCTTGAACGCGAACAAATGGAGAAACGATCTCGGGGAATAGATTTCCTTCCTGGGCAGGATTGTGCGCCACCCGCAGTGGTGGGCAGTTTCGCCTTGCGAGGAGCTGACGTGCATTCCACCGATTCCGGCAACCAGCGCATTTTTGACATGGCACACCGTTCGCCCCACCAGGATAATTCAACAGGCGGCGCGCCGCCGATGCGCGCGCGAGCGCCGTCCCCGAACCCGCTCGAGCCGTTGCAGATTCTGGAGCGCGGGTTGGAGACGCTGTCGCCGTTCCATCGGTCGGTGGTGTGGTATCGGGTGGGCGCGGAGGGCGGGCCGGCGCTTTCCATCAGCGCGATCGCGCGCCGGGTGCATCGCAGTCTCTTCCGAATTCGCGTCGTTTTGCGCAAGGCGCAGGAGCATTTGCGGTCGCTGCACGGCCCGCGGGTGCCGGAACTGCTGAAGCTGCTCAAGGAAAGCTGGCTCCCGCCGCTGTGCCCACTGACTCCCGCCTTGCTGGAGCGGTGGAGGCGTGGGGCGACAGCGGTTTTTCAGCTTCCGCCAGCGGCGCAGGTCGGCTGATCGCGCTGGTGGAGCCGGGCATTCCGTGCTGGCCCGACCCGCCGAAGGCCCGTGCGGCTCATTCGAAACCGTCCGCGGTGGAGCGGTGGCTGAAAAGGCACTTGAATAAGCACGGCGGCGCGGTGGCCGTGTCCTCCGCCTTTGCCGACATCCTCAACGAATCTGGATGGGAGGATTTGGAGCCGGAAGAATTCCTGGCCGAGTTGAAGACGTTGCGTCGCTTGATCGTGGATTTTCCCGACCCTGAAGTGCCGTGGCTGGGAGGAGCGGCCCGGACTCCCCATTGAGCGTCGGAGTCCTGGCCAGTTTGATCCGAAGCTCGTCAAGCTGTGCCCGGCCGGCTGCCGCGCCAAAGACTGAAAACTGTAGATGCGGGACCTCAACGCTCTCGCCACGCCGAGAGCGTCCATTCAAATTCCAGGCCCCGCTTGATTGTCCCGACGACGCTCAAGCCAATCCCACCCGACCTCGTCATGAAACTACCCACTCTCATCTGCGTTATCACCGGCGCCAGTGTCGCGTTCGCCGCGGACTATCAGGGCGATGTCCAAGACGTGCGCGTCGTCCGCTCGATGGAGCAGCATCCCGGCGCATCCTTGCTCTGGGAGCCATACATCGCGGCCTGGAAACCAAAGCAACTCGTCGTTGCCTTCGGCGCGGGTATTCCCGGCAAGACGGACATGGGCGACATCCTCGCGAGTGTTTCGACGAACGACGGTGACACGTGGAGCGACCCCGTTTGCGTGTTCGATCACAATCAGCGCCAGGGCACCGTCCAGTTCGCCTACGCCAACGCGATTCTTTTTCATCCACCGGAGCAGGAGGTGGTGTGGTGCTTCGCCATGCGCTGCCCGATGAATTTCCACAACAGCGAAGATGCACAACTGGTCGCGGCCTTCAGCGGCGATGGCGGACGCTCCTGGTCGCCCGTCGAATTGGCGATGCACTACAGCCAGCCGCTCATCGTCGTTGCCGGCATCGAGTGCATCATGGAAAATGGCCATCCGCGCTACCTGCTGCCCGCGCACCGGAACACGCTGCGCACGAATCCGCTCGGCTCCCGCGATCAATTCATCCTCAGCAGCACGAGCCTGCTCGAGTGGCAGGTCGCGGGGATCATTCCGCAGCCGGTCACGGGGAAAGTATTCCTGCACGAAGGCGGCCTCGCGCCCGGCGATGCCGAAGGCGAATTAAAACTCGTGATGCGCACGGCCAACTGGGAGGAGAAAGCGGCCCTCGACCCGCCGCGCGCCTTTTCCAGTGTCAGCAAGGACGGTGGCCGCACCTGGAGCGCCGCCCAGCAGGAACCGGAGCTATGGAATGCACGCTCGAAGGGGTTCTACGGACGCAGCGTGAGTGGCACGCACCTCTATGTTTACAATGACGGTCCCGCCATGCCCGCACCGGGTGCGAGAACGACCCTGCGCTACAAACTCCAGCCCGCAGACGGCGCGTGGAGCGAGGAGCAGACGTTCTTTGATTCCGGCACGCACAATTCCTACCCCACGCTCGTCGAGATCTCCCCGGGCGACTACCGCGCCGTGTGGGACAGCGGCACGAAGGAAAGGACGCGCACACACATCCGCTTTGGCAAATTCCGGATGCCGGCGAACAAGGATTAGACTCCGCCATCGCCTCCATGACCGCCGCTCAATTCACCCAAAAGCTCCGCGCGGGAGAACTACTCGTCGGCACGCTGATCGTCTCGCCCTCTCCACGCTGGCCGCTGGTGGTGCGCGATTGCGGGATTGATTTCGTCTTCATCGACACCGAGCACATCGCGCTCGACCGCGCGCCGCTTTCGTGGATGTGTCAGACCTACACCGCGCTCGGTTTGCCGCCGCTCGTGCGCATTCCGTCACCTGATCCATACGAGGCTGCGAAGGTGCTCGACGGTGGGGCGGCGGGTATTATCGCGCCTTACGTCGAGACCGCAGAACAAGTGCAAGCCTTGCGGGGGGCGGTGAAGTTGCGCCCGCTCAAAGGCGCGAAGCTGCAGCGCCTTCTCGACGGGGAAGCATCCGAGCCTGAGCTTGCCAGTTACACGCGCGAGCGTTGCGCCGCCAACGCGCTCATCGTGAACATCGAAAGCGTGCCGGCCATCGCCGCGCTCGATAGCATCCTCGCCGTGCCCGACCTTGATGCCGTGCTCATCGGTCCGCATGATCTCTCGTGCAGCCTCGGCGTGCCGGAACAGTATGACCACCCGCGCTTTCTCGAGGCCACGCGCACGATCTTTGGCAAGGCCCGCGCCGCGGGCCTCGGCGCCGGTATTCATTTCTGGGGCGACCTTGAACTGGAAGCCAGCTTCCTACGCGAGGGCGCGAACCTCTTGATTCACAGCGCCGACATCACGCTTTTCCAAAAATATCTCCACCTCGAAGTCGAAGCCGTTAAGACCGCCGCGGGCCTTGTCCGAAACCCGACGTCCAGTGCGGAGACGGTCAACATTTAGCCGACGAACTCCGGCGCATGCCAGGCGGGATGCAGAAAAGGCGTGCGGCATGGATAAGCCGACTTCCACCGAACTCCCGGCACCTCGACCGCACGGGCGGTTGAGGGAGAACTGAGCAAGGAGATGGAGGACATGATGGGAGCGGATTTTCTAAAACGTCCGCGCGCCGGGGATCCGGTAGGCGGCGCAGATGGAGTTTGAATTCCTCCAGTGGCCCTGGTTGGAGGCCGCGCAGATTCCGGCGGCGGCTTAAGCTCTATCAGTTGAATAGAGTAATGCAACGCCTTTTCGCCAAGACCTGCGAGAGGGACGATTTTGAAGACCTCGGTGCGCGGCCTCGCCGGTGGCTTACGATTCGCTCTTCGCCAGCGCAGGTTCGCCCCGAGTGCCGGCGAACGATTCGACCAGCGCACGCAACCGGTCGGTGGCGACCGCGGCATCCCGGCCGGTGGCGTGGATCGTGAAGACGGTGCCGCACGGGAGGTTGGCGGAGAGAATTTCGAGGATGCTCTTGGCGGAGAAGCGTTCACCGTCGCGCACGATCTCGATCTTGCTCTCGAACTCCCGGGCGCAGCGCACGAACATGGCGGCGGGGCGCGCGTGTATGCCTTCGATGTTTGGCACGCGGACTTCGATCTCGATCGATGCGGAGAGCGGCACCGCCGGACGCGCCACGGGCGCGGGCGGAGCCGGCAGGCCGAGTTCATGGAGTTGCGCGGTGAGCCAGTGGCGCGCGGTCCAGCGCTCGATGCCGCTGCGCAATTGCTGGACCCACACGGCGCGGGCTGCGAGCGGCATGGCCAGCGCGTCGGACATCGCCTGCGCGGTCCCTTCGATATCCAGCGGGCAGACGAGCAAGGCGCTGCGCGCACATTCGGCGGCCACACCGGCGGTTTCCGAGACGACGAGCACGCCGGGCTTCTGCGCGACGAGCGCCCATTCCTTGACCACGAGATTCATCCCGTCCTGCCGCGAATTGGCGATCAACACGTCGCATTGCTCCATCGCGGCGACCGCCTGGGCGCGGTCATTCGTGTAAAAGACGTGGATCGGATCGAAGCCGCAGGCGCCGCGGAACTGCGCGTTGACGCGCTCGATCTCGGCATAGATCGCGTCGCGGTATTCGCGATAGACGGTGAGATCGGTGCGCGACGGAACGAGGAAGGCGAGGAAGCGCACGCGTCCGCAGAGCTCGGGCCGGCGTTCCAGCAAGCGACCAAAAGCCGTGAAGCCGAGCGTCTGGTTTTTGCTGGGGTCGAGGCGATCGACGCGGATGACGTTGAGTTCGCGCATTTCGGTCGCGACCCGTTCGCGCCCGCCCTGCACGGCGGCCGAAGCGACCAGCGCTCGCACCGCCTCGGGATCGGCGCTTGCGGGAAAGGCCCGCACCTGCACGGTCCGGCCGTTGGCGAGGACGGCGAAGCCTTGCTGGTAGTTGACCGCGAGGCCAAGCAGTTCCTCGCAGCAGCCGAGGAAGGCGCGGACGTCGTTGGCGGTTTGCAAGCCCACCACATCGGCGCCGAGCAATCCGCGCAGGATGGCCTCGCGCCAGGTGCGCGGAATCAGCTTCAACACGGACGGGTCGGGAAAAGGGATGTGAATGAAGTGCAGGCTGGGCGTGTCCGGGAAGCGTTCGCGCAGCATCTCGGCCAGCGGATAAAGGTGGTAGTCCTGAATCAGGAACGCGCTCACAGGCAACTCGGTGGCGACCACCGCATCGGCCAGACGCCGGTTCGCTTCAAGGTATCCGTGCCAGGCTGCATGCCGCTTCGCATCGATCGCGGTGTAACCGAACTGCCCGACCAGATGATGTTGCAGCATCCAGAGGATCTCGTTGCTGATCTCGCCGTAGTAATCCTGATAGATGTTTGCCGGCAGCGGCACCGGAACCACGTTCAACTCGGGATCGGTCTGATCCTTGGCCGTGACGTAGAGCGCATCGCGTTCCGCCTCGCTGCCGGGCGGCTCGGAGACGCAGCAGAACCACGCCACATTGGGCTGCCGCGCGAGCGGCTCGATCATGCTCAATAGACCGCCGGCCGCCGATTTCGCCACCCATTGCCCATCCTCCCAAACGAAGTCATGCGGTCCACGATTCGCGATGATGACGATCGTGCCCTCCTCGGGCTGCGTGGAAATGGGGTGGTCAAGGGCTGGCATCTCAAGGTATCGATGACGGCGCGGCCATCGGGCGTAAGGTTGGGTAAAATAATCCTACTTGAAGAGTGGACAATGAAGGAAGCCCAGAAGTTCGACGCCGACGCACGTTTCAATCGCCGGCGGCACCTGCCCCTCCTGAGTGCGGGCCTCCGAGCGAGGATCCAGGCGCCTTCATCGCACGGCTCCTGCCGGGAGATGTTGTGCGAGCGTCGCCAGCCTGGCGGCCGATGCGCCGAAGGACAACCGGACCGCCTTCAACATCAACCTCGCTCCGAATGTCGCAGCGGTGCTTTCGGCGTTCTTCTTCACACCCCCGCCTACGCCTCCATCGTGCTGACGAACATCGGCACCTTCGCCAACTATCTCGTCGCCGAGACGAAACTCCATCTTGCCGGAGCCGAAGGGACCCGCCGCTGAAGATCGCTCAAGACGTTTTCGGAAAGAATCTCCTGCGCGATTCACTGCTCGGTCACGCGCCGGCGGTGTGCACCTGATCTTGCGCCCCGGACGCGATTCTATTGCTGTGCAGGTGCCTCCAGCGTAGTCCGCAGGACCTTCCACACGTTCTCCGACACAATCTTCTGACCCTCCGCGGTGGGGTGGATCAGGTCGGGTTGATTGAGCGCCGTCACGCCACCCACGCCTCCGAGAAGGAACGGGACGAGCGCCGCACTGCCGGCTTCGGCGACTCGAGGAAAAAGCGCGCGGAACTGGGCGACGAAATCGGGACCCATGTTCGCCGGCATTTCCATTCCGGCGATGATGATCTTGATCGCGGGAAACTTCATCCGGGCACGCTGGATGATCCCGGCCAGGTTTTCCTCAGTTTGCTTCGGCACGATCCCGCGCAGTCCATCATTGCCGCCGAGGGCGACGATGAGAACGTCGGCCCCGCGTCCGAGAGTCCAGTCGAGGCGTCGCAGACCGCCCGCCGTGGTGTCGCCACTCACACCCGCATTCACGACGATGAACGGCAATCCGGCGGCGTCGATCTTCTGTTGGAGCAATGCAGGGTAGGCTTGCTCGGGATCGAGGCCGTAGCCGGCCGTGATGCTATCGCCCAGGACGACGATCCGGCCGGGCGGATTCCGCGCGGCGTTTGATAAGGGAGCATCCGCGGCCCATAGTGCGCGGCTCGTCCACAGCAGAAGCAAAAGCGTAAATGTCCTCAATGAAAGTTTCGGATCAAATTGACGGGGCCACGAGGGTCGGGTGTGACACGGAAGCTGTCAAACCGCCCATTCTCGAGATCCGCGGACTCGGCAAGATCTACCGAAGCGCAGGATACGAATTGACGGTGCTGCGTGACATTCATCTGACGCTCCAGGCGGGCGACACCTGCGCGATCATCGGCCCATCGGGCAGCGGCAAGACCACGCTGCTCGGTCTCTGCGCCGGACTCGACGATGCCACCTCAGGCACGGTGCACCTTGACGGCGAGGAACTCGGCGCGCTGGATGAGGATGCACGGGCGGCGTTACGGAACCGTGCGGTGGGCTTCGTGTTCCAAAACTTCCAGCTCATTCCCACCCTCACCGCGATCGAAAACGTGCTCGTGCCGCTGGAACTACGCGGCGAAAACGGCCGGCAGAACGATGCGGTGAAAATTCTCACCCAGGTCGGGCTGGCCGATCGCCTCGAACATTACCCACTGCAACTCTCCGGCGGCGAACAGCAGCGGGTGGCGCTCGCGCGGGCGTTCATCCACCGGCCGAAAATTTTGTTTGCGGACGAACCGACGGGCAACCTCGACGCCGAGACGAGCGCGCCGGTCGTGGAAATGCTCTTCCGCCTCAATCGCGAGGCCGGCACGGCGCTGGTGCTCGTCACGCACGATCCCGTGCTCGCCGCGCGGGCCCGGCGGGTGGTAAAGATGCGCGGAGGGGCGATCGTCCAGGAAGAGGAGCATGCTTCCGTCTGACGCGATGCGCCCGCTCCCGGGCAGACTTTTGCCGGCGCTCTTTCATCCGTGGACGTGGCGCATGGCCTGGCGCGACAGCCGCACGCAGCGACCGCGACTCGCGATCTTTTCGCTCGCGATCGTCTCCGGGATTGCCGCGCTCGTGGCGATCCATTCGCTGAAAGCCAGCGTGCAGAGCGGGATCGATGCGCAGGCCAAATCGTTGCTCGGTTCCGACGTGCAGGTTTCGTCGCGGCTGCCATTCGCGGCGGCAGAAGAGGCGAAGCTGGCTGCGCGGTCCAGGCGAGTGAGTCACGAGACGAGCTTTTCCTCGATGCTCTATTTTTCCACCGCCGACGCCGCGCGCCTGGCGCAAGTGCGCGGCCTCGACGGCGACTATCCCTACTACGGCCACGTGCAAACCACGCCGGCGGAGGCCTGGACGCGACTGCGCTCCGAGCCCGGCATCCTGCTGGAGCCTGCGCTGCTCGATCAGTTTGGCGCAAAAGTCGGCGACCGGGTGAAGCTCGGCGCGATCGAGCTGCCGATCCTCGGGGTCGTGAACAGGCCCGCGCCTCGGAGTTCCCGCTTCAGTGGCTTCGCCCCGGAGGCGTATGTGCGTCTGGCGGACCTCGCCCGCACGGGACTGCTCGGCACGACCAGCCTGGCGTTTCACCACCTCCACCTCGAACTCCCGGCGGGCGCCGATCCGCGCGAGGCGAAACGCGAGCTCCGCCAGGAATTCCCCGAAGCGACCTGGCGGATCGAGACTCCCGACGACCGGCGCGAAACCCTCGGTGACGCGCTGGACAACTTTCAGCAATTCCTCGGGATCATTGCGCTGGTTGCTTTGGTACTCGGTGCGATCGGCGTTGCGGGGGCGGTCCACGCGCACGTCACGCGGCGCGTCCCCACCGTGGCGATCCTGCGCTGCCTGGGCTGCCCCGGCGGCCTCGCGTTTGGGATCTATTTTGCGCAATCGATCGTGCTGGGCGTTCTCGGCGCCGTGCTCGGCGCGGCCATTGGCATCGCGCTGCATACCGGTGTGCTCACCCTCTTTCGCGAAAGTTTGCCCATCGTCGTCGATCCCCAGCCGGAGTGGCGGGTCGTGGCGCAGACGACCGCTGCGGGATTTGCGGTGTGTTGCAGTTTCGCGCTCATCCCGCTGCTGGGGGTGCGCCGCATCTCGCCGTCCGCCACGCTTCGGGAAGGGGCGGTGCTTGGCGACGCCCGAAGCGCCCTCCGAGCCTGGCCGGTTTACCTCCTGCTGGCCGGACTGCTCGTAGTGGTCGCGTTGCTCAATTCCGCGGAGTGGAAACGCGCCCTGGCGATGGTCGGTGCGTTGGGCGTGGCATTCGGTGTCCTCGTAGCCATCTCTCGCGGCCTCATCTTCGCCGCGCGCCGCATCGTCCGCCCTGCCTGGCCGTATCTGCTGCGGCAAGGGATTTCAAACCTGCACCGTCCGCACAATCAGACCCTGCTTTTCCTGCTCTCCCTCGGCCTCGGGACCTTCCTGCTCCTCACGATTCTACTGGCGGGAAATTTGCTCAGACAACGGCTCACCCTTGCGCAGTTTGCCGAGAGCCCGAACATCTACCTCGTCGATGTGCAGCCCGATCAAGTGGAAGGAGTCAGCGCGGTAATCGCCAGCCTGCAACTGCCGCGGCTCGAAAACGCGCCCATGGTGACGATGAGGATCGAGTCGGTGCGCGGCACGCCGGTGCGCGAACTGGAGAAGAAAGGCGAGGTGCCGAAATGGGTGCTCCGCCGCGAATTCCGCTCCAGTTATCGCGACCACCTGAACCCCACGGAGACGCTGGTCGCCGGTGAGTGGTTCACCCGCGTGTCCGATCCGAACGGCCCGGTGCCGCTTTCGCTCGAGGCGGAGATCGCCAGGGACCTCGGCGTGGCCATCGGCGACGAACTCACCCTCGACGTGCAAGGCGTCCCGGTGCGCGCCCGTGTGACCAGCCTGCGCAAGGTCGATTGGAGCCGCTTCAACTTGAACTTCTTCATGATCTTCCCGCCCGGCGTGCTCGAAGGCGCGCCGGGTTTCCACGTCGTGACGACCCGCGTGCCGGCGGGTCTCACGTCCGGAGAACTGCAGCGCGCGCTGGTTCACAAATTCCCCAATGTCTCCGCGATTGACCTCACCCTCATCCTCGAAAACGTCCGCGGCATTCTTGAGAAAATTTCCCGCGTCGTCTCCGTGCTGGCCGGATTCACCGTGCTCTCCGGCCTGCCCATCCTCATCGGCACGCTGCTCAACGGCCGGGACCAGCGACTCCACGAGAGCACCCTGCTGCGCACGCTGGGCGCATCGGCCAGGCAAGTGCGAACCATCCTGATCATCGAATACGTCACGCTCGGCGCGCTCTCGGCGCTCGCCGGGCTGCTTCTCGCCATCGCTGCGAATGCTGCGCTCGCGCTCTTGGTCTTCAAGGCGACACCGTGGCCCGATCCGGTCGTGGTCGCTGCCACATTCGCCGCGACCACCGGCCTGGCGCTCTTCGGCGGACTTGCGCTCAGCCGCGGCGTATCGCGGCACCCCCCGCTCGCGATCCTGCGCAATGTCCCACCCGGCAATTGAGGACGACCTGACCCGTGGGAGAGAGGGGAGATGTGCGGAGGCCGAGGCTTGCGACGCTGCCCTTTTGACGCTAAGCAGGTGATCATAAACACAAAGGCGGACGACTGCGGACATTGGTGAACGTGGTCTTAGTTTCCGTCTTGGTTTTGGCGGTTTTCCGACCGCTACATTGATAAGTAGCTGATCTTCAACCGTCCCCGTAGTTCAATGGATAGAACAGTGGTTTCCTAAACCGCTGATGCGGGTTCGATTCCCGCCGGGGATATGGATATGCAGTGGAATCAAGGCCGGGAGCGGGCCGGCGGGCCGAACGGCGATCGCGAACCGAGGCCCGGAAAAGCCATTTTTTTTGGTTTGCGCATTCGGAATCCACCGCCTACTTCTGGTGCCGTTATGGGGGTGCCGGCCGTGAGATCCGCCGCAGGAAGTCGCATGGGACCTTGTGCTGAGGTGCAAGGGACGAAGGAGATTTTGCCGAAGCGGGCGATCCGAATGCGAGAGGCGGGCAGACAGCGCAAAATGAGCGCCTTCACGCTGGTGGAAATGCTCGTCGTCGTGTCGATCATCCTCGTGGTCGCCGTGGTGGCGTTGCCAGCCTTCACTTCGCTCGCGACGAGTTCTTCCCGGCGGACGGCTGTTTCCCTGACCATCGGCGTGCTCGATCAGGCTCGCGCCAGGGCCGTGGCGCACTCCTCGACTCATTATCTGGTCTTCGCCGATGCTGATGCAGCGTGGCCGGAGGCCTACCGCGGGCGCGCCTTTGCAATTTTCGAGGAAGTTTATGAACCCCGGACCGGGCGCTATCGCCGCGACCTGATCGGGAACTGGGAGCGGCTTCCCAATGGCACTGCGTGGAAGCCGGATAAGGATACCGTTTTCGGCGCGCCGACGGACAAGTTTGACTGCCGGCCGGCCGGCCGCGAGCTGCACCTCCCGTTCTTCAAGTTCAATAGCATCGGCGCCGTTGACTTGCCGGCCAATCCCAGGCTCGCGCAGGTGCGGATATTTGAAGGATTCTTCAATGGCGAGGGGGTGCCGGTTTCGACCAATCCGGCCCGCGCCGCGGCCGAGGAAACCGTGCGGGTATCTCTTTTGACTGGGCGGGCCAAGCGGGAGGAAGTCGATGCGCGGAGCTGAACCACAAACGCCCGGCTTTTCCCTCATGGAGGTGGTCACCGCGTTGGGCGTGGTTTCCTTTGCGCTCGTCGGCCTGCTCGGAATGCTGCCGATCGCGGTGGATAACAGCCGGGCGTCCGTGAGCGAGACGCGCTCCACGCAACTGGTCAATATGGTGTTTTCAACGTTGCGCAGCGAACCGTTCAACGCCGCGCGCTGCTTCAGCGAAAGCTTGCCCGCGCTCAAGCTGACCGAACTCGAAGCGGCGCCGGGCGGAGAGCCGCCGGTCATCCTCTACGCTTCCTACGACGTGCGACAAAATCCGCAAATCGTGCGGCGACGGCCCACGGACCAGCGTCCGGAGGACGCGATCTACCGGATCGAATTGCGTTTCCATCCCGAGCGCTTCGGCGCCTCGGCCCGGGTCGCGGGCAACACCGTGCGCCTGCGCATCACCGGTCTGGACGCCAGGCAGGGCGCCATTTTCGAGAGTTCCAGCTATATCGGCAACTTCCAGCGCGTGCCCTTTGCGAGATGAGGAAGCGGCGCGCCTTTACTCTCGGGGAAATGCTGGTCGCCCTCGCAGTGACCTCGCTGCTCATGGTGCTGATGATGCGGATGTTCATGGATAGCACCGCCATCTGGCAACAGAACGAGGAGCGGCTGGACACGTTTCGAGAAGCCCGCGCCGCCCTCCAACTCATGGCGCGCGAACTGGCCACGGTCAACGCGGTCCCGCACGTTCCGGATCAGTTTCCGGTTCTCGCCTTGCGGCATCATCCGACCACCACCACCCCCGACCAGGTGAACGAAGAAGTGTACGCGCTGGCCTCGGTGCCGAACCCGCGGCCGGAGCGACCTCTGCGCAGTCGGCTATTACTGCGGTTGGGATTCTCAAAAGAAAACGTTCGTTCTGCGGCGGCAGTGCACCGAGAGCGATGCGACTTTCAACCATCTCAAACAGGCGCTGAGCGCGGGCGCACCGTTGGGCGGCCCGGCCGCCTTCAAGCTCCTGTTTGCCCGGCCGCAACCGGTGGGTGACGAGGAGCCGATCCAGGACGTGGCAGCGTTTATTTGGGATCTGCACTTCGGCGTTCCCCTTCCGAATCCGCTCGGCACGACCCCGCCGCCGCCCTGGCCGCAAGGCCACTTTTCCCGCGAGCTGCCGCAGTGGCTGGAGATCCGCTTCAAAGCGCTCGGGGCGACGGCGGCCCGCAAGCTCGAGGGCCAGGAGATTTCCCGTGAGACCTGGTTCGATCCTAAGGCTTCGGCCTATCAGCGGCTGATTCTTCCCTACGAACAGCCGTTCGTCACCCGCGTGAAACTTGCCCGATGAAGCAAGCAAACTCTCCGGCCAGCCACGGCTTCTCGCTCGTTCTGAGCCTGATCGTTCTCGCCATGCTCTCGATCATGGTGGTGGGCTTCCTCTCGAGCGCGCAACTGGATCGAAACACCTCGCACGCCTTTGCCAGCAGGACGAGCGCGGAGCAGGCCGCGGAAACCGCGGTCCATTCGGCGATGAGCCTGCTCCGCGAGAACCTCGCGCAGTATCCGGATTCCGCCACGGTGTGGGAGGCGCTGCTTCCGGCCACCCCCAACGCGGACGGCGAGAGCCCCGTGGTTGAAGGGACGATGCTTTATTACGCCGACCAGCGGCCTCCGAGCAGCGCCGATGTCACTCCTTCGGTCCCCGCGAAGCGATATCTCCTGCCCCTGATCTCCCTCGGCACGGATGGCAACGGCCGGCCCCTCGGTGCCGTCCCGCTCGAGCAAAAGAGCGCGGCCCTCGGAACCGAACCTTGGGATGACGACAACTCCATCGATCTGAATCACCGTCGCTTCAATGAAGATTCGGCGGGCTGGATCGGCTCGCCGCCTCCTCCCCTGGATCGAAATCCCGTGGCGGCGCGGCCACCCAAGCCCTTCCGGGCAAAGTGGATCGAAGTGAAGGAAGACGCCGCCCCCGGCCAACGCGCCAGGGTGATCGCTCGCTACGCCTTTTGGATCGAGGACGAGAGCTTCAAAGTGAATCTGAACAAGCTCTGTGACGCGCAGCGAGGGAATGAAGAATCTTCGCCGGGCGCCGCGCCCCTGGAGACGACGCTTTCCGAGATTCCCTACCAGGGTCTCTTGCGCAGCGCGCGAGCCCCCGGCTGGACTGACCCACCCCGGCTCAACACAATTGCCAGCCGCATCTTCGACCTGCGCAAGGGCTTTGCCGGACCGCCACCCCCGCCAGCGGGCCGGCTTCCCTCCGGCGGTCGTCTCTTGGAACAGCGCGCCTTCAATCAATTGGAAATTTCTTACCCGGCGGGCGCTGAAACGGGATCCTACAAACTGGGCGACGAGACCAAGTTTCTGGCGACCATTTTTTCCGGCGGGCTGAACCTTTCCCGTCATGGCACGCAGCGGCTGAATCTCAATGGCCTTGGATTCGACCAGGCCAGCCCCTCCGATGCGGCGATCGACAAACAGATCAAGCAACTCGTCGAAACGATCCGGTTCCACAGCTTGAAGTTTGGCCAACGTTTCTACCGCCTCAAGGCCAACGCGCCGGATCTGAACAAGGACGACGAAGTCTCCGCGCTTCACGAAAATATCTACCTCTACAAGATCGCGGCGAATATCCGCGACTATATCGATTCCGATCTTCAGCCGACGGTCATCAGCAACCATGGCACCGTCTTTCCGCGCACCGCACCAGTGCTGGCCCTGTCGGGGCAATCGATGGAACATTGGGCGCAAGGCAAGGACAGTGCGCCATTCCTTCAGGAAGCCGTGGTGCGTTTCCGCTCCAGCGCCGATGCCGCGACCCGGCGTTACCGCCTGAAGGTGGACTACTACCTCGAGTTTTGGAACATGACGGACAAAGACGTGTACGCGGCACCCCAGGAAGACGCTACCAGAGGGCATCTCCACCGGGCCTTTGTGAAAGTCGCCGATCCCGTCGGATGGTTTGGACACGGCGGCGGAACACCCACCCTCGAAGCGGATAACTCGCCGCCCGGCGACCCCGAAACAGGCCGCGATGTCATCATCGACCTCACGTCCGGCGTCTATCTTGGGACGAAGGAGGGTGAGATTTGCGACGGCACCGGCGGCAAGCCTTCGGGCGTGCTCTTCAAGGCTGGCGCCTGCACGGTCATCACCACGGATCCGGATCTCCTGCCGGATCTTGCGGAGGGAAACGCCATCGGCACCAGCTACAGCACTGGGGGCAAGAACCTCGATAACACTTACTATTGCTCGAAGATTACTGGGAAACGCGCGTTCGCCGGTCCAATTCCGACCGGGTGTGATGGCATCTGGCCTCAGTTTCGCGATGACCCGAGACCCACCTACCAGGAAGATTACGGCACCGAGGTCATCTTCGGAAATGCCTTGGGCTACCTGGATTCCAACCCATTTACCATTGCCATGAGCAATGGTCCCAACATCACTCACCTCAAGCCCAGCAGCGGAAAAACGGAGCGGGACGATACCTACGGCGGCTCGCTCTGCGGCAATGGCAGCTCGCCTTCCCAAATGGGTGATCCGCGCACGAACAATGAGCAACTCCAGTACACCCGCTGGATCGGCGACCTCAGCGAACCTGATCAAACCCGCTATTTCAATCCCACCTTTTCCGATACCTATCGCTTTTCCCTCGGCTGGCCAAACTCGCGCTTTGTTTTCCCGGATCAAGGCTACCCATGGAAGGATTTCTACAAGGTGTGGCCCAGGACCCTGAACAGGACCTCCCCGATCGTTGCCAATCCCGATAAGAAGACCGCCCCGGCCTTTATCGCCAATGCGCCGCTTTTATCGATCGGGCAGCTTGGCGATATCTTTGATCCGGCGCGGGTTCAAGGCACGGCTGGCTCGCTCGGGATCACCGGCGCCCGTGGGGGCGGGCGCACTTTGAAAATCGGGCAGCCTGACGATCTGGTGGACAATCGGACGGTCACCGCGGCCAGCCGGCAGTGGGCGGCGTGGCGCCTGGTTGATTTTCTCTCGACCACCGGCCAATTGGAGCTTCCGGGCCAAATCAATATCAATGGCTTGCGGCGCGACAACGGCGCCGCCCTGCGCGCTGCGTGCTATGGCATGACCCTTCACTCCGTTTCCCGCAAAGTCCCAGCGCCTCCCAAGCCAGAGAATTCGTTTGCGACCGTCGCCATTCCCGACCCGGAGCTCGACTCGACGGAAAGTACCGGCTCGCCACCGCCCGGCATCCCGCGCTTGATCAAACAGGCGCTCACCCGCCTCAACGAAACCGACCCCTCCAGGCCCAGCTACTTCGCGGAGCGAGGCGAGGTTTCCGAGCTACCCCTCTTCAATTCCGCGGAGGCCGACTTACTCCCGGACATCAAGATGAAGGACGCCTTCGACCGCACTCGCGAAGAGCTGTTCCGACGGCTGGTGGAACTAATCACCACTCGTGGAAACGTCTTCTCCGTCTATGCCGTCGGGCAGTCCATTCTCGAAAGCCCTGACGCCAAACACACCAGGCGGGTCGCCGGCACCCACCGGGTCAAAGTCACCTTCGCTCTTCTTCCCAGGAAGGCCGATGGCAGCGACTTTAGAGTCTTCGGGGAAACCTTTGATCCGACGCAAGCGGCCAGCCGGGAGACTCGTTTCGCCAAACCGGACCACTATGACATTCAACTCCTTCAAGTTAGCCATTAGCCTGCTTTTGCTCGGCAGCGTGGTGAACGCGCAGCAGACCGAGCCGGCCACGGTGGTTCCCGCGACTCCTGCTCCCGCCGCCTCGACGCCGCCCAGGAAGCCCAGGAAAGGTTACTTCCGTTTCTGGAATATGCTCTCCAAACCCGAGGGCGAGCTTACCCTGATCCGAAATGATGGCAGCACCGAAGGCACCCCGCTCCTCAGCGCCGCGCCGAACAATTATTACGCCAGCTATCTCCCTCTCCCTCCGGCCCGCTACGCCCTCAAAGTTGTCCGCCGCAACGATCCTGCCACGGCGATCCAGTCCTTTGACGTCACCCTCGGCTCCGATGCGTATGTCACCTTTATGGCTCATCCCGTGGCCGGGCAGGTGAGGATTGAGCTGTTCGATGACACCTTTAACCCTGCGGAAGCGACTTCCGGACGACTGACGATTCGGCAGTTCGTCCCGAACGCGAATGTCACCGTCACCAGCAACGCGCAACTTACCTCCCGGTCGCTCACCCAAGGCGAGACGCAGACGATCGAGGGATTTCCGCTCAAGCCGGTCATGCTCAAGATGCGGGCCGGGATGGCCGCCGGTCCGGATCAGGAATGGGTCGCCGAGGTGAATTTCACCACCAGCCGGCGGGCGTCTTTACTGATCGTGTCGGATCCCTATGGCCGGTTTCGTCCGCGGGTGACCATCGATGGTCCCCACCGCGCCCCGGCCGCCCCGTAGCTCGACATTCCAATGTCGAGACCGGCAACGGCGCAGGCGAGCGCACCGCTCTCGACATTGGAATGTCGAGCTACGTGCAGTCGAAACGCTCCACCTCGACAGCGCACCGCCCTTCCGCCAACCTCCGCAGCGATGTCGAAGTCCTTTGCCTGGGTCGTCTATGTCGTCACGCTCGCGTTCTTCGCGTGCTTTTTCGTCTGGCCCATTGGCACCACCGTCGGCGGGGCGTTCTTCGACGCGGACCGCAGGTTCACCTTTGAATTCGTGGCGGAGGTTTTCCGCAACCGCGTTTACCTGGAAGGCCTGCGCAATGCTCTGTTCCTCGCGGTGGGCAGCACCATCGCCACCCTCGCCATCGCGCTGCCGCTCGCCTTAGTCGCGGATCGCTTCGAATTCGCGGGGAAGAAGGTTCTCTCCGGGCTGCTGCTCGTGCCGCTCATCCTGCCCCCATTCGTTGGGGCCATCGGGATCCGGCAGTTGCTCGGACAAAACGGCGCCCTCAATGCCTTGCTTGCGCACCTCGGCGTGCTCAGCGCGAATGACGCCATCGATTGGCTCGGGCAGGGCCGCATGTGGGGCGTCATTGCTCTCAATGCGTTGCACCTTTACCCGATCCTGTTCCTCAATCTCACCGCCGCCCTGGCCAACGTCGATCCGGCCATGGAAGAGGCTGCGGAAAACCTCGGCTGCACGGGCTTGCGCAAGTTTTGGAAAATCACCCTGCCGCTGATCATGCCGGGCCTCTTCGCCGGAGGGACGATTGTCTTCATCTTCGCCTTCACCGAGCTGGGCATTCCGCTCATCTTCGACATCACGCGGGTGACCTCGGTGCAGATTTTCTACGGGATCAAGGAGATCGCCGGGAACCCATTTCCCTTTGCGCTGGTGGTGGTGATGCTCTTCAGCACGGTGCTGCTCTATGCCGCGAGCAAGTTGCTCTTTGGCAGCGCCAGCCACGCGATGATGGGCAAGGCGACCACCGCGAGCGGCGCGCGCGCGGTCGGCCCGCTCGCGGGGTGGTGCTGTGCGGCGGCCTTTGGCGGAATCACGCTGCTCGCGCTGCTGCCCCATCTCGGCGTGATCGCGGTGTCCTTCGCGGGAGACTGGTATCAAACGGTGCTGCCGAGCGAGTGGACGATCGCGCACTACCACACCGCGCTGGGGCATTACCTGACCGTCCCGTCGATCATCAACAGCCTCAAGTACGCGAGCGCCGCCACGCTGGTGGATCTCGTCCTCGGTGTGGCCATCGCCTATGTCGTGGTGCGCACGGATCTGCCCGGCCGGTGGGTGCTCGATGCGCTGGCGATGCTGCCCCTGGCGGTGCCGGGACTGGTCCTCGCGTTTGGCTACATTTCGATGACGCAAGATGGACGCGCGTTCGCCTTCCTCAACCCCTCCAAAGATCCGACGCTGCTGCTGGTCATCGCCTACTCGGTGCGCCGGCTGCCGTATGTCGTGCGCTCCGCCGTGGCCGGCCTCGAACAGACCAGCGTCACGCTCGAGGAAGCCGCGCAAAATCTCGGCTCTTCGCCGCTGCGCGCGCTGCGCCGCATCACCTTCCCGCTGATCGCGGCGAACCTCATCGCCGGTGGATTGCTCGCGTTCTCCTTCGCGATGCTCGAGGTGTCCGATTCGCTCATCCTGGCCCAGAAGCAGCAGCATTTTCCGATCACCAAAGCGATCTACGAGCTGTTTCAGCTCATGGGTGAAGGGCGCTATGTCGCGTCGGCGCTGGGAGTTTGGGCCATGGTTTTCCTCGGCATCACCATCTTCGCGACGAGCCGTCTGCTGGGCAAAAAGATGGGCGCGCTCTTTCGGGTGTGATGGGCGGTGCCGCACCGCCGCGTGCCCTCTTCAGCGCGGGTCCGAGATCCCCCAACGGTCGGCAAATGCTTTGTTGCGCGGGTGATCGGGCGCGTGCCCGGCGTAGCGGACATAAAGGTGCTCGCCGGCGAGGCGCGGCCAGTCGCGCGCCAGCACGGTGGACATCAGCTCCGGCCGAAGGGCGGTGACGCCCTCGGTCTGGGCGAAGTCCAGCAAGGTTTCCTGCTGGCGCTGGTCGAGTTCGGCGAAAACGACCGCGGGCTGGCGGGAGGCGAGCACGATCTTCAGTTCCGCGAGCGCGCGGCTCAGGTCGGCGCGCAGGCGGTGCCCGGCTTCCTCGCGGCTGCAGCCGTTGGCGAAGAGCGCCTTGTCCCAGACCGCCTGCCGCGAGCCGATGCGCCGGCCTTCCGGTGTGGAGTAGGGATAATAGCGGCCGTCGGCGCGCCGGCCGAAGTCGTTCGTGTTCGCCGCACGCTGGAAGTAGGCGATGAAATCATCGCTGGGGGAAGCTCCTGCGTTTGCGTCACGGGACACGGTCTTCCCGGCGGTGGGGACGATAGACCCGTTGCCCCCCGCTGGTTGAGGCTGCGGGCGGGACGCCTCCTGTCCCGACACTCGCCCGGAAGCCCTGTCTCCGCTTGTCCCGGGCGCCGCCGACGCGCTGGAAGCCGGTGCTTCGGCCAGCGCAAGGGTGATGACGGACGAGCGCAGGAGACGTTGCTGCGCATCTTCGATTTCCAGCACGCCGGCGAAATCGCCCGCGTCGTCGCGCAGCTCGGGTGAGAACTCGTAGGGGTAGATTTCGTCCGTCAATTCCTGCCACGCACCCTCGCCCTGCCGCCAGCGCAGGCGCGCAGCGATCACCTGCTCCGGCAGCGCCTCCGTGTAAATGAACGCGCTGGTCAGTCCGGTCCCGGCGCGCAGCAGCATCGCGTGGACGGGACCGAACGGCGCGGTGACCTGCGCAAAACTTCGGGGACCGAGCGCCGTCGTGGTGGGGTCGTAGAGCCTTGCTTGCAGACGCGGCTTCACCTTCGCCGGGATGGCGAGGGCGATGATGCCTTTCGGCGGAAGCGTTAGGATGAGACGGTTCCCGGTCACGCGCAGCGGAGCGGCCAGCGCGTGGTCACGCCACACGCGAGCCTCCTTCTCCGGATCGCATTGCACGAGCTCGGCATCGAGGGCGATGGCCGCCGTTTCCTCGCGGAACGACTGGTTCCAGAGCGCGAGGTAGACCTGGCCGTTGCCGTGTCCGGCGAGCCAGTCGAGCTGCCGATTGTCGGACGCGACGAGGCCGCGCGGCAGCCAGAGGTGCACGCCTTCGTCGCCGTAAAACTGGCCGGGCTGTCCTCCGTAAATCCGCACGCGGAAATTGCTGCCGGCGGCGCTGAGCGCGGGGAAATCGATCGCGCCGCGAGAATGCTCGAAGGCGTCGCTGACGAGGAAGTCCAGCACGGCACCGGCGAAATCCCAGGCGTGGCCCGGGTTTACCGTGGCGAAGTTCCAGTCCCATGGCCGGCTCTCGACGGCGTCGGGCAGCTCGGGCAACAGCGAATCCTGCGAGCGGTTGTCACCCGGGAAATTTCCGAAACGCCCGACCATGCCCCAACGGGCCACGTCGCGGAGGAAATCATCGTGCGCGAGGCCGGCGGTGCGCAGCATCGCGCCGTGCGTGTTCATCCAGTATTCGATGGGATAGGCGATGCCCGGCAGCCCCAGTCGCGCGATGCGCCACGCCGGAACGGTCTGCTCAGGCGCGCGGACCGGCTGCGGCGGAGGGAACCCCCACTGGTTTCGGTGGCGGCCGAAAGAGTGATAGTGCACCGGTGCGAACCCGCCGCGATCTACCGTGACGGTCGCCTCGGGTGGGACCGGGTAAAGGTTCATCTTGGCCGCATTGTGATAGGCCGCTTCGAGAGCGGCGCTGACCGGCTGCGCCTCGCGCGTCTCGTCGGCGAGGTCGAGCAAATCAAAAAACGTTTCCTCGCCAAAAACCGCTCCCTCACGACCCGTCCTGGCTCCCGCCTGACGCGCCTCTTCGAGCGCAGCGGCTTCGCCGGTGAGCCGCCAGCGGGCGAGCGCGTCGGAGAGATCGCCTTTCGCCGGTCCCTTCGCTTCGGCCAGGGCGCGCAAGGCGGGCGTGCGGCTTTGGAAGAGGGCGTGCAGGCTGAGGAGCTGCGTATAGCCGATGTAGGGCGCGCCGACCTCCCGCCCGGCGCTGTTGGCCTGCTTGTTGTCGGCGTTGTCGTAGGGCGCGAAAACACTGGTGCGGCGCGAGAGCGCATACTCGGCCGCGGGCCGCGCGCGCTGGCGGAAGAACTCCTCGTCATCGGTGACGATAGCCGCCGACAGCCCGTAGAGCGGCGAGAACGGCTTGAAGACGCCCGTCTTGTCGGTGAAATAGTCGTAGTATTTCTGCTGCGTGTCCCAGAGCGCGTGGTTGCCGCCGCGGCGATCGGCGAGGAAGTCCATCACGCGTTCGAGGGTCGCGTTGAGCGAGCCGGGACCGGAGTTGTCGCGCTGGTCGCGAAAGCCATGGAGGTCGCGCGCGATGTGCGCATACGTCTCCTTCCAGTCGCCCGCGCGCACCACCCAGCGGAAGACGAACTGCCACGCTTCGCCCGCGCGCATTCTTGATTCCGGTCCACCGAGCAACGGCGCGAGCAGCACGGGTTTCAGCCGCTCTGCTTCCCGGGCGAGCATCAAGCCGAAGCGCGAGTCGGCGAGCGTCGCCAGGCGGAAGCGGCATTCGCGCGGTTCCGCGACGAGCGCGACGTTGCCCGCCGCCGTGGCGACGTGGACCCGCGGCAGGTGCAGGTCGGCTTCGCTCATTACGAACCCGAATTGCTTGTGCCCGCGTGCCTCACACTCCTGCGGCACCGGCAGCGTCTCCGGCAGCGCGGCCTCGGGCGCGCCCGTGAAAGCCACCGAGAAAAAACCCTCCCGCCGCGGCGTGAGCGTGTAAGTCACCTCCGGATCGCTGACGCCTGCGGGCAAGGCCAGCTCGGCCACGAGGGTGAACTCGGGCTGCGGCGGGTATTCCCAGCGCACCCGATTCGCCTCCGTCGCATGACGGACGGGTTGCATCACCACCCGATGACCCACGGTGAACGGCCGCGTCGTGTCGAATGCGCGCTCCCCGGTGACGCGCACTTTCACCTTGTCCGCTGCGTCGCGAAACTCCCAGACGCGCTGCTTTCCATCCGCCCAGACCGCGCCGCTCAAGCCCGTTGCCGACTTGAATTCCGGCGCAGCGACCCAGGCGTTGAGCGCCTCGAGCGGTTCCTCTCGATGGCGCCAGCGCAGGGCGTTGCGCGGCGCGACAGGATAGTTTGGATGGCTGGGGTTTCGCGTGCAGAGCGGGTCGGTTTCGCTCCAGAGCACGGTGAATTCGGGAACGAAATGTTGTGCAGGCATTCCCGCCACGCGCACGGCCACCGTCCCGTCCGCGGCGACCTCGAGGGTGTAAAGGTCATTCCGCAGGACGGCCTGCGAAAACCCCATGGTCGGAATCCAGCCGAGCAGCGAGCAGGCGATGAGGCGGTGGAATTTCATGAGGGGCTTTGGCCAGATGGCCCGGACGCCCATGATCATGGGTGTGCTTTTAGACAGGCTGCTGCGGAACACGAGACCCATTCGTGCCAGTTGGAGTGGCGGGACAGGTCCGCTCGGATTGCAGCCCGTGGCGGCACCGCCGGCGCGCTACCCGTAGCGCAACGCCTCGATCGGATCGAGACGGCTGGCGCGAAAGGCGGGATAGATGCCGCTGAGGATGCCGATGATCACGGCAAAGCTGAAGCTGATCACGACGCTGTCCAATTCCACCACCGGCGCATTGGCCTCGGGCGAGATGGCGACGAGGATGCGCATGATGCCGGAGCTGGCGACCAGACCGAGGAGGCCGCCGATGATGCCGATGACCGCGCTTTCCACGACGATCTGGATGAAAATATCGCGCGCTTTCGCGCCCACCGCGCGACGGACGCCGATCTCGCGAATGCGCTCGGTGATCGAGGCGAGCATGATGTTGGTAATGCCGATGCCGCCGACGAGCAGGGAGATGCCGGCGATCAGGCCGCCGCTCATGCGGGTGTTGCGGGCGCTTTTCTCAATGGTTTCAAACCACTCCTGGCGGGTGTCGAAAGTGAAGTCCTCGATGCCGCGGTGCGTGGAGGCGACGATCGAATGCACCTGGGCGATGGCTTCATCAAAACGCTCCAGGTCGCCGACTTGAAAGAAAAGGCCGTCGAGCTTGAGTTGCGGACCTTGATCCTCCTTGGCGACGACCAGCGCGGACTTGAACTCCCAAAACATCGTGCTGATAGGGATGATCACGGTGAGATTCTTGCGCTCGAAAGGATTGTAGTTGGCGCCGCGCGGCTTGCCCTTGGCGCTTACGCCGCCGGTGGTCACGCCGAGTTCCCGGCGGCGGCGGTCCGTCTCGCGTTCGTAATACTCGAAGACGCCCACGACCTTGAACGGCCGGTCATTGATGCGAATGGTTTCGCCGACGGCATTGAATTGCGGCCGATCGGGCCAAAGCTTCTGCACCACGGAGCGTCCGATGACGCACACCCGGAGACCGAGTTCGAGATCGAGGTTGCTCAGCCCGCGCCCGTATTCCACCTCGTGTTTGTTGATCGGAATGAAGTCCGGCCAGCAGCCGCTGACTTCGTTGCGAAAGGATTGGTTCGAGCGCTGGATCGCGGCGCTCGGGAGCATCGAAACCGGGGTCACGTAGGAAACCAACGACGAGGACCGCGCAATGGCTTCCGCGTCAGCCAGGGTCCGTCCGGGCGAGATCTCGGAATAGCCCTCCTGTTCGGGGGGCACGTCCTGCATGGTAATGCCCACGCGCTCGATCCCTCCGATTTGCTGCATGTATTCGCGCATCCCCTTGGCGATCCCGGCGGTGAGGGCAAACATCGAAAGCAACGAGGCCACGCCCAGGATCACTCCCAGCATGGTCAGGAAGCTCCGGAATTTGTTGGCCCAAATTTCTTTGAGCCCGACGAGCAAGCCGAGCCAGAGATTCATCGTTGGGGCCGGCTGGAGATTCGAAAACCATCCCAAGCTGGGGAAAACATCCAACACTCAACATCCAACATCCAACGCCCAATGGACGCTGCGCGTCGGAAACCACGCGCAGCGTCCATTGGATGTTGGGCGTTGGATGTTGAGTGTTGGATGTTCATCGCGAGTTCTTCACTTCCTCTACTTCACGATCTGCCCATCGCGGATCTCGATCCTCCGCGGCGTCTCCGCGGCGATCTTGTTGTCGTGGGTGACGAGCACGATGGTGCTGCCTTGCTCGCTCAGCTCCCGGAAAAGCTGGAGAATGTTCGCCCCAGTCTTCGAATCGAGGTTTCCCGTCGGTTCGTCCGCGAAGATGATCTTGGGACGGTTGACCAGCGCGCGGGCGATCGCCACGCGCTGCATCTGGCCGCCGCTGAGCTGGAGCGGCGTGTTCCGGACGCGATTGGATAATTCGACGCGCTCGATTGCCTCGAGCGCGAGGCGGTGGCGCTCGCTTGCCGGCAGGTTGGCATAGATCAGCGGCAGTTCCACGTTTTGCAGAACGTTGAGCTTGGGCAGCAGGTTGAAGCTCTGAAAGACGAAGCCGATTCGCGAGTTGCGCAGTTCCGCGAGGCGATTTCCGCTCGCCCGGCTGACGTCGATGCCATCGATCTGCATCGACCCGCTGGTGGGAGTGTCGAGACAGCCGAGCAGGTGCATGAGCGTGGATTTGCCACTGCCACTCGGACCGATGATCGCCGCGTACTCACCCTGGTCGATGTCCAGGTCGATGCCGTTGAGGGCGAGGATTTCCTGTTCGCCGATTTTGTAGCGCTTGAAGACTTCGCGCAGCTCGATGAGGGGCATGGGGCAGGGGGGCGGAAGTCGGAGGTCAGCAATCAGAATCAGTGCAGCCCGGCGGGGCCTGGTCACGGAGGGCTGCAAGTCACGACTTCTTCCGCGCGGCGCGATCCGGCTCCACGAGCAGGATCTCTTCGCCCGCTTCGACGCCTTTGAGCACTTGGGCGAAGTCGGTGTTCGTCACCCCGATTTTCACCTCGCGACGTTCCGTAGTTTCGCCAATCCGGACGTAGATGACTTTCTTGTTTCCTTCGCCCTTGAAGACGGCGGAGATGGGGACGCTGACCACGTCGCTGGCACTGGCGATCGGGACGGTCATGTTCACCGTCATGCCCGGCCGCAGGCGCGAACTCGGTTTGTCGATCAGAGCCTGCACCTGAAAGCCTTTGACGTTGTTTTTCACCGTGGCCACCGGCGCGATGAAGGAAACGCGCGCATCCATTTCGGTGTCCTTGAGGGATTCGGCATGAAGTTTGACCAGTTGGTTGGGCTCGAGGCGCGCCACATCCACCTGGTTGATGTGCGTTTCGACGAGCAATTTCGAGAGATTGGCCAGCGTCATCAGGCTGGTGCCGCTGTTGACGCTGGCGGCGGCGATCACCACCTGGCCTTCGATCACCGGCACGGTCAGCACGGTGCCGTCCATGGGCGCGAGCACCTTGGTCTTGCGCAACCGGTCTTCCACGAGTTGCAGCTTGCGCTGCGCTTTGACGAGGCTGTTTTCGTCGATCGCATACTCGGAACTCAAATTGTCGTACACTTCCGTGCTGATCAGTTTCTGCTCGAAGAGTTCCTTGGCCCGCTCGTAATTCTTCCCCGTCTTTTCCATCTCGAGCTTGGCCCCTTCGATCTCCGTGAGGGCGCTTTCCTTTTCCGAGATCAGGTCGCGGTCATCGATTTCCACCAGCAGGGCGCCCTCCTTCACCTGATCGCCCGGCTCCACGTGCAGCGCCTTGAGTTTGCCGCCGACTTCGGGTTTGACCTCGAGTTGGAAGGCCGGGGTGACGTCTCCGCTGACTTCGATGGAAGCGTCGATGTCGCGCTTCTCGGCTTTGGCGACAAACTTGTCCGGCACGACCAGCTTTTCCTGCGTGGAATTGCGGAGCTCGTAAACATACCAGCCCCCGCCGGCGACGAGCGCCAGGAGGAGGAGGATGAGGAGTTTCTTCATGGGGAACAGCGAGAGGTGCGGGAAAACACCGGGATAGTAGCGGGGTTGCGGTGCGGGCGCAATTAATACGTCTGCGTAGGATTATCTGCGGGGCCCGCGCCGCCAAGGAAACCGGGGCGCCGGGGATTTCTTAGGGTTCAGGAAAACGCTGGAACGCTGGAACGCCGAACGCCGAACGTCGAAGGCTGGAACGCTAAACGTCGAACGTCGAACGTCGAACGTCGCACGCCGGCGCGCCGCCGCCTTCGATGTTCCAGCCAGAAGGACAAACGGCAATCTACCGCTCGAACCAGGCCCCCAGCTCCGCTGGAGTGAGTTCGTCGAGGCGCTGCACGGTGCGGTCGGCGGCTCCGAGTTCCGCGATCGGATGCGTGGTCGCGACCGCCACCACTTTCATCCCACCGGCGTGGGCCGCTTCGATGCCGACCAGAGCGTCTTCGAAGACCACGCAACGCTCCGGAGCGCGCCCGAGAAGCATGGCACCCTTGACGAACACTTCGGGGTCCGGCTTGCCGCGGCTCACGTCTTCGGCGGTGACGATGGCGGAGAAGAATTCCGTGAGCCCGATCAGTCCCAGGGAAAGGTCGATGTTCGCCCGGTGGGTCGAGGAGCCGATGGCGCAGGGCACCCCCGCGTCGCGGAGGCGCTCCAGCCAGGTGCGCACCCCCGGCAGCGGCGCGAGGCCGCGCTCCGCAACGACTTCGCGATAGAGGGCTTCCTTGCGGAGCGAGAGCTGGCGGATCTCCTCGGAGTTCTGTGTCCAGGCGAGGAGCTCGGGGATGATGAACTCATTCTTGCGTCCGAAGCCCCGCTTGAAATGACCCGGCGGCAGCGCCTTCGCAATTTCCCGGGCCAGGCGCTCCCAGCTTTCCTCGTGATGGCTGGACGAGTCGATAATCACGCCGTCCCAGTCAAAGATGGCGCCCCAGGTGGTGGATGGGTTCATGGACGCATCATGGAGGCGGGGCGGGTGGAGGTGGCAAGCTCGAGCCGTGGGGGGGGGAAGACGCGGAGACGCGGGGACAAGGGGACAAGGGGACAAGGAGGGGGATTCAGATGCGCATCGCTCTCCGCGTCTCTACTCTCCACGTCTTTCCTCCCTCCGCGTCTCTCTTCCTCGAGTATCTCAATGCAAGACCCGACCCCTCCCAATTTGACGCCATCTCCGCCCGCGGCTGCACCGCCCTGGCCCGCGGCGAGGTGCGCGCCTTGGGGTTTTTGGCCGACGTTTGGATTCGGACTCCTCGCCATGGGGGTGATGATCGGCGCGCAATCGATGGTCGCGGTGGTCTTCGTCGTGATGGCCGCCGTGCAACATCAGGCGAAACGCGGGGCCCCGCTGCCGGTGGAGGAGTTGAAACGCGCGCTGGCGGCTGATCCGCTGCTCCTTTCGCTTTCGGTGCTCGTTTCGATCCCGGCGGTTTGGCTGGCGCTGTGGGCGATCATCTCGTTCCGCAAGGGACCGCGATTTCGCGATTACCTTGCCTTGCGCGGATTCCGTCCGACGCACTTTCTGCTCTGGCTGGGGGCCCTCGTCGGGGTGGTTTCCGCCGGCGATTGGTTTGTGCAGGCGATGGGGGATACCAGCGGCAGCACGTTTATGCTGAATCTGCTCGACGCAGGACGGCACCTGCCCCTTCTCGTCGTAGCGCTCGTCGTCGGCGCGCCAGTGCTGGAAGAAGTGCTCTTTCGGGGCTTCATGTATCGGGGCATGGCGGCCAGCTGGCGGGGTGCGGCGATCCTCGTGCCCAACGTGTTCTGGGTCGTGCTGCACGTCCAATATGCGTGGCCAACACTCACGGTGCTCTTCTTCATGGGCCTCGTTTTCGGGCTGGCCCGGCAGTTCTCCGGCTCCACGCTGCTGCCTCTGACGCTGCACGTGGTCAGCAATGCCATCTCGATCTTCGTCGCCCTCGAGATGGCGGGGCAAACTCCGCCCTGAACTTCCGCTTCACCTCTGCGCGCCGGGTCCTACACTGCGAGGATGAATTTTCGCCCCTCTCGCGTTTTCGCCGTCCTCGGCGGCGCCGCGCTGCTCCTCCTGCACACTTCCTGCGCGATCATCGAACCGGGCCTGCCAGTGGCGGCGGTCACGGTCAAAGCGAATTCCACTTTCGCGGTGCAGGAGGTGCTCGAATCGGTCTTCTTTGACGAAGGCTATCACGTATCGAACCGCGGTTTCGACAGCATCACCTTCGAGCGTGAAGGCAGCAAGGTGGACCGCGTGCTCCACGGGAATTGGATCGATGGCGAGGTCGCGCAACGGGCGCGGGTAGTGATCGCGGCGCGCGGCGAAGGGTTCTATCGCCTGCGCTGTCTGCCGTCGATGGTGCGGGATCCGAACGACGTGGGGTTCGAAGACGACCACCGGCGGTGGCAACCCTTCTCCGTCCACTATTCGCACCTGCTCAACGAAGTGCGGCGGCAACTGCGCTGACGAGGGCGAGGGGAAGAGGGGGAGGCGCGGAGACGCGGAGACGCGGAGACGCGGAGAGGGGAAAGACGTGGGCTCAGGCCAGGATGTCTTTGACCACGTTCCCGTTCACGTCGGTGAGACGGAAGTCGCGGCCGTCGTGGCGGAAGGTGAGCTTTTCGTGGTTGAGCCCAAGCTGGTGGAGCAACGTCGCGTGCAAGTCGTGCATGTGCACTTTGTCCTCGGCGGCGAAGTGGCCAAACTCGTCGGTCGCTCCGTAGGCGACGCCAGGCTTAATCCCGCCGCCGGCGAGCCAGATGCTGAAGCCGCCGGGGTTGTGATCGCGCCCGGTGCCGTTGCGCTCGGCATAGGGGGTGCGACCGAATTCGCCACCCCACCAGACGATCGTATCTTCGAGTAGCCCGCGCTGTTTGAGATCGGTGAGCAGTCCGGCGACGGGCTTGTCCACGGCGCGGGCGTGATCGGCGTGTTTGGGCAGATTCGAGTGCTGGTCCCAGGCCGGGTTGTTCGAGTTGTCGCCGTAATTCACCTGGACGAAACGCACCCCGGCTTCGCTCAGCCGGCGGGCCATGAGACACTCGCGGCCGAAGTTGTCGGTCTTGTCTTCGCCGATCCCGTAGAGAGCCAGGGTCTCGGGCGATTCTTTCGCGAGATCCACGGCATCCGGGGCGTGGCTTTGCATGCGCCAGGCGAGTTCATAGCTGTTGATCACCGCTTCGAGCTCGCCATCCGCGGGCTTCTGGCGGAGTTGCTCGGCGTTGAGCTCACGCAACAGATCGAATTGCCGGCGCGCGTCTTCCGGCGCGCGGGCCGGGGCGATGTTCCGAAAGCCGATCTCGCTGGCCGGCGCGCCCGAGCGGCCGAGCGGGGTGCCTTGATAGATCGCGGGGAGGAAGGCGTTGCCGTAATTGCGCGGGCCGCCGTTGCCGAGCGACGGGGCGATGCTCACGAAGCCGGGCAGATTCTCGTTCTCCGTCCCGAGGCCGTAGGTGACCCACGAACCCATCGAAGGCCGGATGAAAGTGGTCGTTCCGGTGTGGAGGAAAAGCGTCGCGGGGCCGTGAGCGACGCCCTCGGTGTGCATCGAACGAATCACGCACAGATCGTCCGCATGCTTCGCCATTTCCGGAAAGAGCTCCGAGACCCAAAGTCCGCTCTGCCCGCGCTGCTTGAACTCCCACAGCGATTTCATCACCCGCTGGGTCGCGCCTTTGCCCGTCTTGGCGATGCTGCGCAGGTCGTCGAAGTCCATCATCCGGCCGTCGTCCTGCACCAGGCGGGGCTTGTAGTCGAAGGAATCCACATGGCTCACTCCCCCCTGCATGAAGAGGAAGATGATGCGCTTCGCCTTCGGCAAAAAGTGGGGCGGTTTCGGCGCGAGCGGATTGGCCACCGCGGCCCGGGCCTGCTCCTGAGCGGCGAGCCCGGCGAGCGCCAGATAGCCGAAGCCGCAGCCGAGTTGCTGGAGGACGGCACGGCGGGTCAAAAGGGGAGAGGGCGTCGCGGGGAGGTGCATCGGAGCGAGAATCCGCTGATCGCAGATGTATGGCGCTTGGGCAAGTGGAGAAAGCGGAGGCACGGCCGGACCGTCGTCGGACCAGTGGGACCAGTGGGACCAGTGGGACCAGTGGGACCGCGCGGGGCGGCGATAAAAAAAAACGGGTTGCCCGGCAACTCTTTCCGCCTGCGGAGGTTGAACTTCAAAGCTATCCTTTTTTTACCATGTCCCCCGACGCCCTTCGCCGTGTCCTTTTTTCCAGTCTTCTGCTGAGCGCGATTCCCGCCTTCGCGGCGGTGGACGCCGAGCCGACCAAGGAGCAGACCGCTTTCTTCGAGAGCAAGATCCGGCCGATCCTCGCGGATAACTGCTACAAGTGTCACTCCGTCGAGAAAGGCAAGGCCAAGGGCGGCCTGACGCTCGACACCCGGACGGGCCTGCAAAAAGGAGGCGAGAACGGAGAAGTGATCAAGCCGGGGGATCCGGAGAAGAGTCCGCTCATTGTCGCGGTTCGCTATCTCGACGCGGATCTCCAGATGCCGCCCAAAGGCGAGAAGCTCACCGATCAGCAGATCGCGCTGCTCACGGAATGGGTAAAAATGGGGGCGCCGGACCCGCGCAAGGAATTGAAGAATCCGAACGCCAGGCTGAGCGGCCTGACCGACAACGCGCGCCATCATTGGGCTTATCAGCCGGTGGTCAAACCGGCGATTCCCCAGACCAATAACCACGCGTGGTCGCGGACGCCGGTGGACGCGTTCGTGCTGAAGAAACTCGAAGAGAACAAGATGGTGCCCGCGCCGGATGCCACCAAGGAAGCGCTGCTGCGGCGCGCCACCTACGATCTGCTGGGGCTCCCGCCAACCCCGCAGGAGGTGCAGGCCTTCACCAACGACACCACTCCGCAGGCCTTTGAAAAGGTCGTCGATCGCCTGCTGGCGTCGCCCCACTACGGCGAACGCTGGGGCCGGTTTTGGCTCGATACCGCGCGCTACTCGGACACCGCCGGCGGCGAAAAGAACGCGCTCAAGGGCGCCGACTATCGTTACGCCTACGCGTGGACCTATCGCGATTGGGTGGTCAAGTCGTTCAACGCCGATCTGCCGTACGACAAGTTCATCATCCAGCAACTTGCGGCGGACAAGCTGCCCGACAATCCGCCCGAGAACCTCGCCGCACTCGGCTTTATCACGGTTGGCGAGCGGTTCCGGAATGTGAACGACGTGATCAACGATCGCATTGACGTGGTCAGCAAGGGCTTCCTCGGCATGACCGTGACCTGTGCGCGCTGCCACGATCACATGTTCGACCCGATCCCAACCAAGGATTATTACGCGCTCCACGGGATTTTTGCCTCGACCATCGAGCCCGCCGAAAAGCCGATCGTGGCCGCACCGACCCAGGTGCAACTCGTGGATTTCCAGCAGAAGCTCGCCGGCCTCCAAAACGAGAACCGCGACACCTATTACAAATTCGTGGCGCGATTGCAGCAGGAGTTCTTCGAAAAGATCGATGGCTACCTGCTGGCCGCGCGATTCGGCGGACGGGTCAAAGGAGCGACGGCGGAGGAAATCCAGGCGCGCAACGAAGCGCTGAACAAACACAAGCTCGACCGCGAGGTGCTCCAGCTCTTCTTCCGCCACGTCCGCCGCGATGACCCGGTTTATGCGCCCTTCAAGCAGTTCGCCGATTTGAGCGACTCGGAATTTGCGGAGAAGGCTCCCGGCGTGGTGGCGGAGATCGTCGGCGGCCAGGACCGGCGGCGGAGTTTGAATCCGCTCGTCGTGGCCGCTTTCCAGAGCGCCGAGCCCAAGAAGCTCGAAGACGTCGCGGCCATTTACAAAAAGCTGTTCAGCAGCCTCGAAGCGCCGCGGAAGGCCTACCTCGAAGCCAACGCCAAGGCTCTCGAGAAGCCGGTGACGGGCTTTACCCCAGAGCAGGTGCAAATCTTCCAGACCCCCCTTGAGATCATGCCGGCCTCGGAGGCGACCACCCAGGGATTGCGGCAGTTTGCGGCCCGGCTGCCGAACCAGCTCTCGAACAAATCCAACTTCGGCTTTGCGCGCATCAACGAGCTGGAGATGACCAACGCCGGCGCGCCCGGCCGGGCGATGCTCGTGGCCGATATCGCCAAGCCCCGGGATTCGGCGGTCTTTATTCGCGGCCAGGCCGAGGTCAAGGGCCCCATCATTCCGCGCCGTTTCCTGGAAGTGCTCTCGCCGAATCAGCAAGCCACGCCCTTCAAGGATGGCAGCGGCCGCCTTGAGCTGGCCCAGTGCATCGCCAGCAAGACCAACCCGCTGACCGCCCGCGTGCTCGTCAACCGCGTCTGGATGCACCATTTCGGGGAAGGCTTTGTCCGCACGCCGGATGATCTCGGCACCCAGAGCGAGCCGCCGTCGCATCAGGAGCTGCTCGATTACCTCGCCACCTATTTCATGAGCCAGAACTGGTCGCTGAAACACCTGCACAAGATGATCATGCTGTCGCACGTTTATCAGCAGAGCAGCCAGACCGTGCCGGAGTTTGAAAAAGCCGATCCCGAAAACCGCCTGCTCTGGCGGGCCAACATTCGGCGACTCGATTTCGAGTCGGTGCGGGACTCGCTGCTCGTCTTCAGCGGCAATCTGGACCGGACGATCGGCGGCAAACCGATCAACCTCACCGATGAGCCCTACAGTTATCGGCGCTCGGTCTATGGCTATATCGATCGCGGCAATCTGCCGGAATTGATGCAAAACTTCGACTTCAGCGATCCCGACATGCCGAACTCGAAGCGCACCACCACCATCGTGCCGCAGCAGGCGCTCTTCCTGATGAACAGCGCCATGGCCGTGGACGTGGCGCGTAGAATCATTGCGCGGCCTGAAGTCAGCGGCGCGGGAGACGACCTGGGCCGTCTCTTCGGCATTTACAAGATCATCTTCCAGCGCCCGCCGAAGCCGCAGGAGATCAAACTCGCCTACCAATTCGTGGGTCTCGAAGCCAAGGACATCCCGGACGCGCTCGCGGCGAATTCGCCGGAAGCCACGAGGCTCGCCAGAATGGAGGACCGGCGCAAGAAGCAGGTCGGTCTGAAAGCCGCCAATGGAAAACGGGCCGGGACCGCACCCATTCGCAATGAGGGGACGATCGTGGAGCGCAAGTCGCTCACGCCCTGGGAGACCTACGCCCAGGCATTGCTGCTTTCGAACGAAGCGGCCTACGTGAACTGAACCGCGGCGCGTCTGAAACGTGGGGCTCTTCCGCCTTGGGGGCGGAAAAAATCGCGCGCCGTCTATTTGCCTCCGAGCATCTTGAGGATGTGCCGCGCGAGATGCTCTTTGATCCCCCGATGACGCGCACGGGCTAGGATGCTTTCGTGGTGGGGTTCTGATACCAGTCGTGTCGTCCGCCGTGACGGATCAAGACGCCGCCGAGTTCCTCGATTTTCTTGATCGGATCGCGATGCTTCACGCGATCTTCATCTCGGCGTGACGGCGCACACAGGGGATTTCACCCGAGGTCAGATCGGCATATAAGTCGCGCAGGTGCGACTTAAGGTCGTCGAGTGATTCGCCCTGCGACCAATAATCCGGAAACTCCTCAAGGTAGCCGAGCCAGGCATCGCCATCCTGCCAGTAGGTGAAGGCCAAGGTGTTCATCGCTGAAAACTAACGCGCGGGTTCGGTGAGGCAAGCCCCCGGGTGCCGATGAAGGAAGAGAAGTCGTTACGCTGCGATTTCCTCCCTGCCGACGACACCCACAATGTGCAAGGCGCTGAGCAGGATTGCATTCTCACCATCGGGCAGCCCGGCCTTTCACCGATCTTCTCGACCGTGGCAACGGCTGGAACCGGGAGACCTGGCAGTTCGCGCGCTACGCCGTGGATCACGGCTATCGCGAATTGAGCCGGATTCCGAGTGCTGCTGAAAGATCCGCGCGCCAACCAGGCGGCCCTCCACCATTGGGTCACAGCGCTCGCCGACCAGTGCCGCTCCACGAATCGCGTGCCGGTTGAGACGATTCTCCGCTGGATGGAGAACTGGCACTCGAATCTCACCGTGAAGTCCATTCTCCAGCTCGGAGACGGTTAAGGTGTCGCGTCGCCGAGCGCATGGGGCGGGGCTCTCGGCGCTCAGCCCTCCGTTCGAGGCGCGACCAGTTCCCGGGGTGGAGGAGGGAGGCGTCGATATTGGCGCGCTGCCAACGCCCCGGCTTTTCTGATCGTTCTATTTGAGGAATCCATTTCCGGTGCTGGCCACCGCCGCCGGCGCGTGCTGAAATACGCGGCATGTGGTGGTTTTATGCGACCCTCTCCGCGGTCTTCGCCGCGCTCACGGCCTTGCTCGCCAAGCTCGGCATCAAAGGCGTTGATTCCAATCTCGCGACGGCCATTCGCACGGTGGTGATCCTCGTCCTGGCCTGGGGGATCGTCTTCTACCAAGGGACCCACCACAACCTGGCGAAGATCTCGCGCTTCTCGCTCTGGTTCCTGATCGCCTCGGGGGTGGCGACCGGCCTCTCCTGGCTTTTCTATTTCAAAGCGCTGCAACTCGGGGACGTGGTCCGCGTGGGACCAATCGACAAAGCCAGTCTCGGGCTGGCGACCCTGCTCGCGGTGCTCTTCCTCGGCGAGCAACTCACCTGGCAGATCGCCCTCGGGACCGCGCTGGTGATCCTCGGCGCCATCATTGTCGCCCTGTCGCCGTCGGCTTAGGTATTCCGAAAAGGGTTCCGCTCGCGGCGGAGCCAGCGTTGCGCGCCCCGCGTTGCGCGAGCGCGAAAAGTGCCTCGAACATCGCCGCCCGCCTGGCCGGCGGGTCTTGAGTTCCCAGTCCTCGACCGACGCCACCTCCGGCGCCGCGCGTACTGGCGGATCACAATGGCCCTGACTTTCTGCCTTGGTGGCTTACGATGATGCCGCGTGCCCGAGACGACAAAATCTTTCACCAGTCGAAATCTGGCCGCGGGTGCCCAGCTCGCGCTTCTCGGCGTGGTCGTCAACGCGGTCCTAGCCGTGATCAAGATCGTCGCCGGGATCGCCGGCAATTGTTACGTGCTGATCGCCGACGGCATCGAATCGACTCTCGATATCTTCGGCTCCCTGGTCATCTGGTTTGGCCTGAAAGTCGCCGCCGCGCCGCCCGACGACGAGCATCCCTACGGCCACGGCAAAGCGGAGCCGGTCGCCGCGATCGTCGTCTCGCTCATCGTCATCGCCGCGGCCTGCGGCCTGGCGGCGCAGAGCATCCGCGAAATTGTCACCCCGCACCACGCGCCGGCGCCCTTCACGCTGGTCGTGCTGGTGCTCGTGGTCATTGTGAAGGAGACGCTCTTTCGCAAAGTCATCGATACCGGCGACCACATTGGCAGCTCCGCGATGAAGACCGACGCCTGGCATCATCGCTCCGACGCGATCACCTCGATCGCTGCTTTCATCGGCATCTCCATCGCGCTGATCGGCGGCCCCGGCTGGGAGCCGGCGGATGACTGGGCCGCGCTCTTCGCCTGCGGCCTGATTGGGTTCAATGGCTGGCGGCTCTTCGTGCCGGCGCTGCTGGAAGCCATGGACACCGCGCCGTCGAAGGATTTCACGGATGATGTCGGGCGTCTCGCGGCCGGCGTGCCCGGCGTTGCGCGAATCGAAAAATGCCGGATTCGAAAGATGGGCCTCGAGTATTACGTGGACCTTCACGTGGGAGTCAGCGCGGGGTTGACGGTCCGCGAAGGGCATCGCATCGGGCACGACGTCAAGGACGCCATTCGCGCGGCCCAACCGGCCGTCGCCGATGTCCTGGTCCACATCGAGCCCGTGGAACCGGCGCCGGTGTAAGCCGCGGCCGGACGGGCCGTCAGCGGCTTTTCCTGGCGCGGCTTTTTTTCGCGGCCGCCTTTCCGCCCGAACTCCTGGCCCCGGTTTTTTTGGTCGGCAGTTTCTTGCGTTTGGTGCTGGCGAAGTCCTCGAGTTGCTTCTCGCTCATGGATTCGACCATCTGCTTGGAGGCCCCTTTGAGGCTCTTTTTTGACGTTTCGCCACGCTTGGCAGAGAGCGCCGCTCCGGCGGCCATTTGCTGTTTCTTGGATTTTGCAGGCATATCTGAGGGAACGCGTGCCGGGCCGCCACTGGTCGGCTCGAATGAAAACCCAGATCCCGCGCGGGCTTCGGTCCGGCCCGGCTGCGGAACGGCCCACTTCGCAGACGCGAAGGACGCGCCAGGGAGACGGGCCGTCTCGGCCCCGATCAAGGCGCGGCGAGCCGCGCCGACTCCAGGGCACCGCCGGCGGCGAGTTGGACGTTGCCAAAGCGGTGGTCGCCGGTGACTTCTTCCGCAAACCAGGGCGGCGGCGTGAAGGACTGACAGCGGTGCAGATCGGGAAATTCGACCTCGGCGACCATCAACCCTTCCGCGGGCTGCCGATACACATCCACCTCGATGATCAGGTCGTCGAAAGGAATCCGGAATCTCGTCTTCACCAGGCGGCGTCCTTCCGTCAGAGCCCAGAGTCGCTCGAAATGGGCTCGGCCGATGGGCAGACTGATTTCGTCGCGCACGGAACCCTGGCCCTTCTTGATCGTCAGCGAGAACTGGTTATCCGCTCGGCGCAGGCGAACCTGGGTGCCGCCATTTCCCTCCACCGCGACATAGCCCTGCTCGATTTCCACCCTGGGGCACACCCGCAGAATGGGAGGCACCTGCCGGATGAGAAACTTGCGCTCGATTTCCATGGCAGGCCATTACCAGCGGATCAGGGAAAACACAACTGAGAGACTGTGAAATAAGTCGATAGCGCGGGTGGATGGGGTCGCTCCGCGCGCCATGCCAAAACGCTGCGCGTCAGCGCCACTCTGATAGATG
>JAXDQW010000071.1:0-62505 GCA_034667665.1 Chthoniobacter sp.
TGCTGTTTGCGTGTGCCAGCGAGAAGAAAGACCGCACGAAGGTCCTCCAGATGATCCGACGGCATACATGCAAGTCGGTGCTCAACCTGCGCGGCCCGACAAACATGGATAAAATCCGGTAGGAGCGAAGGCAGCACAATAACGCGTGGCATCTTCGGTTGGGCGGGTAAACGGCTGTCAAACCGTTTGTAGGCCGCCCGAGCCTCTGCGAAATAAGGATCGAAGCGCGTCCAATTTGTGAACTTGGATTCGCTGTAGGCATTACTTCGCGGTCCCGAAGACTGATGGTGCGCGCTCATGCGTTTCTACCGCAACGCCGAACGCAGGATTCGTCGGATCGTGTTCATGGTTGAGTCAAACCAGCATTTTATTGTCCTTCGAGGCCTGAAAGCGAGCGATGATCGTGCGGCCACCCAGGCACGCTGGTTGACAGCGGCCCAGGTTGGGGATGCTCTCAACTCGCTCATTCCACTACTTCGCGGTCGCTGAGGAAATCTTCTTCCACGTCCCGTTCCAGGGGACCGTCGATTTCGACGAGGCGATCATTCGCGATGTGGCGGTCATCACTGGCGATATCGAAGCCGAGGGGCACGACCTCATCGTGCGATGGCACGACCGTCAAGCAGCTTCACGCGCTTGCGAAGAAGAAGTGCCGGTCAATCTCGATCACGGTAGCGGGATCAAAGACACCTGCGGCTTTCTGACCAACTTCCGATCGACGAGAACAAGCTGAGCGCTGACTGGCACCTGCTTCGCTCGCACGACGAGATGCCGAAGATGCTCGAGCGCGCGGAGCGGATGCCGGAGTGCTTCGGCATGTCCGTGAAGTTCAAGGGCGGCGGCGAGAAGAAGGGACTCAAGAAATTTGCGCGCGCCGAGAAACTCATCTCGGTCGATTGCTTGACGCAGCCGGCGGCGAACACGGAGGGGCTGATTCGACTTTTTGCGTTTCGTGCGCGAACGTCCGCCCACTTGCACCTCCCCGTCCCCTCCCTCGAACCGCTCGAAGCCCGCATCGCCCCGGCGTCGGTCTTCACTTTCCTCGACCGCCACCACCTCAGCTACACCGAAGCGGACGGCGATGTTGTCCTCCTCGCGATCACCCGCGGCGACATCCACGAGATATCTTTCGCCACGCAGCTCGATCCCAATCAGATCGATGGCTTCAGCTTCGATACCCGCGGCTTCCGCGGCACCGATGTCAGCTTCACCGTCTCCGCAGCCGGCCCCGCCGGCGATGGCTTGGTGAACCTGGAATTGATCGACGGCGGCACGTTCGGCCGCGTCAGCATCGCCGGAAATCTCGGTACCATCCTCGCGAGCAGCATCCGCTCCCTCCACGTCGGGTCCCTCGGCGAGCCGGAGCACGATACCCTCGGCAATGGCTTCATCAGCGTCGTCGATCACACCCTCGGTCGCCTCCAAATCACCGGCGACCTCGACGGAGCGCACCTTGAAATTGGCTACCTCGGCTCCGCCGAAATCGGCGGCTCCCTCACCGGCACCCTCCTCCCGCATCGCGCCGGCTCCATCCATATCGTCGGCGACTTGGTCGGCCAGGATTTCATCGATTCCGGCTGCATCCTCAGCGATGGCCGCATCGGCCGCATTTCCATCGATGGCTCCGTCCGCGGCGGCAGCAGCAGCTATAGCGGAAATATCGATGTCAGCCACGCGGGCGACGTTCGCATCGGCCACGACCTGGCCGGGGGGACCGGGCAATACTCCGGCCTGATCCTCAGCGGGGAACTCTCCGGCCGCGTCTCCATCCTTCGCAGCCGTTACGACCGCATTTCCATCGGGGGCGACATCATCGGCGGCCCCATCTACCGCAGCGGCGGCATCGCCTTCGATCCCTACCTCGCTGCGAAGGGCTCCGCCGGCATCATCACCATCGGCGGCTCAGTGCGCGGCGGCGGTGGCGCCTTGGCGGGCTCGATCACCTCCGCGGCGGGGCTGGGCGTCGTCCACATCCACGGCGACCTCATCGGCGGGAGCGGCGGTAATACCGGCGAAGTTTACGCCAAGCACTGCGGTGCGCTGATCATCGACGGCTCCCTCCGGGGCGGGAGCGGCCAATCCGCGCAAGGCACCGGAGGTGCCTACTTCGATGACACGCTCGGCCGCCTCCACATCGGGCACGATCTCCTCGGCGGCAGCCTGGGCTCCGGCGACGACACCCTCGTGAGCAGCGGCTTCGTCATCGCCCACAGAATCGGCTCCGTCTTCGTCGGCGGCGATGTGCGCGCGGGGCAGGATGACAGCGCGCGCGGCTCCCTCATCCAGAACGCCGAAATTCTCTCCTACAGCAGCATCGGTCCCGTCCGCATCCACGGCGACTTCAGCGGTAGCGTCGGCACTGGCGGCGATGTCACCCGCGCCGGCCTGATCGGACTGGGCCTCAATAAAGTCGCGCCCGGGAGCACCCGCGACGTGGTCATCTCCAGCGTCGAAATCGGCGGCGACCTCCGCCTCGCGCGGATCCTCGGCGGCTACTCCGGCGGTCAAAACCCGCCGGGTGCCTTCGATCCCGACGCGCAGATCGGCCACGTCACCGTCGGCGGCGACTGGATCGCCAGCGACGTCCTCGCCGGCGTCACGACGCTTTATGAAAACGGCACGCAATACGTGCCGATCACCGGTTATTTCACAGTCAATCACCCCGGCGTGATCGCGAGCATCGGCGAGATCACCATCAAAGGCCGGATGCGCTCCGACCCCGACGCGCCGGGCATCAATTTCGGCATCGCCGCGGAGAAAATCCTCGGCTTAAGCCTGACCGGTCACCGGGAACGCTTCACCCCCGCCTACGACCCCGTGATCTTCCCCCCCGTCGCCAGCGGCCAGGCTGCGATCGCCGAAGTGCACGGCTAGATTGGTTCAGGCTGCGAGCAAGAGCGCTGATGATCGTCGTGCAGCCGCGACAAACTCACGGTTGACAGCGGGCTGGTTGTCATGCGCCAAGTCCGATCTCTCCACTACTTCGCCGTTCCTGAGGAAATCTTCTTCCACGTCCCGTTCCAGGGGACCGTCGATTTCGACGAGGCGATCATTCGCGATATCGCGGTCATCACTGGCGATATCGAAGCCGAGGGGCACGACCTCATCGTCGATGGCACGACCGTCAAGCAGCTCCACGCGCTGGCGAAGAAGAAGGTGTCGGTCGATCTCGACCATGGTGCCGGCATCAAAGACACCTGCGGATTCCTGACCAACTTCCGCATCGACGAGAACAAGTAGTTCTGTGCGAACTGGACCGTCGCGCCGTTGGCCGCGTTCCGGGTGAGGCTGCCAGCGTCAGGGTCGCTGAATCCGGCGCCACGCCGAAGCTGGCCTGGTTGGAGGCGCTGATAATCGAGGTGCCCTGCACCAGAGTGACGGGGCCGATCGCCTGAGCCGAGAGCGCCGCCGCGCGACCGTAGTAATTGAACCCCCCCGCCGCTCAGGAAGATTGGGGTCGCAGGATTCACCCGGGTCGCACTGTCCACCGCGGAGGATCCCGCGTTCGACGAGCTATTGTTCAGGTTCAACGACGCGAAGTTGAGCGTGATCGAGGACGTTTTGGTCAAAGCGCCGTTGTCCGCCAGGGTCACCCCCGCCTGGGTGTTGCCGCTGGTCAGACCGCGTGCCGCTGTCACGCAGAAGCACCCCGCCCGCCCCGACCTGAATGACCATCTCGAGCACCGAACTTCGTCACGCGGGTGAATGCTTGGGGGAACTCGACACTCTCACCGCCGAAGCCCAGCGCGCCATCGACCTGCTGCAAGAACGCCGGGCCGCGCTGATCTCCTCCGCCGTCACCGGCCAGATCGACGTTTACCGCGACCGCCTGGACGAACAGGCAGCGTATTTCCGCATCACCCGTGAGGAGGCAACGGAGATCGCTCGCCAGGCGGCAGCCTTCACGGAGGAACGCCTGGAGCTTTTCAGCGTCTGGACGCGCAGGAGGGCAGCGTCGGGCCATTCTGCGCTCGCGCGGGTGTATTGCATCGTCATCGACGCAACCCGGAAAGAATGAACGAGATTTGGCGCAAAACGGGCTGGCGCGAATCTGTCGCACCGGGACAGTGCTCTACGACCAGCAACTCGCGAACCTACTTCGTTCGGCTGTACGACATCCAGGGCCCGGCACACAGCGAGGATAATTCACGCCACATCCGTCGCTTTCCCAGTGAGGGCACGAATGATCCGAGCGCGAGCTCGCCGCCGCCATCCAGATGGCTCGCCGGAGGGTAAGCCCCTTTGCATACCGCTAGGAACCCAGCGGCGAGCAGGACACGGCCGCTCCTGCTAACTAACACCGTCGTCCGTCGCACTGCCGAGGTTCCTATAGAGACCGGCTAGATTCTACTGCGTCAACACGTCGCCTGCACCCGCGGCGGCGCGCCCGAAAAACCGCTGGCAGTGTCCGCCTTCGCATGCGAACGCCACAGTCTCTCTCCGACTCGAACATCGGCGGTCTCGCTGACACCCGGAGATGCCCGACTTTTGCGGCGCACCACTCGCGAGAGTCCCATGGCAATTAATGTGCCGGAGCATACACGCCGTTTTATGATCAGCTCGATGGATGCTCCTCTGCGTCGATTTGGGTGTGTTTGCTCACGGTGTCCTCTTCGAGATGTCGACCCAGCCAGATTCTCTCGATGATCGGATAGGACGCCACGATCGGCAGAATGACAATGGCCCCAACGACCCCAGCCACAAGCCCCGCCGCCATGCAGGAAACCAGCACAGTGAGCGTGGAAAGCCGCAATTGGTCGCCGTAAACCTTCGGCACAATGAAGTAGTTTTCGATGAGGTGATAAACCCCGTAGAAAAGAAGCACTAACCCCGCGGTGACCGGCGAAACCGACACCGCAATGATCAATGCAGGGATAATGGCCAGGAAGAATCCGATCAGCGGCAGGATGTCGAAGACCGCGGCGATCACCGCGAGGAGTGCCGCGTTAGGGACATGGAGAATGCTCAATATGGTGAAGGTAAAAACGCCACAGAGCAACGAGGTGATCAACTGGCCAATCATGTAGCTGCTCACGACGGTGCCTATCTCCACCGACGCCTCTCCTGCTTTGTTCCGATGCACTTCGGGCAGAAAAGCCAGAAGCCAGCGATACACTCGCTCGCCATCCGCGACGCAATAGACGGCGAGCACCAAGACAATGAGGAACTCCCCAAGGCTCTGCACCGCGATCGTTCCCCAAGCGAGGAACTGCTTCATCAAGGGCTCGGGGTTGGAAAACGAAGCTGACTGGAAAAGCTTGTTCACGGCATCGCCAAGCACTGGAGACGGCATTCGTGTGACGACGACCTGCTGAAACGAGGGCAGCTTCTTGATCATCTCGGCGGCTTCATTCCAGACCGTGGGAAGAAGGATGCCGGCAAAGAGTCCCACCGATACAAAGAGCAACAGACAGACGAGGAGTATGCCCATCCAATCAGGCCACCCGTGGAAACGAGTCCATCGGAGGATCGGGAATAGGGTGATCGCAATCAGCAGAGAGAGGAGCAACAGAGCCAGCAGCGGCCAGAGTTGAACCGAGAGATAGACCAGCAAGGCCGCAGCCACGACTTTCAAGATTGTCACCCACGATACCGTCATTTCGATCTTCCGGCGCGGGCTGGGCTGATCAGTCATAGGTGCTTCCTGCGATACAGCGCTACAAGACTTGGATGAAGAGCGCGACCTGGCGGGCGAAATCCCGACGCGCCATGGCAGGCATCCTCGCGAGACGGTCCGGAGCAGTGGGGGATGGCTACAGCTAGTGTGCCGGTTTTCATCCTTTCGGATCTGACTCGTTGATGGTGGCCTCAATCTGCTCCACAAGTTTTTCGGGACGGGTGGCCTGTTCCAAGACCTCGACATCGGGATCCTTGGTCGGATCGACCCCAAGTCTTGTCGCCATCCCTTGCAAAAGCTTTAACATCTTGGTGTTCTCTTGTTCCGCGAGCAGGTTTATCTGGAGATCGAGGTGACTGCGGCGTTCGTCGATCCGGCCCTGCCGGTTCTCCGAAATCATGATGAAAGTCGAAAGAAAAATCGCCTCCAGGGAAACAACGAGTGTCAAGAAGTTGAAGGGATACGGGTCGATCGGCTTAATTGGCAAAGCGGTGTTGCCGATGATCCAAACCGCAAACCAAACCACGTGGACCCAAACGAAGGGCATCGATCCACAAAAGCGCGAGATTCGAACGGCTACTCGATCCGCGAAAGTTTGCTGAGCCTGCGCCGCTTTTTCCAGTTCAGCGATGGCTTTGACGTTTTGACCCGTGAGCTGTTCGACCGTCTTGGGATGGTGATATGCGCTGTCGTGAGAAGGATTGGGTTGCGGCATATCTGGAGAGAGATTCGCGGATGAGTTGGTGATTGGACTTAGGGAGACTCGACCGCTCGGGGAAAACAACACCCGCCTCAATCCGTTGGCGGCGATGACGAGCTGCACGCCACGGCTGGCATTGCCCGCCGCGTAGAGACTGGGGACGCCTTTTGGCGCAGGTGTCATCGCAGTGGATACAGCCATCTTCCTCGCAAAACTTGCTCCCGAGGTGCTCGGCCAGCGGAGGGGACTGGTGCTGGCCGGTGGACAAAAAAAGCGCGGTGCGCCGCAGCTACGTGCAGAGGCGGGCAAATGAGGGTGGCAGCGGTCACATCCAGCGCCAAACGCAGAACACATTGAGTGCGTCGCTGGCGAGTCTCTGCAACTTTGGAGTTTTGAGCATAGGGGTCGCGCGAAGAGCGGGGTCTGCGAGGAAGTCGAGGAGTGCCTTGCGGCGCTGGCCTTCGAACCCGGATAGCTCGTCGATCAGGAGCGATCGCGCCACATCGGCTGCTTCGCCTCCGTCCTGGAGAACTGGAGCGAAAGTCGCGAAACCGAATTGCTGCGCGCGCGGAGCGTCGGATTTCCGAACATAGCCAAACTGTGAAAAGAAGCGTCGCCCTGGCGGACGACCTTGATCATGAGTGGAGCCGACTCGTCCCTCTTGTCGGATCGAAAGCAGGTCGCGAACGCGTTTTGCAGAGCTTTTCGTCTCGTTGCTCATCGAGAAAAGGGCAGAGTCTCAGCAGGGCATCGGGTCGGATTTCAGTGTTCCCGATCGAGTTGGCACGCTCCAGACCTCGCTGGCTGGATGACGCAGTCACGTTCGGCGCCGGCCAGGAGAGGTGCGAGCACGACGACGCAGTCCTCGACGTCGAGAAGCTCCTTTCCGCGCATGATGATGTGCATCTTGCCTTGGTGAAACGCGGCTGCGGGATTCCCGGTGAGGTCCTCGTATTCGCCCTGATCCCAGACCATCACGGTGCCTGCGCCGTAGTTGCCCGGCGGGATCGTGCCCTCGAAGCTCGCGTATTCCAGCGGATGATCTTCGACGTGCATGGCGAGGCGCGCCTCCTTCGGTTTGGTTGGCGGCCCCTTCGGAACGGCCCACGAGCGCAGCACGCCCTGCATCTCCAGCCGCCAGTCATAGTGCAGGTGACTCGCCTCGTGCTTTTGTATGACGAACCGGTGAACACCCTTTCCTTTCGCGTCTTTGGCGACCGGACGCGCGGCGGGCTCGGGTGTTCTGGTTTGATCGCGTTTCGCCGCATACTCGCGCAGACTCTTATCGTGATCCTGGCCGGACTTGCTGCGGTTGCGCGGCCATGACGACAGCTTCGGCGGCGGACCGGTGGCGAGCGCTTTGGTGAAAGCTGTCGGCAGAGTTTGTCGGAGTTTCAGCACGGGTGCGAATAAGTCGCCGAGGCGGTTGATCCGCTTAGCCGCCGCCTCCGGTTTGAAGTGGAGCGCGGGCCAGTTCCTCCCACGTCATCGGCCTTGAGATGAAAGGCCCACCCTCTTTCGCACGCATCGCATATACGCACACCGTCGTTTTGAAATCGGAGTTCTGACTCCAGTCGATGAGGACCTTGCCGCGCCGCAGCGTTTTCGCCATCGCCGATACCACCTGATCTGGAAGTTGCTGCTCCACCAATTCCGCAATCGCCTTAGCGAAAGGCTGACTCATTTCATAGGTCACCTAGGAATTGAGTGGAACGGCCTGATGCAGGCCTTTGGAACCTGAGACTTTCACGAACGACTCCAGTTCCAAGGCGTCGAAGACACCTTTCAGATGCAGCGCGATCCTGCCGCAATCGAGGATGTTCACCGGTTCTCCGGGATCGAGATCAAAGACAACAGATGTCGGTCGATTTATCTCCCGCACCCAGGAGAGGAGGATGTGTTTTTCGATGTCACCGAGATTGCTCACCCAGACGAGGGTCGCGCGGTCATTGCAAAGCACGTAGTTGATGTCCGGCCCGCCTTCGCTGCGCGGTATGGCGAAGCGCTTCACCCACGGCGGCGTGTGCTTAGGTGCATTCTTCTCGTAGAAATGCTCGCCGGTGATCCCATCTGGGTAACGTTTCAATGTCAACGGACGATCCTGCAGATGGGGCAGGATGGCTTCGGCTATGTCGGAGTAAAATCGGATGACCCGACCCTTGGTGGAGCCGCTTTCCGGAAAGAAGACCTTGTCGAGGTTAGAGATACTTAGCTCACGACCCTCAACTTTGATCTGCTGCTTCTTAGTCATGATCAGCCGCGCGAAGATACTGTGCGGTGCGACTCTCGCGAACCTTGGCCACATCGCGAGGCGGACCTGCGCCGGCGATTCGCCCGCCTTCGTCGCCAGCGCCCGGACCCATATCGATGATCCAGTCGCTGGAGACGGCGACGTGCATGTCGTGTTCGACGACGATTACCGTATTGCCGGCGTCAACCAAGCCGTCGAGCTGCGTCATCAGCTTTTCGACATCTGACGGGTGAAGGCCAGTCGTCGGTTCGTCGAGAATGTAGAGCGTGCTGCCGCGAGTCGGACGTTGCAGTTCGGTCGCGAGCTTGATGCGTTGCGCTTCGCCGCCGGAAAGCTCCGTCGCGGGCTGGCCGAGCCGCAGATAACCGAGACCGACCTGCCGGAGCACATCGAGCGAGCGAGCGAGGTGCGGCTCGTCCGCGAAGAATTCGGCGGCGGCGTCGACCGTGAGGCCGAGCACTTCGGCGATGTTCAGGTCCCGATATTTGATGGCCAATGTCGTAGCGTTGTAACGCGCACCATGGCAGGCCGGGCACGGCGCATAGACGCTGGGCAGGAAGAGCAACTCGACAAAGACAAAACCTTCGCCTTCGCACGTTTCGCAGCGGCCTTTGGCGACATTGAAGGAAAAGCGTCCAGCGTCGTAGCGATGACTGCGCGCTGCTTTCGTCGCCGCGAAGAGACGCCGCACATGATCGAAGAGGCCGGTGTAAGTCGCAAGGTTTGACCGCGGTGTGCGTCCGATCGCTTTCTGATCCACGCGGACGAGGCGCTTGATTTTGTCCATGCCGCTGGTGATCTCCCCGCCCTCGGTCACGACCACGGTGCGCTCCAGCTCTTCTCCTTCCTCGTCGTCGAGCGGCACTTCGTGGCCAAGATGTTTCGCCACGAGTTCAACCAAAACCTGACTGATCAGACTCGACTTTCCCGAGCCAGAGACTCCCGTAACCGTGGTGAATACGCCGAGCGGAAAAGCGATATCCAGATCGCGGAGATTGTTGCGTGTCACGCCGCTGAGGCGCAGCCATCCCTGAGGTTCCCTGGGCTTTCGGCGCGGTGCAGTGTGATTGCCGAAAAGATGCCGGCGGGTCTGCGATGCTGTGACTCGCTCCAATCCGGCGAGCGGCCCGCTGTAGAGGATTTCGCCGCCCTTTTCACCCGCCGCCGGGCCGACATCGACGATCCAATCTGCGCGCCGAATGACGTCCAACTCGTGTTCAACGACGAAGAGCGAGTTGCCGGACTCCTTGAGCTTTTCCAAAGCACTGAGCAGCGCCTCCGTATCCGCCGGATGCAGGCCGGCAGAAGGCTCGTCGAGGACATAGACCACGCCGAAGAGATTTGAGCGGACCTGGGTCGCGAGCCGCAGTCGTTGGAGTTCGCCGGGCGAAAGTGTGGGGGTGCTGCGGTCGAGCGAAAGATAGCCGAGTCCGAGATCGAGCAGGACGGTGAGCCGCGCGCAGAGATCCTGCGCGATGCGCTGCGTGACCACCGCTTTCTCCGGATGCGCCGTCACGAGCTTCGCCCAACCCGGCGCCTTCGCCTCGGCATACGGACATAAGACCACAGCCAGACGCTTCAATGGCAGGTTGGAGATCTCGGCAAGATCGAGCCCGGCAAACTTCACCGACAATGCCTCGACGCGCAGCCGCCGGCCGTGGCATTGCGGGCACTCGCTGCTCACCATGTAACGAGCGACGCGCTTCTTCATCGAGGCGCTCTCGGTCTTGGCGAAGGTTTCGAGCACGTACTTTTTCGCGCCGGTGAAAGTCCCCATGTAGCTCGGCGGCTCCTTGCGCTTGATCGCGCGCCGCACTTCCTCACGATCCCATCCAGCATACACCGGCACCTGGGGTTGCTCGTCGGTGAAGAGCAGCCAGTCGCGATCTTTTTTGGGCAGTTCGCGCCAGGGCGTGTCGATGTCGTAGCCGAGCGTGGTCACGATGTCGCGGAGGTTTTGGCCGTGCTAGGCGGGCGGCCATGCCGCAATGGCGCGCTCGCGGATGGACAACGAATCGTCGGGCACCATGGAGCGCTCAGTCACTTCATAAACCCGGCCGAGTCCGTGGCAGCGCGGGCATGCGCCCTCCGGGGTATTTGGCGAAAAGGATTCCGCATAGAGGAGCGGCTGACCGGCCGGATAATCTCCCGCCCGCGAATAAAGCATCCGCAAAAGATTTGAGAGGGTCGTGACACTCCCTACTGACGAGCGCGTGGTCGGCGAGCCGCGCTGCTGCTGCAAGGCGACCGCCGGCGGCAAGCCGTCGATCTCATCAACCTGAGGCACGCCCATTTGGTGAAAGAGTCGCCGGGCATACGGCGCCACCGATTCCAAATATCGTCGCTGCGCCTCGGCGTAGAGCGTTCCGAAGGCGAGCGACGACTTCCCCGAGCCGGAAACGCCGGTGAAAACCACCAGCGCATCACGCGGAATCTCTACATCGACGTTCTTAAGATTGTGCTCTCGCGCTCCCCGCACCCGGACCACTCCGTGACTATTTTTGACTTCCACCTGATTGACGGTCTTCACGGCCGCTTCTTGATCACGCTGATTTCGCCGCTTCTTTCCAGCCGGGCGAGTTTCGCTCCCGCTGGTTCTTCGACCCCGTTGAGCCGCAATTCCTCGCTCAGATCATCGAGGTCGATATGGTGGCGCCGCAGCCGTGCAAGGTCGATCTCGCCGTTCACGATGAGGGTTTGGCTGTGTCCTTTGATCCATCCGCCCAGCGGCGGCCATTTGCATGCTAACCACCCTAAAGCACGGTGGAGCAGAGCCAGGCCAAAGCCTGCGGTGATCGTTGGCACAAGCTGCTCGGAACCGTTGATCGCCCGCGCCATCATGGAGGCGAGGATGAATCCGAGGATTACATCGAAAGCTGTTTTCTTTGCAAAGAACCGCTTATCCGCGATTCGAACGATACAGAGAGTAGCAAAAAAGATCAGCACGGCACGAAGAAGGACTTGAAGGACGGTGAGTTGTGGGGCGTCCGCCCCGACTCCAAACGCCGAATGCAACGAATCCATGACCGACATAAAATTGAGTGGTCTCTTTTATCTTGGTATTCTATGGTGATATCGCGCTAAGGGACACGATGGGATGTCTCAACGAACGAAACATCCAAGCGCGGAGACCGTTGCGATTCTTGGTCGGAGGAATGATGCGCTGTTCATTTTTACGTCGACGTGGACGACACGCTGGTCCGGAAGAATGGGTCAGACAGGGGCAAGCCGATTCAAAAGGTGGTCGGACACGTGTGCGAGCTTCATCGAAAGGGAGCCCTGCTCTATTGTTGGAGCACTGGAGGCGAGGATCACGCGCGGTCTGCGGCGCAACAGCTCGGTATCGAACATTGTTTCACCGGCTGTGCACAAACCTCAGGTATTCATCGACGACGAGCGCGCCGAGGAATGGCCGCACTTCGTTCACGTTTCGCCAGGTGAACTTGGTTCAATGGAAAGCTATCGTGCTGCCGTCACCGCAAAAAAGGAGGGGGGGCTTTCACGACATCCTGGGGCGATATGACATTGGGATTTTGCCGCCCAAGGATGCCCTCGGCATCGGCCTTCACAAAGAAATCCGTGTCTGGGACGCCTGGGCAAAGTGCGGTGACGGAGATGGACGTATCGTTGGGTTCGACAGCCAGCCCTTCGCTCCACGAGAGGACAAAAGCTTTGGTCGCCGCGTAGGTATTGAGCAGTGGCGCGGGCTTGAAGCCGATCATCGACGCGGTGTTGACAATACGCCCGCGGTTCCGGCGCAGCATCGGCGGCAGGAACAATTTCGTCAGGCGTAGCACGGCTTCGCGCCGTGGCCCGCGTTGTTCACAACGATGTCGATCTCTACGCCAGTACTTTCAAGTTCGTCGAAAATTGCCTGAGCCGAGCCGGGCTGTTCCAGATCCTTGGCGATGACGTGAGCGGTGACCCCGTGCTTGGACCGAAACTCTTCGGCTGCGTTTTTTAACTCGGACTCGACGGGGGCGACAATCACGACGGGATGGCCGTGCCGCGCAAACTCGTGGGCGAAGTGAAGACCGATGCCACTGGAAGCACCGGCAATGAGGGCGGTTTCCGTTTTCATAAGGGCGGCGTGTTAGGGGAGTTTGATGCGATAAACCATGAAGGGACCTTGCTGTTTGCTTTGGCCGCCGTGGTATTTTGGCATCCGATGAATCTGCGACGTAGTGACGTAAAGCTTTCCGTCGGGTCGAAGGCTACCTTGGTGATTTCGCGGGAGCGGGACGCAGGATCGGAAACGCTCTCGGCCCGTTGAGTCGAAATTTGTAGAGGTCGCCCGCCACTCCCGTCGGATCGAGGCCGTGAAAGTATTGGCGGCTGCACGGCGCGAGCGGAATTGCGCGTGCCAAGCGTCCGTCCGCTCCGAGAATCTCGACGGTCATCGCCGAGACCTTAGGAGCCCAAACGCGGTAGTGGACCCCGGTACTACTGACTTCTGCGCCTTGTGGAGGGAAGTCGGGTTTCATACCACTTGGAAAGGGGTTACTTGAGCGGTGGTTCGTCGGGTTCTGGAGTGCCTTGAGTGAGATCCGAAACAGCCGGCCTCTTCGTAGTGCGCGCCCGGAAACGCGGGCCGACGGTCGTGGGATCGATGGGTTCGTATTTCGAGGGCCGCGGCGGCGTGGGCGGGGCCACCGCTTCTGCTTTCTGCTGCTGCTTCCAGGAAATGCTTCGGGCTTCTTCCTGACTCCCTTTGACGAGCCGCAGAACACACATCGAACGTTCCATAAGCTCCAGCTCGTCGCCGGCCGGCCGTTGTTCGGGCTGCGCAGTAAAGCCGCCCTCCAGCCGCGTATCCAACGTCACTTCCCAATTGACGGCTTGCTTGCCTGGCAGTGCGAACTTCACGGGTTCGTGGTGGGCGTTAAAGAGGACGAGATAGGTGTCATCGAGCACTGGCTCCCCGCGCCTGTCGCGCACGTCCAGCGCATCGCCCGAAAGTAACATACCTACGCAACGGGCGCCTGAGTTCCATTTCTCCGCCCACATCTCACTGCCATCGGTATCGAACCACATGATGTCCTTTAGGCCGGTGCCGGCTACGCGACGACCTTGAAAATACCTTGGACGTCGGAAGATGGGATGCTCTTTGCGAAAGGCGATCAGTCGCGCGGTGAACTCGCTGAGTTCCTCCTGCCAGTCGGCATGATTCCAATCGAACCACGAGATCTCATTGTCCTGGCAATAGGCGTTATTGTTGCCCTTCTGCGTGCGGGCAAATTCGTCGCCACCGACAATCATCGGCACGCCTTGCGAAAGCACGAGCTTCGTCAGGAAATTGCGGAGCTGGCAGCGGCGCAGCGTGTTCACGCCTTCGTCGTCAGTCGGGCCTTCTACGCCGCAGTTCCATGAGCGATTGTCGTTGTGCCCGTCCTGGTTGTTCTCGCCGTTCGCCTCGTTGTGCTTGTCGTTGTAGGCGACCGTGTCGTGGAGGGTATCCGCGACGACCATCGCGATGTCGTGCTCGCGCAAAAGCGCGATGAACTCCGGATTCTCAAACGACGGGTGCCGCACCTCCAGGCGCATGTTGCAGCGGCCGGTTTCCAGCGGTTCGCGTCCATGAACGGCCACGAAGGCGCTCATCATGTTTCCGCGCCAGCGACGCGGCGTGTCGGGTGTCGCGAGGCAGGAGGGAAAAGAAGGCACTAAGACACTCTCGGTCGTAACGAAAGTTCGGCGGCAACTGCCAAAGTATCGGTCCGAGCTTTTCCTCGAGGCGCAAAAGACCCGACGCGAAAATGTTCGCGAGCGGCGTCCTCACGTCCTTGAGGCGTTTCATGTAGGTGATAGACCGGCCGCCTTTAACCGAGAACACGAAAGTTCTCGGGTGACACCTGGACCCGTGGCGACGCGCACTGACACTTCATCGCCGGCGACGCGCAGCGTCGCTCGGCCGTCCTGTGGACACAACGCGAACGCGTGATCGAGATCGGCGTCGGTCTTCAAAGCTCGCAGCAACGGCAGCCCGTGCGCCCGCGGGAGGCGGAGCGTGTCCACCAGCACACCATCGATCCTAAATCGCAGGTCATAGCCATCGTCTCGGGGATCGAGGTGGATGGCCGACGCCTTTTTCGCGCACGGCATCCGTGAGCAAGGCAGCCGCCAGCCCAAGGGCTGGATGGCCTCATCGACACTCGCCACGCGAGCGAGCGCCTCATCAAGCTGCCGGGCGAGGGACGACTGGCGAACCCGGCAGTGGCCATTGGTATTCGGAAGGGGAGTTCATCGAAGTAGCTTGGTTATTTCGCTTTCGGCAAGGTCACGACGAGCATACCTTCCTTTTTCTCGACCTTCATTTTCTCGCTCTGCACAGGGCCGGGCAGCGTGAGCAGTTGCGAGTAGGCCGCCTTCCGCGTGCTGTGCAGGGTTTCGCCTTTGGTATCGTTCTTCGTCGTTTGCTGTTCCTTCGCCTCGATCTTCAAAGTCCCGGCCTCAACGGTGACGTTGATGTTCTGCATGTCGCGATCCGGGAGATAAGCGCGCACGACGTAGTTGTCGCCTTCCTCCTTGAGATCAAGAGATGAGCCAAAGCGGGGCTCGTCGAAGAATCCTTTGTATTCTGGCGTCACCCGGAACTCGCGGAACGCATCATCGAAGGCGCGGTCCATATCGCGGCGCATTTTCTCCATGCGCTCGAAGATATCGCGATCCCATGTGGTGAGCGGCAACAATGCAGGGTCCGGCATGGAGAGCGAAGGCTTGTCTCCAGTCGCAGCCGCGCCCTTGGGCACGGTGACGACGATCATGTTGTCCTTCTGTTTGCGCTCGATCTTCGGCTCAGCGCCAGCGACCACACCACTCAGCGCGACGCTTTGCTCGTAACGCCCCGCCTTGTCCTCGGCGGGCGCGACGACGTGCAACGTGTCGCCCTCCAGTTTGACCTGCACGTTCTCCAGGTCGCGGTCAGGCAGGTTCAGTCGCAAGGTATAGCGATCTTTGTCTTCCCGCAGGTCGGCCGACGCCGTGGAGACTGACTTCTCCTTACTGTCGCCGCGCAGACCCCTCCACGTGTCCCGGAATTTCTCCGACATCTTATCCTGCCACTGCTCCATCTTTTCCCGGAACCCTTTGTTGTCCTTCTTAGCTTGCTCCGCTGTCGCGATTGACGGCAAGGTGATCATGATACTGGCGCTGAGGACCAGACTGGCCACGAGCGATCCAGTGCATTGTAAATTCAGCAATCGTTTCATTGTCTTTCGTTTCTTTGGTTTCGTTCAGTATTTCATCCGAAGCCCGGCGGGATGGGACCGCCAACTTCGGCGCAGGTCGTTAGGGTTTCGCCTCCTTTTTCTCCGCGGAAGTGGTGTCGCGCGCTTGGCCGGGCTCGCGCTTGAACCAGCTCGTGGCTTTGTCCCACATGCCGCGGATCTTCTCGGCACCGCCCGGCTTCTCAATCTCGGTGGACAGTTTCTCGATGTCCTTTTCGAGGTCGGAGGCAGGCTTGGCTTCGGCGGTGCCGACCAAACCGCGGTAGGCTTCCAGCCTCAGCTTGGCGAGTTGCAGGTTGGCCCTGGCACCGTCGTATTTCTTTTCCTGCACCATGCGTTCCGCGAGCCGCAGCGCGTGCTGCACTTCCACGAGCGGGTTGTCCTCTTTGTGCGCGCTGAAGCGGACGCCGACATTTTGGGCGAGGGCCAGTTGCGCCGCCGCCTCTTCCGGCTTGTTGAGCAGTTGAGCCGCCCGCGCCAGTTTGCGCTCGATGTAGCTGAGATCGGCCAGCACTGCGGTGTGGATCACGTCGGCATCGGCGAGTTTCAGCCCCTTCAACGCCGCTTGATCCTTTTTCGCTTCGACGAGCGGTTCCACGACCTCGACGGCGATGGCGCCAGCAAAGATCGGGATTTGGTCGTCCTGCACTTTCTGCTCATCGCGATATACTTCCTTGCCTTGCGCGTCCTTCACGGTCGTGGTGACCGAGGTCGTAGGAAGGAGTGCGCGAACGATGCCCGCCAGGGCCTGAGCCTTCTCAATCTCCGGCTTGGCACTATCGCCTTTGCCGTCGATACAGTGAGTGGCTGCAGCGTTCAGGTGCATGAGCAGTTGTGAACTGAGGAGCGAAGCTTGATGCAGATCTTCGGCCGAGAGCTGGCCTTCGCTCTTGCGTTCGACAGTGGTCTTATAGTTCTTCCCGCTGCCATACGTGCCAGTCGTGGGGTTGGTGGCGTCTTCGGCCCCGTAAATGGTTGGGCCAGACAAAGCGAGACCAGCCGCGCACAGCGCCAGCGTCGTGGAGCGAACGATGTTCTTTGTGAGCTGTGATTTCATGGTTAGTTTCGTGGTTTGTTTGGTTTAGTTCTGACGAGCCGGGACGGGTTTGCCCGACCGCCGGCTCCGTCGAGTTTAGCTGACTTTCACTTCGATCTGTTTCGGACGCGCCGCTTCGCTCTTGGCCACGCGGACCTTGAGCACCCCGTCCTTGAACTCGGCATTCACCTTGGTCGAGTCGCCGTTATCCGGGAGCGCGAAGGTGCGGGCGAAGCTGCCGTAGCAGCGCTCGACGCGATGATATTTCTTGTTCTCAACTTTCTCGAACTTGCGTTCTCCCGTGATGGTAAGAACGCCGTTTTCGACGGTTACCTTGACGTCTTCCTTCTTCACCTCCGGCAGTTCGGCGGTGATGAGGTATTCTTGGTCGTCCTCGGCGATGTCCACCATGGGCGCCCATTCGGCGAGGGTGAGCGACTCTTGCCCATTACTCCGACGCGCAGAGTCGGGATTGAATGCACCCAGAATGCGGTTCTGAAAATCTTCCAGTTCCCGCAGAGGGTTCCAACGAGCTAATGTGCTGTTCATCGTTTCGGTTTTTCTAAACGGCGGAAGGGTTTTGGATTCCAGCCGGGCCCGGCGATCCGCCGTGCGTTACCAGTCCCGACTGGCAGGTGCCTGACTTTGCGGAGCCTCAGCGAGGGTCATCCGCGGCACCCGATTTTTGCCTCATCAAAAAACGTGCCAGCCTTGCCTTCGCCAATCTCCCCCATTTTCCTCTTTAGTCCGTCAGTCGAATGTGAAATTGATGCACACAACCCCTGTGACGTTGAGACAGATTGGCATACGGATGCCCTTTAGCCACGATCGTCGCCCTATGGGGGAGGATTCTCGACGAGTAGTCGTGCGGCCGCACCGTGGCCGTCTCTGCAAGGTGATCGAAGAGTCGGGGGTCGAGTCCGAATGCGACAGCCTCTCTGCCGCCCTTGCTTTCGCCAAAGCCAAAGTGCCGCGGCCGGAGCCACGAATTTTGCGGCGGACTCGGGGCGGATGCTGCCGGTGATCGATTGCCGAGAATCAGGGTTGCTTGTGCCATTAGGCGCCTCGGCCACCGTCCGGCGCCGCCGCTGCTCGCTAGGGCGGTCGAGGGAGTTGACCACGGCGGCTGGCAGATCGGCGGTCGTTGCAAATCCCAGGCAGTCCATCCACCTCATTGGGCCGCCCGGCGTTCCACTTTCCACGCACCGTTTTGCTCGATGGTCGCTTGCAGCAACTCGGCGTAGGCTTTCGCCTGGAACACGGTGCGCTCCGCACTGCCCAAGACGGAAATCCCCGCAGCGAGCACCTCGGGCGGCAGATCCGATGCGTGCGGGAGGACCACAAGGTCGAACCACGTGGCGACACCCGCCTTGAGCGTTTCGCGAGCGTATGCAATGCGCCAGGTGGTGTCGCGCTGGAGGGCGCGGTACGTCGGGCCGTTGCCCTTGCCATTCGGGATTTCCTGCAGCCCGACCGTCTGCCCGGGGCGCGCGTCGAACCACGCCAGCATACCGCCGGTGTACTCTTTGGCGTCCGACAAATCCGCCGAGTGAAATGCTCCCTCGCCACGTGTGCTGAACCACTGCGGACCATGCGCGTCAACGGAATACATCTGCCAGAGTGAGCCCGCGGTCAGGCCATCCGCGGTGCGACCGGGCACGAGGTCGTCGCGCACGAAGACCGCGCCTTCCTCGGTCAGAATGACTTGGCGGACCAGCGTCGTATCGTAGGTGGCGTAGGCGTCGAATTCGATGCGGGCGAACGCATCGCGGCCGCGCATGGCGGTCTCGGCGCGGCGCACGTGCGAGAGGAGCGTCATGTCCTGAAGTTGCGCCCAGCAGGCGTTGTTTTCGCCGGGGCGCACCTGGACGAGCGGCATGGCCTGGCCGGTCCACTTCGCGTCGAAAGCCATGGTGGTGTAGTCGTCGAGCCTCACGCTGAGGCCGAGCGGCTTTCCGCTGACGCCGTTCTTCACGATCGGGATTTTCAAGCCGTGCCGGCCGGAGGTCGCATCGTCGACCAGGGAGAGGTCCTGGCCGGTCCAGTCGAGGCCGTCTTCGAAATCGAAGAGCTTCTTTTCCCCCGCCGGTCCGAGGAGCCGGACGTTGTCGAGGTAGAGCGTCTGCCCGTATTTCTTCCCCGCGTCGCCGAAGGTTCGCAGTGAGATTTTGTCGATGGTACGCAGCCGCCCCACGCCATCGAAGCGCTCCAGCGGCACACTCACCGTGCGCCACGTATTCTCCTTCCAGACATTCTCGGGAAACTCCTCCGCGGCCGGCTTGAGCAGCACCACATTCCCGCGGGAGGCCGCCTGCGCATAACGGCCGTACTGGTAAAACTGCGGCACGTGCCCGGTCTCGTAGTAGCCAAGGGAAGGCCGCTGCTCGAACAGCGCGTGATCGCCAAAGGAGAGCAGGTCCATCAGCAACATCGGCGCGCCGGGTTCGAGCCCGCTGCGCAGAATGAGAAAACCGTCGCGCTCGCCCTGCCCCTCGACCATGCGCCGCGTGATCCCGCTGACCAGCGCCGGCGCCACGGGCGGCGCGGTGCACTTCGGAAGCCGGACTGTGAGCAGCTCCGTGCGGTCGGACGGGAGGAGGCCTGCGAGGCAGTAGTTGCAGTCGAGAAAAGCTTGGTTCGCGCTGGCGGGCTTCGGCTCCCCGTACCGCGCGAGCCCGGCGAAGAACTTCCGCGCCGCGTAAAGAAAGGTCGGGTCGTCGTAAAGCGCCGCCGCCCACTCGAAGACATAGAGCCAGTCGGGTTGGCCAGGCGGCTCGAAATAGGCGTGGCCAAATTCCGGCATGAAGCCGTTCGGGCTCATCACATCGCGGAAGTTGCCGAACATCCGGTGCAGCCCCTCGGAGTGGCGGATCTCGTCGACGCGCCCGAGCTCATCGGCGAGCGCGAGTAGATACTCGACGGAGACTGGCGTGTAGGTTTTCGAATCGAGCCAGAGGTCGCCGTTGCGGATGACCCTCTGCCAGAACGCCTCCAGCGGCGCGCGAAAGTTGGCGAACTCCTCCGGGTAGAGCTGCAGTGCACAGGCGATTGCGCAATCGCGCGCGAGGTCCTGGTTGCCGTCGCCCATCGGCGGGTGCTGGCGCAACTTCTCCATGCCGCCCACCACACAGGCGTGAAAGCGCTTTTCCCACGCCGGGTCGAACTCCCCCGCGCGCTGCAACAGCTTCCCCGCCAGCAGCAGGGGGTAAAAGCCGAAGCAATCGTCGAGCACCTCGGGATTCCCCGGCGCAAACTCGAGCAGCATCCCGAAGAGCGCCCGTCCGCGCTGTGCATAAGCGGCTTCGCCTGTCACCTGCCCCATCCGCAACTCCGCGACCACCGCCATCCCGGAGTACTTGTGCTTCGTCTTCCGAAAAAGCGCGTCGTCCTCGAAAAAATGGAAGCGCCCGCCGAAATATTCGCGTACCCACCGGTCGTACCGCGGCACGCCACCGGCGGCGACGTAGCGATGAGGGTCCTCCTCCGCGACCGCCATGGATGAGCAGAGGCCGAGGACGAGGAACGCGACCCGGAAGGACAACATGCCGGTAGTCAGCGAAGCGCCCGGACTGAAGTCAAGCAGCGGCCCCGCCGCCGACTTTCACGCTCCCGATCTGCGCGTCGGCATCGTTCGCCGTGCCGGCCGTGATATTCCTCGAAGCTCCGGGTCAAGGCCGGCGGTGCCTGAGCCGCCGGAGCGCAGAGCACGGTGGCCTGCCCTTCGAGGGTGGCGAAGCCAGGCATCGAGCCGAGCTTCGAGCTCGCCTCCAGAATTCGGCGAAAATCGTGCATACGCTGTGAAAGGCCCTCGCGCCTCCGCGCATCGTTGCGTGTGAGAAAAACTCTGATTGCTGCCCATGATATTTCCGCAAATCCATCGGGTGTCGGTAAATGACGCCGATCGCTCGCCGCAGCAGGCCCTGATGCAATGGCTTCGTCGCCCTGTTTCGCTCGCGAGAATCGAGCCAGAAGCGTAGGACCTCCCGTGGCGTGAAGGAGTTCCTCGTAGCTGCCGTGCAGGCTCAGTCTCAAGCGGCGGCGCTCTGTGGGATCCCCCAGTCACGCGCCGCAGTGACGGTGCCATGATACGTGCTGAAGCCCGATGCCGAAGACTTTCGAGCCGAAGCGTTCGCGCGTGAGTTGACCTCCGGCGTGGTCGGCGCAATTGCAACTCTTCCGATTGTCGCTTCATACCCCATTGTCGAACCGCCCCGCTCGCTCTCGATGAATCCGCCGACAGCCGTCTCGTGGAAGCCGTTCGCGCCCTCAGGCGCGGCCTTGCGCGATGGCAGCCGCTTGAGTTCGGCCACCCGTTGGGCGGCGTGCCGCCCACAGCGTGGCATCGGCCGGGAGTTAGCCGTCGCGCATTCGCAAGAGCAGCGTGTTGCGGGCTTTTCCGGAGATTTTCCCAAGGCGGTGAAGCGAGACGTAGGTCGGTTTGGTGAAAGGGCTCGACATGGCGTTTTGCCCCTCGCACTCGTGTCAACGCGCACGGTCCCCGAGTAGCGCTTGCCTCAAAAAGATTGCTAATTCACGATGCGACGTTGGCTACCGCCTTCGTGAGCGTCCGACTTCGAATGCACTATTCTTGAGCGTCGCTTTGAGCTGCCCATTCTCTCTCACCTCCGGCCTCAGTTTCCCCTCTCCGATGCTGCACATGATCCGACCTCTATTCGTTCTCTCGCTGCTCTTCGCCACCAGCCTTTGCGCCCAGCCGCCTCCAAAGGATGAGCAGATTCCTGTTGTCATTATCGGCGGTCAAAACAACCACGATTGGGAGAGAACCAACGAGTTCCTCCTTGCCTACTTTGGAAAGCAGGCAGGCATTTCGGCGGTGGAGGACAACGCGCCCGCCAAGAGCGCACCGAAGGAAGATTGGGCGAAGTGGAATCCGCACTTCGAGAAATACCGCTGCGTGATCCTGAATTACAACGGCGAAATGTGGCCGGAGCCGATCCAGCGGGACTTTGAGCGCTACATCCGGGAGGGAGGGACGGCGATCGCGCTCCACGCGGCGAACAATAGTTTCACCGGCTGGATGGAATACGAAAAGATGGTGGGCTTGCTTTGGCGCCACCCCGGGGCCGGCGCCAGTCTTTACCTCGACGAGGAAGGAAAGCTCGTGCGAGAGGAACCCGGCAAAGGCCGCGCGTGTGGGCACGGAAAGCAATGGGACTGGCAGTTGACCGTCCGCGATCGCACCAATCCAATCACCGCCGCCATGCCGGATAAATGGCTGCACGTGAAGGATGAGCTTTATCATGGGCAGCGTGGCCCGGCGGAGAATGTGAATATTCTCATGACTGCCTTCGATGACCCGAAATACGGCGGTTTTGGCAAGCATGAGCCGATCGTTTGGTGGGTGCCTTACGGCAAAGGCAAAGTGCTAACGAACGTGATGGGGCACGTCGGCGAGACCGCTTCCATGTCTTGCGTTGGCTTTCAGACAGTGCTTCAGCGATCCATCGAATGGCTAGTTACCGGTAAGTGCGCGGCGCCGATTCCGGCTGACTTTCCAACCCCGGGGCGCACCAGCCAGCGTTATCCGGGAGATGTCCCACGGCTCCCGCTAGCTGACCTAACTCCGCAGGAAGCGATGGCCAGAATCAAGGTGCCGCCCGGTTATCACCTGGAACTCATCGCCTCGGATCCAATGGTGGTGCATCCGGTACTCTGCACCTGGGATGGGGATGGGCGAATGTATGTCGCCGAGATGCGAACTTATATGAAGGACGCGGCTGGGACTGGTGAAAATGAGCCGGCCTCGCGGGTGTCACGGTTGATCGATACGAACGGCGATGGGGTCATGGATCAGGCGACCGTCTTTGCGGATAACCTTGTATTGCCTCGTATGGTCCTGCCGCTGGACGACCGGATAATCATCGCGGAGACCTACACGGGCAAATTCGTGAGCTATCGCGACAACACCGGCAATGGAGTAGCGGACGAGAAAAAGGAACTATACGACGGCGGACCGACGAAGAACAACCTCGAGCACCAGGACACCGCGCTTCTCTGGGGCACCGACAACTATCTTTATACCGGCATTCTGGGTCGCCGTTTTCGCTTCACCGGCAATGCCATGGAGATGAACCAGATCTTCGGTCGTACTTCCCAGTGGGGCCTCGCGATGGATGACCAAGGCCGCTTCTTCTGCTCGGCCGCGGGTGGTGAAAACGCAGCTCACGGTTTCCAGCAACTCCCGACCTACGGGGGTCTGACCCTGGCTGGCGAAACAGAAGTGGGATTCGATGAGACGTTCCCAGCCGTTCAGACGCTGGACACCCAAGGCGGCCTTGCCCGGATTCATCCGATCAAGGGCACGCTCAACCATTTCACCGGGGTTGCTGGACAATCGATCTTTCGCGGTGATCGCCTGCCGCAAGATCTCGTCGGCGACTACATCCTCCCGGAGCCTGTTGGGCGGCTCATCCGCCGCGCCAAGGTCAACAACATGGATGGCAAGCGGGTCTTATCCAACGCGACGCCTGGCACGGAATTCATCGCCTCCACGGATCTGGCGTTCCGGCCCGTCTGGAGCGCAACCGGCCCAGATGGCTGCCTCTACATCGTGGATATGCACCACGGGATCATTCAGGAGAGCGCCTGGGTCGCCGGATATCTTCGCGACACCATACTCCGCGAAGGCTACGACAAGTATGTGGGCCACGGCCGCATTTACCGGCTCGTTCACGACGGCTTCAAACCCGGTCCAAAGCCACGCATGTTGCAAGAGAGCCCGGACGAGCTGGTCGGACACCTTTCGCATCCCAATGGCTGGTGGCGAGACACCGCGCAAAAGCTCATCATTCTGAAGGGCGATAAGAGCGTGGTGCCCGCTCTCGTGGAACTCGGACGCAAAGGGACTGCGCCGCTCGGCCGCATGCATGCGCTGTGGACGCTCGACGGCCTCGGCGCCACCGACCGTCAGCTACTCCTGGACGCCTTCGGCGATCCCGATGAACGCGTCCGCGCCGCGGCCATCCGCATCAGCGAAGCGTTCCTGAAAAAAGGGGATGCAGAGGTGGTGGCAAAGGTGGAGCCGCTTCTGAAAGACCGCGCCATCGATGTCGTCGTCCAAACCATCAACTCGCTCCGCTTTGTTCCAGCCAAGGCCGCGCATCCGCAGATCCAGATCGCCATGGCGGGCCATCCGGGGAATGAAATCGTCGCTGCCTCCGCACAGCAGAGTCTGCAGTTTGATCCGGAGCACCCTAGCGGCATTGGTGTGAAGATTGATCCCGTCGGCATGGCGCTCATCCGAAAAGGGAGCGAGCACTACTCGCAAATTTGCTTCGCCTGCCACGGCGCCGACGGCAAGGGGGTCGTGACCTCCGATGGATTGCACCTCGCACCTCCGCTGGCCGGTTCCCCGCGCGTCAATGGCAGCGCGGCAGCCCTTGTGCGCATCGTCCTCCATGGCCTCGTCGGAGAAGTCGACGGCAAGAACTATCCCGGCCTCATGGTCCCGCAAAAGGCGAATGACGAAGTCGGCGATTTTCACCCGCCCGTCTTTGGCGAGGAGGAGATTCTCCGGCTTGATGTCGCGATGGACGATGCCGCGGTCATGCGCGAATTGCAGCGCCTCACAAAGCGGTGGCACGATCGACAGTGCCTCCACCGGCGTGAGCTTCCGCGAGCGCAGGAGCTGGCGGAGATTCACGCCATCAACGAACTCCATGAGCAGATAGAAAAAGCCATTTGTCTGCCCAAAGTCGTGCACGGTCACGATGTGCGGGTGATCGAGCTGCGCCAGCGCCTGCGCCTCCCGCGCAAAGCGCTCCGCAAACTGCGGGTCCTTCTCCCGCTCCGGCGCGAGCAATTTCAGCGCGACCAGCCGGCCGAGCGATTTCTGGCGCGCCTTGTAAACGACACCCATCCCGCCGCGACCGAGGCATTCGAGGATCTCGAGCTGTGGAAAAAGTTGGGCGAGCTCCGCGGGCGGGATCAGTGCGTCAGTCGCCGCCGCCTCGTCGGTGAAGACCGTGTCGGGAGCAAAGTTGAGCGCCATCACGCAGCGGGGACACAAACCGCCCGGCGCATTCGCAGCCAGCGGCTCGCTGCATCGTGGGCAAATCGGCGAAGGGGTCGTGCTCATGCAAAGTAGTGACCGGTCAGCCGGCCGTTGTTACAGCGCCACAAAGATTTTCGTGTCCGTCACCGGTCCGCCAGCGCAGCCGCAAGATGGCGCAACTCTCCTTCCAGGTCGCTCTCATCAGCGAGCGTTTGCGACAATTCCTCGCGATACACCTCACGGAACCGCTTCCGCAGCCGATGAACCGCGACGCGGACCCCACCTTCACTCCCGCCGAGCTGGATGGCGATGGCCGCGTAATCAATCGCAGCGCGCTCCGCGCTGAGACACGCCTTGAGCACCTGAAAGTCGGCGGCTTTGCCCAAAGCGACGAACTCCGCTTCCAGTCGCTTCAAGCTGAGATCGAGGAGCGTCAACGCCCACTGCCGGTCGAAATCGCGATCGGCTGGCGCTGCGGACGATGCTTCTCTGGCAAAGCGAGTTTCCGCGACCGCGCCATCCAGAGGGACATGAGTCCGCGCCCCGCCCCGCCTTTGCGCTGACGCGCGTCGCCACTCCTTAGCCATGAAATGCTTTAGCGCTACGATGAAGAAGGTGCGCAACCGGCCTTTTGCCCGATCCGCGGTATCAAGCCAACGCTTCTCCAACAGACGGCAGAAAAACTCCTGCGTGAGGTCCTGCGCATCGTGCGGCGACTGCCCACATCGCCGAGCATACGCGTAGAGCGGATACCAATAATTGCGGCACAGAGTCTCCAACGCGGATTGTGATTTCGCTGAGCTTTCACCCTGCGCGGCCACTACCACGGACCATCGAGTGGTGACGAAAAGCGGAGACCGGTCAGCATTGGGTGCGGGCATCGCACGGTTACTTACCGGAAACGGATGCCGAGTTACACCGCTGCGTGTCACTGCCGAAGGGCATCGTGCAACTCTGCCCGCTTCCCGGGTTGACGTTGCGAGACCGTGCATGAACGACACCGCTCCTGCACCCGCTCTCGTCCGAAAGAAGAAGCTCGCTCAACTGTTCGGGGTCTCGCCGCGCACGGTCGATTCTTGGGTGGCTAGCGGCGTCATTCCTTATATCGCGCCCAGTTCGCGTTTGCATCTGTTTGATGCGGCCCAGGTGAAGTCCGTGCTGACGGCGAAGTTTGGTTTCACGCCGAAGGCGACGAATTAAGGCGAAAGGCGATTCGCTGGATCACGTGCGCCGGACTCGTTGCGCAACGAGTCATCGCGGGCGTCCGAGCCCGTCGGAGCACGAGCAGATTTCACCTTTCAGATCAAAAAGAGTGATCGTTGCACTGCGCCGCGAGAAAAAGCCGCGACGCCAACCACTTGCAGAACTTCGTATATGACGCGCTCGCCGGCATCGATGCTGTGACGTTTCTCATTTTCCGGATTCAGTAGCCTTCTGACTCGCAGCGGCCTGCTCACGATCGGCCGGATCATTGGCTCTCCAGTGGACGAGAGGAGAAAACGGAGCGTCCAGTTTCGGCTGGTCGGAGAGCAGCTTGAGGTCCCCGACTTGCAAAATATCGGCTCCGCTGTTCGCGATGACGTTGAGCCGGAAGTAGCGATAGGCGGCCGGCTTGGCCAGGGCATACTCCATCTCATAAAAGCGGAAGGGAAATGTCTGGCCACTCTGCGTGTCGAGGGTGGTCCAGTTCGTCCCATCGTTCGAGCCTTGGAACTGCCAGTCCTTGGGATCGCGCTCCGGCTTAATGCCGGCGCTGGTGACCGAGTAACTCTTGATGACCGGCGCGCGAGCCGAGCCGAAGTCGTATTGAATGGCGCCCATGCCCCTGCTGCGGTCGGCAAACCACATCGTGGCCGAATTGCTGTCGAATGCCTTGCCGGCGCTGTCCGCCCCTACGGTGGCCGTGGCCGTTCCCCCGAAGGTGACATTCCACATCGGGGCTCTGGGCGTGGCGGAGTCCTCCGGCGAGTTAGGGCTTTCGCCGGCGGAGTTCACCGCGGTCACGACGTAGTGATAAGTCGTGTCGTTAGTCACCTTCGTATCAGTGTAGCTGCTGGCAGTGATTCCCGAGGCAACGGGTGAGTAAGGGCCGCCCCGGGAAATGGCGCGCTTGATCGTGTAGCTGGTGGCACCGAAGGAGGGCTGCCAGCGCACCTGGACGGCGCCATTGCCCGGCGAGGCGAGGACGGTGACTGGCGCGGCGGGGGTGACGACCGGCGCGCCGCCGTCGCCGCTCGTGATCTGCACGTGGCTGAAGGTGGAAGTGTTCGGTTTCTGCTTAGCGGCTGAGCAGACCACCAGGCCGACATAAATGGTGGACGGGACAGGGGCGTCAATGCGGCCGACGTCGGTGGCTGCCCAGTTAGTCCCATCGGGAGAAACATAGCCAGTGACGATGTTCCCGATGCGCTCGATCTTTACCCAATAGGAGGGCAACGAGGTGGCGAGCGTTTTGTTGCTGTAGTTAGTGCCGCCATACACGGCGAGTCCTTGGATGTTTTGCTCGAGGCTGGCCCCGCCAGTAAGAGCCATCCAGGCTCGCGGAGCGCCCTGGCTGAGGCTGGTGCGCATCATTACGCCGGCTTTGGCAGATGGGCTGGTGTTCTGGACGGACTCGACTTTCGCGATGATAGCACAGTCGCCGGTGATCGCTTTGTAGCTAAAGTGACAACTGTCGCTCGTCTTCCATATCTCCGAGCCCGCGCCCTGCACTTTCCAGGTGCCGCCGGAGTAAGACGCTTCGCCGGGAGGAGCGGCGTCCCCAATTTCAACATTGCTGAATCCCGAGGTGATCGAGGTGGTGGCGGGGATCGCCGGCGGCCCCACCGGCGTGGCCACGGAGCGGTCCACCTCCTTGAGGAACATGAAGCTATTCCCATCCACCGGCATCGCCTGGCGTCTCCGGTCTGTGTAAGGAGCCGGGAGGCCTTTGCGAACAACATAGGCGCCATGGATGAGGTTGAGCGCCACGTTCCCGCCTCCCCAGCCGCGATTGGTGTTATCGGCGAGGTAATAGGCATCGGTGGTGCCGAAGGGAAGAAACGGCGTGGAGGCGAGGCTGTTCACCCGCGAGAAATACTCGCCGGCTGCGAGGAGGCGGTTGTCGTAGTCGGAATAAATGTCGATGCCCTGCTTCCAGAGCGCCTCGGCGAGCATGGCCAGCGAAACGAGTTGCCCATGCGCGTGCCCCTGGTCGCGGAGGGAGTCGCCGAGCATGCCGATGTCGTTGGAGCTGCGCAGACCGATATGCGCCAGCGTGCGGACCTGATACACCACCGTCCGGAGCCTGGCGGTGTCCTCGTTGAAGATCGCCATCAACCCGAGGGAGACGAGGGCCAGCGCGCCCTTGTTCGCGGCGCCGAACTGGCTTTCGCCATACGGGTTTGAGGCGGGAATAAGGACGTCGTTGAAGTATTTCTTCACCGTGGCCATGTCGGCCGCCGTCCAGCCTGGCCACGTGCCGCGCAGGATGTCCGCGCCACCGACAAAGGCTGCGGCGTAGTCACCGAGATCGAGCATCGATTCGGCGCCTGAAAACTCAGTCTGCGTGTTTGCCCACGCGAGCAGGATGTCATGCGCCTTCTGCGCGTAAGCGTTGTCGCCGGTGAAATACCACATCCGCGCGAGATTCCAGATTGCGGTCATGTCGTTGCGCCAAGGCCAGAGATTGACATGGGGTGCGCGCTTTACCTGGTTAAAGGGCCCCGCCATTTTATACCCGAGTTTCGAATGGCCGTCGGCGGCAAGAGCGTCGAAGCCGCTCTTCCAGGGCTCGCGCGTGATGTTCGCCTTGAGAATCTCGAGATCCTCGCGAGTCAAGATCACGCCGGGAGACGTGAATCGCGGCGTCGGGACTCCCACCGCCTTGCTGGGAAGCACCGGATTTGTCGCGCCGATCGCGACCTGCCCTTCGGCGCTGGGGCAGATGAAAAGGCTGAGCAAGGCACCTGCGAAAACAGCGAGATAATTCCCCGTTTTCAAAATACAAATCTCGTTGAGAGCGCGTGGCAGCGCATCTGCGTGGGTTTGAAGATGCCACGCTGCGGGTTGACGAGCGGGATGCGCGCGCCTTTAGAATTAGAGAAAGGGGGTTTCATGTTCGTCATCTTGGTGAAGCTGGGTCAAAATTTGGCCTACCGCTGCGAGAATTCTACCTCCATAATATCCAGCACGCTGCCCGAAGGGCCGTCCATCTTCACCCGCACCTGTTGCGGCGGGGCGTCCACGTTGGCTGAGGGCATTGGAAACACGAAATCCAGCGGTTGCCTGCCGGCGGGTGGGCCGGGCGGCAGATCTTGCGAAGCCAGTTCCCTGTCTCCCGCGAAAATGCGCACCGTGAGCGGGGCATCCCCCTGCGGCCAGCCGCTGAGCTTTAGGCAAGCGAAGTCTTGCAGCCGGATGTGGTCGAATCCGATCCATCCACCGGGCTGAATCCGGGCTACGAGTCCGCCCTGATCGAGATTGTCCTGAACGGCGGCTTTTTCGCTGCGGTCGAAACACGCGGCGCGTTGGCGGCGGCTGCGCAGCATCACTTCGGCCGAGCCCCGGAGCGGTGGCAGCACGCCAGCGCCCTTGTCCGTGGTGCTCGCGCTCAGGACCATGACGGTGTTATCCGCCCGGCCAAAGCCGCCCCTGATTTCTGGCACGGCGGCTTTGCCTTCCGCAGTGGCGGGCAGCGTGGTGATCTGACGCTGTGCCAGCGATAGGATCCAGTCCACCATTAGCGTCGCCTCGGCGGGAGTGTGCTGAGGGTGTGGCGGCATTGGCAGCGTGCCCCACACTCCGGCGCCGCCGCTGATGATCTTCGCCTGTAACTTCTCCCTCGCCCCGACGTCTGCGGAATACCTTGCCGCCACCGCAGCGTAAGACGGTCCCGCGCTTTTTTCCGTCGCGCTATGACAGGCGAAACACGTCGTGCGCTTCATCAGTGCGAGGCCGGGATGCGCGTCTTCCGCAGCCGCGCGGTCTCGCTTCTCCATCTGAATCAGCAGGCGATTCTCCAGCACCGCACCGTCTTCGGCATCCACCGCGCTCACATTCCATGCGATTTCTTTACCTTCCAAAAATCCGCCATCGAGCGGGGCGGTGAACTTCACTTGAGGAGCTTCATTTCCCGCCGCGATCGTGATTACCGACTTCGCGGTCGCTCCTTGTGCATCCGTCACCGTGAGCGTCACCGGCCATACGCCCGCCGTCGCAAAAACATGCACTGATTTCGGTCCTTGGGCGTTCTTCCCGTCACCGAAATCGAAGGCGAACTTTAGTTCTCCGCCATCCGGATCGCGCGAAGCCGACGCATCGAACGCGACCTCCAGCGGCAGCTTGCCGTCCGTGCGGTTCGCGCTCAGCACCGCCTGCGGCGGGCGATTTCCGCGGCGGTAAGTCACGCGCGTGATCTGGCTTTCGGTATTGTCCGTCCACCGATCGCCCTCCTCCGCGATGTAGAGGGCACCGTCCGGCCCGATCTTGAAATCGGCGGCCCGCTTGAACGTCAGACTCCCCAGCACGCGCTCGGCCTTGACCAGCTTGCCGGCTTCATCGAACCGGACGGTCGCCACCCAGTTGCGCATCCACTCGCCGAAAATGTAGGCACCTTCCCACTCATCCGGCAGCCGCACTTCCCCGGCGGTACCGGGCTTCCGATAAACCACGCCACCGGTGATGCTCCGCCCGCCGCTGCCCACGAACGGCCACTCTTTCGAGGCAAGATTGCCGTAAAAGAAAGCGGCGGGCCGGGCGGGCGGCAACTCTTCCAAGCCCGTGTTGACCCGGCTGTCATTGATGATCTTCGCTGGATTGAAATACTCTCCCGACGGTTTCAGCGTCTTTGGATCGAAGGGACGCCACGGCATGTTGGGGCCGGCGACAAACGGCCAGCCAAAGAAGCCCGGTTCGCGCGTCACATTCAGCTCGTCGAAACCCTCCGGCCCCAGATCCAACTCCGTGCGCACATTGCCGCCCACATCTCCCCAGATGACGAAGCCTGTCTTTGCATCGCAAGTCACGCGAAACGGATTCCTCACCCCGAACGCGAACACCTCGGGCCGTCCTTGCGCTGCATCCGTGAAAAGATTGCCCGCCGGGATGCCGTAGCTGCCGTCCGGCTTAGGTGTGATGCGCAGAATCTTCCCGCGCAGCTCCTGGGAATTTCCCGCGGTGCCACGCGCATCCCGCCCGGCGTCTTCCGCGTGAATCGCCGGCACATCCTGCGGTGCCATATTATCGCCGACACTGATGAGCAGATTGCCCTGCGCATCCCAAGCCAACCCCGCGCCGCAGTGCGACTGCTCCCGCCCTTTGCCCAGCGGAATGGTTAGCACCTCGCACTCGCCCGTGAGCTTCTCGCCTTCGAGGGTGAACCGCGCCAGCACCAGCGTCGCCGCTCCCTGCGCGGGCACGCGGATCGTGTAAAGCTGACCGCTCTTCTCAAAATCCCGCGCCAACGTCAGCCCGAGCGCGCCGGCATCCCCAGCCGTGGCGGCCGGGAAATCCCCGATCGTCACCGTGCGACGCGATGCCGGTTCCCACATTTTCACCGCGCCCTTTCGCTCGATGAAAAACACCCGCCCATCGTTGGCGATGTCCAGTTGCAGCGGATCGCTCAACCCCGCGGTCAGCACTTCCTTTTCAAAGCGGGAAGGATCCTGCGCGACGACTGCGGGCGACAGCAGGGAAAGTAACAGGAGCGAAAACAAACGGCTCATGTCTTTGAATGGTTTATAAGTCCGACCCATGGCAGTCAAAATATTGCGTGCCCTCGTTGCTTCAATTCGGCTTCCTGTTGGTCCAGTAACGACAGCATCTTTTCAGTGCTCACGGAGCCTTTGATGCACTGGGTAATTTCACCACGGCATCGAAGGCGGGCTTTGGTTTGCTTTCGGCGTCGAACAAGAGCGGCTTGCCTTGGGCGCGCCAGGAGTTGCCGTCGTTTGGTCCCCAGAACGTAACAAGTTTCACGGCATCGCGGTGTTTGATGAATGCGCGGAAGATACCTGTGTAAGCCTCGGTCAGTCGCTGGCTGGCTTCGTCCACGAGTCCGCCCTCGGTGGCTGCGGCATTGCCCGCGATGTCGGCTCCGGTGCCGCGCTGGCCGCCGGCGGCGCTGTTCACGTCCAGCTCCGTGACGTGGACTGGGAGTCCCAGCGCGGCGATCTCCGTCAGGCACTGGTCCATCTTCTCGAAGTTGATGGAGACATTGAGGTGGGCTTGCGTCCCGATGGCCATGACGGGCACTTTTTTCTCCTGCAGCGACTTGATCAGCTTGATGAGCTTTTCGCGCTTGCCAGGATTTTCCAATCCATAGTCGTTGTAGCGGAGAATGGCATCGGGGTCTGCCTCGTGGGCATATTCGAAGGCTTTTTCGATAAAGCCCGGGCCGATGATGACTGACCACGGGGACTTCCGCAGGATGTCCGGGCCGTTGTCGGCGATGGCCTCATTCACCACGTCCCATACTTTGACTTTCCCCTTGTAACGTCCGACGACGGTCTGAATGTGCTCGCGCATCCGCTCCAGCAGTTCTTCGCGTGATGCGCGCGGGCCATCGAGATTGAAGCCCCGGCCTGCTCCAATACCACCGAATCCAGGGCGACCTCCTCCGCCCGGTCCCTGACGCGGGGCACCCTCGGGCGGCGGAGTGGCCGTCACGCCCGGAGGCAGATGGGTGCCTTCAAAAACCCAATTGGGTGTCTGGCTGTGCCACACCAACGTATGTCCCGCGAGTTCCATTCCGTTAGCCTTGCCAAACTCGACAAAAGCGTCCGCCGCCGTGAAATCGTAGCCATTTTTTCCCGCCCCCGAGTGGAGCGATCCCCATTTCATCTCATTCTCAGCGACCACCTGGTTAAATTGTGCTTTCACCAAGGCGATATCCGCAGCCACTTGCTCCGGGGTGCGCCGAAAGCCACGCCCCGAAGTGATGGAGCGGCTGATCGCCGTGCCGATTTTGAAATGCTCTTTGTAGGCATCTTTCAACGTGGCGGATTTCTCGTCTGCCGGCGCATCGAGAGCGGCAAAAGCAAACAGACCTGCCGTGAGTAGGCAGAGACGACGGGAGAGGGTTGCTGAAGTCATTCGAAGTAAAGCTGCAAGGTTTCGGCGAGGGAGTACCGGGCGTTCATCCGTCATTCAGTCGATTTGACGCGAAACTACCGGGGCCTGGATCGTCGAGAATTGCATGGTCTCAGGGTGCCAGCTTGACCTTCACGCCCTTCAACGGGGCGCCTGACTTGTCCGTCAAACGCATGGCTCCCTGCCAACTGTTCTGCTGGTTGAGAACCTTGAACACGATGACGTTGACGCCCTTTTTCAGAGTGACCCTTCCCTTGTCGATGTCGAGTTCCAGCGTGCGGGCATCGGTGAACGCGTAGATGTCCACGCCATTGAAGTAGATGCGCGCCTGGTCGTTGCTGCCTACCGCCATCGTCACCTCGGGGATGTCCTGCTCGCACTCAAGGTAAGTGACCATGTAGCCGGCCGACTGGTCGTTCAGGGACTTCAAAATGGCGTTGAAGTCGAAGAAATTGGTCGTCGTTGTGACGTTCTTCCAAACCAGTTCCTTGTTGTTGATCTTGATCGTGTCGCCTTCTTTGGGCTTCAGCGCGGCCTCGTTCTTGACCTGATCCTTTAGAAGTAGATCGGCCAAAGCACCGCCTTCGGGCAGGGCAATCGGGGCGAGCATGACCCAGTCCCGGACGTAGCCCGCTGGGTCGAGACTAAAGGTATCGGCCGCAGCGGCGTTCGAGATCGACAGACCAAAGAGGGAAATCAACCCGATGGTGGAGCAGAAGAGCTTTTTCATGATCATTTGGATGCGTCGGCCTTTTTACCCGGAACGGTCACGCCGTCCTTTGGAGGGATAGTAAGGGTCGCGAGATACGCCAGGATGTCCGCGACTTCCTGCTCCTTCAGGATGAGGCCGAGGGGAGGCATGGGTGAGATTTCCAGTTCCTCGAATCCCTTGGCCTTTTTGGCGTTCGGGTCCACGAGGCTTTCGAGGATGTAGGCCTTGTCGGCCCGGACGGCGATGCCGTCCAGGATAGGGCCGACAATGCCGCCCTTGCCGCCGACGGTATGGCAGGCGGCGCAGGCGGCGGTGGGGCTGTTGAAGAACAGGTCCTCGCCGCGCTTGGCGTCGCCCGCCGCGATCTTCACCTCGTCCTGGCCCACGCCGGAGACCTTGTGGATGCGCCCGAGGAGGGTGAGCGAGTCGTTCAAAAATGCGTCGCTCGTGTTCACCGGGGTCCGCTGGAGCTGGGCGACGACCGTTTCGATCGCGGGAATGGTCGGGAACTCGGCCAGCTTCACGAAGGCCGCCTGCCGGGTGATGAGATCGGGATCCTGGATGACGGGGCTGCTGAAGAAGACCTGGCGTCCGGCCTCGTTCGCAGGCAGGGCGCGAATGGCGTTGCGGCGAACGGCGGGATCTTTGTCCACCAGGGTTTTTTGGTGGGTATCCTTGTCGAGCGCACCGAGGCCGGAGAGGGACCAGAGGGCATGGATCGCACCGGTTCCGCCTTTCCCGGAGGCTACGCGCTGCTTCAAGGCGGGGGCGGCATCGGCCATCTTGTTGTCCACGAGCAGGCGCTGGGCGGTGAGGCTCCAGAACTGGTTGCCGCTGTCCAGCGCGGCGACAAGCTCGGAAGACTTCGCGTTGGCGAGGGACTTGATCGAGCTACGGGGAGCGTCCTTCCAGATGAGGCGGTAGATGCGGCCGTGGGTTTGGTCACGAAGATTGTTCTCGGTCTGATACGCGCCGCCCGGTCCAGTCGTGGCCTTGATCCCGGCGCCTTGGACGTTCGGCGTCGGGTTGTGCTGGATGATGAAGCTGTAAAAGTCGATCACCCAGACGGCTCCGTCCGGGCCGACATCGGCGAAGATCGGCGACATCCACTCGTCCGTGCTGGCGAGGAGATTGAACCCGTCTCTCGACTTGTAGCCGCCGCCATCGGGCTGAATGTCCATGATGCCGATGAGCTTGGCCGTCGGCTCCGTGACCAGCGCCTTGCCCTGAAGGCGCGCCGGCAACGCGTCGCTGACCATGAAAGCGTGTCCGGCAGCGGCCGTGTAGCCGCCGAAGTTATCCACCATGCGGACGTTCGGAGTGTTGGGATGCATCCGCAGGCCCGGAGCCATCGACTTCGCGGACGCCAATCGACGAACATTGTCTGGGGAAACGTCGTTCACACCGGGAGGGCCGATCCGGTAGCCCGGACGAAACCCGCCGCCACCGACAGAGGCGCCGCGTCCACCACGCCCGCCGTTGGGTTGGGTCGGATTCAGGATGTAGGCGGGCAGGTAGCCGTAGAAGGTCGGGTGGCCGTTGGCCGTCGAGCCGAAGACGTCGCCGGCGGCGTTCAGGCCAAAGCCCCAGGTGTTGTTGTTGAACTGATGGAGGAACTGGAGCGCGGAACCGTCCGCTTTGAAGCGATAGACACCCTGGCCGAACTGGAGATCCTCTCCGCCAACCTTGCCCCGGAAATTCGAGTAACCCACCGCACCGTAAAGCCAGTTGTCGAAGCCGCGGGCGAGGTTGCTCTGCATCGCGTGCGTGTCGCCGGTGCCCCAGCCAGGCAGGATAGCCTCGCGGACATCGGCCTTGTCGTCACCATTGGTGTCTTTGAGGAAGAGCATGTGGCGCGCTTCCGCCACGATGATCCCGCCGTTCGCGAACACCAGCGAGGTCGCGAGGTTCAATTTGTCAGCAAAGACGGTGAACTTGTCGGCCTTGCCGTCGCCGTCGGTGTCCTCGCAAATCTTGATGAAGGACTCGCCGGGCAGACCTTCGTTGACGAGGCCGTGGGGATAATCGCGCGCCTCAACCACCCAGGCCCGCCCGCGCTCATCCCAAGCCACATAGATGGGCTTCACGACGTCTGGTTCCGCGGCAAAAAGTTGCAGCTCAAAATCCGCCGGAACCTGCACGTAGCGCATGCTGTTCTGCGGGCTCAGCGGCGCTTGCAATTTAACTGGCGCCGGTCGGCGCTCGTAGTTGGGGACATCGCCCGGCAGGCGCTCCAAGGCAGGGCGCGAAGCGAGGGAAGCTTCCCAGTCAGACTTGGCCTTTTTGCTGATGCCGCCGAGGATGGCTTCGCGCATCACCGCATCCGTCGGGCGCTGACCATCAGGGTATTTAATCAGTCCGTGGCCCGCCGTCTTGAAGCTATCTAGTTTCTGCTGGTGGGTCGCATCGATCTCGCCATCTGGTAGCACCTGCACGACCGCGTCAAAGTGCTGCAAAAACTTGTCCGTGAGCTGGGTGAGATCGGATAGATGGTCAAAGTAAATTGCCTCAGGCGCCAAAGTCTGGCCGGGCAGATAAACGTAGTTAGTCCGCGAGCCGCCAAAGCCTCCGCCGCCACCGCCGGTGCTGACTGGACCAAGATACAGAACATGGAGCGGCCGATCCGGGGCGTCCGCGGCAAAGGTGTCGAGAGCCATGAGGCTACCCGTCAGAAGAATCAGAATTTGTTTAAGGCTTTTCATGAAAGAATCAGCAGTGTCGTGTTGCTGAGGAACCTCAACCGTGTGGGATGGCGGATTGTTACTTTGTCGTTGGTTTGAAAATCAGTTGGGAGAAATTGTAGAGTGCTTTCTTCCAGTGCTGGAAGTCGTGCGCGTGCTCATCCACATGCCAGATGTGCGGGACGTTCTTCTCCTTGAGGTAGCCGTGGACACCCTGGCTGATGCGAATCAAGCCGTCTTTGTTTCCAGCGGATATGTAGAGCAGCTTCAACTGCCTGGCCGCCTTATCCGGGTCTGGGACAAGTTCCGCCGCCGGCTTCGTGTTCGGTGCGGACGAGAAACCGCCGACCCAGGCAAAGGTGTCGAGGTTTCCCAACCCGAAGTTGAGCGACTGCCCACCGCCCATCGAGAGCCCAGCGAGCGCACGGTCCTCGCGATCGGCTTTCACGGAATACTTGGATTCGATGAACGGAATCAGCGAGCCGAGGAGGTCCTTGTCGAATTCCCCGAATGCCGGCGCGGTGCCCATCGCGTTCGGTCCCGGACGGTCGTCCTTTTGCGCGCGTCCGTTCGGCATAACGATAATCATCGGATCGGCCTTTTTGTCCGCGATGAGGTTATCCAGAATGACCTCGGGATGGCCGCCGTTGCGCCATTCCACTTCGTCACCGCCGATGCCGTGGAGTAGATAGAGAACGGGATATTTCGTCGTTGGCGAATAGCCAGGCGGCGTATAAACGAGCGCCTTGCGCGTGGTGCCGACAGATTTGGAGTCGTATTCCACCATTTCGAGTTTGCCGTGGGCGATGCCCTCGCGCGCCTTATCGAATCCTTCCGGCGGAGCAGGGAAGGCCGGTTTGTCGTCTGGACTAAGGGTGATCGGCCCGCCAAACCCACCGCGGCGACCGCGCGCCTCGGGATTTGGCGGTTCAGCCTGAGGCGGGTTTTGCGCTGCGGCGGGCTGAGTTGGAGTGGTCGCCGCCTCGCGTTTCACCACGATTTCCTCCTTCGCAATATCGCCAACGGCGCGGGTTAGCTTCATCTCATTCCCCGAGATCGTGCCTGTATAGGTGATGCGAATCTCATTGTCCTGAAACTTCAGCATCTCGACGAACGACACTTTGTCGCCATCCACTTTGCCTTCCAGCAACTCCACCTCGCGCTTTTCGTCGCGCATCACGGCATCAGCCTTGCCTGTTAGCTTCTGTCCGTCCTGCTTGAAGTGATATGTGTATTTTTGCGGGCCGATCTGCGAATCAAACTCCGTCTTCCAATCGCCGGTAAGTCCCGCGGTCGTAGCCGCCGGGGTGGTAGCCGCCGCTGCGGCCGCTGATGCGTTGAACACCAGCGGAGCGAACTCACGCAGGCTGCGCCGCCAGGATTGCCATTCGTGGGCCGTATCCGGGGAGACGTAGAAGACGCTGTTCACGCCCGATTGCCTGAGTTCTTCGGTGGCTGCCTTCGAATCGCCTCCGCGGTTGTTCCCGAGTTCACGGCTGCCGTAGCTGACGAAGACGAGTTTGTTCTTCTGCTTGAAAGCATCCAGATCGGAAATGTCTTTCGGACTGATGCTCCCGCCGCTGAAGAGGCCGATGCGCGAGAAGGTATCGAGGTGCTTCAAGGTGATCGTCTTGGTTTCCATGCCACCCATGGAAAGGCCGGCCATCGCGCGATTCGGTTGATCGGCGAGCGTGCGGAAGTTCGCATCGATGTGGGGAATCAGTTCGTCGAGAAGCACGGTCTGGAAGTTTTCGATTTTGAAATCTCTTATGCCGCCCATCTTGACGTCGTTCGTCATCCCGTAGGTCATCACGATGATGAATGGCTTGGCCTTACCTTCGGCAATGAGATTATCCATGATCAGACCGGCATGGCCTTGGACGCCCCAGCCGTATTCGTTTTCTCCATAGCCATGCTGGAGATACAGGACCGGATAGCGTTGCTCCGAATTCTGGTCATATCCCGGCGGGGTATAGACAAAGGCGCGACGCTCCGAGTCGGTGCTCTTTGAGTGGAAGAAGATTTCCCGCAGGTGGCCATGCGGCACATTCTTGAGCGCGTAGAAATCGCGGTCGTGGGCGGGGATCTCGACGCCGGTGCCCCAGCGATTGGCGCCGAAGAAAACCATGCTGTTCGGGTCGGGAACTTCCGCCCCGTCGATTTTGATCATGTAGTAGTGAAAGCCTTCATCCAGAGGCCTTGTGTAACCGACCCAGGCACCGTCCGCACCCTTCGTAAAGACGCTGCTGTCTTTGAAAGTGCAGGACACACTTTGCGCCTCGGGTGCCACGATGCGGAATCTAACCCGTCCTTCCGAGTTCACTTGCGGATACTCTTTGCCTGGCTGGTTGGTGGATGCTCGCTTCCAGTCGTCCGCCGGCGGTTCATCCTGCGCGAGGCAGAGCTGGCAGGACAGAATTGAGGCGAAGGCGAGAAGTGTAAGTTTGTTTTTCATGGGTTGGCAGGGAGGCTTCTAAAGGTCGTGTTGGAGTCTCGCGTCAGCGCACTGCGCCTGACACTGGTTGCGGTTTGTCGCTCGCATAAAGGGCGCGGATTTCGGATGGCGGCAGCGCCCGGCTGAACAGGCAGAACTCATCCATCGCACCGCTGAAATTCCGGATCATGGCAGGATCGTTGTCCGGGAATCCGCGGCCATTCCAGTTGCCCAGTTCGGCGGTGCCGATGCGGAAAGGTGGATGGATTTTGAGCGCCTTCTCACTCACGAGCTGACCGTTGACGTAGTGCGAGATCCGCTTCGCGCTGCCATCGAGCACGACAGCCACATGCAGCCACAGGCCGAACTGGCCCAGCTCAAGCACGGGAGGACTGGCCACGATCTGGAAGTTGCCCGCACCCGGCCCGATCACGGTCAATCCCAGCACGCCATCATTGCGGATCAACCAATGCAGCGTACCCGCGTCGAAGCCATCGCACATGAAGAGTGAGTTTAACTGTCGATCCAATCCCTGGACACGCACCCAGGCGGCCATCGTCAGCGAAGCGAATTCGCCCGGCACGCTGAGGCGGACACGGTCGCTCACTCCGCGAAACTCCAGTGCTGGTTTGTCCGGCCAGCGACCTTCGACCCATTGGCAGCCGACGATGGTGCCGTCAGGCACCGTCGCACTCTCGCCGCTCGCGTTGTGCAGCCGCCAGTCCGAGGGCGCGGCGTGTTCAAAGTCGAAATGCACGAGCAGCGAGGGGTCCTGATTCAGCCGGCGGCTGGCCGCGCGCCATTGATCGTATCGCGATGACTCCGCCGCCACCGACTTAGCCTGCAAGTCGAACATCGACGCGAACGCCGCCGCATTAGCGGCAGTCAGACGTGGCGGGCGCGAACCCTCAGCCACTGCGCCGGAGCCTTCCTGCAAACTCTGCTTCGCAGCGCCGATGGCCGGCAGGAACTCCACGCTGCCTTTGAAGACATGCAACTCCGTCGCGCCCTCCTTTACATCGAGACCGAATACGGTGCCCAGATCGGTGACGTTCATTCGCGGAGTCGCAATCCGAAAGCCGCGTGCTTCCGGCGGAACCTCGGCCGTGAGCCTGCCCACGCGGCAGGATGCCTCGCTTGGTGAAATGATCTGAATTTCCGCCGGTCCCTCGATCACCACCCTCGCACCGCTGTAAAAGACCACCTGGGCCAAACCCGATTTCAGCCGAAGCCAACCCGGGTCCAGCGGAGCGCCCAGTCGCGGTGCTTCGTCGCGGGAGTTCCACTGCGCATCCACCACCCGGTTCAGCATCGCGACCGCCTTGCTGGTCGCCCCCTTGCGCTCGTTCTGCTGCCACAAGCGCCATCCCCACCACCCACTGGCCAGCAAAGCCACGCAGGCGGCCAGGGCCGCCGCCCAACCGAGCACTTGCCTTCGCCCGTGCCGTGACGGTCGAAACGGGACCACCTTTTGCGAGTAGTCGCTGAGGCGACCCGCTGAAGGGGTCTCGCCCACCTGCGGTGTTGTGGCGACGATGAGGTCCGGATTCGAGGCCAGTTGCGCATGTAATTCGACGCGGAGAAGGTATTCGTCCCGCGCCGCAGGATGGCTGCGGAGCAGTTCGTTCAAGGCTCGCGCTTGCTCATCCGAAACGGAGCCATGGCAAACAGCCGCGACTGCGTCATCGAATTCGTGCGAAGGAAAGCCCAGCTTCATGGCGTGGCTCCCTCCGGCTTCGCCGCGCTTTCGATGCAGACCTGAAGCGCCAAGCGCACCCGTTGCAGCATCTTGTATGTGGCCGCAACGGTTCGGCCGGAATTCGTTGCCAGATTCTCGATACCGTCCCGGCGGTAGTAATAACCCTCAACCAGCGAAAGCTGCTCCTCGGGCAACTTGCCCAGGCATTTTTCCAAATGCCCCAGCCGCAGATCGAACTCTGGCCGCAATTCCTCGCGACGCTGTGCCAGCTCTTCGGCGAGGCCGCCTTCCAGCAACGCCTGCCAGCGCTGCTTTCGCTCGATCCATTGCCGGGTCTTGTTCAACGCGAACCGGCAGGCCCAGGGCGTGAATGGCTGGCCGGGGTCGTAGGCGTCAAATTTCTCCCACAACACCAGCGCCGTCTGCTGCACGATATCCTCCGCGTCCGCCACATTCGGCACCAGCGCGGCCACATAGCGAAAGACCTCCCGCTCGCTGCGCAGAAACAGCGAAAGAAATCGCTGCTGCGCGGCCGCAGGATCTTCAAAATGAGACGTTGAGTCGGGGGACATGTTGAGGGCTGTAGTGATTCTTCCCGCCAACCATCAGTTTTGGACAAAGAATTTAAGCGATCTTCCGTTTTAGCCGACGTAATTTGTGCCAATTCCCGGCATGCGCGAACGGCCACAGCATCAACCAAACGTGCCAGGCATCGGTAACGGAGGCTGATCTGCGAACTCTTTCTGGAATGCCGCCGGTCGAAGTCGGTGCGGGGGAAGGCGAGGACTGTCCTGTCGAGCGGTTGCCCCGCCACTCCCACAAGCATCCCGAAGCGGGAACGACGGCGGCGTGTCTGAGCCTCGGGCGGCACCTCTGGCGCCCGGGCCGGCTCCGGCCATAGTTGCTCGGATGCGGCTATCGAGGCCGGCATGTTGGCCCCTCTGCCCCGTGGGTGGCGCCTAGGAAGTGGTGCCGTCACACATTTTCGGAGCCCCGGGAGCTTAAGTCGATGCGAAGGTTTTTGAATAGGATCAGGCCAAGCAAGATTTGTCGCGATGCGGTCGGCAGTGGATTTCGAAGTGAGTATTCCTCGCGATCCCCGACCAGTGCTCCGCAGCAACGCCCCCGAAAGATCGACGGACTGGCGATTGCCGGTGAGCCAGTCCGGCGTGCCGCCGATTTGGCCCATTCGACGTGAGATTCCATCTGCCTAAGCGGCCGATCGCGCTACGTAAGACTTTGCCGCTGTTTTAGAATTGAGCACGCGGCGCCATCCATCGGTGCGCAATGTTTCCATGCCGTCAGTGATCGCCCGGCCTTTCCGCGCTCGCGGGTCGGTCCAGGCGTCCGGTGATGGCCGCCTTAGCTATGTCCCGGTTTTTTCACGATCTCGCTTCAGGCGGCCGTTTGTAAAGCGCACTGGCTCAAAAGAGCGACGGCCGGAGACTCCGCTCCAAAGTGGCCCCGGATCACGTTGCCGACCTGACCAATTGTCGGGGTAGCAGCCCAAAACTCCGCCTCAGCTTCGTCTGGCTCTATATCGTCCGCTGGGGAGATGGAGACGCTCAAGCCGCGGCATTCGGCCCTCCCGCCTCGGAGGTGTCGTGGATCTGAATCCGATCCGCAAACTCGTGGAGATAGTGGATCGCTGAGAGGACGCGGTATTCCTGCCGGGCCGGCTCGTATTCCGAAAGATAGCCCTCGCGCACGAGCGCCTGGAGCAGGTGCGTGATGCGCTCGGAAAAATTCGCGCCTTTGGCGGCGTCCTGGAGAAAGCGTTCGGACCGCGCAGCCCCCTGGCATTTCACCTCAAGGGCGGCAACGGAGAAGATCACGCCCTCGCCGAAGTGCTCGATGTGCGTGGAGAGAAAATCGAGGAGCCGCACGAGGTAGACCATGCGTTCGAGCTTCCTTTCGAGATTCGCCAGCGGCTCCTCATCGGCAGTGAAGTAATAGCAGCCGTCGCCGCGTTGCAGGCGCAAGCCGAGCACGGCAAAGAACGCGCGGCACGCGGCTTCCACCTCTGGTTCCTCAATCTGCCGATACAAGTCCGCATCGTCGTCCGGGCCGTTTTGCGAGAGCAGCCGGTTCGGACCAAACGGTCGAGCGTAGCCCGCTCGCAAAACTCTGCGGCCATCTCCGGTGTTACTCGCTCACGGCGATTTTCGAAAAACCGCCGCAACGCAGCGCGGTAATCGCTCTGAAAAATTTGAAAGAAGCTCTCTTTACGAATCGGCATTCGAGCCAGTGGTAATGCAGCACCGAGCCGGTGACGAGTCGGGTGGTTCGCAATTTTCAGGCAATACGGAGAACCGTATGGACGTCCGCATGACTCGCGGCGTGCCGCTGCGCGTGGTCTTCACCAAGGCGATGGACGAGTCAGGTATCAACTTTTCCAAGACCCTCAAGGCGATCCGCTTTGAGCCGTGAGCGCTATCTGCGCTCCGCACTTTCAACCTCAACCCATCAACTCCAATGCAATCACAGCCCTACATCCAATCATCGGGAGCCACGGAGGCTCCAAATCACAACTCAATCCGTCGCGCCAATACGTGCGGCCCAACTTGAAAATATGAACTCTGAAACGATCGCGAATCAGTTCGCCCGCATGGGTGCGCGGTTCCGTGTCGTTCGTCCAGATGACCTGCCGCGGCGGCGTCAGCGCACCGACTACGCGCTCGATATTGTCACCGACCAGCAGGGCCAACTCTTCGAGATGCAGCTCAGCGCCGAGCGCGAGGCGCAGCTCGAAATCAACGTGCTCCAATGCGAGCACCACGACCGGCACTTGCTCCTGCTTGTGAAGACGCCGGAGGCGAAAGATCGCTTCCTGTGCGGACACGACGAGCGGGAGTGGTTTGTCGCCGCGGTGCCAGGTGGCGCGTCGAGCGTAGTGCAGGCGAAGGTCGCTCTGCAGCCAAGTGGAGCACGAGCGGCCGCCGATAGCGCCGGGCTGAACCTGCGCCAGCGCACCCGCCGGCACAACCGGGCCTTCATCCGTCAGGTGAATGGTTCTTCGTGCCCGTGCCGGAACTGCGCGTGGATGAAAAACTCATCCTGCGCAACGAGCCGATCAGCCGCGGCGGCGGAAAGCCGCACCTCGTCGCTGAGCTTCACCGCTCCGGTGGCGAGAAGGTGTGGGTCTGCTCGCGTTTTCCGAACGGTCTGACCGAGTCGGAATACAAGCGGACGCTCGCGGACAACCGCGTTGCGAAGCGCTGGGGCTGGCAGCAGCGCGTCCGCAATGCGGGCGTGTTTGCGCGCGGCTCCGTGCGTCACCGCGACACGCGACGATCACGCTGCACGGTTGGCACCAGGTCTGGATGAACACCGAGAACACGACGCGCCAAATGGCGAACGTCGCATTCCTCGATTGAGGAAAGAAAAGCAACGCAGCCGGGGAGGGTGACAAGCCTTCCCCGGCTGTATCCTTTCGACAAAAAAGAACAAACACCGCTGCGCACCCGGAGTGTGCCCGCACATCGCGCCCCACCATTTTCAACCGAACCAAAACCATGAACACCAAAGACCTCTTCCGCCTCGGCGTGCCTGTGGGCGAGCCGATCAAGCTCGCGCATGAGTTCATCCAGAACTTCATCGCGCAGGGTAACGATGGCGCGTTGCTTGAGGCCGAGATCTTCAACATCGTCGCCAATCCGCCGGCGTTCTTTGCCGACGAACTGCGCGCGCCGCTGGCTTGTGCGCTTTATCGCCCGGCGTTCACGCCGCGTGCGGAACTCGCGCCGTGGCGTCAGTGGGGCGAGGGGCTCGAAGCCGAGGCGGTGAAGCAGATGGCCAATGCGTGTGCGCTGCCGGTCGCGGTGGCGGGCGCGCTTATGCCGGATGCGCACGTCGGCTACGGCCTGCCGATCGGCGGCGTGCTCGCGACGGACAACGCGGTGATTCCTTACGCCGTGGGCGTGGACATCGCGTGCCGCATGAAGCTCACCGTCTATGATCGCAAGGCGAACACCCTCGCCGGTCAGCGCGACCGGCTCGCGAACCTCATCGAGAGCGAGGCGCGCTTCGGCATGGGCTGCGAGTTCAAGCAGCGCCGCGAGCACGACGTGATGGACGAAGACTGGAGCGTGTCTCCCGTGACGAACCGGCTGCGCGATAAGGCGGCTCGCCCGTTACCGACCGCCACTATTCCCCTCCGCCTCCTCGGTGGTCGCAGCTCGGCACGAGCGGAAGCGGCAACCACTTCGTCGAGTTCGGCGCGTTCACGGTCGAAGAAAACGATCTCGGCCTTGAGCCGGGCGAATACCTCGCGCTGCTCACGCACTCGGGTTCGCGCGGCACGGGCGCGCAGGTGTGCGACTACTACAGCAAGCGCGCGATGGCCCTCCACGAGCACTTGCCGAAGGAACTCAAGCACCTCGTGTGGCTCTCGCTCGACGACGCCGACGGCCAGGAATACTGGGCCGCGATGAACTTGATGGGCCGCTACGCCGCGGCGAACCACGCGCTCATCCACAAGCACATCGCGAAGAAACTCGGCGCGCATGTGATTCTCGACATAGAGAACCACCACAACTTCGCGTGGAAAGAAACGCACGTCGTGAATGGCGAAGAGCGCGAGGTCATCGTGCATCGCAAGGGCGCGACGCCCGCGGGTGCCGGAGTGCTGGGTATCATCCCCGGCTCGATGGCGTCGCCGGGCTACGTTGTGCGCGGCAAGGGTTCGCCCGAGTCGCTCAACAGCGCGTCGCACGGCGCGGGCCGCGTGATGAGCCGCACCAAGGCGATGCAGTCCTTCACCTGGAGCGCGACCAAGAAGCTGCTCGCTGAGCGCGGCGTCGAGCTGCTCAGCGCCGGCCTCGATGAAGTGCCGGGTGTCTATAAGGACATCCACGCCGTCATGGCTGCGCAGACCGATTTGGTCGAAGTCCTCGGGCAGTTTGATCCGAAGCTCGTCAAGATGTGCCCAGCCGGCGACCGCGCCGAAGACTGACCACCGCGGAGGCGGGACGCCAACCCGTCTCGCCTCCGCATCACTCTCAACATTCATTTTTCCATGAACGACATCCTCAACAAATCGACTGTGCTGGTGCTGAACCGGCACTGGCAGGCGATTCACGTGAAGACGCTCGCCGAGGCGTTCTGCATGATCGCCACCGGCGCGGCCACCGCGCTCGAGGTGCAGGGCGACGACTACATCACGCCCGTGCGCTGGGACGACTGGCTCAAGCTGCCCGTCCGCGAGCATGACAACGCCGTGAACACCCCACGCGGTCCCGTGCGCGTGCCTACCGTCATCGTCGCCGCCAACTACGCCAAGGTTCCGCTGCGCCGCCCGCGCTTCGGCGCCCGCGGCATCTGGGAGCGCGACGGCGGCGTCTGCCAATACACCGGCCGCAAGCTCGCGCCGAAAGAAGGCAACATCGACCACGTCGTGCCCCGCTCGCGCGGCGGCAAAACGTCCTGGGACAACTGCGTCCTCGCACACCGTGAGATCAACAGCCGCAAAGCGAACCGCCTCCCCCACGAAGCCGGCCTGCGCCTGCGCAAGCAACCGATCGCTCCCCGCGTGGTGCCAGCCAGCGTGTTGATCCGCAACCACCACGGCCATGCCGACTGGGAGCACTTCCTCGGTTAGCCTCGGTTAGCCTCGCGCAGCCGCCATCTCCGAGCCGCTGTGTGTTTTTGACATGCAGCGGCTCGCATGGCGTTAAGCTTGGCACTCGCGGCGTCAGCTCCGTGGCATTGTCGGCGAATTGGAATTACGGTGCGCGTCGTCCAACATATAACGAACCGTGTCGATCGCGCCCATGACTCAACCAGATGCTCGGACGCGCGCCGTCCCGCCAGAGGCCGCGGCGGACACTAATGCAACAAGTCTCTTTTGGCCGGGACTGCTGGTCGCTATTGCCACGACTAGCATGGTGATTGGCATCCTGTGGGACATCTCGTGGCACATCAGCATCGGTCGCGACACGTTTTGGACGCCCGCTCATCTTGCCATTCAGTTCGGCGGTCTTCTCGCTGGCGGAGTGGGCGGCTGGCTCGCGTTTCGTCATACTTTTCTGCTCGGTCCTACCGGTCGCAGCACTTCGGTTGGCATCTTCGGCGTGCGGGCTCCGCTCGGTGCCTGGGTCATGATGTGGGGTGCTCTGGCCATGGTCACCTCCGCGCCCTTCGACGACTGGTGGCATAGTGCCTACGGCCTGGACGTGAAGATCGTGAGCCCGCCGCACACGGTGCTCGGCCTCGGCATGCTCGCGATCAGCCTCGGCGCGCTGCTCATCGGCCTCGCGCATCAAAACCGGGTGAACGATGCGGCCGGCGACGCGCTCTTCATCTACATCGGCGGCATCTTCGTCACCCTGGGCAGCGTTTTTCTCATGGAGTTTACCACTCCGAATCTGCAGCACGCCGCGACTTTTCATGTTGTCTGCGCGCTCACTTTTCCCGTCCGCATCGTCACGCTCGGGGCCGCGGGCCGCATCTCTTTTCCCGCCACGCGCGCGGCACTCGTTTACTTCGTCCTGCAAGGCGCGATGACGTGGATCCTTCCGCTCTTCCCCGCGCAGCCGAAGCTCGCGCCGATCTTCAATCCCATCACGCACATGGTGCCGCCGGCCTTTCCACTCCTGCTCTTTGCGCCAGCACTGGCCATCGATCTCCTCCTGCGCCGCACCGGCACGGGCGCGACGGGTTGGCGACGGCTGGCGCTGGCCGGATTGCTCGGCCTCGCTTTCGTCGCGGTCTTCTCCACGGTGCAGTGGTTCTTCTCCCAATTTCTGCTCACGCCTGCGGCCGATAACTGGTTCTTCGCCGGCAACCGTTACTGGGGCTACAACTCCTCGCCCGGACCTTGGGCCAGCCGCTTCTGGGGCGTCACCGCTGGCAAGCCGTTCTACAATCCGTTCACGACGATGACGGCGCTGTTGAGCTTTGTAATCGCGGTAGGCGGCGCGTGGTTGGGACTGCTCTGGGGCGGCTGGATGCGCAAGGTGCAGCGATGATGATTTCCATCCCGGCGCCTTCCCACTGGCGAGCGCGCGCCAGGCTCTGCCTGGCGATCCTTGCCCTCTTCCTAACCGCAACCGCGCAGGCGCATGTCGGCAGCCCGGATGTCTTCTTCGCCGGGAAAGCCGGCCCCTATCCCGTGCAGGTCACGGTGCGGGTCCCGCCAGTCGTCCCCGGCCTCGCGCGGATCGAAGTTCGCCCTCAGACCTCGACCGCCGTGGCGGTCTCCGTGCTCCCGCTCTACTCGAAAACGGCCGTGAAAAATACGCCGCCCGCGGAGGAGGCCCGGCCGGTGACCGGCGACCCAGGACTCTACGGTGGCGACCTTTGGCTGATGAGCGTCGGCGGCTACAGCATCGAAGTGCGCGTGACCGGGCCGGAGGGCGAGGGCCGCATCCAGGTCCCCGTGAACTCGGTGGCCACGCATCAACTGCCGCTTCCGCCCTTTCTCGGAAAGCTGCTCGGGGGTCTTTGCATGCTCCTTTTTGTTGGCGCGGCCGCCATCGTGTCTGCTGCGGCAGGGGAAAGCACGCTTGCTCCTGGACTCGTTCCGGATCGGCCCATGCGCCGCAAAGCTTGGATCGCCGGTGCGGTCACTACGGTGGTGCTCGTCCTGCTGCTCGCCGGCGGTTGGAGATGGTGGTCCTTTTCCGAGGAGGAATTTCGCCGCACGCTGCGCGAGGGCGCATGGCCGGACCTCGCCGCGACCGTGGAAACCCGCGGCCCGCAACGCTTCCTCCACCTCACGCTCGGCGAGAAAACATTTCCCCCGAATCAAGCCATCCCCCTGCTGCCCGATCACGGCAAGCTCCTCCACGCCTTTCTCATTCGCGAGCCGGACCGTGACGTTTTCGCCCACGTGCATCCGATCCGCAAAGGCCCAAACACCTTCGACCTGACGCTGCCGGCGCTACCGGAGGGCGACTACCGCATTCTCTGCGACTGCACCCTCAGCGAGACCGGACTCAGTTCCACCGCCACCACCACCATTCATCTGCCGCCGCCCCCCGGCGCCGACGCCGGCGCTGCGCCCGGCCAGGCCGATCCCGATGACTCCTGGGCGCAAGGTCAGCCCGGCGAAACGCGCGTCGCGCTGTCCGGTGGCCGCGAGGCGGTGTGGCTCCCGCACCCGCCATTGCGCGCGCGATCAAGCGCGCATCTCGACTTCCGTTTCGTCGATGCTGCCGGCGCACCGCTCCCGCTCGAGCCGTATATGGGCATGCTGAGCCACGCCGCCGTCCTCCGCGCGGATGGCAAGGTCTTCTCGCATCTTCACCCTACCGGCAATTACTCCATGGCCGCGCAAACCTATTTCGATCGTAAGCTCGCCCGCGAGACCTCGGCGTCCGGCGGGACCGACGGCTCGATAGAGATGGATCATTCCAAATTGGATCACTCGAAGATGGCCCACGGCGCTGCCGCCCCAAATGGTAACTCGACTGTCTCTCTACCGTATGAATTCCCCGCGCCCGGGGAATACAACATCTGGGTCCAGATAAAAAGCGGCGGCGAAGTCCTCACCGCACCCTTCCGGGTGAACGTCGCGCCTTAATCCCAAGATCGAAGGCCAGTTCGAGCCGGGCTTGATCGATCTCGGGGTCGGGCCGCTCGAAAAAGATCAGCTTGCGGTGCGCACAGTCAAATCGACCGGCGGGACTTGCACCCGCGTGGCACCAGCTTCACTGGCGCACACATTCGAAGTTAGGGGACGTTCTCACGAATTATTTGTAGCCTGGTGTCTGCGGCAAGGCGGCAGGCATAATCTACAGCGTCGTCGCACCGCCCACCTGAGGCAGTGTTGAAATATCGGACTGCAATAAATCGCCCGCGCTTCGGGAGGAGTCCGACAAAAACGGAGTCGCCTCCCTCCGGATCGTGCGTGCGCTGGAATGTGACTGCGGAAAAGTCGGACAAGGATCGCCGCGTGCGCCAAACAAGAATGCGACCGAATAAGCGTCCCTCGCGCGAAAAAGTGCCCGCTGCAGTATCGATACGCGTTTGCTGGTCTGTGGCCATACCAAAGGAGGCAAAGGCGAACAAGCCGCCGACAATGAAGAGTGGCCATCCGTCGGCGCTCTGTAGTGCCATGAAACAGCAGACAGCAGCACAGAGGGCGAGGCCGGCAGCGTAGCAATACTGCACCGACGTTTTCATTGGGTGCCAGGCGTGAGAGAAAACGTGCTGTGGCGTCACGGATACAGGCGGAAGTCGCCTTACGGCGTTTATTTCGCCCGCCAGGTTAGTTATCCTCACTCATTTGCCTGCGAACTACGTCCACCACTTCTCTCGCAGTCTGTGTCCAATCTACCCTGCTCTCAATCGTGAGGTAGATCATTCCCACGAGGACCACAGGCATTTTCGCGCCCTTTTCGCGAACGACGACCATACGTTTTGCACTGTGGGCGCTCATGAAATCTCCGGCCTCCTATAGAACGTTCTCATCGCGATACCCGAATCAGGGTTCGCTCACGGTCGCCATCACACGAAAGCCAGTGATCACCAACGCCTCGGTCGGGCGACGGAGCGCGGCGCGGCAGTTGAAACCGACCGCCGCATTCGCGGTGTAAGCGCCGCCGCGCACGACATGATTCTTCGGGTCGCCTTCCTTCGGTCCGGTGGGATCCGTCGCGTCCTCCTGCGGGGCCGGGTCGTAAAGGTCGCGCGTGAATTCGCGGATGTTGCCGTGCATATCGTAGAGGCCCCAGGCGTTCGGCAATTTTTGGCCGCCGGGACGCAGTTGACGTTCCGAATTTCCGCCATGCCAGCCGACTTTGTCCAAGTCCGCGATGGTGTCGCCGCTGTGGTAAGCGGTCGTCGTTCCAGCACGACACGCATACTCCCACTGCGCCTCGGTCGGCAGTTGCACTTCACGCCCGAGTTGTTTGCCCAGCTTGTCGCAGAAATCCTGCGCGCTTTGCCACGGAAGATTGTGGACTGGCAAATCGTCGCCCTTGGTGATGCTCGGATTCTCGCCCATCACCGCGTGATACTGCGCCTGCGTGAGCTCGAATCTGCCCATGTAAAATGGCCGCGTCAGCGTGACCTTGTGCTGCTTCTCGGTGGCCGCATCCTTCTCCAGCTTTGTTTCACTCGGAGCGCTGCCCATCACAAAAGTGCCGGCCGGAATCAGCATCCCCTCCCATTTCACCCCGCCACCGAGATCAAGCGTGAGGGTCGGTTCCAGTCGCGCGCGCTTCGCGTATTCAGTCACGGTTTCCTTTCCGTCCCAGAGCGGGAATGAAGCGTCACCCGCGTGGGTGAGAGCGGTAGTGAGCAGCAGGGCGGAGAGGGCGGAGATGGCAGAGAGCCGGTGTGGTTTCATGGGTAGGGTTTGAGGTTGGAAGAGGCAGCGGATTGGATCGGGTGAGCGCAGCGTGCTACCGCTCGATCCGCCAGAGCCGCGCGGTCTTGTCGAAGCTGCCGGTGAGCAGCACGCGGCTGTCCGGGCCGAAAGCGATGGCGCGAACCAAGCCGCCGTGCTGGATGGGTGCGCCGATGGGTTTGCCCGTCGCGGCATCCCAGACGTGTGCGGTGTCTCCGTAGCAGCCGGTCGCGGCGAGGGTGCCGTCGGGACTGAACGCAACGCAGCGCACGCCGGTGGGGTGCACCAGCGGCGGAGTGAGCGGCTCGCCGGTGGCGGCGTCCCACACGCGCGCGGTCTTGTCCATGCTGCCAGTGAGGACGCTCGTGCCGAGGGGATTGAAGACGGCGGCGCGCACCTGGTCAGCGTGTTTGAGCGGCGGAGTGAGCGGCTGGCCGGTGGCCACGTCCCACACACGCGCGGTCTTGTCGAGGCTGCCAGTCAGGAGCTTCCTGCTGTCGGGACTGAACGACAAGGAGCGCACCGAGCCCTCGTGTTTCAATTCGATGTCGAGCGATTTGCCCGTGGTCGCATCGAGCAGGTGCGCGACCGTGCCGTTGCCGCTGACGGCGGCGAGTTTGGAATCGGGACTGAACGCCACGGCGTAGAATCGCTGCCGGTTCTCGATGGGCTCGCACATGGGTTTGCCGGTGCGCACATCCCAGAGCCGCGCGGTGCCATCTGCCGCGCCATCGTGGCTGCTCGTGAGCACGGCCAGTCCATCGGGCCGGAAGGCGAGCGCATAGACGAATCCCGGATGCGGGAAGGTGGCGAGCAATTTGCCGCTCGCGACCTCCCAGAGTTTCGCGCCCTTTTCGCTGCCAGCTACGACCATCGTGCTGTCGGGGCTGAAGGCGACAGGATAGACGCCGCCGTCGTGTTCCAGCGGCTGGCCGTGCAGCCCGCCCGTGGCCGTGTCCCACAGCCGCAGCATATGATCAGCGCAACCCGTGGCCGCCCATTTGCCATCGGCGCTCAACGCGACGCCATGGACCGCATCAGGATGCACCAGCGCAGGCCCAAGCGGCGTGATCTCCGCGCCACACGCCGGCCCGCAGGTGAGGAACACGCCAAAGGCGGTGAGGCAGAATGAAAGAGCGAGCCACTTCATGGTCGTCATGGCGCATTCATCTTCTGGATCGATTCAACGACGATCCATTTGGGGGAGTCATCTTCGTAGGTCACGCCGGTGGCAGTAAAGTTGCCGGTCAAATCGCCGCCGCCGATTCGAGTCAGTGTATGGCTCGTCGATTTTGACGCGGTCTTGGACGATTTGAGGGTGTAGAGAGTCTTATCGGCGGTGGTGAGCGTGGGAAGTCCCGCGCCGCTATGGGCCACGGGGCCGGTGAACGGCTTCGCGCCGGGCACCGGATGAGCGGGTTGATCGTCCTTCAACTCGGCTGGCGTGGGTGTCTGGGCGGCCATTGCTTTGACGGCGATGTCCTTGCCATCGGGCGACAAGGTTCCTTTCACCAGCCAGTCTCCACCCTTCTTGAAATCTTTCGGAACAGCGGTTCCCGAAAGCACGAAGACTTTGCCGTCCTTGGAAGCCGCTGGCCCGCAGTTGCCTTTGCAGATGGTGATGCCGGTTTGCTCCCCGAAGTGGCAATGCTGGCAGCCGAGGGTCATCCCCCATTCGACCTCCTTCCCCGCCGTCGTTTCTGCGCGGAGCGTGGGGCCGTGCTGCACGATGAGAAGAAAGGAAAACAGGAGCGTGGATTTCATGGCATTGGTGCCTTTGATGACGGCTGAGTTCATGGTGAAGTATTCTATCAGGGATTCACGAGGGCGAGGATAGGGAGCTTCGGCTCGAAAGTGCCCGCGGTCATGCCGAAAGCCACTGCCGTATTCGCTGCCAAACGACAGCCGCTTGAGTTGTGCGCATCAGCGCGGTCGCATTGCAGGACGTTGAAATCCTCCGTTCGTGGAGTCGACGATGATGCCAATACACCCGCTGAAGCGCGAAACGCCCCCATGCTGCCCTCCAATCAGGTACGGACGGTCCCTCACGGGCGCAGCCACTTCTCCGCGACCGTGCTCCGCGACCGTGGAGACGTCGTTTAGCAATCTGCGTTGCCTTGCGGCCGACTCCACGGAACCCCGCCGATTGTTGGAAGTTCAGCGATCTCGCGGCCTTGGTGCCTGACTGCTCTGCCGACCTACTTCGCCCCGAGAACCGCTTCCTTCGCCGACTTCGCGATCCGGAATTTCACCACGGTCTTCGCCGGGATCTTGATCGAGGCGCCGGTGGCAGGGTTGCGCCCGACCCGAGCTTTGCGTTTCTGCTTCACCAGCTTGCCAATCCCGGGGAGGGTAAACTCGCCGTTCTTCTTCACTTCGCGCAAGGCGATCTCGGTGATCACGTCGAGGAAGAATGCGGCGGTCTTTCGGTCAGTCTCGGTTTCTGCGGCGATCAGTTGAAGGAGGGCGGATTTCGTGAGCTTTTTGGCGGCCATGGTCCGGGTGTTCTATCGATCTGGCCGCGCCCGGCAACAGGATTCGATCGCGGGTTCGAACCCGCTGATTGTCAAATCACTCGACGCTCCTACCGCTGCCGCTGGAATTTCTCAACATCCCTTTCTGGCCGGCCGTCCAGCCGCCATTGGAGCTGGTGCCGAGCCTACACGATCAATTGAAAGCTGCAGCTCATGAGCATTGAGGCCAAACTCGACCGGGCGGAAGCCCTGAGTAAAGAAGCGTCCGACCATGGCGGACGAGGAAACTACTACAAGGCGCTCACGAGCCTAGACAGCGCCGGTCCGAACAGCGGTCGGCAAGTCAGAGTTTGGCCATCGCAAGACCGGCACGCGATCATTCCCCAGCCGGGCAATTTGATCGGGGGTGGCCGGCTGAGTGACGACCTTGAGGAGCCGGTACTCTTTTCCCGGAGGGGTTGGGAGCAGCAGGCCTTCCAACGCGGTCCCGGTCGGCACGTCTTCCCAATTCTGCACACCCGCCCTTGTGTCCTTCTCACCGAATCGCTCGATGTCGGGCACCAGGACCGGCTCGGCTCCCTCGCGCTTGATCCAATAGTTGCGGCTCTCGTTCCTGGCCGGGCCGCCGAAGACCGCTTCAAACGGCAGATCGAAGAAGCCGCCCGGTCCTTTCATCAGGACCGTGGCGTTTTGCTGTGGCCGGACCTCGCGGCCTTGCTGCACGAATCGGTTGCACATGCGGATAGGATTAAGGTGTTTTTCGTCGGTGACAACGGTCTGAGTGAACGCGGCGGTTTTGCATTGGAGGGAAGAACGACGGAAACCCAGGTTTTCGTACCCCTTGCTGCGACGTGCGAACGAATCGCAATTGAGCTATTCGTTCATCAGATGGCCCCCTCCAGCGCAATCCTCGAAACGTGCCTCAGCGTGCAAAACCTGGCGCGCGCGAAAGAATTCTACGCCGACTTATTCGGCTATCCCGTGATGCGTTCGGACGAACGGCTTTGTGCCTTCGATATTGGCGGAAAGCAGGTGTTGTTGCTTTTCCGGCGCGGCAGCGATCCGCAAGGGACGGTGCTGCCGTGCGGCGTCATTCCACCGCATGGAACCACCGGCGTCAGTCACATCGGTTTTCGTATTCCGGCCGAAAGTCTCGCCGCGTGGAAGGCTCGGCTCGGCGAGCGTGGGATCGCGATCGAAAGCGAATTCCAATGGCCCCTGGGCGGGACCAGCATCTACTTCCGCGATCCTGACCGTCACCTGCTGGAATTGCTCACCCCCGTGTGTGGCCAAGCTATTGATCCCGCCGGGGAGCGCGATGATCCAGCCAACGGACGGGGCGTCCCGTGCGGAACCGGAAAGCCCGCCAGGACGATAAGTTGATTCCTGGTCGGAGCTGCTGCACAACACGTGCGACCGCCCGCATGTCCGCCCACTTGAAAGACCCGGATCCTTTCGCCAACGCCCTCGCTCAGCTCGGGCTATTGCTGGCCTTTCAGGGACCCGCCAAGCGGTTTTGGGAACTTTGTGTCCCGACCCTCGCGGAGCTGGTGGGCGCGCGGCGCGCGGTGCTCCTGCGCGAAGGGCCGGCGGACTCGCCGGGATGGAAAAAAGCCGTGCTCTGGGCCGCGCCGGGCGAGCCGGATTTGCCCGGTTCGGACCTGCTCAAGGCGGGAAGCAACCTCGCCGAAACCTGTGTGCAGCAAGGCGGTGCGGCCTGCCACTGGCCGGCGCCCGGCGAAGCGCTGTCTGGGTGCGCCTGGGTGGCCGTGCGGCTCATTAGTGAAGGGCGGCCCGAGGCGTGGGTGGCCGCCTTCGTGCTCCCCGGGAGCTCGCCCGAGGCCGTGGACGACGCGCTCAAACAATTGCGGCTGCTGGCCCATCTGCCCGTTTTGCACGAGCTGCGGCAACGCGTTGAACAGTCGGAGGTGGCGGTGGCGCACTTTGCCGCGGTGCTCGATCTGGTGGCGCTGCTGAACGCCCAGCACCGCTTCATGGCGGTGGCCATGAGCCTTTGCAACGAGCTGGCCAGCCGCCACCAGTGCGACCGCGTCTGCCTCGGCTGGCTCGAGGGCAATTATGTCCGCGTCCAGGCGATCAGTCACAGCGAGCGATTCGAGAAAAAGATGGAGGCCATCAAGCAGCTCGAGACGGCGATGGAGGAAGCGCTCGACCAGGACGAGGCGGTGGCCTGGCCGGAACCGGAGGATCAACGCCTGGTCACGCGCGACCATGCGCGATTCGCCGGCGAGCAGGGGGTCAAATTTGTCTGCTCGGTGCCATTGCGGCTGGAGGGCAAGCCCGCCGCCGTGCTCACCTGCGAGCGGAACAACGACCGGTTTGCCGAAGTGGAGGTGCGGCTGCTGACGCTCTGCGGCGAAATGGCGATCCGCCGTCTGGGCGATCTGCGGAGGACGGATCGTTGGTTTGGTGCGCGCTGGATGGTCGCGGGCCGCGAGCGGCTGAGCAAGCTGCTCGGGCCGGAACACACGGGCGCGAAAGCGCTCGGCTTGGCCCTCGTCGCCGCGGCGCTCGTGCTCGTTTTCGGAAGGATGAACTATCGCGTGGATGCGCCCTTCTTCCTGCGCACGGAGGACAGCGCGTTTCTGACCGCGCCGTTCAACGGGTATCTCGATGAGGTCAAGGTGGATGTCGGCGATGAGGTCAAGCAGGGCGACCTGCTCGCTTCGCTCGACACGCGCGATCTGCTCCTCGAAGAAGCCGGCGCCGTGGCCGATCAGACGCGGTATTTGCGCGAAACGGAAAAGTCCAGCGCGGCGGACAAACCCGCCGACATGCGCATCGCCCAGGCGCAGGCGGAGCAGGCTCGCGCGCGCCTGGAGATTCTGCGCTATCGCCGCGGCCAGGCGAAGATCGTCTCGCCGTTCACGGGGGTGGTGGTGGAAGGCGATCTGAAGAAGCGCATCGACTCGCCGTTGAAGCAAGGAGACGTGCTTTTCAAGGTCGCGCGCATCGACCGTCTCTACGTCGAGTGCCAGGTCCACGAGCGCGACGTCCACGAGCTGCGCCTGGAGGCCGGCGGCGAAATGGCCCTCGCGAGCATGCCGAAGCTCAGATTCCCGGTGCGCGTGCAGCGCATCGAGCCCGCGGCGCAAGCCAGCGAAAACGCGAACGTCTTCATCGTCCGCTGCACCCCCGAAGGGTCCCGGCGCGACTGGTGGCGTCCCGGCATGAGCGGGGTGGTCCGGCTCGACGCCGGCGAGCGGAGCCTGCTCTGGATCGTCTCGCACCGCACCGTGGATTTTTTGCGGATGCACCTGTGGTGGTGAGAATCCGGAGCGAGAGGCCTTCTTCCTGACCCCCTGCTTCCTGCCATGTCCGCGGAAACGAAAACCTTCAGCGAATCCTGGTACCGCATCGCGCACCAGCGGGTGGCCCTGCGACCGCATGTGCGGGTGCGCCGGCAGTACTTTCGCGGGGAGCGCTATTACGTGCTGCAAGATCCGTTCAACAATCAGTTCTTCCGGTTGCGCCCGGCGGCCTATGAATTTGTCGCGCGACTGCGCCTCGAGCGCCCCGTGGAATCCGTCTGGCAGGAGTGCCTGGAAGCATCGCCCGAGGAGGCGCCGGGACAGGAGGACGCGCTGCGGCTGCTCGCCCAGCTCTACGGCAGCAACCTGCTCCATTCGAACCTCTCGCCGGACAGCGCGAAACTCTTCGAACGCTATGCCACCCGCCGCCAGCGCGAGACGCGCTCGAAGCTGCTCAACGCGATGTATTCGCGGTTTCCGCTCTTCGATCCGGACGCGCTCTTGAAAGCGGCGCTGCCGGTGCTGCGCCGCGTCCTCAGCCCCGCCGGCGCCGGCGTCTGGCTGGTGGTCGTCGGCTGGGCCATCAAGGTGGTGGTCGAGCACGCGGGGACGTTGCGCGACCAGAGCCAGGCGATCCTCGCGCCGGGCAATCTCATTCTCCTCTACTGCGGCACGGTGCTGATCAAGGCGATCCACGAGTTCGGCCACGCCGCGGCCTGCCGGCGCTTCGGCGGCGAGGTGCATGTGATGGGCGTGATGCTGATGCTCTTCACGCCGATGCCCTACGTGGACACCACGTCGTCGTGGGCTTTCCGCAGCCGCTGGGAGCGCGCCTTCGTGGGCGCGGCGGGAATGGTGGCCGAGCTGTTCTTCGCGGCGCTGGCCGCCTTCCTCTGGGCGGCCACGGCGCCGGGGACGATTCACAGTCTCGCCTACAACATCATGGCCGTGGCCTCGGTCTCGACGTTACTCTTCAATATCAACCCGCTGCTGCGCTTCGACGGCTATTACATCCTCAGCGACCTCCTCGAAATCCCGAATCTCCAGGCGCGCGCGACCCAGCAACTCACCCACCTCGCCGAGCGCTGGCTCTTCGGTTGCAAGACCTCGCGCAGCCCGGCGCTGACCCGCCGGGAAGCCATCTGGCTCTCGATCTTCGGAGTCACCAGCCGCGTCTATCAGGTCTTCCTCTTCGGCGCGATTCTGCTCTTCATGGCCGATCGGTTCCTGATTCTCGGCATGCTCATGGCCGTGGTCTGTGCCGTCTCGTGGGTGGTCCTCCCCGCTTTCAAATTCGCGAAATACCTCGCGGCCAGTCCGCGGCTCGCGCGCCATCGGCCGCGCGCCCTGGCGGTGAGCGGCGTGGGGGCGCTCGCGCTGGTGGTGCTGCTGGAATTGATTCCGGCGCCGAATCATTTCCGCGCGCCGGGAGTGGTGGAAGCGGTCGAGCACAGCATCGTCAGCGCGGAGGTCGGGGGCCGGCTCGAAGAAATCCTCATTGCCTCCGGCGGAGCCGTCGCGCGTGGGCAGACGATGTTGCGCATGGAGGACCCCGAGCTGGAGCTGGAGATCGGGGGCGCGCGCGCGGAGCTGGAAGGGGCGCGTGCCGGACGGCAGCGCGCGATGGAGGAGGCGATCGCCGATTTGCAGGCGATCGACAGCCGCATCGAGGCCGTCGAGAAGCACCTGCACCGCCTCGAGCAACGGCGCGCGGCGCTCACCGTGCGCGCACCCCACGATGGGCTCTGGATCGCGCCCAACCTCGATCATTACCGCCACGGCTGGCTGCCCCGCGGGGTCGAGCTCGGGCAGATCGTGAATCCAAAGACCTTTCGCTTTTCCGCGGTGGTTTCGGAAGACGATGCCTCGCGCCTTTTCGCCGGCGAGATTCGGTCGGCGCAAGTGCGGCTCTTCGGCCAGGCCGCGCAGCCCCTGCGCGCCGACGAGCAGAAGATCATCCCGGCGGAGCAGCAGACGCTGCCTTCCGCGGCTTTGGGCTGGCGCGCCGGGGGCGAAGTCGCGCTGGCCTCCGCGGACCGCGAAGGGATGCGGACACGCGATCCGTTCTTTGCGCTGCACGCGCGGATCGACCCGGCTCCCCCGGTGCTGCTGCTCCATGGCCGTTCGGGGACGATTCGCTTCGATCTGCAACCCGAGCCCCTTCTCGAGCAATGGATGCGGAAGCTGCGGCAGCTCGTGCAAAAGCGCTACGGCATATGACGGCGCTGACCTGCGAGCAGCGGCTCTGCGACCTGCCCGAGCCGGCGAAAGTCACCGCCGGCCTCGATGCGATCGTGGATCGCTGCATCGGCCTTGGCCGGCGGCGTCCGGGCGTGGCGGCGGAGCTGCGGGCGCAAGCCGAGGAGGTCGAGGCTGTGGGGGGAAAGTTTCGCGATCTCTCCGAGGCCGCGCTCCGGGCCCGACTCGAGGAGTTCCGGCAAATGGTCCGCCGCCATCGCCGGCTTCCGCGCCGGCAGCTTGCCGAGGCCCTCGCCGCGGTGCGCGAAGGCGCGGAACGCTGCACGGGCCTGCGACCCTTCGTGGTGCAATTGATGGGCGCGCTGGCGCTGCACCGCGGCGATCTGGCCGAGATGGCCACCGGGGAAGGAAAATCGCTGACCGCGGGCCTGGCCTCGATCCTCGCCGGCTGGACCGGCCGGCCCTGCCACGTCGTGACCGTCAACGACTACCTCGCGCAACGCGACGCGGAAGCGCTCCGCCCGCTCTACGAATTCTGCGGTCTGCGCGCCGGCTGCGTCACCGGAACCATGCCGCCGCGCGAGCGCAGCCACGGCTACGCGGCGGACGTGACCTATACGACGAGCAAGGAAATCGTCGCCGATTTCCTCCGCGACCGGCTCTGTCTCGGCGAGCTGCAAAACGGCACGCGCTGGATGATCCGCCAGCTTTGGAAAAGCGGGGACGCCACGCGGCCGGGTGTGGTCATGCGCGGGCTGCACACGGCCATCGTGGACGAAGCCGACAGTGTGCTCATCGACGAAGCCGGGACGCCGCTGATCATCTCGGGCGCGGCTGGGAATGACGGCTCGCAGGCCGCCTATCAGCTCGCGTGGACGCTCGCGTCGCAGCTCCAGGCGGGCAGCGATTACCGCGTCGCGGCGCGTTATCGGGACCTCGAGTTGCTGCCCGCGGGGGCGCAACGGATCGCGAGCCAGAGTGAGCGGCTGCCGGGGTTGTGGCGGGCTTCGGCGCGGCAGCGTGAGCTGATCGGCCAGGCGCTGCAGGCCCGCGAATTCTTTCACGCGGGCAAACAATATGTCGTGCAGGACGGCAAGGTGGTGATCGTGGATGAATTCACCGGCCGGATGATGCCGATGCGGAAGTGGCGGCACGGCCTGCACCAGGCCATCGAGGCCAAGGAAGGCGTCGAGATTTCGCCGCTCGATGAAACCCTCGCGCGGATCAGCTTCCAGCGCTTTTTCCGCTCGTTCCGGCGCCTCTCCGGCATGACCGGCACGGCGCGTGAAGCGGCGGCGGAATTCTGGCACATCTACCGGCTGCCCGTGGTGGCGATTCCGCCCAATCGTCCGTGCATGCGGCGCGAGCTGCCCGACCGCGTTTTTCCCGATGCCGAAGCGAAATGGGCCGCGGTGGCCGGCGAGATCGCGCGCCTCCACGAGACCGGCCGGCCGGTGCTCGTGGGCACGCGGAGCATTGCGGCGAGCGAACTGCTCGCGGAGGGCCTCGCCGCGCGCGGATTGTCCTGCGAGGTGCTCAACGCCACCCGCCATCTCGAGGAGGCGCAAATCATCGCCGGCGCCGGCGAGCGCGGCCGGATCACCATTGCCACGAACATGGCGGGCCGCGGCACGGACATCAAACTGGGCCCGGGCGTCGTGGCGCTCGGCGGCCTGCACGTGCTCGCCACCGAGCGGCACGAATCGCGCCGCATCGACCGCCAGCTCTTCGGACGCGCCGGGCGTCAGGGCGATCCGGGCAGTGCGCAGTCGCTGGTCAGCGCGCAGGACGAACTGCTGGTGCGTTTCGCCGCGCCAGTGGTGCAACGCACCCTCGCCGCGGCCGTGCGGCAGCGCCTGCCGATGAGCGGGCGGCTCGCCAAACTCGTCCTGGCGCAAGCGCAGGGCACCGCGCAACGCCAGGCCTTCCGCCAGCGCCGGCAGGTCCTGGAGCTTGATTCCTGGCTGGCCGAGGCGCTTTCATTTGCCAGCGCCCGCTAGCCCGCATAATTCAATCTCCAGCAATACGGCCTCGCACGGTGTCTCCCGCTTCTTCTTCCAGCCTGCCCATGCCTGCCCCTGATCCGCGCGAAATCACCTCCTACGACGAGGTTCCGTACGAGAGTCATCCGTTTGCGCAGACCCATCCCGACCGGCTCGCGATGGTGGCCACGCTGCTGGGCATGGAGCCGGCGCCCCTCGAAGGCTGCCGCGTGCTCGAGCTCGGTTGCGCGAGCGGAGGCAATCTGATTCCGATCGCCGCGGGCCTGCCCGCAAGCCGCTGCCTCGGCATCGAGTTGTCCGAGCGCGCGGTGACCGCCGGGAAGGCGATGATTGCCGCGTTGCGCCTGCGCAACGTCGAATTGCGGCAGGCGAGCATCCTGGAAGTTGGAGCCGATCTGGGCCTTTTCGATTACATCATCTGCCACGGCGTTTACTCGTGGGTGCCGGCCGAGGTGCGGGACAGGATCCTCGGCATCTGCGCGCAAAACCTCGCGCCGAACGGCGTGGCCTACGTGAGCTACAATACCTACCCCGGCTGGCACCTGCGGGGCACGATCCGCGACATGATGTGCTACCACGCGAGGAGCTTCACCGATCCGGTGCAGAAGGTGCGGCAGGCCACGGCGCTGGTCGATTTCATCGCGAAGTCGGCTCCGGGCAAGGACACGCCTTATGCAAAGCTGCTCGCGGAAGAGCGCGAGGTGCTGCGCGGCAAGCCGGATTCCTACCTCTTCCACGACCACCTCGAAACCCACAATCAGCCGCTCTATTTTCACGAGTTTGCGGAACGCGCGGAGGCGAAAAAGCTGCGCTACCTCGCCGAGGCGCAGGTCTCCTCGATGGCGGCGCACACCTTTCCCGCCGAGGTGCAAAAGACCCTGAGCCAGCTTGCGGTGAGCCGGGTGCACGGGGAGCAATACATGGACTTCCTGCGCAACCGCACCTTCCGGCAGACGTTGCTCTGCCACGAGGACGTGCCGCTGAAACATCACGTGGTGCCGGAGCGCATCATGGGATTGCGCGTGGCATCGGGCGCCCGCCCGATGGAAGCGAACAGCCCGCTGGCGGATCGCACGACCGTCGAATTCGCCGCCCATCAGCTCCGCTTGAAGACCAGCAGTCCGCTGATGAAAACGGCGCTGGCCGAACTGGCGCGGCGCTGGCCGCAGAGCGTGCCCTTTGCCGAGCTGCTCGAGATCGTGCGCGGCCGCCTCGGCGTGGCCGGGAGCGCGGTCACCTTCGAGCGCCACCGGCGGGATCTGGCGACGCATCTGCTGCGCTGCTACGTCACTTCGCCGATCATCGAACTGCACGTGGACGCGCCCCCCTTCGTCCTGGAACCGGGGAAGCGCCCGATCGCCAGCCCGCTGGCGCGGTGGCAGGCGAAAAGCCGCCGATCGGTGACCAATCTGCGGCACGAGAACGTGCAGCTCAGCGATGCCGAACGGCAGACTTTGCTCCTGCTGAATGGCCGCCGCGAGCGGCCTGCGTTGTTCGAGGCGTTGCTGGCGTTGGTGGCGCGCGGCACGCTCGTCGCCCGACGAAAAGGCGAGCCGGTGAGCGATCCGGAAACGCAGCGCGCGGCGACCGCCAACGCGCTCGAGACAATCCTGCAGCGTCTCGCCCGTTATGCGCTTTTGGTGGGATAGGAGGGGCTAAATGCCTTTGTTCTTACCGCCGCGTAGCGGCAAAAACCCGAATAGCCGTGGTCGAGCGAAGATGTTCTCTGGGTTTCAAATTGTTTTTTCATGGGAGTTATTGACCGTGCGAGGTGGGATTTAGACGGACAGGATTTGGAGCACCCAGGAGCCGTGTTTGGTTTG
>JAXDQW010000072.1:0-41053 GCA_034667665.1 Chthoniobacter sp.
CGCGCCATGTGTTGACTGCGCCGAAGGCCCATCTTTCAGAGTGGCGCTGACGCGCAGCGTTTTGGCATGGCGCGCGGAGCGACGCCATCCACCCGCGCTTTCGACTTTTATTTCACAGTCTCTGAGAAACGGGCGAGCCCCGGACGGGGCGACGCAATGCGCATTTGGTCTCGGCTCCGTCGCCCCTGCCGGGGCTCGCGCTCCCGGGGGGATAGTCCGGTGGCTTGTTGCGCCACCGGCTAAATTCCGTCGGCCCTCCGGGCCGGGATAATTCCTTGCTGGCGGAAGGATCAGGCCTCGGCCGCGCGCAGGCGGTTGAGGTAAACCTTACAAACGCTCTTCATCCGGGTGAGGATGTAATAAACCGTCTGGGAGCGGATGCGCACGAGATGGCTGCCCACGAGGCGCGGGACGAAGTCGCTCGGCAGCCGGAGGATTTCCTCGAGCGTGCAGCCCTCGAGCCCTTTGCACAGGATGGAGGTCATCGCCTTGGTCAGCGTCTGCACCTGCGGGCCGAGGGTGATGCGGAAGTGCGCGTGCTTGTCCTCGTCCACCTTCAGGAAGACGCCCACGGTGTCGGTGCACTCCTCGTCCTTGCGCACGTCTTCGAGCTGAAAGGTTTCGCCCGCTTTCGGTTCATGCCGCCTGGCCTGGTCCGCGTAGGCGATCAGATTCTCGCGTTTCTCCTCCTCGGGGAGCGACTCGAAAAGCTGGATGATGCTCTCCAGCTTTTTCGGGTATTCCGAGGGTGACGCGTCCTCCGGACGTTCGATGCAACCTTTGCTCATCACGAGCCCCGCTCGATGGGCGCACGCACCTTGTTGCCCCACTCCGTCCATGAGCCATCGTAATTGCGGACCTTGGGATAACCGAGCAGGTAGGTGAGCACGAACCAGGTGTGGCTCGAGCGCTCGCCGATGCGGCAATAAGCGATGATGTCGTCCTCTTTCTTCAAACCGACTCCCTCGGTGTAGATCTGGTGCAAATCCGCGGCGCTCTTGAAGGTCGAGTCTTCATTCACCGCCGTCTTCCACGGCACGCTCTTCGCGCCGGGGATGTGCCCGCCGCGGAGCACGCCTTCCTGCGGATACTCGGGCATGTGGGTGATCTCACCGCGAAACTCGCCGGGCGAGCGGACGTCGATCAGCGGCTTCTTCGCCTCGAATTGGGCGCGCGCCTCGTCGTAGAAGGCGCGAATCTCGTCGTCGTAACGTTTCGGGGGCATCGGATACGCCGCGCGGGAAACCGGCGGTTTTTCGCGGGTGAGCGCCCGGCCTTCCTTGACCCACTTGTCGCGTCCGCCATTGAGGAGTTTGACTTTGGTGTGGCCGAAGAGGCGAAACGCCCAGAGCGCATACGCCGCCCACCAGTTCGACTTGTCGCCGTAAAAAAGAACGGTGGTGTCGGGCGAAATCCCGTTTTTCGCGCACACCTCGGCGAATGCTTCCGGCGAGATGTAGTCGCGGATGAGCGAATCCTGAAGGTCCTGCCGCCAGTCGATGTGGACCGCGCCCGGGATGTGGCCGGTATCGTAGAGGAGCACGTCTTCGTTGCTCTCCACGATGCGCAGACCGGGTTCGTTGAGGTGATCGGCCAACCAGTCCGTGCTGACCAGGACTTCGGGATGGGCGTATTGGGAAATGGGGTCGCTCATAAGGTGCGGCCACGGTATCGCGCCCGGTGCGCTGCGCTCAAGCGGGGAATCAGGAGCCGCTCAAGTGAGCCGGCAGTCAACGATGACCACGACTTTGACAGGGGCGTCAATCCAGTAGCGAACCAGCCAGTCGCCAAAGAACTTGGCTCTGAAATCCCAGCCATCATTTCCTCTCTCAGTGAACTCGAATGGCTGTTCTGGAATCCGGGCCAAAACGTTCGAAGGCCCACAGCAAGCGGCTTCGTTCGGCTTCATCGGCTTCCGCGAAGGCCTCAAGGACTTGCTGATCGACCGAGTAACGATAGGTGGGCACTACCGGCCTTCCCGGCGCAGCTCTGCATCCAAGTCTTCCAAGTCGCGCTGCGAAAACCCCTCCCCTTCGAGCACGCGTTCCCGACGGCGAGCCAGTTCCGCGGACCATTCCGCGTCTTCGCGTCGATACACCGAACGGAGGTAGTCAGACAGCTCCCGGCGCTCCGCCTCCGTCATCTCCGCGATTTCTTTCTTGATCTCGGGCAGGCTCATGGCGGCAGGAAAGTAGCGCGTTCGCCACTGGGGCTCAAGCGGTGAACAGGCGCCGAATCTCCGCCTGCATGGCTTCCGCGGCCGCTCGCGGATCAGGCGCCTGGCGGATGGGGCGCCCGACGACCACATGGTCGGCGCCGTTGAAGAAGGCCTGTTCCAGCGTCAGCGTGCGCTTCTGATCATCCACGGGCTTGTTCTCCACGGGACGGATCCCGGGGGTGATGATGAGGAGCTTTTCGCCGAGCTCGGTGCGGAGCCGGGCGGCTTCGAGGCCGCTGGAAATCACGCCGTCGCAACCGGCCGCGAGGGCCCGTTTGCCGCGGGAGAACACGAGCTCTTCGACGTCGCACTGAAATCCGAGATCATCGAGATCTGCCCGGTCGAGGCTCGTGAGCACCGTGACGGCGAGCAGCTTCATGCCGCCTTTCACTGCCACCGCCTCTTCGTAGATCGACTGCGTCCCGTGCACGGTGCAGCAATACACGCCGGTCCGCGCCAGGTTGGCCACGGCGCTCTTCACCGTCGCGGGCACGTCGAAAAACTTCAGATCGGCGAACACCTTCTTTCCGCGCCGGTGCAACTCCTCCACGAGCTCGAAGTATCCCGGCGCCATGAACAGTTCCAGCCCGAGCTTGTAGAAGGTGACGGCATCGCCGAGCCGGTCGATCCACGACAGCGCCTCGGCCTTGGTCGGCACGTCGAGGGCGAAGATCAGCCGGTCGCACGGGTCGATTGGCTTCGAAGAAAGCAGGGAGCGGTCGGGGTTGGTCATCGGCGATTTCTGCCATACGACAAGGCGTCATGGCCAGCCAGCACCCGCCGCCGCGCTCGCGCAGGGTTTGATCAAACGTGGTGCAGAGGTGTCCATGACGAGGACGAGAGCAACGCCAACGGCGTTTCGTCCTTCAGCCCAGGGTTGGAGCGAAGAATGAGCGACTACCCTGGGAACTAATCGAAAAAGCGTCCCAACCCCAACGGGGTTGTGCCCCTGTACCGCTTTCGGCCACAACCCCGTTGGGGTTGGTTTCGTCTCGATTTCGTTCCCAGGGTAGCTCGTGCCTCGCAACCCTGGGCTGGAGGACGCAACGCCCTTGGCGTTTTGCACCACTTTTCATTACACCCGCTCGCGCACACGGCACGATGACGTCACTTGCCCGCGCGTTTGGCCTTCGCTTCGTCGATCACCCGTTGCTCCAGCTCGCGCGGCATTTCCGAGTAATGGCTGAACTCTTCGCTATGCACGCCGCGGCCGCCGGTCAGCGAGCGAAGCTGGCTCGAGTAGCGGTAAAGCTCCTGCGCGGGGACCTGGGCGCGGATGACCTGGAAGGCACCCTCGACATCGACGCCGAGGATGCTGCCGCGGCGGCTCGAGAGATCGCCCATGATCTTGCCCACGCAGTCTTCCGGAATGCGCACTTCGATTTCGTGGATCGGCTCGAGCAGGCACGGCCGGGCTTTGGCGAACGCTTCCTTGAAGGCCCAGTACCCGGCCACCTGGAAGGAGATGTCGTTCGAGTCCACGGGGTGCATTTTGCCGTCGTGAAAGTCGGCTTTCACATCCACCACCCGGTAGCCGGCGAGGATGCCTTCGGCGCAGGCGTTGTGGACCCCGCGCTCGACGGACGGCACGTAAACGCGATCGACCGCCTGGCCGGAGAGCGACTGGATGAACTCGACGCCGGAATCGCGCGCCGCGGGCATGATGCGCAACGCGACCTCCGCAAACTGCCCGGCGCCGCCGGTCTGCTTCTTGTGCCGGTAATTGGCCTCCGCGGGAGCTTTGATCGTCTCGCGGAAAGCGACCCGTGGCTCGATGAGATCGGCGTGCACATTGAACCGGCGCCGGAGCCGCTCGGCGACGACTTCGAGATGGAGCTCGCCCTGCGCGGAGATGACGGTCTGGTGCAGCTCCGAATCCACGTGAAAGAGGAAGGCGGGATCTTCGTCGTGGAGGGCCGCGAGCCCGGTGGCGATGCGGTCCTCCTCGCCCTTGGCTTTGGCCTGGAGCGCGGCGTGGATGGCCGGCCTCGGATACTCGGCCTTGGGCAGACGGACCGGCCGGCGCGCCGCGCAGAGGGTGTCGCCGGTGTGCGTGTCCTTGAGCTTGACCACGGCGCCGATGTCGCCGGCGGCCAGGCTGCCGACGGCCTGGCGGTCGCGTCCGTTGAGCAGGTAAATCTGACCAAGACGCTCGGTGATGTTGCGGCTGGCGTTGAGCAGTTCGAGGCCGGTGGTGACCGTGCCGGAATAGACGCGAAAGAACGACAGCTCGCCGAAGTGCTCTTCGGCCATCGTCTTGAAGACCTGCGCGACCGGATCAGGATCGGTCAGGGCGATCTCCACTTCGCCGCCGCTGCTGTCGAGCGCGCTGACTTTCCCGTGGTCGGCAGGCGACGACCCGTACTTCGCGATGAAGTCGAGCAGGCGCGCCACGCCGATATCGTTCTCCGCGGAGACGCAGAATAGCGGGATGAAAAGCTGCCGCTGCACCGCCGCGTGGATGCCCGCGCGGAGCTCTTCTTCCGACAGTCCGCCTTCATCGAAAAACTTCGCGAGCAGGGTGTCGTCGGACTCCGCAATCAATTCGATCAACTCGCGATGCAGCCGGGTGCCCCGCTCCTGCCATTCGCCCGTCGCCGGGTCCTCGCGGAACTTGCCGCGCCCGGTCGTCTCGTAGGTGACGAGATCGCTGCGCAGCACATCGAGCACCTGGTTGAAGCCGGGGCCGGGATTCACGGGCACGTTCAACGGAAAGACGCGATGCCCGTAGTGTTCACGCGCTTCGGCGAGCACTTCGTCGAACTTCGCATTCGGCTTGTCCATCGCGTTCACGACCAAAACTTTCGGGATGCCGCCATCGGTCGCCCATTTCCAAACGCGTTCGGTCCCCACTCCGATGCCGTGCTGCGCGTTAACCACGACCAGCGCGAAATCCGCCACCTGGAGCGCCGCCAGCGCTTCGCTGAGGAAGTCGAGGTAGCCGGGCGTGTCGATCATGTTCAGCTTTTTCCCGAGCCACTCGGTGTGCAGCAGCGAGGCTTGCGTGGAGATCTGGCGTTGTTTCTCGCTCGCGTGGTAATCCGAGACCGTCGTGCCGTCGGCGATGCGGCCCATGCGACCGATCACGCCGCTACAAGTGAGCATCGCCTCGGCGAGCATGGTCTTGCCGGAGGAGGCGTGGCCAACGATGGCGAAGTTGCGGATGTCTGCGGGAGAATGCGGCTCCATGTTTTGAAAGGTGGTGGGGGATTGGGGGTGCCGCTCATTTCTAAAGGACGCGGACGGCAACGCCAAGCGTCGGCCTCATTGCTCGGACGGCAGGAATTCGAACAGCACACCGGACTCGGTTCGCCCCAACAGCCCTAATCCGGACGCCAAAACTGGTGTCGGTTGTTTACAAGTCCCGCCACTTCCGGACATGGTGTCCTCGCTGGCGGAAAACATTCTCATCCGCTGGCGAGTCAACCCCACAAAAGAAAGGCAGCAAAATCATGGGCGATAAATCCCCGAAATCCGTAAACAAAAAAGCAGCGCAAAAGCAGGCGAACACCAAGGGCGCGAATCAGAAAAAGCAGCAGGCGACGGCCGCGAAGCAAGTCGCCGGAAAAAAGAAGTAAATCAAGCGCCGGAAGTCCCGGCGGCATGAGGGGCAGCTGCGGGCCGGGCGCGGCTGCCCGCAGCTCCCCATCCTGCCGAATTCGGATTGCGCGTCTGGCCCGCCTGCGCAGAATCGCGGGGCCATGTCTCCGCTTCCCCGTCGCCAGTTCCTCCGTCTCGGTGCCGCCTCGCTCTTCGCCGCTCCCCTGGCGCGCGCCATCGAGCCCTTTGTCCGCGCAGGCACGCCCCGGCTCCAACTGAGTCTCGCGGCGTATTCGTTCCGCGAGTTTTTCAAGGAGGAGAAAGGGAAGGTCAATCCGAAGGGGACGCTCGATCTGCCGGGCTTCATCGACTACTGCGCGGAGCAAGGGTGCGCAGGTGCGGAGCTGACCAGCTACTACTTTCCCCAGGAGCCGACGAACGCCTTCCTGACCGGGATTCGGCGGCACGCCTTTCTCTGCGGGGTGGCGATCAGCGGCACGTCGGTGGGTAATAACTTCGCCCTGCCGCGCGGGCCGGAGCGCGATCAGCAAATCGCCGACGTGAAGCGCTGGATCGACCACGCGGCGATCCTCGGCGCCCCGCACATCCGCGTCTTTGCCGGCGCGGCCAAAGGAATCAGCGACGAAGACGCGCGCAAGATGTGCCTCTCGGCGATGGAGGAATGCTGCGATTACGCCGGAACGAAAGGCATTTTCCTCGGGCTGGAAAATCACGGCGGCATCGTGGCCACTGCGGATGGCCTGCTGGAAATCGTCAAGGCGGTGAAGAGTCCGTGGATGGGCGTGAATCTGGACACCGGAAACTTTCACTCCGCGGATCCGTATGCGGAGCTCGCGCAGTGCGCGCCCTACGCGGTGAATGTGCAGGTCAAGGTGGAGATCAAGCGCGCCGGGGCGAAGGAGAACGAGCCGGCGGACCTGGCGAAAGTGGTGCGGATTCTCCGTGACGCGAATTACCAGGGCTGGGTGGCGCTGGAATACGAAGCGAAGGTGGATCCCTACCAGGCCGTGCCGCCGGTCCTTGCCCAACTCCGCGATTTGTGTGGAGCCGCCCCGGCGAAGGCGGCGACGGAAGCGGTCTGGCTGCCCCTTTTCGACGGCAAGACGCTCGAGGGCTGGAAGGAGACGAAATTCAGCGGCCAGGGGGAGGTGCTGGTCGAGGGCGGGAAGCTGATCCTGGGGCAGGGCAACGATTTGACGGGGATCAATTACGCGCGCGAAGTCCCCAAGATGAGCTACGAAGTCGCGCTCGAGGCGATGCGCGTCGAAGGCAGCGATTTCCTGTGCGGACTGACTTTTCCATACGGCGATGCCTTCTGCACTTTGATCGTCGGCGGATGGGGCGGCGGAGTCGTTGGCATTTCGAGCATCAACGGCGACGACGCTTCGGAGAATGAGACGACGCAGTTCAAGAAATTCGACAACGGGCGGTGGTATCGCATCCGCGTGCGGGCGACCCCGGAGAAGATCGAGGCGTGGCTGGACGATGAGCAGGTGGTCAACGTCAGCACGGAGGGCAAGAAGATCAGCATGCGCCCTGGCGAGATCGAGCTCTCGGCGCCGTTCGGCATCGCGACTTTCCGGACCCGCGCCGCGCTTCGGGAGATCAAGCTGCGGCGGCTTTGAAGTGTCTCCTGTCCGCAGCCGTGCATGACTGAAGATCGCCATAGGCTCCGCCCCTTCATGAAACTCCCGCCCATTGTTCTCGCTTCGGCTCTCGCGGTCCTCCTCGCGTGCCCCGCCGCGCCCGGTGTCGAAAAGAGCGCCAGGGAAAAACCGGCCGCGGCGTCCGCCAGGGCCGCGAACGTTTACGGACCCACCGACCTCGAAGCCTTGCGCACGGCGTTGGGGAAGAACGTCACGGTCGAGGGGACGATCGTCGCCAGCGGGGAGAGCAAAACGAAGACGGTGCGCTATCTCAATTTCACGAAGAACTATCGCGAGAGTCTTGGTCTGGTGTTTTTCGTCAGCAAAGGCGGCGAAGAGTTTGCGCTGAAAAGGTTGGCCGCGTGGGTGGGCAAAAAGATTCGCGCCACGGGCAAGGTGGGGGAACACGACGGCAGCCTCCAGATCGAGATCGAGAAGTGGTCCCAGGTGCAGGAGGTCCCATGATCCGGCGCCTTTGCTTCAGTCTGTTCGCGCTCTTTCCGCTGGCGGCGGGAGCATGGGATGCGGCGGGACACATGTTGGTGACCCAGATCGCCTGGGAACACACCCAGCCGGCCGCGCGCGCGAAGGTCCAGGCCCTGGTCAAGACGCTCGAGAGCACCTTCAACGAGGGGCAGCCTTACAATTTCATCACCGCGAGCTGCTGGATGGATGATCTGCGGTCGAAGCCGGGCTACGCCTGGGCGAAGTGGCACTACGTGGATATCGCCTTCACGCCGAGCGGCGCGCCGTGCGCGATCCCGCTCGAAAGCCCGCACGTGGTGTGGGCGATCAACGAGAACCTCAAGACGCTCCGCGACCCCTCGGCGACCCCGGACCAGACGGCGGAGGTGTTGGGCATGCTGGTTCACTTTGTCGGAGACATCCATCAGCCGTTGCACGCCACGGATTGGAACGATCGCGGCGGCAATGGCTTCCTGATTCATGGGGTCCCATTCACCGACCTCTTCCCCGGGAGCGTGGCGAATCTGCACGCGTTTTGGGACAAGGCTTTCCGCTTTGACGGGCGCGACGGCCGGATTGTGGAAACGTGGCAGTGCCCGGCGATCGCCGACCGTCCCAAGGCGCCGGGCGAAGGGGTCATCGCCGAGCAGGCCGCGAAGATCATGGCGGCGTTTCGACCCGGCTCGCTCCCTGAAATCAACGAACCGCTCAGCGCCGAGGCCTGGGCCCGCGAAAGTCACAGCTTCGGCTGCCTCGCGGCTTACCCAGTGGGCCCGCACCCGAGCAATCACGAGGTGGTGGAACTCAGCCCTGATTTCGCCGCTCGCGCGGGCCAGATCGCGCAATTGCGCGTCGCCCTGGCGGGCTACCGGCTGGCGCGACTGTTGAATGAACTCTTCGCCGGCGAAACCGCGCCGCCGAAATGAGCCAGGGTCGCTTGACGTCAAAGGCTCCCGCTACCCGGATTAGGCGGTTCTGGGCGCGTTACGTGAACGAAGATCAAATCAACGGACCGAGGAAGCGAAGGCCTTGGATTAGGCGAATGTTCGTCGCCATGCTGATCGTGATCCTTATCGCACTTCTCTTCCCCTTGGTTCCACCAGTCCACGAGAGCCCCAAGCGCGTCACCGCACGCCAGGACGTGATCATGATCCGCGAAGCCCTCAAACAATACATCGTAGAGTTTGGCACCGCCCCGGTTGGCAACCACGCCCAAATCATGACTGCCCTCCGGGGCAAAAACCCCAAACAAATCATCATATTCGAAGCCGATGCGAAGCGGTTCAACCCGCGCGGAGAGTTTCTCGACCCTTGGGGCACCCCCTACCGAATTGAAGCTTCCAATATTGATTTTCCGTGGGCCTATTCGTTCGGCAAGAACCTGATCGACGAAGGCGGCGCCGAATTCTCGGACGATATCGTCAGTTGGCGGTAGTCATCCGCGATGCAACCGAATGCCGCTCCGCGCCCGGCGCTTGCTGAGCCGAGGATCCGCTCGTGATGGCGACAGCGAAGGTGCGGCTGGATCTGTTGCTCGTGGCCCGGGGGCTCTTTGAAAGCCGGGAGAAGGCGCAGCGCGCGATCATGGCCGGCGAGGTGAGCCTCGATGAGCGGGTCATCGACAAGCCAGGAACGCGCGTCGCGCAGGACGCCCCGATCACAGTGAAGACTGCGCCGCGTTTCGTCGGGCGTGGCGGGCTCAAGCTGGAAGGTGCGCTGGCGCATTTTGGGATCGATCCGCACGGGCTGACCTGCCTCGACATCGGCGCCTCGACCGGCGGCTTCACGGACTGCCTGCTCCAGCACGGCGCGGCCCGGGTTTGGGCGATCGACGTGGGCCATGCGCAGCTCGATTGGAAGATTCGTTCGGACCCGCGCGTGGTCGTCCGCGAAAAGCTCAACGCCCGTCACCTCACACGCGAGGACATTCCCGAGAACATCGACCTCTGCGTGATCGATGTGTCCTTTATCTCCCTGACTTTGATCTTGCCACCCGCGGCGGCGTTGCTGAGCAATGGCGGCGTGATCATCCCGCTGATCAAGCCGCAGTTTGAACTCCGCAAGGAGCAGGTCTCGAAGGGCGGCGTGGTGCGCGATCCGGCCCTGCACGCGCAGGCGGTGGAAAAGATTCACGCCTTCGTCGCGACGCTGCCGCGCCTCCGCTGGGAAGGAGTGCTCGAATCTCCGATCCTGGGCGGCGAAGGGAACAAGGAATTTCTGGCATGTCTCCGCGTCACCTCGGCCTGATCGCCAACGTCGGCAAGGTAGGCGCGGCGGAACTCGTCGCCGAAGTCGTCGCGGCCTTTGCCCGGCACGATCTGCCCTGCACCCTCGAAGCGCACACCGCCCGATTGATCGGGCAGGAATCGGCGGCCGCACCCGCCGATCTGGCGCACGATTGCGGGCTGCTCGTGGTGCTCGGCGGCGACGGGACCATGCTCAAGGTCATGCACGAGTTGCACCACGAATTACCGCCGATTCTCGGGATCAATCTTGGCACGCTCGGCTTTCTGACCTGTGTGAGTTCGAAGGACTGGCCGCAGGCGGTCGAAGCCATCGCCACCGGCACCTACCTGCTCAGCAAGCGCACCATCCTCGACGTGGAGGTGCGGCGGGGCGCGCAGACCCTGCATCGGCGGCTGGCGCTGAACGATGCCGTGATCACGCGGGGCGAGCTTTCCCGCCTGATCCGGCTCAATGTGTTCGTCGATCGCGCGACCCTCAGCGAATACAACGCCGACGGCTTGATCGTGGCGACGCCCACGGGCTCGACCGCTTATTCGCTGAGCGCCGGCGGTCCGGTGCTCACGCCGGACAGTGGCGCCTTCGTGATCACGCCCATCTGCCCGCACGTCCTGACGATGCGGCCGGTGATGGTCAGCGACCGTGCTCTCATTGAAATCGCGGCCACCCCCGGCCAGGAGGCCGTGTTCCTGACTTTGGACGGCCAGGACTCGCTGCGCATCGCCGCGGATGACCGGGTGCGGATCACCAAGGCTCCGCAAACGCTTTCCCTCGCCTTGCTGCCGGGCATGTCGTTCTTCGAGGTCTTGCGGCAGAAGCTGAAATGGAGCGGCACCGCCGTATGAGCACAATCGCTGAAATTCTGCGGCCCCAGGATGTCTCACTCGATTTGAAAGCGACGACGCAGGCGGCCGCGATCGAAGAAACGGCGGCGCTGCTCCGCAAGGACGCGCGGGTGCTCGACTGGGAGGCCTTGCTCGCCGGCTTGCGCAAGGGGGCCGCCTGCCTGCCCGCGACCCCTGAGTTTGGGCTCTGCATCCCGCACACCCGCACCGAGAGCCTCAGCTCGCTGGTGATGAGCGCCGGCCGTTCCAAGCTGGGCATCGCCGATCCCGCGGGCGGCCCGCCGGTGCGGTATTTCTTCTGCATCGGGGTGCAGGTCGAGCTCGCCGCGGATTACTTCCGCATCGTGGGTTTGCTCGCGCGGATCGTGATGGAACCCGCGTCCGAGCAGCGGCTGCGCGAGGCGGCCACCGGGCTCGAATTCGTCCAGGCGCTCGCGCAGCTCGAAGCGAAGCTGTAAGCCATATCGCTGCAGAACTCGGCTGCCCATTTTAACGCAGAGGGCGCAGAGGGCGCAGAGGACGCAGCGGAAGAAGCGAGACGGGCGCGTTGAGGGATCGCCGGAGGCCGGCTATGGAAATCCGACGAAATATCGCGCCCGGTGCTTTTCCTCTGCGGCCCTTTGCGTCCTCCGCGTCCTCTGCGTTTCAAATGCCCGACGAGTTTGATTGCGGCTTCGCCGCGCTGCGCCCTCTGCGTTGTCGCGGCAGTGCGGCATCGCTCGGTCGTCCGGCCTTCACGACTGTTCGCGCGCGGATGCCCCCGCTCAGCGCGTCGCCGCGGCGGACGCCGAGGCAGGCACGCTCAGCAGGCGGCGGGCTTCGCCGAGCAGCCATTTCGCATCGCGGAAAGGCTCGTAACCGATGTCCTGCCAGCGGACCAGACCAGCCGCGTCGATGAGGAAGGTCCCGTGCAGCGGGATGCGTTCGAAGTCATCGAAAGCGCCGTAAGCCTTGAACGTCTCGAGGGTGGGGTCGGCCACGATGGGGAACGGAAAGCCTTCGCTCTGCGCCGACTGGACAAAGGTGCGGTAGAGGCCGTCGGCCGTGTCCCGGCTGACGGCGACGATCGAGATACCCGCTTCGGCGAACGGCTGCGCCATGGGTGCGAACACATTGAGTTGCTCGATGCAATGCGAGCAGCCGCTCCCAAGGTAAAAGACGACCAGCACCGGCTTGCCCTTGAGCTGCGCAAGCGGGTGCGGTTTGCCGGTGCTGTCGGGCAGGGTCCAGTCCGGGGCGGGCGAAGGATGCCACCGGAAAGGTCCCAGCGTGGCGAGCTCGGGCCGCACGCCGGTGTCTGCAGCCGCCTTCAGCGGCACCCGCCAATCCGCCGGCAGCACCAGTGCCTGCGCCAATGGTGCCAGGCGCGCGAAGAGCGGGACGTCGAGGTCGAGCTGGGCGGACAGCTCGCGCAGCTTTTTGAACGTGGCGAGCGCTTCGTCTTTCTTGCCGATCCGCCAGAGCACGTCCGCGAGGGTGGCGAGCGCGGGGGTTTGCGCTTCGTTCGATTTGGCGGCATCTCGCGCGACTTTCTCCGCCTGCTCCTTGTCGCCGATCTCCAGGCTCAAGCGCGCGCGCCGCTCGGCGGAGACACCGCCGGCTTTCTCGAGCGCGCCTTTCGCGATATCGAGCTTTCCTTCGGACAGAGCCTGGTAAACGCGCAGCTCGGCGAGCGCGGTTTCCGCCTGTTTGATGGGGGTCCGCTCCCGGCGCAGCGCATCGGCCATGGCTTTCGCGACCAGATCTTCGGTCTTTTTCTCGGCCTCGGCCCTGGCTTCCGCCGCATCGCCCGCGGCCAGGCGCGCGGCGCGGCGCTGGCGAAGGAGCGTTTCCAGCGCGGCGCACTTCTCGTTTCCTTTGGCGGAGTCGCCCTTGCAGAAATACGCCGCTCCCACGGTCGCCAGCCGGATCGGCTCCTCCGCTTCCCCTTCGACGGGGGCAAGGTAGAGGGTGCCATCGAGCGCGGCGAGTTCGTCCCACAGCTCGAAGCGCAGCAGCGTTTCGAGCAACCGCTCGCGGCCCATGGTGAAACTCCGGCCGCTCTTCGAGCCGAGGCGCGGCAGCTCGATCATGTTTTTGGCCAGATCCACGGCGTCGTGGACGCGGCCGATGTATTCGAGGTCGGTGACCAGCCAGTCGTTGTTGTGGGCGAAGTTGTGGATCTGATCCGGGAGAACGTGCCGGGCGATCAAATACGCGTGGTCCACGCGGGCGGAGGCTTCCTGTTGCCAGGCCGCATCGGCATAGCGTTTCAGATTGGAGAACGTATGCCCCGACATGTGCCACAGATGCGCGATCGCCGGCGCGCTCTGTCCGCAAGCCGCCGCGGAGTCCACCGCCCGCTTGTCCCCGTCCGCTCCGTTCCAAAGATGAATCCGGTAATGGTGGATGCCGGGATGCATCGGTTCCACCGCGAGCACTTCGCGCGCAATGGCATCGACCGCCCGCCGGCTGGAAAGCGGCACCCCGTGACCTTTGTTGTCCCAGAGCTGAAGGACGAGGAACGCCTTCGCCTCGAGGTCGTCGGGAAATTCGAGGCTCAAGTCTTCCAAGGCGGCCACCTGCGCCTCGCGCCGCGCCCGCTCGTCCTTTTTCGTTTCCGCATAATAGTCCGCGAGGCTGGCGATCCACAGTTGCTCCCGACGGCTCACCTTCGCTTTGCGGGCGCTCGCTTCCTTGATGAACTTCATCGCGCGTTGCTGAGTGTTCACGTTCGCCATGGCCATCCCCCAGTAGGCCATCGCGCAATCGGGATCGATCGCCGCGGCCTGGCGGAAGGAGCGTTCCGCTTCGAAATACCAGAACCCGTGGAGTTGCCCGACGCCCTGCTCGAAGAATTTCTGCGCCAACTCGCTGGTCGTGGTCACCGGAAAGTGGATCCTGCCGGTGCCCGGCATGAGGACCGCCGCCTGGCGGGGACCTTCGTCGAAAGCCTCGCCGTGCATCGAATGGCCGGGCTTCGGCTCCCCGGCGGAGCTGGAGGGCGGAGGATCGGCGGCACGCGCGGAGAGGGCGGCGAGCCCGAAAAGGAAGCCGGCGAAGGGGGAGCGCATTTGTCAGTCAGCTCAGCGCACCGCCACCCACCGGTCAAGTGGCGCCTTGATTTGCCCCTCAGGCTCACGTTCCACTGGAAGTGCCGCAGGTTTTCGCGCAATGTCCCCCGCCATGTTTTCCGTTCGCGTCCACACTACCGTGCTTGCCGGCGTTTTCTTCGCGTTCGGCGGCGCCGGGTTCGCGGAATCGCCCACCAAGGCCACGCAGCCGATGCCGGCGTTCAAGCTCTCGCGGCCGGAACCGCCGGACACCGCGCGCGGTCCGCAGCCGCGCCCCCCGGTGCTGGGGCAGCCCTTCGATGATCGCGACATTGCCCTCTACCTGGAGAACCAGGGGCGGCGGCTCTTTCTCAACGGAAAATGCGGCAAACTGACCTTCGAACGGCGGAGTTGCGCTCTCCCGTTATCCGAAGTGGGCACGGAACGGCTGGGCTGGCCGGCGGTGGCCGCCCGCGCGGAGGCGGCGACCATCGTGCTGGGAGAGTTTTACCGGGATGGCAAGTCGAAGAAGGATGAATTCAGCACCGCGGCCGGCGGCTTCATCATTACCTCGACCGGGGCCTGCGTGACCTGCCTCCATGTGGTCAACGGGAAAGGGGCGCGCGGGTTCGTGGCGCTGACCCGCGACGGGCGGGTGCTGCCGGTGCGGGAGATCCTCGCCGCCGATCCCGTGGAAGACCTCGCGGTGCTCCAGCTCGAGCTCCCGGACGGCGTGACCCTGGATGCGCTACCGCTCGCCGCGGAGCCCGCCACGGTGGGCGCGCAAGTCGGCGTGATGAGCCACCCGGACGAACGCTTCTACCTCTTCACGACCGGCACCGTTGGACGCCACACCGTCTGGCGGGAGCAGGGCGGCGAAGAGCATTTCATGTCTATCACCGCGGATTTTGCCAAGGGCTCGAGCGGCTGCCCGGTCCTCGACGACAACGGTTCGGTCGTCGGCATCGTCAACAACACCGAGTCGATCTATTACGACGATGACGGCAAGAAGCGCCAAACCGATCTCCAGATGGTGGTGAAGAACGCGACTCCGGGCTGGGTGGTGCGGGGGATGGCGGGGATGCGGTAGGGCGGATAAGTGTTAAGTTTTAAGTTTTAGCGCTGGAGACGTGTGTAGGCCAGGGCGTGTTCGGGGCGGATAGGGTTAGGGCGTGGTTTTAAACCCGACAGACAGCTCCTCCACTTTTCCAGCAGATTGAGACCGCGATTCGCGGGGGCCTGTTTGAGAGGGCTGAGCACTTTCTAATTTCGATGGAGCTTATCTATTCTCACAGCGACTTCACATCAACGTTGTGCCAAGAGTATGTTGCGCCGCCTTTCTTGTTCCACGCCCCCACCTCCAGTTTTATCGTCGATTTGGTTCTTCCGCTTTGGATTCCAACAATCCATTTCTTACTCCAGGATGCACCGAGAATTTTCTCCGATGAAATAGATTTCACTTCTAGTTGGGCTCCATTTGAAACTTGGAATAACATAAGCCTCGCTCCAATGGCGGCAACAAGATGCTCCTTACTTTGGTTAAAACGCAGCGCGAGACCAACTATGAAATCACCATCCGCAACCCTTACCAAACCAGCCAAATCTTCTGATTTCTCTAGCTGGACAATTATCGCTCCGTCATGTTTGACAACGACGGTCCGTCCAGAGGCATCGACTAAAAGCCTGCGACCGTCAGCAAACGACGCTGCTATGCCGTCGGAAACTCGATACTCTTTCGGCAAAGTCCATCCCATTTCGGTCTCGCTCAATGCAAAATCACACAGTGAGAATAGGGTAACCGTTACAAAAGGAAAGATGCGTCGTTGTAACACTGTTTTGCGTGCGGTCACTAGTTTTAGCCTTAACTAACTAGCCTCCGCTTCCCTTGGTTGTCGATTGTTCAAAGAGCGCGCGCCAGTAATCGAGCCGCTCTTTCACGCGCTTTTCGTAACCCTGCTCGCTCGGCTCGTAGTAGCGGCGCCCTTCCGGCAGATAAGCCTGCGGGATGTAGGCGCCTTCGTAGTCGTGGCTGTATTTGTAGCCCTCGTGGCCGAGCTCTTTCGCGGCCTTTTTGTGGCTCTTGTCCCGCAGATGCCGCGGCACGGCGAGGGTCACGCCTTCCTGCACCTCTTTCTTTGCCGCCAGAATTCCCGCATAGGCGCGGTTCGACTTCGGCGCCGTCGCGAGGTAAACCGTCGCGTGCGCGAGGGGAATCTGCGCCTCGGGCAGACCGACGAATTCCACCGCCTGCTGCGCCGCGACCGCGACCACCAGCCCCTGCGGGTCAGCCATGCCGATATCTTCGCTCGCCGCGATCACCAGGCGCCGGGCCAGGAAGCGGATGTCTTCCCCCGCATAGAGCATCTTCGCCAGCCAATAGAGGGCGGCATCGGGGTCGCTGCCCCGGATGCTTTTGATGAAGGCGCTGATCGTATCGTAGTGCTGATCGCCGTCGGCGTCATAGACGACCGCCTTCTTCTGAATGCTTTCCTCGGCGATGGCGCGGTCGATCCGGATGATGCCATCCGCCCCCGGCGAAGTGGTCACCACGGCGATTTCGAGGGCATTGAGGCACTTGCGGGCATCGCCGTCCGCCGTGGTCGCGAGGTGGGCGAGGGCATCGTCCGTGGCTTCGACGCGGAGCCTGCCGAAGCCGCGTTCGGCATCGCTGAGCGCGCGGCGTTGCAGCTCGATGAGCGCTGGCGGGGAAAGCGGCTCGAGTTGGAAGACCTGCGAGCGCGAAACCAGCGGCGAATTGATGTAGAAATAGGGATTGAGGGTCGTCGCGCCGATGAGCCGCACCGTGCCGCGCTCGACATCCGGCAGCAGCACGTCCTGCTGCGCCTTGTTCCAGCGATGGATTTCATCGATGAAGAGGATCGTCTTTTCCCCGCGATTGCTGAGCCGATTGGCGGCCGACGCGATCACCCGGCGGAGATCCGCGACATTGCTCTCGACGCCGCTCAGCCGCTCGAACCGCGACGCCGTGGCCCGCGCGATGATCTCGGCCAGGGTCGTCTTTCCGGTGCCGGGCGGGCCAAACAGGATGATGGAGGCGATGCGATCCGCTTCGATCGCGCGCCGGAGCAGCTTGCCGGGCGCGAGCAAATGCTCCTGGCCCGCGTATTCATCGAGGGTGCGCGGGCGCATTCGCTGGGCCAGCGGCGCCGCGGCTTCCGCGGGGGGTTCGGGCTCGGTGATGAAAAGATCGGACACGGTCGGGACTTTAGCCCGGGTGCCGCGAAGCGCGAGGAAAGGAGAGACGCCGCCGCGGCGCTGCGGTAGGTTTTCCCGCGAATCCTCCTGATACCTTATGAACACCATCCTTGTTCCCGTGGACTTTTCTGATGTGACGCCCCGCGTGGTGGAAACCGCGCGCGTTCTGGCGAAGGCGTTTGGCAGCAGCATTGTCCTGCTCCATGTGTCCGAGCCGGAGCCTGATTTTGTCGGCTTCGAGCCGGGGCCGATTACTGTTCGGCAGAGCGTGGCCCGTGATTTCCGCGCGGAACATCATCATCTCGATGACCTGAAAAAGACCCTCGCGCCGGATGCTGCCGAAGTGCTCGCGCTGCACATTCAGGGGCCGAGTGTGGAGAAGATCCTGCACGAGGCCGCCGAGAAGCACGCGGCTTGGATCGTCATGGGATCGCACGGGCACGGCGCGCTTTACGAATTGCTCGTCGGCAGCGTGACCCAAGGCGTGCTCAAAGGCACCAAGTGCCCGGTGGTCGTGGTGCCGGCAGCGGTCGCGACATCGACGTAGCCGTAGCGCATGCCTCTGGCTTGCCGTATCGCAAGCGTCCTCGCTTGCCTTCACTGCGGCAGGCGCGGACGCCCGCGATACGGCAGGCGCGGACGCCTGCCCTACGGGCGAGACTACTTCCCCGCGGCCCACTGAAACGAGTTCTTCAGCAGCGTCTGATACTCCGGGAGCTCGTGGGCTTTGCCGTCGTGGCCGAGGGTATTGCAGATGATGCGCGCTTTCGGGTGCTTCACGATCCAGACTTGGGGGAACGTCTTCCCGGTGATCGGACTGGTCGCCTGCGCGAGCACTTCGATCGGAGTCCCGGCGGGGTCCGGAATGAAGTTGTAGAGCTCGTCGGTGATCTTGAACTTCTTCGGCAGCCCGGCGGTGACCGGGTGTTTGTCGTTCACGATCTCCACTTCAAACTCCCCGAACTTGTCGTGACCGTTGGTGCCGCCGCCGATGATTTCCTTGTTCCATGCGGGGAAGTTTTTCCACGCATACCAGGTGCCGGGATGCATCGGGATGAGGCCCTTGCCCGCCGCGGCGAACTTCATCAACGCCGCGCAGGTCTCGCTGGAGACGAGTTGATTGGCGCTCCAAACAAGAACATCAACGTGGTCAAGAATCGCGGGCGTGCCGTTGGCGTTGTGGGTGTATTCGAGCCACGCGGGTTTGAGCGCGCTGAGCGTCGTCTTGTCGGCGGCGCCGAACCATTTGTCGAAGTCGTGCGAGGAGCCGCCGCCGACGAGCAGCGCGCGGGTGCCGCTGGCGGTGGCGGGTGGTTCCGGCACGGGGTCGCTGAATTGCGGCTTAAAGTCCGCCGGTTCCTTGCGCGCGGGCGCCGCCGCGACGGCGGCAACGGGCGGCGCGTTCGGATCAGCCAGTTCCGCGGTGATCGCCACGAGCGTCGGGGCCACGCGTCCGCCGAAGCTCTCGAGCGCGAGGCTCGCGATCGGCTCGGTGCGCTTCAGCGCTTTGGTGAACCAGCGCAGTTGCCCTTTCTTGACCAGATCATTGGCGGCTTTCGAGCCCGGCACGTCGAAGTTTCCGTTGTAGTCGGCAAACTCGACGCCGTCGTGCGCGAGCAGTTCCTCGGTCTGGCCGTCGGTGTAATGCACCGTCACTTTCAACACCGGTTCGCCTTGCTCCGGCCCGCGTGCGGCCCAGCCACCGACGCCGCCGAGGAAGTGCAGCCGGTTCGCCTTGAAGCCGCCGAGGTTCGCCTCGACGCGCTGCGGGAGCGTACGCGCATAGCTCTTCGCCGGACCGCCTTTCAGCACGATGACATTGGCGCCAGCGACGGCTTTCTCCGGCGAGACGATCGTGAATGGCACGCCGCCGACCTGCACATTCCCCATCCTGGTGAAGAAGAGCGAATCGTTCTTCGCTTCCTGGCTGTAGTAAAGGCCGAGCGCCGTCGTCGCGGTAAAGGCGTCGCGCAGATCGACCGTGCGGAATTTGCCGCCATCGACGCTCTGCATGTAGGCGATGATGTCGCGCAGCGTCTCGCCACCGAGGCCTTCGAAGCCTTCCGGCATCAGCGAGCGCCCGGTGTTGACGCGCGATTTGATGTTCGCGGTTTTCACCTCCTGCACGCCCGCGAGGCTCTTGAGCGTGACGCTCGCCGGGTTTTCGCTGGCGATGACACCGCTGACAAACTGCCCGTCCTTCGTCTCGATGTTCCAAGCCACGAACGACGGATCGACTTCCGCATTCGGATCGACGATCGCCGAGAGCAGCTCGCCGGCGCCGTGCGCGCCCATGCCGGTGAGACCGGGCCCGATGTCCGCGCCGAAGTCGCCGAACTTGTGGCAGACCGCGCAGGTGGTGGTGAAGAGCGCCTTGCCCTTCGCGGGATCGCCGGGCTTCTCGGCCTCGGCCGTGAGCTTCGCGATCGTTTCCTTCTTCGCCTTCGCCATGGGGTTGAGCTGCTCGAGCATCTCGCTGGCGCGGCGGGCCACGGTCTTGTCGGGATGCGTGCGCAGGCGGTAAGCGGCGGCGGGGCCGAGCGTCATCGGATCGACCTGCTTCGCCTTCACCGCGTCGAGGAAAGCATTGGTCCAGTCCGCGCGCTTGAGCACGGCATCGAAGGCGGCGGGCTGCACGTCAGCGGGCAGCGCGCCATAACCGGCGGCGAGCGCGGTCCCCACGCTGGCGTCATCGGTCTCGCCGAGCGCCGCAATTAGCGCACGCTGGAAGCTCGGCTTGCCCACCTTGAGCTGCGCCATGACGGCGGGAAGGATTCGCGGATCGCTGCCGCGGAGGCCGATGAGGGTTTGCGCGACAGAAAGGCGTGCGTCGTCTCCGTCGAGCTCGGCGAAGCTGGAAAGCAGCTTGTTGGTGAGCTCGGTCACCTTGCCTTTGAGCGCACCGGTCTTGTCCCATTTGGCGGCGAGCGGAAGCGCGCTGCCGCTGGCACCGCTGGCGAGAAGCTTGGTGAGCGCGGCGGAAAGCTCGGGGGTCATCGGCGGCGCCTCCTTCAAGCTGGCGAGCGAATCGAGGATGGAGCGTTTGAGCGCGTTGGCGTCGGCGGGGCTGTTCGCGACGACGATGACGAGGTTCGCGGCATCCGCGGGCCCGGAGATGTTTTGCGTCACGGCGGAGACGAGCGGCACGAGGGAGGATGCCTCGGGCAGGGTGGGCGTCCCGCCCGCCGGTTCGGGCATCCTGCCCGAACGATCTTTCGCACCGGGAGCAACGCCGGCCGCATTTCCTGCATCGGAAGTTCGTTCAGGCGGGACGCCTGAACCGGCGGGCGGGACGCCCACCCTGCCCGAGACGGCATCCAGCGCCGCGGCGATGACGGCCGCCGGATTCCGCGAAGCCGCGCCGACCGCCGCGCTGCGCTGGAAGTCGTCGTCAAACTTTGGCCATGCGGCGATGAGCGCGCGGGCAGCCTCGTCGGCCAAATCGCCCGTCGCGACCGCACGCAGGGCGGCCACCCGCACCGCCGCGTCGGCGTCCCCGAGCAAGGGCGGCAGAATCGTGCCGAATCGCGCGCGCGACATTTCGCTTGAAGAGGAGCTGGCGACCTCGGCGAGCAGCGCAACATTTCGGCGCACCGCCGCATCGGCGCTGCTCACCACCGCTTCCGCTGCTCCGATCGGCAAGTCGCCCAGCCGTTGCAGGGTCCACATCGCCGCAATCTGCGCGTCGGGGAACATCTTCGCCGCGTCGGTGCGCAACGCCTGTCCAAGATTGAAGGCCATGTTTTTCCGCACCTCCGCGCCGCCGTTTTCGCCAGCCTCCACCATCATCCGCGACGCCGTCATCCGCACGGCGCGATTCGGATTCGAGAACTGCTTCCACAATTCATCGCTCCCAACTTTCGCCAAATTCGGCACGACCAGCTTCTTCGCCTGCTTGTGCTCGATCTTCCAAATGCGCCCAAAGTAATGGTCCCGATCCGGCCGCACCGCGGCGTTGACCTTGTTGTGATCGGGCCCGCGAGTGTCGTTGTGGATCACCGCCTGGTTGTAAAAGTCGCCGACATACACCGCGCCATCGGGGCCGACGCGGACTTCGATGGGGCGCCACCACATGTCCTTGCTGCGAATGAATTCCGTCTCCTCCCGGCCGGGCAGCTTGTGAAAGGTGAAGCTCGATCCTTCCGGCGTCAGCCGCGCGTGATGGATGATGTTGATCGTCGGCTCCGTGCAGAAATAGTCGCCGTTGTATTCCTCGGGCCACGCGCCGCCGTCGTAGATCACGCAACCGGCCGCCGCGGTGAACGAGCCGACCCAATCAATCTGCACGTAGGCGAGCTGTTCCCAGCTCATGGCCGGGAAGGTCTTGAGCGACGGCTCGACGACCTTGAAACTCGTGGTGTTGCCGATCTTGCCGCGCGCCAGCACCGACTCCGGCAGCACCGTGTGCATGAGCAACTGGCCGCTGGTCGGCTGCGTCCACATGACGCGATTGTCGCCGGTGATTTCGAGGCCCCACGTGTTCCCGCCCTTCGATGAATACTGCTCGAACGCCGAGCCGTCCGGCTTGAACCGCACCACGCCGCTGCCGATGCGGCCAAATTTTTTCGAGCCGTCCGCGCTCGTCACGTCGCCGGCGCTGTAGCCGTGGGTCGCGTAAATCCAGCCGTCCCAGCCCCAGCGCGGATTGTTGATCACCGCGTGCGTGTCGCCGGTGCCGAGACCGGTGTAGAGCTTCTCGACTTTGTCGGCCTTGCCGTCGCCGTCGGTGTCGCGCAGCCAGAGGATATCCGGCGCTTGGGTGACGATCACGCCGTCCTTGTGGAAGACGAGGCCGGTGACGAGATCGAGCCCTTCGTAAAAGATGTCCTTCTTGTCCATCACGCCGTCGCCATCGGTGTCGGTGAGGATGCTGATCTTGTCCTGCCCCGCGCGCTCCTGCACGCCGGGCGCCGGGTCGATGCCGCCGTGATCCTTCCATTCCTTGCCGCGGTAATCGGGCCGCATCCCGCGGCGGCCATTCGGATATTCCGGCGTCTCCGCGACCCAGAGCCGGCCCGCCGGGTCCCAGTCGAAATTCATCGGCTTGTTGATCAGCGGCTCGGAGGCGACCAGCTTGATCGTGAAGTCGGGATGGACCTCGAGCGCCTTGAGCGTATCGGCGGGCCGCCGCGGACCACCCGCGGGATAGGTCAGCGCCTCGATCTCGTCCTTTTTGCAAAACTCATCGAGGTTCGCGCGCTTGCCCGCCCAGGCGATGCCGCGCAGCAGGATCGCGCGATAGTTCGGCATTTCGAAGGTGTCGTAGAGATGTCCCGGGATGCTCACGAACGCGCGATACGGCTGCGTGCCGCCGTCCGCGGTCTTCTCATACACCCACATTTGCGGCTGGATGTCGTAGATGTGCGCCTTGCCGCCCTCGGCCGGTTTCTTGCCTTCCTTGACGTTCGGCGTGTAGCTCGTCGCCAGCACGCGGATGTCCGGCGAGAGATCCATGTCGTAGTAGATCTCGTCGTCGAGGTGGAAGTTCGACGCGCCCTTGGTGATCGGGTGTCCGCCGCCGATGTATTGGTTCTCCGTGTAGTAGAGATCCATTGGGCCTTCCTTCCACTTCGTTTTCCCCTGCACCCACGACCCGCCGATGATCGCTTTCCAATAGGGCGAAGTCTCCGGCTTGTTCGCCACCGAGGCCGTGTGGATCACCACGATTCCGCCCCCGCGTTTGATGAACGTCTCGAGCGCCGGCCGCTGCTCGGGCGTGATATTGCCGCTGTCCTGCGCGTACATCACCAGCACGTCGGCTTGGGCGAGCTGTTCGGCGCTGGGGAAGTCCATCCCGCCGTCCGTTTTCAGCCCGCGCTCGGCGAGCAGCTTCTTCCAGTCATTGAGGAAGCGCTCGTGCTCGTGCGCGTTGGGACCGTGGGTTTTCTTGCCGCCGCGGATGAAAACGCGGAGTGGGTCGGCGTGGGCATTGAGGGCGAGGGCGAGGAAGGCGAGGACGTGGAGCAGGCGTTTCATGAGTGGGGGGATAAACGGCGTGGGCGGACTGATCTGACGGGGGACAGCCGCCACGATGCTACGGTTGCCGGCTCGATGGCATCTTCAAAATGCACCAACTGCAGCAGGCTCGATGCAGAACCATCCACGGCAACGCAGAGGGCGCAGAGGGACTAGAGAGGCTTCGCTGAGGGAAAGGTGGCAATCCCCCCTCACTGGATCGTCAACAAAGACCGATTCCTCCTTCATCCTCTCCTTTTTCTCTGCACTGCTATCTGGAAGAATCGCACTTGTTCGCGAGGATTTTTTGGTGCAGCCCCCGACTTTCGCGCCTGAACCTCTGCGTCCTCCGCGCCTCTGCGTCTCTGCGTTTTCCCAAATTCGGTCCCCTACACCATAGCACCGCTATGGTTGAAAAACGCAGAGACGCAGAGACGCAGAGGGAGAACATCGGAGCCGCCTTGGTTGCGGCTTCGCCGCCCTGCGTCCTCTGCGTTAAGTTGAGCAGCGGAGTTCGATGCGCCGCAGCCACTGCTCAGCGGACGATGGCCCGCATCAGTTGCTGGAAGCGAGGCGCATCGATCTGCAAGACGTCCCCGGCCGCTTCGGCGGGTGGCTGCCAGGTGGGAGGGGGCAGCTTGGGCGCAAATTCCACGCGCTCGAATTTCACGGCGATCTCCCATCCGGGCTTCGAAACGATCAGACGGGCGGGTTTGTAGTTCGCCCGCACCCAGACCCGCGCGCCCCAGCCCTCGGCCTTCATCGACCGTTCCAGCTCCGGCATCAACGCCAGATCGAGCACCCGGCACGTCTCGCCATCCACCTCTTCACTGCCCGCATCCTTGACCTGAAAAAGCGCGGGCAGGAAGACGAGCTGCTTCTCCGGGATCGGCAGTTGCCAGGGCTCGAGCCGATAGGCCGGATCCGGCTTTGGCAGCTTCTTCTCGGCGACCGCCGCATCGAGCAAGGCCTGGAGTTTCGCGCCGGGCATGACCCAGACCTGCTGCCCGTTGCGGCACACGGTGAGATCCTCGCCGAGGATCGGCGCGTGCAGCCGAAGCTTGTCCGGATATTCGAGCGAAAACGCGACGCGGGCGCCGGCCAGCGCGGGCGGGAGGTCGGTCATGCGCTCGAGCCGCAGATCGAGCGACAGCGCGCGATTCGGATTTTTGGTGTTCTTCGCCAGCACGTTGATGAAGGGCGTGAGCAGCTTCGCAAGAACGTCGTAGCGGTGCTCCGCGGCGGGCGCGACGGCCGGGGCAAGAATGGTGAGAATTAGGAGAAGACGGAGGAATTTCACAGTTTGCCTTTGAACAAGCAGCTTCTTGCACTAGACCAATCGCCTACGCATGGCGGCAACGCTTTTCCCAATTTTCGCGTCCGGCGGCGGCCTCAGTTTCGCCTTCGAGAATTCAACCGTGCCGGGCAAGGTCATCCTGCTCGCGCTGTTCCTTGCCTCGATTTTCAGTTGGACGGTGATGTGGACGAAGTTCCGCATGGTCCGCCATGCGCAACAGCGCCGGGACCAGTTTCTCGAACACTTCCGCGCCGATCGTCAGCCGCTGCGCATCTACACCGACCGCGTCCGCTTCGAAGGCGCCCCGGTTTTCACCATCTACAAAGCCGGTTGCCGCGAGCTCACCTACCAGCTCCTCGGCGCTTCGGACGTGGATGAAACCTTCCGCGCCCGGCTCGACACCGCGCCGAAAATCTCCCCCGCGCAGATGCGCGTGGTCACCACCGCGATGGAGCGCGCGGTCGGCGAGACGGCGCTGAAGCTCGAGTCGGCCATGATCCTGCTCGCCACCGCGGTCAGCGGCGCGCCCTTTCTCGGCCTGCTCGGCACGGTGTGGGGCGTCATGGATACCTTCAGCGACGTGGCGGCCGCCGGTTCCGCGAACCTGGCCGCGATGGCCCCCGGCGTGAGCGCCGCGCTCATCACCACCGTGACCGGCCTGCTCGTCGCGATTCCCGCCATGTTCGGCTACAACTTCCTCGTCACCACGATTCGGGGGATGATCGTCGAGCTCGACAATTTTGCCGGCGAACTGGCCAGCGAGTTCGAGCACAAGTTTGTCGATCACAGCGAACGCACGCGCCGCTGGAGCAGCGCGGAACCGATCCGATGAAGAAAGTGCTCAGTGCCACTCCACTCCTCCACTCCACCACTCCACCACTCCCTTGGAGTAGTGGAGAAATGGAGTGGTGGAGTGGAGTGGCACCGATTCTCAACTGAAGGCTGATCACATGCGCCGCTTCTCCGACCGCCACGCCCTCCACACGCTCAGCGAGCTGAACGTCACGCCGCTGCTCGACCTCGCGTTCGTCCTGTTGATCATCTTCATGATCACCACGCCGCTGATGGACAACAGCCTGGATCTCGTCCTGCCTTCGACCGCGGCGTCACCCAAAGCGGTGGATCCGAGCGCGGTGCAAACCGTCTCGATCAATCGTGAGGCGGTGCTGAAGCTCAACGGCGCGGCGACGACGCTGGAGCGACTGGAGTCCGATCTCGAAGCGCTGAAGACTTCGCGCAGCGAAATCGCGGTGGTCATCCGCTCGCACAAGGAGCTGCCGGTGCAGCGGCTCATCGATGTCATGGGCGTGGTGCAGCGGGCGAAGATCGGCAAGGTTGGCGTGGTGACCACGCCGGACACCGAGTAGCCGGAGGACCGGATGTTTGGCGATTCCGCCTTTCAGCGAAATTTGCTCATCGTCGCCGGGGCGCACGTGCTGCTCGTCGCGCTGTTCTTCCTCGCTGGAAAGTGGGAGCGCAAAGTCAACCCGCCCACGATCACCTGGATCGACGGCGGCTCCATGGGGGGAGGAGACGCCGGCGACGGCACGCCCGAGCCGGCTCCCGCCCAGCCGCCCGAGCCCCCCGCGCCCGAACCGCCCGCCCCGGAGATCAAGCCTGAGCCACCGCCGCCGCCAGTGGAACCACCTCCGCCGAGCGAAATAGCGCTGGCCACCCCGCCGCCGGCGACCCCCAAACCCACCACGCCGAAGCCGGAAACCCCGAAGCCCGCCACCCCGAAAGCCACGCCGAAGGCAACTCCCAAGGCCACGCCAAAAGCGACGCCGAAACCAAAAGCTTCACCCAAACCCGCGGCCACAGATGAGGAGCCGGCAAAGCCGAAAGCCACCCCGTCGGAAAAGCCCAAAGGCACGCCCGGCGCCGCGAAGACCCCCGGCGCGGATTCCACGGCCGGTAACGCTGCGGGCAACGCCAAGGCGGGTGGCAATGGAGCGGGCACGGGCAATGGACGCGGTCCCGGGAAGGCAGGCGGCGGCGATGGAATGTCGCAGTTTGGCTGGTATTTTTCGATGCTCCACGATCGCTTTCACGCGCGCTGGGAGCAGCCCACCAACATCCAGCGGGGCGGCGCGGATGTGGTCACCACGCTCAAGCTGCGCATCAGCAAAGATGGCGTCATTTCGAAGCGCGAAATCGTAAAATCCTCGGAGAATGCGCAAATGGATGAGTCGGTGATGGCGGCAGCGGAAAAGGTGCAACAGATCGATCCGCTGCCCGCCGGCCTGGGCGATGGCGAATCCTTCGAGGTGAACGTGCAATTCAAGTTGGATCAGGGGCAGTGAATGGAGAGACCGGCTTGTCGTCGGCTCGGATGTGAAGCCGACTTGTCACCGCTATCAGCGAGGCGGCCGGTGAAGCGCGCGCACTTGAAAAACCCCTCGCTTCGCTCGCCCGCGCCGACTGCAAGTCGGCCTCACATCATCCCGTGGCCCAACATCACCGGGGTGCAGCTTGTTTTTTCGGACTGCGGCCCCGAGTCTGCGCGCGATGAAACTGACCGCCGAAATCATCCAGCGGGTTCCGAAGGTGCTGCTCCATGAACATCTCGATGGCGGTCTGCGACCGCAGACGGTCATCGAACTGGCGCGGGCTTGCGGATATGCCGGCCTGCCCACGGAGGACCCGCAGGCGCTCGGGCAATGGTTTCACCGCGGCGCGAACAAGGGCAGCCTGCCCGAATATCTCGAGGGTTTTGCGCACACCATCGCGGTGATGCAGACCCGGAGCGCGATCGAACGGGTGGCCTTCGAGTTCATCGAGGACATGCACGCCGACGGGGTGGTCTATGCGGAGGTGCGCTTCGCACCGTGCTTTCACACGCGGCTCGGCCTGACCCCGGAGGCGGTGGTGCAGGCCGCCATCGACGGATTGCACCGCGGCCGGGAAAATTTCGGCGTGGAATGGGGGCTGATCATCTGCGCCATGCGCGACAAAACCGACTCGCTCGAGTGGGCGGAAATGGCGATCGACTTCCGGCACCGCGGGGTGGTCGGTTTCGATCTCGCGGGTGAGGAAGCCGGCTATCCGCCGAAGAAACACGTCGCGGCGTTTCAGGCCATCCAACTGGCCAATTTCTTCAGCACCCTGCACGCGGGGGAAGGCTTTGGCGTCGCTTCCATCTGGCAGGCGCTCCAGCTCTGCGGCGCGCACCGGCTCGGCCACGCCACGCGCCTGACCGACGACATGACGATCCTGGACGGGCGCATCGTGAAACTCGGGACGCTGGCGCAATACATTCTCGACCGGCGCATCCCGCTGGAGATGTGCCTCTCGAGCAATGTCCACACCGGCGCGGTGCGCTCGATGGCCGAGCATCCCTTCAAGCTCTACTTCGATCTCGGCTTTCGGGTGACCTTGAATACCGACGACCGGCTGATGAGCGACACCACCATGACCCGCGAGCTCCTGATCGCGGTGGATCAATTCGGCCTCGATCTCGCCGATTTGGAAAAGATCACGATCAATTCGATCAAGAGCGCCTTCATCCACTTCGATGAACGCCTGCGCCTGATCTATCAGGTGATCAAGCCGGGCTTCGCGCTCTTCCAGCAGGGGTAGCGCAGCCGCACGCTGGCGAGCGTGACGAGCGAGGCCGGGAGCGGCCGGCTAAACCTCCAGCACGTCTTCCACCCAACTCATTGCCGCCATCGTGTTCGGAAAACCAACACTGGTGATCGAGAGCAGGACAGCGTGGCGGATTTCGTCCGCGGTCGCGCCCGCTTCGAGCGCCCGGCGGGTGTGGGAGTGCACACCCCCTTCCTCGCGAGCGCCAACCGCGATGGCGAGGCGCAGCAGCTCGATGGTTTTCTTGTCGAGCGGCCCGGCGTTGCTCGCGGCGGTGCCGAGCTGGTCGAGGGCCCGGGCGAGGTCAGGGTAGGATTTCTGAAACTTGATGAAGCGCTGGGGCAACCCGCGCTCGGGAGTATTGCTGGCCATGATCAGATGCTACTTTTTCTTCGGTTCCGGTTTCGGGTCGAGGTTCGCGTCGAGGTCGGCCGGCGTGATGCTTGACTCGATGCCCTTGGCGGGGACTTCAGCTTTGGCGACCCACACGAGGGCGTTGAGAACCGTTCTGCGGAAGTTTTCGTTGCCCCAGTTGTCGTGGAAATGGCCGCCGGTGAAGCCGAAGCCGCGGCCGCCGTCGGGGCGCTCGATCGCCCACATCATGGCTTCCGCGCGACCGCTCGCAGCCTGAATGTGCGGATAGGGCCCTTTCGGGAAAACGTAGGGACCGCCGCGCACAGCGTCGCTCGGCTTGGCCACGAGGATCGGCGTGAACTTCACGCCCGCGGTTTCCTTCGCCCCGTCGGCACTGAAGTCGTCGGCAAAGCGAATGTTGAAATACCATTCATCCTTGATCTGGAAGGGCTGGACGCCGCGCGTGATCGGGTGCTCGAGGAACTTCTCGAAATTCGCATCCCAGATCGGATTGCAGGAATACGCGTTCTCGTAGTGCCCGCCGATCCAGCGCTGGAACTGCCCGCCCGCCTGATCGGCCACCACTTCGACGCCGTAGTGCATGCAGCCGATGCCAACCCCTTTCTTCACCCACTCGTCGATCTTCGCGAGCCGCTGACCGCCGTCCTGCACAACCTCGTGCTTCGGTCCGCCGTCCATGTAGAAAACCACCGCATCGGCGCCTTCGAAGATCGCCTCGTCCTGCGGCCAGCCATTGAGCACCACCTCGGTTTTCAGTCCCGGAACGCCGGCCAGACATTTGGCCAGAAGCTGCGCGCCGGCGTTGAACTCGTGCATCCGCGGCGGGTGCGACGGTTTGCCGGCCACGATGACGAGCTTCTGCTTGCCATCGGGGGTTTTGGCCAGGAGCACCGGAGCGCTGAGGGCGAGGGCGGTGAGCAGGTGGAGAACGGGGGAAGTTTTCATAGGTGCGGGGATGGCAGCATTAGAGCGGGGGACCGTCCCGGGCAATCCCGGCGCGGTTTTTTTTATGGGTAAAACGGCTCGCGCCGAAAATCATTCCGGTGCGTGGCAACGTTCCAGCTATAGGGGTTACCATGAAACACACTCTCGCCCTCGACGCCTCCTCCAGCGTGGCCCTCAAGCGGTTCAAACTGTTCCTCAACGTGTTCGTCCTCGAAGGAGCGGCCCCGAGCCGCTCGCGGGTCCGCGGCACCAGCCGCACCCGTCGCTAGCACTGGCCGTGAGGCGAGCGGCCCCCATGAATCGGGGCGTCTCGCCCCGGCATGATGATTGAAGGGCCGCGTCGGCCCTCCTTCCTGGCGCGCCATCTCCGGACCGGTGGCGCGAAAGATTCGGTCTAGGTTTTTTTCGTTTTCGGCGTTCTTTCTGGGACGTGTCCGCCGTCCCCACCTCCTTCCTCGCCTTCCACCGCCTCGTGCTTCTCGCCGGGGCCCTCGCGCTGATTCCCTGGCGGGGTCACGCCGCTCCTGGCGCGTTCCGCACCGATGTCATGGCGGTGCTTTCCAAGGCCGGCTGCAATCTCGGAGGTTGCCACGGCAACGGCAGCGGCAAGGGGGGCTTCAAACTTTCGCTCCGCGGACAGGACCCCGATCTCGACTGGCTGGCGCTGACGCGGGAACAGGGCGGCCGGCGCGTGAATCAGATCGAGCCGGAGAACAGCCTGATCCTGCTCAAGGCCACGGGCACGATCGCCCACGAGGGAGGCAAACGCTTCGCTCCCGGCGAGCCGGAGTACGACGCCCTGCTTGCCTGGCTGCGTGACGGCGCGCCGGACTCCGGTGCGACCGGCCCGAAGCTGGTGAAACTCGACGTTTCGCCCACCGAGCAGGTGCTCGTGGAACCGATGGCTTCCGTGAGCCTGCGGGCGGTCGCGACATTCTCCGACGGCACCCAGCGCGACGTGACTCGCCTCGCCGTTTTCGAACCGAGCAATCAGATCGTGAACGCGTCGGTGGAGGGGGTGGTCTCGCGTTACAAGTTCGGGGAATCGACGGTGCTCGTCCGCTACCTCGACCAGCAGGTCCCGGTGCGGCTGGCCTTCGTTCCGGCGCGACCGGAATTTGTTTGGCGCGAGATCCCGCCCGCCAACTTCATCGACGAGCAAGTTCTTCGGAAGCTGCACACGCTGCGGATGAATGCGTCCGAGCCTTGCACGGATGCGCTCTTCCTCCGGCGTGCGTATCTCGATCTGCTCGGTATCGTTCCCACGGCCGAAACGACGCAGGCCTTCGTCGCCGACCCCGCTCCTGATAAGCGCCAGCAACTCGTTGAGCGGCTCTTGCAGCGCGAGGAGTTCGCCGATTTCTGGGCGTTGAAATGGGCCGATCTGCTCAAGATCGAGCAGCGCGTGCTCGATCGCACAGGCCTCGAAGTGTTCCACGGCTGGATCCGCGAGAGCATCGCGCAGAACAAGCCGCTGGATCAGTTCGCGCGCGAACTGGTGGCCGCCCGCGGGAGCACCTACGAAAATCCGCCGGCGAATTGGTGGCGCGCCAATCGCGACCCGATCACCCGCGCCGAGAACACCGCGCGGGTCTTTCTCGGCACGCAGCTCAACTGCGCGCGCTGCCACAATCACCCCTTCGAGCGCTGGACGCAGGACGATTACTACAACTGGGCCGGCCTCTTTGCCCGGGTGGATTACAAGATCGTGGAAAACAAGCGCGGCGATAAGAACGACCAGCAGGAGTTCAAAGGCGACCAGATCGTGCAGATCAAAGCGAAGGCCAGCGTGACCAATCCGCGCACCAACGAGGCGGCCATTCCGCGCTTTCTCGGCGGGGAAGCGCCGCGTCTTGCGAAAGACCGCGACGAGCTCATGGCCCTGGCCGACTGGCTCACTCGCAGCCCGATGTTTGCGCGGATGCAGGTGAACCGCATCTGGTTTCAGCTCTTCGGGCGCGGCCTGGTCGATCCGGTGGACGACTTCCGCGCGAGCAACCCGCCGTCGCACCCCGAATTGCTCGACGCTCTCGCGCAGGATTTCGTCGCGCACGGGTACGACGTGCGGCAGCTCATCCGCACGATCATGGCTTCGCGCACCTATCAGCTCGCGCCCGAACCGAACGCGACGAATGCGGAGGATGAAGCCAATTTCGCGCATGGTTTCGTGCGCCGCCTCAGCGCGGAACAATTGCTCGATTCGATGAGCGCGGTGCTCGGATCGCCGCTGAAGTTTGAAGGTTACCCGAACGCCACGCGCCTCGCGCAAGTGCCCGAAGGCCGCCAGCATTATCGCCCGCTGAAGACCGACAGCGACCGTTTCTCGCTGGTTTTTGGGAAACCACCGCGGCTCATTGCTTCGGATTGCGAACGCTCCAACGACACGACGTTGCCCCAGGCTTTCCAACTCATCGGCGGACCGCTCCCGCAGCAGCTCCTCACCGACCCCGACAACCGCCTTGGCCGCTTGCTCGTCAGCGGCAGGAGCGAGCGCGAAATGGTCGATGAACTGTTCTGGAGCGCCCTCTCGCGGGCGCCCACCGCGGCCGAGCTCGAGCGCGCCAGCGCGCACCTGGCTGGCGCGCCGGCCAAACGCGGCGCGCTCGAAGACATTGCCTGGGCGCTGCTTAATTCGAAGGAATTCCTTTTCCGCCGCTAACCACCATGCCCTCCTCCGCCTGTCCTAATTTTCATTCCACCCTCATGAGTCGGCGCCATGCGCTCAAAGTCGGCGGGCTCGGTCTGCTCGGACTGACCATGCCGGGGCTGTTGCGAGCCGAGACGCTGGCGGCAGCCAAGCTCAAGGCGCGCGCCAAATCGGTGATCTTTCTCTTTCAGTGGGGCGGCCCGTCGCACCTCGACATGTTCGACATGAAGCCCGAGGCGCCCGAAGGCATTCGCGGACCGTATCAGCCGATCGCGAGCAAGGCCGATGGCATTCAGGTCAGCGAGCGTTTGTCGCGCACCGCCAGGGTGATGGACAAGGTGACGCTGATTCGCTCGATGCATCACACGATGAAGAATCACAACTCAGCGGGCTACTACGCCCTGACCGGCCACGCGCCGCCGAGCGACGATCAACGCTTGCGCGACTCGCTCGATCTTTTCCCCGGCTACGCCTCGGTGGTGGACCGGCTCGCACCCGGCAGCAGCGGCGTGATGCCGACCGCGGTGTCGTATCCGCACGTGATCAGCGACGGATCGACCACGCCTGGTCAGCACGCGAGCTTTTTGGGCAAGGTCCACGATCCGCTGGTGGTTCTGCAGGACCCAAACTCGCCGTCCTTCGCGCTGCCCGAGTTGAGCCTCCCCGAAGGGATTCCGTTCGAGCGACTGCAGGTCCGGCGCGAGCTCCAGAAACTGGTCGATGAACAGGCGCGGATGCTCGATTACTCAGCGCAGGCGCGCGGGCTGGATGGCTACTACGAGAAGGCGATCGCGATGCTGCAATCGCCGAAGCTGCGCGAGGCTTTCAATCTGAGCGCCGAACCGGAAAAGGTCCGCGAGGCTTACGGCCGCTCGACCTACGGCCAGAGCTGCCTGCTCGCGCGGCGGCTGGTCGAGGCCGGGACGAAGTTTGTCACTGTTTATTTTGCGCCGAGCATCGGCGGGCAGAGCACGACCGAGGGCGGGTGGGACACGCACGGCTTCAACAACACGCGGATGTTTCCGATCATCGAAAAATATCACCTGCCGATGACCGAGCAGACGCTGCCCACGCTGCTCACCGATCTCGATGAGCGCGGTCTGCTCGACGAGACGCTGGTCGTGTGGATGGGGGAATTTGGCCGCACGCCGAATATCAACAAGAACGTCAGCCGCGATCACTGGCCGCAGTGTTATACCGCGTTGCTCGCCGGCGGTGGCGTGAAACGCGGCTTCGTCCACGGCGCTTCGGACAAGACCGGATCGTATCCCGCGGAGGATCCCGTGCGTCCCGACGATCTCGCCGCGACCATCTACTATGCGCTCGGCATCAACCCGCACACCGAAGTCCGCACCCTGGCGGACCGACCGGTGATGATCGCCGATGGGAAGCCGGTGACGGGGATCTTTGCCTGACGCGCCGACTCAGGAAGTGGGGCAGGCGTCCCGCCTGCCATGAGTGGGGTAGGCGTCCCGCCTGCCCCGAGCCTGGGCAGCCGAACCTGGGCAAGCCGGGACGGCTACCCCACTTCATGGCAGGCGGGGACGCCTGCCCCACTTTGGCTGGGCTACTCCGCAGCGACCTCGTACCAGAGCGTCTTGTGCTCGGGGCCGATCTCGAGGGCGCCGGCGCGCACTGGCACCTCGGCGCCGCGCTGGCCGCGTTCGTCGAGTGCCCAGGCCCTGAGCTTGCGGGCGCCCGGCAGGATGATTTTGACGGGCACCCCTTCCACAAGCGGAGCGTGGCCCCAGTTGCGGCCGACGCTCTCCTTCTTGTCCGAGGTCCACTTCATCCCGGTGTTCTCCAGGTCGGCGGTGGCGCTGATGAGCAGGCGCCGGGCGGTCGCAAAGTCGGCGCCCTCGAGCACCGTCAATTGCAGGACGCCGAAGCCCTGGCGCAGCGCCCCAAACTCGATCTGCACCCCGCCCAGATCATAGCTCCGACGTTCCGCGAAGCCGATCACGGCCTTGGATCGGGCGGTGTCCACCGTGACCACGCGGTCGGTCTTGTCCCAGACCAGCTCCCGCGTATCGCTGACCACGTGTTTCCGGTCGGCAATCGTAGCGCTCGCACGCGCATCCCGATCGCCGAGCCGCACACCCACCCGTGAAGAGAGGGCCGCGTCGTAATCGAGGCCAAATTGGTCCGCACCGATCCGCGGACCTCCGTGTTGCGCCGTGTCCATCGCGGAATCCCGGGAGATGGTTGCGACCAGTTCCTGCGACCCGCGCTGGACGTCGCCGCGCATGAAGAGCGCCAGCGAGGCCGGGAGCGTTGCCATCTTCGTCGGGTGCTGATCGATGTCGAAAAAGCTCGGAAAATAACCTTTCTCCCAATCGTCACCGCGGTGGCAATAGGCGAAAGCGAAGACGCCGTCCCAATCCTGGAGCGCCGCATAGGCGCAGAGCAGCGGGAAGGTTTCGCTGGAAAAGGTGTTCGGCGCGGCATGGTTGTATTCCGTGCAAATGTAGGGCTTTCCGGCCACGCGCTGGAGGGCGAGACGGGAGAGCGTGCCGCCATCGGCCGCGCCGGTCATCGCGTCGTTCTTCACGGTCCAATTGTCCATGTCCCACGAGCGCCCGGGGAAGTGCGGATGCTGCCAGTAGGAGTGTGAATCGATCACATCCATCCGCGCCTGGATCGGAAAAGGACTCCAGCCCAGTTGGGTGCCGACGATGAGCGGCATCGCCTTCAAGTCGGTGCGGATGAAGTCATACATCCCGGGCCAGTATTTCTCCTCGAGCGACCAGAGGAAGCGGAACCAATCGCGCTGCGCGGCCGGCGAGTGGCCGGCGATCCCATCATGAGTAAAGGTCTCGATCGATCCGCTGGCGTCCCGGTGGACTTCGCCGTCGATCGCGCTGGTGTGGAGCGAGACGTCGGCAAACTCATATCCGCCGGTGGCCTTGCCCAAATTGCTGAAAGTGATGCGAGCGTTGTCGTCGGCCTTGCCGACGAAGGCGAAGGTGAAAGCCTGCCACTCCGAAGTCAGCGCCAGTTCCTTCGATCCGAAGACCGACCACGGCGCGTGCGCCTGCGAAGCGTTGACGCTGATCTTGCCAGGGCTGTCGGCTCGTGCCCGCACGGTCACGGTGTAGGATTCGCCTTGCTGAAATTGCAGCCCGCCCTGCCCGAATTGCACGTGCCACGGCTCCTTGCCCGGCTGGCGCACCTCGATCCGCATCGCGCCGTCCTTGATCGAAGCCTCGGCGCGCGCGCCTTCGTGCTGTTCAAGATACCAGGCGCTCTTGGGACCGGCGAATCCGCCCGGCCGCAACAGTTCCGGCCCCGCGGCGTGCGCGCCCCCGGCCCAGGCGGCAGCCAGGGCGGCGTCATCGCGATAGTTTCCACGCAGCCATTGCGTCCAGAACGCCCCGAGCTCGACGCGATAGGGCGCGGCCATCTTGTCGAGTCCGCCCCAATTCCACTGCGCGAGCAGCGCGTTCTCGTTGTTGATCTCGATCAAGGCGACCGCGGGCTCCTGAGCGTAGGCGCTCTTCGTGTACGGGTTGACGTGGGTTAGCAGCGCGCGGGCGTATTCCTTTTGCAAGTCGATCAGGCGCGCCGAGAAATTGTCGATTCCCACATCGTAGCTGGGGTTGGTCGCCTTCTCCGCTTTCGGCATATCCGGGTAGGTGCGCGAAACGTGGAGGTTCAGGTCCGCGTAGATCCCGTGCGCTTTGAGCTGGGCGATAAAGTAATCCAGCCGATCCAGCCGATCCGGATCGAGCGTGGCCAGGTCCTTCGCCCAAATTCCCGCCGGCGTGGCCTGCATGTCCATGTGATGAAAGCGCACGCAGTTGATCCCGAACTTCGCCATCCGCGCGGCGACCTTCTCCGCCGCTTCGTGGGTGGGGAAATTCGCGCCGAAAGCCAGATTCACTCCGAACAGGCGAAGCCGCTTTTTTCCCGCGAAAAGGTGACCGTCCTGCACCGTGACGAAACCGTCCCGGCCGGCCGGCGCGTCCAGCCACGCGCTGACGTTGGTAGCGCCGGGCGTGGCGTCGTCCCAGGGCAGCACGAACGGAAACAGCTCGGCGCCAACCGCGCGGCCCACAATTGAGAGGATAAGCACGAACAGAATACCTGCGACGCGCGCGGGCACGGTTCGAAGCGGCAGGGAAATTCGGTCTTTAAGGATGGTCGGTTTCATCAGGTTGGGGGTCGGGGAGCGGTGCCCTGTCAACGTGCTTAGCCGCGACTAACCAAATCCGGGAGGATATAAAAAGGCAGAGACACAAAGGCGCAGAGTTCACAGCGCGGCGGACCGCAACCAAACTCGTCGCCGCAATTGAAACGCAGAGGACGCGGAGGACGCAAAGGGCCGCAGAGGAAAAGCACTGGTCGCGATAGCCGGCCTCCGGCGATCCCTCAACCCACAACTGGATGAGGAATTGTCGGTTGCTGGCTGTGGAAACTCGACGAAGTATCGCGCGCGCTGCTCTTCCTCTGCGGCCCTTTGCGTCCTCCGCGCCCTCTGCGTTTCAATTGCGCGACGAGATTGATCGCGGCTTTGCCGCGCTGCGCTCTCTGCGCCCCCGCGCTTCTGCGTTTGATCAAGGCTCGGCGCGCGGGTTTTGCGTGCGGTCGTTCTTGATCCGGATTCGGACCTGGCGGGTGAGCAGCCATTTCACGGCGAACATGTCGCAGGTCGCCTTCCAGGCCCGATTACCGAAGCCGTATTTGCTCACGCCCGCGACGCGCGGCCGGTGATTCACGGGGAGCTCGACGAGTTTGTAGCCCATGCCTTTGACCAAGGCCGGGATAAAGCGGTGCATCCCATGAAATGGCACCAGCGCTTCGCGGCACTCGCGCCGCATCGCCTTGAGCGTACAGCCGGTGTCGCGCACCCCATCGCCCGTAAAACGGCTGCGCACGAAATTCGCGATCCGGCTCTGGACGCGCTTGAAGCCGGTGTCCTTGCGGTTCGCGCGATAGCCGCAGACGAGGTCGGCGCCCTCGTCGATCGCGGCGAGCAGCCGCGGAATATCGAGCGGATCGTTCTGCCGGTCGCCGTCGAGCAGGACGATGACCTCGCCGCGGGCGGCGTAGATGCCGGCGTACATCGCCGCGCTCTGACCGGTGTTTTTGGCGAACTCGAGGACGCGGACCTCCGGGGTGTGCTGGATGCGCTTCAGCGTATCATCCGTCGAACAATCATCGACGAGGATGAGTTCGTAATCGCGGCCCGTGAGGGCGGCGGTGACTTCCTGGTGCAGCGGTTCAATGTTATCCTGCTCGTTGTAGAGCGGGATGACGACGGAGATCATGGGGAGCGAATTCTGAGCGATGGGTTTTGAACTATGAACGAAAGAGCGCGCGCGTTCAGCATTCAAAGAGACACCTGGCGGTAATTGTAGCAGGCGAAGATGCGGAGTTGCCGCAGCGGCAGACCCCGGCGTGCGAAATCGATGCAGCGCACCATCTCGACGCGCTCGAAGCCGCGCTTGATGCTCGAGGGCGGACGCTCTTCGGCGCGGTCGGTGATGTAAAGCGCGGTCCGCCCGATGAAGGGTGAATAGCCGAGCGATTCCGTGAAATACTCGTCGATCGGAAGCTGCGGCGCCGCAGCCTTGAGCGCGCGCAGAAAGCGGCTGCGGAGTTCGGCCTGGGCTCCGGGCTCGTTGTTCGGGGGCGCCCCCGTAACGGCGGCCAGGCTGGTGACGAGTTCCTCGCGAACGGCGGGAGCGATTTCGGCGCCGGACCGGAGCAGGTTCTGCGCGGCTTCCACGAAGTCGGTTTCGCCGTCGTAGCGCGGCCAGAAGAAGTATTGGTTCTCGGGAATGGGCGACTCCGGGACATACACCGGCGGATGCCCGGGCGCTTCGACGCGCTTGTCTTCGAGGTAAAACGCGAGGCTGGCCGCGGTGCCGTATTTGTTGGCGATGAGAAAAACCGGCTTGCCCTGCGCGGCCTCAAATTCGCGGCGGAAGGCTTCCACTTTTTCCGCCGCGGAGCGGGAACCGCGGAGGCGTGCGGTGGGATCCATTTCGTAGGCCAAAGGAAGGCCAAGACGGCGCGGCAACTCGGTATCCATGGACCAAAAGCTGATCGCGAGCCCGACCGCGCAGGCCGCGAAGGCAAACCGCCGCGCCCAGCGCTGCTCCTGCGCTCGTTCGTGCCAGAGCGCCACACCGAGCACCGCGAGACTGAGCATGGCGGGCGCGGTCCAGTTCGGCTCGCCGGCCTGCTTGAGCGAGAGGATGAAGTAGAGCGCGAAGAGCGGCAGGGTGAAGGCGAGGAGAAAGCGCGATTTGAAATGGACGTCCGCGCGCCGCCACGCCCAGACGATCGCCACGAGCAGCCCGCCGAACGCGAGCGGCGAATAAACGCCGAAGTGCGCCAGGAGAAAGCTGAGAAACTCGGCCGGGTCGATTTTCGCCGCGGAGCGCAAGCCGCCGCGGGCGGACAGGTGGAAGATGGTGACCCAGTCGTGCTGGGCGTTCCAAATAATCGGCGGCGCGACGAAGACGGCGAAGACCGCGAGCATCAAGTAGAACCCGGGGCGGGTCAGTTCGCGACGATATCTCGGGGTTAACGCGAGCAGCAGCAGGATGGAGAGCAGCTCCATCGCGTTGGTGTACTTGCAGAGGAACCCTAGACCGATCAGGGCCCCGGTGGCCGTCCACCAATGGCTGAATGCCGGGCTGAGTTCGAGGGCCAGCCAAACCGTGTAAAGCGCCGCCATCCAAAAAAAGATGGAAAGCGGGTCGATGGTCATGAGCAGGCTGCCCGCGCTGAAGATGGGGATCACGTTGATCAGCATCACGGTCCAGATCGCCGGCGATTCGCCATACAGCCGGCGGGCGAAAGAGAACATGAGCAAACTCGTGCCGAGCGCGAGCAGCGGGCTCAGTGCGCGGATGCCAAACTCGCTCACTCCAAAGAAATGGGTGCTCAGCCACATCGCCACGGCCACGCCTGGACCTTTGCTGAAGTAAGCCCAGTCGAGCCGCTGCGACCATTGGAAGTAATAGGCTTCATCCGGCATGAGTTCGAGCTGCCCGATGGTGAGGAGACGGAGAAGCGTGAGCGCGGCGAGAAAAGCAAAGAGCAGGCGGCGCGGATTCATGCCGCGAAAAGACTCGGGTGTTGCGCGCGCACCCGCGGCAGGAAAGCTTCTCCGCGGCGTTGCCACAAGACTTCCAACGCGCTCAGGAGCAGCAGTGTCGAGCCGAGTCCGAGGAAGATCGAGATGAGGACGTCGCTCGGCCAGTGCGCGCCGGTGTAGATCCGGGAGTAAGCCACGAGGCCCGCCAGGCCGAAGCCCCAGGCCGCACGGCGTCCGAAAAAGCAGACGCCGAGCAGCGCGGCCGAGACAACGTTGATCGTGTGCGAAGACGGGAAGGAACGCCCTTCCACGTCGGCGAGGTCGGGCCGCGAGAGCTTCACCGTCGCCGGTTTGAAAATGGCGAGCAGGCGCGGCTTCGCCTTCGCGAGATCGACCACGCGCACGCCGTCGATGGCCTGATGCGGACGCGGACGATCGACGACCCGTTTCAGCGTCCGGGAGAGGAGTCCATCATTGATGCCCACGATGAGGCCGGCGGTGATGAGGAAGGCGCGCATTTTGAAGCTGCCTTTGACGAAGAGGATGATGAGGAGGAAAAGGAAGATCGGAAACCACACGTCCCAGTTGGAAAGGAGCGCCATGAATCGATCCGCCAGCGCGCCCGTCCACTCCCGATTGATGAGAAAAAGAAGCTGTTGGTCCATGCGCGGATCGCGGAGTGTCGGGGAGGTTATGGCGCTCACTTTTCATGTAAAGACACGATTGCTCCTCGCCGCGGCCTTGTGTTTGAGCGGGTTGGCGGGCGCCGAGGAAACACCCAGTGCACGGGAGATTCTGAAGACGGTGCGCGTCGCGCAGACCGCCCAGGTGCAGTCGCTCACCGGCCGGTTGCGCACGGGGCCGAAGTCGATTCCCTTCAAGCTCACGATCTCAGGGGACACCGTGCGCTGGGATTTTTCCGATCCGCCGCAGGCTCTCCTGCTGCGGCTCGGGGAGAAGGACTCGCGGCTCGAGGAAATCGGGAAGGCCGGCCCGCAAAAGATTACCGCGGCGCGTTTCGACGACAAGGTGCGCGACAGCGACATCAGCTACGAGGACCTGGCGATGCGCTTCCTCTACTGGCCCGAGGCGAAGGTCGAAGGCGAGCAGACGATGCTGCTGACCAAATGCTGGATCGTCCGCGTCGAGCCTCCTTCCAAAGGCGATTCGCAATACAGCGCGGTGAAGCTGTGGATCGCGAAGCAGAGCGGCGCATTGATGCAGGCGGAAGCCTTCGGCCGCGACGGGAAGCTGGCGCGGCGGTTCAAGGTGATCGCGGGGCAGTCGCTCGGAGAGGGGGTCTGGCTCCTGAAGGAAATGCGCATCGAGTCGATGACGCCCGGCCAGGGCACAGATCGCGTGCCGAGCCACTTGGAAATTGACAAACCCGGGAAGGATTAGCGCGCACGCGTCCCGGGAAATTTGCGCGGAGAGAAAGACGGTCGCGTCCGCGTCAAACGCCCGCGTTGGCGGAGCCCAAAGATGGCGATTTTGGCTTGGTTAATTTTACCACAGCCTGAATCTGAATCGCCCGAACCCTAGCTCCATTTTTCCCCGCTCCTGTCGATGTATAACCAAAACGAAAAAGTCGAAAAAGTGAATGTGGCCGAGGAGATGTCGAAGTCTTTCCTCGACTACTCCATGTCGGTCATCATCTCGCGCGCGCTGCCGGATGCGCGGGATGGGCTCAAGCCTTCCCAACGCCGCATTCTCTTTGCGATGAACGATCTCGGCGTGCAGCCGAATCGCAAGCACCTGAAGTGCGCGAAGATCGTAGGCGAGACGATGGGTAATTACCATCCGCACGGCGATCAGGCGATCTACCCCACGCTCGTGCATATGGCGCAGCCGTGGGCGATGCGCGAAATGCTCGTCGATGGCCAGGGCAACTTCGGCTCCGTCGAGGGCGACCCACCGGCGTCCATGCGGTACACCGAAGCGCGCCTCCAGCACCTCGGCGCGGCCCTCATG
>JAXDQW010000073.1:0-94051 GCA_034667665.1 Chthoniobacter sp.
CCCAATACCTCCCGCCCGGCGTGTCCACCGGCCACGGAAGTTGCTCCAAAGTGGATTCACCCAGCGGGGGAACGGTGACGGCCCTTTCCAACGGCGGCATCCCTCACCACAGCAGACCTTTGCACCCATGGCGATGCTTTTCCATTCCCGCTCCTAGGCTAATTCGCCTTATCCCAATTGCCGATATCGTCGGCCGTATCCGGCTTGCGATCCTTGCCGGCTAAAAAAATGCGTAACTGTCCGGATTATGTTTGCCCGGCTGGACGTAGTAATACTCGTTCTGCCAGGGGTCGAGATATGGCTGGTCGAGGAGCTTGCTCCACGTACGCGGCCTCGGTTCGCTCTCGGGTTTCGCGATCAGCGCCTTCAATCCCTGCTCCGTGCTCGGCAGAAATCCGTTCGCCCCCTGATACATGAGGAGCAAAGTCTTGTAGTTTTCGAAGTGTCCCCTGGCCGCGGTTCGCTGCGCGAGTTCCATGTGTCCGGCGGTGAATCTGATCGCCATGCCGATGAGCAGCCCGATGATGAGCACCACGAGCATGATTTCCAACAGGGTGAACGCGGCGCGAACCAGTTGCGTGCGTTTCATGCGATGGTTTTCAAGTTGCGAGCTGAGCGGCTAAGCTAATTCGCCTTATCCCAGTTCCCGATGTCGTCGGCCGTGTCCGGCTTGCGATCCTGGCCCGCGGAGAAGATGTCGTAGCTGTCCGGATGATGCTTGCCCGGCTGGACGTAAAAATACTCGTTCTGCCAGGGGTCGAGAATGGGCTGGTCGATGAGCTGACGCCAGTTGCGCGGCCTTGGTTCGCCCTCCGGTTTGACCATTAGCGCCTTCAAGCCCTGCTCGGTGGTGGGCAGAAATCCATTCGAACCCTGATACATGAGCAGCAGGGTCTTGTAGTTTTCGATATGTCCCTTGACCGCGGTTTCCTGCGCGACGCCAAGGTGTCCCGCCGTGAACTTGATGGCCATGCCGATGAGCAGCCCGATGATGAGCACCACGAGCATGATTTCCAAAAGGGTGAAGGCGGCGCGAACCTGGGGAGTGCGTTTCATGGAGCGGAAAGTTGGGAATCCAAGTTCTGCCATTGGCTCTTAAGTTGCAACTCAAGGGACCGGACGGCCACCGGTCCGGAATCCGCGGGCAACTTGAGCAGGATCTTGTTCAGACCCGCGCGCAGCAGCGATCCGGGAATGGCTTTCTGGACCGGCAGCCAGCCGGCGTAACGAAAGCGCACTCCCCGATCCAGCGGACGTAACACGCCTTGATAAGCGGGATCGGCGAGGTCCGGGGTGTGCAAGGCCGCTGGGCCGAGGGGTTGATCGTTCACGAACACGTCGGGCGGCGCGAGCGGGTCGGCGTTCAATATCTCGAAAGTCAAAACGGCGACCAGCGGCGGTTCGGCGAGCTCAAACTCCCAGATTTCGCTCACGGCTTCGCGCGGCGCCAGCTTGACCACGCCGGCATCGATCGTTGCCTTCACTCTCCCCAACAACCACGAGTCGTTCGCCGCCGGCAGGCTCGCCGGCAGATTGCCGAACGCATCCGTGACCGCTGCGGGGGCCGCAAAATCGACTCCGTAGCGCGTTTCGGCGCGGCGCAGCGAGGTGAGGAACGCGCCGCGCACGTTTGTGCCGTCGCCGGGAACGGAGATGTCGATGTAATTGACGCCCTCCATCCGCAAGGCCAGCGCCGCGGAATTCGGCAGGTTTAGACCGTTCCCCAAGGGGCCGTGCTCGAAAATCCGGCCCCCGGTTTCCGACCAGCCTGTGACCATCGGCAGGGCGCCTTTGACATCGTCGAAAATGAGCCGCAGGAGCAGCTCGCGGTTCAAGCCACCGACGGGGCGGAAACGGAGCCGGAAGGTCGTCTTCACCACCTCGCCGGCGGCGCCTTCGACCGAATCGCTTTGCAGGGATTCGAGCCAGACCGGCATGGCCACTTTGGGCGGGTCCGGCGTGGCCAGCACCTGAAAGTCGAGCCAGACAGAGAAGGGGGTGGGATGCACTCGCAGCTCTTGCGCGCCGGCCGACGCTGGTAACAGCGCGGCCAGGGCAAGGAGCCAGCGGGAGAGGGATTTGGCGAAAAGCAGGGGCATCGGGCCGCGGGGGGCCGACATCGGTAGGCTAATGCACGCCCGCGCGCAAGCCCTGTGTGAGACCGAATACCGCGCTGAGGATGCCATAAACCACCATCCCGACGATCGCCGCGATGACGATCATGACCATGGGCGGAATCAGCGTGGAGACGATCTTGATCTGCCCGTCGAGCTCACGCTCGTACACGTCCGCAATCATCTGCATGGTGTTGCCGAAGCGGCCGGATTGCTCGCCGACGGCCATCATGTCGATGAACAGTTCCGGAAAGATCTTCTGATCGGACAGCGCGGTCGAAAGCGTGGCGCCATCCACCACCGCCGCGCGGGTATCGATCATGCGCTGGCGAATGTATTCGTTGCCCGAGATTTCCTCGAGCAACTCGAGCGCCCGGAGCAGGGTCACGCCGTTTTCGATCAAGGTGCCGAGGGTGCGCGCAAACTGCGCATAGAAACGGTAGCGAATGATGCGGCTGTAAACCGGAATTCGCCAGGTGAAGTAATCCCAGGCGCGCCGCCCTTCCGGTGAGCGGGTGAAGACTTTGAAGAGCGTGTAGAGCGCGCCACCGGCGAGCAGCGCGACCCACCAGTAGCGCACGAGCATCTCATTGGCCGTGACCAGAAGCTGCGTGGCCTGCGGCAGCGGCTGGCCGGTGCCTCTGAAGAAACCGGTGAGCTTCGGGACCATCACGGTCATGAAGACAATGATCAGCCCGGTGCCTGCGACCACCAGAACCGCGGGATAGACGAGCGCCTGCTGCACGCGGTCGCGCAGCGATTTCACATCGGAAAGATGCGCCACCAGCCGCTTGAGGATTTCGGGCAGCGCACCGCTGACTTCGCCGGCCGAGACGAGGTTGACGTAGAGCGGAGAAAAGATGCGTGGATAATCGCGGAGTGCCTGCGACAGGCTGCGGCCATCCACCAGCGCGCGATGCAACCCCTGCGAGATGCTCTGGAGCTTGGGATGCTTCATCCGCCGCACGAGAATTCCGAGCGCCTCGTCGAGCGTCATCCCGGCGGTGAGCAGGTGCGCGAGTTGTTCCGTGAAAAGATACTGCTGCGTCGTCCCCAAGGTCGTCCCGGCCGTCGCGGGTGACGGCGGCGGCGCCGTGGTGCCGCCCGTCTTGACCACCTTGCCACTTTTGCTGCTCTCAGATTTCGTCGTCGATGCGGTCGCCGTGACCGGCTCGATCTTGATCGGCACGCCGCCCTGTTTTTCGACTTCCGCGATGGCCGCCGAGCGATCGTTGCAGTTCAGGACGCCGTCGATCAGCTTGCCATCCGGCTTGCGCGCGACATAGCGGAATTGGGGCATGGCGGGACGATAGGAGCGCGGAGTAGGAAGGCAAGTCGCAGAGGGACCGTCGGATCCAGATTGCCCATGCGCGGCAGACCCGTTCTACCAGTTTTTGACCCACGCCGCCTGCTCCGACGGACCGGCTCCTTTGGCTGAGCCGCCGGTGGACCAGAGATCGAACGTGGGATTGTAGCCGGGCATCTCTTTGGGCCGCGCCAGATTGGGATGGGTGCGGAGCTCAGTCTGGAAGTCCTGCTCTGCCTTCGCGCCCATGGTTGAATAGCCGTAGCTATTTCCGAATGGATCCTGGAGATACTTCACTTCGAGGAGTTTGCCGTCGGCGTCCTTCTTCCCACCCAGGATCGCCGGCTTGAAAAAATCGGCGCTGAGGTAAGCCTTATTCTCCGGTTCGGGCTTTCCGTCCGGAGCGCCGGCGGGTTTCGCGTCACCACTGAGCGCCGTGTAGAGGTAGAGGCTGGCCTTTTGATAAGCATTCGAATCGGATCCGCGTGGAGCGCCATCCTTGCGCGGGTTGAGGGCATCGGTATCGGCGTTGCGCGGATACGTGCCGTTGTCTCCCTTGTAGTTCTCCGCTCCGAGGATCATTGCCCTGATTTCAGCCTCGGCCCTGCCCCTGCCAGGTTTAGTTTGCGGAATGCTTTGGATCGACAAAACGAGGCCGGCCAGGATGGCGGCGACCGCCATCACGGTGAGCAACTCGATCAGCGTGAAGCCGCGGGGGGTGGAAGGGGGGACCGTCCGGAGCATGTTCCGAAGGTAATGGCCACAGGCTTGAATTCAACCTGTGTCAGTGCTCTCCGATGGCCAGCTTCGTCAGGGCGGCAACGATGTCGGCGCCGACGAGCGGATCCTTCGTGATGGCGTAAAGCGATGGCTGCCAGGGGTCGAGGTCCACGGTGATGTTCGCGCGATGGCCGAGATACTTCCCGCTGCGCAAGTCATACACGTGAGCCGGCGCGGCGAGCTGCGCGTCAAACTGCACCGGCTTCTCCAGCGCCTCGTTGCCACCCTTCTGCTTCAGGTCGTCACCCATTTGCCACACGATGTTGCGCTCGAAGGCAAGGAGGCGTGCGTTTCCAAGTTTATATCGGTGAGTACGGATGCAAAGTTTCGGCGGGACCAGAACAGGACGACGCATTTGGAAAACAAGGCGCTCCACTGTTCGAAAAGGCGTGCCGCCTAATCCTTGCACGCGCAGTTGAAGGTAAGCAGCCACGTCGTCCCATTCCTGGGTAAAAGGAGGCAACGGGTTCCCGGGAACTGGCTCCGCGATTTTTCTCAGTTCGCGAATTTCGTTCGGAGTCAGTTCAAACCTTGGCGGTTCGATTCGCCCTGGTTGAAACTTTCCATGCTCGTCCCAGAGACCGGCAAGCTCGCTACCAACCTGTTGACGTGCCGAAATTTTCTCTCGGAATGACCGTGCGAGTGAGTCCGCCACAACGATCGCCTCGATGTCGTTGGGTTGGCCGTGCTCGAGTTGCTCGCTGGAAACAAACTGCGGGGTGTAACCAAAATCCTGGAACGCCTTCACCCACGCCTGCCGCCGCAGCGCCATCTGGTTGTTCGACGCTTCGTAGCTGGAGAAACGGCGGAGCCACGTGGAGCCATCCACGGCGGATTCGAGGAGCCAGTCCACCTGGATACTCGCCTGTGAGTAGTGGATGGCGATCGGATCGACCTCGCGCTCGGCACGGAGGAAAAGGCGCGCGAGCGGCGAGGTCAGCTCGGCGAGCACGGGCGTGAGGGCTTTGGCGCGCGGCGTGAGCGCGTAGTCCTCGGAATTCCAGTCGATGCAATCCTCGCTCCACCAGACGATGCAGCCCTTGTCGCCTTCGAGCAGCAGGTGCCAGAGCCGGCGCTTCGCGGCGCGAGCGTCTTGCTCGCCGACCGTGCTAAGGATCGGCTTGCCGGGCATGAAGCTGCCCCAGATTTCGCGCGCGTTGGCGACGTCGTAGGGCTCGACCCAATCGAGCACTTGCGAGAGCCGCCACAGGTCGTAGCCGCCAAAGGCCGCGGGCATTTGCGTGCCCTCGATGCCGACGGGGGTGTGCGGATCGAGCTCGTGCGCGGCATCGCGCAGGTCGCCGAGGGTGCGGGCGAGCGAGAGGTCCATGTAGGTGCGGTGATCGCACCACGGGGAAAAATTCCACCGCAGCGGATGCTCCCGCGCCGCGACCGGATCGAACGTTACTTTTTGCAGCGCCTGCCAGTCGGGCTTGCCGATCGGAATGCCGACGCCCTTCGCACCGGGCCCGACGCCGCCGGCCATGCGATTCTTGATCTGGTCGGTGGTGAACGGTTTGACCTCGTCCCAGCTCGGGAAGTCTGTATCCCACTGCGCGTTGAGCGCGGCGAGGTCCGCGTATTGCGTCTGGAGCCATTGGCGGAAGCCGGCGAGGGCGGCGGGCGCGAAGTCGTAGTCGAACGGATTGGCCGACATTGTGACCGAGAGCTCATCGCGGATGTCGTAGGCCAGCGGCTGGTGCGTCATGTTCACCCGCACGAGCCGTTGCATTTCATCCCGAGCCCACTTTTGCCACGCGGGGTCGTCGAGGCAAAATTCCCGCACCAGCCCGGCGTCGGAGCGCCCATCCTTCCAGGCCGTGACGTGCTTGTCCCAATCCGTGACGCCGGAATTCCATTTCAAGCACAGGCCCCGATTTACCAGGTTCTCGACGTAGTAAGGCAGCTTTGCCTCGAGCAGTGCTGGATGCGGCGCGTCGTGGTGCACCATGGCCGCGTTGATCCCCATCTCGCGCAGCCGCTGGAAGAAGAGCGGCAGCTTCTCGGGTTTCTTATAGGCGGAATCGCCGATCCACATGATCGCCCGGTACTCCGTCCACGGCCGGAGCTCATCCGCGGCCGCGGCTGGATTGACGAATGCGATGGGCGCGAGCGCGACCACGAAAAAGACGCGCCGCAGCGCGTCCTTTCGAAAACTGGCCGCACCGAAGCTGCGCGGCACGCCTGCTTACCAGTTCTTGATCCACTTCGCCTGCTCCGCCGCAGTGACGCCCTTGGTCGAGCCGCCGGTGGACCAGAGATCGAAGGTGGGATTGAAGCCAGCAAAGGTGGCTGGCCGCGGCAATTTGGGGTCGAGGCGGAGGGAGGTCTGAAACTCCTCCTCGGCCTTGGCGCCCTTGGTGGAATACCCGTAACTGTTGCCGAAGGGATCTTGAAGGTACTTCACCTGGAGGAGCTTGCCGTCGGAGTCCTTCTTTCCACCCAAGATCGCGGGCTTGAAAAACTCGGCGAGATACACCTTGTTCTCCGCCTCGGGCTTTCCGTCAGGAGCGCCCTCGGGCTTAAAGTCACCGCTCAGCGACGTGTAAAGATACAGGCTGGCCTTTTGATAGATGTCCGAGCCCGAGCCGCTTGGGGTGCCATCCCGGCGAGGATCGAGGTTATCGGTATCGGCGCTGCGCGGATAGGTGCCGTTATCTCCCTTGTAACTCTCGATGCCGAGGGTCATCGCCTTGATTTCCGCCTCCGCCTTCGCGCGGGCGGACTTGGTTTGCGCCAGGCCCTGGATCGACAATACCAGGCCGGCCAGGATGGCAATGATGGCCATCACGACGAGCATCTCGATTAACGTGAAGGCGCGGGGGGAGGAAGGGCGGAGCATGGCCAAGTTTAATTCGTGTTGTCTGGACTCGCCACCGCCAATTTATCCACCACCGCCGCCCTGCATGCCCTTAATGATTTCAATGAGCGGCATGAACAGCGCAATCACGATGGTGCCGACGATGAGCGCCAGGATCACGATCATGATTGGCTCGAGCAGCGAGGTGAGGCCTTCGACGGCGTTGTCCACTTCGTCATCATAGACCTCGGCGATCTTGAGCAACATCTCGGGCAACTGCCCGGTCTCTTCGCCGACGTCCACCATCGAGATCACCATGGGCGGGAAGACCCCGCTCGCCTCGAGCGGCTGGACGATGGATTCGCCTTCCTTGACGGCGTCGTGCACCTTGGTCACGGCGTCGGCGACCACGATATTGCCCGCAGTGTCGCGGGTGATGTTCAGCGCCTGGAGGATGGGCACGCCAGAGGTGACGAGCGTGCCGAGGGTGCGGCTGAAGCGTGAGATGGAACTCTTGCGGAGCAGATCGCCAAAGAGCGGCAGCTTGAGCTTGAAGCGATCGAACGCTTCGCGTCCGGCGGCGCGGGCCATGATCGTTTTCCAGGTGACGATAATGCCGACGGTCACGGCGATGGTGATCCAGAGGTAGGGCGGCTGGAACATCAGCTTGATGCCATTGCTCGCATTGATCACCCACTGGGTGATCGCGGGTAGCGGGCGCCCATTGAGCATGTCCTTAAAGATTTGCTCAAACTTCGGCACGATGAAGGCGAGCAGGAAGAGCATGATCAGGATCGCAATAATGAGCACGATGACCGGATACGCCATGGCCGCCACGACCTTGTTCTTGACCTTCTGGGCCTTTTCCTGGAACTCCGCGAGGCGGTTGAGCACGAGTTCGAGCACGCCGCCGAGTTCGCCCGCTTTGACCATGTTAATGTAAAGTTTGTTGAAGATGCGCGGGTGCTGCGCCATCGCTTCCGAAAAAGTGCTACCCCCCTGCACGCCGTCGGCGAGGGAGTTGATGGTATTGCGCAGGACCAGATCCTTTTCCTGCTTGGCCAGCACCGTGAGGCTGCGCAGCAAGGGCAGGCCGGCATCGATCAGCGTGGCGAGCTGGCGGGTGAAAATCATCAACGTTTTGCCGCCCACGGTCTTCTTGGCAAAGAGCGTGATGCCTCCCTTTTTCGCCGCCGGCGCCGAGGCCGCTTTCACCGCCTTGGCGACCTTCTTCGAAGTCTTCGCGGTGGGGGCGCCTTTTCCTTCCTCGACGACGCTCGTCGGGAAATAGCCCGCCTGACGCAATTGCCCGACCGCTTCGTTCGTGCTTCCCGCCTCGATGACACCTACGGATTCTTGTCCGCGCTGATCCAGGGCGACGTAATTAAATTTTGGCATATGGGGAGGAACGGTTGTTGCCCAAAAATAAGGCGCACGCCGGGAGTGATGTCGATCACTGAATTAGCCACAAAGTGATTTTACATGGAGCGCCCGACTCCTGCGCAGGAGTCGCCGTGCGCGAGGAAAAAAAGAGCCGCTTGCAGAAGTGGCCCAAAACATGGGGAACGGGTCTTCCATTTCCGGGCGCGCGAGGAAAAGACGCACGTCGCGGACCCCGCGATCAAGCTTGCTTCATCCCGTTAAAGCGGTGGCCATACGTCCAATCGATCGGGCACGCGCGGTAAGGGAGCGTTATGAATGAACGATCAGGGCAACTGCCCTTGCTGCGACTCTTGTGGCGCACGGAGGCCGAGTACTTTGCCGGCGGACCCCACATCCTGAACGATCTGCGCGCCAGGTGGGGACTAAAGCCGTTTTGTCACCGAGAGGGCTTTCCGGTGTTTGCCGCCGATGATATCGACGCCGCGCTCCTCCGGCGGGCTGGGACAGTCGCGCGAGCTTTTGCGGTCTGACGTGCTTCGCTTGTCGATCCTAGGGTGATAAAAACATCCGGCGAGCGGTCCGGCCCCGAAATAGGAGTATGCTACTCTTTCTCCTCATTCTGGCTTATCTGGCCAGTGTCGCGTTCATGGTCGTGGGCTTCAAGCGAGCACCCTACGGTTATCAGGATAACAGCTTTCACCTCGGGAGGTTTCAACCGGTGCATTTAGAGGCATCCCGCAAACCCGGTCGGAACGGCTCAGTGGCGGGGTCTGGACTGGTGTCCTCCTCGAAGCAGTCCGCGCTCGGCCTGCTCCTGCAGATTCTCGCTTGAGGAGGAGGAGTTTTTCCTCTTCAGGCTTTCGTTTCCTGCAGGTCCAGCCGGCCGCATTGCTGGTACAGACCGACGAACGCTGCGGTCAGGCTTCCCCCATGGGCCACAATCTGCGGTCCATCTCCACGCCGGGCCGTAGCAAGCCACAAAACCCATCCCGCGCCGGCATTGCGGCACTGCGACCAGCTCACGCTCCAGCCCCCCTGCTGGAGGCGGGTCGCAATCATTTCGGGAAATCCCGCGGTTTTCATTATCCGGCCTACAGCAATCCGGATGCCTGCGCCCGAGCAACCTCGCCGGCCCACCGCCACCCGGCTCGCTGCTACGCGGCCGGACAGGGCAACTCGTTGCCAACCGGCAATTCCACCTCCGGTATCTCCGCGAGGTCGCGACCGTCCAGCCAGAGTGCCTGGCGGCAAAAGAGGAATCGGTCGTGACCGAAATTGGTCCAGCCAGCCTGCTCGGCAAGGGCGGCGAATTCCGCAAATGAAAACGCACGACGCGCCGACATGCGGGCGTCGGCCTGCGTCATCGGCTCGCGATAGATGGCCGCCGTGAGAGCATACACACCGGCGAGCGTGGCAAGACTCCGCTCCAGATCCGAGACCAGCACAAAGCGATGGGACAGTTCGCGGGAGCCTCGGAGCAGACGGATCGCGTCGTCCTCCCCGAAATGGTGCAGGGCGAGCGAGCAGGTGACGAGATCGTAGGTTTCCTTGGTTTGGAAGTTGAGCACGTTGCCCCGCACAAACTGAATCTCCGGGTAGCCCCCCGAATGTTTGCGGGCGATCTCCAGCGTTGATTGGTTGGCGTCCACGGCATCGATGCGCAGGGCAATGTCGCGCGCCCGCGCCCAGTCCGCCATGACTCGCGGGATGTCTCCCGCGCCGGTGGCAAGGTCGAGCACCCGATAAGTGCGGCCCGGACGCAGCCACTGCCCGAGAAAGCGGCGCATCAGCCGATGGCTGCCGAAACGCCGATTCAACGAAACCAAATTCAACAAATCGGCTTCCAGTTCCGCGGAAACCGGCTGTGGCCGATCCATGAGTTCGGGCTCGTCTGGATTGAAGGCGCGTTTCATCAAGCGGCAAAACTAGGCCCCGTTCGGGCAGGAATCTAACCCTTTCGCGCGCGGCGGCGGAGCCGCTTCACCACAAATCGACGAGCGGAAGTTCGTCCTCGTCCTCGTCGTCGTTCTTCTCCCCGTAGTTTCGAGGACGAGAACGAGAACGAGGACGAGAAAGACGCTCTAGAACCCGCTCGCCTTGGGAGGATTGCGGCCGATGACCGGAAATTGCTCCAATTCGACGACTGATCCATTGACCAATTCCGCCTGCTGGCTGAGGAAGGTCACCGCGAAATGCGCGATTTCGTCGGGCCGAAAAATGCGGCCGGAGGGCGCGTGCTCGCGGGGAAGCTGCGTGGGCCAATCGGGGCTCAGGCCTTCGGCAACCTTGATCCGATACTCATTGTCGGTGAGCACCCAGCCGGGGTTGATCTGGTTGATGCGGAGGCCTTCGCGGGCATGCGCATCGGCGAGATTGCGGGTCAGCGTCGTCAGGCCTCCCTTGCTGATGGAATAGGCGAGAAGTGCAGGCTCGCCGCAATAAGCGTTGACTGAGCCGATATTGAGCACGCGGCCCCCGCCTTGCGCGCGGAAGTACGGCCAGGCCGCGCGGATGAGCAACAGTGGGGCGCGGAGATTGATGCCGATAATGGTGTCGAACATCGCGGCATCGGTGGTCTCGATCCCACCCCGGAAACACACCGCGGCGTTGTTGACGAGAATGTCGAGGCGCCCAAAGTGGGCCACGACTGCTTCAATGAGCGGCGCGCAAGACCCCACGTCTTCGAAGTCAGCGGGAAAAGCCTCGGCCTCCGTGCCGGCCGCGCGAATGGCCTCAACCACGGCCGCTGCTTCGGCCTGTTGCGTCGGGCGGCCATGCACCGCCACGCGCGCACCCTCCGCGCCGAGCCGGCGGGCAATGGCTTCGCCGATGCCCGACGCCGAGCCCGTGACCAGCGCAATTTTTCCGCGCAACCCGAGATCGACGGTCATGGTTTGAGCACGGCCTTGACGACGTCGCCGGCGTGCATTTCCTCGAAGCAGCTCTGCCAATCCTGGAGCGGGGCGACCCGATTGAGGATCGGATCGAGATCGATCTGACCCGTCGCGAGCATGTGCAGCACTTTTTCCCACATCGGCCAATTATGTGAAAAGCTGCCGCGCAGGGTGATGCCTTTGCCGACGAGCGGGTCGAGGGAGAAGCCCAGCGGCTCGCGGCCCCAGCCGACCTTGCTGATCTGGCCGCCGGGTCGCACGAGCTCGAGCGCAAGCTGGAGCGTGGCACTCACGCCCGCGGCGTCGATCACCACGTCCACTCCGTAGCCGTCCCCGCTCGTCTTCACCGCGGCCGCCACGTCTTCGCCCTGCTCGCCGAAGGTGTGCGTCGCCCCGATCCGCCGGGCGACGGCGAGGCGCTTCGCGTCGTTCGGGACGCCGACGACGATGAGCGGGTTCGCCCCGCAGAGCTTCGCCATGACCGCACAGAGCAGGCCGATCGGACCGGGACCAATGACGACCACGCTGTCGCCCGGGCGCACCTGGGCGTTCATGCAGACGGCATTGTAAGCCACGCAGCACGGTTCGGTGAGCGCCGCCTTTTCAAACGCCAGCCCGTCGGGAATGCGGTGCAGGCAGCGTCCCGGCACCCGCACGAAGCGCGTCATGGCGCCATTGACTCCGTAGCCGAAGCCGAGCCGATTCGGGTCCAGGTTGTATTGGCCGGCGCGAGTAAAAGGTGAATCGAGATCCAGCACCGCGGCCGTCTCGCTGACCACGCGATCGCCTTCCCGAAAGCCCCGGACGCGCGGACCGGCCTGCATAATCACCCCGCCGAACTCGTGACCGAGGACCACGGGATAATTGACCTTCCAGCTTTGCTTGCCGGAGTACTGGTGCAGATCGCTGCCGCAGACGCCCACCGCTTCCACGGCCAGCAGCACGTCGTCTTCGCCGATTGCGGGTTGGGGCAGTTCGCGCAGTTCGACGCTGTGGGGTTCGGAGGAGTAGTTGACGAGGCCGGTCATGGGAGTGGGGGTTGTGATGCGGCAAAGAGATGCCCGCCGCGAGAAACTTTCATAGCCTCACCAAGGGCGGGGCTCGAACAAAAACCGCGCTGATTTATCCACCGCCAGACTAGGCCGCGGCTGCGTCGGGCGGTTTCTGGAGCAACTCGATTTCGGCGAGGGTCATTTCCCGGATCAGGCCGGCGAAGTTCAGGCCGGGTTCCCATGCGAGCAGGCGTTTGGCTTTCGCGGGACTTCCCACCAGGCGGGCGGGTTCGACGGCGCGCATGAACCGCTCGTCCTGGCGCACGTGGCTGCGCCATTCCAATCCGAGCGTGGAGAACGCCGTTTCCACGATATCCTCGACCGAATGCAATTGGCCCGTGGCCAGGATGTAGTCCTCAGGGGTTCCATGCTGGAGCGCGAGCCACATCCCCCGCACGTAAGCCCGCGCGTCGCCCCAGTCGCGCCGGGCCGACAGGTCGCCGAGCACCAGTTCCGTCTCGAGCCCCAGCTTGATCGCGGCCGCCGCCCGGCAAATCTTGCGCGTCACGAAGTTTTCGCCGCGCCGCGGGGACTCGTGATTGTAGGCGATCCCGTTGCAGGCGAAGAGCCCGAAGGTGTGCCGGTAAATGCGGACCATCTGGGTCGCGAACGCCTTCGCGCAGCCGTAAGGATTGACGGGGGCCATGGGGGTCTCTTCGTCCTGCGGGACCTGGAGCGGCTGGCCAAAGATTTCGCTCGAGGAAGCGTGATAGAACTTCGGCGGGTGGGGCAGGTCCCGGATGATTTCCAGCAAACGCAAGACGGCCATCGCGGTCATTTCGCAGGTGGACTCGGGGATTTCGAAGCTCAGACCGACGTGGCTCTGCCCGGCGAGATGATACACCTCATCCGGGGTGACCTTGCTCAGCACGCGCCGGAGCGTCGTCGGGTCGTCAAGATCGGCGTAGTGAAGGAAGAGCCGCCGGTTGTAGATGGCTGGGTCGCCATACAAATGCTTCAAACGCGACCGACCCAGGGTGCTGGTGCGCCGGACGGCCCCGTGCACGATGTAACCTTCGCCAAGCAGCAGCTCCGTGAGGTACGAACCGTCCTGGCCTGTTATGCCGGTGATGAGCGCCGTCTTTGAATTCATGCGGAAAGTTGAGGGCGGGTCCGCCCCCCGATCAAGCAGAGGCGCCGGTCTCGGTCTCGATTGATCCTGGCGGACGGCGCGAGGTGGTTTTCAAGCCGAGCACGCTCACGAACCAACTCGCCGCCATCATCTGGTGCCCGGTCACGATCAGGGTGACCGCCGCGATGATGCGCCGCAGGTTTTCCGGATACGGGATCGAGCCAAAACCCGCCTGCCGCCAGAGCCAGACGGACCAGACCATCAGGCCCAAACCCGCCGCGAGGAAAAGCGCGCCGGCCAGGAGTCCCTTCTCGAGGGTGAAAAAGCGAAAGATGCGGTCAAACCGCGGATCGGGGGGCAGCAACTCCTCGGCGATGGCGAACACTTTGGCGAAAAACGCGAAGGCCACGAGCTGCACGCCGATGATGACCAGCATGCACGCCACCGCGAGGGTGCCGGCGTCGAGTTGCACCGTGCCGAGGTAGATGGGGCTGAAGTAAATCGCAATCGCCGCGATCGCGCCGACGCTGGCGAGCACCAGCCCCGGCACCAGAAAGAGCCAGCGCGGCGAGTAGATGAGCATGAACCGCAAATGCCGCCACCCATCGCGCCAGGGCTTGAGATGCGGCGGGCGGGAGCGCCCGTCCTTGTGCAGCGTGATCGGGACCTCCGCCACCCGCAACCCCTTGATCGAAGCCTTCATCACCATCTCGCTGGCAAACTCCATGCCCGTGGTTTTCGGTTGCATCCGCTCGTAAGCCGCGCGCGTGAAGGCGCGCAAGCCGCAATGGAAATCGCGGATCGGCGTTTTGAAAAAGAGGCGCCCGAGAAAGCTCAGCGCGGGATTGCCGAGCCACCGATTTTTCCAGGGCATGGCGCCCGGCATGATCGTGCCGCCGCCCTTCGGGAGCCGGCAGCCCATGACCAGCTCATGGCCTTCGCGGAGCTTTTCGACAAAGCGCCCGGCTTCCGAAAAGTCGTAGCTGTCATCGGCGTCGCCCATCAGGATCCAGCGTCCGCGCGCGGCTTCGATCCCGCCGCGGAGGGCGCTGCCGTAGCCCTTGGCCGCGACCGGCACCACGCGGGCGCCGTGCTTTTCGGCGAGCGCGATCGAGCCGTCGGTCGAGCCGTTGTCCGCGACGACCACTTCGCCCGTCACGCCCGCGCGTTCGAGGCCCAGCTTCGCCTTGGCGATGCACGCGGCCAGCGTCTCCGCCTCATTGAGGCAGGGCATGAGAATGGTGAGGTCGCAGGATGGCACGCCGCAGTTACGGGTGACCCGAGGGCTGCTCAGAGCCCTCGAGGAATAGAATGAACGCTTCAAACTGGTTTCGAAGCTGCGTCCTGTGTTCCTGCCAAAGCGCGATCACGACGCCGATCTGCTTCGGTTCCAACGCCACATCGTAAGCGTGCCGGACGAAGTGCCGGAAGGCCAGGAGCTCATCAAGCGTCGTGCGCAACTCTGGCGACAGCACCGCCGGGCGTCCCCCCGGCAAATCAAGGAACATCCTGCTCGCAAGGTCGCGGTGCCAGCGCGGTTGCTCGGCCACAAACCCATCGCAAGTGCGGGCGATGCGCTCGAAGGAGTGTTCGAGCGCGATGTAGAGATGGTGCAACACCATGGCTGCGGCCCACATCCGGTCATCATTTGGCGATGCCGTTTCGATGCCGGACGCGAAGCGATCCACAAAACCCGAGAGCCGATCGAGCGCGGAGAGATCGCTCCTCAAGATCGCCGCGAGATTGCGCGCCGCAGCCGGTTCAAGCGGCATAGACCAGCGTGCCAGTGGAAAGGATTTGGGCGCGCAAGGCGTCGCTCGCGTTTTCCCATCTAACCAGATCCAAGGGACAGCGAAGGATGGACAGCAACGCACCCAAAGTGCCGAAGTAGCGCTCGCCGGGCAGACCTTCGACCGCGAGATCAAGATCAGACGCGTAATCGAGAGGACGCCGCGCAGCCGCCGAACCAAAAAACCAGACACGCGTCACCCCCGACTCGGATGCGAGCGTCCGCGCCGCGAGACGGACTTCAGCGGTGATCAGTTCGGTCGTCCATTCAGTGGGAGCGAGCATTGGCCAAAATTACGGCACCGATGCAAGGCCCGCAACGCTGCGCTGCGGGCTCCTAGCGCACCACGCCGAACTCCGCGCGGCGATTCTTGGCCCAGGCGCCCTCGCCGGAGCCGGCGTCCGCGGGCATTTCGGCGCCGAAGCTGACCGTCTGGATCTTGCCGCCATCGGCGCCGGCGCGGATGAGCGCCTCGCGCACCGCCTGGGCGCGGCGTTCGCCGAGGCCGCGATTGTATTCCGGCGTGCCCCGCTCGTCAGTGAAACCGGCCACGATCACGGAGTTGCCATTGCTGCGCATGAACTGCGCGACTTGCTCGACCTTGCCATGCTCGCCGCTGCTCACGGTATAAGCGTCGAACCCGAAGTAAACCGGCGCGAACTTGTTGCGATCCACGTTGCTGCTAAGAAACGACACCCCTTCGGTGCGCTCGGGCAGCGCCGACCCGCTGACGTAATCGCCATCGACGCCGCTGCCGGGCCCTCCTTTTTTATTCTTGGCGCAGCCGCTGAGGCAGCAGCCGACCAGTGCGAACGAGAGCAGATAAGCGATGAATTTCATGTCGTGGGTGCGGCCGGATTAGTGCGACCAGGTGGGTTCGGAAATTTTGCCCAGGCCGCTGACGAGAGTTGTCCTTTGCCCGGTCTGCGTATCAAGCAAAATGAGCGAACCGCCGCTGGCGAAGAGCAGGTGCCGCGAATCCGCGCCCCAGACCGGGTCCTGCCCCTCGCCTACGGTGCGCGTCGCGCCGCTCGCGAGGTCGAGGATGGTGACCTGGAATCCGCCGCTGCGGGTGTTGAAGGCCAGCTTCTTTCCGTCCGGTGACCAGTTTGGTTCGGTATTATAGTTGGCGCCGGTCGAAATTGGCCGGCCGGTTCCGCCGCTCGAGGAAATGCGATAGAGCTGCGGCGTCCCACGGTCGTCGCTCGAATAGATGATCTCGCCTCCATCCGGCGACCACGTCGGCGAACTCTCGACGCCCGGCGTGCGCGTGAGCCGGCGCGCGCTGCCGCCGCCGGAACTGGTCACGTAAAGCTCGGGGTTCCCGTCTTTGCTCAGCGTGACCGCGAGCCGGCCGCCGTCGGGCGAATAGGCCGCGCCGGAATTGGTGCCGGGGAATTTGATGATCCGGTTCCGCGAGCCGCTCGCCAGATCGATTTCATACACATCCGCGTAGCCGCTCTTGTACCCCGTGTAAACGAGCGAACGTCCATCGGGACTCAGGCTCGGCGCGACGCTGATGCTGTCATCATGCGTCAATTGGACGACGTTTGCGCCGTCCGCGTCGGCGGTGTAAATCTCTTTCTTCCCGGTGCGGGTCGCGGCGAAGGCGATTTTTGTGTGCGCGATGCCTTTATTGCCGGTGAGCGTTTCGACGATTTCATCCGCAAACTGGTGCGCCCGATTGCGGGGCGGCCCGCTGAACGTTTTGCTCAGCACCGTCTTGCCGGCGCGTTCGGTCACTGTGCCAGCCAGGCTGGTGCCCCCCGCCGTGCCGCCGGCGAGATAGGCCGCGCCCGCCTGCGGGACGATGCTGAAATAGCCGGACATCGCGAGGTCGTTTTCGATCACTTTCGCATCGGCGGCGGGCAGGCCGGTGACGGCGATGGCGAGCTTGTCGCTCTTGCTGATGGTGATCGTCGGCGTCTCCGCGGCGTGTGCGAGCAGCGCGGCGAAAAAGAAAGGCGCGAGGAATTTTTTCATGGCGTGGCGACGCTAACGAACTTCGCGCGCCGAAGGAAACTCGAATGGTAGGCAGATCTGCCAATGTGGGGATGGCGCAACCCGCCGCCTTGCGGCGCCTGCCCCACTTCTGCGCAATTGTGGGGGGTCGTCTCGGCGATCAGGCCGGTCCGCCTGCGTTCACGAGGGTGACCTGCAATCCCGCGCGCTTTAGAGCGCGCACAAACGGCATGCTCTCCGAGGCCGCGTCGGTGATCAGGTCGTGCACCTTGCTCAACGGACAGAGCTCACACATCGCGCGGCGGCCCAGCTTGGCATGATCGACGAGCAGCGCGACGCGCTCCGATTGCTCGATCATCAGGCGTTCGCTGGCGAGGACGGCTTCGTTGTAGTTGGTCGCGGATTTCGCATCGATGCCGGCTGCGGAGAGGAAGGCCCAGCGCGCATGGTAGCGGCGCAGAAAAGCCTCTGCGGGCGGACCCGCGACGACGCCGGATTCCGGCTGGAGCACGCCTCCCGTGAGATAGATTTCCGCGCCGCGCTGGCGGCCTTTGAGCCGATCGACGGCCTGCGCGATGACCAGGGAGTTGGTGATGATCCGGATGCGCTTGAGGGCAATAAACTCGCAGAGCTGGTAGGTGGTGGTACCGCCGTCGATCATGACCACATCACCGTCTTCGAGCAGCCCCGCCGCGGCCTGGGCAATGGCGCGTTTTTCCTTTTCGTGCTCGGCGAGGCGCTGGGTGAAGGCCGGCGGGCCAGGGGGCGAATCCGGCTCAGCTTTGGCACAGATGCCACCCCAGGTTTTTTTCACGCGACCTTCCGAGACGAGTTGTGCAAACTCGCGCCTCACCGTTGCCGGCGACGCCCCCAGACTCGCGCACGCTTCCTCCACACTCAGCTCCGGTTCACGCTGGAGCAGTTCGAGGATTTTGCGCTGACGAAGGCGGCGTTTCATCGGTGGCTGGGGAAAATAGTTGTTGCAATCCGCTCAGAAGTCAATCATAAGTTAATCACTTTCAAATCACAAACAAATCAATATGCCCTCCTACCAATTCGTTAACTATTCCTGGGATGATGCCAAGGCCGCTGCGCTCGATCCCGTCGGACGCCTGATCTACCGCTCGAACATCCTCGGCGCCGATCAGCGCATCACCAATACCGGCGGCGGCAACACTTCGGCGAAGATCGTCGAGAAGGATCCGCTCACCGGGAAAGACACCGAAGTCCTCTGGGTGAAAGGCTCGGGGGGCGATCTGCGCACTTCGCTGCGCGAGAATTTCTCGTCGCTCTATCAGGACAAGCTGCGCTCCCTGCAGCCGCTCTATGCCGCCCGTGAGGACAAGGGGCTCAAGTCGCAGGCCGAGGACGACATGGTCGGCACCTACACCCACACCACCTTCAATCTGAACCCGCGCCCGTCGTCCATCGACACGCCGCTCCACTCGTTCCTCAGCGGAAAGCATGTCGATCACATGCACCCGAACGCGATCATCGCCATCGCGGCGAGCCGGCATTGCGAGAAGCTGACCCAGGAGATCTTCGGCGGCGAGATGGCCTACGTCCCGTGGATGCGCCCCGGCTTCGAGCTCGGCCTCGCGATGCAGGAGATCGAGCGGCAGAATCCCCAGGTGAAGGCGATCATGATGGGCCAGCACGGGTTCATCTCATGGGATGACGACGCCAAGACCTGCTACACCCGGACGCTCGATTTGATCGAGAAGGGCGCGGCTTACATCGAGAAAAAGTACGCGGAAAAGGGCGGCGACGCGAAAGCCTTCGGCGGCGCGAAGTATAAGTCGCTCCCGCAGGACGGCCGCAACCAGGCCTTCGCGGCCATCCTCCCGTGGCTGCGCGGCCAGGTTTCCCAGCAGAAGCGCTTCATCGGCACGGTCCAGGACGACGACAAGATCCTGCGCTTTGTGAATTCCAAGGACGCCGAGCGGCTCGCCGAGCTCGGCACGAGCTGCCCCGATCATTTTTTGCGCACCAAGATCAAGCCGCTCTATGTGGACTGGGATCCGGCCAGCGGTGATCTCGGCAAGCTCAAGACCCTGCTCACGAAAGGGCTCGAGGACTATCGCAAGGACTACGCGTCTTATTACAAGAAGTGCAAACACGACAACTCGCCCGCGATGCGCGATCCGAACCCGACGGTCGTGCTCATCCCCGGCCTCGGCATGGTCGCCTGGGGCAAGGACAAGTCCGAGTCCCGCGTCACCGCGGAGTTTTACAATTGCGCGGTCGAAGTGATGCGCGGCGCGGAAGCCATCGATGAATACATCGCGTTGCCGCAGCAGGAGGCCTTCGACATCGAATACTGGCTGCTCGAAGAAGCGAAGCTGAAGCGGATGCCCGCGGAGAAGGAACTCGCCCGCCAGGTGCACATCGTCATTGGCGCGGGTTCCGGCATCGGCAAGGAAACCGCCCATCGCCTCGTCAAGGAAGGCGCGCACATCGTGGCGGTGGATCTCAACAAGGCCACCGCCGAGGCGACGGCCAAGGAGATCACCGACAAACTCGGCCAGGGCATCGGCGTTGCGGGCAGCGGCATCAGCGGCTGCGGCCCGGCCATTGGCCTCGGCGCGAATATCACCGATCGCGCCAGCATCCGCGCGATGCTCGACCAGGTGGCGCTGGCCTATGGCGGCTTTGATTCGATCGAAGTCACCGCCGGCATCTTCGTCGCGAGCGACACGACCGGCCATATCCCGGACGACAAATGGGCGCTCACCTTCAATATCAACGTCACCGGCCTCTACCTTGTGGCGGATGAAGCCTACAAGACCTGGAAAGAGCAGGGGCTGAAAGGCGCACTCGTCCTCACCACCAGTGCCAACGCCGCCGTCGCCAAGAAAGGCAGCCTCGCCTACGACACCTCGAAAGCCGCCGCGAACCACCTCGTTCGCGAGCTCGCCATCGAGATGGCCCCGCTGGTCCGCGTCAACGGCGTCGCCCCCGCGACCGTCGTGCAAGGCTCGGCGATGTTCCCGCGCGACCGCGTCATCGGCTCCCTGGCGAAGTACAACATCCCCTACAAGGACGACGAGGAAACCGAATCGCTGGTCACCAAACTGGCGCAGTTCTACGCCGACCGCACTCTGACCAAGTCACCAATCACCCCGGCCGACCAGGCCGAAGCCTACTTCCTCCTGGTCAGCAACCGCCTCAGCAAAACCACCGGCCAGATCATCACCGTGGACGGCGGCCTGCACGAGGCTTTCTTGAGGTAAAGCGCGACGATCGAGTTCAGATTCCGCAACATCCCGTGGTCCTGCTCAGCAGCGGCCACGGGATGTTGTGCTTTTGGGTGGTTATCAATTCTCTATCAGTTTCTTCGCAATTGATTTTTCGGCGAGATGTATCAATTTGGTAATAATTGATAGGAACTGATAAATGAAGCTGCCGCAAAATCCTCCTCTCTTCGACACCCTTCTCCAGAAGTCGACTCCCACGCGTTTGATGGAAATCTTTCGGGCGGGGAACGGTGCGCAGCAGCGTTACTTTCATTGGAACGAATTGCGATTCCGTCCGCCACCCCAAGGTCTCAATCACGAAGAATGGTGGCTGGTGGAAAAAATGGCGCGGCAAACTGGTCGGCGAGCTCTCGATCTTAAAGACAAACACGGCCAGCCGTTTTCCTATGTTGTGCCCGAATTTGTAGCGGAACTGCTGCATCTGATCGACCGCGATGGCGGGACGCTGTTGCGGCTACCAGAGCCGGTGACCGATCCCGAGGAACGCGATCGTTATGTGATTCGCTCGTTGATGGAAGAGGCGATCACGTCAAGCCAGCTCGAAGGTGCCGCCGTCACGCGGGAGGTCGCGAAAAAGATGCTCGCCGAGGGGCGACGGCCGCGAGATCGCGGCGAACAGATGATCGTCAACAATTTCATCACGATGCGTCGGATCATCGAACTCAAAACCGAACCGCTGACGCCCGACCTCGTTCTGTCGATTCATCGCCAGATTTCGGAGAACGCACTCGACAAACCGGATGCTGCCGGACGGCTCCGGCGTCCAGACGAAACCGTCGAAGTGTCCGACGAATACGGCACCATCTTCCATACCCCACCGCCTGCCGACGAGCTTTCGAAGCGATTGGAGCTAATGTGCGAGTTTGCCAACGCTTCGACCGACCAGCCGTTCATTCACCCTGTGGTGCGGGCGATCATCGTCCACTTCTGGCTGGCCTACGATCACCCCTTCGTGGACGGCAACGGCCGCACGGCGCGCGCCCTGTTCTACTGGGAGATGCTGCACCGCGGATATTGGCTCTTCGAGTTTGTCTCGATCTCCCAATTCCTGCGCAAAGCCCCGGTGCCTTATGGCGAAGCATTTCTTCACAGCGAAACGGACGACAATGACCTGACCTATTTTATAATCCATCAGGCCGGCATCATTCGGCGCTCTTTGGAAGAACTGCACGACTACGTCGCCAAGAAATCCCGCGAGACGCGCGGCGCGCTCAAGCTCCTCCACGAAAACGCCGACCTAAACCATCGGCAGCAAGTCATCCTGACCCACGCCCTGCGCCATCCGAACCAGGTTTACACCGTGGCCGAACACCAAACTTTGCAAGGGATCGCTTATGCCACCGCCCGCGCGGACCTGCTCGGGCTAGCGCAACGGGGTCTGCTCGATCAGCGCAAGCGCGGCAACGCATTCATTTTCATTGCACCAGCAGATTTGGAGAAACGCCTGCGTAGAGACTCGGAGTGATTCTCAGAAAGGGCTGGAGAAAGGCTGGCCGCGGAGCGGCTTAACCCGAGTAGCCGTCTCGCCCACCCTCCTCTGAGAGGAAGCGCACTACGCCCCTCCCAATTCCCAAGAGCGAAGATTCGCCTATCTCCAGATGCTGAGCGTCGTTGGTGCGCTCGTCATCTTCAGGCCGGGGACCGTGATGAGTCCCTGCGCGTCGGTCTTTCCTTCGCCTTTGACGGCACCGTAGGTCCATTTGAATGGCTCGCCGGAGTTGAGATGAAACTTCTGCAGGCGGCGCAGCGTGACATCGGCGGTGGCTTCTTTGGGGATCTCAAAATTCGTCTTCAGGTCCGTGGGGGAAAGCAGGAAGAGCGACAGCTCGGCTTTGTCCTCGAGGTCACTGATGTTTTTCCAGCGGAAGAACGCGTTGAGCTGTCCCGGTGCCGTGCTTTTCAGATCATCGGGCCAGGGGATTTTGGAGTTCCCGGAGGCGTTCGTGAAGGCGGCGTAAGCTTCGTTCTTTTTGACGGCCAGCCAGTCGAAGGAGTCGATCAGGTCGTTCACCTTCATGATCTGGGCGGAGTTATTGGCGTGCCCGAACGGTCCCCAATAAAAATAGAGCGCATATTTCCGCTCGTTCATCGCTGCCACGAAGCGCTCGTGGCCGGCGGACCAGCCGTCGTTCGGCGCGGAATAGTCAATGCACACCGGCGGATCAGGCAGCTTCACGGTCGCCGGAACCGATTGCGGTGGGAAATACATGCGATCGGAAACGTGCTCGATCCCGGCGGGGACGTTGGCCTTGATCGCGGCGAAGACATCGCCGTGGCGCAGGCCAATGCCCAGAGTTCCGCTGCCGCCCATGGAATTTCCGGCCAGGTAGACGCGATTCGGGTCGATCGCGTATTCTTGCATCGCCCATTTCACCGTATCCATCACCCGCTTCTCCACCGGCCTCGGATCGCCGCCGGAATTCTTTTTGATCAATCCCTGATCCTTCAGATGCATGCCGCCCCACCACCAGTCGCCCTGGTTTTTGCGGCAATCGAGATACAGGGCGTAATGATCGTCGGGCGAGCGGTAGATGTCGTGGTTGCCGATGGACTTCGTGCAGTTCACGCACGAGAGCACATCGTGCCCCGCGGAATGCAGCACGACGTAGAGCGGCGCGTTTTTGCGATCCGTCACGGGATGAACCACGACGAACGTATCCTGCTGCTGCGCCGCGTAGCCCCATTCCGGCTTCACCCCATGCTGAAACGTCTCCATCACGCGGCCGTTGATGGCTGCCTCATTGGACGGGATTTTGGTCGGGGTCCACTCTTCGGCATAGGCCGCGATGGACAGGAGGACGGGTAAAATGACGGCGCTGATCTTCATGTGGGGTCGTCGAGTCTGAACGATCATGAAACCTTTGTCTCCCAAGGAAGCGGTGTCGCCCGATCCCGGGCTCGCTCGACGCCTGTTGTCTGCTACGTTCATCCTGCGCTTCAGATCCCCACCCCGTTTCCAGCGCATCATGACCGCGATCGTCGCTTCGTTGCTGCTGATTGTCCCATTCTTAGGCGCCGCGAGGGCCGCGGAGCCCAAGGCCGAGAGTGAGACCATGGCTGTCGAGGGCCTGTTTCCGGGCGGGATTTCACCTTATCTCGCGCGCTTCAACGAAGCTCCGCTCGGTCAACCGCCTAAAAATGATCAAGGCATCGTCACCAGCAGCGTCGGCTATCGTCTCACCCGCCTGCGTCCTGGTGCTCTCCTCTGCCTCAAGATCTCTTTCACGGTCAAGGATCCGACGGCCAAGGCCCTCGAAACGACGCTCCACGTCATCCTGAAACAGGGCGGCTTCGACCACCCGGATAAAGAGGGCGTTGCTCTCCCGGTCACGGCCGCAGACCTTCAACCGCTCTTCGACGCCTTCCGGGAGGAGGAACTCTTCAGCCTCCCGCCGCGCAGCGAGGAAGCTAATTCCGGCATGGACGGCCACACCTGGGTTTTCGAGCAGTGGCGCAATGGGCGCTATCGGGTCGTGGCCCGTTGGAGTCCGCAGGGCGGCCCGGCCAAAGCCTGCGCGGATGCAGTCCTCGAATTCCTCGATCGGTTCCAGAAAAAACCATGAACACCCGGCTCACCAGTTGGCCGGCATCCCTATGATTCCCCGCCGTTCCTTCCTCAAAGTCACTGCCGGCGCCGGCGCGCTGATGGCGCTGGGTGATCTCGGTTTTCTCGGGAGGTTACCGACGGTCTCGGCGGCGGAAGCGTCGTTGAGCCCGGAAAAGGTGCGTTTCCATCCGGACATCGAACCAATAGTCCGGTTGCTGGAAGAGACGCCTCGGGAGCGCGTGCTCGAGGAAGTCGCCGCGCGGATCCATCGCGGACTCAGCTACCGGGAAGTGCTCGCTGCACTCCTGCTCGCGGGGGTGCGCGACATTCAGCCGCGGCCGGTCGGCTTCAAGTTCCACGCGGTGCTGGTGGTGAACTCCGCGCATCTGGCCAGCCTCGCTTCGCCGGAAACCGACCGCTGGCTGCCGATCTTTTGGGCGATCGACCAGTTCAAATCCTCCCAGGCCGCCGATGTGCGCGAGGGTGATTGGACCATGGAAGCGGTGGAAGAATCGTCCGTGCCGTCGGGTGATCGGGCGAAGCAGGCCTTCACCGAGGCGATGGACCAGTGGGACGAAGCCGCCGCCGACACGGCGGTGGCCGGCCTGGTGCGCAGCGCGGGCGTGGAGGAATTGTTCGAGATTTTTTGCCGTTACGGAGTGCGCGATTTCCGGGACATCGGGCACAAGGCCATCTATGTGGCGAACAGCTTTCGCACCCTCGAAGTGATCGGCTGGCAGCACGCGGAACCGGTGCTGCGCTCGCTTGCGTATGCGTTGCTCGAACGCGGCGGCGCCGCGGAAAATCCGGCGAAGGCCGACCTGCCGGCGGACCGGCCATTCCGGCAGAATCTGGAGACGATCAAGCGCCTGGGCAACGGTTGGCTCGAGGGCAAACCCAGCCCGGAAGCGACCACGGAATTCCTGCAGGCCATGCGCACCGGCTCCTCCAGCGAGCTCAGCGACCTCACCGTCAAGCTGGTCAACCAGGGCGTGGCGCCGCAATCCATCTTCGACGGACTTTTTGCCGGCGCCGGCGAACTGCTGATGCGGGCGCCCGGCATCGTTTCCCTGCACGCCATGACTTTTACGAACGCGGTCCACTACACCTGGCATCGGGTGAAGAGTGACGAAACGCGCCGCCTGCTGCTGCTGCAGAACGCGGCTTTCCTGCCGCTCTATCGCGGCAAACCTGCGGAGAAAGGCGTGCGCATCGATGCGCTCGAACCGCTCGCTGCCGGCGGCACGGGGGACGAGGCCATCGCCGAGATTTTCGCCGATGTGGGCAAAGACCGACTCGCGGCGTCGCGAAAAATCCTTGGCTATCTCAAGGATCAGCCCAGCGCCCGGCCGCTCGTCGATGCGGCCCGCCGATTGATCTTCCTCAAGGGTACCAACGCGCACGACTACAAGTTCAGTTCCGCGGTGCTGGAGGATTACGAACGACTTTCGCCCTCGTGGCGTGAGCGCCTCCTCGCCGCGAGCGCCTTCAACTTGCGCGGCTCCGGCGAACCGGACAACGACCTCGTTCACCGAACGCGCTCGGCGCTCGGCGCCTGACGAAATCAAGAGGGGCGTGAGTGTGAGGCCGACTTGCAGCGGCGCGGGCGAGCAGCGAGGCGGGGTGTTTTCGGGGCGCGCCTCGACACCCGCCGCGTCGCTGCGCTCGCCTTGGGCAGACTGCAAGTCTGCCCCACATTGGCCGACTGCAAGTCGGCCTCACGCTCGTCCCCTACTTCGTCTCGGGCCAGATCGGCGAATCCCAGCCGGCGAGATCCTCCGGCTTGACGCCCGCCGCGCGTTTGACCCCGCCGAGCCAGGTGGGCCGGAACGGTCCCACGAAGCCGATCTCGGCATCCTCCTTGATGTCTTTTTCCAGGCCAGCCGCCCAGAAGCAGGCGTTCACCAGCATGCGCCGGAAGCCTTCATTGACGAGATCGCCAGACGCTCCGTAGGTGCTGGCGAAGACACGCCCGACCTTGCCGGAGGGGCTCCGATAGGTCCGGACCCAGGCACCGGGCATGGGCTTCTTGGTGTCGTCGGCCGGGGACGTCGGCTCCATCCCGGTGAGCGGCTGGGCCATGGCGAGCACTTCGCTGCCGGCAATGGGATAGGCATTGTAGGCGCCAATTTCCGCCCAGACATCCTTTACGCCGAGCAGGATGGGATGCCCGGAGTGTTCCGGCACGAGGTCGAGCCGGGTGCTCGATTTGTGATTTGGGCCGTAGTGGCCGACCCACGTTTCCCCGAGAATCTGGCGGCCGAACCCGCCTTTAAATTCATCGCCCGGATATTGATGATCATATTTCGCGAAGGGAGCGTCCTGCGGAATCTTGAACCCGTGCGTCGCCGTGCGCAGGCCGACCACCGGTCCGCCGCGCTCGAGATAGTCCACGATCGGCTGCATTTGTTTGACGGGGAGGTTTTGAAAGCGCGTGAAGATGACCATCAAGTCCGCCGTCTTGAGCGCCTCCGTGCCTGGAATGTTCGAGTTGCCCGGCTTGATCTCGCCCGTCTGCGGATCCACGCCGAAAAGAACGGTGCACTTGAATCCGTGATGCTTTGCCAAAATACGCGCGAGCGCCGGCAGCGCTTCTTCGGATTTGTACTCGTGATCGCTCGCAATGAGGACGATGTGCTTGCCCTTGCCGGGCCCCTCCGTGCCTTCATAAACGACGGGCGCGGCTTGGGTTCGCGAGGTGGAAGCCAGCGCGGTCAGGGCGAAAAGAAGGGGGCGGAGTTTCATACGGTTGATTTCAGGCGAGTGGGGGTGGGCCGGGCCTTCATTTGACGACCATGGCGCTGAACGGCGCGATGTAAGCCTGCAAGTAAACGAGCACCCCCATGAGCACGGCCAGCGCGAAGCTGTGGAAAAAGACGTAGCGGAGAATCGCGCCTTCGTGGCCATACCAGTTCGTGGCTGTGCTCGCGACGACGATGCTTTGCGCATCCACCATCTTGCCCATGACCCCGCCGGAGCTGTTCGCCGCACCCATCAGAATCGGGCTGATGCCGAGTTGTTGCGCGGTGATCTTTTGCAGGCTGCCGAAAAGGACGTTCGACGCGGTGTCCGAGCCGGTCAGGGCGACGCCCAGCCAGCCGAGCAGCGTGCCGAAGAAGGGATAGAACGTGCCGGTGCCGGCCAGGGCGAGGCCGAGGGTGGCGTCGGTGCCGGAGAATTTGGTCACGTTTCCGAGGGCGAGCATGGCCGCAATGGTGAGCAACGAATAGCGGACCCGCCAAATCGTGCGCACGTAGGCGCGGAGCATCACGCCGGGAGAACAACCGATCAGCAGCCCGGCCACGAGGGCGGCGCAGAGGATGCCGGTCCCGGTGGCGGAGAGAAAGTTGAGCTTGAACTCAGCGGTCTCGGGCTTGGCGCCTGCGGGGACGACGGGCGGTATGCGTTGCACGACCTGATCGAGGTGGGGCACGGCGAATTTCGGCGCGGCGATCTTGTCGAGTGCGGTCTTCGTCTGCGGCAATCCCCAGCAGAGGATGAAAACGGTGAGAATCGTCCACGGCATCCAGGCTTGGAGGACGTGTTTTCTGTCGCGCGGGACGGAGACCGGCGGAGGGTCGTCCGCGGTGGCGGTCTCGAACTGCCAAAGCGTTTTCGGCTTCCACCAGCGCAGGAGCAAGACGGTCGCGGCGAGGGAGCACGCCCCGGAGATGATGTCCACGAGCCATGGCCCATGGTAATTCGAGACCAGGAACTGCGGGACCGCGAAAGAGAGGCCTGCAGTCAGCGCGGCGGGCCAGATGCCGAGCATCCCGCGCCACCCCGCGAAGGCCACGACGATCCAGAACGGAATCAGGAACGAAAAGAAAGGGAGTTGCCGGCCGACCATCGCGGAGACGAGCCGCACATCGAGACCGGTCATTTGTTCGAGCGTGACGATGGGAATGCCGAGCGAACCAAATGCGACCGGGGCGGTATTGGCGATGAGGGCGAGTCCGGAAGCGTGCAGCGGCTTAAAACCGAGCTGAATCAAGATCGCCGCGGTAATGGCCACGGGTGCGCCAAATCCGGCCATCCCCTCGAGGAAGGCGCCGAAGGAAAACGCGATCAGGATGACCTGGATGCGCGGGTCCGGCGCGACATGGGCGAGGCTGTCCCGCAGCACTTCGAAGAGTCCGCGCTGCACGGTGAGTTGATAGAGGAAGATGACGTTGACGATGATCCAGCCGATCGGAAACAAACCGAAAGCCGCGCCATAGATCGCGGACGCCGCCGCCACGTCCGCGGGCATCCGATAGACTCCGAGGGCGATCGCCAGGGCGACGACCAATCCCACGGCCGCCGAGATGTGGATGCGGATCTTCAGGAAGGCGATCGAGCCGAGCAGAACCACGACCGGCACCGCCGCGACCAGGGTGGAGAGGGCCGCGTTGCCCAGCGGATCGTAGGTTTGCGGCCAGATGGTCATCTTCGCGTGTGGCTCGAGGTCCAGCAGTTCGCCCGCTTATTTCCCGAACGCCTCCATCGCCGCGTGTTGAAACGCAGGCTGGATTTTCTTTCCGTCGTCATTCCGCCAGCCGGCATTCTGGACCATGAAAACCGTGATCAGGCCTCGCTGGGTATCGATGTTCATGTTGGTGCTATAAGCGCCGCCGTGGCCAAAAGTAGCGCCGTTCGTGGACAAGCCGAAACCGTAGGATTCCTTGAGGGCCTCGCCGGTCTGGCGGCTCGTCATTTGTTTCACCGCGGCTTCGGAAAGGTAGCGTTTGCCGTCGAGCTCGCCGCCGTTGAGCAGCATCTGGCAAAAACGAGCCACGTCGGCGGCCGTGGAGAACAGTCCGCCGGCGGGCATGGGCTGGCGGGTATGGTCGTTGAGCGGATACTTGAGTTGCCCGACCTGGACTTCTTCGAGATCCGTCCCGTCTTTGTTTCCCTTGTACGATTTCGCGAGCCGCTGGATCTGCTCTTCATTCGGCCAGAAAGTCGTGTCCCTCATTCCGAGCGGCTGGAAGAGGCGTTCGTCGAGGAACTTTTCATAAGCCATCCCGCTGACGACTTCGATGATGCGGCCCGCCGTGTTGATGCCGGCATTGGAATACTGATACTTGCTGTCCGGCTCGAATTGCAGCGGCAGCATCGCGTAGCTCTGGACCCGCAAGGCCAGCGGGAAAAGGTCGAGCGTCGGCTGCTCGATCGGCGACTTGAAGGCCATCCCGCTGGTGTGGCTGAGGATGTTTTTCACGGTGATCGGATGCGCGGGCTTCTTAAGCAAAACATGGTCATCGTCCTTTTCCGCGACGACCAATTGGCCTTTGAACTCCGGCAGATACTTCTCGACCGCATCGTCCACCTTCACCTTGCCCTCATCGACGAGCATCATCAGCGCGGCTGCGGTAATCGGCTTGGACTGGGAGGCGATCCAAAACAGCGCGTCGGTCGTCATCACCTTCTTCGCGGCCACGTCGGCGTAACCGACGGCTTCGAGGCTGAGCACTTTGTCCTTCGTGGCCACGAGCGTCACCGCGCCCGCGAGCGTACGGCTGTCCACAAAGGGCTGCAATTGCGCGGCGATGCTCTTCGGCGACTCCTCCGCCGGCGCAGGCCGCGCAGAGATTTGGATCGCTGCGAGCAGCAGCGCGGCGAGAGGCGGTCGGTGGCGGCTCGCGCGAGATTCCTGCCATCTTCGGCGAAGGGCGCCGGGCGTGGAAGGTGGTCGGGAAGAGATGTGGGCGGGGGGCGAAAGATTCATGGCCGGCATCCTTTTACTATCTCACTCGCCAGCAACGGACACCGTTTTCGACGATATTTAGGGGTTTGTTCGCCATTCAACGCAGAGGCGCAGGGCGGCGAAGCCGCAAACAAACTCGTCGCGCATTGAAACGCAGAGGACGCGGAGGACGCAAAGGGCCGCAGAGGAAAAGCACCGTGCGCGATATTTCGTCAGAAGACCCTCTGCGTGCCTCTCAAATTCCTCTGCGCTGCTATCTGGAAGAATCGCGCATGTTCGCGAGGATTTCTCGCTTGAACCTCTGCGTCCTCTGCGCCGGCGTGGTCCTTCATTTGAACAGCTCCGCCGGGGTGCGGCTGAAACGGAGTTCGTCGAGGAGGGTCGTGGTGGGATTCCAGGAAGATTTTTTCTGAATGATCACTCCCAGCCTGGCCGGGAACTTCACGCCACGGGCGGCTTCCGTGAGGTCGGCCTGGGGCAGCGGCGCAACGAAGCTCCCGAATTTCGGATTCACCCACACCTGCAGCGTGACGTCATATTTCCCAACCCCGGCCGGCTTCGCACCGATGCGGCCGACGAGCCGTTTCGTCTCGCTGGATAAGCCGGGCAGCATGACCTTCATTTTCTGCCCGTGCAGGACAAGACGGTCGGCGGTTTCCACCAGGGTCAGGCGGATGATATCGTTGATGCGATCGGTGCCGAACACATTGAGTTGCAGTTCGGCGCCGTTGCCCGCCCGCCCGGCTGTGTGCACGACGAGCAGGCTGAACCACCACGCGCCGCCTTTCGTCCGGTCGAAGAACCGCGCCGTCGGGCCGAGCGGACGTTTCAAGGTGGTTTCTTCCCTCGCCACGAGGGCGGCATGACCGCCATTCGCATCCGCTGTGGCAGAGCCGATGACGAGCGATCCCCGGCCAATGGCCGTGCGCTGCGCGCTCCACGGACCACCCCAGCCCGTCCCTCCCTTTTGTCCGCCGAGCGGAGTCCCGGCAGGGTAGTCGAAGTCGTCGGCGGCGATGAGGTTGGGCGTGAGCATCGCGGCTGCGGACGCCGCGCGACCCGGTTTCTCCGCACGGCCGATTCGAAAATGATGCAGGAAAAGCCAGGCGCCCACCGACACCGCGAGCGCTGCCACGACAGCGACAGACCATCTCTTTCCGCTGAGCCTGGGCGCCGTCGGCAACGGCGCCCTCGCGACGGTCTGAGTGGCGGGCAATGGAGCTGGTCGGGCGACGCTGAACGGCGTGGGCCGTTCGGACCCATGGGATGGCTCCTCACGCTCAACCGCAGCGGCTGTTTCCGCCTGATCCGGCAGGGCGCGTTCCGCGCGTGCCCGGAAAATCTCGGGGAGCACCGGCGCGGAGGGCGGCTTCAACTCCGCCAGACTCTGCATGGCCTGATCCACGGTGCCCGGTCGTTTGCGCGGATCGACTTCCAGCAATGACGCGAGCCAGCGGAGAAATTTCGGCCGCAAGTCCGGCCGCTGCTTGCGCAGCACATTGGGAGAAAATTGTTTCCACGAAGCGCGGACCTCCGCGTTCTGGTGACCGGTCACGGCTGCGCGCCCGGTCAGCAGATAGAAAAGGGATGCGCCGGCGGCGAAGAGGTCGCCTTGAATCGAGCTCGCGCCGCCTTCGAGTTGCTCGGGGGCGAGGAAGAGCAGGGAATCCGGAGGCGGCTCCGGACGGTAGGCGGAGAGCCCCCAATCCAGCACCCAGACAAACAAGCGGCCATCCGGCAATTGGCTGAGCACAAGGTTCGACGGTTTGATTTCGCCATGCGGCCGGCGCAGCGATTCGCCGATCGCCAGCGCGCTCAGGAGCTGCGCGCTTACATCGAGCGCCTCCGCCGGGTCCAGTTTCCGCTCCGCGGCCGCCTGCACCCAGTTCGGTCCCTCGGCGAATTCATAGACCAGGACCACTCCGGCCTCGTCCTCGATGATTTCGAGGAGTTGCGCGATGTTGTTCCCGGAGATCCGCTGGAGTTGCGCCACGTCGCGGACGAGCGCCTCACCGTTCAGCGGATGGGCGAGATCGTCACCAGGCAGGAGCTTCAGCGCCAGTTTCCGCCGCGTCACCTTGTCGGTCGCGCGATAGACGAGCCCCGCGTTGCCGATCGCGATTCGCGTCTGCAGGTCAAACCGCTCGGTGAGGTGACTCATGCGTCCTGCAACATGAGCCGATCAGAACGGTTCCCGGTCGGAAAAGCGACCAGTAGCAGCCTCCTCACGGCGCTGCTACGCGACGAGTCGGAGATTCGGGTCGATGTCTGCGGTCAGAGGGGAGGTCTCGCCATGAGCCAACTTGAGCGCGGCCACGAAACCGATCATCGCCGCGTTATCCGTGCACAGTGCTGGCTCCGCGATGAGCAACTCGACGCCTCGCTCGGCGCACCCTTCCCGAAAGCGCTCGCGCAGCCGTGAATTGCAGCTCACCCCGCCGCTCACCGCGATCAGTCGGCGGCGCGTCACGGCCGCCGCGCGCAAGGTCTTGGTGACGAGCACCTCGACCACCGCTTCCTGGAACGAGGCGCAGAGATCGGGAAGATGCAGCGTTTCCAGCTTCGGCAGCAGGTAGCGCAGGGAGGTTTTCAGTCCGCTGAAACTGAAGTGAAAGTCCCCCGAGTGGAGCATGCTGCGGGGAAAGTCGTAGCGCCGGGGATCGCCGTCCTGCGCGAGCCGGTTCACGTGAGGCCCGCCTGGATACGGCAGGCCCAGCAGTTTCCCCACCTTGTCGAAGGCTTCACCGGCCGCGTCATCCTGCGTCTGGCCCAACCGGCGATAGCGCCCAAAAGCCTCGATCTCGACGAGCAGCGTGTGCCCGCCGCTGACCACGAGCGCCACCGCGGGGCGCACCTCGGTCCCGAAAAATGGCGACAACAAATGCCCTTCAAGGTGATTCACCGCCAGGTAGGGCTTGCCCCGCGCGACGGCCAGGCCCTTGGCCGCCGAGGTGCCGATCATGAGGGAAGTCGCGAGGCCCGGGCCGCAGGTCGCGGCAAAGGCATCGAGGTCGCCGATCGAGAGGTGTGCTTTCCGCAGCGCCTCCTGGATGACCGGCTTGAGGGTGCGCAAATGGTTGCGCGAAGCGACCTCGGGAACGACTCCGCCGTAAGCCTGGTGCAGCGCAATCTGCGAGGCGACTTCGCTGGCCAGCAGAGTGGTTCCATGCAGGATGGCGACGGCCGTCTCGTCACACGAGGTCTCGATCGCCAGAACCAGGGCCATTGATGATTTACGATTTCGCCGGCGCCCCGTCTGTCCGCGGCCGCCGCGGCTCATTTCCTAAATTCTAATTCCTAAATCCTAAATGACCCTCACTTCGCCTTCTTCTCCGTCTTATCCGCGTAAATCATCACTCCCTTGAGCGCATCAACAGCCCGCTCGAGCTGGGTATCGTGGAAATTTTGCAGCTCCTTGCGCTGGGCTTCGCTCAGCGAATCCTCGTTGCGCTGCGTCATCAGCAGGCGCTCCTGATCAGACGTAAGGGTGGCGCGAATGGTCGGCGTGACGCCATGCTCGTGGATGACCTGCTTGCTCGGGGTGTAGTACTTCGCCGTGGTCAGGCGCATCGCGGAGCCGTCCTGGAGCTGGATGACGCTTTGCACGGATCCTTTGCCGAAACTGGTCTCGCCCACGAGGATCGCGCGATTCAGATCCTTGAGCGCGCCGGCGACGATTTCCGAGCCGCTCGCGCTGCCGCCATTGATGAGGATGGCCAGCGGGTATTTGGGGCGCGATTTGGCATTCTCCGATGAGCGATACAAGCGGCTCTGGGAAGGCACCCGGCCTTCGGTGGAGACCACGAGCGTCTTCGAAGGCAGAAACAGGCCGGCCACATCCACGGCGGAGTTGAGCAGGCCGCCGGGGTTGTAGCGCAAATCCAGCACCAGCGCCTGCATGCCTTGCTTTTCCATTTCGTCGAGTTTCCTGCCGAGGTCTTCGGCGGTCGGCACGTTGAACTGTGTGATGCGGGCGTAACCGATTTTGAATTCGCCCGCCTGCTCGGCCGGGAGCAGTTTGGCATCCTTGACGCTGGCGACCTTGATCGTTTCCCGGACGAGGGCGTATTCCTTGATCTCCTTGGTCGCGGGCCGCACGATCGTCAGCGACACTTTGGTCCCCGCCTCGCCACGCAGTTTGTTCACGGCGTCGTTCAAATCCATCTTCTCCGTCGATTCGCCGTCGATCTTCACGATCTTGTCGCCCGGGAGCAGGCCCGCCTTGAAGCCCGGCGAATCCTCCATCGGCGAGACAATGATCAGATCCCCCTCGCGCTGGGAGACCACCACCCCGAGCCCGCCGAAGCGGCTGTTGGTGTCGTCCTGCATACCTTTGAAATCCTTGGCCTCCATGAATTGCGAGTGCGGGTCCAGGCTGCCGAGCATGCCTTTGAGAGCGGCGTGGGTGAGGTCGTCGTAGCTGATCTTTTTCTCATCCACATAATCCTGCCGGACGAGTTGCAGGGCGCGGGCAAAGATCGCGATGCTCGCGTATCCGGAATCATCCTTCTCCTGCGCGGCCACCGCCTGGTAGAGGCGCACGCCGAGCGCGAGATTGAAGGTTACCACCAGAACGACGAGGACTTGCAAAAGCCGCTTTTTCATGGGCGGGAAAGTAGCACGAAAGTTGATGGTGGATAGTTGATTGTTGATAGGCGCCGCCAGTGCAGCCACGCACCCGCAGGGCATGGAAATACACCGCCCATGTTGGCCATCATTGCGGTGTGGCGTCGATTGTCCTCACCGATCCCTTCGTGCGCTGGGGACAGCGCACACCAAGGCCCGCGCGGGCCTATCAACCATCAACTATCACCTATCAACTCTTTCCTCCTACGCCGCGTCCTTGTCCTGCTTCTTGCGAATGAGCGGCGGCTTTTTCCCTTCGACTACGGCCCGGTTGATGGTCACGTCGGCAATATCTTCGCGGCTCGGCACCTCATACATGATGTCGAGCATGATGCGTTCGAGCATCGAGCGCAGGGCCCGTGCGCCGGTGCCTTTGGTCACGGCGCCGGCGGCCAGGGCGCGCAGGGCGTCCTTGGTTACATTCAAGCTCACCCCTTCCATCGAGAGCAGCTTGGTGAACTGCTTGACCATCGCATTCTTCGTATCGGTCAGGATCATCACCAGCTCATCCTCGGTGAGCTGGTCGAGCGCGGTGACCACGGGCAGGCGCCCGATGAATTCCGGGATCATTCCGAAGCTCAGCAAATCCTCCGGCTCGGTGAACCGGATGGCCTCGCTGACGGGGACTTCGATGTCGTTGACCTCCGCGGCGTTGACGCCAAAACCAAGCACCTTCTTGCCAATGCGCTTCTGGACGAGCTTGTCGAGGCCCACGAAGGCGCCGCCGCAGACGAAGAGGATCTTGTCGGTGCTGACCTGGATGTATTCCTGGTGCGGATGCTTCCGGCCGCCCTGCGGCGGGACGTTGCAGGTGGTGCCTTCGAGAATTTTGAGCAGCGCTTGCTGGACGCCTTCACCGCTCACGTCGCGGGTGATGGAGACGTTGTCGGTCTTGCGCCCGATCTTGTCGATTTCGTCGATGTAAACGATGCCGATCTCGGCGCGTTTCACGTCGTAATCGGCATTTTGCAAAAGCCGCAGAATGATGTTCTCGACGTCTTCACCGACGTAGCCGGCTTCGGTGAGCGTGGTGGCATCGGCGATGCAAAATGGCACGTCGATGATTCGGGCGAGGGTGCGGGCGAGCAGCGTCTTGCCGCTGCCGGTCGGGCCAATGAGCAGGATGTTGCTCTTCTCGATCTCCACGTCCCCGAGCGGGTCCATCTGCAACGCATTGCCGGAGCCGAGGCTCTGATTGTGCAGGATGCGCTTGTAGTGATTGTGCACGGCGACCGCGAGGGTCTTCTTGGCGCGGTCCTGGCCGATGACAAACTGATCGAGCTGGCGGCGGATCTCGATCGGCTTGGGCACGCGCAAGGTGGTGCTCTGCCGGCGGGCGTCTTCATTGAGCTCCTTGTCAAGAATGCCCTTGCAGACGTTGATGCACGAATCGCAGATGTAAACCCCCGGACCGGCGATGAGCTTGCGGACTTCCGCATGCGATTTGCCGCAGAAGCTGCACATGGTGAGGTTGGAGGCGCGCGCCATGACTTAGGATAAACTCGAAGCTTGGATTCCGAAATTCCAACCCGGCTGGCGGCAGGGATTTCGGGTCGTGACGCCGGCGTCCCGCCCGGTTGGCCGATGTTGCAACGTTGCCGCCTGTCTGATCATGGAAACCTGTTTCTAACTTTGAGGACCGATATTCGAGCTTTTTTTAGACTTCGAGCTTCTCCACCGCCGGCGCGCCCGCCGTGAGTTCTTCGGGCAATTTGATCTCCTTGCGCGACTTCACCACCTCGTCCACCAGGCCGTAGGCCTTCGCATCCTCGGCCGACATATAGTAATCGCGATCCGAATCGAGCTTCACCTGCTCGTCCGTCTTTCCGGTGTGCTGGGCGAGGATGTGGATGAGTCGTTTCTTGAGCTTGAACATGAACTCGACGGTGCGTTCCACGTCGCTCGCGGTGCCCTGGGCGCCGCCGCTGACCTGGTGGATCATGATGTCGGAGTTGGGCAGGGCGTAGCGTTTGCCTTTGGTCCCCGCCGCCAGCAGCACCGCGCCCATCGAGGCGGCCATGCCGATGCAGTAGGTGTTCACGTCGCAGGTAAGGAATTGCATCGTGTCATAGATCGCCAATCCCGAGGTCACCGAGCCTCCGGGGCTGTTGATATACATGCTGATATCCTTTTTCCCGTCGTCCATCTGCAGGAAGAGCAACTGCGCGATGACCGCATTGGCCACATGATCATCGATCGCCGTCCCGAGGAAAATGATGCGGTCCTTGAGCAGCCGCGAATAGATGTCGTAGGACTGCTCGCGATTGCCCGTCCGTTCGATGACGAAAGGCATCGGGTAATAATTGCTCTGCGGCGGGGTGTGAGGGCCTGAGGGCTGGATGATCATAGGGAAAAAGGTCGCAGAGAGCGCTCGTTCAAGCGCCGGTGGCGGTGGTGACGCTAGCGTTGGAGGCAAGGAAATCAAGGACCTTGCCGGTCAGGATCTCCTCCCCGATCTGATCGAGCGCGTTTCGCTTCTGCAATTCCTTGAGCATCTTTTCAAAGCTCATTTCGTAGCGTTCCGCGAGCACCGCGACGCGGCCCATCAGTTCCTCGCGCTTGACTTTGATGTTTTCCGCCTCGGCGATGCGGAGCAAAATGAAAGTCCCTTTGATCCGGTCGCGCGCGTTGGTCGCCGCCACGCCCACGAGTTCCTTTTCGTTTTCCTTCAGCACCTCGTCGGCGACTCCGCGGTTCTGGTTGTCGCGGACGATGTCGTTGAGGATCGAGCGGGTCTGCTGGCGCACCATGTCCTGCGGGAGCTCGCATTCCACGGCGCCGAGCAACTGGCGCATGACGTCGTTGCGTTTCGCGGCTTCGGCCTGCTGGATCTTTTGCTTGCTGAGTTCCTCGCGCGCCATGGTCCGCAGGTCAGCGAGCGTTTTGCCCTTGGAAACGGTTTCGGCAAAGGCGTCGTCGAGCGCGGGCAGGACCTTCTCCTTGATGGCCTTGAGCGTCACTTCGTAATGGATCTTTTGCCCCGGCATTCCTTCCACCGGGAAATCTGCCGGCACGTCCACTTCGAAGCGGCGCGTTTCGCCGACCGCCGCGCCCACGAGGGCCGCGCAATAGCCGGGAAAAAAGGCTTCCTCGGTCATTTTGATCCAGAAATCCTCGTTGCCCGAGAGCGGTTTGCCGGCCTTGGGAAATACCTCGTGCACCAGCTTGCCATCGATCGTGCCCTTGTAATCGACCACCACAAAATCGCCCATGCCCGCGGCGGGGCTCTTTGCGTCCACAAAATCCGCCGCCTGATCCCGCAAATTCTCGATCGATTCATCGATCTCCGTATCGCTCACGTCGGCCGGGTGCAGCCCGACGAGCAGATTCTTGTAGGCGGGCAGCTCGAAATCCGGCTGCGTGACCAGGGTTGCGGTGAACTTCATCGACTTGTCCTCCGCCAGCTCCACGTCGTCGATGCCGGCCACCGACATCACTCGCAGGTTCTCCTTCTGGATGGCCTCGCGCGTCGCGTCACTGAGCAGTTGCTTCTCGAGTTCTTCGCGGATTTCTTTTTTGAATTTCTTCTCCACCACGGCCCGGGGCGCCTTGCCCTGCCGGTAACCGGGCAGCTTCGCGAGCTTGGCGTATTCGCTGGTCAGCGCATCGTATTTCTTGGCCACCCGCTCGGGCTCCAATTCGATCCGAAGGGTGGCAAGGCAGTGCGGAAGTTTTTCGACGGCGACGTTCATATGGGCTCTTGGAAAAGGGGGGTGGAAGATAGCCGCAGGACGGGCATTGCAAAGGGCGAAGTTTCGCCCGCCGGAAATCGGGGGAGTGGGGCAGGCGTCCCGCCTGCCAATCAGTGGTGCGGGCGTCCCGCCTGCACGAGCTCGAGCAGCCGAGACGGCTGCTCCACTGATTGGCAGGCGGGACGCCTGCCCCACTTATCGCGCTATGGCGCGGCGTCGCTCGAGATGCTGAACAGCCGGGCCTGACGCATCGCAATGACCACGCGCACCGGGCGCTCCGTCGGTGGCTGGGCAGCGGAGTGCCAGCGCGCTCGCCAGCGGGTGGCGTCCGTGCGCAGGGGTTCGCAATCCTCCAATGAACACCCAGCCATGGGGCTGCCGTCCGCTTCAAGCAGAGCCACCCGAAGCTCCCCGCCCTGGGCATTCGCATTGATGTTCAGCGCAGGGGAGCCGAGCCGCAGCGGTTTCGTTTCGACCCGTCCGCGCTCCCCGGCGTCCAGCGAGACGAATCCGTGCCGGCGCCATTCCGCGCGCCCGATCGAGATCCGCTTCGGTGGCACCGGCGCGCCGTGGCTGGTGGTCAGCGCCGTGTAATAAACCCACGTCTCCTCGCCCAGGTGCACGCACGTGCTCGCGACGCCGAGGATCGTCCCGGCATCGAAACTTCCCGGCGGGCCACGGGGAATCACATTCACGCGCGGATGCGTGCGCTGCCAGACCCGGCCATCTCCACTCGTGATGAGTTGGACATCGACGATGCCGTCCGTCGGGCTTTGCCCGGGGGTGAGCTCCGCAGGGTCCCGATCCTTGCCGAGCACGCGAAAGAGGGTGGGCAGGCCGATGAATCCTGCCGCGTGCGGGAAGACCGACAGATTGTTGACCTCCGTGCGCTCCCCCGGATTTTTCACCCAGGCGTCGTCTTCCGCGTCCGCGGCGAAGGTTGGCTCCGGCTCGCTCCACGATTGAAAATCAGGGCTCCGCGACAGCGAGACGGAGCGTCCGTGACTCTTCGTCGAGCGCCGATGATAGGCGAGATAGTCGCCCGTCACCGGGTCCTGCGTCAGGCTGATGTTATCGGAGGATTTCAGCACCGGCTGGTCGCCTGGATAGCGCGTCCAACTCAATCCATCGGGAGAAACCGCTGCATAGTAGGCGCCGCGCAGGGAACCGAGCATTTTGTAGCGTTTCGTGAGATCGGTTTCGCGCGCATCCACCAACACGCTGGGGCTGTGCAGATCGAAGACGATGTTGTTCTTTGTCGAGCCCTGGAAGCTGTGGAGCCCGAGCGCCGGCCGGTCCCAATGCAGTCCGTCCGGCGAGGTCGCGTAGAGATCAATGTCGCCCTTTCCTTTGCGGAAGCCAGGCACTCCGGGGGTGTTCCCTTTCTCATCCACATCGGGATGCCCGAGGTACCACATGCCGAGCCGCCCGGTCGGAGCATCGAAATGAACGGAGCCATAGATATAGACCCGGCTTCCTTCCCACGCGCGTTCCGCCTCCAGCACCGGAGCGCTGCGCGTGCGTGCAGGATGCACCGTGCGAACGACTCCCTCGCTCGCCGCGAGGCCGCTGTCGTCCGCGAAAAGCAATGGCAGGTCGCGCAAGGCGATTTCATCGGCGCCGGGCGCGAGCAACGACGCGGTGTGAAGAGCCGCGAAAGTGAGCAGGGCGAGCTGCATCGAGCGAGACGAGCGGGGGTTCATGGAGACGGAATTGGCGTTCATCGGAATGCGCGGGTCACGCCGAAGCGACCGTATCGGGTTCGATCCGCTGCGTCGGGTCGATTTTGAACCAGCAGAGGAAAGCCACGACGTAGAGCACGGCGAAGCTGCAGAAATTGAGATGGTAGCATGCAGCAGCGCGGCGGTCGTCTGCGCGGTCGTAAGCCGTTCACTTCAACCCGCGCGATCATTTGGGGAAGCTTTTGCTGGCATCGCCCAGCACGCGCTCGAGTTTCTCCCGTTCTGCCTGTGGGCGTCGGGCAATGGCCTCGGAGCGCGCGACTGCGGGACGGAGCGCTGCCAGGGCTCCGCGGGTCTGCGCCGCGTGGAAAATCCATTCGAGTTGCGGATCTTCGGGAGTGTTGACCGAGCGAGGACCGGGGGTCTTGATGGGTTTGACGAGAAGGGACAGGACATGCACGGCGAGGGCGGATGCGGTGCCGGGGTCGGATTCGGCAGCACTGATGAAAGCGTGCGTCGAGAGTTCGATGAACGTGTGCCCGGAGAGGCGGAAATCCTCCCAGTGGTCGGCCGTCATGACCTGCGTCGCAAAGTGCGCCAGATAACGGCGTTCGGCTTCGATGACGGGAGCGAGAGTCGCGCGGTCCGCCGGGGAGAGAATCCAAGGCTTGCTCCAGGCACCGACCGTTCGCAGGAACACGCCGATCTCCGGCCAGTGGTCGGCAGGGATGAGCTCGAACTCCGCCGCGCGCTCGGTCACAAAACGCAGCAGGACGTTTTTGCGCTCGTCTTCATTCACCACCTTCTTGCTCGCCGCCCAGGCAAAGACGAGGGCGGTGCCGAATGTCTCAGGCTTGCGCGACATCACCATTTCCAAGGCGGACTTGGACACGTCGCCGTCCCCCTTGAGGCTGCCTACCGCGGTGTCAAACAGCGAGCCGTGCGGATCAGGCTCCATGGCCCAGGTGCGAAAATCCCGGGCCGGCGCGAGGATGGAATACCCGTCGAGCAAAGCGACGAGGTGCTGCGGACTGCGCTTTTCCACTTCCCAAAAGGCGTGGCGCAAATTGTTCGCGCGCCACGTGCTGTCCTCGGCAAGTCCGTCTTCGATGGCCATTTCCAGCGCGGCGCGGCAGGTGCGCGGCTCGGCGAGGAGCTTGCTGAGCCAGGAGACATACTGCGTCACGCTGTTGGGCGTCGCTGGTGCTGGCTGATAGCGGAGCGCCGGGTCGTAGCGGCGATCTTCGCGTGTAAGACCGATCAAAACTCTGCGGCGCGCGGGATCGCGGTCCACGAGCTGATCGCGCAGGCCGCCCACGAAGGCGCGAGCTTGCGGGACAGTCATGTGCTCCGCGAGGCCGATGTAGGTGGCCAGCGCCTCCAGCGAGCTGCTCGTGGCCGCGGGCTTCGACAACTCGGCGAGGAAGAGGCCATCGAGCGGCACGTCCAGTTTCCTCAAGCGCCAGACGAGCGTAACAAAGTCCAGCGTGCCGCCGCGGGCGAATACGTCGGTGAAGCTGTGCCCGGTCAATACATCCCGCGCCTCGTCGTTTTGCACGAAGCGCCCGGCCGTCTCCGTGAACTTGTCCGGCGGGCAGAAAAACAGCGCCGCACCGACGCGGACGGCGTCTTCATTGGCCGCGCCCGCGTCGCGCAGCAGCGGCAGGATAGCGCTTTCCAATTCCTGCGGCGCCTGGCGCTGCCAGGCGTCCCAGACGAGAATGAGCGTCGCGCCCGGCTGCTCGACGACCCCTTCTTCGGGCAGGGCGCTGGTTCGTGGTTGGATGCCGTAGGAGGGCCGCCGGCCGCCCGCCAGGCCGGCTTTCGTTTTAAGCCGATCCTTCGCGAGCGCGGCGACGTCGGTGAGCGGAAGCTTTTTCCGCAGAGTCTCCTCGGCGATGCTGCCAAAGGCGATGTCGGCCAGCGCGGGGAACGCGAGCGCCGTGCGGCACAGCGCGTCGCGATTCTGGCGCGAATCCAGCATCAAGGTCTGCAGCGGAATCACTGCGGACTGCGGCAGTTCCTGGCGTGTTTCTGCAAGGTGTCGGAGCCATTGCATGATCACGCTCAATACGGCGGCGGCGCCCGCTGCACGCGGGTCCGGGCCGATCGAGCCGAGTAGCTTTTCCAGCAGCGGCCCCACCTTTTCCGCGGACATGGCATTCAGCAGCGCGAGGGCCTCCGCTTCGCGTTCGGGTAGCGCGAAGTTGATGAGGCGAGCGCGCGCTTCGTCGAGCGACGGCGAGAGGCGGAGCGCGTCTTCGTAGTATCGGCGGGCGGCTTGCGGCTGGCCGAGCATTTCGAAATCCAAACCCGCGCGCAGGAGTTCGCGCGCGGTCGCGCCCTCGCGTGGCGCGGCGGCTTTGACCACGGCGTCGTAGTAACCGCCCGCCTTCCATTGCTCGACAATCCGTGGGGCCAGGCCGCGCATTCCGAAGTCCGGCTGAACCTGGCGAAGCTGGCGCAGGGCCTGGCTGACGGCGACTTCGGGAGTTTCCGGTTTCTTCGGCTTACGGTCGTAAATGGCGGGCGTCGGTGGTTTGGAACGCAGCCGGCCCACCGTGGTCGTGGCACCCACGGATGGACGGCGGACCAGCGCCTCGTTCAAGTGCGGCACGATCGGGAGTTTCGTCACCCGCTCGGCTTCGGGCCCGAATCCGAGAGTCGCGAAGGCCGTCTTCAAATCGTTGCCCATGTAGGTGCTGGTGAGCGTGCCTTCGCAGAAGCGCCGCGCCGCGGCGTGCACAGCCTCGATCAGCTCGGGCGGCCGTTCGCGCAGCGCGAGCACGGCCCGGAGCAACGCGGCATCGAGGTGCGTGCGCACGAGGCCTTCCGTGGGAAAGGATGCGGCGCGCGTCAGACGCTCTGCCGCGAGACGAGCGGCGTTTTGCCCGGCCGCTTCGTTGGGAGCTTGCGCGTCCGATTGCCAGGCCATCCACGCTGCCACCCACCAGTCGGTGAGCCCCGCCTCGGGCGCCGCGATCCGCCGTTCGATCTCAGCCCGGGCCGCCGCCGCATCGCCGTAGCTCCACAGCGCGATCAGCTTCAGCCACGGATCGCGCAGCATTTCGGTCCACGGTCCGCCCCAGCGCGCGACATTCTCGCGGCGGATTTTGGGAGAGTAGAACACCCCCAAAACATTGAGGACCGCATGCGGCCAGCGGAGGAGCACATTGGGAAAGCAGAGCGCCTCGTCGCCGAGCAAGGGGCCGCCCCTCCCATAGCCGGCGAAGGGCGTATTCTGCATCACCGTCTCCGCCGACTCCTGATGCCGCGCCTCTTCTTCCAGCGCACGGGCGAACGCCTCCCAGCGCTGGCTTTCTCGCAAGCTCTTGAGCAGGCCGAACGCAACGTCATGGCGGCTCCGTTCACTGGAGCGCCATCTGCCCGGCAGCGTCCAAATGTCCGGCAACTCCCGCGCACCGCGCTCCTGCACGGCAATGATCGCGTCCTGCCACGCCGCCGCATTCGGCCACGTTTTGGTTTCCGCGACGAGAGAGGACGCCGCGCTCAGCGCGAAGGTGCTGGCCGTCTCGCTGATCTTTTGGAACAGGGCGAGCGCGCGCTGCTGATCACGCGCCTGATCCGGGCCCGGCTTCCGCGCGAGCTGCATCGCGGCGAGGTAGCCCAGCGCGGGGAAGCGGTCGCCGAAGAGATCCAGGCAGTGTCGCACGAGCGCCGCATCCATCTGCGCAGCGCCACCGTAACTCGCTCGCGTCTGTAGCCACCACGCGTGCAGCGGCTCGTTGCCGGGATATTTGTGCAGCAACGCCACGATGGCGCCGGGCTGCTGGCGTTCCTCCGGCTTCAACTCAAGGATGCAGGCCAGGTGCTGGAGTCCTGTTGCCGCGAGCGCTTGCGTGAGAACTTGTTCCGGTACGTTCGCCCCGCCGGCGGCCAGCCCGCGCAGGTGCAGGAGCGCAAACGCGCGCGCTTCCTCGATCGATGCGGGGAGATGCACGGTCCTCTCCGGGCCTTGCTCCCGTCGGCTTCGCTCGGGCGCGGCGCGATGCGCGTAGGCGAGCGCCGTCCAGTCATCGAGCAGGGCGAAATCGCGCGCGCCGGCAGGTTGATCGATCCATTTTCGATTGCGCACCGCGGCCAAGTAACGCCCACCGCTCATCGCAACCGCGCGAGCATCCGGCGCCTGGGCCTCGCGGATTTCGAGGAGGCGGAGAAATGCGGCCACAGCGTCAGCGCTGCGGCCCGCCTCTTCCGTGGCCACCGCGTGGAGACTGAGCAGGCCGAGGTGCCGCGGAAATCTCGGCAGCGCTTTCGCGAGCCAGGCGGCAGCGTGTTGCCAGTCGCGCATCTCGCAGGCGACTTGCACCAGCTCCTGGAGATCGCCGGCATCCAGTTGCGGATCTTTGATGAGCTGCGCCGCCAGCTCCCCGGCGCGCGCGGCGTCGCCCGCGATCAGGTGCAGGCTGGCGAGGCGGCATCTCGCCTGCAGCGTCGGATGCCGCTGCGCCCAGCTCTCCGCCGTACTCAGCGCATCGCTCCAGAATCCCTCCTCTTCCTGGCGATCCACGATCTCACTGAGCAGCGGCGCGTCACCCAACGCCAGCTTCGCCGCCTCGGCGAGATACTCGCGCTGCGCGGGGTAGGATTGTGCGCCGATCTCCGCAAGCTCCAGCCAGGCGATGGCGGATTCGCGATGGGCATCACGCCGGTCGGCAAAGACTTTCGCCAACACCAAGGAAGAACCCGCCGAGTCTGCCGCCCACTTCAGCGGCTCGATGAGTTGCAGCCGAACGCGGACGTCCGCAGTCGCATCATGCTCGGCGAGCAGCACCCGCTCGGCAGCGGCGGCCTGCCCTGCCACGATGCATGACTCCGTGAGCGTAATGAGTTCCTCCAGGCTCCAGTCGTTCCGACTCGCCGCCGTCTGCAATGCGAGGACGCAGGCATCGGTATTGTCGCTGCGGTTCTGTGCTTCTGCGGGCAGCCAGGCCGCCCAAAACGAAGCCAGGACGACGGCGGTCAGAATACGCATTGGGTCATTTGCCTGGTGCGGGTCGCAGTTCCTTTAGCCCCGAAAACCAGCGCGAACGCGCGGAGACGAGGAGAGCAGACGAGGAGGATTTCATTTCGAAGAAAACTGCATTTTCTGGGAATACGCGAGTCGGGCGTGAGCGACGGTGGCGGGTTCGATCCGCTGGGTCGGGTCGATTTTGAACCAGCAGAGGAACGCCACGACGTAGAGCGCGGCGAGCTTGGTTGCGGCTTCGCAACGCTGCGCACTTTCCGCCTCTGGGTTTAGCCCTCCTGGTCTGGAAGCATCACGGATTGGTTTTGAAAAGGAGCGGCGCAAACTCGATGAGATGACGGCGCCAGACCGGCCAGGAGTGATCGCCATCGGTGAGGTGCCATTCGTGGCGGATGCCCTTCTCCTTCAACGCGGAGTCGAATTCTTCGCTCCGCTGACGCAGGCGATCGTCCTTGCCGCAGGCGATCCAGAGCAGGCGCAATTTGGCGTTGGCGGCGTCCGGGTTGGAGAGAAAGTTCTGCAACACTTCTGCCGTCGGCGGTCCGGCGCTGAAGGCGCCCACCCAGGCAAAGCGATCGAGATTACCGAGCCCGATGGTGAGCGATTGCCCACCCCCCATGCTCAGGCCGGCGATCGCCCGCTGCGCGGGATCCTTCTCGACCCGGTAGAGCGACTCGACCAGCGGCAGCGCGTCCTCGAAGAGTTCCCGTTGAAAAGCCCCCAGCGCGTTCGCGCGCCCGCCAGCCTCCGCGAGCGGCACCATGACATTTGGATGTCCATCGAGCATGACGACGATCATCGGCTGCGCTTTGCCCTGCGCGAGGAGGCTGTCGAGAATCCAGTGGGCCTTGCCGTGCGCGACCCAGGTGCGGTCGTTATCGCCCGAGCCGTGCTGGAGGACGAGCAGCGGGTAAACCTTGGTGTCGCGCTCGTAACCGGGCGGCGTATAAACGAGCAACTCTCGCGGGTGATCGAGTGCCTTCGAGGCGTAGTTGTGTTCGTGGACCGTGCCGTGCGGCACGTCCTGCCAGTCCCATGGCGCGGGCGGCGTCGAAGGCACGTGGAGGATGCTTTTGCCCGGTGCGCGCTGCGGCTTGAGCGCCGGGTTTTGCGGGTCGAGGACATTGAGCCCATCCACGGTGAAACTATATTCCCAGACCCCGGTCGGCGCCGGCTCGATCGTCGCGCTCCAGATGCCGTCGTCGTTGCGATTCATCGGGATGGCGTCCTGGCTCCACTGGCCGCGCAGCGCGACTTCCTTGGCCTGCGGCGCGCGCAGGCGCAAGGTCACGTGGTCAGCGGCGATCTCCGGCGAGACGATGGGCGGAAGCCGCGGCGGGACATTCTGGGCGTGCGCCGCGAGACCGGTAACGAGCAGCGCGAGGCGGAGGAGAAATGAATCTTTCATCGTGGTGGGGGGAAGGCGCCGGGAGTTGATCCTCTCGGCTTCATCACTCCGGCCGCAAGGGGCTCTGTGGTCAATGATCAAAACATGAACCCCGGCACTCCCTCCAGCTCGCGGCTTTGCTTGTTGTGAGAAGGTTTCACCGGTAGCGGAAGGTGTGGATCTTCCTCCTCCGCTGCCTCGCCCGCGAATCTCGATCCTACTCGTTACCGCTATTCTGTTGGTACTCGTTGCGGCTTTGAGCGGCGCGGTCTTGAGCGGAAATGACGAGTTGGTGCGATCAGCGTGGCTCAGGCTGGCGCTCGCCACCACCGGGATCCTGGCGGCCATCATGGCTCTTGGGTTGAGCGTGGCGGCGTTTTTCCAGCGACGGCAGGCCTGGCGACTTTCGACTTTGGTGGGGATGGCGAGCGTGGGCGCTGTCTGGTTTTTCGCGGTTGCGGCACGCCAGCCCTTCGCCGGAGTGGTGGCGCAGCTCCAGGGCTCGACGGCGACGGCCGTGACGATCGCGCAGCGGCCGATTCCGCAAGAGAAGGAGGCACTCACCGCGGCGCAGGTGCGGCCCTCGCTCGTCGCCTGGGGAGAAGAGGCGATGGTCCGACCTTACCAGGAGCATGGTCATCACGACGCGGCGTGGGATGAGGCGGCGCTCCAACTGATTCGCGGCACGGCTCTGGAATTGGCCGGCAGCCCGGCGAGCCCGGGAGCGGAACGTCTGCGCGCCTTGGGGGCGGAGATCCGGCGCGCGGGATGCGACGATCCATGGGTGCTCTTTCTCTTTCGCCGATTGGCGGAGGACGATCCTGATTACCACGAAGCGATGGAAAAGGCCGCGGCCGCCGTCACCAGCGCGGGCTATCCGCCCTTTCCCATCTGGCTGGCGCGGACGGAAGCTTTGCGGGCGGCGCGGCGCGATGAGCCGGACGCGGCGGGGGCGCTGGCGCCGGGCTGTCTGGAAGCTCTGCGCGGGGCACTTTCGGCGCGACCGCTCGAAGCGGGAGATGATCGAGCCTGGTGTCAGTTGTTTTTTGCTGAGCCGGGCCGGAGCCTTCTGGAGCAGGACGGCGAGGGAGTGTGCCGCGTCGTGGAATCCGTTCCCGGGTTGCAGGAATGGTTTGTTCTGGTGGTGCGCGGCCGTTCCGAAATCGAACAGGCCTGGCTGGCGCGCGGCAGCGGAAACGCGGATACCGTCCGCCCCGAGCAATGGCAGCGCTTCCGCCAACATCTCGCAATGGCCCGCGCGGCGCTGGAGCGTTCCTCGAAGCTGCAGCCGAACGAGCCAGAGGCCGCCAGGGCGTTGATTACCGTGGAACTGGGCTCCGCGGGACTCGAGGAAATGCGCCGCCGGTTCGAGAGCGCGGTGCAGGCGCGCTTCGATTATCTTCCGGCTTACGAATCGTTTCGCAGAGGTCTATTGCCGCGCTGGTTTGGCAGTGAGCAGGCGGTGCTCGCCTTTGGCCGCACCTGCCTCGCGACCCAGCGTTTCGATACGGAAGTGCCCTGGCAGATGATGCGGGCGGTGCAGGACGTCGCCGCGGAACGAGACGACCCGCATGACTACTACTCGAAGGAGGCTCCGTGGAAGGATCTGCAGGCCATGCTCGACGGTTACGTGGCGCATGGTGATCCGGCCCGGCGCGATTACTACCTTGCGGTCAAGGCGGTGCTGGCGGCGAGGCGCGGGCTGGACGATGTGGTGGCGCAGATGCTGGAGCAACTGAACTACCAAATCGATCCACAGGTGGTGGCCGACTGGAATCTTTCCATCCAGTGGGTGGGGCGAATGGCAACCCTGAGCGGGCCTGCGGCGGATCTGGCTTTGGCAGCGCAGCGCCAGGAAAACGAGCACCCGAAGCAGGCCCTGGAAAGTCTGCTCGCGGCACAAAAACTGCCCGGGCTGCCGCCGGTCGCGAATGACTATCTGGCCGATCAGATTGCTGAGGTGCGGGCGGTGATTGCCCTCCAAGGCGCTCCGTGGCGCCCGCTCACCCCGCCGGAGGATTTGTCGGGCTGGAAGGCCGACCGCGGCGAGTGGCGGGTCGTCTTACCCACCGTTCTGGAAGTGACGACGGGCTCGGGCGCGCTGCTCACCCGGTTGCAGCCGATCGGAGAAACCTGGGAACTGCGGGGCGAGATTGATTTGGGAAAGAAAGGGAGAGGACGGGCTGAAGCCGCGCTTTTTTGCGGGCCGGCCGGCGAACAGGAGTTGCACGGGTTTAGCTTGCGCTTCTGGACCAAAGCGCGTGGCAGGTCCGGAATCTCCCTGGCCCGTGGGTTCGCTGAAGACGCACTGAGCAAGCAGACCGATTTCGGGCGAACCATCCCGTTTCTCGTCCGCCTGGCAAATCACCGGCTCCGCGTTTTTGCGAACCAAGGACAGTGGTTTGCCAATCAGCCGTTGCCGGCGGAAGTGGTGATCGATCGGGGAGCAATGATCGGCCTGGGTTCGACGGGTGGCGGTGAGAGGACCTTGCAGTTCCGAAAATTGGAATGGCGGGCGATCGACGAGGGACGGTAGCGCCCGCCGGCATATTGCGGGCCTTGGTCGTTATGCCGGAGCAAGCTTTAACCTGGATCCGGCGAGAGAGAAAACCACGGAGGACGCGGAAAACGCGGAAGACGCGTTGTCCGGCAGAAGTGCGGCTGCGCCAGGCGAGATTGGTGGCAGTAAAGACGTGGCGGGAGAATCAAGTCGGCTTCAGTTGATCCCGGCAACTCCTTCGAAACCACGAGAGCAGTTGAACATTGTCCTTTTCTCACCGCACCCCATTCGCGAGAACCGCCAGGTGAACCGCCTCCAAGCCTGCGCCCTCGTCCTGGTGCTTTGGGCGGCGATTTATTTGCCGGGGTTGGGTTCGACGGAACTCAAAGGGGAGGAAGGGCGGCGCATTCTGCCGGCGATCACCATGCTCGAGACCGGGAACTGGCTGGTCCCCTACGTCGGCGGGAAGCCGTTTCTGCGCAAGCCGCCGCTGGTCAATTGGGCCATTGCGGCGTCCTTCAAGATGACCGGGGTGCGCAATGAATGGACGGCACGATTGCCCTCGGCCCTCTGTGTGCTCGCGCTCGCGCTGACGATCGTCGCGACGAGCGGCCCCGGCTGGATCGGTGTGGAGGCCGGATTCGTCGCCGCGATCATGGCGATGACGCAGTTCGGCCTCCTCGCCAAGGCTCGTTTCGCCGGCGCAGAAATCGAGGGCATCTACGTTCCGCTGTCGGGCATCGCCATCGTCAGTTGGCTCGGGTGGTGGGCGCAGGGCCGTTCGCCGTGGCTGGTGTGGACGGTGCCGGGCGTCTTCCTCGGGCTCGCATCGCTCGCCAAAGGTCCGTCGTTCCACTTCATTTTCTTTTACGCGATCGTGTTCACCGTGATCGGGAGGGCGAAGCGTTGGCGGGACCTCGCGCATCCCGCGCATTTCACGGCGCTGGCCATCGCGGGCGGGCTCTTCGCGGCGTGGGCGGTGCCGTATTTTCGCACGCCGGAAGCAAAAGGAGCCGCGGCGGTGTGGAAACGCCAGGGCATCGATCGCTTCACCGAGAGCGAGTTCAACGCCGAAAACTATTTCCTCAACCTCCCGCGCGGCCTGATGGATCAGCTCCCGTGGGTGCTGCTCGCACCCGCGCTGGTGGCCGTGATGCGGCGCCGAGCGAGGCCGACATTTAGTGGGGCAGGCGTCCCGCCTGCCGCAAGTGGAGCGGCCGCCCCGGCTGCTCAGGTTTGCGCCGGCGGGACGCCTGCCTCACTGGCAGTCAGCCTCACATCCGTCGCGCTGGCCGTGGGCGCGTGCTTTGTGCTGGTGCTCCTCGTTCCTGGCACGCTCCCGCGTTATGTGCTGCCGTTGGGCGCGCCGCTTTCGATCCTGCTGGCGTGGGCGGTGACCGGCGAGGGCGCGAGCGAAGCGTTGCGACGCCGCTGGCATCTCGCGAACAAGTTACTCGCCGTGCTGGTGCTTGTCCTGGCGCTGGTGGCGCCGCTGGCGGCCGGCGCGGCGCTGGGTGTCGGTGGCGTGCACGAAGCGTTGCGAGGACTCGATTTTGCCGTGGCCTTCCGCAGCGGGCTGGTCTCCGCGCCGGTCATCGCCGGATGCGCGCTGGTGCTCGCGAGAAGCGCCGCGAGGCTGACGGCGGCGTGGCTCGCGGGAATGAGCGGCGGGCTCCTCGGTGCGGGCCTGCTGCTCTATGCCGTGGCGGCCGTGCGCTGGATCAATCGCGCGGACGATATCCGCCCGCTGGCGCGCGCGATTGATGCCGCGGTTTCCGCCGGGGACTCGCTGGTGATCTACGATTCGGGCTATCTCGCCGCCATTTTCTACCTGCGCACACCGTATCGCTATGCGGCCACCATCGAGGCCATTCCCGCCGACACCGAATGGGTGCTCGCCCGTGAACGCGAGCGCAGCAAGCTCGACGAAAAGCGCCCGGACCTCGCGGTGGCGCAAATCATCCATGGAAAAAGAAAAGACGAGTTTTTGCTCTTGCAACGGCGGCGTGAAATTCAAAAGCTGCCAGCCCGCTGAAGCTGGAGCAAACAGGTTTCCGGGCGCGCTGGCGCCGGGAAATCGTCCGCTTGTGAAAACTTTCACAAACGGGGCTTGCCACGGTTTCGGTGAAACGTTCTAATTTTTCCCGCAACTCGATTTCCCGCTCGATGTTCCCCGCCGAATTTTTGAACCTCCGAAGCTCCGCAACCTTCTAGCATGGCGAACATCTTCCCGCGCGGGTCCAATCTCCTCCCGATCAAGCTTGTCATCTGCGGGATGGTGCTCGTTCCGGCGGTGACCGGAGCGATGTGGTACTACTTCACGCCGAAGTACACCCGCGTCGGGTACCAGCCGGCGCAGCCCGTGCCATTTCCGCACGATATCCACGCTGGCCAGCTCGGGATGGACTGCCGCTATTGCCACAGTTTCGTGGAAGTGGCCGCCCATTCGAACGTGCCGACCACGCAGGTTTGCATGAACTGCCACGCGCAGGTGCAAAAGGAGAATCCGAAACTGGCGCCGCTCTGGGAATCGTGGAAGACCGGCAAATCGATCGAATGGGTGCAGATCCACAAGACGCCCGACTACGTGTATTTCAATCATTCGGCGCACGTGAACCGCGGGGTGTCATGTGTGAGCTGTCATGGCCGGGTGGACAAGATGGCGGTGGTTTATCATGCCGAACCGCAATCGATGGACTGGTGCCTGGAGTGCCATCGTCATCCCGAACAGGCATTACGCCCGCTCGATCAGATCACCAATCTCGGCTGGTCGCCACCGCTCGCGGGCGACCAGAGCCGCGCGGACGCGCAGGAAGCGCTCGGTCTCCAGCTCAAGAAGGACTGGAAGATCAATCCGCCAGATATGAACTGCGCCGGTTGTCATCGATGAAACGAATTTTTCAACACCCGGAAGAACCGGCCACCGGCAAGAAATACTGGCGCTCCCTCGGGCAGCTCTCCGGGACGCCGGAGTTCAAGGGCTGGCTCGAGCGCGAGTTTCCGCAGGGCGCGGCGGAATTCAATGGCGGCGATGTTTCGCGGCGCAGCTTTCTCCAGCTCATGGGCGCCTCGATGGCGCTCGCGGGTCTGAGCTTTGCCGGCTGCCGCCGGCCGGAAAAGCATCTCGTGCCATTCACCCGCGGGGTGGAATGGTCGATTCCGGGCAAGGCCCTCTTCTTCGCGACCTCATATCCCACACGCAAAGGCGCGGCTCCGCTGGTGGTCGCGACTTACGATGGGCGCCCGACCAAAATCGAAGGCAATCCGGCCCACCCGGTGAGCAAGGGGGCGACCGATTTGCTGGCGCAAGCTTCGATCCTCGATCTCTACGATCCGGATCGGTCCCGGTTTTTCCTCGAAAAAGGGAAGCCATCCGACACGGCGACGTTCGAAAAAGCGCTCGACGAACTGATCAAGGGCGCCGGCGACGGAACGGGGCTGGCGTTCCTGCTCGAGGACCACGCTTCGCCGACGCGGGAGCGGTTGCGTGGCCTGATCGCGCAAAAACTTCCGAAAGCAACCTGGACCGTGTATGAGCCGCTCGGCAGCGATCTTGCGGATGAGGCCGACGGGGTGGCATTTGGCGAGGGCCTGGCCGCGGCGCCGACGATCGAAAAGGCGGACGTGATTCTTGCGCTCGACCACGACTTCCTGGGCACGGATGGCGATGTGGCCGCGAGTCGCGCGTTCAGCTCGCGCCGCAAAGTCGAAGGGCCTGACTCGAAGATGAACCGGCTCTACGCCGTGGAAACCCGCTATACGATCACCGGCGGCATCGCGGATCATCGACTGCGGCTGCCCGCCAGCCAGATCGGGGGGTTCGCGGCAGCGCTGGCGGTGGAAATCGGAGCGGCGGCAAAAGACGCGGGCCTTGATGCGCTGGCTCGGGCGGCGAAATTCGCAACCGCGAGCTTCGATCCGCAATGGGTCAAGGAATTGGCCGCGGACCTCGTGGCCAGCAAAGGCAAGAGTTTGGTGCTTGCCGGCCCGCGCCAGCCCGCGGCGGTGCAGGTGGTGGTGGCCGCAATCAACGCCGCGCTCGGCAACATCGGCCAGACCGTCACCGGCCGAAAGGTGAGCGAAAAGCCGGCGCAGTCGCTGGTGCAACTTGCTCGCGACCTCGCGGACAAGAAAGTCAAAACCCTGGTTATCATTGGGGGAAACCCGGTTTATAATGCTCCCGCCGATCTCGATTGGGCGAATCTTCAGGCGGGCGTGCCAACTGTGGTGCGGGTGGGGCATTACGAGGATGAGAGTTCGGTCAACGCCACCTGGCATGTCCCGCTCGCCCATTATCTCGAATCGTGGGGGGACGGTCGGGCCTCGGACGGCAGTTACGTCTCGGTGCAGCCGATGATTCTCCCGCTCTACGGCGGATGGTCTGATCTGGACGTGCTGGCGAAGTTCGCCGGCCTTCCGAAGCCCACCGGTCCGGAACTCGTCCGGGAAACTTTTGCGGCGGTCGCCAAGCCCGCCGATTTCGTCACGGCTTGGGCGAAGTTCCTGCACGATGGCTTCCTTGAAGCCAGTGCCGCGCTGCCCGAGGCGCTCACATTCAATGCCGCGGCCGCGACCAAGCTCGTGACCGCCGGCACCGCCCCGGCCGCGCCCGCGAATGGCAGCGCCCCGGCCGCGCCCGCGAATGATAGCTACGAAGTCGTTTTCATCGCCTGTCCGAAAGTCGATGACGGCCGGTTCAACAACAACGGCTGGTTGCAAGAGGTGCCGGACCCGATCACCAAGCTGACGTGGGATAACGCGGCATTGATCAGCCCGAAAACCGCAAAAAAACTCGGCGTCGAGACAGACGAACGCGGGACCGCGGATATCATCGAGATTTCCGTCGAGAAACGAACGATCCAGATCCCAGTCCTCGTCTCTCCCGGTCACGCTGACGGATCCATCTCCATCGCGCTTGGCTATGGCCGGACCTCGGTGGGCCGCATCGGCGGCGGCACCGGAGTTAACGCCTACCAGTTGCGCACGACGACGGCGCCGTATTTTGCAGTCGGGGCCAGCGTGCGCGTGACCGGCAAGCGTCACCAGCTCGCCATCACCCAGGAACACGGCGTATTGGAAGGACGCGGCGCGGATTTGACCCGCGAGGCCACGCTCGGCGAGTATAAAGAGAGCCGCGACGACAAGACTTACTTCAAGACCATGGGCATGGACGCCCACGCGCCGAAGAACGTCTCGCTTTACACCAATCCGCCACTGAACACGGCGGAGAGCATCGATCCGCACGCTTGGGGGATGACGGTCGATCTTAACACCTGCACCGGTTGCTCCGCGTGCATGGTTGCCTGCCAGGCGGAAAACAACATCCCCATTGTCGGCAAGCGCCAGGTCATTGACGGACGCGAGATGCACTGGATCCGGACCGACCGCTATTTTGCGAGCGAGGGCGACAAGGACCTGGACGACCCGGAGCTCGTCTCCCAGCCGATGATGTGTCAGCACTGCGAGAACGCTCCTTGCGAAACGGTTTGCCCGGTGAACGCGACCGTGCACAGCCAGGACGGCCTCAACGTCATGGCCTACAACCGCTGCATTGGGACGCGGTATTGCGCGAACAACTGCCCATTCAAGGTCCGCCGTTTCAACTTCTTCGATTACAACGAGCGCAAGCTGACCGAGCTGCGGAAGTGGAACTTGATTTCCGAGCGCGGCATGGAGGATTCGCTCAAGCTGGGGAAGAATCCGAATGTCACCGTCCGCATGCGCGGGGTCATGGAGAAATGCACCTTCTGCGTGCAGCGCATCCAGGAGGCCAAGATCGCGACCAAGGTCGCCGAGCGCGATTCCGGCAAGGTCCGCATTCCGGCCGACGCCTTCACCAGTGCTTGTGCGCAAGTCTGTCCAACCGGAGCAATCACCTTTGGCGACATCAACAATCCCGAAAGCGCGGTCTCGAAGGTCCGCGTCAGCGAGCGTGGGTATCGACTCCTCGAATACCTGAACGTCAACTCGCGCGTCACTTACCTCGCGCGGATTCGCAATCCCAACATGAAGATGCCCGGGACCGAGAAGATCGGCGCCGCCATGAAATCCCACCACGGTCACAGCGAGAAGCATGAAGCCGCTGGCGCCACCGGAGGAGGCCACTAGATATGTCGGACGCTGCCGTCGTCAGTCTCGAAACCCCGAAGGAACTCCAGCGGGTTCCGCTCGTCGCCAACGATCGCAGGCTGACCTGGATCACCGATTCGGTCTCTGACATCGTCGAAAGTCCGACCCCGATCTGGTGGTGGCTCCTCTTCCTGCCCTTGTCGGCGATCGCGTTGTTCGGCTTGGTCTGCATCGGCTACCAGATTTCCAACGGCGTCGGCGTCTGGGGCGAGAATCATCCCAACGGCTGGGCGTGGGACATTACCAACTTCGTGTTCTGGATCGGTATCGGTCACGCCGGCACCCTGATTTCGGCCATTCTTTTCCTGACCCGGCAAAAGTGGCGCACCTCGATCAACCGCGCGGCGGAAGCGATGACGCTCTTCGCGGTGATCTGCGCGGGCATCTTTCCCGGCATCCACGTGGGCCGCGTTTGGATGGCGTGGTTCCTCGCGCCGCTGCCGAATGCAAACGGCATCTGGCCCAACTTCCGCTCGCCGCTGCTTTGGGACGTGTTCGCGGTCTCAACCTACTTCACGGTTTCGGTGCTGTTTTGGTACACCGGCCTGGTGCCCGATCTCGGCACCTTGCGGGATCGCGCAAAGTCCCGCGTCGCGCGTTTTATCTACGGCATATTCGCGCTGGGCTGGCGCGGCTCGAATCGCCAGTGGCGCCACTATGAGATGGCCTATCTGATCCTGGCGGGCCTTTCGACGCCGCTGGTTTTGTCGGTGCACTCGGTCGTCTCCTTCGACTTCGCTACGTCCATCCTGCCGGGCTGGCACACCACGATCTTCCCGCCTTACTTCGTCGCCGGCGCCATCTTCGGCGGCTTCGCGATGGTGCTGACCATCTTGCTCCCGGCGCGCCTGGTTTATCCGAACCTGAGCGACATGATTACGCGCCAGCACGTGGACAAGATGGCCAAGATCATCCTGCTGACCGGTTCGATCGTCGGCTACGCCTACCTGATGGAGTTGTTCATCGCCTGGTACAGCTCGAACAAATTCGAGGGCTTCACCTTTTTCAATGCGCGGCTCGGCCTCGGGGGCAAAGGCTATTACTCGTGGGCCTATTACTGCATGATGTTCTGCAATGTCATCTCGCCGCAGATCTTCTGGTCGAAGAAGATGCGGGCCAATTACGTCGTGGTGTTCATCGTTTGCATGTTCGTCAACACCGGCATGTGGTTTGAGCGCTTTGTGATCATCGTCACTTCGCTCGCCCAGGATTTTCTGCCCAGCTCCTGGGGCCATTACTCCCCCACCTGGGTCGAGATCTGGACCTTCATCGGCACCTTCGGCATCTTCCTCTCGCTCTTCCTCCTCTTTATGCGGTTCCTGCCGATGATCGCGATGAGCGAAGTCAAGCTCGTCGTCCCGGAGGCCGATCCGCATCATCCTTCACATTCGGCGGGGTCGCATGCTCCCGCCCTCCCCGTTGCTGCTCAACCTGCCCAGGAGGGGGCTCACTAACGATGGCTGAATACCGCAAAGTCTATGGGCTCGGCGCGGAGTTCGACAACGCCGCGTCATTGATGCACGCGGCCGAGAAAATCCGCGACACCGGTTTCACAAAGTGGGATGTCCACACTCCCTTTCCGGTGCACGGCATGGACAAGGCCATGGGGCTCGGCAAGTCATGGCTGAGCGCTGCGGTTTTTGTGGGCGGCGTGACGGGCCTGCTCACGGCCGTGCTCCTAACCTGCATCCCGTCCTTCGGACTCTATCCGGTTATCGTGCACGGCAAGCCCTATGACTGGCGCACGCTACCCGCGTTTTTCCCCATCTTCTTCGAATTGACCGTGCTTTTCTCCGCGTTCACCACGGTCTTTGCGCTGCTGGTGATGAACCAGTTGCCGAAGTGGTATCACCCGGTCTTCAACTGGGAGCGCTTCAAGAAAGTCACCGATAACGGATTCTTTGTGGTCATCGAAGCGCGCGATCCGAAGTTTTCCGAAAGCAAGACCCGCGAGCTGCTCGAAGGCATCGGCGGCCAGCACGTCACCCTCATCCATGATTAGGGAAACCCCCGAAGCTCGAGCTTCGAACTTCTAGCCATGCTCCGGTATTTCTTCGCCATTTTCATCTTCGGCGGCATCGTCATCATCCTCTTCGCCGGAGTGCGTGGCACCAGGAGCCCGAACCCGCCCATCGAGATCTTCCGGGACATGGATCATCAGCCGAAGTATCAGGCGCAACACCCGAGCACCTTTTTCGCGGACGGGCTTTCGGCCCGCAAACCCGTCGCCGGAACCATCCCGATTGGTTACGAACTCCCGGGTGCCTATCTTCAGGTGCCGGCTAAGAATGGCACGTTCAAGCCGGCCGGCTTTACCAACCAGCCAGACTATTACGACACCGGGAAGATGGGTGACGTTTATGGTGATGGGTTCCCGGACAACCTGGCGATCGACGAAGCGTTCTTGAAGCGCGGGCGCCAGCGCTTCGACATCAACTGCTCGCCCTGTCACGGGCGAGTAGGGCTGGGCAATGGCGTCGTTGGCCAATATGGACTGGTGGCAATTGCCAATCTTATGGATGAGCGCATTCGGGTCATGCCGGATGGGCAGATCTTCTCCACGATCACCAACGGCAAGAACACTATGGGTGCCTACGGGCCGCTGATTTCCCTGGATGATCGCTGGGCGATCATCGCCTACCTCCGTGCGCTCCAGAAGAGCCAGAACATGAAGCTGGCCGACCTGCCAGAGGCGAAGCAGAAGGACCTCCAATCGAAGCAATGAGCGATCATTCCCACGACAACATTCCGCAACCGGAGACGTTTGATCCGAAGCACGCCGGCGGCCTGCCCACGACCCTGCTCGCTGCCGGGGTGGTCGGCACCGCCGGCAGTTTGATTGGCCTCGCGGTGCCGGCGTGGCACAAGCAGTTCGCGTTTTCATGGCTCTTCGGGTTCAGTTATTTTTTCACCATCGCCATCGGCGCACTCTTCTGGACCTGCCTGCACCATGCGACTGATGCGGAGTGGTCGGTGGTGGTGCGGCGGCAAATGGAGAATGTGGCGAAGCTCCTCCCTTGGTTTGTCCTCTTTTTCCTTCCTTTGCTCTTCTTTTGCGCGCCAGACCTCTGGCTGTGGTGGAATGTCCAGCCTGGAGTGGATCCACTTCTCGATGCGAAGCAGCCGTATCTCTCGCACGGATTCTTCTATTTTCGGGTGGTGTTCTACTTTGGGTTGTTGAGCTGGGTGGGCTGGAGCTTATTTCAACGTTCCACTGCGCAGGATCGTGACGGCGCCGCGCGGCACACCTTGGTCATGCGCAAGTTTGGGATCGGAGGCATCCCGGCTCTGGCGATCTGCATTACTTTTGCGGGGGTCGATTGGTTGATGGGCCTCGATTACCATTGGTTTTCGACGATGTTCGGGGTCTATCTCTTCGCGGGGGCCGCGGGCAGTTCGATGTCGCTCCTCGTGCTCATCGTGAGCGCTCTAAAGGCCAAAGGGTACCTCAAAGTGGTGACCATCGAGCACTACCACATCATGGGTAAGTTCATGTTGGCCTTCGTGATCTTCTGGGCCTACATCGGCTTCAGCCAGTACATGCTCATCTGGTATGCGAACATTCCGGAGGAGAATATCTACTTCCGCATCCGCAACACGGAGTCCTGGTGGTATTTCAGCCAGTTCCTCGTCATCGGGCGTTTCTTCCTGCCGTTTCCAGTGCTGCTCTTCCAGGCGACCAAAAAGTCCAAGCTGATTAACTTCGTCGCCGGCTGGATCCTGCTCATGCAGTTGCTCGACATCTATGTCATCGTCCTCCCGGCGCTGCATCCGACAGGCTGGGCGCCCAACCTGCTCGATCTCCTGTCGCTGGTCGGCATCGGCGGCATCCTCGGCTGGCTGCTGGTCAAGAACATCGGCCGGTCCAACCTATTTCCGACACGCGATCCCCGGCTGGCCGCGTCGCTCAAACTGACCAACTGAGATGGCGATCGCACCTTCCACCCGCGCGCCGAACGGCTTCCTGGTTTTCCTTGGGAGCCTCGCTGCCTTGCTCCTCGGGGCGATCATCTTCATCATGTCGATTGCCGCCGGACCGAGCGCGGGCGATCTGGATCAGAAGCGCGCCGACCAGCGCCAGGCCACGCACGAGCGGCTGGAAAAGGAGGCCGCTGAGACGCTCGCCAGCACCGCCTGGGTGGATAAAGGGAAGGGGATCGCACGCGTGCCGGTGACGGATGTGTTTGCGGCGACCGCCGCGGAATTGAAGGCCAAGAAGCCCGCGGCTTCGCAGGTAAAAGTCGAGCCGCCACTGCCGATGCCTGTCGCGGATCCAAATTCCCAAGACCCACCGCCGCCCGCCTTGCCCTCGGCCCCGCAGGGAGCCGACACCATTCGCTTTGCGCCACCGGAGCCGGCGAAGCCCTCGGCATCGCTCAACCCGCCGGCGCGCCCGCCGCTCACCGCAACCGCCAAGCTCGAGAAATGACCGCTGTCGCCGAACCAGCCCCCGCTCCCGTGATCACCGCGCCGGTGCCGCCCGCTTGGTCGTCCGGGATGGACGCCGTCGAGCGGGCCGCGATTGACGCTTCCGCGCGCGGGCCGGTGCTCTTTTTCCTGGGCAACGCGGTGCTTTGGCTGCTCGCCACGACCGTCCTTGGGTTGATCACTTCGATCCAACTGCATCGCCCGAATTTCCTCGCCGACATTCCCTGGCTGACCTATGGCCGGCTTTGGCCGGCCTATACTAACGTGATCTCCTACGGCTGGGTCAGCCTTTCGGGGATGGGCGTCGCCATCTGGTTGATGGCCCGCTTGTGCCGGGTCCAGATCAGGTTTGGCGGAGTGCTCGTGGCCGGCGCGATCTTCTGGCAGATCGGCCTGACCTTCGGCGTGGTCAGTATTCTCAATGGGAATAGCAGCGGCGTCGAATGGCTGGAGATTCCCGCGACTTCGGCCGTCTTGATGCTCATCGGCTACGCACTCGTGGGGCTTTGGGGGCTGTTTTTCTTCGGCCTGCGCAAGCAAGCGTCAGCTTACATTTCCGTCTGGTATTTGCTGGGGGCATTCATCTGGTTTCCCTGGGTTTTTGCGGTGTCGCATCTGACCAAGAGTCTCCCGCAGGTTCATGGCGTGGTGCAAAACCTCATCGCGGCCTGGGCCAGCCAAAGCTTTATTGCCGTGTGGGTCACGGCGGTCGGGCTGGCCGCCGCCTACTATTTGATCCCGAAAGTCGTCAATCGCCCAATCTATAGCTACAACCTCGCGGCCATCGGCTTTTGGGCCTTCATGCTCTTTGCGGGTGTGACCGGTGCGTTGCGTCTGAGCGGCGGGCCGGTGCCGGCGTGGCTGGTGACGCTGAGTATCTCCGCAAATATCCTGGTTCTCGTGCAAGTGATCACCGTCGGAGTAAATCTGGTCGCGACGATGCATGGCCAGCATCACATGGTCTATCATTCACCGACCATTCGCTTCACCTTCTTCGGAGTCGTGTCTTTCCTGGTTGGCAACGGGCTGGGATTGTTTGCCTCGCTTCGGTCGTTCGATGCGGTGGTGCATTTCACGCAGTTCCAAACGGCGCAGCTGCACGTCATGCTTTACGCCTTCTTCAGCATGATGATGTTCGGCGCGATCTATTACATCCTTCCCCGGTTGGTGGGTTGTGAATGGCTTTCTTCATCGATGATCACGCTGCATTTTTACGGTTCGGCTTATGGCGGGGGGATGATGATCGCGATGTTACTGTTCGGCGGGCTTGCCTCGGGGCTCTCCTTGATCGATCCGCACGCCACCTTCGCGCAAATCATCCAGATTGGTGCCGTCTATCTGCCCGGTCGGTCGATTGCCTGGGTTATTATCGGGATCGGGCACCTTATCTTTGCCCTGCACTTCGCGCTCATGTTGCTTCGCATCGGCCAGCCGGGTGGACAGCCGACGCTGTTTGCCCCGATCGGAGAGGAGACCCACCCATGAATCGCTCGCTCCCCCTGATCGCCTGGATCATCGCTTCGTTTGCACTATCCACCTACGCGCTGGTCATCATTCCTCAGCACCAGATCGGCGGCCTCCAGCCCCAGTTCGTGGAAGAAGAAGGCAAGGTCATCGACATTTACCCGATTCAAAATCTGGCCATGGAGAAGGGGCGCGCCGTTTATAAGTCCGAGGGTTGCGTTTATTGCCACTCGCAACAGGTGCGCGATCCGCAAAATGGCACGGACCTCGAGCGCGGCTGGGGCGAGCGTCGCACTGTCGCCCGCGACTATATTTTCGAGCAGCCGTCGTTTCTCGGAAGCACGCGCCTGGGGCCGGATCTGGCGAATGCCGGTTCCCCAAAGTGGCGCAACGAAGACCTCGACGATCCGCGCAAGCCGGTTAAGCGCGACCGGGCGTGGCATCTTTTGCACCTCTACCATCCGACGGCGGTGATCACCGAGTCGAACATGCCGCCCTACCGTTATTTGTTCGAAAAACGCAAGATCTCCGGCCAGCAGTCCGCTGATGCCTTGAACCTTTCCGGCGCCGATGCGCCTGAGCCAGGTTACGAAATTGTTCCCAAGGCCGAGGCCAAGGCGCTGGCAGATTATCTTCTCTCTCTGAATCGCAGCCATCCCCTCAACGAAGTCAAATCCGCAGCGGCGGAGGCCCCGAAGAAGTGAGCAACTCCAACGATCGCCCGCCCATGCCAGAAGGTCCTGATCGCATCGATTACCAGGAGACGCCGGACATCAGTGAAGTTCATGCGTCGATCCAGCGCGAGCACTCCGAGCCGACGGCGAAAGTCACGCCGATTCCGCTTTGGCTGACTGGCGTGTGCGCCGGGGTGATGGTTTGGGCCGGCACTTATTTTGGGATCTTCCATGGCGGCTTGAGCGGCAGCATTTTCAACGAATACGAAAGCTCACCCGGCAAACTTTTTCCGCTCCCGCAAAAGGAAGGCGCTCTCAACGGTGAGGTCAAGGAGCTGTCGCTGGCCGAGCAGGGCAAGGCGGTCTATGGCAATTGCGTCGCCTGTCATCAGGCCAACGGGAGCGGCGTTCCCGGACAGTTCCCGCCGCTCGCCAAGTCCGAATGGGTGAATGGATCTGAGAAGCGCCTGGTTGCCATTGTTCTCAAGGGACTACAAGGCCCGATCACTGTGCTCGGCGCGAAGGGCAGCTATTCCGGAAACATGGTTAACTGGGATTCCGCTCTGTCCGACAAGAAGATCGCTGCGGTGGTCAGCTACATTCGCTCGCAATGGGGTAACACTTCGCCGGAGGTTAGCGCCGCCAAAGTGGCAGCTGCCAGGGCGGAGTTTGCAGGACAAAAAGTCCAATGGACCGAAGCGGAACTGCTCCAAATACCGGCCAATGCCACGTTGCCGGATGCGGCGGGTGCCGCGCCTGCGCCGGCCACAGGAGGGGCCAAGCCAGCCGCTCCGGCTCCGCCGGGGACAGCGCCCACGGCGCCCGCCGGCGGCGCCTTCGATCTCAAGGCTTCGATCGAGCGCGGCAAGGGCATCTACATGCAGACCTGTCTGGCGTGCCATCAGCCAACTGGGATGGGTCTTCCGGGCGCATTCCCGCCACTCGCGGAGACTGAATACACCCAAGGCGACTCACGGCGCATGGTGGCGATGCTGGTCAAGGGCGTCCAGGGCGCCATCAAGGTCAAGAACATGACCTACACCAACATTATGATGCCGCTGGATACCCAGTTCCCGATCTTGAAGGACGACAGCAAACTGGCCGACGTCACCAACTATGTGCGCAATTCGTTCGGGAATAAGGACGAAAAGGGGGTCACACCGGAATTGGTCACAGCGGTGCGCAAGGAGTTCGCCTCGCGCACCACGCCCTGGACGGAGCCGGAATTGCTGAAGTTCCCAGCTGCGGGTGCAGCGGCACCCTCTTCGGGAGGCACGTCTGCGCCCGCGCCCGTCACACCGCCCACGCCCGCGCCCGCCGCACCACCTGCGGCTCCACCCGCCGCACCACCTGCGGCAGCGCCCGCCGCACCACCTGCGGCAGCGCCGGTCGCACCACCTGCGGCAGCGCCCGTCGCACCACCGGCGGCTCCGCCCGTCGCACCACCGGCGGCTCCGCCACCAGCGGCAGCGCCCGCCACACCACCAGCGCCGGCGCCCGCAATCCCACCTTTACCCCTGCCAGCAATACCTCCTGAGACAGCGCCTCCAACACCAGCCCAACCCGCCCCGGCACCGGGTGCTCAACTCTAATCACTCAGGACTGCTCAACCTCATCCCCCGATACACCTATGATCAGAAACTCGCTCGCTCTGTTCGCTGTCCTCATTCCGCTTGCCGGTGTCGCCACCGCGCAGGAAGCCTTCGATCTCAAGGCTTCGATCGAGCGCGGCAAAGCTGTTTACATGCAAACATGCTTCGCGTGTCATCAAATGACCGGCCTCGGCTTGCCCGGCGCTTTTCCGCCGCTCGCGCAAACAGATTACACCACAGGCGATGCGCGTCGCATGGTAGCGATGCTGCTCAAGGGCGTAAATCCGCCGCTGAAGGTGAAGGACCTGACTTACGTCGCTCCGATGCCTCCGCTGCCGACCGTCTATCCGATCCTGAACGATGACAAAAACGTTTCCGATGTTGTCAATTATGTCCGCAACTCCTTCGGTAACACGGACGAGAAGGGCGTGACGCCCGAGCTTGTCGGGGCGGTGCGCAAGGAGTTCGCTTCCCGGACCACGCCCTGGACCGAGGCGGACCTCATCAAATTCCCCGAGCCTGCCAAATAAGGCGATGCCCCGCGTCCCTCGTCCTTGTGCCCCCCACCCGGTCGCAGTTTTTCGGGCTCCTCGCCGTTGCGGATTGAGGCGGGATCGGTAGCATTCCTCACTTACCTCAAGACGTATGGCAGCACCAATCACCTCCAACGCCCACGACGATCCGCATGCGCACGGGCATGACGATCATCATCACGAGCTCGGTTTTTGGCAGAAATACATCTTCTCCACCGACCACAAGATCATCGGCATCCAGTACGGACTGACCGGCCTGGTTTTCCTGGCTTTCGGTTTCCTCCTGATGACGGTGATGCGCTGGCAGCTCGCGCATCCCGGCACGGTGGTGCCGGGGATGGGCCCCGTGTTCGCGAGCCTGGGCGAATTCCTCAAACAGCACCCGCTCCAGGATAACACGTTTGATGGCTGGTTCTGGCTGCGTGCGGTGGCCGATCAGTTTCCGGGTGGGGTCATGTCGGCCGACGGCTATAACTCGTTTGGGGCCATGCACGGAACGATCATGGTGTTTTTCGGCATCGTGCCGATTGCGTTTGCGTCGTTCGGCAACTTCGTCGTTCCACTTCAAATCGGCGCGCCGGACATGACCTTCCCGAAGATCAACATGGCCAGCTACTGGTGCTTCTTCATCAGTTGCGTCATCATGGTGATCAGCTTTTTTGTCCCGGGTGGTGCGGCGAAGTCCGGCTGGACTTCCTACCCACCGCTCGCCAGCGTCGCCGACTCAGCGTTTTGGTCGTTCTTCAATGGGCAGACCCTGTGGCTGACCGGCATGGTCTTCAACATCACCGCCTCGCTACTGGGCTCGGTGAATTTCGTCGCCACCATCATTCAACTGCGCGCGCCAGGGATGACCTGGATGCGGCTGCCCTTTTTTGTCTGGGCGCAATTCGTCACGGCGTTCCTCCTCCTGCTCGCCTTTCCGCCGCTCGAAGCCGCGGGCATTTTCCAGCTCATGGATCGCGTGGCTGGCACCAGCTTCTTCATGCCCACCGGCCTCATCGTCAACGGGCAGCCCGCCCACTGGGCCGGCGGCGGCAGCCCGATTCTTTATCAGCATCTATTTTGGTTCCTGGCCCACCCGGAGGTTTACGTGCTCATCCTGCCGGGCATTGGCATGGTCACTGAGGTCATTGCGAATAACACCCGCAAGCCGATTTATGGTTACAAGGCCATGGTCGGCGCTCTCTTTGTCCTCGCCTTCCTCTCGTTCATCGTCTGGGCGCACCATATGTACATGACGGGCATGGGCGCGACGGTGGCGGCCTTTTTCCAGACGACGACGATCATGATTTCGGTGCCGTCGGTCATTCTCATCACCGCGCTGCTCATTTCGCTCTGGGGCGGTTCGATCCGCTTTACCGTGCCGATGCTCTTTGCGGCGGCTTTCCTGCCCATGTTCGGCATCGGCGGCTTGACCGGGATCCCCCTCGCTTTCAACGCGGTCGATCTTTACCTGCACGACACCTATTACATTATCGCGCACTTCCATTATGTCGTCGCGCCGGGAACGATTTTCGCCATTTTCGCGGGGATCTATTATTGGTTTCCGAAAGCCACCGGGCGGCTGCTGAATGACTTCCTGGGGCGAGTCCATTTCTTCGGGTCGTTGATTTTCATCAACGGCGTTTTTGCCCCGATGTTCCTGCAAGGCATGGCGGGGATGCATCGCCGTTGGTATGACGGCGGCAAGATCTACGAAGGGCTCTCCAACGCCACGGTGTTGGGCCGCACGGGCCTGGAATGGAATACCGTGATCTCCTATTCCGCGTTCCTGCTCGGCGTGGCGCAGATTCCTTTCATTATCAATTTTTTCTGGAGCATGTGGGCCGGGAAAAAAGTCGGGCGTAATCCTTGGGACGGCACCACCCTGGAGTGGGACGCTCCGTCGCCTCCTGGGCACGGCAACTTTGACAAGCCACTCACCGTTTATCGCGGGCCTTACGAATACAGCGTCCCAGGCGCGGACAAAGACTTCTTGCCGCAGACCGAGGCGCCGAAAACTTCGGAAAAGCCGCTGCCGACGACGACTCACTAGCCGCGACTCCTTTCCCAGTCGAACATGGAAATTCCCTACACCGCCTCCGCTCGCCCCGACACCGGCCTCTACAACGCGAAGCTGGGCATTTGGCTCTTCCTTGCGTCCGAGGTCATGCTCTTCGGCGGCCTGTTCTCCGGTTATCTCTTTCTGCGGCTTGGGGCGGAGGACGGTTACTGGCCCCACGGGTTGCTCAACGTTCCGGTGGGCACGGGCAACACCGCCGTGCTCATTTTGTCCTCCGTGACCATTGTCCTCACGTGGGCAAACCTGAAGATGCGGAATTTTGCGCTGGCGCAGCGTTACCTTCTCGCGACAATCCTTTGCGGCGTCCTCTTTCTGGTGGTCAAGCTGGCCTACGAATACCCCCAGAAGTTCCAGCATTTTGGCGCCTTCATCAAGAAGGATGCGGCCCACGAGTATGAAGCGTATCTCGGCAATGAGCACTTGAAGGAAAGAGGCATGCCCCCGCGCTACGAGATCAGCGGCCATCTCGAAGCAGTCGAGGTGTCGTTGACCGGTGACAAGGCGGCGCTGGTCACACTTGCCGAAGAGCATGGCTTGGAAGTCGTTGAACCGCCGGCGGGGGAGCACGGTCACGCGCTGATGGTCGAGGGCAAAGCCGATCGCGAAAAACCGGCGGATCAGAAGAAGGGCGTTTCGCCGGCGCTGGCAGAAAAAATCGCCAAAGTGCCCGGGGTCAAGATCGAGGCTTTCGAGGTCGCGCTCGACCCGGCCAATGCCGATCCGAAGAATCCGGACAACGACCGTCCGCACTTCCTGTATCGGCATGCAACCGACAAGGTCGCGCTCCTGCACGCCAAAGACGTGCAATGGGCGAGTTCCTTCGCGCCGAAGCACAGCTCCTATTTCGCGGTCTATTTCACCATCACCGGACTGCACGGCTTGCACGTGCTGGCCGGAGTACTGGTGATGGTGTACTTCTATTTCTTCGGAATTGAAATCTACCGCAAGAACCCGGAACACCAAGCCAACCGCATCGAGGTCGTCGGCCTTTTCTGGCACTTCGTCGATCTGATCTGGATTTTCGTCTTCCCAATCTTCTATCTCCTCTAATCCCGCCGGAAAGCACCCACCACCCACCCTGATCAACCATGAGTGACACGCACGCTACCGAGACCCTGCCTGGCGCGACTCCCGTCCACGATCATTCGCACGATGCCGAGCATGTAGCCAAGCACGTCAAAGGCTATTTGGTCATCGGCGGGGTGCTGATCTTCCTCACCTTCGTTACGGTTTGGCTCTCCTACGTCAATTTTGACGAGTTGATTGGCGGTCACGGCTGGAACTTCATCATCGCGATGATTGTGGCCACGTTTAAGGTCAGTCTGGTCGGCGCCATCTTCATGCATCTCAAGGGGGAGAAGTGGACGATTTGGCGATTCCTTCTTTTCACCGCGTTTTTCGTCGCCGGGCTGTTCCTCCTCACCCTTTTGAATTGGGGCGATCCCATTTTCGGAACCCGTCATTCCACGCACTAAATGTCATTGAAGGGATTCCATATCTTCTTCATCACCCTCTCGATTCTTCTCGCGGCGGGGTGTGCCGTCTGGGCGTTTGTCAACGATGTGGCCCGCCCCTTTGGAATCGTTTCGTCTTTGGTTGCGATGGCGCTCGTCGTTTATGGAGTCTCCTTTATCCGCAAGACCCGGAGACTGATCCTATGAGGCGCTCACCGTTTCAGCGCATCCTCATCACTGGCGCCGCCGGTGCGCTCGCGAATCTGCCCGGCATCGCTTTCGCCTGCTCGGCTTGCATGGGCGATCCCAATTCCAAGTCGGCCGGTGCCATCAACGCGGCCATCTTCCTCATGATCGGCTGCATCGGGGCCATGCTGGCTTCGCTGGGCGGCTTCGCCTTTTACCTTTTCAAGCGCGCCAGCGCGCCGCTCCCACCGCACGTCGAATTGGGCGAATCGATCAACGAAACGGACGACTAAAATGATCAACAAATTCTTCGGCATCGTGCCCAACGCCTCGGAGCACGGGTACCTCGTGGATCACACGCTGGAGTTCTGCCATTGGTTCATGGCCCTCCTGTTCGTCGGATGGTCATCGTTTTTTCTCTACACGATCTTCCGGTTCCATCGTTCGCGGAACCCAAAGGCCAACTATCACGGCGTGCACAGCAAGGCCTCCGCGCACCTCGAATTCACGGTGGTGCTCATCGAGGCGGTGCTGCTGCTGGGCTTTGCGGTGCCGCTCTGGGGCAAGCGCGTTACCGGAGAGTCCTTTCCCGATGCGCGTGAATCGCTGCGCGTGCGGGCCGTCGCCGAACAGTTCGGCTGGAATTTCCATTACCCTGGCCCGGACGGTGTCTTCGGCAAGCAGAACCTGGACTACATTCAAAGCCATCCCCCGCTTGGTCTGGATCCCAATGACGCGGCCGGCAAGGACGACATTATCTCCAAGAACGAGCTGCACCTCGTCAATCACAAGCCGGTGGTCATCGAGGTCACTTCGAAGGACGTGATTCACGGACTCTCCCTCGAACACATGCGAATCTCGCAGGACGCCATCCCGGGGTCGATGATTCCGGCCTGGTTTCGGCCGATCAAGAAGGGTCAGTATGAAATCGTCTGTTCGCAGTTGTGCGGCGCCGGTCATTACGCGATGCGCGCGCAGATGCTCGTCGAGACCCAGGCCGAATTCGATGCGTGGATGGCCGACACCGTCAAACTTCAGCACCCCGATCTGGCACCCGCACCGGCAGCACCCGCGGCGGCCGCAGCACCCGCAGCACCCGCCGCTCCAGCTCCAGCGGCGGCAGCCCCTGCCGCGCCGGTTGCCCGGTAAAACCCAGATCCCAAGCTGGACGCCCGCGCGGGCGCCTACCTGGCTCAACGATCGCTGTAGTGCTCATCAACGAACCTGGCTCCAATTCCTCAGCGATCCGCCTCTGGCTGGCTCGCTATGCGAAGTTCGTGGTGGCCATGACCTTTGTCCTGATTCTGATCGGCGGGCATACCACGACGGCGGGCGCCGGTATGGCGTTTCCGGACTGGCCGCTCAGCCACGGCTCCGTGAATCCGGATGGCTGGTGGGAAAACTTCCTGCAACGGCTCGAGCACGGCCACCGGCTCACCGCCGAAACCGTGGGATTGCTCATCGGCATCCTCTGCGCATGGATCTGGCGAAGCAAATGGAGCGTGCCGTTGGCCGCTGGAATGTCGGTCCTTCTCGCCGTCGCGGCGAAAACGGCGGGCGCCGAAGCGAAGATGGTGGCGCACGTCGGCTTGTGGAGCTCCGCGCTCACTTTTGCCGGCCTGATTCTTTGGCAGACCCGCCGTGACGAACATGCGGAAACTGCACCCGTTCGCTGGCTGGCCTTCACCGCCTTCGTGGGAGTCCTGGTGCAGGCGACCTTGGGAGGGCTGCGGGTGACCATCGAATCCGGCGGCGATCCCGGCACGGCGACGGCCTTCCGTGTCTTCCACGGTTGCTTTGCGCAGGCTGAACTTTGCCTGCTCGTGGCCATTGCCACGATGCTTTCCCCAGTGTGGGCGCGGATCGCTTCCGGGTCGCAGCTTCGCAGCGTTGCGCGTCTGGGCTGGATCACGTCCGCGTTGATCTTCGGCCAGTTGATCGTTGGCGCCACCATGCGGCACCTCGGCGCCGGTCTTGCAATTACCACTTGGCCGCAGGCTTCGGCTGACGGAAGCTGGCTGCCGAAAATGCACAACTCGTTGATTGATCTGAACTTTGCCCACACCCGCGCTGGCGCCGCTTTGGTCGCGCTGCTGACGGTTATCCTGTCGTTGCGCGGGATCGGGTATGCCGCTGGCGATGTGCGGATCATCCGCCCAGCGGCGCTGCTCATCGCGCTCGTCGCGGCCCAGTGCACCCTCGGGCTTTTGGTGATTTGGAATGGGCGCCCACCGATCATTACAACCCTTCACGTCGTCAATGGAGCTGCACTGCTGGCGGCCACAGTGCTCCTCGCCGCGCGGGCCGGCCGTGCCGGGTGGCTCTCCGCAGATCGGACCGTCTCGACACCGGGGCTTCAACTCGTGGGGGTGGCCGCTTGAGCCGGACAACCCCGGCGGTTCCGCTCGAGATGCCTCGGGCGGAGTCAGAGCAGGGACTGGTGAGCGATCTCGTGATCCTCACCAAGGCGCGGCTGAGCCTGCTCGTCATCATCACCACGTTCGTGGGGTTCTGTGCCGCCTCGGGTCCCCAGCTGAACTGGCCGCTCCTGTTCCATGCCGTTTTCGGGACCACGCTGGCTGCTTGCGCTGCCGCCGTGCTGAACCAGTACGTGGAATCGAACGTCGATCGACTAATGGAACGCACCCGCTATCGTCCGCTGCCCGCGGGGCGAATGAAACCTGCGACTGCCATGGCGCTCGGTGTCGGGCTCGGAGCGACGGGTGTGACCTGGCTTTGGTGCAACACGAATGCGCTCAGCGCTTACCTCGCGGCTGCAACCATTTTTGTTTACATCGCACTCTACACGCCGCTGAAGCGCCGCACCTCCTTGTGCACCATCGTCGGCGCGATTTCGGGGGCCATCCCGCCGGTGATCGGATGGACCGCGGTCCGGCCTTCCCTGGATCCCGGTGCCTGGGTTTTGTTCGGGATTCTTTTCACCTGGCAGATTCCACACTTCCTCGCCATCGCCTGGGTTTACCGTGATGAATACGCGCAGGCCGGTTTTATCATGCTTAAGAGCGACGACGTCAGCGGCTGCGCCACGGCCATGGAAAGCCTGCTTTTCACGGCGGCGTTGGCCGCCATTACCATCCTGCCGTTCCGCATGGGGACGAACAATGGAATCTATCTCGGTGGAGCCCTGGTCCTCGATGCGGTCATGCTCTTCTGTGCCTGGCAGTTCCTGCATCAGCGCACCCGGCCCAGTGCGCGGCGACTCTTCTTCGCCTCCATCTTTTTCCTATTAATTCTCCTCGGCCTGATGGTCTTCACCAAGGCGTGAGCGCGCGGCCCTTCGTCCGCGTCCTTGCCGCGGCGCTGCTCCTGGCGGGCTGCGAACGCAAAGAGGCGTTCGAGATCCTGTCCACGCCGCCGGCAGATACCCTGGCGCAGACGTTCTGGTCCGTGCCTGATTTCGCGCTCACCGAACGCGGCGGTGAAACGGTGACGCTCGCGGATTTGAAAGGCAAAGTCTGGATGGCCGATTTTTTCTACACCACCTGTCCGGGCCCCTGTCCGATGCTGAGCAGCCGGCTGAGCGACATTCACCGGCAGATCGGAGGCGACGATCGCGTGCGCCTCGTCTCGATTTCCACCGACCCGGAAAAGGACACCCCGGAGGTGCTCAAACTCTACGCGGAGAAATTCAAGGCCTCAGATCGCTGGCTTTTTCTCACCGGAAAAAAATCCGCGATCTACGATCTGGCGACCAAAGGTTTCAAGCTGCCGATCGCCGAAGACCGGACCAACGCGAAGGAACCGATCACGCACAGCACGCGCCTCATCCTCGTTGATCAGTCTGGCGCGATCCGCGGTCTGTATGAGGGAGTGGGTGCGGAGGGCCCGGAACGGATCGTGCGCGACGTTCGGCGCCTGCTGGAGGGCAAACCGTGACCGTTCAGGATCTTCCCATCATCAATGCCGGCCTGAATGGATTGAGCACGATCTTCATCTGCGCCGGGCTTTGGTTCATTAAGAGTGAACGCAAGCTGGCGCATACCGTCTGCATGATCACAGCGCTCGCCACATCCACGCTGTTTCTCGGGTGTTACCTGACCTACCACTATCTCAAGGAGGGGGTGGTCACCAGGTTCACGGCGCCGGGCTGGCCGAAGACGCTCTATTTTTTCATCCTCGGCACCCATACCCCCTTGGCGGTTCTAGTGCTTCCCTTCATCATCATGGCGGTGACTCGGGCGTTGCAGGCCCGCTACGCCTCACATCGGAAATGGGCTCGTTGGGCAGCCCCGATCTGGCTCTACGTCTCGGTCACCGGAGTCCTCGTTTACCTCATGCTCTACGTCTGGTTTCCGCCTCAAAGGATCGGAGCCTGACGCTTACGCTGAGACGTTGAGGGATGAAAGATAACGCGAGGGAAACGCGTGGCCTGAGGGCGCCGCTCGAAGACGTTATGGGACAACCAGCGTCTTGGTGGAGGTCGTCACGTTAAGTTCCTCGTCCGAGAATTTCAGAACGATCCGGTTCGACCCTTTGATCAGCCGCAGGCCGGGGACTTTCCATTTCCAAATGTCGTTGACCGCGTCATAGACGATTGTCCCCGCAGGTGGGCCAACCCTCACCCCGTTGACAACAACCTCGTCCAGCGTGACGTCGGTGAGATCGGCCGCGGTGCCGGTGGCGTCAAAAACTCTTGGTGTTCCCACAACCGGAGCATAGGTCGCGACGATTTCGGGACCGTCCTGATCGGCAGTTCCTTTGACGTTCACATCGACCACCTCGAGTTCTTCGTAGGCGGCCGAGGTTGGAGCACCAAAGGTTTTTAGATCATTTTGGGCGATTCCATCGATGTAAACGTAGCGTGACCCGCTCGCATTGCCGAAGGACACGGAAACATCTGCGAAATCTTTGATTCGCACTCGCGTCCCGGTGTCGGCGTCCGTCACATAGTCGCTCGCAGCGATATCCGTCAGACCGGCCCCCTCAATGTCGGTGCATTTGACCTTTATCATGAGTTTGGTGGCCGTCCAACTGTAAGCAATTTCGCCCACCCTCGTCATCCGGGTGTTGCCGTTGGCGAGTGTGGTTTCCGTAAAGAAAGGGAATGTTGCCAGCAGTTTGCCAGGCTTGTAGTCAATGGACTCGCCGAGCGTCGCGTCATGGCTGAAATACCCGGCGCTCACACTCACGGTCGTTGCGCTGTTGAGAGCACCGGCGTTGGCCCCGACGAGATTGGCGACGATGTTGAGCGCGATGGCCTCCGGTTTCGCTTCGACCGACCGACTTCGGTCATCCACAACGACCTTCTCGCTGTAGTGGTCGCTGAAAGTGATCGTCGGTGCAAAGTCGGGCGTCTTGTCGAAAATATCGATCGCCCGCGCGAGCAACCCCAAGCCCAGAAAGCTCAGAATTACGGGGAGTATGAAACAACGTTGCATATATGGAAATTGAGCAAAATTAAAGCCCAAAAATGCGGAGGCGCGGCACCTTGCACCATCCGTCCGGCAAATCCAGTCCTGATTCGCTCTTGCTGAGATCGAACAAATCCGGATCGCATTGGGGCAGCGTCACCCCCAGTTTGCGATAGGCCGCCGCCATCGCCACGCGGCCTTGCGCGGTGCGTTTCACGTAGCCTTGCATAATGAGGTAGGGCTCGTTGACGTCTTCGAGCGTGCCGGCGTCTTCGCCGACCGCCACGGCGAGCGAACTTAGTCCCACCGGGCCGCCGCCGAATTTGAGCACGAGCGCCTCCATGATGCGCTTGTCCATTTCGGAGAAGCCGTCGCGATCAATAACGTGGAGGGTCAGAGCCTGATCGGCCACTGCGCGGGTGATGTGGCCGTCCGCGCTCACCGCCTGCGCGAAGTCGCGCACGCGCCGGAGCAGATTGTTGGCGGTGCGCGGGGTGCCGCGACTGCGCGAGGCGATCTCGAAGGCGCCGGGCGCATCGGTCTGCATGCCGATCAAACCGGCACTCCGCGTGACGATGCGCTGGAGTTCTTCGGCGGTGTAATAATCGAGCCGGCGCGGGTTTTCTCGTTTTCGAACTGCCCGGTGCCCGCGCCTTCGCAGGATCCACCACCCGAGACACGACGCGTGAAGGAGAGGATCTCGAAGAAGTTACCGGACGGACAGCGTCTTGGAGGAGGCCGTCACGTTGAGGTCCTCGTCGGAGAATTTCAGAATGATCCGGTTCGACCCTTTCACCAATTGCAGGCCGGGGACTTTCCAATTCCAAATGTCGTTGCCCGCGTCATAGGTGATCGTCGTCCCTGCGGGTGGGGCAATATTCACACCGTTGACAGTGACTTGGTCCAGCGTGACGTCGGTGAGATCGGTCGCGGTGCCGGTGGCGTCAAAAACCCTTGGCGAGCCTGCAACCGGCGTATAGGTCGCGACGACTTCGGGACCGTCCTGATCTGCAGTTCCTTTGACGTTCACATCGATCACCTCGAACTCTTCGTAGGCGTCCGAGTTCGGAGAACCAAAGGTTTTTAGATCGTTTTCGGCGAACCCATCAATGTAAACGAAGCGCGACCCGCTCGCATTGCCGAACGTTACCGGAAACATCTGTGAAATCTTTGATTGGCACTCGTGTCCCGGTGTCGGCGTCCATCACATAGTCGCTCGCCGCGATATCCGTCAGACCGGCCTCCACAATGTCACTGCATTTGAGTTGGATGGTGAGCTTGGTGTCCGACCAACTGTAAACGATTTCGCCCACCCTCGTCATCCGGGTGTTGCCGTTGGCGAGTGTAGTTTCCTTAAAAAAGGGGAACGTCGCAGTCCGTTTTTCGAGCTTGAGGTCAAGTGCATCGCCGAGCATGGCGTCATGACTGAAGTATCCGGCGCTCACGCCCACCTTCGTCGTGGCGATGAGGGGACCGGGATTGGCCCCGACGAGATTGGCGACGATTTTTAGCGCAATGGCCTCCGGCTTAGCTTCGACTGATCGACTCCTGTCTTCCGAAACGACCTTCTCGCTGTAGTGGTCGCTGAAAGTGACTGTCGGTGAAAGGTCGGGCGTCTTGTCGAGAATATCGATCGCCTGCGCGAGCAATCCGGAGCCGAGGAAGCTGAGAATTGCGGTGGGTATAGAAAAACGATGCATCATAGAGTTTACAGCAAGGTTAATGCCCCCTATGCGGAGGCTCGGTACCTTGCACCATCCGTCTGCCAAATCCAGTTCTAATTCGCTTTTTGCTAAGTGCCGAACAGATCCGGATCGCGCTGCGGCAGCGTCACCCCGAGCTTGCGATAGGCCGCCGGCATCGCCACGCGGCCTTGCGCGGTGCGCTTCACGTAGCCTTGCATGATCAGGTAAGGTTCATTGACGTCTTCGAGCGTGCCCGCGTCCTCGCCGACTGCCACCGCGAGCGAACTTAGTCCCACCGGGCCGCCGCCGAATTTGAGCACGAGCGCTTCCATAATGCGTTTGTCCATTTCGTCGAAGCCGTCGCGATCAATATCGTGGAGGGTCAGAGCCTGATCGGCCACGTCGCGGGTGATGCGGCCATCCGCGCGCACCTGCGCGAAGTCGCGCACGCGCCGGAGCAGATTGTTGGCGATGCGCGGGGTGCCGCGGCTGCGCGAGGCGATCTCGAAGGCGCCGGGCGCATCGGTCTGCATGCCGATCAAACCGGCACTGCGCGTGACGATGCGCTGGAGCTCTTCGGCGGTGTAATAGTCGAGCCGGCAATTCATGCCAAAGCGCGAGCGCAACGGGGCGCTGATCATGCCCGCGCGCGTGGTCGCCGCGATGAGAGTGAATTTCGGCAAATTCAGCCGAACGCTCCGGGCGTTCGGCCCCTGGTCGATGATGATGTCGAGTTTGTAGTCCTCCATCGCCGGGTAGAGGTACTCTTCGATCGCGGGCGCGAGCCGATGGACTTCGTCGATGAACAGGACGTCGCCGCGTTCGAGCGTCGTGAGCAGCCCCGCGAGGTCGCCCGCTTTTTCAATCGTCGGGCCGCTCGTCGATTTGATGTTCACCTTCATGGCGCCGGCCAGGATGTAGGCCAGGGTGGTCTTTCCCAATCCCGGCGGACCACTGAGCAGGATGTGTTCGAGCACATCCCCGCGTTGCTGCGCCGCCTGCACCATCAGTTCAAGGCGCTGGCAGACCTTCTCCTGTCCCGCGAACTCGCTGAACATCGGCGGCCGGAGCGAGATGTCGAAGGGGGTGTCGGGGGTTTCGTTGAGTTGCTGAACGAAGGAGTCGGCCACGAGTGGAAGAACACAGTACGCGAGGGAAGCGAGGAAAGCTCGAAATCCGAAAGACGAAGTCCGAACCCAGGCATGAACGGGGGGTGGCAGGCGGGGAAATGGAGAAAACTCGCGGGCGCTCTCCTCCTTCCTGTCGCGCGGCGTTTCCGGGTTTGTTTCGAAGTTCGCAATTCGAGCTTCGAATTTCCGCCCCGGCCGGTGCAGGTTCCCGCCTCGCATGAGCGCGATCGAAACGAAGGGGCTGACCAAAGTTTACCGGACCTACAAAAAGGCCCCGGGGCTTTGGGGCGCGGTCAAGGGCCTCGGGCGGCGCGAATACGAAGAGGTGCGCGCGGCGGAAAACGTCACCTTCTCGATCGAGGAAGGCGAATTTGTGGGATTCCTCGGCCCGAACGGCGCGGGGAAGACGACCGTCCTAAAAATGCTCTCCGGCTTGCTGAACCCGACCAGCGGCACGGCGAAGGTCCTCGGCTTCACGCCTTGGGAACGCAAGGACGAGATGAAGCGCCAGTTCTCACTCCTGATGGGGCAGAAGAATGCCCTTTGGTGGGATTTGCCGGCACGCGAATCCCTGGAGCTGAATCGCGCGATCTATGGCATCGAGGCGGCGCGCTTCCGGCAAATCGTGGGTGGGCTGACCGAACTGCTCGATGTGACGGATAAACTCGACGTGATGGTCCGCGAATTGAGTCTCGGCGAGCGCATGAAAATGGAACTGATCGCCGCGCTGTTGCACACGCCGAAGGTGCTCTTTCTCGATGAGCCGACGATCGGCCTCGACGTGACGTCGCAGAAGAAGGTGCGCGAGTTCCTGCGGCGCTACAACGGGGACCACCAGATTGTGACGATGCTCACGAGCCATTACATGCAGGACATCGAGGAACTGTGCGCACGGGTGATCATCATCGACAACGGAAGGATCTTTTTCGACGGCCCTCTGGATTCGATCATCGACCGCTTTGCCACGCACAAGATCCTCGACCTCACTTTTGCCGCCGCCACCACTTGCGGCTTCGCGGATTTCGGAGAAGTGCTCGCCCAGTCGCCGCAGACGGTCCGGCTCAAGGTGCCACGGCCGCAAGTCAGCGAGACCTGCCGCGCGCTCCTCACCACCTGCAGCGTGACCGACATCAGCGTCCAGGACCTGCCTGTGGAAGAGGTCATCAGGCAGCTCTTCCATGAGCAAGCCGAGGCCGGGGTCGGGCAGGGGGCAGATCGCTCAGCGGGCGGATGAGCGCCCCCATGATGGGGGGCGCGAAATCGAAGGGCGGGAGGCGAAGAAAACGTCGAACGTCGAACGCCGAACGTCGAAGTGCGGAAAGCAGGCGGCGGCACGCTCTGACTTCGGCGTTCAGCGTTCGACGTTCGACGTTTCCCTACGGCGCCTGGGGTCCGTCCGGCTTCACCCCCTGCTTGAGGGAGGGCTCGTGCCGGATGTCCTTGGCCTTGTAGAGATAGAAGACTTCTTCGGCGATGTTCGTGGCGTGATCAGCGATGCGCTCGATGGCCTGGGCTACGGTCATCAAATTGAGCGCGCGGGTGACCGCCTTTGGTTCCTCGATCATGATGTTCGTGAGCTCCCGCGCGAGCTGCTTGTTGATGCTGTCCACCGAATGATCGCGGGCAATGATCTCGATGGCGAGCTCGTGGTTTGCATCCACAAACGCGGTAATGGAGTCGCGCAACATCTCCTGGGCAATTTCGCCCATGAGCGGAATGTCGATCAGCGGCTTGAGCAGCGGTTCGGTGTTCAATTGCCGCGCCCGGCGGGCGATCTTCGTGGCCTGGTCTGCGATGCGCTCGAGATTGTTGGAGATTTTCGAGGCGGTGAGCATGAGCCGACAATCGCGGGCAATCGGCCCGTGCGTGGCCATGTAGGTGACCACCATGTCGTCGATGTGGATCTCGAGCTGGTCGATCTGGGTGTCCTCCGCTTCCACGGCATCGGCGAGCTTGTCATCCCGCTCGACCAGCGCCCGCAGGGAGAGCGTCACATTGCGTTCGGTGAGACCGCTCATCATGAGCAGTTGCTCGCGGATATCGACGAGCTGTTTTTCCCAGAAAAGGCTCATTGGCTTGAGACGGCAGGCGATCGGTGTTGGTCAGGAGGTTCCGCCTTCATCCGAATCGTCCGGTAATATAATCCTCCGTCTGCTTTTGCGTGGGATTGGTGAAGATCTGTTCGGTGCGGGCAAACTCGATCAGCTTGCCCAGATACATGAAGGCGGTGTGATCGGAACAGCGGCCGGCCTGCTGCATATTGTGCGTTACGATGACGATCGTGTATTTGGTCTTCAGCCGGTGGATGAGTTCCTCGACCTTGGACGTGGCAATCGGGTCCAGCGCCGAGCACGGCTCGTCCATGAGGATGATTTTCGGCTCCACGGCGATGGCGCGGGCGATGCAGAGGCGCTGCTGCTGTCCGCCGGAGAGGCTCAGGCCACTGGTGTGCAGGCGGTCCTTCACTTCGTCCCAAAGCGCCGCTCCGCGCAGGCTGCGCTCAGCCACTTCATCGAGCCGCTTACGGTCGTTGATCCCCTGGAGTTGCAAGCCATAGGTGACGTTCTCGTAGATCGATTTTGGGAACGGATTCGACTTTTGGAAGACCATTCCCACCTGCCGGCGCAAAGCGATCACATCGACCTCCGGGTCATTGATATCCACGCCATGGATCTTGATCGACCCCGCGCCGATGAACGCGGTGTCCACGAGATCGTTCATGCGATTGAAGCACCGCAGCAGCGTTGATTTGCCACAGCCCGAGGGACCGATGAAAGCGGTGACTTGGTTGGCCGGAATGCAGAGATTGATCTGCTCCAAAGCGCGGGTTTGCGCGTAGTAGAAATCAAAACCCTGCACGGAGATCATCGTTGGCGGCGGCTCGGTCTCGTCGGACATGAGAAATTCCAGGTTTTGCGGAGTGGCAGCTTGTTGGGGCGGCTTCATGCTAAATTCGGGAATGGAGAAGTGCACGGCAAGACATCACCAGCGATAGCGGCTTCGCATCTTGATCCGGAGGAGGATGGAAGTCAGGGCGATAACCGTAACGAGCAGCAGGAAGATGAAGGCCGTGCCGTACTGCACCCGCTCCGTATATTGATTCTGCGGGATCTTCGAGCTGACGACGTAGATGTGATAGGGGAGCGCCATGACGCCTTCGAAAAGCCAGCCGAAGAGGCCGCCGCCGGTCTGCTGATCCCGCATCACATAAGCCGCGGTGAACATGATCGGAGCGGTCTCGCCGGCCACGCGCGCGATGCCGAGGATCGAAGAGGTCAGCATCCCCGGCAAGGCGTAGGGCAGCACGTTGCTCGAGATGCTCTGCCATTTGGTGGCGCCGAGCGCGAGCGAGCCTTCCCGAAAACCCATCGGCACAGCCTTCAGCGACTCTTCGCTCGCCGCGATCACCACCGGCAGCGCCATCAAGGCGAGGGTGAACCAGCCGCTCAGCAGACAAACCCCCCATCCGTGGAAAACGAGATAGCGACCGAAGCCGACCGGAAGGCTCGGAAAGGCCGGGTTCGCGAAGGTTTCGAGCATCGGCATGAAGTGTACGAAGAGTCCCATGCCGAAGAGGCCAAAGACGATCGAGGGCACGCCAGCGAGATTCAAGATGGCCAGACGAATGGCATTCACCACCGGTCCCTGCTTGCTGTATTCGTTGAGGTAGATGGCGCTGCAAATTCCGACGAAGAGCGCAATGGCCATCGATCCGACCACGAGTTGAAAGGTCCCGACGATGCAGGGCCCGATGCCGCCGGCGCTGTGCGCATAGCTCTCCGTGGGGAGATCACCGAGACCCCGTTGCTGCTTGAACTGCCGGAAATCCTTGTCGCCGAGCTCGTATCGTTTTCCCTCATGCTCGAAGACATAAAGCGTCTCCGGCGCGGCGGTGAGGAACGTCCAATTGACGAAGGGAGGAGCCGCGGTGAACACCGTCTGCGCGCCGCGAAAGAAGATGAGACCGAAGATCGCCGTCGCGCAGAAGAGGATGAGGTAGGTGCAGGCCCGGAAGAGACCAAAAGCGGCGCGCTCGACCGTCCGCGCCGCGGAGGGCTGATGGGCGAAGGGATTGGCGGGAGCGTGCATGGCCTAAGAAGGAAATCGGGATTCCGAATTACCCGATCGAGATGCGGTAGCGGTGGACGATTTTCTGCGCCACGAAATTAATCACCAGGGCGAGAAGAAAGAGCACGATGCCAACCATGAAAAGCGCTCGATAATGAATGCTCCCCGGCACCACCTCGCCCATCTCCTGCGCGATAATGCCCGTCATGGTGTGCACCGGCTCGAAGAACGCGCCGAGTCCCTGCGTGAAATCCGGGATCGCGATGCGGTTGCCGGCGCAGAGGAGCACCACCATGGTTTCGCCGACGACCCGTCCGAACCCGAGCAGGATCGCGGAAATGATTCCGGAGATGGAGGCCGGGACGAGAATGCGCACGATCGTTTGGAAGCGGTTCGCCCCGAGCGCATAGCTGGCTTCCTTGAAGTGCTTGGGCACGTTGTTGAGCGCGTCCTCCGCGAGGGAGAAAATCGTCGGGATGGCCATCAACGCGAGCAGGCTGCCCGCCGTCAGCGAGTTCAGCCGCTCACTCATCGGAAAGCCGGGGAACCAGGAAAGGAAGGGCACTTGAGACAGCCCGCGCAGCGCCGAGCCGAGCACCGCGATGCCGAAAAAGCCAAGGACCACGGAAGGGATCGCGGAGATGAATTCGATGTAGGGTTTGATGAAGTTCTTCTCCTTCACGGCGGCGATTTCGCTGACATAGATCGCCGCCGAGACGCCGAGCGGAACCGCGATGGCCAGCGCGATCGCCGATACAAGCAGCGAGCCCACGAAGAGCGGAATCAGCCCGTACCAATCCTGCCAAAAGCTCGCGGTCAGCCATTGGCGTCCGAAAAGGAAAGAGGTCAGCGACTTCCACGCCGGCACCGGCACTTCCCACTTCCAGGCCAGCATCTGTTTCTCGAGGTCCGGAAAGGTCGCCACGTATTTCCTCGTTTGCTTCCTCACGCCCTCAATCCGGGCCTGCAACGCGGGGCTGCCGGTCTTCGGAGCAAGGGCGAGGGCGGCCTCGAGCTTCGTGGCGAAATCCCGGTTGGCCGCCTGGTATTGGGGAAAAGAAGCGCGCAGCGCCGTTGTCTCCTGGGCGAAATCGACGGGGGTGATCTGGACGGCCTCGGCCTCACCCCGCTTGCCCGCACCGATCAACATCCCCCTTTGAGCATAGCGGTCCTCATTGACCTGAGCCTTCTGCTTGATGGCCGTCGCCGCATCGGTGAGATCGGAAAGGATCCCACGCACGTCCGTGACCGCATCGCCGTAGGCTTCGGCGAATTTGTCGAAGTCCGCGAGGCCCTCATTGGCGGCCTCGAGGCTCTGGCCGCCGTCCATCAATCTCCGGAACTCCGCGAGGCGCAGTTCGTTGAGCGACCGGTTGATCGTCGTATGCGCCTCCACCTGGCCGCGAATGAAGTCCACGTACTCGAGGCCGGCCTCCCGGTAGATGCGGATGTTGCGCGCGTTCTCGGAGAAAAACCCGCTGCCTTCGCGAAAGAGAAAAATCGTGATCAGCGCCAGCACGACGACGGCAATGACCGCATTTCCGTGAAAGAAATACTTGATCAAATCATCGAGCGTCAGGCCCATGAACCGCCAGCGGGTGCGGTTCAAGAGGGCTTCGGCGATCGGCGTTTTATCGTTCGTCATGAAGGTTGGTAGCAGCCGCAGTCAGAAAGCTCTGATTCTTGTTGGGCGGCAGGGAGAGTTTTTGGAATCGAGTCGTTGCGGCAAGACGGGCGTCAGCGATGACAATATCGCTATCGTTGCAGGCCAATTGTGACGATCACGTGACAGACTGGCGACAATCGAGTGACATTGCCGCCCCTCTTGAGCATGGCTGCGGCAACCCAGAGCGGCAGAGGGAGGTGAGAGGGTTCGCTCCGCGCGCAGATCGCTTTTCCTCTGCGGCCCTTTGCACTGCTATCTGGAAGAATCGCGCATGTTCGCGAGGATTTGTGGGTGCACATTGCGCAACGGGTGGAGGGATCGGCGGTCGTCAGCCATGGAAATTCGACGAAGTGTCGTGTGCGTTGCTCTTCCTCTGCGGCCCTTTGCGTCCTCCGCATCCTCTGCGTTTCAATTGCCCGACGAGTTTAGTTGCGGCTTCGCTGCACTGCGTCTTCTGCGTTTGGAATTCGCAGCGCGGGTCGCGGTAGGGATACAGCTGTGGGGCGCCTGACAGACCGCGTGGCGCGTGGTAGCTTGCCCGTCATGTCTTTCGAACTCGCTTCCAACTACCAGCCCATGGGCGACCAGGCCCAGGCCATTGCGAAGCTGACCAAATCGCTCGCGGCGGGGAACACCCATCAGACGCTGCTCGGCGTGACAGGCTCGGGGAAAACCTTCACGGCGGCGAACGTGATCCGCAATCTGGAGAAGCCGACCCTGGTCATTTCGCACAACAAGACCCTCGCCGCGCAGCTCTACTCGGAGTTCAAGCAGTTCTTCCCGGACGCCGGCGTCGAGTACTTCGTGAGCTACTTCGATTACTATCAGCCCGAGGCCTACATCCCGCGGACCGACACCTACATCGAGAAAGACTCCTCGATCAATGAAGAGATCGAACGCTTGCGGCTTTCGACGACCTCGTCCCTGCTCTCGCGCCGCGATGTGATCGTTATCGCCAGCGTCTCGTGCATCTACGGCCTGGGATCGCCGGAGGATTACATGAACATGCTGCTCACGATCAAAGTCGGGCAGGCGATGACCCGCGAGGCGGCGCTGGGGAAACTGGTGGACATGCTCTACGAGCGCAACGACGTCGCCTTCGAGCGCGGCCGGTTCCGGGTGCGCGGCGATACCGTCGAAGTGCGCCCGGCGAACCTCGACGAGGAGGCGATCCGGATCGAGTTCTTCGGCGACGAGATCGATCGCATCACGCGCTTCGATCCGCTGACCGGGCACACCATGGATCAGCTCACCATGATGACGCTCTACCCGGCGAAGCAGTTCGTGACCCCCTACGACAAGATGCAGCGCGCGATGCGGACGATCCGCGAGGAGCTCGACGAGCGGATCATCGAGTTTGAAAAGCGCGGCCATCTGCTCGAGGCGCAGCGGCTGAAAATGCGCACGGAATACGATCTCGAGATGATGCAGGAGATGGGCTTTTGCAGCGGGATCGAGAACTACTCGCGGCATCTCAGCGGACGTCCGCCGGGTTCCCGGCCCTTCACCTTGCTCGATTTTTTCCCGCGCGATTTCCTGCTCGTGGTGGATGAAAGCCACGCCACCATCCCGCAGATCGGCGGGATGTACGAAGGCGACAAATCGCGAAAGACCGTGCTCGTCGATTACGGTTTCCGCCTGCCGAGCGCGCTGGACAACCGGCCGCTGCGCTTCCCGGAGTTCATGGAGATGACCGGTCAACGGCTCTACATCAGCGCCACCCCGGCGGAGTTTGAGATCAAGAACTCGGCGGTGGGAAATACCGGCTACATTCCGCACAAGCGCGATCGCATCGGGCAGGAGGAAGACGTGCCCTTCGCCATCGCCGGCGCGGCGGTTCCGGCGAAACTCTCGCGCACAGACATGCCGGTGGCGCAATTTGACGTGCACACGCCGGGCGCGCCGCTGGTCGTCGAGCAGATCATTCGCCCGACCGGGTTGCTCGATCCGAAGATCACCATCCGCCCGCTCAAGGCGCAGATCGACGACACCCTGGAGCTTTGCCGGCAGCGCATCGAGAAGAACGAGCGCGTCCTGATTACCACGCTCACCAAACGCACCGCCGAGGATTTGTCCGATTACCTGCGCGACGTGGGCTTGAAGGTGCGTTACCTGCACAGCGATATCGACACGATCGAGCGTGTGGAAATCCTGCGCGCCTTGCGGGCGGCGGAGTTCGACGTGCTCGTAGGAATCAACCTGCTTCGCGAGGGCCTCGACCTGCCCGAGGTTTCGCTGGTCTGCATCCTCGACGCCGACAAGGAAGGCTACCTCCGCTCGCAAACCTCGCTCATCCAGACCGCGGGCCGCGCGGCGCGCCACATCAATGGCGAGGTGTATCTCTTCGCGGACATCGTGACCCGGAGCATGGAAGCGCTGCTCGCCATCACCGAATACCGGCGGGCGAAGCAGATCGAATACAACGAGAAGCACGGCATCACCCCGCGCAGCGTCCAACGCGCGGTGCAGGAAAGCCTGCACACCATTCTCCGGGCGCGGCAGCTCGAGGAATCGGTGGTCCGCGAAGGCGGCGGCGACTTCTCGCTCACCGAGACCCTGCGCGAGCTCGAGCAGGAAATGGTCATCGCCGCCGCCAATCTCGAATACGAAAAGGCCGCCCTGCTCCGCGACCAGATCGCCGAGCTCAAAGCCGGCACCGGCGTGTCCAAAATCGAGCCAAAGCGGAAGCCCGTGAAATACGGCAAACCCAAGCGCACCAAGGCTCGGGCGTAAGGGGTCCTGATGGAATGGCGCTTCGTCCCACGGCCCCTAGCGCGAGGGCCGTCCTCCACCGGGAGGAAGCTTTGCAATCTCTGGAGATCCCTGTTCCCATGGCGACCGCAAAGCGCAGGACGTTTGCGCTCCAAAGACCTGATCAACGACCCCGATGGCCTCTCTCGATACGCAGTACCAACCGCACCGCATTGCCTTCGTGGGCGATTACCTGCCGCGCCAGTGCGGCATCGCGACATTCACCCACGACCTGTGCGAGGCGGTCGCCGAGGAATTTCCGGAGACGCATTGCCTGGTGGGCGCCGTCAACGATCGCCTCGAAGGCTATCCCTATGCTCCGCGAGTGCGGTTCGAGTTTCATGAAAAGGATCTCGAATCCTATCGGCGCGCGGCGGATTTCCTGAATATCAACAATGTCGAAGTGGTCTGCGTGCAGCACGAGTTCGGCATTTACGGAGGCCCCGCCGGCAGCCATTTGCTGGCGCTTTTGAAGGACGTGCGCATGCCGGTGGTGACGACGCTTCACACCGTGCTCCGCGAGCCCAACGAAACGCAGCGGGAAGTGATGGATCAACTCAACGGCGTCAGCGACCGCTTCGTGGTGATGGCGCAGAAAGGCGTCGATTTTCTTCGCGAGATCTATGACGTGCCGCGCGAGAAGATCGATCTGATCCAGCACGGCATCCCGGACATCCCCTTCATCGATCCGAATTTCTACAAGGATCAGTTCGGCGTCGAGGGCAAGACGGTGCTGCTCACCTTCGGCTTGATCGGCCCGGGCAAAGGGATCGAGCACGTCATCGAGGCTTTGCCGCAGATCGTGGCGCGGTATCCCGATGTGGTTTACATCATCCTCGGCGCGACCCATCCGAACCTGCTGGCGCATGAAGGCGAACGGTACCGGCTCTCCCTCGAGCGACTTGCCGAGACATGCGGCGTCAAGCAGCACGTCATCTTTTACAACCGCTTCGTGACGCTGCAGGAACTGAAGGAGTTTATCGGCGCGGCGGACATCTACATCACGCCCTATCTCGACCAGGCCCAGATTACCTCGGGCACCCTGGCCTACACTTTCGGCGCCGGAAAAGCCGTGGTTTCAACCCCCTACTGGCACGCCCAGGAACTGCTCGCGGAAGATCGTGGCATCCTCGTCCCGTTCCGCGATCCGAAGGCCATCGCGGTCGCGGTCAGCGAGTTTCTGAGCAATCCGAACAAGCTCCATCAAACGCGGAAAAGCGCCTACTTGCTCGGCCGCGAGATGATCTGGCCGGTCGTGGCGCAGCGCTACATGGATTCATTCCTCAAAGCCCGCGCCGGCCGGACGCAACCTTCGCGGCGCGCCTTCGCGAAACGCACCCTGGCCGACCAGCCTTACGCGCTGCCCCCGCTGCGGCTCGATCATCTCTGCCGGATGACCGATGGCACCGCCATGTTTCAACACGCCATCTTCAACGTGCCGAACTTCTCCGAGGGCTACTGCACCGACGACAATGCCCGGGCTTTTCTGCTTACCGTGCTCCTCCAGGAAATGGGCAACGTCGCCGGCCCCGCCGACCTGGACGCGCTCGCGTCCACCTACCTGGCCTTCCTCTGGCATGCCTACAATCCGAAGAACGGCCGGTTTCGGAACTTCATGTCCCACGACCGCCGCTGGCTGGAGGAGGAAGGCTCCGAGGACAGTCATGCGCGCGCGCTGTGGGCGGCGGGCACGTCGCTCGGCCGCTCGCAGAACGACGGGCAGCGCAACCTGTGCGCGTTGCTCTTCGAGCGCGCGCTGCCGATCGTGGAGCGCTTCCAATCGCCGCGCTCGTGGGCTTTCACGCTGCTGGCCATTCATGAATACCTGCGCTGCTTCTCCGGCGATCGCGTGGCGCAGCAGATGCGCGACCTGCTCACCGAGCGGCTGCTCCTGCTCAACAAAAAGGTCGGCTCACGCAACTGGCCGTGGTTCGAGGACAGCGTCACCTACGAGAATGCGCGGCTTTGCCACGCCTTGATCCTCAGCGGCCACTGGACGCCGAATGCCAAGGCGCTTGAAGTGGGGCTCCGATCCCTGCGCTGGCTGGCCACGGTGCAGACCGCGCCCGGCGGGCACTTCCGGCCGATCGGCAGCAACGGCTTTTATCCCCGCGACGGTGTGCCGGCGGTTTTCGATCAGCAGCCCCTCGAGGCTTACGCCGTGCTCAGCGCCTGTCTCGAAGCCTATCGCGTGACGAAGGATGCGTTTTGGTCGCAGCACGCCCAGCACGCCTTCGAATGGTTCCTCGGCCGCAATGACCTCGGGCTGCCGCTCTACGATCCGACCACGGGTGGGTGTCGCGACGCGCTGCACCAGGATCGCGCGAACCAAAACCAGGGAGCCGAGTCGAGTCTCTCCTTCTATCTCGCACTGGTGGAAATGAACTTCGCCCAGCATCTCATTCAACCGCGGAAGAACAAACCTCGCGAGGCTCCGGAACCCCCGGTCGAGCGCGAAATCAGCGCCGCACCCAGCAAGCCGTAGCGCGGAGCGATGCACCGCCCGGGGACCGGCGGGCCTACTTGCTTTCCTTTTCCGGGGCCTGCAGCCGCTGCTTTAGCTCGACGGCGCGTTTGCCAATATCGGACGCCGGGTCGATGGCAGCGATCTCGTCGAGCACGGTGATGGCCTCGGGCAACTTCCCGCCCGCAAAATAAGCGCCGGATTTGGTGAAGAGCACCCGCTGCTTCGTGGCGCCTTCGGGTTTTTGCTCGGCGATGAACTTGTCAATCAGAGCCAGTCGCTCGTCGGTTCCACGCGTGGTCCGCAGGGTCTGCTCGAGTTCGCCAAAACTCGCGCGGATCCTCGCGTCCTGGTTGAGGCCGGTGACGTTGTCCGGGTCGAGCTTCGCAATTTCCGCCAGGGTGTCGCCGTAGAAGGGACGCAGGGATTCAGCCGGGACTACCGTCAGGGCCTTCGCGAGCAGCGTTGCTCGCTCCACGCCAGTGGCTTTGTCCGCCTCGGCAAAAGCCCCGTCGCGAACGACGCGCGCCTGTCGCTGCTCCTTGAGGTGGTCGAAAAAAGAGGCGGGAACATCGGGACCGGTCTGCGCATACGGCCGGCCGGTGGCGTCGCAGAGGGCCACGGTCGGGAAGCCGCGAATGGCAAAGCGCTCGTGCAGCTTCTCGTTTTGCGCGCGGGTCGCCGCGCTGAGCCGCGTCGTGTCTTTTGGGAAATCGATCTCCACGAGCACGAAGTCTTTCGCCGCCGCGGCGAATTCCGGCTTCGCGAAGACCGCTTCGCGCAAAGTGGCGCATTCGACGCACCAATCGCTGCCGGTGAAATGGACGAGCAAATCCTTCCCCTTCTCGCTGGCCGTGGCGCGGGCCTTTCCCCAATCGGTCTCCCATCCCTCGGCGGCACTGACGCGGAAAGCCGTGACCGTCGCGAGGGCGGCGATGAGGAAGGGGCGGAAAGTTTGCATAACGCAAACTGGACGCGCAAAGGCGGACGTTGTCGAACGGTCAGATTCGGAGCGCTGCGCCGGATCTGCCAACGCTGGGGCTGGCGGGAGCCGCGTCAGGCATCGTCCTGCCAGACGAACTTGATCGGCTGTTCCACGTCCGGATGCAGGCTGCGGTGCACGGGACAGGAGAGCGCCGCGCGTTCCAGCGCTTCGCGCTGGGGATGATTGGCGGGCAAGGGAAGGCGCAATTCCGTGGTCAGCCGGGCGATGCGCCGCGGCGGGTCGGTGGTCATCTCCTTCTCCACGCTCACGCTCAGGCCGCGCAAGTCGATCTCGTGGCGTCGGGCAAAGATGCCCATGGTGGTGGCCATGCAGGTGCCGAGCGCGGTGGCGACGAGATCCGTCGGTGAGAAGGCCTCGCCCTTCCCCTGATTATCGACCGGCGCGTCAGTCAGGAATTGGTTTTGCGACGGACCATGGGTGGCTTCGCAACGGAGATCGCCGAGGTATTGGACGGAAATATGAACGCTCATTCTCATCCTCTTCCTCCTTATCGTCCTCGTCGTCGAGTCTGGAGGGAAGGACCGCCACGAATCTGGACAAGTGTGAGGCCGCCTTGCAGTCGGCGCGGGCGAGCGAAGCGAGGCGGTTTTTCCAGCGACGCGCCCCTTCACCTGCCGCCTCGCTTCGCTCGCCCATGGCCGACTCCAGTCGGCCTCACATTCGACAGGCGGCCAGCAGCATCGCCTGCACGCCCGGCTCGACCGCGCGCAGGTAGCGCCCGGGATTCTGCGTCCACCGCACGCGGAGGGTGGCGAGATGATCCTCCGGGAGCTGGTCCGGACGGTTCGCCGCCTCGGGATCATACGGCAACTCCAGGGTGATCATCGCGGGCGAAGAACCGTCCGGATACTGAAGGCCATAGCCGCACCACTGGCCGAGCGAGCCGGGACAGGCCGCATAGGTCTGTTGAAGGTAACGCTGCCCGCGGCCGATTTCCGTGACCCGCAGCCGATAAGGCCGCTGCTGCTCCGGGGTGAGCGCGCTCCACATCGCCTGCGCCAGAGGGGTCGATTGCGCGCCGTCGGCATCGAGCTCGGCCAGCGCCCAGTGCAAGCTCACAATCTTCGCCGGCCGCCAGCCGAGAATGAAATCGCGCAGCAGGCGGCTTTCCGGCTCGGACCAGGGATCGGATCCGGGCGGCTCTTCGCTCTCGCGTCGCCAGTTGAAGCCGCAGTTGCGGTTGAGATCGACGCCGCGCGCGTTGTAGCGCGTGCCCGCGGCGACGCCATCGGGATTGGCGGACACGATGATCGCCGTCGGGTGGCCGATGAGCGGCCCGGCCAGGAACGCATCCCGGAAGCTTTCGAGCAGACCGATCGTCGCCGGTTCGTCGCCGTGCTGGCCACCGATCAGAAGGGTGAGGTTCGGGGGTGGCGCCGCGGAGAATTCGAAGTTGGCCTGGACCAGCAATTCGCGCCCCTCGACAGAACGGCCATGGGCTCGGGTGAAGATTTGGCTCCCGTGCATGCGCAGGTGGCGCCTACGATTCCAGAAATCCGCCTCCGTGAAAACAGATTCCGCCTTCCGTCCGTGAACCTCGTGTGCGTGAGCCGCGAACTGCACCCGCGCCGCTCCTTCCGCATCAGCCGCGGGCGGCGCAATGCGGTGCGCAACGTGTTCGTTCGCCTCGAGCACCAGGGGGTGACTGGCTACGGGGAAGCGTCGCCGAATTCGTTCTACGAAGAAACCTGGGAGGGGGTGACGGCGAAGCTCGAAGCCGCCCGCGCCTGGCTGGCGACACTCGAGATCCGTTCGGTCGCGGATCTCGAGGCCGCGTGGAGCGAAGCCTGGCCGCTGCTGGCGCCTTCTCGAGCGGCTCAATGCGCGCTCGATCTCGCACTCTGGGATTGGCTCGCGCGCCGGGAACGCGTTTCCGCAGCGGAATTGGCGTGGGGCCGCAAGCCGGAGCCGGTCACGACCTTCTGCACGATCGGGCTTTCCACGCCGGAGGAACTCGCGGCCAAGGTCGAGGAAATGCGCGGGTTCCCGCGGATCAAGCTCAAGTCGGACCAGGAGGCGGGCATAGATCCCATCCGCTACGTGCGCGAGCGCTCGGAGGCGCTGCTCGCCGTGGACGCCAACTGCGCGTGGCGCACCGCGGATATCTGCGCGCTTTCCCGCGAGCTGGCGCAGTTCAAAATCGAATTCATCGAGCAACCGCTGCCGCCCGCCCAGGACGCACTGCTACGGCCTCGCGGCGGATGCCTGCCTTTGATCGCGGACGAGAGTTGCGTGACCGAGGACGACGTCGAGCGCGTGGCCCGGCTCTTCGACGGTTTCAATATTAAGCTGGTGAAATGCGGCGGCCTCACGCCCGCGCGCCGGATGGTCCGCCGGGGCCGCGAGCTTGGCTGCAAACTAATGGTCGGCTGCATGCTCGAAAGCAGCGCGCTGATTGCCGCGGGCGCGGTCATCGCGCAGCAGACCGACTATGCCGATCTCGATGGCGCGTGGCTGATCGGCGACGATCCCTTTCGCGGTTGGGATTTTGACCGGGGCGTGCTCGCGCCGTCGGGGAACGCGGGGTTGGGCGTCGAGCCTGAGCCGGCGTTGTTTGGCGCGGGCTGAGCCCCAGCGTTTCGCCGACCGACGCGATCGATAGCGGCGGCTTATTTCGCCGGCATTGCGGCCGTAATGGTTTCGACGACCTGCTTCGCGAGCGCCGCGTACCCTTCCCCTTTGAAGTGCACATTCTTCGGTAACTGAATCTCGCTGACCCGGGGCAGCGCGAACGCATAAAGGTCGTCGGTCGCGACCCCTTCGTCCTTCATCACGCGAGCGGCGGCTTCGTTGTATTTTACCTCGTCGCCCGGCGCGCGTCCTTTGTTGCCTGCGGGCACCGGTGTGGTCGAGCACCAGATCAGTTTCGCGCCGGTCTTTTTGAGACGCCCCACGAGCTCGCGCAGATTCTTTTCGTAGTCCGCAAGGGACACCTGCTGCCGGCCCACGCCCACGTCGGTCATGTTCCCTTTTTCATCGCACCATTTCAAATCGTGCAAACCCCAGTTGAAATGGATCGCGTTCCATTTTTTGTCACCCAGCCATTCGTCGAGGTGCGCGAGCCCGGTGGTCGTCGGCCCGCCATTGGTCGGGATGCGGTGCACGTTGGCTTTTCCGGCGAGGAGCTTTTGCACCGGCACCGTGTAGCCGATGGAAATGGAATCCCCGATCAACAGCACGCGCGGCAGGCCCGGCACGTCTTCGACCTTTTGGAAGGCTGGATCGGGCTGCTTCGCCGGCGCCGTCTTCGTTTCTTGCGCGGACGAGGGCGGACCGAACCAGAGGGCGAGGGCAGCAAACAGCGCAGGACGAGTGATCGCATTCATGAGGGAAGGAACGGGTGGAGGTTGTTTTTTTCCGCAGGACGGGAAGGGCGCCGATGCGAAGCGCGTGGACTTTAACAGTCGGGAGTTGGGTGACAATCCCCTTGCCAAAAAAGGTCTTTGGCGGCACCGGGGACGGCCCATTCGGCTCGCATCAAACCCGCGCTCCCATTTCGCTCTGGAAGCTCCCGGCGCGCGTGGCAAGGTGGCAGCATCGACACCGCACTTCGTCCATCTCAAGCCCCCCGCCGCGCAGAGGTGCCGGGCCACACCGCCGTCATGAGTCAGCAAAATTTTGGGCTGCCGGCCGTAGCCTTGGTGGCTGGCATCATGCTCGTGGCGACGTTGCTCATGCGGTGCAGCACCCTTTAGAAAACGAGCCCCACGAGCTGACCTCAGACTGGGGACGGCCGATCCTGAAAACCCAAACAACGCGGACTTCTGGCTTGTTCCGGCGTTGGAATTTGGGCTTCTTTCGTCCCCGTCATTCGACCTTCCCCACATGAGCCGCGACATCGTCTATTTCGACCTCGAAACGCAGCGCACCGCCAACGATGCCGGCGGCTGGGATCGCAAGCGGGACATGGGCATGTCCATCGGCGTCACCTACAGCACGCGCACGGGCCAATACCGGATTTATTCGGAAAAGAACGTCAACGCGTTGATCAACCAACTGACGCGCGCGGATCTGGTCGTCGGGTTCAACGTGATCAATTTCGATTACGAGGTGCTCATGGGTTACACCATCCTCGATCTCCCGCATCAGTGCTGCACCCTCGACCTGCTGGTGGAGATCGAGGCGAAACTCGGGCACCGGCTCGGCCTCGATGCCGTGGCCACCGCGACCCTGGGCGTGGGCAAATCCGGCGACGGACTGGATGCGATCCGTTGGTGGCGCGAAGGCAAGCTGCTCGAGATCGCGGAGTACTGCTGTTTCGACGTCAAGTGCACCAAGCTGGTCCACGAATATGGCGTCGAGCGGAAGCAGCTCTATTTCAACGACCGCTTCCAGCAGCGCCGCAGTGTCGGCGTGGAATGGAGCTGAGCTCCCGCCTGCGCTTCGGCTTTCCGGTTCGCTCAGCGGCCCGGCGCCACCGCGGAAGCCGGGCCCCGAGTTTCATTTGGGAGGGCGCGCTTTCTTTCCCGCGGTCTGAGGAGAGGCGTCTTTGACGAAGAGCCGGCTGATCCCTTCCCACACCAGACGAACGGCTTTCGTCGAGTCCGTCGTGGTCAGCAACTCGCGGTTTTCGTTCTCACCCAAGCCATTCCTCATGATCCCGCGGAATCCATCATTGCGCCCGGTTTGCACCACCTTCCACAGTTCCTCGAACGCTTCCTCCGGCTTCCACACCTTCCCGGCCTCGAGCCCGGCGCAACCCTTCAGTAACCGCGCATAATTCGGATTCAGGGTATTGCCGTAGTGGCTCGTGCTGAGTTCCGCCGAACGTTCGGCTTTCGCAGGCGCCGTGAGCGCTCGCGCCAGGACGCCGGCCGCACCGCCAAAACCACCCATCAAAAAGATGGGCCGTTGCGACTGCACCGCGCGCACGAATTCCTCCATGATCCCCGGCATCATCCCGGAGAACCCCGCCGCTTTTCCCGACATGAAGACATACGCGGCGGGCGTCACGCGGCGCGTCCGGTCGCGGGGGATCGCGCAGGGAAATCCCTCGGCAATGATCCGCCGCATATGGCTGAGCACCAGAGCCTGGTAGGCAAGATAACGCGATGATTCGCGCCCGGCCTCCGGCAGTCGATCGGTCCACGCGGGCAATCCGGCGTCTTCGGGCTGGACGCGGAGAACGCTGCACGTGTTGATCCTCCTCGCTTCATCGTCCGCGGTGACAGACAGGCAATCGGGCCACGCGGAAGGATGGTAGAGGCGGGAGCAAGGAGTGGCCGCGTGATTGAGTTCGGCATCGCCGCGTTCATCGCCCAGCAGATTGAGGAGCGTGAGCGTCATGTTGCGCACCGCGGGCATTCCCGCCTTCGATCCCGCGCTGTCCGCGCGTGCGTGCATCCATCCCCCATAGAGCAAATCCGCTCCGAGACGCAGCAGCGGACGCAGGAGGTAGATCAGCGCCTCATCCCGATGTTGTGGGAGATAGCCGAGAGCGGCGAGTTCCTCCGCGTGGCCGGTGGAGATGGCGATCACCTTTCCCTCAAGGGGGCGGCGGCTCTGCTCCAACTGGGTCTGGAACGGTTTGGGCAGGTGCCGATGGATGTCCCGGAACGCCCGGAACCGCACGTTCGCAAAGGTCGTCTCGAGCAGCCGCAGCTCCATTAACGGCAGGCCATTTCCCGGATACCCCATCGTGAACTTCGCGTGCCGCCCCTGCCCCAGTCCTTCCCGATGAGCGTCCAACAGCCCCTGGAGCGCCATGGGCCCCGGCATGCGGCTCACGATCACGCCCGGGGGCAACTCCCCCTGCTGCTCCGCCTGCCGCGCCGCGAGGACGTTGCGCGCTCCGAGCAGCGCCTCGCGCATCAGCGTGCTAAAGCACATCCGCTCCCGGCCCTCCGCCCAGCGCATCGTCGGGACCTGTCCCAATTCGGGAATCACCCGCGTCATCCGCTGGCCCATCTTCGTGTCGAGCACGAGCGCCGGATGAAAGACCAGGATCTCCCGCCCCGGGTGCTTCGCCCCGAGGAGCGGGCGCGGGTTTGGCTTCATGAATCGCCCAATTTCCCACCGGCACCAGGGGCGGTCCGCATAGTGATCCCCGCCCACCACGATGAGCGCGCGGGCCTGGTCGCCCACGTTGTCATCCAACACCCGCGAAAAGCTCTCGCCGAAGCCGATGTCGTTTTCGTCGAAAAACGCGGCGCACTGAGTCTGGCCTTGAATGTAGTCGCGCAGCGCCTTGGGCACCTCTGATCCATCGGCTCGGGAATAGCTGATGAATATCTTCAGCTTGTGCCCGGCTTGTTCGGGGAAGATCCGCGCATTCAGGTCGCGGCTCAGCGCCTCGGTCAAATACTTCAGCATCTCCTCCGCCGCCTCGTTGCTCTTCCGTGCCGCCTCCGCCGGCTCCAGGTGCTCCGGCACGGCCGGATAGCGGATAAAGTTTCGCTGGCTGACGCTGGGCGGCAAATTGTAGGCCGAGCCATCCAGCGCCACCGGAAACATCAGCCAGCCTTCCGTCGGATAATCCTCCTGCGTCGGCGGGTTGAGGCACTGCGCGGCCAGGTCGCCCAGATAGTCGTGCCAGGCCACATCCCGCACCATCTGCGCATCGACCAGCGGGATCAGGCATTCCAGAACGCCCTTGTCCGCGGCCGGCGGCGGTGGCGTCAGCTCGCCCGGCGCTGGCGCCGAGCGCACGTAAACCGGAATCCCTTCCAGATTCGCCAGCCGGAACCAATCGTAGATGTACTCGGCAAGTTCCCGCGCCCGTTTGCTGGCTGGGTGAAGACGATATGCTCGAAGAGTTTGCGGGCCGCGACGATGAGCCGTCGCCCTGTGGCACTTATGTAGTAACGATAACTATGAGCGATCTTTTTCAGTAACCCATGGTTGCGCAGTCGCCGCAAAATGC
>JAXDQW010000074.1:0-31391 GCA_034667665.1 Chthoniobacter sp.
AGTGGGTTCTGCGGGGGGGCGCTCACCGGTTGGTACGGCCCTTCGGGCGTTGGTGGGTCGGCGGCGGGACGCACGCCGCTCCTTGGGGCGCTCACCGCGCTCGCCGGATCCAACTGGATCGTTACGGCTAAGAATTCTTGGGGTCGATGAAGATCCAACATCCAACATCCAACATCCAACATCCAACATCCAACACCCGATGGACGCGGCGCGTGGTGTCCTGCGCGCCGTGTCGGTTGGAGGTTGGATGTTGAGGGTTGGATGGAAGCGTGAGTTTCAGCGGACGTTGCGAATCGAGTGCGGGTCGATCGGCGTCCCGTGCACGGCGACATAACGGGCGAGGTCTTCCTTCGGCACGAACCAAAAACCCGGCGCCATGAACCGAAAGAGAATGAGCCCATCGGGCGTCTCGATGGTTTTCTCCGCCGCTTCCAAGCCGGTCGCGATGGTCCGCAACGGCGCTTTGCCAGTCAGGCGCTCCCGCGAGGTGAGCAGCGCACCATCCGCTTCCGAAATCGCAAACTCCAACGGAATCGGACAAACCGCATCGCTGCGCTGGCCCGCGGTCTCTTCGGTCCGCACATAGGCGAGGCCGCGCTTTTCCCCACGTGTTTCCCACCTTTCGCGCGCCTCGGGATCGAGCACGCAGCGATGGATCGCGCGTTCATCGGCATAAAACGGCGCGCGCTTTTCCCACCCGCCGGTCGCCGGATCGAAGCGAAAGCTCGCGCTCGTCTGGCCGTTCGGGACCACATCCGCAGCCTGCACGATGGGCAGCCCATCGGGCCCGGCCAGCGTCCAGACGCGCAAATGCCGCGCATCGTCGAGCGGGCTTTCCGCAGGCTCGCGCCGCGTGCGGACCAGCGTCGTCGCGGTATCGGTCTCGAGATCCAGGCGGGCGATTTCCGTTTCCAGCGAAATGAACGCCTCGCGGCCCGCGACAACTGGCGGTGGCCAGCCGTGGCGGAATTGCTCGAACGCTTTCCACTCCCCGGTCGCGCGGCGGAGTTTCAAGAGCGGCGCGCCGTTTTTCACCACGAGGAGGAAGTCGGGCGTGACCGTGAAATCCGCAAACGGCTGGCCTTCGTTCATGCCGCCGAGATTCGGGACGGCAAACAGTTCGGTAGCGCCGGTGCGCGGCTCGACGGCCACGATGAAAGCGCGCACCGCGGCCCGGTTCTCCGACCTATCCTTGCGCTGCATCTCCGCGTGAAACCAGACGCGCCCGTCGAACCATTTGAACTGCCCCCAAATGCGAAATCCCTGCTCGCCGGTGGCGGGAGCGAGCGGGGTCGCGGCGTAGGGATTCCAGAATCGCGTCACGCGCAGCGGCGCGCTTTCGCGCGACTCCGGGCCGGGCAGCGCGGGAAAGCGCGCGCGCAGCTCCGCCTGCCAGCGCACGAACCGCTGCGTCTCGCCATGCCGCAGGCCGAGAGTCGCCTCGACCTCCGCGAGGTGGGCGAGCAGGGCCTGGTTGAAAACGGCGGCATCCGTTTCGTTCCAGTTTCGGAAAGAGAGATCGTTCCAAAAATCGAAGGCATCGGCGCGCCCGTGGCTGGCCACGACATGAAGAAAGAGCCGCCGCCGCACGTCCTGGAGGGCGGCCAGCACGGCGCCGCTCTCATCGCGATCCGTCCATCCGACGGTCAGGCGCCGCACAATCTTGTCGGCGAAAGCGCGGGTCGCATCCGGCTCGGCCACGAAGGTGTCGCGCAAACCCCAGAGCTGTTCCGGCCAACCCGCGGCGAGCGCGCGCCGCTCGGCGGGATCGACCCGCTGCGGATCGAGCATCGCCAGCGCGAAGAGCCGGTCGTCGGGTGTTAAGGCCTTGCTGCGGGTCAATCCGATCTCGTGACAGACGTCGGCCGGCCACGGCGCGGCGATGTAGAGCGGAGCGGCGGCAAGCGCCTCGAGCAATCCGACGCGCAATTGCAGGCGGGCCGGATCGCCTTTCGCATCCTCGGCGAGGAGCGCGCCGAGGGCCTGCCGGCAGGTGTCGGCATTCCCGCAACGAAAGAGCGCGAAGTAGCCCTGGACGTAGCGGATTTCCTCGAGCTGCCGCGCGGAGGGTTCGGAGGCAAGGAATCGAGCGAGCGCTTCGTCGAGGCGCTCTTTCAGCTCGGCAAGCTGCGCCCCGCAGTCCACCGCCTCCGCGCGCCGGTGCGCGAGCACGAATGGGATCGACGCGGCGTAGAGCGTCTTCGCCCCGCAGAGGTCGTCTTCCGGTTCGTGCCGGCCGCGTTTGACCCGCGGCGCGAGCGCGGCGAATTCGCGCTGCAAGTCGAGCAGACGCAGCGCCGCGACGAGGTCTTCCGGAAAACGGAAGGGCGCGAAGGGCGCTTTGTCCGGCGGCGCATACTGCACGTCGGCAAAGCGGCGGCAGCCGTGAGTGAGGCGATCCATGCCGAGACGCTCCGCGCGAACCCACGGCGCGAGATTGAAGTCCAGGCTCACGAGCCGTTCGAACTCGATGCGGTAACGCAGGCGCGCCAGCTCCGCCTCGCGCCGGCCCAGCGCCCAGGCCGCGCCGGCGGCGGATTCGGCAAGCTCCCACAACCCGACCGCGTAGGCGGCGCGGGCCTCGCGGGCGAAGCGCCCGGCCTCCGCCCCGGCATCCCACGGCGCCGCGCTCCAGGGCTGGCGCAGCGCCTCGGCCGTACGGCGCGCCACGTCCTGGGCGAGCGCGCCGGGATTGGCGCGGGCCCCGGTCACGGAGAATTCGATCGCCACGCCGCGCGGAGGTTGCAGCCGCGCCTTCACCAGCAGGCCGTCCGGCCTTTCCGGGTCGCGCTCGAGCGAGCCACCGAGGAGCAGGCGGCTCGACCAAAATGGTGCGGCGACATCCGGTCCGAACTCCTTTTCCTGCGCCAGCGCGTCGAGCCGGTGCCGTTCGAGCACGACGAATCCGGGCTGCTGCGCGAGCGCGTGAATCAGCAGCGCGGCGAAAGGCGTTTCGTCCGCCTCCAGGCCCGCGGAGGCGCGCAGCCCGGCGACCGAGATCGGCACGGCTTGCACCGCGCGCACCTCCAGCTTCGGCTGCGCGCGGTGCACCGCCTCGGCGAGCGCTGGAACCCATTCGCCCGGATCCTTCAGCGCGGGCGGCGCGAGCTGCGAGTCGAGGATGACCCCCGTCTCCACCGCCACCAACCGGCAGGCCAGCGCGCTCCCGTGCGGCTGGGCGATCTGCGAGAGAACGAGCACCCCATCGGCCCGGAGCAGCCGCCCGAGTTGCACCGCCTCCGCCAGACCCCGGGCCACCAGCTTTTGCTCGGCGACGATCCGATCAATCTCCGCCCGCTCGACCAGCGCCACCTCCGCCTCCGCCGACAGGCGCACCGTGAGCAGGTCCGCGACGGCGCGCGCCTCACCCTCCGCGAGAATCGCAAGCCGCGTCGCGCCATGCGCGCCCTGAATGAAGAGCAGGAGTGCGATCCAGACCAACCGAAGGAACGAGACCTTGCGCATGGCGACCTATTTTTCCTGCGGCAGCAGGTAAACGAGCCCGCGTGTCGTCGGCTTGCCCGTCTGCAAGCCCGAGAGGAGCACGATGAGCCCCTGGTCGGTCGGAATCAGCGGCCCGATCTCGAACTCACGACCGCTCAGCGAGAAGAGGAGCGCGGATTGCTTTCCATCCACGCGATACAAACGCTGGTAGCGGACCTGCGAATCGATGGCGAGTTTCGCGACCCAGCCGCGCCGCGCGTCCGCGCCGCTGATGTCGCCGACAGCGCGCGCGATTTCGAGCGTCTCCAGATTGAAGCGATCGTTTCCGCCCTCACCGGGGAGATCGAAAATGGTCCTGGAGACGAAGACGGGGCGCCGTCTGAGGCTGCCGATACCACCCTCGCGAAGACGCTCCCACTGGCCGGAAGCCGGCGTGAATTTCCACGCACCCCGGCGTTGCCCTTCCGCGAATGCCGCCGGCTGTCGTTCCACCTCCGCGAGGAAGAAATAGATCGCACTGCCATCCGCCGAGGCGCAGCCGCCCGCGACACTGTAAGGCAGGCAGTCGTTGAGCGGCCCCGACTTCAACGAGTCGCTCGCGCAAATCAACTCGCAGTCACGCGCGCCGGGTCGCCAGCGGTAGATCGCGCCGTAGCGGTTGCTGTAGTCGTGGGTGCGCTGATCGAGTGCGATGTAAAGGTCTTCGCCGGCCGGGATCACCGCAGTGATGCGCCGAAAGCTCTCGCGCCCGTCGCTGAACTCTCGCTCGAAGATGCCCGCCGTTTCGTCCGCGCCGAATCTCGGTCCGATGATTTCAAACGCGGAGCTGCTGAGGAACGGCGCCTTCTCCGCGACGGGAATCGCAAGCACCCGATATTTGTCGGCGACGAAAAGATACCGCGGCGAGCGCGCCAGCACGACCCGTTCGAACGCCGACTGGCCGCTGCCTTCGACCGCGAACTCGAACGTCTCGCTCGTGCGCGGCGTCATCTCGACCCGCGTGACCACGATCGCCTTCGCTTTGGTGTGTGCAAGCCAGAGCACATCGCCGTCGGCGAGACCGTTGAAATTGTCGAAAGTCCGAATCGCTGGCTCCGTGCGCGCGGAGTCGTAGAGCAATACACCTCCCGGCACTTCCGGCATCGCCGGCTCGGGAATCTTCGCGTTGTCCATCAAGGTCGAGAGCCACTTGTTGGCCGGGAGATTCGCGAGCCACTCGCGGTGCAGCTTCGGATTCGTCACCGCGAGAGTCGCCAGCGCCTGGTCGAGATGCCGGCGAATTTGCGGCGCATCCTGCGGCGCGTGCTGGTTCGTGATGCCATCGATGTAGCGGGCCGAGAGATAGTTGAATGCGTCGTGCTCCGATCCGCGCGCCTGCGCCAAAACTTTCAACATGACCGACTCGAAATAGCGGTCCTGCTCATCCAGCGGCAATGAGAGCAGCGCGTGCCAGAGACGCAGGAAGATATACCAATTCTCGTGCGCGAGGACCCACTCGAGGTTCTCCGGCTGCGCCGCCAGCCACGCGAACAATTGCTGCGCCGCCTCGCGGCCTTTGCCGCGGACGGCGACTCCGGAGTAGGAGTTGGGAAAAGCCTCGTTGAAATAACAGCGCGCGGCGACGGCGCTGAACTGCGCATCCAGCGAGGGATCACGTGCGACTTCGTCGAGAAACTCGCTCCACAACTTCCGGGCGAGCGCGGCGTCCCAGTAGTCGATGTACGGAAAGACGTGGTCGCGAAGGCCGCTCCACGGATAACCGCCCGCGGCGACGATGCTCTTGAAATAGGCCAGCGCCGCGCGTGGCTCATCAAAGAACAGCGGCGCCCAGTCGCCGAGCTGTCGCTTCTTGTCGGTCGCGGTCGTATTCGTCGAAAAGCGCTCGATGACTTCCCGCAGCTCCGTGCGGCAGGCGGCGAGTTGCGCGCGATCGTCGGCATCAAGTTGCTCATTTTTCGCGATCAGGAAGCGGCGAATCCGCCAACTCTCCGCGATCTTCGAGGAAATCGTGGGATCATGCTGCCGCGCCACGGCGAGCGCCGCGCGGAGACGGTCAATGTAGAAAAGATAATCCTCCGCCGCCATGGTCCTGCCGCTGCCGCTGCCGCGGCCAACCTGCTCTTCAAGGCAAAGCACGACCCCATCGACGAAAGCTCGTGCCGACTTTTTGTTTGGCGGATCGAGCAGGCACGCCGTTTCGAGCGAGCGCAGGGCGGGCTCAAACAACTGCGCGTGCAGCATCGTCAGGCCGATGAGAAAATGACGCTGCGCCTCCGCGGCGAGGCTGGTGCCGGCGGCGGGTGCAGTTAGGCCGAGCACCTTGGCAATTTTTGCCGCGACGGTTTCGGCGCCCTCGGCGAGCTTCGTGCGTTCGACCTGGACGCCGAATGCGGCCGGCTCCGCGTCACGTGTGGACTGGAGCTGAAACTCAAGATCCAGCCGGTCCGCGTCCATCGTGACGACCCGCCCGCGAACAACAATCTCGGCGCTCGCGAGTTTTTCCCGTGACGGGCTCAGGTCCTTCTCCGCAACGACGCTCGCGAGATTGTCCCGCTCGACCACAATGACGCGATCGTTCTGGATCAAACGCACTCCGATCAGCGTCGATAACGTGCCAAGCGTTTCCGCGCCGACGGCATTGCGGCCGAACGTCGTGATCGGTGCAAGCGCGAGATAGATTCTGTCCGCTGGCGGCGTGCGCAATTTCCTCGCCAGGCCCTCGAGCTGCGCCTGCGTCGTGCTGGCGATGGCGTCGAGATCGAGCTTTTCGAGCGGATAGACCGCGTCGGCGATGCGTTCGCCGCGATGGGTTTCGACCAGCCGCAGGTGGAGCAACGTTTTCTCCGGCTCGACGAAGAGCAGCGCGTCGGCCGAGACGAGTTGCCCGGCGCGCACATTGTTCTCCCGCGAGAACGACGTCAGTTCGAGCTCCTTCACGATCCGCGCGAACTGATCGCGCTCGACCAGCGCGAAGCCGCCGCTCGCGGACAATTTGGCGAAGAGCAAATCGGCCACCGCCGGGTCGCGGTGCTGGTTGATGATCGCGAGCTTCGGTGCGGCACCGGGTGTCTGCGCGCAGAGATTCGCACCGATGAACGCCACAAGTGCCACGATGAGCAGGCGGAGCAGGTTCACGATTCGGCGGGCTTGGGCACGAGGCGAGCGAGGCTGGTAGTGTCCGAATTCAAAATCCGATTTGCCGTTGGCAAGGCCGGTCTAGCGATTCATTCCGGACTCGAATAGAATCGCGGCTGCCATAGTTGCATGTACCACCATAGAAAGTCGCCGACTGGCTTTGGCGATTCTTTCAAAAGCCACAGCACGGGGGAATAAAACGTGAAGACCGCATCTGATCTTATCCATCCTGGGTAGTATTTGTCGCCCACCCAGGTGACAGGCCCGATGGACAACACGTAGAGCGAAACAATTACCAGAACCACTCCGCAAACGCGCGCGAGTTTCATTGTGCCTTCGCTTCCGTTCATGCGCCCTCACGCACCGCCAGGTTGGTTTCGTCGTCTGTCCACCGGAGGATGGTCCCGTCGTCGTTGGTGGTCACAATGGCCGTCGGCGCGGGCAGCCACGGGACCCTGATCTTGAGGGCGTTCGGGGCGACCACCTCCCAAATGCCCTTCCGATCGTCGAACTCGCTGGAGACGGAGCCGTCGGCATGAAGCTTGAACCGTTTGTGATCAATCAGTTCCCACTTCGAGTCGTTCAGGCGAGCGGCGGTGGCTTCGACTTCGGCCAAGTCGCGATTTGCGGGGAGAACGTCGGGCGGCGCGGGCGGGATGCGGTAAAGTCGGAACGTGCCTCGCTTCTGCGGCCCGCGCAGGTGGTCGGGGGAGATCACCGTCAGCGTTTCCGTCCCCCAGGAATTCCAGCGTAACACCACCAGGGACTTTTCTTCGTCGTTGGTCACGAGCCAGCGCCCACCGCCGATGTGCGGGCGAACGAACGTCCCATCCGGATAGAATACGATGTTTCCTCGCCACTCGGGATGGAGAGCCATCCAGTTGCCCGGCACCCTGGCGGGAGCAATCTGGACAGGAGCGGGCTCGGGGTCTGCGGAGCGTGCGATCGGCGCCAAACACAGGAGCACCAGGAGGACGATGAGCTTTCGGATCGGGTTCATATTTGGGGAAGGCAGACTCGAGGCAACGACGCGTCGGTTCCAGCGACGAACGGCTGTTTCATTCATTTCGATTCGTAGAGGACTTCCGTCGAATCGGCCTCCCCGTTGAGTCCCATCGAGAGCAGTTGGCTCAAATCAGGACGCGGCTCGAAATACCACTTCTTGTCCTTGTCCAGGAGGACGTGGTAGCGGAAGCACTGAATCTTGCCCTGGGTGGTCTCAACGATCACGTCCACGAACATATTGCCGGTGAACTCAAAGAAGGCGTAGGCCGCGGAGCCGGGGCCGTTCAGGCTGAATTCGCGGGCCTTGAAGCACCGGACGATGCGCGGCGGCTTGAAGGTAGGGTCCACTTTCCTTTGGTCGGTGTCCGCCACCATTTGCTTCTTGAACTCCTCATACTGCCGGTTGCCCTCCTCGCCATAGATGGGGCGAACGAGGGTGGCGAGCCAGGCCGCGGAGTCGCTTCGGATATAGGCCATGATGGCATCGCAGGCCACGCCCTCGGGCGTGTTCTGACCGGAGGGAAGCTCGGCGGCGCCCAGGATCGCGGGAAGGAAGAGGGCGAAGAGGAGGAGGAGTGTTTTCATCGGGGGCGGATGACCGCGAGCGGAGAGCAATGCCCAGGCGCTTCGTCGATCGTCATTTTGAGGTTCGTTGAGTGGTCGCCGAAACGGATCTGCGCGTTCGCGACTCTCGCCCGCAAGAGTGAAGCCGGCGGCCAGGACATTCAAGGGCGACCCTCAAGAGACTGGTCCGCTGCGGTTTCCTTTGCTCTAGCCCGAATCGTCTCCGCGTGATAGCACCCGGCATGCGGCACGCCCGCCCGTGTCATCGGAACACGCCATCCCACGAGTATGCCTGACATCGATCCCGTTCCCGCCGCCCCGCGCATTGAGACCATTGCCTTTGATAGTGGCCGACAGGCGCTTTTGGTTTCGGCCGAAGAAAACACCTCCCCGGAAACCATTCTGCGCGCGCTGGGGATCGCGCCGCCGGCCGCGGCCGTCTTGATTCTCGGCGACGAGGAAACCCTCTCCCGAGAAGCGGAACGGGCGGTGCGAGAACGCCTCTCGGAAGCGATTCTTCCGGCCATCGCGCGCAGTGGAACCCTGGTGCTGGAGCGCGGCCTCAAGACCGATCTCACCACCGCGGTCGGCGAGTTGGCGGCGCAGCAGGAGCGCCGCACCACCCTGCTCGGCGTCGCGGTCGTGGGGCGGGCAAGCTATCCTGGAATGGACCCGAGTGACGCGCCGGACGCGGTCGATCTTGAGCCCCACCATTCGCACTTCACGCTGGCTCCCACACCCGACGCCGAAGCAGACCTCCTTTTCAGCCTGGGCGAGCATCTGGCCAAGTCCATCCCGGTGATTGCGCTGGTCGCCGGCAGCAGCGAACGCACCCAGGAAGAGGCTCTGCGCGCGGCCCGCTTGGGCTGGCCGGTGATCGTTATTTCCGGCAGCGGAACCCTGGCCGACGACGTGGCGGCGGAGCTCGATTCGCCCCGCTCGATCATCAAAGACGGGCGGTGCAAACTGTTTCCGGCGACGGGAACCGCGGACGAGTTTGCGAGCCTCTTCACCGCGGGCCAGCGCGATGCCTCCCTGCTGCTGACGGAGGCTTGGCACCGTTATGCGAAGTTGGATCACAACGCCAATCTGCTGCAGAAACGCTTTCGGCGGCTCCAGTTTTGGATCCTCGCCCTCGGGATCATTGCGGTGCTCCTGGTCGCCGTGCAGAAGCAAATCGAATTCGGTTTCGGCACGCCGGCCCTGCCGAGCGCCATCGCGGCCGAGAAGGACGTGCCGAAGCGGGAAGCCCTCGAGGCCGAACTCGCGCGGCGCACCAAGGCGATCGAAACACTGCACTGGCTGATTTTGGGCATGCCCATTCTGATGTCCGGACTGATCGCCGCGGCGCACAGCTTCCGGCCGGGGGATCGCTGGGTGCTGCTGCGCGGCGGTGCGGAGGCTATCAAGCGGGAGATCTATCGCTTCCGCTCCGGGACGGGCGACTACCGCCCGGGCGGCAGCGAGGTCCGGCCCGCCGACCGGCTCTTTGAGCAAATCTCGTCGGTCGGTCAGCGCCTGATCCGGACGGAAATAGGCAGGGTCGGTCTGCGGCGGCCGCGCGGCGAGGTGCTGCCCTTTCGCGAGCGTTCCGGCAAAGTCATCGACGACGGGCTGAGCGCCCTGGAGCCGGAGCGTTACCTCAATCTGCGCCTGGAAGATCAGCTTCGCTTTTACGGCCGCCGCACCGGGACATTTGGCCGAAGCATCTGGTGGTCAACGGTGACCATCCTTTTTTTGGGGGCGGTGGGCACGCTCCTCGCCGCCGCCAGCGGAGAACTCTGGATTCCCCTCACCACCACCCTGGCCGCGGCCTTCGCGAGTTATCTCCGCTACACCCAGACCGAGGAGACGCTCGCGACCTACAACCACGCGGAGGCCGACTTGAATGACGTCAAAGCGTGGTGGGATACGCTCAGCCCCTACGAGAAAGGTCGCGGGGAGAATTACCGCAAGCTGGTCGATCTAACCGAGAAAGTGCTGGAACAGGAAACCGCCGGCTGGTCGCAACGGATGACGGACACGCTGGACGAGCTCCATCGGAAGGATGACGAAGGCAAGGAGAAGGAGAGCCAGCCGTAAGTTCAGCCAGTCGGCCGAAGCCACGATCGCAAGTCACGCGAGTAAGAAGAGCGTCGCCTTTCGCTGCGCCAAAAAAAAGGGCCGGCGGCCCGAAGGTCAGACCGGGGTGGTCTCCTCCGCGCCGCACTTCTCGCAGTAGGGCAGCAGGGAATGGCGGATGCCGTGACAGCTCGCGCAGTCTTCGAAGAGCCGCGCACCGCAGGAGGGACAGGTATAGGACTCTTCCTTGTCGGCGATCGCCGCCGGCGGGACCTGGAGCTTTTTGACCGTGCTCCGCGTCCAGAACAGGTTTTTCATCGATCCGCGACGAATGGGATACTCGCAGATCGGGCAGACAAAATTCTGGTAGGCTTCGCGATACTGTTTCAGCAGCCAGCTCTTCTTCGGGGCACGCACCATCTTGAGCAGGGCCACCAGCGTGTAGGCGACCACCGCCAGGGCCGCCAGCAGCACGATGTATTTGAAATAGCGCGTGGGAAAGTGCTGATGGATGACCAGGATGGTCTGCCAGAGAACCGCGACGCCCGACGCGTAGATGATGGGCGAATACGCACTGCTGCGCTTTTTCAGAAAGACCACTCCGACACCCGCGAGCAGGGGCAATAGAAACAGCAGTTTAAAGGCGGCGAGCCGACGATCGTGCTGTCGCTGAAGCCGCGCAAATTCCTCCCGCGCCGGCTTCCGCTCCGCTTCGAGCTTCTTCTCTGTCTCTCGCTTCTTGTCCTCCAGGGCCCGCTGCTGCTCGGTGACACTCGCGATCTCCTCATTGAGCGCCTGATCGGACTTCTGGTTGGAAAGGAACAGCACCACGCTCTCCGCGAGCGCCTTCTGCGCGGTTTCCTCGGGGGTGACCCCCTTCTCCACATTGAGCCGCTGCAATTCCACGAGCTGCTTCATGGTCTGCTCGTAACGGCTGGTGCTGTCGCGCAACAGCGATTGCCGGCTGCGGTGTTCTTCGAGCTTTCGGGCGGTGTCGCTCAACTGTTGCTGGACCAGCTTCTGATTATCGAGCAACGCCTGACTCAGAAAGCGCGCTTCCACGTCCGGATATTGGGGGCCGGGGATCGACTCGATGTCGTCGAGCACGAATCCGATCAGCCACACCGCCAGCAGCGTCAGGAGAATGGTAAACAGGCCAATGAGAAAGCGATGGAACCACGGGCCTCTCGGCGTCTGAGTTTGGGGCATCCGGAAACCATGGGAGCTGGGCTCCGGGAAAAACAGACCGAATCGCACGGTGTGCCGGAGGCTCGGCCGGCGCGCACGATTCCAGCACCCCCTCCGCGGTGCATCACATCGCCGTTCGTGCGAACCACGACGCGGACAGCTCGCCTCGCCGTCGGCTTTGCATGAACCGCCGCAGGAAGAAACTCAGTGCGGGTTCATCCACCTCCCGCTTGTCTGCTCCTTTCGCCGCGAAACCACCCATGCCATCCACACCCCACCCACTGTCTTCCATTGAGCGTTACCACATCCTGCGCGATCAGATTCAGCACGAGGATAATCTCACCACGCAGCGGCTCTCATGGCTGATGGCCTCCCAGGCATTCCTGTTCACGGCTTACGCGATCGTCCTGAACGGCCCTGAACGGGCCATGACGGCGTTCGCCGGGAAACAGCAACAGTGGTTGATCACGGCGATTCCCGGGCTGGCGCTCACCTCGACGGGCCTGATCTACGTGAGCATCGTCGCTGGCGTGATGGCGCTGCTGAACCTTCACCGTCATGCCGTCCAGATTTGTGGAGCAGAACCCTCGGGTGAGGGGCTCCCGCCCATCCAGGGCACGAACCGAACGCGCCTCGCCGGACTCGCCTCCCCGCTCCTGGTGCCGCCGCTGTTCATGGGCGTCTGGCTCTTTCTGATGATTCGCGGATTGACCCGCTAGCCAGGCGCACGGTCGTTCGGAGAATTCCAGCCCGGGACGAGTCTGGCGGAAGGTTTGAGCCAGCAGCAGGATCGGTCTCCCCGAGCGCTGGCAGTGCTCAGCCCACGATCGGCCGTAGGTCGATGAGATGGAGCTGGCGCCCGCCGGTGTGCGGGCTGTCGATGCACGCCCACTTCCCGTCGCGCGAACCGCGCGGGTGCGTGTCGCACCGCCACTCGCCGGTGTATTCGTTCGGCGAATGGAAATAGCCGAGCATGTGCAGGCGCTTCGTCGGCAGGTGCAGGAGATACGGCTTCTGGTTGCGCTCCTGGTCGGGATACGTGTCGCAAAGGATCCACTCGTTGCCCGCGAGATAGGTGCAGTGGCCGTCCGGCGGTAGCATGCCCTCGATCGCCTCGACCTTGTTCGTCTTGTCCTCGAAGACCTGGAAGCGCCAGATCTGCTCGTCCCAGCCCGCGTAGGCGAGGATGTGCGTCGGGTCGCGCCAGACGAAGTGCGACACCCTCCCGCTTGGGTTCAGCAGGTGCAGATCCCGGCCATCCGCGCCTACGGTGAATTGCCGCGTCTTCCAGCTTTTGCCCTCGGCCTCGCCGCGCCAGCGGTGGAGGAAGGTGAAGCGTTTGCCGTCCGGCGCGACGAGCAGGTGATTGAACCAGTGCTTCGCGCCCTTCGAGAAACCGTCGGGCTGCGGCACCTTCGCCACGTCGGCGAACGACAACAGCAGCGACTGTTTCCCCGTCTCGAGATCGATCTTCCAAATCCCCGCGTCCTCCGGCGCGAGCACCTCGCGATTCGGATCGACCACACCGGCGTAGCCGTAGCCGGGCCGCGTGTCGTTGAGGCGGCGAAAATCCGGCGCGATACCCCAGCGGCCATTCGGGCTCAGCGCATAGACGGGGTGCGGGATGCTGCGGCGGCGCCCGGTCTTTACGTCCATGAGAAAGCAGAGGAATCCATCGCCCTCCCGCGCGTTCCACATCACGGTGGATTCCGTGCCGGGCACCCATTGCAGCATGCAGCCCTGCTGCCAGTTCCACGCATAGGTCGCGCCGAGTTCGATCCACTTGTCGCCGTCCTGGAGATCGACCATGCCGACTTTGATCAGGTCGTCGGGCTTCGGCGAGCGATGCTCGAAATCGACCTCGTTGCCGAGCACGAAGCGCCCGCTCGGGTCGAACTGATCCTTGTCGTAATACCCGAACCAATGAAACTTCGGCCCGCGAGTGATCGTGCGAACGGGCGGAAGCTTCTCCCCGCTCTGCGCGCGGAGCGCAGGCGCGAGCGAAGCGGCGGCGAGGGTGCGGAGAAAGGCGCGGCGGGGAAACATCATGTCGCCCATGATAATCCACCGCCCGGTCAAACTCCCATCGCTTTTCCCGGATTACCTGCGTTGAGACCCGCTTCGCGGGCGCACCGAGCATCTACTGCGAGCGCTTCGCCGTGAGCGAACGCCAGGGCCGCCGCGATCTCGGCGACCTGGTGAAAGCCGGCTGGCCTTCGCGCGAAGGCCAAGCCATCGCATCACTTTCTTACGGGGCTGTGGCGCCTTCGAGGCTCTTCTTCCACTCGTCGGCCAGTTCTTCGACGGTGTGTTTGGTGCGCGTTTTCCAGAGCTCGGGGTCGTAGCGGCCTTCGCGCAGGGCGGCGTTGAGGTCCTTGATCAGGTCTTTGTCGTATTTGCCGATGACCCAGTTGAGGAAATTGGCGGAGGTGCGGTAGCTGGCATCGTAGCGGGCGGTGGCGGCTCTTTTCGGGCTGATCTCGGCCCCGTGCGACTGCGGCTCGTAGAGAAACCAGCGGATGTAGTCGGGGATGCCTTCGACGAGCCAGCCCGGCGCGCGCGTGGCATTGGGCCGGCGGGCGTGGCCGTACTGCTGCACCACGTGGACGAGTTCGTGCACGAGGGAGCCGATGGCTTCGCCCTTGAGCTGCGTGCGATACCAGGACGGGTTGCATTCGATGCGGTTGCCGCCGGTCGCGGCGACGCCTTTGTAACTGTTGAGGAAGAGGATGCTGAAGGTCTTCGGCGCGGTGTAGCCGTCGCTGGGGAGCATTTTGACGATGAGCGGATACCACTTTTGCATGGCCGGGATCAGCTCGCGATGCGACCACTCGGTGAGATCGGGGGCCTCCGTGGTATCGACGGTGAAGCGGTAGGCACCGCCGTCGATTTCGACTGCCTCCGTGAGCTGCGGCTCGGCGACCTCGGGGGCGGCGTTGCGATCCACGACGTCGATCTCGCTGTAGAAGGTTTGGCCAAAGGAATCGGTGTCTTCGGTGCGGAAAATGTCGAAGAGGAGGTAGCGGGCGGAGCCAAGGCCGCCGGCGGAGTCGGCGATGCTGACGCCATATTGTCCGCCGAGGGGGCCGTCCTTGGGCCGGGTATCGACGCTGGCGAGGAGCTTCCAGCCGGCTTTCGCGGGGTCGTCAGGCCTTTTCGGCTGGGCCTTGAAGTCGGCGGCTTTGCCGTCGCTGGCGTAGAGCCGATAGACCTGCGGACCGCGCGAGTCGGTGTGCCACGAATAGGTGTTGATCTGCCGGATCTCGATCACGCTGCCGAGGTCCACGAGAAGGCGTCCGCCGTCGGGGCCGCGGAAGAAGAAGTTGGCACCCGGCTCGTCGCTGCCGGTGGGAACGCGGCCGTCGTGGAGCTTGTCGAGGTCGCCGCCATTGCCGTCGCGCTGGCCGTCGAGGAGGGTGAAGGTGGCTTTCGCGGCGGCGTCGCCACGGAGCGGTGCGGGGACGTGCGGGAACTTGAAGCCGGGCGAGGCGTGTTCGTTGTCGAGACGGTCAGGCGTGATCTTGACCTCGGCACGGGACAGAGTCGCGAAGCAGAGGAAGGCGGCGAGGAAACAAGGTTGGGAGGTTTTCATTTGCAGGAGGGAAGGCTTTAGCAACGCAGAGGGCCGAGGCGGTGGATGGGACAAGTGGGTGTAGGATTGGGGCGAGCCGCAGAGGGAGGCGAGAGGTTTCGCAAATGATTGGGACGCGTGGCATCGAAGGGTCCGCCTTCTGGCCCAACTCCAACCAGGAACCACAACTGGACTAAAAACGGCGACGGGAAAAACCGCGGACTACGCGAATTACGCGGATTCAAGGATCTGCGAATGAACCTCCCGCTGGCCGTTCACCGACCCGGTGTGAACCACGCACACCGCAGGCTTTGAAACTCCGCGTAATCCGCGGTCCCTTTCCGGATTCAGGACAGGTGTCATGAAGGAAAAGGGATGGTGCACCGCGGAGCGAATGCGTCACGCTCGTCGCCCCGCAAACTCTCTTCCCCCGAGATTCATATGAAGAATCGATTATTGATCTTTGCCCACGCGCTTCTGGCGGTGTTCATCGCCACCCCCTCACCCGCGGCGACGCTCGTTCGCGATGGGCAGGCGGTGGCGATCGTCGCATTGCCGCCGCAACCAAATGAGTTCGAATCGCTCGCCGCGAGCGAGCTGATCGAGCACGTCGCGAAAATGTCGGGCGCGAAGCTGGAGACCTCGACCGTGGATGCGCCGGACGTGGACGCCTTTCTCGCCAAGGCGCGCCGCGATGGCCGGGCGGTGGTGTTCATCGGGCGCAACGTCGGCAGCCGGCTGGAGAAGGCGCTCGCCACCAAACAATCGGTGCGCGGTTCGTTCGCGCTCAGGGCGACGGATGATTTCGTGATGATCGCCGGCGTCGATGAAGGCCCGGCCTACGGGGTGAGCGAGTTGCTGGAGCAGCAGGGTGTGCGCTGGTTCATGCCCGGCGATTTGGGGACCGTGATTCCGGAGCAGAAGACGATCAGCGTCGCCGCGCAAGAGACAGTCCAGGCGCCGGCCTTTGCCTCGCGCTGGATGCAGATGCCGAATAAGGACTGGCAGGTGCGGGTGCGCTGCGGCGGCCAGAGTTTTCCGGGCGCCCACGGTCTGCCCGTGCCCAAGGTGAAGGTGGACCCGGCCACGGGCGAAATCGCGCCGAAGGAATACGCGGAGTTTTTCTCCCTCAACAAAGGCAAGCGGACAACCCGCCAGCACTGTTTGTCGAACCCGAAGCTCCTCGAATACGTGATCAATCAGGTGCGCGAGCAGCGCAAGCGCGGGCGCGGGCCGGTGATCGGCATGGGGCCGAACGATGGCGGCGGCTTCTGCGAATGCGAGCAGTGCCGCGCGCTCGACGGCGGCGATTTCGACCCGTTCTCCAACGAGCCAGCCATGACGGACCGCTACATCTGGTTCTTCAATCAGGTGCTCGCGGGACTCGGCGAGGAGGACCGCGACACGAAGATCGCCTTCTACATTTACCACAGCTACATGCGCCCCCCGGTGCGCTGGAAGCCGGACCCGCGCATCACCGGCGCGCTGGCGCCCATCGCCCTCGATCGGGTGCACGGATTTTCGAACCCGATCGCGCCGGAAAAGAGCTATGCGAAGTGGCTCTGCCAGGAGTGGTGCAAGCTGCTGCCGGAAATCTACGACCGCAGTTACTGGAGCAACCTCGCCTGCCCCGGTTTCCCGTTCATCATCGTGCACCGGCTCCGCGACGAAATTCCGGTGAGCCATGATCTCGGCTTGAAAGGCTGGCGGGTCGAGACGTTCCCCAACTACGGCCCGCAACTTCCGTCCATGTATGTGGCCGCGAAGCTGATGTGGAACGATCGCGCGGACGTGGACGCCTTGCTGGCCGATTTTTACGAGAAGTTCTTCGGCCCCGCCGCAGGGCCGATGGGCCGCTACATCGCACTGATGGATGCAGCTTTGCGCGATGGCGATTACTGCGCCGGCTCGGCGTGGGACATGCCTCACTTCTATCCGGCGCCGTTGCGGCGCGAAGCCCGCACCTTGCTCGACGAAGGCCGGCGGCTGGCGGCGGGGCGGGGCGTTTACGAGCAGCGCGTGCAAATGATCACGGAGACGTTCGAGATGCTGGAGGCGTTTGTTGCGATGATGGATGCGCGGGTGCGGGTCGATTTTGTCGCGGCGCAGCGCGAACTGGAAAAACTCGACTCGGTCGCCGGGAAGCTCATGGAATACAAGCCGGTGCCGATGCTCTCGGCCGGACGGCACAGCACCTACGTCAACTACATGCGGCGATTCTTCCGGCCCGCGACCGAGGGCGGCTACCAGCGCGTGACCGGTGGCAACCGGCTCGCCGCCGCGGCGCAGGACGAGTGGGATTTTCAGATCGACCCGGCGCGTCTCGGGGAGGCAATCGGCCTGTGGCGCGCGGACCTTACCGGCGGCAACTGGCAGCGGCTGAAGACCAGCAGCTTATCGTGGAGCGATCAGGGCTTGCGCTACTACAAGGGCCTCGCCTGGTACCGGCAGACCGTCGAAGTGCCGGACGCCTTTGCCGGACAGCGGATCTTCCTCTGGTGCGGCGGCGTTGACGAAAAGGCGAAGGTGTGGGTGAACGGAACGCCGATCGGCATCAGTCACGGCGCGGCGTTTTATCCCTTCGAGCTGGATGCCACGACCGCGGTGCGCACGGGCCGCAACGTCATCACGTTCTGCGTCGCCAACGAAGTGGTCAACGATGTCGGCACGGGCGGGATCGTCGCGCCGGTGCTGCTCTTCGCGCCGGCCGCCGGCCAGGAAGCGCAACTCGACAACGGGAAATTTTCGCTGAAGGAAACGTTTCCGTGACGCGGCGGTGCTCTGGAATTCCGAACGGCATCTGCGGGCGGTTCCCGCGGCGCTGGCTGCACCGGCTCCGCACCCACAAGAACAGTCCGAAAGCGCCAGAGGACTGGCGCACTCCAAAACCAAAATCCTGTGGATGCCGCTCTCCAATCCCGCCGAACAGTGCATGCCACGCTCCAGACGGTTTAAGTTAAACTGTAGCCGCGAGCGGGCGGGCTTGGGAGCGGCGTGCGTCCCGCCGCCGACCCAAAATTAGGCGGCGGAGCCGCGTCATTGGTGGGTCGGCGGCGGGACGCGCGCCGCTCCTTGCGCCGCCTCCCGCGACCGTCTCTGCGGCGACAGTATTTCTTAAACCGCTCTAAAGCGATCAAGGCCCGGCAAACTCCCGCAAGGCCTGCGCACAAACCTCCGGGGAGGACGGATTGACAAACATCCCGGTGCCCAGCTCGAAGCCGGCCACCTTGTTCACGCGCGCCACGATGGAAAGGTACCAGTGGAAATGCGGCGCTTCCTTCTCCCGCGGGCCGAGCGATCGGACGACGAGGTTGAACGCGGGATTGGCCAGCAGTCCGTAGAGCTTGGCGAGGACCGTGCGGATGATCTCTGCCAAAGCTGGAAGCATTTCCACGGGCAGCTCGGAAAAGCACGCTGCGTGGACCTTCGGAAAGATCCACAGATGGTAGGGCGACAGGGCGGCATACGGGATGAAGGCGACGAACGCTGCGTTCTCCGCGACGATGCGACACCGGTGCTCCTGCTCCTGCGCGAGCAGGGTGCAGGCCGGGCACCGCCCGGTCTCGGCGAAGAAACGCCGGGCGGTTTCAAGCCGTTCGCCGATCTGCTGCGGCACGATCGGGAGGCCGACGATCTGCGAGTGGGGATGCTGCTGCGAAGCGCCGGCATCGGCGCCATGATTCTTGAACACGATGACATGCTGAATGCGGGGATCCGCGTAGAACGCTTGAAACCGATGGCGGTAGGCTTCCAGGATTCGTTGCACCTGCTCGATCGAAAACAACGCCGTGGTGAGATGGTGTTGCGGGCTTTCGATGAGCACTTCGTGGAGGCCCACGCCATTGACGGTGTCGCCCCCGCTGGTCGAGCTTCCGGCCACCGCAACCTCGCCGGTTGCTGAAAGGACCGAGAACTTGTTGACGATCGAGCGGAGCGCCCAGTGGCCATCGTCACCGTCAACGCGATACTGTTCGTCGGGTGTCAGCGCTTCGTTGCCCGGGCAAAATGGGCAGCTCGGCACAAATGCGGGAATCGAAGTCGGAGCCGGTGGGCGCGCGAGATTTCCGCCGCGATTCGCCCGCTCCGGCGCGATGACGACCCATTCGCCGGTGAGGCGGTTGTGGCGGATCTCAGACATGATCGGTGGAGTTGAGCGGCACGTTGCGCGCAAGCGGGGGTGTCAGGGGCACCTTACGTTTTTCGCGGCTCGGGGATCGATCGAATTGTAGGAATCGAACGTGACCGCTCACGGTCGTGCTTTCACGATTCCTGGCCGTATCCGTGCAAAAGCAGCTGCGAATTCTAAAACGCAGAGGCGCAGAGACGCAGAGGACACAGCGCGGCGGACCCGCAACCAAACTCGTCGCACCATTGAAACGCAGAGGACGCGGAGGACGCAAAGGGCCGCAGAGGAAAAGCAACGCACACGCAACTTCGTACAGAGGATCAAAGGCTTTGTTCACGGGCGCAGTTCCTCTGCGGTCCAGAAGGTCGTGCGATCCTTAGTTTGAGAGCGGATGGCTTCGACTTCCGCGGGCGAGATCGGTGGGGCCTGGTTTCCAAATGCAGCGCGGACGAAGGTGAGCACGTCGGCGATCTGCTGATCGGTGAGGCCGCTCGGCGGCATGGGGATTGGCGTTTGCGCGCCGTATGCCTGGCCGGCGACGGTGATCGGACCGGCGAGGCCGTGCAGGAGCATCTTGACCAGCGCTGACTTCTCGCCGCGGACCCATTCGCTGCCCGCGAGCGGCGGGTACACGCCGGCCAGTCCTTTGCCGTCCGGCTGGTGGCAGTTGAGGCAGAGCGTCTCGTAAACCAGCATGCCAGGAGGCGACGGCGCAGGCGCGGCGGCGGCGAGCTTGCGGACGTAATCGGCGTGCGCGGCGTTGCCGCCGAAAGTAAGGCGATTGGCCGCGAGCGCCGGGCGCCATTGCGGCTGCAGGGCGCGGACGCTTTGCGTGAGGGCGTAGTCGATGAAGCGGTCGCGCGGGGGATCGGGCGCCTGCACAGCCACTTCCACCTCCTTGCTCTCTCCCTGGACTACGCGCACCCGGAGGCGCGGAGCATCGAGCGCTTCCACGGCCACTTCCACGGCCTCCGGTTTTGCGACGTAGCTGCACGCGACGATCGCCTCGAGCCGCACCCGCGGATTCTCATCGCGGATGCGCTCCCGCAGCAGCGCGAGCGGATCGGGAAGGCGATCCGCCCATGCACCGATCACGCGGGTGCCGTAGGCGCGCACGCGCGGGTCTTTGGCGGCGAGCAATTTGGCGAGCACCTCGGGCCGCGCGGTTTCGTGCGCTTCGAAAACGCCAATCGCTTCGAGCAGCAGGCGCTCGTATTCGGGCGCGGCAGCGTCGAGCTTCGCCACCCACTCGTCCGCGGCTTTCAAAACCTCCGCTTCCGACGCATCGAAGAGCAGCCGTTTGGCTTGATAACGCGTCCAGCGCTCGGGCGAGCGGAGTTGATCGAGCAACTCGCCCGGTCGCATCGCGGTGAGGTTGGGCTGCTTGACGGGCGCGCGGCCTTTGGCACTGATCCGCCAGATGCGGCCGTGCGTCTTGTCGCGGTGCGGGTCGGCATAGCTCGCCTGGTAATGGCCGATCACGGGATTAAACCAGTCGACCACATAGATCGCGCCGTCGGGTCCGACGCTCACGTCCACCGGGCGGAAGGACGTTGAGGAAGATTTGAGCAGCTTCGGCAGTTGCTCGGTCTTGAAGCCCGCGCCGTCATCCACGAAGCGGTGCAGCTCGACGACGCTGCCGAAGTAGCCGGCGATGACCGCGCAGCCCTGCACATCATCGGGCAACGCACGGGTGCCGATGATCTCAAGCGCCGTGGTTTTCGGCGTGGTATTAAAGAGCGGGCCCACCGGGTGATACTCGTCGGGATCCGCGAGCCGGACCATGCCGGGCACGGTCCAGTAGCCGTCCGGCCGGTCGCCCGACTTGTGAAAGACCTGGCCGAAATCGTCGAACGCCACGCCCCAGCAGTTGTGTCCGGCTTTGGCGCCGTTGAAAAAACCGTCGAGCCGCAAGATGCGCGGGCGCAGCCGCCAGACCCCGGCTTTTTCGAGCCGCGCGAGCCCCCACGGCGTCTCCACGCGGGAGAAGGCGTGCAGGCCCTGGGTAAACCACAGGCTGCCATCGGGGCCGTGCGTGATCGAGTTGATGAGCTGATGGGTGTCGCCGATGCCGAAGCCGGAGAACACGACGCGGCGCTGGTCCGCGCGGCCGTCGCCGTCGGTATCGCGCAGATGCACGAGCTCGTCGAAGTCGCAGACGTAGAGGCCGCCGTCGCCGGGCTCGACCCCTTGAACCATCGTGAGACCCTCGGCGAAGCGCGTCGTTTTGTCCGCGCGGCCGTCGCCGTCGGTGTCTTCCAGCAGGAGAATGGAATCGCCGGGTTTGGCGCTGGCGAGGATATGCGGATAGGTGGGCGAACAGGCCACGTAGAGCCGCCCGCGCTCATCCCATGCGATCTGCGTCGGCTTCACCACGCCGTCGCGCTCGGCGGCGAAGAGACTGACTTCGTAGCCGTCGGCGACCGTGAACGTGCTGAGTTCCGCCTCGGGCGTGAGCTGCGCAATCTCCGGCGGCGCGGACGGCGGCGGGGCGGCGGGCGGCGGGATCTTTTCGCCCCGCGCGAGCGCGTGAATGCGCGCGTCCAGCTCGGCGACGAGCGGCTTGTAACTCTCGAAGGTCTCGCGCAGCGAAGGTTCCGAGCCGCCCGGTTTGCCAAAGAGCTGCGTGACGCGATCGCCATAAACGAAGGACCAGTTCGGCGGGCGCCAGCAGTTGGCAAAGAGGCGGTTTTTTTCCGTGATGGCCGCGCGCAGCTCCGCGAGTTTTTCGCCGCCCGGCGACTCGGCGCCGAGCGCGCGGGCGATCAGGTCCGCGACCACGCGAAGCCCCTCGTCGTTGAGGTGCAGGCCGTTGTCCGTGAGGCGCGGCGCATCGGCCTGGCGCTGGGCGAGCGGTGTGAATAGGTCCACGAAGACCGCGCCGCGCTGGCGGGCGAGCTCGCGCACCGCGTTCGCGTAGGCGCCGGCGTCTGCATTGCGCAGCGTGAGATCGGGCGCGTGCGAGGCGAGCGGCTTTTCGAAGGGTCTCGGCGAAAGCAGCACCACCCGCGGCGTGCGCATCGCGAATTCATCGAGCAGGCGCGCATAGGCGGCGGTGAACTCCGGCAGGCGCGCCACGCCGTCGAACGCCTCGGCCTGTCCGAACTGCGCGACGATGATCGTTGCGCCCACGCTTTCAAGCTGTCCGCGCCAGGCGCCGAAATTCAAATCGCGCCACTGCTCGTAGACCGTGTCGCCCTCCCAAGCCATCGAGCGAAACCGCGGCTTCTTTTCCGCAAACGCCCTCGCCAGCCGCGATTCCAATTCGCCGCTTTTCTGCTCGCGCACGAGATTCGTCTGGCCGGCAAAGACCACGACCTCGTTTTCACCGAGCGCGAATTTTTCCTCGACGAAGGGCGCGGCCTTCGCTGGCGCACGCTCCGGCTCGCCGAAGCGCTCGAGAATCTGGACCGGCCCGGGCACGAGCGTGTCGGGCAATTCGTCGATGGTGATGTTGCGATAGCCGATCTCCGCTTTGCTGTTGCCGTGGATTTGCAGGGCAATCACCCCGTGCTCTTCGATCCCAGGCTCCCTTTCGGTGTAGTCCACGGTCATCTTGCCGTTGAGGAAAAGCTGGATGCGTGTGCCTTCGGCGCGGATTTCGTAAAGGTTCCATTCGCCCGGCTTTTCGAGTGTTGCGATCAGCTCCTTGTCCGCCGCCGCGAGCACCTTTTTTCGGCGCGACTCGTCGTAGAGACAGCCCGAATAGCCCGCGCCGATATCGGCTTGATAGCCGCTCATCTCATTGGGCGGTTGCGCGATGCGTTTGGAGCGAAACTGCACGCCGCCATTCACAAAGCCCTCCGTGCCGGTGAGCTTGTATTCGAGTTTCATCGTGAAGTTGCGATAGCTCTTCTTCGTCGCGAGAAATTCGTTGCGCGGATTGCCCTCCAGGGACCCGCCCATGATCGCGCCGTCCTGGATGCGCCAGGTCTTCGCGGTCTCGCCCTCCCAGCCATCGAGTGACTTGCCGTCGAAGAGCGAGATCGGCGCGGCGTTCGCCAAGGCGGTGAGCATGGCTGGAAAAAAGGCGGGGAGAAAATGGCGGAGTTTCATGGGGGCGAGGTGACGGGGGTTGGCAGGAGAAGAAGTGTGGCAGTAATCAGCGCTCAGAGGTGAGCGCAAAACGACGCTCGTTTGGCTTGGGAGTACTGGGGCAGGCGTCCCGCCAACTCCCGGATAGAGGTAGGGATGGCGCATTGAGTTGCGCCACCCGTCCCTCCAAAAGTGCAGGAGGACTTCCTGAACGTCTCATTGGGCAGGACTCGCGGCTGACCCATGGGTGATCCGACTCAGAGAGATCAGCCCTTGGGCAGTAAGCCAGGCGTTGGGGTACCGGTTGCGATCAAGTCCACGGCCAGGGCCCTGGCGCTTGGCGCGCCTCCGGGCGGCGGCAGCGATCCTGACTTAAGCCATGACAACTTACCCCGTTCTCACTCCAACCACCCCACAGAGCCGACCGTCCACCTTGGACACGGAATGCGCCGTCGGTCGGTCGAGCCATTGGCGCATCTCTCGGCCACTTGCCGTGAATGCCTGACCTGCCCATGCCTCGTCCGGTTCCCCTACTTGAGCTCGTGAGCAGTCGGCTTCACGCCTTTGATGAAGCCGTTGAAGCCATAGAAGGACGGCTTGAATTCGCCGACCAGCGCCACGTCCGCCTTCGCCGGCACTTCCAATCCGACAAAGGCATAGGCCGCATTGACGATCAACCGGCGCAGGCCCTCGTTTTGCAGATCCGTCGCCGAGCCCATGGTGCTGCAAAGGATCTTGTTCGTCGTGCCCGCTTCGTTCTTCGGTTCGCGGGTCCAGACCACCGGCATCATCGGGTCGTTGATGCCTTGCTCCTCCTTGTCAGTGGCGCGCTTCTTCTTGTAATCGGCAGGCTCGTCCTCGGGCGTCATCCCTTTCAACACCTGGCCGCGCACGAGGATTTTCGCATCGGCCGGCGGATAGGCCTCATAGACATCGGTGTTGCCGAAGAGGGTCTCCACCCCGCGCAGGAGCGGGTCGTTCTTCGTCGCAGGCTCGATGATCCCGCGCGTGGCTTCGCTCTTATGCTTGCCCCAATGATTCACCCAACCTTCACCGAGTGTTTTTTTACCGAAGCTGTTGAACGACGCGTAGGTGCCCTTGAGGCCGCTGAACGCATGCGTGCTGGTGCGCAGACCGATGACCGGCTTGCCCGCCGCAACGTAATCCGCGAAGTGCTTCATCTGCTCGTCCGGCCACGCGCGGAAGCGCAGCAGCATCACGCAGAGGTCGGCGGTATCCAGGGCCTCGAGGCCCGGCTCATTGTCCTTGGTATTCGGGTCGATCTCACCGGTCTCCGGATTGATCGAAAAGACGACCGTCGCCTTGAAGCCGTGCCGCTGGCTGAGAATTTTCCCGAGCTGCGGCAGCGCCTCCTCGCTCCGATACTCCTCGTCGCCCGCCAGGAAGACGATGTGCTTGCCCTTGCCCGGGCCTTCCTTGCCTTCGTAATTGACCCACAGTTTTTCCTCGGCGAAGACCGGCAACACCACGACAGCGAATACAAGGCAAGCAGGGAGGAATTTCATGGGCTCAGGGATGACTGAACATTGAGGCCAACGGAAGGGAAAACCTCAACGCAAAGGACCGAGGTGGCGGCGCACGGGACAAGCGGAGGTAGGAACCGGGCGAGTCGCAGAGCGAAGCGAGAGGTTGCACAGAGGGAGCGAGGCAATCCCCACCCTGACAGAATGGTGAGTGCGGATTGGTCTTCCTCTGCGACCCTTCGTCCTCAGCGTTTGATTTGCGCAACGCGTTTGGTTGCGGCTTCGCGCGCTGCGTCCTCTGCGTTGAGTCGAGCAGCAGCGATCTTAGTGCCCGCTCCGCCGCGCGAGGAGTTGCTGCCACTTCCGAATGAGCCGCCGAAGTCCCTCGTCCAGGGCCAGCTCCTGCGCTTCCGCTGCCGTGAACCAGCGCAACTCATGGCTTTCCTCGCTGACGGCGCCCGCTGCATCTTCCGGAGCGATCAGCACGTAGCGAATGTCGTAATGAAAATGAATCGGCTCGCCGTCTTTCGGCGGGATTTCGTGGATATCAAGGTCGAACGGGCGCGCCGACGCGACGATCAGTCCCTCGATTCCGGATTCTTCCAACGCCTCGCGCCGGGCCACGCGCAAGACATCGGCTTCGCCGTCGCAGTGGCCGCCGAACTGAAGCCAGCGGTCGAGCTTGCGATGATGATGCAGCAAGGTGCGCTGTCCGTCCCCGCTCACCACCAGCGCGCTGCCGGTGAAGTGTGCCGGGAAAGCCCAGCGCTGGAAGCAATCCGGCGTCGTGTCGAGCAATTCGAGCATGCGCCCGCGAATCGGCTCTTCGTCCGCCCGAGCGGAGAGATCGAGACCGGCGAGCACGGCGCGCAATTCGTCGCCGTTCATCGCGCCAAGGGTTCAGCGGCCTCCCAACCAGGCAGCGGTAATCCGGAATCAAGGACCGCGTCTTGCATAGCGACGACTTACCAGCGCCTGCGCCGTGCGAAAAGACTTCCTCGAATCCGCCGCGAGGCGCGCGAGAGCCCTGACCCAGCGTTGCCGCAAATCCCTTCACCCCCTACCCTCCCCCGCCGTGCTGGCCCTGCTCCCGCTCCTTCACTTCCTCGTCGCGGCGATGCTTGCGGCAGGCCTGAATTGGCTTTCCCTCCGCAGCTGGCGCCGATCCCGCGGACAACATTGGACGGAACGCGCCCGCATCCTTTATCCGGTCCGCACCTCCGCCGCCGGCAACCTCTTCCTCATCCCGGCGGTCTGCGCCGCCGCGCAGGCGATTCTCTTCCCCGAGCTGCCGGTCACTTCCCTCTGGCTCGCGCTGGCCGCGCTACCCGGCGCCATCCTCGGCACATATCCCATGGATCGGGAACTCTTCCCCAACTTCGGTTTCCGCGCCTGGCTGCACGAGGTGGGCGCCACCTGGATTCTGCGCGCCTCGCGGACGGCCCTCTTTCTCACCGCGCTCATCCTGATGCCGGCGGAATGGGATTGGCGCGGGCCCGCGCTCGCGCTCGGCGTGGTGGGTCTCCAGACGTGGATGGTCTGGGGCGGCGGCCTGTGGCTCGCACGAAAGCTGGGGCTGATCATCGCGCCGCCGGAACGGCTGCTCGCCATCGTGGACGATTTGGCGCAGCGGCTGCACATCCCGCTGCCGCGCGCGTGGGTGCTGCGTGGCGTGGCTTGCAACGCCGGCGCCCTGCCGCAGACCCGCACCCTCTTCGTCACCGAACGCCTGCTCGAGGCGCTCTCCGATGAGGAACTGTCCGCGGTCTGCACGCATGAATTCGCGCACCTCACCGAGTCGCGTTGGGTGCTCGTGCGGCGTTATCTTTCCACCCTCGCGCTGGTCCCTTGCCTTTTCATCAGACCCGTCTTTCATCGCTTCGACCTGCCCGGGCTCGCCGTGTTGTGGGTAGCCGTGTGGCTGATCGGCTGGGCCACGCGCACTTTCGCCCGGCGGATGGAACAGCGCGCCGATTCCATCGCGCTCGCGCATGAGGGCCCCGAGTCCGGAGCTTATGCCCGAGGACTCGCGCGCTTATATGAGTGCAATCAGATCCCGGCGGTCATGCCCGGCAAACGCCAGATCCATCCACACCTGTACGACCGCCTGCTTGCCGCGGGGGTCACGCCGGATTTTTCCCGCCCCAATGCGCCCGCTCGCCGGAGTTGGTCCGGCTGGCTCCTCGCGGCGTTGATGTTTGGTATGGTGATGGTCGGCACGCACCGGCACGCCGTTCGCGGAGCTGGCCCGCGCCTTCCCAAGAGAGGCCCTCGGATCCAGGAGAGCCAGGAGCCTGTCCCAGTAGAAAAGTCCGCGGACAGACGATAGTGGACTGAGCGCTACTTGCCCACGCGCACGAGCGGCTGCGTCCAGGCCTGCTCGACTTCGCCCGCGAAGCTCGGATCGACCTTCGGCTTGGAGGACACCACCCGGGCGCGCACGTAAATCTCGTCGCCTATCAAGGTATAACTCGCGGAGGTGCCCGCCACGCTCGCGAGCACCGTGCCGATGTCTTTACTGTAGCGGCGAGTGACCCGCAGCGGCTCGCCGTTGTCGCCCGGAATGGCTTCACTGCTGCGGTCGTAACCCTGGCGCGTGCCGATGAATTCCGTCGTGTAGGTGACGCCGGGCTCAACCTCGATTTCGAGCGAGAGGCGGTCTTTCTCGCGGCGCACCTCCTGGAGCGTCACCCCCGAGGAAGCGTAAAAGTCGCCCGCTTCCATCGCGGCGATGAGCGCTTCGACACTCAGCTTCGCCGCGCGCACCATCACCCATCCGCGACCGGGCCGGCTTAGTTTTTTGGGCTCGTTGTGATATTGATGCGAGTCGTCGGTCCCGACCCCGAAGATCACTTCCTTGCCAAGTTGGGCGAGGCGCTCGGTGAGGATGATGTCCCAAACGCGCTCGGTGCCGGCATGCCTTTCGTCCCCCTCATTGCGGACCGCCGGGTGCCCATTATAGACCTCGAAGAAGCGCTCATTATCAAGCTGCATGAGCTCCTCCGCCGTGATCGCCCATTTGAAATTCGGGTGGTTGATGTGCGGAAACATGGGCACGCCGGTGCGCTGGCGCTGCTCCATCACCGTGTTGATCGTGCGCTGCATCGCCTTGACCACATTCTCGCTCTTCTCCGGATCGTAACCGCTGTAGGGCAGGATCACTTCGCGAAGGTTGGTGGCATTGATGTGAATGCTGCGCCCGGTGATTTCCTCGCTCTGGATCAGCAGGAAGCGGCCCGGCTCCTCGAACGGCACGCGAAACTCGCTGAGCATTTTCAAGCGCACTTCCTTGTCCCCCTCGACGTCGCGCACCTCAACCCACGGGGAGCCGAACCGGGTCAGGTATTTCGAGAACGCCAGCTCGCCGCCCCGGCTTTTCGCGATGGAGATCCAGCGCTCGTGATCGGAGAGGATGTTGTGATCCGAGAGTGCCAGGAAATGGTAACCGCGTTGCCTGTACCAATCCGCGATCATCTCCGGGTAATCGTCGCCGTCGCTCCACAGCGAGTGCGTGTGCAGGTTCCCCTTCCACCAGCGCGCCGACGGCTCGGCGGCTGGACTCAGTAGGGCGGAGAAACCGAGGAAAAGAAGGAGGACAACGAAGCGTTTCCCTTTAGTTGGGATGGGAAGGACGATCACTCCCCAGAAATACTCTCAATCGCCAGCCCGTCCACGCTGATCCGCGCGAGCAGGCAGGCGGAGCGCGCCCGCAGGTCTTGACGGGCGGCCTGGTCAGGCTTGCTCCACCATCACCAGCTTGCGGTGCAGCTCCGCCGTCAGCGTCTCGACGCGTTCGGCGAGTTTTTTGGTCAGTTCTGTGAGATCCGTGTTTTGTTGCACCAGGATCAGGAGCTGCGCGGTCTGTTTGGCCGCCACGGCCTGGCGTTCCGCGCTTTCGTTGGAGAGGGCCTCGCGGTGTTGGGCGTCGGCGTCGTTGTGCGCCTTGTCGCGATCCGCCTGCCGCGTCTGCGCCAGCAGGATCAAAGGCGCCGCGTAAGCCGCCTGCAGGCTGAACGCGAGATTCAGGAGGATGAAAGGATAGAGGTCAAACTTCCAGATGCCGGCCACATTGAGGGCGATCCAGATCGCCACCACCAGCGTCTGCCCGACCAGGAACACCGGGGTGCCAAAGAAGCGGGCAAACGCTTCCGCCTTGAGCGCAAACCAATCATTCCCGAAAGCGGGCGCGAGATGGCGATGCGGCAGGTGGAAGCGGAGATGTCGTGGCGGTTGCGCCGGATCGGCACCGGGTCCCGGCGCCGCCGGAATGCTTTCGGAGTTGGTCGGATGGGTCATGGCAATTCTTTTGACTCAGTCGAGTCTGTCCGCCCCGCGATTGCGAGCTTCGGGTCAGCTCGTGCTCGGCTCTCGACAGGCAAGCTCGCGCCAGCCAGCCGGCGCATTCCACGGCGCAGCGCGCTCCTCAAACGGATCCTAACTTGCCTTGCCTTGTGGCCATTCCAGACTGTCTCAAAACCCACACCTTCCTTTCTCCGCATGCCCACCATCACCGCCAGTGCCCCCGTCCTTCTCGTGCGCGACGTGGCCGCTTCCGCCCGATACTATCAGGAGTGTATCGGCTTTCACGGAGCCAGCTTCCACGGCGAACCACCCACCTTTTGCATCCTCGCCTGGGGCGACTTTTATCTGATGCTCGCGCAAGCCGATGCCGACAAGATCATCCCGTTCTGGAAGATTCGGGACAAGACCTGCAACGCCTACTTCTGGGTCAATGATGCCGATGCCCTCCATGCCGAGATGAAAGCCCGTGGAGCCCGGATCGACTACGGCCCCTGCACGCAGTCGTACGGCGTTCGCGAATTCGGCATCCAGGACCTCGACGAACACGACATCAGCTTTGGCCAGGTGTTGAAGTGACTCCACGGATATCTACCACTCAAAGTAGAAGTCAGTTTGAGTGGGCCGCCAGTGTAGCGTCCGCTGTCGCCAGCGGACCGCTTTGCGCTGAGGACAGCGCACACTACACCGCCTCCGCATCAGCGCAGGAAGGCAGGAAGGGGAAGGGAAGTCCGCCTCCTCGTTCCCCGGGGTGGGGCTTTGGGAACGCACACTTCAGGGGGCGACTCTATCGCGGCGCAGGTGGCGGGAAATCGGGTGACTCCATTGTCGGCCTACCTTGACCGCGAAGCACCGCTTCCCCGCACATCTGGCGTTCCCAAACCCTCAGTTTTGGAACGAGCAGAAGGGGAACGGAAGTCAGCCCCCAATCCCTATCGCGAGACCACCAGCACGATCGCGGCGCTCATGAGAGCCGCGCCCGCGAGCCGCCAGCGCAGCACGTGACCGCCGAGCTGCGCCTCGGTGTTCGCAAACCAATGGCCGATGAGCCAGACGGCCGCGACGCTCCAAACACCGCGCGCGCTTTAGACGACGTTCATCGAAGTGGCGTCACCAAAGATCGCCAGTGCCGTGACGAGCGAAAAGGACTGGAGCGCCATGAAGAGGGCGCCCGTCACCAGCGATGGCCAGGCCGCGGGCGCAGCTCGCGCAACGGCTCTCGAAAAAACGGGACGAACACAAGCGACATCGCCGACGAAAGCCCGAACATGATCGGCAGAAAGCGGCCCGCGCCCCAAGCCGGCGCCCACTTTTGCACCAGCACGTCGAAGAGCGCATATGCCGCCGCGGCGAGCATGGAAAAAAAGATCGTTCGTCCGAGCCGCCCCCGCCCCGCGGATGTGCCGGTGCCAGGCGCGCGGTTGAGCAACGCGATGGCGCCGAAGCTCAGCCCCGCCGCACACCAGAGCTGCCAAGGCAGCCGCGTGGCGAGCAGCAGCGTGGTGAACCACGCGACAAAAATGGTCTTCGCGCCGAGCACCGGCGTCGCCACCGAGACATCGCCGCGCGCGAGTGCGAGGAGCGCGAGCGCCTGCCCGGCGACGAACAGCACCGCCACCAGCGCCGGCTGCCAGAGCTGCGTCCAAGCCTGACCCTTCCCACCCAGCGGCAACAGCGCGGAAAAGACCAGTGCCACGGCGACATTGGCGATGAAGGTCGTGCGCAGCACGCCGGCGCCGAGCTGTTGCGCCCGTTTCAGAAAGAGAGCGGCACCAACGTAGAGCAGGCTGGCCACAAGCGGGAAAAGGAGGTGCCACTTCATCAGCACGGAGTGCAAGGAGTCAGCCAATCAGTCAATTAGCGCCCAACGCGCTCCGGGCACCGCGGTTTCGTCATTCGTCATTCCAAAATAGTACGAATAGAGCAGCCCGTCGTAAACGCGGATCGCCGTCTCGATCTACTCGCGCAGGTCTCTAGCGCTTTGGAATTCCACCGGCGCGAACCAGACGCGCAAATGAGACATCGCACCCATGCAGCCGCCGGGAGAACTCCTCGGCCTTGGAGCTTTAGGCTGTAGGAGAAAAACGCAGGAGTAGAACTGCCCGCCAATTTGATTCGTCAATGGTCGCACGACATTTGGAGTTTCGCTCCCAACCGATAAGATCTCTTCCGCTGCACCATTTCCCGCCTTTGGGGCTCGATAGGCAGGGATGCGCGATGAGTTGCAGCAAGCCTCTTAGGGAAACGCTGATTTAATCGCGTTTGCTCTCAGAAATAGGTAGTTACTCCAACTAAGTGTTAGTAGAGTGGCGCTCATGGAACAACAAATGAGTTTCGCCCAGTCCGAGTATTCCGGGAAGAAGAAAGTCACGCGCCGGGAGCGTTTTCTTGCGGAGATGGAAAACCTGGTCCCGTGGGCGAGGCTGGTCGCAGTCATTCAGCCGCACTATCCCAAGGGTGAGCGGGGGCGTCCGCCCAT
>JAXDQW010000075.1:0-3170 GCA_034667665.1 Chthoniobacter sp.
GTCAGGGCTTTGTCGTCCTCCTTCTGCTCGCGGCAGTCGTGGTGATCGGCCGGATGCTGCAAGGCGCGCTCCAGGATCGCATCACCGACCTCAAGGATCGGATCGTCGCGCTCGAAGGCTCGGTCACGACGCACCAGGAGGGACTGAGAAAGTGCGAGGAGGATCGCGCCGCGCTGTGGGCAAGGCTCGGCGGGAAGCCGACCGAGGCGGCGGCGCACGGGACAAGCGGGGGCCGGTAAATGAGCGAGCCAGAATCATGATTTCCCGCGCGGGATCCCGCGCATTCAAAAAACCAAAACCAAACCAACCACCAAATGAGTCAGTTCGTTACCGAACATCAGAGAGCCTTGCTTGCGGCAGGCTTTAATCCCGGCGCCATCGATGGCGACTGGGGCCGCAAGACGCAGCTCGCGACCGATGCCTGGCAGCGCTCGCGCGGCGTTATCATTCCTCCTTGGCTTCCGATTGCGGAGCGCGAACTCGGCGTCATCGAGTATCCCGGAGAACGCGACAATCCGCGCGTCCTCGAGTACCATCGCCATACCTCGCTCAAGGCCAGCGACGATGAAGTGCCGTGGTGCTCGTCCTTCGCGAACTACTGCATGGATTGCGCCGGCAAGCCCAAGACCAACAGCGCGGCGGCGGCATCGTGGCTCGAGTGGGGGCACCGGATCGACACGCCGATGTACGGCTGCGTCGCCGTCTTTTCCCGCACCGGCGGCAATCACGTCACCTTCGTCGTCGGCTGGGACAAGCGTGGCAATCTTGCCACCCTCGGCGGCAATCAGAGCGACAAGGTGTGCGTCCACGCGACGGCCACGACGAATCTGCGCGGCTACCGGATGATCTAGCGTCGCGCACGGAAGTATGGGAGGCGGTTAGGTGCAGGAGCCTGGTGAGTGCTCATTGTCTCTCATACCGATAAGCATGAACTCCGTCTGCCATCGAGCATTCGGAGAACTCCCTCACGTGCTTTCTGCTGTCACAGAGAATCCCAGTGCGCCGGTTGAGAGAGAAATAAACTCGCTGCTCTTCTATGAAAACACGCTCGAATTTTCCACGCAGCGGGATGGGGAGCTCGGAATCGTCAACCAGCACAGTTCCCTGGTCTCTCTTTTCCTGCCTAACAGCAAGAATCCCATCATGTTGCTTCTGAAGAAGTGTTGCAGCACAGGTTCGTATTTGGTCTGGCGGAAACTCCCGACGTAATCGGCGCGCAATACCCATCATCTCCGAAGTCGCCCCTGCGGGAATGACGGTGAACAGCAGAACGCCTTGCACAACCATTGCCCCGATAAAGAACAACAGACGCGCGGGCCACGCGACCTTGACCATTAGGAATGACGCCGCAACCGCCCAAGGAAGCAAGAACATGCAAGCGAGACCGATAAGAATCCCGTCGCCGCTTCTCAGAAGTCCCGCACCGCCTAGGTATGCGCTAAGGAAGTGCCCCAGCGGAGCCAATCCCAGTAACGGCAAAAGTTGGAGCGCGCGCCTCATGAGACTACGACCTTAATCATTGGTGGTTCGCGATGTCTCGGCTTAGCGGCTCTGGGTGATGACGAATGCGATGATAACAATGATAATGAGAAGACCAAAAGCCACACCGAAGAAAAGTAGGAGTACGCGGGCAATCTGCGCTGCCGTAGTCCGGCGCTGGAAGACCTGTCCGCAAGCGGCGCAGTGGAATTGCTGCGCCTCTGACGCCTGATGCAGCATCGCAAATGGCAGCCCGAAGATTGCAACCGGGCCTAACGGGTACAGACCACGTTGCTTCGGACGAGCTTCAACGTTTGTCGAGTTGCAGATCGGGCAAGTCATATAGCTGAGTTCACAGCATACGCGTCGCGACGCCTTGTAACGACATCAAGCTCAGAGACAGCGGCGGGCTGGCAGGAATGGTGCGCGGCGGGCTCTGCGGGAGCCGTTCGGTTAAGGATAGAAGTTCTCACTATGAAGACCGAAACCTCCGGGATACTGGGGCATCCCGTCTGGTGGGATGGAAATGGAGTAGCGATCAAACTCGGGCTGGTAGTGGAGAAAGCGCTTCTGCTCATCGGGGAGGCGGGACATGTCGCAGGCGATGAAAGAAACCTCTGGGCGATACATGGTCAAAAGCGGGCGGATGTCAGTAACGACGCAATGCTCAAGGGTAAGATATGTAATGAGCATGCCTCTGAAATGTGTGAAGTTGATGGCCGTTGGATGACCGCTGATATGGACGCCGACTGTCTCGGAGGGGCTGAAATACTGCATGCCCAAACCTCGCCATAGCACGCCGCCAAAACTTGATTCAGGATTGCCCTCGGCGCGAAGAGCGACATCGGCATTAGGGTAGTGTCGATGAACACGCCAACTCACGTTGCCCCGTGTGGCCGTGTAGAGCGCGAAGCAGAGGAACACGATAAAGCATAGAAGTGTCTTTCGGAACCGTGGCATTGGCATCAGGGGCGCGAGGGGCCTAGCATTAGCCCGATCTTTCTCCCTGGTTGATCCTTACGCAAGGACCAAGGATGGTTGACAGCGAGGTGGGTGGGCATGCGTCCTACTCGCTCTCTCCACTACTTCACCGTCGCTGAGGAAATCGGTTTCCATGTCCCCTTCTCGGGCACGGTCGATTTCGATAATGCGATCATCCGCGATGTCGCCGTCATCACCGGCGATGTCGAGGCCGAGGGGCACGACCTGGTGGTCGATGCCACAACCGTCAAGCAGCTCCACGCGCTCGCCAAGAAAAAGGTGCCGGTCAATCTCGATCACGGCAGCGGGATCAAGGACACGTGCGGCTACTTGACCAACTTCCACATCGACGACAACAAGCTGCGCGCCGACTGGCACCTGCTCAGGTCGCACGACGAAACGCCGAAGATGCTCGAGCGCGCGAACGTGATGCCCGAATGCTTCGGCCTGAGCGTGAAGTTCAAGGGCGGCGGCGAGAAGAAGGGGATGAAGAAGTTCGCCCGCGCCGAGAAGCTCATTTCCGTCGATTGCGTCACGCAGCCGGCGGCGAATCCGGAGGGCCTTTTCAGCGCGAAGCGGGCGGGGCAGTTGACACTCCCGCGATGGGGTATGCCTCGCGCAAAAACCAACCCCAACAACGGCGACCCCGGCGTACCGACGCTGGAGGAACTCCTGCAGGCTTATCAAGAGCAGCAGGAGATCATCGCAGA
>JAXDQW010000076.1:0-8053 GCA_034667665.1 Chthoniobacter sp.
TGGACAACTATTTTACTCATCCAGGCGCTAGCACCCCGCCTGCGCCGCATCGCCACGCCTAAATTTCCTTACTAACTGCGCGCGCCAACGGCTGCGCGCGGGCCGTCAATTGTTCAGTGTTTCCCTAGGGGTAGAAGGGCGACCAGAAGTCGGTCGGAGCCACATCGGACAGCTTGCCGAAGGTCGTGGCGTGGAGTTTCGGGACCGCATCGACGGTAAACGCGCCAAAGCTGCTGCCCATCAGATCCAATCCGCCGGAATTGTAGAGGATTGAACCGGTCTTGAGGTAGGCCTTGACCTGCGCCCAAGTGACCGCGGCGCCGCCGGCTTTGTTGTTTTCGATTGCGTAGAGGTCCACGGCTCCATCGATCACGCGGAGATCCTCGAGGACCCGCGTCGCCTGGGTGCGCTTGCGGGAGCGGAGGAAGTTGGGGACGGCAATGGCCGCCAGCAGGGCGATGATGCCCACCACAATCATGATTTCAACGAGGGTAAAGCCCCCCCGATTCTGGTTCAGTTTTCGCAACATATTATTGGGTATGGATCGTTATGAATTGATGGCCGAGTCGAGGTATGCCCGTCGCGGCATAAGCCGAGGTAAAGCAACGTTGGTGCCAATCATCAGGCCCAATGAAAAACGCGATATTGTCGCTGTTGGGGCTTCCGAAGTGGCGGTGCCGCCGGGGTTTTCCCAATCGCCAAAATACGAACAGCCGCTCGTTAGAAAGAGGGGGCCGGTCCTGTCGCAGAGATCCCCGGGGGGCCCCGTTGGCCTGAACGCAACCGGGAGGAGTGGGCAGAGTTGGATTCGAACCAACGAAGGCGTAAGCCAGCGGATTTACAGTCCGCCCCGTTTGGCCACTTCGGTATCTGCCCGATGCCGGGGAAAAGGGACGCGTCTTATACGTGCGTGCCTGTGGGGTCGCAAGTGGTTTATCCGAAGATTCGCCACCAGGGCTTGGCCGGCTTCCGGCCCGGCGTCGTGGGGCCCGGTTCCGGCGGCAATTGCTCGCGCGGAAGGATCTTGATGGAGCGGATGAAGGAGCGTTCGAGGGGATAGTCGTTGCTGTCCACGGGCTTGGTCGAAATCTCGTCGAGCGCGTCGTAGCCGTAGAGCACGTGGCCAAAGACGGTGTATTGGCCGTCGTAGTTCGGCGCCGGCTGCAGGCAGATGAAAAACTGGCTACCACTCGAGACGCGCGACGGATTGATCTTGTCGGGGAGCCGCGCGGCGGCGACGGCGCCCTTGGAGTGTTTGCGGCGGATTTCGGGCGGCAGCGTGTAGCCGGGTCCACCCGTGCCGACTTTGGCGCGGTCTTTAGCCCGGCTCAGCGGGTCGCCGGTTTGCACGAGGATGTGCGGGAAGGCGCGATGAAACGAGACGCCTTTATAGAAACCCTTCTTCGCCAGCTTTTTGAAGTTCTCGACCGTTCGCGGGGCCTCGGCTTCGTGCAACTCGAGCGCCACCAGGCGCGGCGTCGGATCCTTGCCGATCTGGATCGTGATGAGGGCCGCCTCCTCGGCATGGACGGAGACAAGCGAGGCGACGAGGCCGGCGGCGGAAAGCAACAGCAGTTTTTTCATGGAACAAGGGGCAGGGCGTGCGCGGCGACGAGGACCTCGGTCGAGTCCGCGGAGCGGGCGATCAGGTCGGGAAAGGCAGCGCCGCGCTTGAGGTAGCCGAGCGCGATCGGCTTTTCCAAGGCAAAACTGAAAGCGGTGCTCGTGAGGACCCCCACCGACTTCTCCGCGCCATCGGGCGGATAGAGCACCGCCCCGGGCGCGAGCGGCGCGCCGGCGGAGGAAATGAAGCCGATCAGTTCGCGATTAACGTGCCCCACGCTCTTGAGACGGGAGATGACTTCCTGACCGATGTAGCAGCCCTTGTGATAGTCGATGTGGGTGTCATCGAGACCCGCTTCGGGGGGAAGCGTGTCTTCGGTGAGTTCCCGGCCCCAGCGGGGCACCCCCGCTTCGACACGCAGGACTTCCTGGAGCTCAGCGTCGAGCACGGGAATCCGCGCGACGAGCTGCGGCCAGAGTTTCGCAAAAACCTCCGGGCGCAGCGCGAGGTCCCAGCCATCGTGCCGGAAGCGCTGGGCGCGCCCCGCGAAGGCGGCCTCATCGAAAAGGTCAGCCGCGGGTGCGACACTGCCGAGGAGATGGATCAGATGAAACTGATCGGTGACGTCTTCGAGGGTGACGTCGTCGGCGATGATGTAACGTTCGAGCCGGCCGGGAAGCGACTCACGAAGGGAGGCGTCCGCGTCCACGAACAAAGCATCGGCGCCGGCATGGAGAAAGACCTCGGCGCAAAGCCTGCCTTTGGCCGTGGTCACGCAGGCGGGCAAGGCGTGACCCGCGGCCAGCGCGGCCACATTCGCGGTCACCTGGCCGTTGAGGTAGCGCACCCGGTCTCCGCCCGTGAGGCGCAGCTTGAGCCGGTCTGAGAGATCGGCCACCCCGCCCCGCTGCTTGAATTCGCGGTAAACCGCAGCGCTTTCGCTCATGATCCCTGGCCGCTCAGCCGCCGATCCGCGAGACAAACCAGCGCTTCACGAAATTGAAGGGCTTGATGAGCACCTCGCCGTAGTCGTCTTCCGCACCGCCGTGATTGCCCGCCGGGCTCGCCGCGGCCGGCCGTGACTCGACGGTTGCCGGTTCCGGCGCGTCCCGGAGCTTGGAAGCGATCGGTTCGACGGCCTTGAGCACCTCGATCGGCGCAGGCTTTTCGTTCGCTTTGGGCGGCGTTGGTCCAAGGTTCAGCGCGGCGGATTGCTCCTCCGGTTTCGTTCCGACCGGCTCGGAAACGCGCGCCACCGCGGGTGCGGCTTCCCGTTCGTTGGGTTTGGATTCTTCCGGCTTCGGGGGCGCCACGGCGGCTGGCTCGGATTTGCCCACTTCGCCATTGCCGAGTTGGATGACCCCTTGCTCCTTCGCTGCCTCGACCGGTGCGAGCAGGATTAAACCCGGCATATCCGCCTTATGGATCGCCGGCTCGTACTGCCGGTCCAACTCGGCTTCCCGCCGCAATTCCGCGGAATCCGGCGCGGCCACGGCCGCCGCCGCGGCCGCTTCGCTCTCCGCCTTGATCTTCTCCGGCGCATCCAGAACCTGGGCCAGCCGGGGGGCATCTGCCTTTTTCTCGTCTTCGGACACCGGGGCCGGCGGCGGCGGTTCCGCAGATTTGGCGGCTTCGGCAGAAGGGCGGGGAGGCGCCGGCAGCTTCGTCTCCGGATAGTGCTGCTGGCGTTTGTCGAGGTCCTGGAGCTGTGCCGTCGGCGGCGGAGGGAGATCCCCGGACGAAGACTTGACCTGGGCTTCGTACACTTTGTAAAGCGTGCAGAAGTCCAGCTCTCCCCAGCCCTGGTTGAGCGCTCCATACATGACGCCGGCGGTCACGGTGGTGGCCGGGATTTCGATATCCAGCGCGTTGGCGACATGAATGCCCAATTGCACGTCCTTGAACATGTGCTTGAGCGAAAAGTGCGGCTCGTAGTTGCCGGCAATCATCTTCGGCAACTTCATCTCCATGGCCGGCGAACGGCAGGCGTTGTGCTCGAGCGCCGCGGCGAGCACCTCGGGGTCGAGCCCGGCTTTTTGGACGATGGCGAGGGCCTCCGCGAGCGTTTGGATGCTCACCGCGGTGATCATGTTGGTCACCACCTTAAGCGTCGCCGCGTGGCCGACTTCACCGATGCGCACGATCGCGCGGCTGCTCGCTTCGAGGACGGGCCGGGCGCGCAGGAAGGTCGCGTCGTCGCCCCCGATATAGTAAACCAGGTCGCGTTTCTCGGCGGCGGCTTTGCTCCCGGTGAAGGGCGCGTCGAGGAAATGGGCATCCCTTTCCTCGACGAAACGCGCCGCTTCGAGGGTGGCTTCCGGTCCCACCGTGGCGTTGCAAATGATGACGTGTTGCGGGGTGAGCGCGTCCGCCATCTGTTCGAGGATCTCGAAGAGAGCCTGCGCGTCCGACACGAAGATTTGGATGATCTCGCAGAGTTCGGCGACTTCGGCCGGCGAGCCGAGAAAGTTCGGGGCGGGCTTGGGCGTCCGGTTCCAGACAAACGCCTGAAAACCCGCCGCGCGCAATCCCGTCGCCACTCGCGACCCGATGATGCCGAGGCCGATCAATCCGACGTTTTTCCGAGATTTGCGTGGCATGGAGAGAAACTGGATCGCGAGAGGCTCGCGACTTTAGAGAGGCACTGTGACCGATCGCCGCCTCGCGCTCAACCTATAATGCAAGCCGTTCCCGGCGCTGGAGGAGCGTCGGAACGCTGCGGAGCTTTGATTCAGGCGCGGTCGGGACCGCCGGAATGGGACGGGACGCTGCGGACGAATCAGGGTGCGGCGGGCGCCGGCGCCGCCGGGGGCAGCGCTTCCGGCGGCGGTTCCGGAAGGTTGATTTTCACTTCGGCTTTGTCGCGGATTTCCTGCTTGAGCGCTTCGACCTTCTGCACCTTCAGGTAGGCAACCAGCTTCGGCTTCACTTTTTCCAACGCCATGGTTTCGGACTCATGCCGATCGGTCACCTTGATCACATGGTATCCGAACTGGCTGCGCACCGGGTCGCTGATCTCGCCGGTCTTCATGCCAAAGGCGACATCCGCAAACTCCGGCACCATCTGGTCGTGCTTGAAGAAATCGAGATCCCCGCTGTTCTGCTTGGCACTCGGGTCTTCCGACAGCTCCTTGGCCAGCTTGGCAAAATCCTCACCCTTCTTGACGCGGGCGGCGATGGCCTGCGCCGCCTTCTCCTTCTCGACCACCACTTCCGGTTTCGCTTCCGGCGGCACCCGCAACAGGATGTGGCTGGCGCGCACTTCGGCCTGCGAAACAAATTTCTCGGTGTTCTTCTTGTAGAAGTCCTCGGCTTCCTTGTCCGCGACGCCGCCCGCCTTGTCCACTTCGCTTTCGAGCCAGTGATCCTGCTTCAGCGAAGCGCGAATATTCTCCCGAATCGATTCCACGGTCTGTCCGCTCGCTTCGATCTGCTTCATGACTTCCGCTTCGGGACCAAGGTTCGCGGTGAACTTCTGGAAGGTGGCGTTGACTTCCTCCTCGCTCACTTTGACCGCCGCCGCCCGTGTTTCCACGAGCTTCTCCTTGATCATCTCTTCAAGAATCATGCGGTAACCACGGGCCCTCTCCGGAGCGGGCAAGGCGTCCCCGGGAATCTGCCGCGAGGCCAGAAATCCGACGAAGGTCTTCTCCAGTTCCGGCCCCTTGATCTCCACGCCTTCCACGACCGCAACCACGGCCGGCAGCGCGCTGCCCGCCTCGGCAGGCTTGGATTCTTCCGGAGCCTTGGCGGGCTTGGGTTCCTCCGTGGCCTTGGCTGGCGGGGCCGTCGGCGCTTTGGATTTCTTTGGTGGTTCCGCGCCGAGCAGGGAGGTGGCCGAGAGCAGCGACACGGACAGGGCGACGACGAGGGGTCGGGTGGATTTCATGGAAAGGGCGGGACAGTTACACGCACCCGGCGTTTCGGCTAGAGGCAATTTGTGGCACCGCCTCGAAGCTGCGCGCGGGTGAAATGACGAAGGTGAATGGCCACGCCCTCGGCGCTGCGCCGTCGGCGGACCACCCCTGCCCCGCGTCGAGACGCCCTGGGCTACTTCTTGCCCGGCTCCGGCATCGGCGCGCCGGAGGTGACCTTCTGCTTGGCGGCCTCGATTTTTTCGGTGATGCGGGTGGTGAGCTTCTGGTCGTCCGGTTCGAGGGCGATGGCCTTTTGCCAATAGCCGAGCGCTTCCGCGGTCTTGCCGAGCTTCGAGTAAGTATCGGCGATGTGGTCGAGCACCACCGCGTCATCTTTCTTGTCTTCGCGCAGAATGTTTTCCTGGGCGCGGAGCAGTTCCTTGAGGGCCCGCTCGGAGTCGCCACGCTTGAAGAAGAACCAGCCGAGGCTGTCGAGAAAGGCGCCGTTGTCGGGATCGAGCTCGACCGCCTTCTTGATCAAGGCGCCTGCTTCCTCGAGATGCTCGCCGCGATCCACCCACATGTAACCGAGGTAGTTATAAGCCTGCGCGGAGTTCGGATCGAGCTCGATGCTCTGTTTGAGCAACTCGGCCGCCTTGTCGAACTGCCCGGCCTGTTCGGCAGCGGCTCCATAGGTGAAGAAAAACGAAGCGTTGAGCAGCTCCTCGTTACGATTCTCGGCGTCCGCCTGCGCCTGCGCGAACGCCGCCAGGGACTCTTCGTGACGCTTGGCCTGGCTCAGCGAGAGGGCGAGGCCATAAGTAATGTAGGGCAGGTCCGGAAATTTCTTCCGCGCCTTCTGGAGCATTTCAATGGCCTTGTCGTACTTCTTGGCCTGCCGCAGCAGGTCCGCGAGCCGCATATGGTTTTGCGGCAGGCTCGAATCGAGGAGCAGGCTGTGCTCGTAATGCTGCATCGCGCGGTCGAGATCGCCCTGTTGCTCGTAAAGTTCACCGAGCAGCTCATAGGTATCGAACCGCGAAGGGGTCTGCTTGACGATTTCCTCGAGGATCGCGATGGCCTCGGCGCGCTGGCCGGTGAAGATCAAACTGCGCGCCAGTTTCTCCCGCACATTGCCCAGCGGCGGATCGTCGGCATCAGGCCGCATCTGGAGGATTTCCAGGTAGCGCGGAATGGCCTCCTTGACCTGCTTCGAAAGGACGTAGTAATCGGCGATCTTGCCGAGGATGGCGGGGTCGTCCCTGCTCAGGGCGCCGAGCTTCTCGTAAACCGCATTCATCCGCTGGAGTTCCTCAGGCGTGCAGGACCCGTCGTCCTTGAGATAGGTTTTCTGGTAGAACTCGCCGAGCTCGATCCAAAAGCGAGTGTCTTTGGTTTCGCTTTTTGCCGCCCGGGCGAGGATGGCCTCGGCCTTTGCCTTCTGACCGGTGCTGTTGTGGAGTTCGTAGAGCGCGAGATAGCTCTTGAAGTTATCCGGAGCGAGCGCGAGTGCCTGTTCAGCCAGGGTCAGCGCGAGGTCCGGCTTCTTCAGTTGGTTCGAGTAAAGCTGGGAAAGATAGATGTAGGGCAGGGGCTCTTTCGGCGCCGCTTTGATCGCGTCCTTGAGCACCTGGATGCCGGCCGAAACGTCGTTCCGGCGCGCCAGCTCGTAGGCCACCTTGACCGCCAGCTCGGCATATCCGGGATCAAATTCGAGCGCCCGGCGATAGCCCTCCAGCATTCCATCCTGATCCGCATTGTCCTCCGCGAGCAGGCCTTTCGAGAACGCCGCCAGCGCCTCCGCTTTGCGCGTATCCTCCGATTTCAACTGCAAATCCGCGGCCGGGGGGCGGTATTCCGAGGGCCACGCATCGGCAAACTCCGGCGGGCCTTTCTGGGACGGCACGGGCGGAGCGCCCTTCAAACTCCTGGGCGGAGCGACTTCGGATTTCGCCGGGGCCGCCACAGCGGGTGGCTCCGGAGACTCCGGAATCGGGCTTTCCGGCGTCACGGGCTCGAGCGCAGGCGCAGGCGTGGCCGCGGGCCGCTTTTTCGGCGTCACGCGCCCGGGCCCGGGCTTGGCGGCCGGCGTCGCGACCGGGCGCGCAGGTCCAAAGAGGAGGGGCGCCTTGGCCGGCGCCACGCGGGAATTGGGGGCGGCCGTCCCGCCAAAAGGCGGTGCCGCGAGCAGCGGCGCGACTAAAAGCGCCACGCTCGCCGTGAGAATCCAGCGCGCCCTCAGCGAAGACCCTGCCTGACGAAAATACATGGCCGCACGATAGCGGCTAGCTCTTGTAGCGCAAACGCTTCTTGTGACGGTTTTCCTTCATCCGCTTTTTGCGTTTGTGTTTGGCGATTTTCGCCTTCCGTCGCTTCTTGAGTGAACCCATGTGGTAATTTGTTTTTCGTTGTGGGGTGGGGAGGAAATCACGGTTCCCCCTGAGGAGCAAACGGAATCTTCCTCAGTAAACGACTTTGTTGAGTGGGTATTCGATGATCCCCTCCGCGCCCAGCGCCTTCAGTTGCGGGATAATCTCGCGCACGACGCTCTCGTCGATGATCGTCTCGACCGCGACCCAATCGGGCGTGGCGAGGTGCGCGATGGTCGGATTGCGCAACGCCGGAAGCGCCC
>JAXDQW010000077.1:0-24324 GCA_034667665.1 Chthoniobacter sp.
ACCGAAGGTGCGGCTTCATACCAGCCCAGGGCAACGCCCTGGGTTAAGTTCGGACACGGAACCAGCCCTGAAAGGGCGATTCATTGCTGCACCGACGATGAATCGCCCTTTCAGGGCTGGCGCTTAGGTTGAGATTGCACCCAGGGCGTTGCCCTGGGCTGGGATGAATTGGGCCTTTGGCCCAACGCCGGGCCGCGGAGGATAAAGTGCATGACACGCTCTAGGGGGTCGCGCGATCCGGCCGCGGCGCGGGAGTGCGGGAGCTCAGCGCGAGCAGCAGGGAGGTGTAAGCGTCGAGGCGATCAGCCGGGAGCGCGCATTCATCGGCGATGGCGCGGCTTTCGTGAAAATCCTTGAGCGCCGCCAGGATTTGGGCGGTTTCCGCGAGGAGGCAGGATCTCGCCCTCTCGTAATCCTCGATGGCCCGCGCGGCGGCGAGGACGCGGGCGCAGAGCGCTCGTGCTTGATCGGCCTGGCCGGCGCGCGCCATCTCGCGGGCGATGGCCAGGTCGGCCTTTTCGCGGTCCCACGCGGGCAGCAGTGCGCTCACCTTCAGCGCGTCGTCAAAGCGTCCTGCGCGGGCCAGCGCGGCCGCCCAGGGGATCGACGCGGCCTCGCTCGGGGAAATACGATCCAGCAGGCCGATCGTTGCCCAACCGTCGCGCACCCTTCCCAGCGCCCAGCGGCTCTCCGTGTGCGCATTCGCCAATTCGTCCGTCTGGCCTTGCGCCTGCTCCCTCGGCGGGTTCTTCCCCGGCACCGCCCGTTTAGCCAATTCGTCCGCCTGGCCTTGCGCCTTTTGCTGCGCCTTCTCAAGGACGCGGACGGCGTTTTCGCGGTTGCCCGCCGCGGCCCAGGCCTCGGCCACCTGCGTGAGCTCATCGATCTGCACCGCCGCCGGAACCGCGGTGTCCTCGCCGTTGACAAAGGCTTCCGCTTCGGTGGCAACTGAAGCAGCTTGCTCGAGGTGGCCCGTGTCGCCGAGATCCCGCGCGATCGCCGCCAGCACCCAGACGTGTTGTGGCGGCTCCGCCTTTTCCGCGGCGCGCAGAACCAGTTTCCGCGTCGCCTCCGCGTCCGCATCCCATTTCAGCTTTACCAAAGCCTTGTAGCAGGAATGCAGGATCAAGGCTTGCTCGGATGGATTCGCGCCCGCGGGCCCCCAGAGCTGCAACGCATTCGGCTCCTCCCCGGCGGTGATGAGGCCGCGCATTTTGGCCGCAGCCTTTTCCAACCGGCCGGCATCGACCAGAGCGCTGGCCGTGACCGCGATCGCCTTGGCTCGCTCGGCGGGGTCCTTGAGATCGTCGATGGCGGCATCGATGAGGCTCCAGTTGGCATCGGCCTGCTCCTTTTCTTTCGCGAGATCGAGCGCGGCCGCCCAGGCGCTCGCGCTCTCGAACCGGGGTCCGCGCGTGGCGAGCGTCTGCTTGACCGGCGCCGCGCGGAGAATCCGCCATTGCTGAAACTGATTGCTGTAGAAAATGGCCGTGCCCGCGAGCGCCATGGCGATCAGGGCGCCGATGGCAAAGATGCCGATCTTCTGTCCGAAGCCGCCCGGTTTGCGGGTCTGCAGGCGCTCGATCTTGCCGAAATCGAGGAACAAGGGATCGAAGAACGCAAGGTGCAGGCGGGCCGCGAGGAAGCCGGCCACGCTCATCGCGAGGCCCCGGACGACGCGTTTGAATTCCGCGCGAAAATTCACCACGCGCAGCACCGTCTTGCCGACGACCGCAGTGGCCGCGAGCCCGAGGACGAAGGCGCCGACCGCCCCCACGGTAAGCAAAGGCACGGCGCTCCAATACCACGCGGCGAACCCCAGGATCAGGAGCGCGAGCCCGCCCAGGACGAGGCCTGCGGCCTGCAGCGGCGGCGAGAGCATCCAGATTTTGAAGGCCAGTTGGCGGCCGACGTCGAGCAGTCGCAGCAGCTCGCGCTCGCCGCCTTCGTAGCCCTTGGTGCCGGACGTGAATTTCTCGATGGCCAGGAATTGCCACGGCTGCGGAGGAGCCACGGCGCGCCGGAAATCCGTGATCCGCGCGGCAAATTCGCGCTCGGTCATGCGATAGCCGCTGGCCATCAGGGCAAAGGCCTCGGCGTCGGAAAAGGAATCGAGATCGGTGCGCAGCGCGGAGATTTTTTCCTGCACGTCCTTGCGGATGCCGTAGCTGGTCAGCAGGCCGTGGCGCGCGGCGGGACGCGTATCGTCGGACGCGTCGGAGGGAATCGGGCAATCGATCCAATCGACCGGGTCCACTTCGAGGTCCTTTTTCAAATGAACGAACATCAGCCCGCGGAGCAAGGAGGCGCGGCGCCGGGCGCGGAGCTCGTGAAATTCGGCTTCGCGCACGCGTGCCATGAGAATGCTGTTGGCGCGCAGCGGGACGCCGAGCGTGCTCTTGTCGGGCTCCTTTTGCAGCTCCATCTGCCCGCTCGCGTCGCTGACCAGGAGCAGCGTGGCATCCTGCTCGAGCAGGCCGGCGATGCCCTGATTATCGTGCACGCCGCCGTCCACGAGGCGCACGGTCATTTCCGGGTAGAGATGGTTGAGCGCGAGCGGCTCGAACAAGCCGGGCACGCACGCGGAGGCCGCGACGGCGTGGCCGAGGCGGAAGTGGCGGTAACGCTCGGGCGCATCCGCGTAATACATGCGGCGGAGGCGATCGTTGGAATCGACTTCGGGATCGATGGCGCCGGGCGGCTCGCCCATGTAGGAGGCGGTGAACTGCCAGTTGTGGCCGGTGTTGAGGGTCGTCGCGTTGAGAATCAGCACGGGCACCTTGGCGCGGCGCCGCCAGTTGTCGTACTTCGGCTTGAAGTCGGGCGGCGTTCCTTTCGGTCGAATGTGCAACTGGTCGATGAAGCGGTCCGCGGTCGCTTCGCCATCCGCCACGCGCGCAAAAATCTCGCGCTCGAAAAGTTCGCCCGCGCGGTGCGTCTGGGAGTAGTCGGACTCGAAAATCATGCGCACGTTCGTCTTCCACTCGGCGGCGACGCGGGTGCGGATGTTGCGCTGCACGCCGGCGAGAAAGTCGCGCTCGATCCGCTTCACGATGTCGATGTAATCCTGGCCGGTGATCTCCTGGTCCTCGCGCGTCTGGAGGAGATTGCGGACTTCCAGATAATAGTGGGCGCCGATGATCGAGCCACCGGAGACGCACGAGAGCACTTCGACGCTGCGCAGCACATCGAGCTCGGCGAGGCGTGCGAGCACGCCGATGTGGAAAAGCGAAGCGCGGAAGCCGCCGCCGGAAAGCGCCAGCCCGATCTTGCCCACGAACTGGCTTTCGACCGCGGTGTCGCTGCCGAGGAAGCGGTGGATCACGCTCCAGGCCGGGGAGTCGAGCGAGCCGCCCTCCTTTTCCTGCAGCCGCGCGAGCGCCGCCAGTTGCTGCGCCGTGCTTTGATACTCCCAGTCGGCCACCTGGAGCCGCGACGCTTTTTTCAGCCACGCCAGCGCGTCCTCGTAGCGGCCCAGCCCGAACGCCGCCTCCGCCACCGTGGCGTAGAACCACCACGCATCGGGCTGCTCCGGCTGCGCGGACAGCACGGTGATGACCCGCTCGCGGATGGCCCGGGCTTCCGCGCGTTTGGCCGACGCGCCTTCCACGCTGATGCCGATGGCCGCGGCCTTTTCCTCCTGGCTGGCGAGGAGGTCGAGCAGGAAGGCGGCGTTGATCGAGGTGTAACCCGAGTCGCGCTCGATGCCCTGGCTCGCGCCGCGCAGGTAATAGGCCAGCGACGTTTCGAGGTGCGTGCGCTGGGCGTCCACGGCCCATTTGCGTTTGTGAATGGCGCCGGCGATGCCGAGCGTTTCCGGGTCGGTGCTCTCGTCGAGCGAGTCGCCTTGCTTGAGGATCTCGAGCGCCCGGTCGAGGCGTTCATCGAGAATGAGGTCCGGGTCCTTGTAGGTGCAGAGCGCGTGCTGCTGGGCGAGCTTGCGGCGCAGCGGGGCATTGTCGTGAATGGACGGATGCTGGCGCGCGCGGGCCAGGAGCCGCCGGGCGTAGCCAAACTCGTTTTGTTTGCGCAGGTCGGTGGCGAGCTGCAACAGGTTCTCGGGCGTTTCCTGCGCGCCGCGCAGGATGCGCAGCGCTTCGGCGACGCGCTGATCGGCGCGCTCGGCGGCTCCGCCGTGGGGCTGGGGTTGGACGATCGGCGCGAGCGTGAGGAGATATGCGTGGACGAGCGGGTGCAGCCGCACCCGCCGCGGCCCGGGCTGCCAATCCCGCAGCAGCGAGAGCGCCGCGAACCGCTGGATTTGCGCGCTCGTCTCCGGCGGGACGGGCTCATCTTCGCGGCCATAGATGATGAGGCCCTCGGCGGAAGCGGAGCGCGCCCAGAGATCGAGTTGCGCGCGGTCGCGCGGCACGAGCTGCTCGAGCGTCAGGCGGAGGCTCGCGGCGATGGAAGAAAGGGAATCCGCCGGCTCGGTGCGGTCGAAGCGGGTGATGCCCCATTCCGCCAGCGCCGCCAGCACGTCCGCGGCGGCGCGCGCGGGGTCTTTGGTCAGCTCGCAGCGCTTGCGCATTTCCGCGCCGGCGAGCCGCAGCGCGAGCGGCCACTGACACAGCGCCGCCGCCAGCTCCGCCAGCGCCGAAGGATCGCGGAACCCGCCGGGAACAAACGCGGCGAGCAAGGCGCAGCTTTGCTCGGGGCGCAGGGCGCCGACTTCCACGACGGCCGCCTGGAGCTGCGCCGGGACCTCCAGGGAGCGCGCGGTGAGCAGCAGCGTGCAACCGGACGCGGCGCGCAGGAAGGGCTGGAGATGGACGGCATCCGGGACGTGATCGAGGACGAGCAGGCAGCGCTTGCCGGAGAGCTTGCCCGCGAGCGCTTCGGCCGCCGCGTCCACGTTGGAAAATTGCGCCGTTTCGCCGGTGAGCGCGCTGAAGAGACGGGCCATTTCGTCGAGCACCGCGGGCGCCCCGGAGGCGAGGTCTGCCCATAACACACCGTCCTCGAAAAAATCCTGCACGTCCGGTTGCTGGCAAAAGGCGGCGGCCAGCGCGCTCTTGCCGCCGCCCCCGAGGCCGCAGAGCGCCACGCGGCGCGGCGTCCACGCGTCGGAGCCGGTGCCGAGCGCCTCGCGCAGTCGCTCGAGCTCGGCCTCGCGCGGCACCCACGGCTCGGGCAAGGGCGGCGCCAGGAAGAGCACGCGCAGGGGCGGCTCCGGGCTCTGCTGCACGATCCGAATGAGCTTTTCCACTTCCGACTCCGCCTCGAGCGTCTGCATTTGTCGCAGCCAGCGCGGCCCGCGGGCTTCGATCATCGGCTGATCCACGCCGGCGGCGCGGAGCGGCACGATGCTGATTCCGTGCGCGCGGGCGAACTCGCAGGTGGCCTGCACCCACTCGGATTCCAGCGCCGACGGGGTGAGCAGCACGACGCACCACTCCGATTGCGCGATCTGCGAGCGAATCTGCTCGGACAGCGCGTCGGCGCGCGAGGGCTCCTCCCAGGGGGTGAGTTGCGCGGCGCGCAGGCGCGCCCGGAGCGCCTCGGCGGCGGACCGGCCATCCGTGCGGCTGTAGCAGATGAAGATGCGCGGCAGCAAGGTGCCGAACTCCTTGCTGATTTCCGCGCTGAGCCGCTGGCGAATGACACCCGTTTCCTCGGCGAGCAGCGCGAGGTGCGTGGCCAGCCGCACGTACGATTGTTCGAGGTCTTTGTCGCGATCGGGCGTGCCGATCGCCAGCGCTTCCTGATAGGTGTAGGCCGGGATGTAGGGGATGCGCAGATTCCAGAAATCGGCCTTCACGCGCGTGAATTCCGCCGGCCGGAATGTCCCCGAACGCTCCGCAAATCTCGTCTCAAACACGATCCGCCGGTCCTTCTCGCTGGCATCGATCCGGGTCGGGACGACCACCGTCTTCACCGCGCGCTGGCCTCGCAGTTGCAGCACCTCGGAACGGTTGAAGGACTCGTTGATGCGGAGGACGTTCTCCAGCGTCTTGGTGTTGGGCGTGCAAAATGAGACCACCACGTCGGCGAGTTGCCGGGTGCAGACGCCGCCCATTTCGGTCACGCCGGTCCGGCTGTCGATGAGCACGATGTCGGCGCTCTTGAGCAATTGCCCGCGCATCCAGTCGAAGAACGTCTCGCCCTCGTAGGCGGCGTAAAGCTCCGCCCAATCGAAAGCCTGGACGTCGTCGGCGTAGCCTTTCAAACGGTCGCCGGCGCGCCAGCCGGCGCTGAGCAGCGAGAGCGACGCGGTCTGACCGTCCGTCGTTTTCGAGGGGCGCAAGGGCTGGAGGAAGGCCGACATGGGCGGCAGTTGCTGATCGAAAATGGCGCCCAGAGCAGCGTGGCGCTGCTCCGGAGTTGGGGCGGCGTGCGGCGGCGTCCCGCCGCCCGTGGCGGGTGGGACGGGTGAGGGTGGGGGAGTGAGCGCGACGGTGATCTGCGGGAACTGCCGTTTGTAAGTGAGCAGCAAATCGATCAGACCGAGTCCCGAGCAGACCGTGTCGATCTGCTGACGGTCCTGATAGAAGAAGTTTTCGAGCCCGGGCGCTTCGAGGTCCCAATCGATCATCACCACTCGCAAGCCGCGCTGGTAGAGATACTCGGCGACATTGGCCAGCGCCATGGAACGGCCGACGCCCCCCTTGAAAGAATAGAAGGTGTAGATCATGGCGTCGGAGCTAGAAGGCGGTGTATTCGCTCGCGGCGCCGGGCTGAACCCGGCGCACATACTGACCCACGGTGTGCTGGAGCAGCCGCGCGATTTCGAAGGGATCGGTCACGTTCAAGCCGCAGGGGGCGAGCTTGGCCAGAGCCGGAATCGGCGGCTGAAAATAGTGCGTGAAACTGGTCACGGCCTGGCGCAGGAAATCCTGCAGTTTGGTGCTCGCGGCCGCGGTGCTGAAGGGCGGGAGCACCATGACGACGGCCTGATCGTTGCCCAGGCATTTTTCGACGCTCTGGAAGAGCCAGTAAACATTCCACTCGTAAAACGCGACCGGATCGATGAGCAGGAGCGTCAGGCTTTGCTGCATTTGCGCGAGGTAGTTGGATCGCGCCGCCGGGTCGGTCCAGAAGTCCTCTTCCACCCAGTCGAGACGAAACTGCAACCCGTCCGGGCGGCCCACCAACCGGTCGTTCAGGTTCTTGAGCAGGCCATCGAGGATCAGTTTAATGGGCGCGCCCGGATTGCCAAAGGGCCGCCACTGGAGCCGCGAAGGGTCGTATTGCGGCAGCAGCGAATCGCGCAGAGTGCCGCCGGCCGGCGGGGGGACGATCCCCAGATCAGCGAGGAATCCGTTCAGCGAATTGCCCCACGGTTTCACCTGGTCGGCGTCCAGTTTCTCGAGCTCAGTTTTCTTCAGGGTGAAGACCATCGTGGTGATCGGGACGGCCTTGTCATTGGCCAGCACCGCGCTTTCAACCCGACCGAGGAGGTCGTTCCAAAGCGTCGCATCGACCGCCGCGGCGCCCCCGGCATAGGCGTTCGCGAGCTTGATGTCATTGAAGGTTTGCAGCTTGGCCAGCACCGGGCTGTCGCCTTCGAGGGTCACGGCGATGAGATTGCGCACCTCGTCGGTCGGTTTGAGGCCGTGGATGATGTTGAAGAACATCGCGCGCTCATTGGTGACCCAATCGGAGTCCTTCGCCCCATTCGACCAGAGCAGGATCATGTGGCGCGACGCGTGGACGGCGCTGATCAGCGTGCGGTCCCAGTCGTCTCCGAGATTGATGCGACTCACGTCGCGAAAGACTTTCAGCCCCTTGGGCAGGCTGTCCTCCAGCTTCGCGGCCCATTCGCTGTCGAGGCGGCTGTAGGAGATGAAGATGTCGTAGTCAAACTTTGCCATGGAGGTGGGAGGAAGCGGTCAGGTCTCACGGAGGACGACTATCCAGGACGATGTTCTGGTTGTTGTGGTCATCGAGTGGAAGTTACGAGCGAAAGCGTATCGAACGGGTCATGGCGAGTGACTTCCGAGCAGGCTCCTCCAGAAGCGGCTCCATGCTGATTTCGGCTTTGACATGGATGAAGGGATGACTCCGTAACGGTTGGTGAAATCGGCCTCGGCGTGGGTCACCGCGATGGACGTGCCTCCGGGAAGGAGGATGGCGTAAGGGTGCCCGACAGCGCACGTGCAGTCGCCCCAATTCCAGGGGAGGATCTCGTTGATCGTTCCGGGAAAGCGCGCAAACCGTTTGGTGAGGAGCTCATGCTGGGGCGAAGTCAGGGTGACGCGATGACGAGCCGCCAGCTCTCGACCCTGCGCCTCGGTGAGGACGAATGTTTCGTGCGGCACGGTCACACCGTGCTTCTCGCGGTCGAACGGAATCCCGTCCGCAAAGGCGAGCGCGGGAGCCAGGCAGAGGAGGAAGGCGACTGCTTTCAGTTCAGGAAAGCGCAGCAGCGAGCCTTGACGCTGCTCATCGGGGTTGGGCGGGTTGGCGTTCATGGCCGTGAGCGAAAGCCTCCACGGAGGCTGTGGAGGATGCGAGCCTCAAAGTCGGTGGCGGATGATGAGAAACGGCTGTCGCGCATCTCCTGCTCCAACTGGCTAGAGGTTCTCCGAAAAGGGTCCGCTGGCCGCGTAGCGGCTGCAACCTGAGTAGCCGTGGTTGAGCGCAGCGAGGCCACGGTCCCAAGCAACGACGTTAGCCGCGTAGCGGCGATACTTCCTGTGGTTTCGCCGCTGGCGCGGCTGGTGCTTCTTGCTTTTTCTTCCGTGGCCTCGCTGCGCTCGACCACGGCTACTCAGGTTACTGCCGCTACGCGGCGCCCGCGTTCGCCCGCTCCAATGATGAATACCTTTTCGAAAACCTCTAGCTAATCGGCATCAAAACACGATGTCCTTCTGCCACTCGACCGCCTCGAAGACGACCCATTTGCCACCCTGACGCGTGCCAAAGACCGCGATGTAATGGTCGCCGAATTGCCAACGAACCTCACGGATGAAGACCCTGCGACTTGCCGAGTCGCTGAGTGGAAAGCGGGCGTTGATCGGCGAGTAAAACTCCCCGGAAAGCTCGCTCGCTCGCGAAGTGCGGGAGTAGATCGCGGGACGGCCAAGGCGCCCGGACACCGCGGTGAGCGAATGCCCCACCAGGTCGTCGCGCTGCTGAATGGGTGAGTGGACGCCAGGCTGCGGTGTTGTCGTGCAGGAGCCGAATAAGACCGCGACGAGTAATGCAGTGAAGTAATCCCGGATGCGGCAGTCAGTGGCATTCATCGCGGAGTGGGCGCGCAACGCTCAAGAGCGGGGGGATAGTTGGTTTGGAAGGGGAACCCGTCGGTGAACCACTGCTGGCGTCGGTAACCCGGCTATCCATCACCGGGACCCGATTAGGCGATTCGGTCATTTGTGCTTCGTCGTCGTAATTTCCGTTACGGAGTCATTCGCATCCGAAATCTGAATGATTACTTTCCGGGAATCTCCGAGCGTTCTTAAGGATGTGCGATCAAGTCGTTTGCCTGGGTCACTGATCGTCCACCACGAGACGTTAGAGACCTGGGTAATGATGTTCTCGAGCTGTTCCTGGGAGAAAGGATCAAAGCTCAAGGTCACAGAGGAAATGGTTGGAGATTTTGTGAGGCTGAGAAACCCTGCAACAGTCAACGCCCGACATCCTTCCACATTGATTCCGTTGAGATGGGGGAAGCGGGTCGCTAGTATGTCCAGCCCTTGATCGGTCATGGCGAGGCCAATCAATTGCAGGCCCTCGATCGACGGTATGTTGGATAAACTTCTCAGTCCACTGTCCGTGACCTTGCCGCAATGAGCCAAGGATATCTGGCGGAGTTGCGGAAACTTTAGTTGGGAGAAGGCCCTGATGTGTTCGTCCGTGACTTCGGGCGCCATTTCCTCTGCGACGTTAAAGTGCTGGAGTTGGGAAAACCTCCGGAGTTTCGGCCAATCCTGTAGCGGAAGACTGACCACGACAACCATGCTCTCGGACGCTGACACCCGAGCGAGATCAGCGGCTGACCGTATCGGAGCTGGGTCGTGCCCGCTCGCCGGCACAGTCGTCGAGAGTATCGCGGTCGCTAAAAGACCGAAGGTGGTCTTATTCACGGTGTTAAATCGTGTAACGACCGCAAGCTAGCGACCGCCGAGTGCGGCGCGGCACCTGCATGGTGGGCGGAAAGGCGGCGGTGGAAGCAGGTGCCGTGACGCACGGAGCGGTTTCTCTGCAGCGCACGGCTAGGCGATTCGTTCATGGGGCATTGACGGTATAAAACGCGTGCTGTGGAGTCGGAAACTGCGCCGCGATAGTTGTGGCGCTAAGGTCGCAGTCCTTGAAGTAGATCCTGCGGTTGCCGAGGTGCATCTCGGCAATGGGCGAAAGGTCAGTGACTTCGCAATGGTTGAGGACGAGTAAGAAGAATGGCACGTCGCGGAACTGGTTGAGATCGACTGTCTGGTCGGAGAGCTCAACGTGAAGGTAGCAGCCGTCGTAGAGGTCGGTTGCCGGATGGACGCGCGAATGAAGAAATCCGGGAAGAAGCCAGTAGGAGTCATGGCAGTCCGATACGGTGACGGACGGAAAACGAAATCTGACACGCCAAGCAACGGGATCGATCATCCAAAGAGCAATCAGAGTCAGAATGATCGTCCATCGGTGTTTCCAAATCAGTCGCATTTACGGGACGTGTGCGGAATCGCCTCTAACACCTTACGCAGCCGCGGGGAGGCGGCAGCCTGCGCGGTATTGGGGTATGGGGGAAGGAAGGGACAGCGAGGCATCTCGGGCAGGAGCGAGGAGTCTGGGTGGGCAGATCACGGATGACATTGGCATATGTCGGAAGAGATGAGTAACGCGAGGCTGCCCAAACAGCGCCTTGAAGGGCAGTTTCGGGCGGCTTTGCGCAGGCGCTGCCGGTGGAAGCTTACCGGTCGGCGGCGACCAACTCCTGGGGTTCGCCCCGCAGGGCGGGATCGGTGAGGCGGCGCGCATAGACTTCGCTCCATTTGGCTTCGTTCATCTTGCACATCGGCACGGCCACCCATTCGCCGTTCTGTTTCACCGCCCCTTTGAAGACGCACGAGTCGAGGCGCGCTTTGACCGTGGGATCGGTATCGGCACGGCTGACTTGCGCGGCGTCCATGAAGTTGTGCATGCCGACGCCAACCGTGTGGACGTTGCCGGCGAGGGCGTCGCGCAGGATGGACGCGGGCAGTTTCCCGCTCGCGACATAGCGCCCGATGTGCCAGAGCAGCCGCAGCGCGAGCACGGGGTTCTGCGCGAGCACGCCGAGCAGGCGGAAGGGCGCGGTGCGAGCGTCGTCCGTGACCAGGGACAGGCCGCCGATGCGGGCGAGCACCTGGCCGAAGACATGGTCCCATTTCGGATCGTCGGGAAGCAGCGGTGCGTAGCGGCCGGTGCGTTGCGAAACGAGCAGCGACGCCCACGAATTGCAATCCGGGTGGCCGAAGATGCTGACATCGCGGCGGACGGCGAGTCCGGTGCCTTCCTGAATCTTTTCCCAGACTAGCGCGGGCGTGATCGGCTGTTCGGAGAAGAGGGTGCGACCCGTGTCGGCTTCGGGTTGGAAACTGAGCATGCGCCAGATGCGGGTGCGCTCCGGATCGGCGAGGTACCAGCGGATCACATCGGGTACAAACTCGATATTCTTACGCGTGACGGTGAAGCTCAGCGCCAGTTCGAGGGGCAGCCCGGTCCTGGTGCGCAAGCCTTTCGCCAAGTCGGTGAAGGCTTGGCGAATGGGGTGCAAATCCGCCTCCGACTTGACGCGGTTGATCGGGTAGCCGTGCCGGCCGGCCTGGGTCATGTCGATGTGCACGGAGACCTGGCGCAAGCCGCCTTCGAGCATCAGCCGTTCGAGAAACTCGGGATGCTCGATCAGCGTCTGGCCGTGCGTCATGAGCATCGGCACGAGCCCGACGCTGAAGGCATAGCGCACAATGGCCACGAGCTCCTCCTGCCGACCGGCGCGCCAGTAGGCGTCCGCGACGTCGCCGCCGGTGATCTGCAAGCCGCCGCCCGGCCCTTGGAAGCGCCGGTTCGCGTCGATCTGCTCCTGCATCTGGGCAAACGAGGGGATCGGCACTTCGTTGGCATTCTTCGGCAGATAGCAATGCGTGCAATGAAACGAGCAGTAGCTCGCGCCGAGCGTGAACCCGCAGTGCGTGAGATGCCGGCCCGAGATTTGGTTGTCCGTGCGCAGTTCGGCGGGCAACTCCGCCCAACGGCTCGCCAGCACCGACGCTTTTTCCGGATCGATCGGTCTCCGAAAGGCCTGCCAGCGGGCGCGCCATTTGGACGAGGAGGGTCCGTTCAACATGGGAGGGCTATTCTTCATGAGCTTCAATCAGGTTGGGCGAGGGGATGGACGCAGTCTCGCGAGGTCCGTAGTACCAAGCATGGAGGCGAGCCGGCGGGACGCCGAGCTTATAGAGAAGAATCAAGGCGGCGTTTTGCACGGTCGTCTTCCAGGCGCCCTGGGCCAGGTGCTTGCGCGGCGAGGAAGCGATCGGTGGATCGAGCAGCGCGAGCGGACCGGAGCGGCGCAAGCGCCGGGAAAACTCGACGTCCTCCATCAGCGGGATGTCGGCGAACCCGCCGAGCGCGGCAAAGTGCTCGCGACGCACGAAGAGCGACTGGTCGCCGTAAAGCGCGCCAAAGGTGCGATTGTGCCAGCGTTCGATCGGCTCCATCCAGCGGCAATGCGGATGGCGGGCGTCGAAGTGCCGGTAAAACGCGCCGCCGACGATCTCCGCGCGGCACGTCAGCGCGGCGAGCGCCTGCACGTGCGCACGGGTCAGCTCGGTATCGGCGTGTTGAAAGAGCAGCCATTCGCCGTGCGCGAGCCGTGCGCCAAGATTGAGCTGCCGTCCGCGGTTCGGCGCGCTGGAACTGATCCAGCAGGCGCCCGCCGCTTCCGCCGCCTCGCCGAACGAGCCATGATCCTCCGCCGCGGAGATGATGATCTCTCTGACCTCCGGCCATTCCGCCGCAGCGCGCACGATTTCCAGCGACGCGGCGCTCTCCCGCCACACCGGAATGATGATGCTGACCGAACCGGATTCGAGTGCGGAGTCGGAGCGCCTTCTCTGGGCCTGCGGAAATAAGCGGGACTTTGAGCGCATTCGCCCTGATTCTGCCGCTGTTTTAGAATACCAGTCGAGCAAGCCTTCCAACAAATCGTTCGCGGTGGCAAAATCGTGTTGCCGCCGGCAGCCGAGATTCAGAAACATCTAACGTCTCTATCCATTCGAATCACCCTTGATGCATGAATAGCCAGCCCCTTCCCGTCGAGTCCGCGGTCAAAGAGCGCTATGCGGCCGGCGCACGCGCTCAGGAGCAGGCGCTCTGCTGCCCCGTCAACTACGACCCGCAATATCTGAAAGTGATCCCCGATGAGGTCATCGAGCGGGATTACGGTTGCGGCGATCCGAGCCGCCATCTGCAGCGGGGCGAGACGGTGCTGGATCTCGGCAGCGGCACCGGCAAAATCTGTTTCATCGCCGCGCAGGTCGTGGGGCCGGAAGGGAAGGTGATCGGTGTCGATATGACCGACGCAATGCTCGAGGTCGCGCGGCGCAACGCGCCCCTCGTCGCGGAGCGGATCGGCTACGCCAATGTCGAGTTTCGCAAAGGGCGCATTCAGGACTTGGCGCTCAATGTCGAGAAACTGGACGCCGCCCTCCGCGCCCGGCCCATTACCAGCGCGGACGCCTTTCTGGCCGCCGAGGAACTCGCCGAAGAGCTGCGCGTCAAGCACCCGCTGGTGGGCGCGGAATCCATCGATGTCGTCGTCTCCAATTGCGTTCTGAACCTGGTCGAGCCGCGGGCGAAAGGGCTGCTCTTCGATGAGATTTTCCGCGTGCTCAGGCTCGGCGGGCGCGCGGTGATTTCCGATATCGTGGCGGACGAGGAAGTGCCGGACGAGCTGCGGCGCGACCCGGAGCTTTGGTCGGGCTGCATCTCGGGAGCGCTGACCGAGACCGGCTTCATCGAGGCGTTCGAACGCGCGGGCTTCTACGGAGTGCGGATCGTCAAACGCGACGAGCAGCCCTGGCGGACCGTGCAAGGCATCGAATTTCGCGCGGTCACCCTGGAAGCCTTCAAAGGGAAGCAAGGACCCTGTTTCGAGCGCAATCAGGCGGTCATTTACAAAGGCCCCTTCAAACAAGTGCTCGATGACGATGGGCATCTGCTGGTGCGCGGGCATCGGCAGGCGGTCTGCGACAAGACATTTCAGCTCTTCAGCAAAGCGCCGTATCGCGAGCACTTCGATTTTGTGGAGCCGCTCACGCCAGTGCCGCTGGAAGAGGCCAGGCCCTTCGACTGCACGCGGGCGGCGATCCGTCACCCGCGCGAGAGCAAAGGACTCGCCTACGACGCCACGACCGCCGCGGCGCAATGTTGCGACAGCGGCGGCTCCTGCTGCTGAGCTCATGAACCGCTTTGGCTCCACCCTGGCCGAACACGGGCTCGCCCTGCGCCGCGCCCGGCCGGAAATCCTGCAGATCAATGTGGGCAAGCTGTGCAATCTCACGTGCATCCATTGCCACGTGAATGCCGGACCGAAGCGCAAGGAGATCATCACACGGCAAACCATCGATCGGATCATCGAATGGTTTGCCGCCACCGAGATCCCGACCATCGACCTGACCGGCGGGGCGCCGGAAATGATCCCCGACTTCCGGGAACTGATCACCAGCCTGCGCGCGCTCACGCCGCGCCGCCGGATTATCGATCGCTGCAACCTGACCATCCTGCTCGAACCGGCATTCGATGGCCTCGCGGAGTTCCTGGCGGAGCATGAGGTCGAGATCATCGCGTCGATGCCGTGCTACCAGCCGGAGAATGTGAACGCGCAACGCGGGGAGGGGGTTTTCGACGCGAGCATCGCCGCGCTCCAGCTCCTGAACCGGCTCGGTTACGGCCGGCGGCCCGGACTGCCGCTGCACCTGGTCTATAACCCGAATGGCGCGTTCCTTCCCGGCCCGCAAGCCAAGCTCGAAGCCGACTACAAACGCGAGTTGGCCGCCCATTTCGGAATCGTCTTCAACAGCCTCTACACGATCACGAATCTGCCGGTGTCCCGGTTCGCGAGCTGGCTGCGCCATGAAGGCCAGTACGAGGCGTATCTCGAGTTGCTCGTGGCGGCGTTCAATCCCGGCACGGTGGAAGGCCTGATGTGCCGCAATACGATCAACGTGAGCTGGGAGGGCGAAGTCCACGACTGCGACTTCAACCAGATGCTCAAACTGCCGCTCGCCGGCAGGGGCCGCACCTTCCTCTGGGATCTCGATCCCGGCCACCTGGAAGGCTTGCCAATCGCCACGGGCGCGCATTGTTTCGGCTGCACCGCCGGCGCCGGATCGAGTTGCGGCGGCGCCCTCACCTGAATTCTCCGCTCACTCCAAACTCCACATTCCATGACCACCATTGCCGTCCGTTGCCTCCGCGCGTTCGCCTGCCTGCTCGCCTTTTCCGCCATCTCCACGCCGCACGCTTTCGCCCTGGGCAAGGGCGTGCGGGTCCCCGTTCCCGCGGGTCTGCAACACGAGGCATGGGACGGCCTGCTCAAGAAGTATGTGAATCAGCAGGGTCTCGTCGCTTACGAGAAGTGGAAGGCGAGCGAGACGGATCGGAAGGCGCTGGACGAGTATCTTGCGCAGTTTGGGAAGGCGGGGACTCCGGCGAAGGGCGACGACCTGGCCGCTTCGGCGATCAATGCTTACAACGCCTTCGCCATCCGCTGGATTCTCGAAAACTATCCGACCGAGAGCATCATGGCTCTGCCGAATTCCTTCAGCCGCAAAGCGCATCTGATCGGCGGGCAGAAGTTCGCGCTCGACGATCTCGAGCACGGGACGCTGCGCCCGGCGATCGGGTATCGCACCCACTCGGCGCTGGTTTGCTGTGCGCGGAGTTGTCCGCCCTTGCAGCGCAACGCCTACACCGCCGCCGCTCTCACTGGGCAGATCGACACGGCCTACACGACCTGGCTCGCCCGCGGAGACCTCAACCAATTTGAACCGGAGAAAAACAAAGTTTCGATTTCGAGCATCTTCAAATGGTTCAAGGAAGACTTCGAAGCCGCCGGCGGGGTCCCGAAAATCCTCGGGCAATACGGCCCGGAGAAGCAGCGCGCCTTCCTCGCCAAGGGCGGATACAAGATCGAGATCCTGCCCTACCGCTGGGGCTTGAACGATCAGGGTGGCCACGGCGAAAAATACAGCAGCGCGAACCTGTACTTCGACGCCCTCTTTAAATAGCGTTGCCCGCGCTCGCCTCTCTCCTTCGAAGGTTCGGGACGCGGCCGGATTCGAGGTGCCTGCCGCCCGACGGCCTGGCCTCTATTCGATCCGGCTCACGTCCAGAATAGGCTCCGAGCATCGATTTTAGAGTAGTGGTGTAGAAGATGCCGAATTTCCCTGACAGCGACGAGTTGCCTCTTTGCTGCAACCGGCAACCGACGCTCCGTGTGCAGCCACGCGTGCTGTTTAAGACGATGGCCGTTTACGGGCGCTACGAAAGCCGGACGATCACCTACGTTCGCTACGAGTGCCGGACGTGCGGCGCCGTCGGCGGCCTGGCGACGACGCTGGAAGGGGCGGCCCGGGTCTGGCGCCGCTCGGTGACGATCGTGAGAAACCGATCGGGAACGTCGGCGGCGGCGGAGCCGGACCAATAGCAACGCAAAGGGCGCAGAGCGGCAGAGCCATCAAACTCTGGAGTCGGCGACGGCTCTCAGGCGACCTTCCACGGATCGCGGTATTCGCGCGTGAGCCATTTCGCGTCACCGGTGTTGCCGGCGAACTGATTCGCGGCGGGGTCCCACTGGAGGCGCTGGCCGTAATAATAGGCAAAGTTCGTCAGATGGCAGCAGGTGACGGTTCGCGCGCCGATCTCCACGTCGGTAATCGGCGGCTTGCGGCTGCCGATGCTCGCGAGGAAATCGGCCTTGTGGTCGGTGCTCGCGTAGAGCTTCAGCTTGGCCTCGGCGAGGAATTCCTTTTCCACGGCGTCCAGTTGTCCGGCGAGCGGCGCGTCTTCCTTGGCCATGAACTTGGCCTTCTCCGCGCCGCCGCGCGTGAGCTTGAATTTGCCGCGGTTGACGTAGATCTCGCCGTCGCTGCCGAAAAAAGTGACGCCGTTTTCCTTGATGTGCGTGACTTCGACGCCGTCGGCGTAAATCAGCTTTGCGCCGGCTTCCGCGGTCTGCCAATCCGCCGGCGGGATGATCTCCACCGGTCCGCTGTCGTCCATACCGAGGCCCCATTGCGCGATATCCAGATGATGCGCGCCCCAGTCGGTAACCATGCCGCCGCCGTATTCGCGATACTTGCGCCACATCGGGAAATGCTTGTGCACGCCGCGCGGACTGAGGATCTCGTTGTATTCGCGCTGCGGCGCCGGTCCGAGCCACAGGTCCCAATTGAGGCCGGGTTCAACCGGTTCCCCGGGGAGATCGCACGGCACACCCGGCCCGCCAAAGCCCGCCTCGACGCGCGCGATCTTGCCGATCACGCCGTTGCGCGCAAGTTCGCAGGCCACCCGGAACTCGCGCGAGGAGCGTTGCATCGAGCCGGTCTGAAAAACCCGCTGTTGCTGGCGCACCGCAGCGACCAGCGCCCGCGCCTCGTGGATCGTCTCGGTGAGCGGCTTTTCGCAATAAATGTCCTTGCCGGCCGCGGCGGCCGCGATGCCGATAATCGCGTGCCAGTGATCCGGGGTCGCAATCACCACCGCATCAATTTCCTTCCGCGCGAGCAGCTCCCGGAAATCCGCATAGACCGCGCAACTCTGGTGTTCCGCAGCGCCGGCCGCCTTCGCATAGAAATCCTCGACGGTCTTCTGGTGATTCTCGCGTCGCGTGGTGTCCACATCGCAAACGGCGACGGTCTGTGCTTCGGGCTTGTTCAGAAAGCCGCTCAGCAGCCCGCGCGACTGAATCCCGCAGCCGATAAAACCCAGCGTGATGCGATCGTTCGGCTTTGTTTCCGCGGACCAGATCCGTGAAGGAAGCAGCAGCGGCGCGAGGCCGGCAGCAAGGGTTGCTTTGAGAAAAGAACGGCGGGAGGGATGCGGGAGGTTCATGGCGGTGTTTGTAATCCGCCCACCGCCGGGATCGAAGGGAAAAACACCGCGCACGCCGGAGGGATCGTCCTCGTTCTTCTTCGTCCTCGTGTTTTTCTCCTCGGGTTCGAGGACGAGAACGACGACGACGAGGACGACCAGGACGAAAAACCGGCGCGGGGTGGACCGCGCCGGTTTGGAGTCGAGGGCCTACTTTAGAGCGGCCTGATGGAATTCAAACCAATCGTCCAGGTTATTGAGGTTCACGGCATCACGCGGCGCCGACGCGTCGTCGGGAATGCCGCTCGCGGTGAGGATGCCCTTGCGGGTTTCGTCGTCGTGGTTGTAGCCGGTGATCGAGCTGTTCAACTGCTGGACTGTCTGCTGATCCAGCTTCACCCCGGCCTGCTTTTTCACCCACGCTTCAAATTGAGGGTAAGTGGGCTTGCTCTCCGAGATGAATTTTTTCACCGCATCAGCCTTCAAGCCGAGGGCGTTGATGACCATCGAATCGTAGCCGGCGCCGATGCCGGGGTAGCCGGGGGCAAGTTTGCCGGCGGCTTCGAGGGAGACCTTCAGCCAGAGGCGCGGAAGGTGGAGGACGCCGAGTGGGCCGGCGACGCCGGAACTGATCAGGGGGACGTAGGTAGTGCTCATATTTGGTATGTTTGGGGTTTGATGATTCGCGCTGGCGTTTGCCACGCCGGCCGCGGTTGCTTTAGGGATGAATCGCAAGCGTGAGCAGGCGTCGCGAGCTTGACAAGCTCGTCCGGTGAAGTGGGGCAGGCGCCCCCGCCTGCCAGGAAGTGGGGCGGCCGTCCCGGCTGCCCAGTGGCCAGGATCGGCGGGACGCCTGTCCCACTTCAGCGTTGCTCAACGTTCCCCCCGATCGCCTCGACGCGCACCCGCGCATTGTAGTCCGGCACGCCCCCGGCCGGGTCCACGATCCCGCGGCGGATGATCACGTTCCCCTCCGGCCAGTGGACCTGCATGTTCCCGGCCGCGATCGGCGCGAGGAAAACGCGGCCTTCATATTGCCCGAGTTCATTGACCAGCGCGACGCGGTCGCCGTCGCACAGATGCAGCCCGGCAGCGTCGTCGGCATTCATCAGCACCGCGTCGCGCGGTGCGCCGTTTAGCGGATCGATCTCCGCGTAGATCAGGGTGTTGAATTGCTTCCCGCGGCGGGTGCTGACGTGGAAGGTCCCCGGTTCGCGCGCATGGTCCGGCAGCTCGACGGCACGGAAATGCGCCTTGCCGTCGGGAGTCGGGAAGCGGGCGCCATCGCACAGGCGCGGTCCGCCCCATTGAAAGGCGTCGCCGGTTTTGCGCAGGTGCTGGATGCCCTCGTAGAAGGGAACGATGCGCGCGATCTCCTCGCGCATCGCCCAGCCCGTCTCGCAGCCGAGCAGGTGCGCTCGCTCGGGGCTGGCCAGCGCGGCGAGGTCCCGCAGGATTTTCCATTCGGCGCGCGCTTCGCCCACCTGGCGCGGGATCTCCGGCGAAAACATCACCCGGCGCTCCGTGCTCGTCTCGACCCCTCCGTCGTCCTGCTCGTAGCGGGTCTTGGCCGGGAGGAGGATGACTTCTTCGCCCGCCTCGATGAACATCTGGTCGGTGAGGATGATGTCCTGGTGGACCCGGAGCGGCACGCTGCGCATCGCCCGCCGCACGTAATCCGGCTCCGGCAGCGTGCGCAGGAAATTCCCGCCGATGCAGTAGAGCAGATCCAGCTCGCCGCGCGCGCAGCCTTCCACCATCTCCGGCGCGGTCAATCCCGGCCAGTCGGGGACTTCGAAGCCATACTGCTGCGAGAGCTCCGCGGCGTTCGCGGGATTGACCGGTTTCGTCCCGGGAAACGCCGTCGAATAGGCGCCCATTTCCGCGCCGCCCTGCACGCTCGAATGGCCGCGGATGGGCATCATTCCGCATTTTTCGCGGCCCACGTAGCCGCGGGCGAGGGCGAGATTGAGCACCATCTGCACGCCATCGCCGCCGAAGCGATGCTGGGTGATGCCCATGCTCCAGATGAAGACGGCGTTTCGGGCGTTGCGGAGCATTTCCGCGAATTCCTGCATCGCCGCGCGATCGAGGCCGCAGTCCCGTTCGAGCTCCGCGAAATCGAGCGACTCGGCCCGGTCGCGCAGCTCCGCAAAGCCGGTGCTGTGATCGTTCACAAAGGCCTGATCGATCCAATCGTTGGCGATCAGGATTTTGAGGACGCCATAGATGAATGCGATATCGCCGCCCTGGGCGACGGGGAACCACCAGTCCGCGATCTCGGTTCCGAACAGCGCGCTCTGGGCGCTCGAAGGCACCCAATACTTCTTCATCCCCGGTTCCAGATACGGATTGACCAGCGCGACCTTCGTGCCGCGGGCCTTGGCTTCGTGCAGGTATTTGGTTGAAACGGGCTGATCGTTGGCCGGATTCGAGCCGAAGAAGACGAGCAGGTCCGAGCCCAGCCAATCGGTGTAACTGCAGGTCGAAGCGGACACGCCGAGCGCGATTTTCATCGCGGCGCCGCTCGGCGAATGGCAGATGCGCGCGGCGTTATCCACATTGTTCGTGCCCAGGAAACGCGCGGCCTTTTGCGCCATGTAATAGACCTCATTGGTGACGCCGCGGGCGGTCACAAAAAACGCGATGCGCCGCGGGGTGCTCGCGCGGATGCGCCGGGCGATCCGCGCCAGCGCGTCGTCCCAGGTGATGCGGTGAAAGCCGGGCGCGACGGTCTCGCGGAGCATCGGATAAGGCAGCCGGCCGAGTTCCCGCAGCTCCGCGTTATCCAGCTTCTCGAGCGCGGCCACGTCGCCGAGCCGCGAGGCATCGAGCGCGGGCATGGTGTTCAGGCGGAGCAGATTCAGGCGCGTCATGCAGAGGTGCACCCCGCTGATCGTCCAATCGTGCAGGCCGGCGACGCCCAGCGCGCACCCATCGCACACCCCGCGATTGAGCACATTCCAGGCGTAACCGAGGTTGTCGCGGTTCTTCCACGCGATCTTGAGCATGTCGCGGAAGTGCTGCGGCTTGGCCTGCCCGAGGCCGAACGGGATTTTGCCGGCGAGACCGGATTCTTTTTCGACGAGGTGGCTGCTCATGGGGTGAACATCCAACACCCAACACCCAACATCCAACATCCAATCGTCTGAAACGTCGCGCCCGGTCGATTGGATGTTGGACGTTGGATGATGGGTGTTGGATGTTCATCGTTTGAATGCCACCGCTTCGGACCAGTCCAACGCTCCACTTGCCCGCCCTATGAAATCCTTCCGCCTCTTCCTTGCCCTGCTGCTCACGATCACTGCCGCTTGCGATCGCCGGCCCCAAGCCGCAGATCAGGACGCCGATCGCCGGCGCGACGAACAACGCCAGGCTGATGAGCGCCGACTGGCCGAACTGCGCGATCTCGAGCAGCGGGCCGCGGATCGCGAGGCGGCAGCCGTCGCGGCGCAGAACCAAGCCGAGCGCCAGAAGATCGAGGCGGAACGGGCCGCGCTCGAGCGCGACCGGGCGAATCTCACCGAAGCGCAACGCCAGGCCGAGGACCAGCGCATCGCGCTGCTGCAGGAGAAGCAGGATCGGGTCGAGGCCGAGCGCCGGGCTGAAGCGCAACGCCGGGCCGAAGACCGCGCGGAGGAGCAGCGTCTGGCCGAGCAAAAGGCCAGCGCGGAGCGGGGCGCGCGCGAGGCGCGCGCCGAACAAAAGCTTGATTTCTTCTACACCGCGCTCGATCCGTACGGCGACTGGTTCGAGATCGAAAAATACGGCTACGTCTGGCAGCCCGGGGAAGCCGCCAATCCGCGGTGGCGGCCTTACACCGATGGCAATTGGGCCTGGACCGAATATGGCTGGACGTGGGCCTCGAACGAAAAGTTCGGCTGGGCCGCGTATCACTACGGACGCTGGACGCGGCTGAAGCGGATCGGCTGGGTGTGGGTGCCCGGTTCCGAATGGGCGCCGGCCTGGGTGGCCTGGCGGCGGAGCAACGATTTCGTCGGCTGGGCGCCGCTGCCCGCCGAGGCGCATTCCAGCTCGGGATTCAACGCCGCGGTGGACAGCTATTACGACATCGGTCCCGGGTCCTACACCTTCGTCCCGGTCGAGGAGTTCAGCGCGCCGACCTATGTCGGACGGGCGGTCGAGCCGGAACGCAACGTGACCATCATCAACCAGACGACCAACATCACCAACCTCAGCTACCGCAAGATCGAGAACACCAACGTCTTTTATAACGCCGGCCCGGAGATCAAGGTCATCGAAGCGCGCAGCCAGGCGCCGGTGAAGCGCTTCACCGTGGAACGAATGGAGGACACGCGCGCCGCGGGACCGGCCGTGCGCAAGGGCAATGTGCTGCAAATGCTGGCGCCCTTCGTCGCGGCGGCGGCCAGACCTGCGACGGCTCCGAAAAAAGTCAAAGAGCGGGTCAACTCCTCGGAAATGGAGCGCGGCTGGAACGCGGCCGCGGATCCGCAAGCGGCGCAGCAAATCCGGACAAAATTCACCGACGAAGCGCAGGCGGCCGAGCGGGCGCAACGCGCCGCGCCGCGGGCCCTGCCAGCGGTGCCGGTCGCGACACCACTGCCCGCCCGAGCACCCGTGGCCAAAGTGGCGCCGCTGCTGGCGACGCCCGTTCCCGCCAAGGCGCCCGTGCCGCAAGTGCCGCCGCCGCCCGTCGCGCCCGCGAAGCAGGACCCGCTGGCGGCAGCAGAGGAGCAACGCCTCCTGGAAGAGCAGCAGAAACTGGCGGCTAAAAAACGCGCCGAAGCCTTCGCGGCCCGCGCGGCGCAGAAACGCGGCGAAGAGGCGCCAGCAGTGCCCGCTGAGCGCCCGCCGCCTATTCCTCCGCCCGCACCGCCGAACCGGGTCCGGAAAACGCCCTTGGAATCGGCCCCGCCGCCCGCGTCGATCGTCATTCCGCCAGCGACACCCATCGCCATCCCGCCCGCGGCCACTCCGCGAGGGGCCCAAAAACCAGCCGCTCCGCCGAAAGCGAAAAAAGGATTGCCCGACGAGGAGGCACCGGCGACGCCGCCTGCGAAGGACAAGAATCGCCGGGTCCCGGAATAACCAGCGTTGCCGCTTCGAACGTTATGATTTCCTCCATAAGCCAGGGCCCGCGCAAGGAATGGGCTGCGTCCTGCACCGCGGGGCGAAGCCAGCCGCCAACCTGCCGGCGCGGCTGGATTCTCCGGACACTTCTCTGTGCCGTGTTCCTGATCGTTTCCGCATCCGGACCGCTCCTGGCCGTCGAGGGCCAGGCCCGGGCAGAGATCGAGTATCTCCTTGGCTATATCGAAAAATCCAATGCCCGCTTTATCCGCAGCGGCAAGGAATACAGCGCCAAGGAGGGCGCGGATCATTTGCGGCAGAAGCTGGCCCGCGCCGGCGACCGCGTGAAGACCGCGGAGGATTTCATCCAGGGCATCGCGACGAAGAGCTACCTCACCGGCGAAGCTTATCAGTTCAAGACCGCGGACGGGAAAGTCGCTCCCACGGGCCCGTGGCTGACGGAAGCGCTGGCGCGCCATCGGCGCGAAGACCACTGATCGCTCTTTGTCCGATTCCGGTGGCGGACGTCAATTCGCGAGCACCGCGATGGCCCCCCTCCACCGCCCGGGGGCCGCCCTCAGTGACGGTCTTTCGGTTTTTTATCGAGCGGGTTGTTGTACTGCTTCCACATCCAGTCGCCGGGCTTGGGTGTGGGGGTCGCTCTCGCGGCGGCGGTCCGGGCCTCTTCTTTCTTGGCTTCCACTTCCTCCTCCGTCGGCTTTTTCTCGCAAGCGACGAAGAGAACGAGCATGAGCGCTGCGGAAAGGATTCTCATGTCACCTCTCTAACATGCGGGACCGCCTCTGGAGAAGGTCAAACTGGAACGAGATCGGCGACGAGCGGGTAACGGCCAGAGGCTACTGCGATTTCGCCTGGAAGGCACGCTCGGGACCGTGGCGGGAACTTTTCCTCGCCTTCGCGCTTGATGCGCGGGGGCGGGATGGTGAATCTCCTGCGCATCCGTCTGCACGTTCGGCGAGGGCCGCGGCGTTGCGGGCGGAGAAAATTCGATCCATTCGCTCCCAACCCAGCTCCCCCATTATGCCCGTTATTGCCCGAGGTCTTGAAGGAATCGTCGCCGCCGAAACCCGCATTGGAGATGTGCGTGGAGACGTCGGCCAGCTCATCTACTGCGGCTACGATATCAACGAGCTGGCCGGTAAGGTGGCTTACAAGGAGGTTATTTACCTCCTGTGGAAGGGCAAGCTGCCAAACCGCAGGGAGTTGGATGAATTTACACGCGCACTGCGGGCTGAGCGT
>JAXDQW010000078.1:0-49182 GCA_034667665.1 Chthoniobacter sp.
GCGGCAGGCGGGGACGCCCGCGATACGGCAGGCGGGGACGCCTGCGCTACAGCCGTATCGCAGGCCTCTGGCTTGCCGTATCGCAGGCGTCCCGCTTGCCTCTGCAGCCGATGCGGATCTCCCTTAATGCATCGACGGCACGACCGGGACCGGGGAGCTGCCGGCGACAAAGAGCGCGCTTTCCAGGAAGTCCGTGTAGGCGATCAAATTGCGCGAGGTGATCGCGGCGTGCGTCACGCCGTCGAAGAATTTCACCTGGCTGCCGCCCTTGCCGCCCACCCCGGCAATGATGTCGGCGATGCCGTCGAAATTCACATCCACCGCGGCCACGCGCACCCCGAACGTGTACTTTGGTTTCGCCGGATTGGCGTCGAAGGGCAGGATCGGGTTGCCGAGCGCCACGGGAATCAGGTTCGCGGTATTGTCACCGGCGAAGATCTCGACCTGGCTCGGCTTGCCGGTGTTGCGGCCGATGATGATGTCGGCCTTGCCGTCGTTGTTCACATCACCCGCGCCGACCGAGACGCCGCCCTTGTAGGTCTTTGTCCCGTTCTTGATCGTGAAATCCTTCAGCACAGTTCCGTCGATCAAGGTGAGGCTCTCCTTGCCGCCGTACACTTTCACCTCGGCTCCCTTCAGTCCCATGCCGGTGATGAGGTCGTCATTGTTGTCGTCATTGATGTCGCCCACGGCCACGCGCACACCGCCCTTGAAGGCGGGGCCGAAAGGCTGGAAGAAGTCCGCGCCCGTGGAGGTGAGGATCACCGGGGCGCCCGTCTTGCCGTCGAGCACCTTCACCTTGTTGCCGCCGAGCGCCGAGCCGACGGTGACATCGTCGCGTCCGTCGCCATTGAGATCGCCCGCGGCGACGAACGCGCCTTTGTCGTGCACGCCGTCGAAGACTGCTTTCTCGCCGGCCCACACCCCGGTGGTGGGCTGTTCGTAGTGCATGTTCGTCGGGTTGAAGGCGAAGACCCGCAGCCGCCCCGTGCCCATTCCGGTGGTCGTGATGATGTCGTCGAAGCCGTCGGGGACGCCGTTGGGCCCGGTGAGATCGCCCACCGCCACGCGGACGCTGTCGCGGTATTCGGGTTCGTAGGCGACGAAGGAGTAAGCGGGCACCGTGGGGGTCGCTGAGTTCACGTCGAAGACCAGGATCTCCGGCGGACCGAACCGCTTCGGCTTCGCGATCCCCTGCGAGATGACGTAGATGCCCTGATAGAGCTTGGTGTCGGCGGTGGCGAGGTTGTTGGTGGCGTTGTTGTCGAAGGCCGACGCCACCGTCGCGGTATTCGAGATCTTCGCACCGAGCGCATTGGCCGCGACCGTTCCCTTGACCGTGTAGGTCACGCTGCCGGGGACGGGCACATTGACGAGCTGGTGAATGTCGCCCACGCCCGCCGGGCTGCCCGTGGCGCCGCCGGCGTAGGCGGCGGTCCAGGTCACATTGTTGAGCGTCGTCGGGAAGGTGTCGTCCACCATCGCGCCGGTGACATCGCTCGCACCCGCATTGGTGACCGTGATCGTGTAGGTGACCTGCCCGCCGTGCACGACCAGCGCCGGCGTGCCGATCTTGGTAATGGCGAGGTCGGACTGCCGGTGCACCGTCGTCATGGCCGTGGCCGAGTTGTTGCCCGGCGCCGGGTCGGTGGTCGCCGAGGCCGCGGTGGCCGTGTTGTCGATCGTCGAACCGTCGGCGGCGCTCGAATTGACATGAGCCACGATGGTGAAGACGCCCGTCTCGGAGGCTGCCACCGTGCTCTTGGAGAAGACGACGTTGCCCGTGCCGCCGGCCGCCGGCGCCGTCATCGTCCAGCCGCTGCCGGTGGTCACCGCCGCCGAGACAAAGGTGGTCCCCGCGGGAACCGCGTCGGTCAAGGTCACGGTCTGCGCATCGCTCGCGCCGTTGTTGGCCAGGTTGATGGTGTAGGTCACGTTGGCCCCGGCGATCACCGGATCAGGCGAATCGGTCTTGGTCACGGCGAGGTCCGCCTGCGTTTGCACCGTCGTCGTGGCCGTGCCCGTGTTGTTGCCCGGGGTCGGGTCGGTCGTGGCCGAACCGGCCGTCGCGCTGTTGGTGATCGTCGAGGTGTTGGCATTTGCGGGAACCTTCGCCACGATCGTGAACACGCCGGTCTCCGCGGCCGCCACCGTGCTCTTGGAGAAGACGATATTGCCCGTGCCGCCGACCGCCGGCGCCGTGACCGTCCAGCCGGTGCCGGTGGTCACGACCGCCGAGACAAAGGTGGTCCCCGCCGGAACGGCATCGGTCAAGGTCACGCTCTGCGCGTCGCTCGCGCCGGCGTTGCCCAGGTTGATCGTGTAGGTCACGTCATTGCCGGCGATCACCGGGTCGGGCGAATCGTTCTTCGTCACCGCGAGGTCAGCCTGCGTCTGCACCGTGGTCACCGCGGTGGACGAATTATTGCCCGGCGTCGGGTCGGCGGTCGCCGAGGTCGCGGTGGCGGTGTTGTCGATCACCAGGCCATTGGCCGCGCTCGAGTTGACCTTCGCCACGATGGTGAAGACGCCGGTCTCAGAGGCTCCCACCGTGCTCTTGGAAAACACGACGCTGCCCGTGCCACCGACCGCCGGGGCCGTGACCGTCCAGCCGCTGCCGGTGGTCACCACCGCCGAGACAAAGGTGGTCCCGGCCGGAACGGCATCGGTCAAGGTCACGGTCTGCGCGTCGCTCGCGCCATTGTTGGCCAGGTTGATCGTGTAGGTCACGTTGTTGCCTGCAATCACCGGGTCCGGCGAATCGTTCTTCGTCACGACCAGGTCGGCCTGGGTGTTCACCGTCGTCGTCGCCGTTCCGGTGTTGTTCCCCGGAGTCGGGTCCGTCGTCGTCGAAGCCGCCGTGGCGCTGTTGATGATCGTCGAGCCGCTGGCGGCGCTCGAATTGACCTTGGCCACGATGGTGAAGACGCCGGTCTCAGTGGCTCCCACGGTGCTCTTCGAAAACACCACATTCCCCGTGCCGCCGACCGCCGGTGCCGTGATCGTCCAGCCGCTGCCCGTCGTCACCGCCGCCGAGACAAAGGTGGTCCCCGCGGGAACGGCATCGGTCAGCGTCACCGACTGCGCGTTGCTCACGCCGTTGTTGGCCAGGTTGATCGTGTAGGTCACGTTGTTGCCCGCGATCACCGGATCGGGCGAATCGTTCTTGGTCACCGCGAGGTCGGCCTGCGTTTGCACCGTGGTCGTCGCCGTTCCGGTGTTGTTGCTGTTGTCCGGGTCCGTGGTCGTCGAGGCCGCCGTGGCGCTGTTGGTGATCGTCGAGCCGCTGGCGGCGCTCGGATTGACATTGGCCACGATGGTGAACACGCCGGTTTCAGAGGCGTCCACCGTGCCCTTCGAGAAGACGACATTCCCCGTGCCACCGACCGCCGGTGCCGTGACCGTCCAGCCGCTGCCGGTGGTGACCACCGCCGAGACAAACGTCGTCCCCGCCGGAACGGCATCGGTCAAAGTCACGCTCTGCGCGTTGCTGGCGCCGTTGTTGGCCAGGTTGACCGTGTAGGTCACGTTGTTACCCGCGATGATCGGATCGGGTGAATCCGATTTGGTCACCGCGAGGTCGGCCCGCGTTTGCACCGTCGTCGTCGCCGTCCCGGTGTTGTTCCCGGAGTTCGGGTCCGTCGTCGTCGAAGCGGCCACCGCGCTGTTGGTGATCACCAGGCCGGTGGCCGCGCTCGCGGGGACCTTGGCCACGATCGTAAACACGCCGGTCTCCGCGGCCGTCACCGTGCTTTTCGAAAAGACGATATTGCCCGTGCCGCCGACCGCCGGGGCGCTGACCGTCCAGCCGCTGCCGATGCTCACCACAGCCGAGACAAAGGTCGTCCCCGCCGGAACGGCGTCCGTCAAGGTCACGGTCTGCGCATCGCTTGCGCCGTTGTTGGAGAGGTTGACCGTGTAGGTCACATTATTGCCCGCGGTCACCGGATCCGGCGAGTCGGTCTTGGTCACCGCGAGATCCGCCTGCACGTTGACCGTCGTCGTCGCCGTGCCCGTGTTGTTGCCCGGGGTCGGGTCGGCCGTGGCCGAAGCGGCCGTCGCGCTGTTGGTGATCGTCGCGCCGCTGGTGACGCTCGAATTGACCTTGGCCACGATGGTGAAGACGCCGGTCTCCGACGCGCCCACGGTGCTCTTGGAGAAGACCACATTGCCCGTGCCTCCGACTGCCGGAGCCGTGACCGACCAGCCGCTGCCGGTGGTCACCACCGCCGAGACGAACGTGGTATTCGGTGGGACGGCGTCGGTCAGGGTGACGCTCTGCGCGTCGCTCGCGCCGTTGTTCGAGAGGTTGACCGTGTAGGTCACGTTGCCGCCCGCAATGACGGGGTCCGGCGTGTCGGACTTCGTGACCGCGAGGTCGGCCCGCGTCTGCACCGTGGTCGTCGCCGTGCCCGTGTTGTTGCTGCTGTCCGGGTCGCCCGTGGTGCTGGCCGCCACCGCGCTGTTGGTGATCGTCGCGCCGTTCGCGGCGTTCGGGTTGACCCTGGCCACGATGGTGAAGACACCCGTCTCCGCCGCGGCCACGGTGCTCTTGGAGAAGACCACATTGCCCGTGCCGCCGATCGCCGGGGCGGTGACCGACCAGCCGCTGCCGGTGGTCACTACCGCCGAGACAAAGGTGGTCCCCGCGGGAACGGCGTCGGTCAGGGTGACGGTGTTCGCCGTCCCCGGGCCGTTGTTGGCCAGGTTGACCGTGTAAGTCACGTTGTTGCCCGCGGTGGCCGGATCCGGCGAATCGGTCTTGGTCACGGCAAGGTCGGCCGCTGCCTGCACCGTCGTCGTCGCCGTCCCGGTATTGTTCCCCGGCGTCGGATCGGTCGTGGTCGAAGCCGCCGTCGCGTTGTTGACGATCGTCGCGCCGTTGGGAGTCGCCCCGTTTACTTTCGCCACGATGGTGAAGACGCCCGTTTCCGACGCGCCGACCGTGCTCTTCGAGAAGACCACATTGCCGGTGCCGCCGACCGCCGGGTTCGTGACCGTCCAGCCGCTGCCGCTGGTTACCACCGCCGAGACGAAGGTGGTATTCGTCGGAATGGCGTCGGTCAGGGTCACGCTCTGGGCGTCGCTCGCGCCGTTGTTGGTCAGGTTGACCGTGTAGGTGATGTTGCCGCCGCTGAAGGCCGGGTCCGGCGTGTCGGTCTTGGTCACCGCGAGGTCAGCCTGCGTTTGCACCGTCGTCGTCGCCGTGCCCGTGTTATTCCCAGGCGTCGGGTCCGTCGTCGTGGTCGCGGCGGTCGCGCTGTTGGTGATCGTCGCCCCGTTGGCGGCGTTCGCATTAACCTTGGCCACGATGGTGAACACCCCAGTCTCCGACGCGCCGACCGTGCTCTTCGAAAAGACGACGTTGCCCGTGCCGCCGACTGCCGGGGCGCTGAGCGTCCAGCCGCTGCCGGTGGTCACCACGGCCGAGACAAAGGTCGTCCCCGCCGGAACGGCGTCCGTCAAGGTCACGGTCTGCGCATCGCTTGCGCCGTTGTTGGCCAGGTTGACCGTGTAGGTCACATTATTGCCCGCGATCACCGGATCCGGCGAATCGTTCTTGGTCACCGCGAGGTCCGCCTGCGTGCTCACCGTGGTCGTCGCCGTTCCCGTGTTGTTCCCCGGCGTCGGGTCCGTCGTGGCCGTGGCGGCCACCGCGCTGTTGGTGATCGTCGAGCCGCTGGCCGTGCTCGCATTGACCTTGGCTACGATGGTAAAGACGCCGGTCTCCGAGGCGGTCACCGTGCTCTTGGAAAAGACAATATTGCCCGTGCCGCCGACCGCCGGCGCTGCCACCGCCCAGCCGCTGCCGGTGGTCACCACCGCCGAGACGAAGGTGGTCCCCGCCGGAACGGCATCGGTCAAGGTCACCGTCTGCGCGTCGCTCGACCCGTTGTTCGCCAGATTGACCGTGTAGGTCACGTTCTGCCCGGCGATCACCGGATCCGGCGAATCGGTCTTGGTCACCGCCAGATCGGCCCGCGTCTGCACCGTCGTCGTCGCCGTCGCCGTGTTGTTCGAGTTGTCCGGGTCCGTCGTCGTCGTGGCGGTCGTCGCGCTGTTGGTGATCGTCGCGCCGTTCGCCGTGCTGGCATTGACCTTGGCCACGATGGTGAACACGCCGGTCTCCGACGCGCCGACCGTGCTCTTCGAGAAGACCACATTGCCGGTGCCGCCGACCGACGGGTTCGTGACCGTCCAGCCGCTGCCGGTGGTCACCACGGCCGAGACAAAGGTGGTATTCGCCGGCACCGCATCCGTGAGGGTCACGCTCTGCGCGTCGCTCGCGCCGTTGTTCGAGAAGTTGAGCGTGTAGGTCACGTTGCCACCCGCGGTCACCGGATCGGGTGAGTCGCTCTTCGTCACCGCGAGGTTCGCCTGCGGCGTCAGCGTGTCCGTGTCGGTCGCGGTGTTGTTCGCCGAGTTGACGTCATTGAAGCCGCCGGGCGCCGTGACGGTCGCCGTATTGCTCAGCGAGGTGGTCGCCGAGGGAGCGATCGTCCCGGTGATGGTGTAGGTGATGGTGCTGTTGATCGGCAGATTCACCGTGTCGTTGAAGGGCGCCGTGAAGGCCCCCGCCGATTTGCTCGAAGTCGCGCCGTTGGAGGTCCCGATGCCCGTCAGGGTCAGGTTGGTCAAGGTCGCCGGGAAGGCGTCCGCCACCGTCGCGCCGGTCGCCGCCGATCCACTCAGGCTGCTGTTGCTCACCACGATGACGTAGGTCACCTGCGTCCCGGGTATCGCGGAAGGCACGTTGTCGGTCTTGGTGATGCTCAGGTCATTCGAGCTGACCACCGTCGTATCCGTCGAAGTGTTGTTCGCGGGGTTGGAATCCTCCGCCACCGCGTAGTCGATCGTCGCCGTATTGCTGATCTGCGCGCCCCCGGTGAAGGGATTGCCCGCCGTCACCGCGAAGTTCTTCGACGCCGACGCCGCGCCGCCCGTGAGCGAGGCGATGGTCAGGTCGTAGGTACTTCCCGCGCTGCCCGCACCGCCCGCTCCCGCCGTCACGAGCACCCAGCCCGCATCGCTCGCGCCCGCGTTGAAGGTCGTCCCAGTCGGAACCGTCTCGTGCAGCTTCACGGTCGCGGCATTTTGGTTGCCGATGTTTTGATAGGTCAGCGCATAGGTCACCGTGCCGCCCGGCCCGATGGTCACGCCGCCGTCGCTCTTCAGGATGCTGAGATCGGGTGAAGCGTTCAGCGCCGTGTTGTTGTCGGTCGCGCTGTTGTCGTTCGTCGGGTCGGTGCCGTTCGCGAGATCGTCGGTGATGCTCGCGGTGTTGGTCAGCGTCTCGAGCCCGGCCGGCGCGGGTGTGTTCACCGTCACCGCAAAGGTCTTCGTCGCATTCGCCGCGTTGGCCGTGAGCGCGCCGACCGTGAGCTTGAAAACGCCCGAGCCCGCGAAGGTCTCGGTCCAGCCGACGCTGCTGCCCGCGGCGTTGAAGGTCGTCCCCGTCGGCAGCGTCTCGGTGAGCACCACGCCGGTCGCGTTCTGGTTGCCGTGGTTGTTGTAGGTCAGCGTGTAGGCCAGCGAGCCGCCGGGATTCACCGTCGTCGCGCCGTCGCTCACGCTCGCCATTTGCAGGTCGGGCGCGGCGTTGAGCGGCGTGACCGTCGCGCCATTCACCACCGGCGGGCCGGGATCGACCGTCGTCACCGTGCCGCCGGTGAAGCTGATCGTCCCTTGCGCCGAGACATTGTCGATCCCGGCGGCGACCGGCGCGGCCGGCGCGGTCGCGGCGAAGTTGACCGTCAGCGTCTTGGGCGCGAGCGGGGTGTAGGGCAGCGTGATCGAGGTGGTGCCGCCGGTCGTGGCGTTGTTGAGCCGGCCATGATCGATCGGGCTGAAGAGGAAGTCCGGCGCGTCGTTCAGATTCGAGCCCGGCACCGCGCCGTCGGCCTGGTGCGCGGCGGGCAGGCGGCGCTCGCTCTGGTGCAGGAAGCCATACATCAGGTTGGCCGAGTCGGTGGCGGCGTAAGTGTCGCCGAGCCCGATCTGGTGGCCGAGCTCGTGCATCACCGTCGTCAGCGCATCGAGCCGGCCCTGCGCGCCGCCGTTCGCCGTCGCGGCGGTCCCGGCGAATTCGCTGTCGTCGTTCGGCGTCGGGTCGATGAACCACGCGTGGCCCGCGGCGTCCCGGTCGAGCACCACGTGGCCGGGCTCGGCCTTGCCGAGATACCAGCCGGGCATGTCCTCGACCGCAAACTGGACGTTGTGCAGCAGCGCGTCCTGCGCCGGGGTCAGCCCCGTTGCTTCCCAGCGGGCGATCGCGGCGCCGACGAGCGAGTCGAGCTCGGCTTGCGAAAGAATGCCGTCATCGATGATCACCGGCGGCGACACGACGGGCGGCTGCACGATCACGGGCGACTGCACAGTTGTTCCACCGTCATCCACAATCACCGGCGTCGGAATGATTACCTCGTCGGGACTTGGCGCAAAGAGCAGCGGCAGCGGATTGGTCGTCGGCAGTGGCGGCGTGCCGGCGCTAAAGGTCGGCGTTCCACTGATGCTGAACTTGGTCGGATCGGTCTGGCCGTTGGCGTTGTCGAGTTCGGTCGCGGTATTCGCCGCGGTCGGGGTTCCCTGCGTGACCTTGACGGTGCCGCTCAGTTGCTTGATCCGCATGAACTGGCCATTACCGGCCTGACCCGCGATGGTCCCAGCGAACGTATTGCCCGCCACATTGGCGAAGATGGTCGGGAACGGCCCAAAGGCTGGATCCTGGTTGTCCTGGATTGTGATGGCGCGGCCGTTGAGAACATCGCGAATAGTGTTGTTGGTAATCGTGATGTTCGTCGTGCCACCGCCGGTGGCCTGGCCGCCGAGGCCGAGGTCGACGGTGATCGCCGTGGTACCAAGACCCGGCCCGCTGCCGAAACTCTGCAGGATATTGTTGTTGATCAGCAGGGTCATGTTGGCGGCGGATTCGTTTCCGATGCTGATGCCCGGGCCGACCAGAGAGCCGGAACCCACGACGCCGTTGGTGCCGATCGTGTTGCCCTGGATCGTCCCATTCATGGTGCGCACGAACGGGCTGTTGCCATTTCCAAAGATATTGATCGCCGTCGAACGCTGACCGATGAACGTATTGTTCTCGATATCGAAGACGATGTCGGTATTTGCGTTGCCGCTGGAAACGTTCACGCCCGCATTATTGTTGGTGAACGTCGCGCCCGTGACGTTGACCGTCAACTCGATCCCTGCGGCAGAGGCGTCCGTATCGGCGTGAACGCCGGTGGCGGTGATCGTCGCGGGCGGACTCGCGGCATTCCAATTGCCGGTGAATGAGCCGCCGTTGACGGTCAGCCCCATGATCGCCGTGCCATGTCCGAGGAAATTCACGAGATTCCCGTGAGGCGAACTGCCGTTTCCATTGATGGGAAGGCCGTTGCTCGAAATCGTGTTGGTGGTGAGCTGAAAATTCGTCAGCGTTCCGGAGGTGTTCGTGATTTGCACCTCGAACTCGTTGTTGTTGCTGATCACCGAGTTCACGATCGCGGTCGGGCGCGTGCCGACCGACGACGAGCCGGTGAGGTTGGCGATGTTGATGCCCGATTCATCCGTGGCCGCGTCATTGCCATTGCCCGTGATGTTCAGTCGCGTCAGCACGAACCCGTTGATCCCGGAGCCGCCGATCCCGTCGCCCAGGTTGTTGGTGATGTTCATGTAACCGAGCCGCACATTTTCGGTGGTGGTCAGGCTGATGCCGTCGCCCGTGGTGTTTTGGATCGTGCCGCCGGAGCCGTTGTTGCTTCCGCCGCCATCGCCGGACACGGTCAGCCCGCCACTGGTGCCGGTGCTGTTGAGAATGATGCCGCTGGCGCCGCCACCGGAAGTGATGCTCACGAAGTTCAACCCGCCCGCGCCGATGGTCGTGTTGGCGACGTTCAGCGCCGTGTTCGTGTGCGTGGCGACCGCGCCGGTGTTGTTGATCGAGTTCCCGCTGCCCGTGACGGTAATCGTCCCGCCGCCCGTCGCGTTGAAGCCGATGCCGCTGGTCGTGTCGATGTCCAGCCCGCCGTTGGTGAAGTTGATCGCCGCACCGCCGTTGTTCGTCAGCGTCACTGCGTCGCTCGTGCCGGTGTTCAGCGTCTTGGTCGTGCCGCTGAAGAGGATAATGCCGCCGCCGTTGTTCACGACGTTGATGCCGGTGCCGCCCGAGCCGGTGATGTTCGCGCTGATCGTGACGTTGCCGGAGTCGTGATTGTCGATGTTCACCGCGCGGCCCGCCGTGTTGTTGATCGTGCCCGAGATGGTCACGTTGCCGCTGCCATTGACGACCGACACGTCGTTGCCGCCGACGGTGGCGAAGCTCGCCACCGCGTCGAACGAGCCGGTGTGGCTGGTCAGCAACACGCCCCCGCTCGTGATCGTGCTCAAGGTCAGCGTGTGCAGGTCGATATTGATCGCGCCGCCGTTCACGTTCACCGCCGTGCCGGTCACGCCCGACATCGTCACGTTGCCGCCGGCGATGAGCCCGAGCGAGCCGCCGACGTTCACGAGATTGATCCCGGTCGCCGCGCTCGTCGTGTTCATGCTGTCGAGGGTCGCGTTGAGCGTCGTGGTCGCGTCGAAATTGAGCAGCCCGCCAGTGCCGTTGAGTACGACGTTGCTGATGTTCACCGTGCCCGCCGCCACCGTGGTCGTATTGGAAATGTCGAAGCCGCTCGTATCGCCGACGGTGAAGCCCTTGAGTGTCGCCCCATTCGCCACGGTCACGCCATTGCCGGCCGCGTTCGTGATCACGGGATCGGTGCCCGCCGTTTTCAGCGTGAAGCCGCCGACGACCAGCGCCTCATTTTCACCCCAGAGCGTCTGGTTGTTCAGCAGCGTGATGCCGCCCGTGTAAGGCGTTCCCGGGCTGCTGCCGGTGCGGACGTAAATGATGTCGCCCGCGACGTCCAGTCCCGCCGCGCCGGTGACCGACGCGAGCGAATTGAACGGTGAGCTCGACCGCCCATCGCCATTGGCGCCCGAATTGTCCACATACCAGACCTCGTTCGCGACCGTGATCGTGACCGTGCCCGTGCTGGTGAGCGCCGCGGAATTCGCCGCGCCAAGCCCCGTCACGCCGTCGTCGGTGATCGTGTAGGTGAAGGTGTCCGTCCCGGTGAAGCCCGCCTTGGGCAGATAAGTGAAGGTGCCGTCGGAATTCACCGTGACCGACCCGCCCGCCTGCGCCGGCTGCGTGAAGCTCGCCAGCGTGAAGGTGTCCTGCGCCCCCAGGTCGTTTTCGAACTCCATGTCGTTCGTGAACAGATTCCCGACGATCGCCTTGGCCGGGGTGGCGAGCGGGTTCGTGCCGCTGGCGTTGACGATCAGCGTGGTGTTCCCGATCGCCGAGAACACGTCGTCGCCCGCCAGCGGCGAGACGTTCAGCGAGCCCGCCACGAGATTCCCGTTGGTGATCGCGTTGGCGATCGAGACATTCACCGCATCCGCCGTGCTCGTGCCACCGTGCTGGATGACCTCGGTGTAATTGATCGTCCCGCCCGGATTCACGCTGCCGGCGGTGTTGTCCGTGAGCGTCGCGGTGAGCACGGTGGCCGGCGCGATGCGGCCTTCGAGCGGCTCGACGCAGGCGCTGCGCCGGCTGTCGAGCGGGCCGGGAGACGGGCGGGTCCAGGAATTGCGGAAACGGGCGAAGAAACCGGTGCGGGCTTGGGTGCGGGTGCTCATGGGTATGTGATTGGCTAAACCGTGACTGGGACTGCGACTGCGACTGTGGACGTGAACGGAACGAACGAAAGGCAGGGTGATCATCAAAGCCCCGTGATTTGGGCAATCTTCAGGGGCGGCATGAATCGATCAAAGCCGTGTAAAGCAATCCGCAGACCAGGCGTGAAAGGGAAATGCCGGAGTCCTCAAAAAAGAAAGAAAGTGGAAGTGCGGAGCTGGAAATCAGGCACGGATTTTACCCTCCCGAAAAAACTAGCTCGCGAACTAGCCCGAGATCAGACACTGCGCAAATAAACTTTTCCCGCGCGAGCGGGATTCATCCTGGAAACGGCGATGGGAAGGATCACTCGCGGGCGCTGCTTCTCCTCTGCGGCCCTTTGCGTCCTCCGCTTCCTCTGCGTTTCAATTGAGCGACGAGTTTGGTTGCGGCCCCGCCGTGCTGTGCTCTCCGCCCCCGCCGGCTGCCCGAGGGAACATCGCAGGGCGAGGACCGGAGAACGCCGAACGCCGAACGCCGAACGCCGAACGCCGAACGCCGAACGAAGAACGCCGAACGAAGAACGAAGAACACCCAACATCCAACATCCAACATCCAACATCCAACACTCCAACCCTCCAACACTCCAACACTCCAACACTCCAACACTCCAACCCTCCAACGCCGATCATCGACCCGCTTCGATTTCGAGAATCGCCACCGTACCCCGCGGCTGATAATTTGCTCCACATGCTCGATCTTGCCCAAGCCACCTGCGCGGATTTCGCCGCCTGCCTCGACCAGCCTTTCTCCCTTCCCACCGCCGCCCCCGCGGGCTTTGCGCTCACGCTCATCGAGGCGCGCCTGCTCGGGCCGCGCCCCGGCGCGACGCGCGAGCCCTTCGCACTGAAATTCAAAGCCGCGCAGCCCATCCGTCTGCCCCAAGCCATCTACCGGCTCGAAAACGAGCGGCTCGGGGCGATGGAGATCTTCCTGGTGCAAATCGCCCCGGCGGAGGTGGAGGCGGTGTTCAATTAGGCCGCACACCGTAGAAACCAGCCGGCGGAGTTTTACAGAAGGAAACAAAGGAAACGAAGTTAACAGCATCATGCATCCGCTATTTGAGAAGGCAGACAAGCTCAGTCGCGAGGTCATCGCTGGGGCCATTGAGGTGCATCGGCATAAGGGGCCGGGACTGATCGAGTCGATTTACGAAAAATGCTTGGTGCGTGAGTTGGGGCTACGCGGAATTCCGACACTCCAGCAGAAGCTCGTGCGGATCGAATACAAAGGTCTGATATTTGACGAACCCTTGCGATTCGACCTGCTCGCCGACGATTGCCTGCTCGTGGAGTTGAAGGTCGTCGAGACGGTGCTGGGAATTCACAAGGCGCAGCTACTCAGCTACATGAAGCTGCTAAATATTCCTGTCGGCTTGCTCATCAATTTCCACGAGCAAGTCCTCAAGAATGGCATTTCGCGTTTGATCCTCCCCGGCGCGAACCTCGACGACGGCGGATCTACAGAAGGCAACGAAGGAAACGAAGGAAAACCGAGTCCATGAATTTCCCCCGAGCAAATCTCAGCCTTTCCGTCCTTTGTTCCCTTCGTTTCCTTTTGTAAAGCCTTCCCCGGCGCGAACCTCGACGACGGCGGATCTACAGAAGGCAACGAAGGAAACGAAGGAAAACCGAGTCCATGAGTTTCCGCGCGCAATCCTCAGCCTTTCCGTCCTTTGTTCCCTTCGTTTCCTTCTGTAAAGCCTTCCCCGGCGCGAACCTCGACGACGGCGGATCTACAGAAGGCAACGAAGGAAACGAAGGGGTTGGAAAACGCCGAACATCGAACGTCGAACGCTGAACGTCGAAGGAGGATTCTGCATTCGACGGTCGAGGTTCTTCGTTCTTCGTTCTTCGTTCGATGACCGGCGTTGGATGTTGGATGTTGGGTGTTGGGTGTTCGGCGTTCGGCGTTCGGCGTTCGGCGTTCTCCGACCTTGCGCCGCGATGCTCCGAACAGCAGCCTGCACTTGCCGGAAGCCATCCTACGGAGCATCCTCTCCCCATGACACCGTCACTGAAAATTGTCGTCGAACGGCACGCGGATGGTTACGTCGCTTATCCTCTTGGACTTGCCCGGGGCGCGGTCGTTGGCCAGGGGGACACCTACGAGGCGGCACTCTGTGACGTGCGCTCCGCGATCGCGTTTCACATCGAGACTTTCGGTGTGGCCGCGTTGGCAGAATAGAATTCTGCCTTCCGACGTTCGGCGTTCCCATCTCCAGCGACAATCCTTTGAGTTGAGCTTTCCAGGCGCGCCGGTACCCTCCTGCCATGCGACAGGTACTCATTTATCCCGGTGAGGACGGCTTTTGGGTTGCCGAGTGCCCGAGTCTTCCAGGCTGCGTTTCTCAAGGCGACAGCCGCGAGGCTGCCATCACGAACATCCGCGAAGCAATTGAGGGGTACGTTCTCGCCCTCCAGGACGATGGTCTTCCTGTGCCAGAGGAGCATTTTGACGCGCTTCTGCTAGCCGTGTGAGCAAGCTTCCGCAGGTTTCAGGCCCCGACTTGGTCCGCGCCCTCCAGAAACTCGGTTTCAAAGTCCGGCGGCAGCAGGGCAGCCACATCATCCTGCGACGCGACGACCCTTTCGCTCAGACGGTTGTTCCCAACCACCGCCAGATTGATCGCGGCACGCTACGCGCCATTCTGCGCCAGACCGAAATCACGGCGGACGAACTCACCAAACTGCTCTGACGACGGATTCAAGCGCCGCCGGCAGCGAGCATCGCTGCGGCACGTTGACCAGAGGCCCGTACTTCCGCATCGATCAACGCATTCAACTCGGCCTGTTCCTCCCCAGCAAACGTGCCGCCCTGATCGCGTGCCGCCCGCCAGAGAGTCATCAGTTCTTCGACGCGGCGCTGCTGTCGCGCGGTGAAGAACTCGTCCGGTCGATGGTTCTGCACGATGATCAGGGTTCCCGCTTCGTCCGGCGGCATGGCGGCAGTCAGCGCATCCAGGGCGGCCCCGGGAGTCCTCGCACTCGCGCGCCAACGCCCCGCCACGGCGCGATACTCGATGTCTCCCTCGGGGGTGCGTTCGGGCAGGATGGCAACGTTGGTCATGGCATCAATTCTCGGCGCGGAACGATGCCACGAAGGTGGGTGGGCGGAAAGCAGAAGAAACCCTCCACGCGGATCTACAGAAGGCAACGAAGGAAACAGAGAGGCGGCCAAGCGGGCATCCAAAAACACAGCCTGTCATCCTGAGCGAAGCCGAGGCGGTACGGTGGGCGGAGCGCAGTCGAAGGACCTCCAATATCCAGCCGGGGGCGCAGGGGGTGGCTGGCTGGAAAAGCACGCTCGCTTGCCGAAGCCTCCCGCCTCCGCCCGTGGATATTGGAGGTCCTTCGGCTTCGCTCAGGATGACAAAGTTGGTTGTTTCGATGCGCGCGCTTCGCACGCCAGCCGCACCCTCGCGCTCATCCTTTGTTCCCTTCGTTTCCTTCTGTAGAAGCCCGCCACTCCATCAACAAATACACTTCCTTGTCCTCGATTGGCCGGAACCCCAGCCGCTCGTAGAGCCGCAGCGCCGGATTGAACTTCTCCACATGGATGCTCAGCGACTTGCCCGCCGCCCGCGCTTCCTCCTGCAACTCCCGCAACAGCGTCGTCCCGATCCCCGCGCCGCGATGCTCCGGCAGCAGCGCGATGTCCATGATGCGGATTTCCTTCGTCCAGCGATCCACATAGAGCCGCCCGATCGGCAGACCCTCGCGCTCGATCACCGAAAACTCCGCGGAGGGATAATGCGCCCGGTAATGGGCGTCCTGAGCGGTGAATTGCTGCCGTAGAAACTGCGTCTTCTGCTCCTCGCTCCAGTCCGTGACCGCCAGTTCCTCCGCCCGCGTGCTCGCATACACTTGCTCCAGAAACGACTCGTCCTCCGCCCGGACGGGTCGGAGGACGAGGGAAAGGTGCGGGGTGACCGGTGAAGCCACCTCGGCTTACGGGCGCGGTGGGAAGACGCCCTGCAACGCGATGCAGAAATAGAACGTCAGATACGGCTGCAGGCTATTGTGTGGCTGGGCGCCACCGGCGGGTGCGAGAGCCCCTGGGTTCATGGGAACCAGATTAGCGTTCGTCGTCTTCTGGTATAGAGTGCCAGCTACGGAACTGGCGAGCGTAATGCCGACGCTCAAAGTGCCCTGTGTTCCATTCTCGACCGTGGCCTTCATAGCATGGGAGTGGGCCGGAATCTCAGACTCAAGAAGCGTGACGGTCTCAGCACCACCGGTTTCGCCAAGATCATGCAGTGAAAGCCCCGGACCCTGTCCCGGATGCATTGGCGCTCTGCCTTGGAGATCGGGCAGCGCGAAGGTGGATTGACCGTTGCCGCCGTACGTGGTCCCGAGCAACGAAAAGAGGGCAGTATTCTGCGAGATGGGCAGGATTTGCCCATTACAGAATGCCCACCCTCTGGGCGCGAAGTTGAATGGGAAGATGCGGATTTCTGCGACGAATGGATCAGCCATTGGAAGTTAAGGTTTGAAGGTTGCTAGTGAGAGGTTGCGACAAGACCAAGGGCTAGGTTTGCGATGGGAAAATGCCGAAAAGCGAGATGATGAAATCCACGCACAAGTAAGGCTGGAAATTGGTGTGCGGTTGGCTCCCGCCGACCGGGGCGATCGCCGTGGCAGCCAGAGGAGTATCCGCCGTTTCCAGCGCGTAGGGCTTGATCAAAGTCGAACTGGCCAGAAAGTTATTATTAGCGGTCGCTTGTGAGCCGTTCCCAGACGTGCCAACCAACGGGTGGTTATGCGCCGGAATTTGGTTGACGGTCAGCGTGATCTCTTCTGCACCGCCTGTCTCCGCGAGGAGGAAACCGTTGCCCTGATGGATAGGCAGACGCCCGCGCAAATCCGGAAGCGCGAACGTGGACTGGCCATCGCCGCCGTACGTCGTACCAATGAGTTGGAAGAGCGTTTCGTTCTCCGAGATGGGCAGGAGCTGGCCTTCGCAGAACATCCAGCCCGCAGGGGCGAAGTTGCCTGCGAACATTCGAATTTCACCGACGTAAGGTTGTGCCATTGGAATGGAAGGTTAGTTTTGGCTTGGGAAAATCCCTTGCAGGGCGATGCAGAAGCTCAGCGTGAGGAACGGCTGCATGTTCAGGTGCGCCTGGCTGCCGCCGGTGTTTGGCACCGTCCCGGCGTTCAAGGCCACCGGGCTGTTTGTACTTGGCGCGTAAGCATTCCCAGGCTCACCAGCCAGAACGTTGCCGACGCCGCCGAAATTTGGATTCACCGAGTTTCCACCCAGACTTGAAGCCTGCAAGACGTGGGTGTGCGTCGGCAGCTCCGAGATGGACAGCGTGTGCGCCTGTTCGCCGCCGGTCTGGCCGAGCGTAAAGCCGTTACCCACGTGGATCGGCGTTTTGCCCTGCAGATTCGGCAGTGCGAAGTTGACGCGGCCGTCGCCGCCGAAGTTCGTGCCGAGCAGCGCGAAGAGCGCCTGGTTTTGGTTGATCGGGAGAAGCTGCCCGTTGCAGAACGCCCACCCTTTGGGCGGGAAATTGAATGACATGATCCGGATTTCGGAAAGGAAGGGTTCAGCCATGGGAAGCGTGGAGGATCAGGCGAGGCTTGGAGGTGGATCAATGGGTGGTCTGGACAACGCGAGTGCCTGAGGAAACGCGTCGTTCAAACACGGACTCTGAACAAGTTCTCGTCTAGCGGGCGCGGCTCCGCGCCGTCCAGTAAATTTCTGAGGAAACTTTTCCCATGCCGGAATGATCGGAGCACCGAATCCGGGCAACGCTTTCCCGCCCAATGACCTGCAGAAAACGCCGCACGCCGAACGCCGAAGTGCCGCCGATTTTAAACGCAGAGGCGCAGAGGCGCAGAGGGCGCAGAGGATCAAGAAGAAGCCGGCGCGGGCCGCGATTGACTGATCGGTCTGACCAAACCGGGAGCGCTGCCCATCTAATCTTTTCTCTGCGTCTCTGCGTCTCTGCGCCTCTGCGTTTGATTCCCTAGAGCGTGTCATGCACTTTTAGCCAGGCGGTCGCGTCGTGTTCGCGTGTATCTCCGGTCAGCGGCGGCTGGAGAAGCGGAGTAGCGGTAGCGGAGTAGTGGAGTAGTGGAGTAGTGGAGTATTGGAGTATTGGAGTATTGGGAACTCAGGATCATCATTCCATTACTCCATCACTCCTCTTCCGCAGTCGGCGTTCGGCGTTCGGCGTAGCACTGATCTAACGCAGAGGGCGCAAAGACCGCAGAGGGCCGCAGAGGAGGAGCCCTTGGCGTTTCTCTCCATTCCCTCGGCACTGCTCTCTGGAGGGATCGCTGGAGGCCGGCCATGGAAATCCGACGAAATGTCGCGCCCACCCGATGCTCTTCCTCTGCGGCCCTTTGCGTCCTCCGCGTCCTCTGCGTTTCAATTGCCCGGCGCGTTTGGTTGCGGCTCGCCGCGCTGCGGCCTCGGCGTTAATTTCCAGCCGATCGCGAAATCTTCGGATCGCTGGCGCCCGCCCGCGGTTTCTGCCACTGTCCCGCCCGACGACCGGCTGACCAACCAACCAAACACCCACTCCACACCTTATGTTTCGACGACTCGGCAACCTTGTCCGCGGCTTTCTGGGCCTCTTCATCGGCGGTCTCGAAAAGCGCAATCCCGAAGCGCTTCTCGAAGTCGAAAAGGAAAACCTGCGCAAGCAAATCGCCCAGTACAACCAGGGCCTCGCCTCCCATGCGGGCATGTGCGAGCGGCTGATTTCGCAGGTCAAACGCCTCGAAGCCGAAGAACGCGATCTCCGCGCCAAAGCCGCCGCGCAGCTCCGTGCCGGCAACCGCGACGCGGCGGGGCAGTACGCCTTGCGGCTCCAGACCGTGCAGCGCGAGCTGACCGAAAACCGCCAGCAGCTCGGGGATGCGGAAAAGACTTACAAGGAGCTGATCCGGGCGCGCGATGTCTCGATCAAGGCGGCGCAAAAGAAGATGGAGGACCTCAAGTTCGCGCTCAGCGATTTGAAGATCAAAAAGGCCACCGCCGAGCTGGCGGAAATGGCCAGCGGCATGATCTCGACCATCGGCGGATCGGGCGACACGCTCGATCGCCTGCACAGCATGGTGGAGGAAGAGCGCGAGATGGCGGCCGGCAAGGCGCGGGTGGCCAGGGATTCGCTCGACACCAGCGGCATCCAGCTCCAGGAGGCCGAGCAGAAGGCGCTCGAAGACCAGGCTCTCGCCGATTTTGCGGCCGCCGAGGGTCTCGCGATCGAGCCGAAGGCTACGGCGGCCCCGGCGGCTTCCGAGGCGCCGGCGGCGACGAAGTCCATGGGGCCGGTTTCGGAATAGTCGCGGGCCTCGCCGATGGACGCTCCGTCACCTGCGCCGGGCAAGGCCGCGGCCAGCCGGCCTCCCAGCGCGCTGCCCGCGTGGGCGGCGGAGATGGTGGCGCTTTACGAGAGCCACGCGGCGTCGCAATTCATCCTGCACGGCAACGTCAACGATCGCCTCCTGCTCCCCGGCGAGCAGCGCGGTCTGGGGTCGCTCGTCGATTTTTTCCTGCGCGTGCTGATGCCCCGCTTCGACGTGGTGCTCAGCTACGATCTCGGCAACGGTCTGCGGGTCGAGAAAGGCGGCGAGACGTTCGCGCAGTGGCCGGCGTTCAAGGAAAATCCGGAGCTGCCGAAGCAGCCGCGCGCGGCGGTCGAGGCGCTGACCCGTTACTTCCGTTACACCGCGAACCTCGCGCGGCTGGGCAAACCGCGCGTGCAGGTGGGCTGCCTGGTCAAGGCGGCGAACCTGCTCGCGCCCACGATGCCGGGCGGATTCAACTACGATCTCAACTCGCTCGCGCTGCTCATGCGCGACTGGGCTGACGACCCGCTCCTCGCGGAGCACTCCCTGGTCACTTGCCTGATCACCGAGAACATCAACGACCTGCACCCTCTGCTGGTGAACAACCCGCGGGTGGCGAAGATCAAAGTCCCGCTGCCGCCGACCGGCGAAATCGCCGAGGCCGTCACCCACTCCGCCGCGCGCTATCCGAAGGCGCTCGAACACTTCAAAGACGAGCCCGATCGCCTCGCGGCGCAGCTCACCGGCGCGACCCAGAATGCCATCGACAGCCTGCTCAAGCTCAAGGAATACCACGCCGAGCCGCTCCAGCCCGCCGATTTGGTGAAGCTCAAGAAGCAGCTCGTGGAAGAGGAATGCGCGGGCTTGATCGAGTTCATCGAATCGAAGCGCACCCTCGATGACCTGCACGGCCAGGAAAAGTTGAAGACGTGGCTGCGCCAGGACATCGCGCTCTGGCGTCAGGGCGACCTCCGCGCCTTGCCGATGGGCTACCTCATCTGCGGTCCGGTTGGCACCGGCAAGACCTACATGGTGGAATGCCTCGCCGGCGAAGCGGGCGTTCCCGTGGTCAAGATCAAGAATTTCCGCGACCGTTGGGTGGGCAGCACCGAGGGCAATCTGGAGAAGATTTTCCGCCTGCTCCAGGCGCTGACGCGCTGCTTCGTCTTCATCGATGAAGCCGACCAGGCGCTCGGAAAACGCGACTCCGGCGCCAACGACGCCGGCCTGTCGGGGCGCATTTATTCGATGATGGCCGCCGAAATGAGCCGGCCCGAAAACCGCGGCCGGATCATCTGGGTGCTGGCCTCGAGCCGGCCCGACCTGATCGAGGTGGACCTGAAACGCCCCGGCCGCGTGGACGTGAAGATCCCGATCTTTCCGACGAGCACGCCGCGCGAAGGCTTCGACCTGCTCCGGGCGCTCTGCAAGCGGCAGGACGTCGCCCTGACCGACGCCGATCGGGCGGAGCTCGAGCCGCTCATGCCGCTCCTCATCACCCCGGGTGCCGCCGAGGCGCTGGCGGTGAAGATTTACCGGCTCGTCCGGGTCGCGGGCAAAACCCCGCTCGAGGCGGTCAAGCAGTGTCTCGACGGCTATCAGAATCCGGTGGCCGCGGAAGTGATGGATTTCCAGATTGCCATCGCCGTGAAGGAAGCGAGCGATCTGGAATTCGTGCCGGAAGCCTTCCGCGCCAGGCGCTGAGCGCCCCCGTCCCTTGGTTTTGAATCCACTCCGCGCAAAAGATTGTGTATGAGCTTCACCGGAACAGTAAGAAACGGCGTCGTAGTCCTGCCGCCCGAGGCGCAACTGCCGGACGGCGCTGAAGTGGAAATCGTGTTGCGTGAAGCTCATGCCCAGGATGACCCGTTCCTCGAAGCCGTATCAAAGACCGCTCGGCCGCGCCCACACTGGCCCCAAGATTACGCTTTGAACCATGGACATTACGTCAGCGGCGAGCCGCGGAAACCGTGAGGACGGTCTTCGCCGACACGTTTTTCTATTTGGCGCTCCTGAACGACAAAGACGCGGCGCACGAAGGCGCCTTGGCCGAGTCGTGCGCTCGCGCGAGGGCTCTGTGCCCTCGTGCGCAGTCCTCCCCGGGGCTCCGCCCCGTACACCCGCGAGAGGTCCATTTCACGCCGACGGCCTCCGGGCTGGACCGACGATCACGGGGCAGGAGCCCCGGATGGTGTAGGCACGAGGGCAGAGAGCTCTCGCGCCAGCGCGTGCTGTGCGCTCGCGCGGGGGCTCTGTGCCCTCGTGCGCAGACCTCCCCGGGGCTCTGCTCCGTCCGCCCCGCTGAAAAGCCCCTGCTTCGCCAGAACTCTGCCCCGAGCGTTGACATGCCCCCCGACCGCTTCGATGCTGCGCGCCCTTTTTATCGCCATGTCCGACGCACCTTATCGCTGGATCGAATCGGCTTCCTGGGAACTCCCGTTCTTCGGGCTTCCCGCGCGGATTCCGTGGCCCAACGCGGTCCCTTCCGAGGTCGCCAGCCACGATCCTTTCGAGATCGAGCACCTGCTCGACGCGGTCGATCTGATGGGCGCCGATCCCGGCGAGCCCTGGGCCAGTTTCCGGGCGGCGGCCCGCGTCCTCGATGACCTGGCCGAGGCGCTCGAAGACAGCGAAGTGGGACGCGCCACGGAGCTGCTGGAGGAGTTTGAACGGCTGCACCCCGGCACCGCGTTTGCCCTCTATCATCGGGGAATGGTGGCCCGGCTGGAGGGACGCGAAGACGACGCGATCCGGCATTATCGGGCCGCGGCGGAGAAGACCCCGAAGGTGCCGCCGATCTGGAATAATATCGGGGTGCTGCTCGCCATGCGCGGCGATCGGGACGCGGCCATCGAGGCCTTTCGTCGCGTCCTCGAGGTGACCCCGCGGGACCGCACCGCGCTCGAGGCGCTCGCCCAGCTCCGCGTGCTGGTCAAACTCCAGCGCGATCCCAAGGATCCGAACTCGATCGTTTTCGTGGACCTTCCGACCTTTCAGAAAATGGCCGTGGATCAGATGAATCAGGCCGCGAACAATCCGGACGAGATGCTCACCCGGGGCGAGCAACTGTTGCGCGATGGACTGATTCCAGAGCTGGGGCTCAAGGCCCTCGAGCGCTCGGTGCAACTCCGCCCGGATCATCCGCGTTCGCTGCTGGCCCTGACCGCGGCCCAGCGCCTCGGCGGTCAGTTCGACGCCGCGCGCCAGACGATCACGCGCTACACGGAGCTCTTTCCGCAGGACGCGCAGGGCTTCTTCCATCTCGCGCAGGTCTGCAATGCCGCGGGCGACGCCCCGGCCGAGCTGGCCGCGCTGGAAAAAGTGCTCGACCTCGATCCCAACGTGCAGCCCGCCATCGGCGTCCGCTTCCAGCTCTCGCCCACCGAGCACGATCCGGCCAAGGAGGAAGCGCTCACCCGCTTCGGCGAAGAGCGAAAGTCGTGGATGGCCTTTGTGCTCGCGAGCGATCTCGCGCGCCGGCGCGGCGACGCGCGCGGCGCGCTGAAATGGGCCGAGCGCGCCTATGCGATCAATCCCGACTCCGAGGAAGTCGTTCTCCATTACACGGCCGTCATCGGAGACGCGCGGGACTTCGCCAAGCTGGCGAGCGTGATCAAGCCCCGGCTGGAGAGCGGCAAGTTTTCCAAGCGGGTCGATTGGAACTACGCGCAGGTGCTGCACCAGCTCGGGCTGGTGAAGGATGCGATCGCCGTCCTGCGCAAGGCGGCCAGTGCGCCCGATGCTCCGGACGCCTTGAAGGAACAGGGGGCCCTGGTCATCGATGCCTGGTCCGGTCTGGTCACGGGGTGCGGCGTGCCGCTCGAAATCCATCAGGCCGGGTTTCTCGTCCGCCCGGTCCTGGTCGCGCTGGCCGATGGCGATGGCGGAGTGGTGCTGAACGCGGGAGCCCAGCTCCCGGCGGAGGCGTCCTTCCCGTGGCGCGCCAACGGCACCGAGGCCCGGGTCTCGCTGCAGCAAGGCCAGGGCGAGAGTTCGCTCGAACCGCGGGCGCTGGGAGCCTTTGCCATCCGCGACATCCAGCCGGGGGCCGACGGTTCCCCCACCATCGAATGTCTCGTTGCCGCGCTGCCCGATGGGGCACTCCAGTTCCGCGCCTTGCAGGACGGCCGCAAGCTGCCCGTCGGCTGGGCGCCACCCGGCGGCGCGCGGTAGCGGTCTTTGCCCCACGCACCCAGAACCGACCCAGAACCAACCCACGGTTGACAAGGGGCCTTGGCGCCTCAAACTTCCGGCCCTTTTCCAAAATGAGTTTGATCGTTCAGAAGTATGGCGGCACTTCCGTCGGCACCCCCGAGCGCATTCTCAATGTCGCGCGGCGGGTGATCGCCACGCAGGACGCCGGACACAGCGTGGTCGTGGTCGTCTCCGCGATGAGTGGCGTGACCGACGGCCTGATCAAGCTCGCGAAACAGGTCGCACCCCATCCCACCGAGCGTGAAATGGACGTGCTCCTCGCGACCGGCGAGCAGACCACCATCGCGCTCACCGCCATGGCGATTAATAATCTGGGCAAGAAGGCCGTGTCGCTGACCGGGGCCCAGGCGGGGATCATCACCGACGGCGTGCACACCCGGGCGAAGATCGCCAACATCACCCCGAAGCAGGTCCACGAGCACCTGAAGAAGGATAACATCGTCATCATTGCCGGGTTCCAGGGCGAAACCACCGATGGCCGCATCACCACGCTCGGCCGCGGCGGGTCGGATCTCACCGCCATCGCCATCGCCGCGGCGATCAAGGCCGACGTTTGCCAGATCTTTACCGACGTGGACGGCGTTTACACCTGCGACCCGCGCATCGTTCCGACCGCGCGGAAGATCAACGAAATCTGCTACGACGAAATGCTCGAGATGGCGTCGAGCGGTTCGAAGGTGATGCAGTCGCGCTCGGTGGAATTCGCCAAGAAGTTCGGGGTGATCTTCGAGGTGCGCAGCTCATTCAACAACAACCCGGGAACCATCGTCAAAGAGGAGACTGAAGATATGGAAAATGTCGTCGTGCGCGGTGTCAGCATCGAAAAAAACCAGGCCAAGGTCACCATCCGCCAGGTCCCGGATCGGCCCGGCACCGCGGCCAAGATCTTCATGGCTCTGGCCGGGGCCAATCTGAGCGTGGACATGATCGTCCAGAGCGACAGCGTCGGTGATACGAACGACATTTCTTTCACGCTCAACAAAGACGATCTGCCGAAGGCGCAGAAGGTCCTCGAAACCCCGCTCCGGGAAATTGCCGCGAAGGAGATGGTCACCGAGGAAGGCATTGCGAAGCTTTCGGTGGTCGGCATCGGCATGCGCTCGCACAGCGGCGTGGCGGCGAAGCTCTTCGAAGCGTTGAGCCGCGGCGGGATCAATATCCAGATGATCTCGACCAGCGAGATCAAGACCGCGGTCATCATCGATGAATCGCGCATCAACGAAGCCGCCGCCCTGGCCCACGAAGCCTTCGGCCTGAGCGGCAAGGCGTAGGGCCGCTGGGAGACCCGGATCCTTCACTCCCGGGCAGAATCCTCTCGAGTGCGCTCGCGCGCAGGCTCTCTGCACTGCGATCTGGAAGAATCGCACAGGCTCGCGAGGACTTTCGCGCTTGAACCTCTGCGTCCTCCGCGCCTCTGCGTCTCTGCGTTTTCCCAGATTCGGTCCCCTACCCCATTGCACCGCTCTGGTTGAAAAACGCAGAGACGCAGAGACGCAGAGGACGCAGAGGGAGAACAGCGGAGCCGCCTTGGTTGCGGCTTCGCCGCACTGTGCTCTCTGCCTCCGTGCGGAACCTGCCCTGGGGCTCTTGCCCCGGACCCGAGACGGCTGAGCCGTAAACCAAGCAGTCGCCACGGCGGAGCCTTCGCCCTTCCACTCATCGCCGAAAGAGCCACCCCAGCAGTGTCAGCACCAGGCTGATCACGATGCAGGTCACGATCGGGAAATAGAACGTCGAGTTCCCCTTCTGCACGAGAATGTCGCCGGGCAACCGGCCCAGTCCGCCGAGGCTGCCGGTTTTCCAGAGGATCGCCCCCGCGACGGTCAGCACCAGGCCGATGATGAAGAGCAGCTTGCCGAGGTCTTGCACGCCCCGAAGCTCACCGAACCGGAGCGAGTTCGCAATCCGGCGCGCGCTGGAGCAGCGGATAGGCGGTGTCGAGCCAGTCCGGCCAGGTGCGATGCTCGAAGCGAAATCCCGCCCTGGACGCTTTGCCCGGGATGACGCGTTGATCATCCAGCAAGGCGCTCGCAAACTCACCGAGCGCCAGTCGGACCAGCCGGGCGGGCGCCTTGCCGAGGAAGCGGCGGCCCAGCCGCGCGCTGAGCCGCTTCGCCAATTCACCGTGCGTGATCGACTCCGGCGCCACCAGATTCAAGGGGCCGTACCACCGCTCGTGCGCCAGGGCATAGGAGATCAGGCGGACACCATCTTCTCGCGAGATCCACGGAATGACCGCTGACGGTTCGCCGAGCATGATTCCGCCGAGGCCGCGGTAGATCGGGAGCAGCCCGGCGAGGAAGCCCCCATCGGGGTGCAGCACATTGCCGATGCGCAGGTTGACCACGCGAACGCCCAACGCATCCGCTTCATTCGCCGCCTCCTCCCAGGCGCGGCAGACCTCGGCACGGAAGCTCCTGGCCGGATCGCCCGGCGCGTTCTCGTCGAGAGCCGTACCCGGACGATGGCCATAAAAACCGACGGCGGAAGCCGCGAGCAGCGTGTGCGGGCGCACCCGGGCCGTGCGGATGGCGGCGACCAGCCGGCGCGTGCCTTCCACGCGGCTGGCGAGAATCGCCTCCTTCTTTTGCGCCGACCACCGGCCCACGATGCTCTCGCCGGCGAGGTGAATCACGGCGTCCGCCGGCGGCAACGCATCGTTCGGGGCGAGCTTCACCGTCACCGGAAGGCCAAGCTGGCTCGCCCGCGAGACGTCGCGGGTGAGCACCGTGCACTCGTATCCCAGTCCGACGAGATGCTCGACGAGGGGCCGCCCAAGAAATCCGGTCCCGCCGGTGATCACGACGCGCATGGCAGGACTCCGGCAATGCGCCCGCGCTCCCAAACGTATTCGATTGGATCGATCTCATAGCAAAGCTCGAGCACCGTCTCGCGCCCGGCCAGGAACTGCCAATGCGCCTCGGCAACCGCGATCACCCGGCTGCGCCACGCGGCTTCATCGCGTAGAACGCGCACGACATTGAGGGCGTCCGCGCCGTGGGCGGACAGCGCCAACGGCCGGTATTGCAAAGCCGCGGAGGCTTCCTCGAGCGTGGCGAAAGGCGAACCGGGCGCCAGGTGCGGCGTCGCCTGGCGATCAAGCTGAAACTGCGCGGAGGCGTCCGGCGACTTGATCTCGCCACGCACTCCGGCCGCGCTGTCGGCCACGCCGATGCCGGCCAGGTGAAAGTTGAAATCGGTCAGCCAGTTGCCAGTCTGCGCGACGAGCCGGCGGTCGCAGTCGCTGCGCAGGAAATAGAGGCCTTCGAGCGCCGGCCCGTCGTCCACGCGCGCCTGGACGTGGAGGCGGTAGGCGACATGCCAGTAACCCAAGCCCACCGCCGCCGGCAGCGGCCAGGTGCGCATTCCGCTCAACCGGCAGACGACCACGTTCCAGAAAGCGAATCCGCCGTGGCATACCGGCGCGAGCGGCGGCGGCAAAACGGTGCGGACCGTTTCCGCCGCCTCGCGGTAAACGAACAGCCAGCACTGTTCGAGGCGCCCGCGGACGCTCACCGGGTTGCGTCGAATCGTCATGGCCCGTGGAGCGCGTGATAAAGCGCGAGGAAGAAGACCGCGCCGCTGCCATTGAGCACGACCATCCAGAGCGCGACAGTGCGCCCGGGCGGCACCCCGCGAGCGCGCAAGAGAAGGGTGAGCGCCACCGCCATGGTCAGGTTTGAGATGGCGACGAGAAGCCCGTTGATCAACGCCGCGAAGCTGGTCACGGCGAGCGATTGGAGCAGCCAGTTCACCACGGCCCCGTTGACCAGGATCACTTCACCGAAGGCCATGACGATCAGGCTCGAGTCGAGACAAGCCACCCAGCTCAACCTCGTGCCGAACCTCAGCGCCGGAATGAAAACGCCCCAGGCCAATCCGGCTCCGAGCGCGATCCAGAGCGCTGCACCGCCCGATTTCCAGTCGTGCAGAACCCAGCTCAGCGAGCTGCCATAGAGCAGTGAGCCCGCGACGGCGACCGCAACCAGGCCGGCCCAGCGGCGGAGAGGCAGCACGCTTTCGCGGAGCGCGAAGGCGGAAGAGACTTCATGGAGAATCGTGTGAGGCATAAGATTAGCGGGGTTTGCAGTAGCCGGTGTGGCCGCAGTCGGCCGGCGAGAGGACGGCAAGCTGGTTGCGGAGACCCTCGGTGGTTTCCTCCGCCAGCCAGCGGGAGATCAGGTAGCGCTTTTCCGAGACGAGCTCGCAGGCCCGGCGCGCGAACGGCAGGAGCAGCGGATGCGCGAGGCGCTGCGACCATTCGCGGTATTCCTCCAGCGCCCACAGGCACATCACCCAGGCCGCGCCGCCCTGCCACACGTCGCCGGAATCGCTGATCACGAGGATCTCTTTTTCGGGGTGCAGCCGCTCGATTCCCGGGAAGCGGCACGGCACTTCGTCCGAATTGAGCGGCAGAAAGACCAGCGGCACAAACGCCGCCTGCCGGCTTAACCACCCGCGACAGCGCCGGCAGAGTTCGCACGTCGGATCGTAGAGCACGTAGAGCCGCTTCATGGCTTCAGGCGCTGATCACCGGGAGGCGATCGTGGGGCGGGAGCGGCGGCGGGGCTCCGTGGAGGAGGGCGCGTTTCCGCAGCTTCGAGAAGAGGTAGAGATTGAAGAAGTGCATGCCGCCGAGGACGAGCAGCACCACGCCGATCTTGGTGCTGAGCACTTCAAACAACTCCTGGAGGTTGGCCGCCTTGTCGCCGTACTTCAGGGCCATGGCCACGTAACCGATATTGATCAGATAAAAGCCCACGAGGAGCAGGTGATTGATCGAGTCGGCAAGCGGCTCATTGCCGTGGAACGCATCGACGAGAAAGAGCCGGCCGTTGCGGTGGAGGGTGGTGGCGACCCAGACGGTCAGGCCGATGCTGATGCTGAGGTAGAGGAGGTAGGTGCAGACGACGTAGTTCATGGCATGTTTTGTTCTTGTTGTTTTTGTAGTTTCAGGAAACGTTGAAAGTTGTGGGCAAAAAGAGGCGCCCGGTCATTTCAGAAATTTCAAGGCCCAGGGGACGATGGTGCTTTGCTCCGAGCGCACGACCTTGCTCAGCACCCCATCGGCCATCTCCATGAACTCGCACAAATCGCGGGTCTGTTTGGTGAAGGCGACGGCGTCCGGCGCCTTGAGGTCCTGGGCGCGGTCGATGCAATCCTTGAGCACGTTGATCGCCGGCCGAATCTCCCGGCGCTTCCGCTCGCGAATGATCGTGCAAAACATCTTCCAAACGTCCTTCTCCGCCTCGAAATACTCTTTGCGCTCCCCCTTGCGGATCACGCTGCGAACGAGTCCCCACCCGACCAGCTCGCGCAGGTTCATGTGCGCATTGCCGCGGCTGATCCGGAGCTCCTCCATGACCTCATCGGTGGTCATGGCGCGCGGCGTGATGATGAGCAGGGCATGGATCTGGGCCATGGTCCGATTGATGCCCCAGGCGCTGCCGATGGCCCCCCACTGGGTGACAAACTCATCGCGCGCCGCCTCGAGGCGGAGGGCTTCCGGGGACTGATCGGTGGTGGATCGCTTTTCCATTTCTTATTTTCATTATTTCCTGAAAGTTTAGTGACGTCAACGGATTTTTTGCGCGGGCCGAACGACCGCGAGGAAGGAAGTCCGGAACCCGGCGTCCGCATTGGGTAGGGTGGGCGTCTCGCCCGCCGGGTTCGGCGTCCCGCCGAATCCATCGAATGATGCAGGCGCGCCATCGTGCTCGGAGTGCCAGGCGGGACGCCCGGCACGGCGGGCGGGACGCCCACCCTACACCGCTCCGGCCAGGCACGCCGCGCGTGGCGGCTGGGGCACAAGGTCGAGTTCTTCGAGCAGTGAGCGGTCCTGATCGACACCCGGATTCGCCGCGGTGAGCAGCTTGTCGCCGTAGAAGATCGAATTCGCGCCGGCGAAGAAGCAGAGGGCCTGGCCTTCGCGGGAAAGCCGGGTGCGTCCGGCGCTGAGGCGCACCTTCGCTCGCGGCAGCGCGATGCGGGTCGCCGCGATCAGGCGCACGAGTTCGAAAACATCGACCGGCGGCTGTTCCTCGAGCGGCGTGCCGGGCATGGCCATGAGACAATTGATCGGCACGCTCTCCGGCGCGGGATCAAAACTCGTCAGCACTTCGAGCATCTTCAACCGATCCTCGATCGTCTCGCCCAGGCCGATGATCCCTCCGCAACACACGTCCATGCCCGCTTCCTGCACCGCTTTGATGGTGTTCAGGCGATCCTGAAAGGTGTGGGTGGTGACGATCTCCGGATAGAACTCGGGCGAGGTATCGATGTTGTGATTGTAAGCCGTGACCCCGGCAGCCTTGAGCTTTTGCGCCTCCGGAAGCGAGAGCTGGCCGAGCGTCACACAGACTTCCATGCCCAGCTTGCTCACCTCGCGGATCGTCTCCAGCACCTGCTCGAATTTCGCGTCCCCGTCGCGCACCCCTTTCCACGCGGCGCCCATGCAAAACCGGGTCGAGCCGTTCTCCCGCGCGCGTTGCGCCACCTCGAGGACGGCGCCGGTGCTCATCAGGCGCTCCGCTTTCACCCCGGTGGAATACCGCGAGCTCTGGGCGCAATAACCGCAATCTTCCGAGCAGCCACCGGTCTTGATCGAGAGCAGCGTGCAAAGCTGCACTTCCCCGCCGTTCCAGTGCTCGAGATAGGCATTCCGCGCCTGCTGGAGGAGATCGAAAAACGGCTGTTCGTAGAGGGCTTGAAGCTCGGCGAGAGTCATGGGGAATGGGCGAAGTGTCGAAAGTCGCGAGGGTGCTGTCCAGCGTTTAGGGCGGTGAGCCGAGCGCCGAGCGCAGCGCCCATCCTCATCCGGGCCGACACTCCCGCGCGGCCCGGCCAGCGCCAGCGAAGCGATTGCCGAGGCACTTCTACCTGGATATGTTGGATTCATGACCACCGAGGCGCTTCGCAAGATTCTCGCGGCCCAACCGTTTCACCCTTTCACGTTGCATTTGGCGGACGGCTCCCAGGTGCCGGTGGATCATCCCGAAGCGATCGCTTATCGGGGCGGCCGGATAGCAGTGGTTTTCACCACCGAGGAGAATTTCGAAGTGATCGACCTCCTGTTGGTGGCCAAACTCACGACCAGAAATGGTGCGGGTGTGAGTCCGGACGAGCCAACGCCTCGCCGGTAGCGCCCCCGATGCCTCGAAAGCGAGGTCACTTGTCGAACCGATATCCCTCGCCGCGGACGGTGGTGATGTGTTTCGGCGATTGCGGGTTGTCTTCGAGTTTTTGGCGGAGCCAGGCGATATGGACATCCACGGTGCGCTTGGTGATGAAAAGCTGATCCTTCCAGACCTGCTTGAGGATTCTTTCGCGGGGGAGCACCTGGCCGCGGTAATTGATCAAGAAGCGCAGCAGTTCGGCTTCCTTGGCCGAGAGATGAAGCGGCTCGCCGTTCCGGGAAAATTCGGCCCGCGAGAAATCCGCGATGACGCTGCCAAACTGAACGCGCGCGACGGGGGTGAGCGATTCCTTGTGCACGCGGCGCAGGAGCGCGCTGACGCGGGCGAGGAGCTCATCGGGGTCGAACGGTTTCACCAGATAATCGTCGGCGCCGGTGCGCAGGCCGTGGACGCGATCCTGGCTTTGGCCTTTGGCGGTGAGCATCAGGATCGCCCCGTCGAAGCCCTGCTCACGGACGGCATGGCAGATTTCAAACCCTCCGAGGCCGGGGAGCATGACGTCGAGAATGAGCAGGTCGAACTTCTCTTCGGTTGCGCGGCGGAGGCCGGTCTCGCCGTCGGCCGCCGACTCCACGTCGTGTCCTTCCGCGCGCAGCAAATCGGAGACGACCAGAACGACGCCCGGCTCGTCTTCGACCAGGAGGATGCGAGAGGGCATGGGAATTTAGGATTTAGGATTTAGGATTTAGGATTTCGAGACCGTGCGGGCGGCTGCGGTGCGATCGTAATCATCAATCGTAAATCATAAATTCGCGGGCAGTCGCACGGTGAAGGTCGCGCCGCCTCCGGTGGCGCTCTGAACGGAAATGCCGCCGCCGTGGGCTTCGACGATTTCGCGCACGAGGCTCAAGCCGAGGCCGCTGCCGCGCGTCTGCTTTTCCTGGGCCGCGGCTCCGCGGAAAAAGGGTTTGAAAACCTCGGCCAGTTCGCCTTCGGGAATGCCCGGTCCGCGGTCGGCGATTTGCACTTCGACCATGGCTGGGCCGCTGCCGTTGGTGGCGGTGGCGGTGACCCCGATCCAGCCGCCCTCGCCGCCGTGCTTCGCCGCGTTGGCGATGAGGTTTTGAAAGACGCGCCGCAGCGCCGCGGCATCTCCCGACACGCACGGCAGCGAGGGCGAAAGTTTGAGTTCGACCTCGCAATGCGCCGCCTGCGCGTCGGGCGCGGCGGCGGTGATCGCGTCGTTCAGGACCTCGGCGAGGGGAACGGAGCGGTGCTGGGCCGTGGCTTGTTTGGTTTTCGCGGCGGCAAACTCGAGGACTTGCCCAACCATCTCGGTGAGTTGTTCGGCGTGCTGGGTGATGAGGCTGGCGTATTGCCCGATTCGGGCGGGGTCGTGGACGACGCCGCGCTGGAGATTGTGCGCCGCGCCACGGATGACGGTGAGCGGGGTGCGCAGCTCGTGCGAGACGGTGGCCACAAAGTTCATCTGGGCTTCCGAGAGCTGGCGCGAGCGTCGCGTGTGGCGCACGAGCAGGAAGCCCGCGGCGAGAATCAGCGCATTCAGGAGCACCGCGACGGCAACGTTGCGCTGGCGGGATGCCGCGACCACCGCCTCCAGCGCGCCGGGGCGATGCCAGGTCTCGAGCACCCAGCGGCCATCGTCGCGGCGCCCGAACCGATCGCCGCCACCGCGCTCAAAACGATTGAACCGCACCGAAGCCCCCGCTTCGCCTTTCGCTGTCGTGTCGGCCCGCGATGAATAGATGACGGTGCCCGGAGGGCCGGCCGTTCTGACCTCCACTTCCTTCCATGATTTGCCCTCGGGATTCAGATAACTCTGCACCAGCTCCGGCAGCCAAGTATCCCGGATGTAGGCGAGATCCAGCTCCACGATCGTCCATTCCATCTCGCGCGCCCTCCCCCGCTGGGGTGGTCCATCGAAAATCGGGAATTCATGGAGCGCACCGGTGCGTTCGAAGTTGGGCGGTGGACCGGCCGGTCCTGGGCCTCCTGGGCCTGGGCCTCCCGGTCCCGGTCGCCGGCGCGAGAGATTGTCTCGCAGGGGGGCCCATTCCGGCGGCCAGTCCATGGGGACGAGCTTTTCCGTCTTGAAATCCAGGGCCAGGAGTTGCACCGCGTTCCCCTCAGGCACGACGACTCCAATGCGGCTGAAGATGGGCCGCGGATTGGTGGCGGCCCATTTGCGAAAACGGGCGACGTGCGCGGCTTCGCGTCCGAGTTCGTTCAATTCCGAGGCGGTGGGCAGGAGGTCCATGCAGCTCTCGGTGAATTCGGAGTCGAAGGCCCGGCCCAAGAGTTGAGCCTGATCCCGGAGATTGCCGCCGAGGCGGGTCATTTCCGCGCGGGCGACTTCCCCCGTCCAGCGATACTGGAGGGCGGTGAGGGTCGCGCACAGAACGACCATCAAGACCACGAATCCCCATTCGATGTAGTTGTGTTTCGGACGGGGATTCATGGGTGACGATACGGGACGAATGATCACCGCGGTTGCGCACCGGGGTCAATGGGCGGCGACACTCCTTAGTACTCCTTAACACGACATCGGGCCGACCCTGGGTTTAAGGACGGCAAGCCAAACAACCGGCCCCCAAGAAAAACAACGATGAAATCCCACTGCAGCTCCCTCCTCTCAGCCCTCGCGCTGGGCGCAACCTCAATCCTTGCCACCGCGCAGGATCCCAGCGGCCCCCCTCGGGGCGGCCGGTTCCTACCGCCGATCATTGCGGCACTGGACGCCAACCACGACGGCAAAATCGACGCGGCGGAAATCGCCAATGCATCCGCCGCACTCAAGACGCTGGACAAGAGCGGCGACGGGATCCTTTCCCTGGACGAAATCCGGCCGCCTGGCGCCGAACGCAATCGCGGCGAAGGTCGTGGACCCAATGCCGATCGGCAAGGCTTCGCCGGACCCGGCGGTCCGCGCGGCGAGATGCGCCGTCCCGATGGCAACCGGCAGGGCTTCGCTGGACCCGGTGGCCCGCGTGGTGAAATGCGCCGTCCCGAAGGCGATCGGCGTGGATTCGCCGGCCCCGGCGGCCCGCGTGGTGAGATGCGCCGCCCCGAAGGCGATCAGCGTGGATTCGCTGGCCCCGGCGGCCCGCGTGGTGAGATGCGCCGTCCCGAAGGTGATCGGCGTGGATTCGCTGGCCCCGGCGGCCCGCGTGGTGAGATGCGTCGTCCCGAAGGCGACCGGCGTGGATTCGCCGGCCCCGGCGGTCCGCGTGGTGAGACGCGCCGTCCCGAAGGTGATCGGCGTGGATTCGCTGGACCCGGCGGCCCGCGTGGTGAGATGCGTCGTCCCGAAGGCGACCGGCAAGGCTTCGCTGGCCGCGGCGGTCCGCGTGGTGAGACGCGTCGTCTCGAAGGTGACCGGCAAGGTTTTGCCGGCCCCGGCGGTCCCCGCGCTGAACAGGGTCGTCCCGAAGATAACGGTCGTGGCCTAGGTGGCCCCGGAGAACGGCGTCGTCCTGAAGGCAACCAAGGTGGTCCTGGCGGTCCCGCTGGCCCGCGTGGCGACGGGCGTCGTCCTCAAGGCGACCAAGGTGGTCCCGGTGGCCCCGGCGGCCCGCGTGGCGAAGTGCGTCCCCCTCAAGGTGACCAAGGTGGCCTTGGTGGTCGCGGCGGTCGGCGTGGCGAAGCGCGTCCTCCTCAAAGTGACCAGGGCGGTCCCGGTGACCGCGGCGGTCGGCGCGGCGAAGTAGGTCGCCCTCAAGGTGACCAAGCGGGTCCTGGTGGCCCCGGCGGCCCGCGTGGCGAAGTGCGTCCCCCTCAAGGTGACCAAGGTGGCCTTGGTGGTCGCGGCGGTCGGCGTGGCGAAGCGCGTCCTCCTCAAGGTGACCAAGGCGGTCCCGGCGGCCCTGGTGGCCCGCGCGGCGAGCGTCGTCCGGAAGGTGACCAACGCGGTCCCGGTGGCCCCGGCGGCCCCGGCGGCCCGCGTGGCGAAGCGCGTCCTCCTCAAGGTGACCAAGGCGGTCCCGGTGGCCCCGGTGGCCCGCGCGGCGAGCGTCGTCCGGAAGGTGACCAACGCGGTCCTGGCGGCCCTGACGGTCCGCGTAGCGAGGCAAGAAGCGCAGAGTAGCCCGACGAATCAAATATCCCTACCGTTTGGGGAGGGTCGGCGCGAGTAGCCGCCCCTCCCCCCAAAAAATAGATTCATGAAAAACTCCGCCTCCTCTTCGTTCGCCAGTGCGCTCCTCGTTTCCATGGCTCTTCCCGCGTTTGCCGGGTCGTGGCCCGGCTGGCGGGGTCCCGAAGGCACCGGCCTCGCGTCGGAAAAGAATCTACCGCTCCAATGGAGCACGAGCGAAAACGTGCGCTGGCGCGCGGAGTTGCCGGAGCGCGGAAACTCTTCGCCAATCGTGTGGGCCGACCGGGTCTTCGTCACCCAGGCCCTGAGCGGGGCCAGGCGGCGCACCCTCATATGCTTCGACCGCGCCAACGGCAAGCTGCTCTGGCAGTCCGGAACGACCTACACCGAGCGCGAGTCCACGCAGCGCGACAACCCTTACTGCTCCGCGACGCCGGTCACGGACGGCGAGCGCGTCATCGCTTCCTTCGGTTCGGCCGGCCTGTATTGCTACGACTTTGCGGGCAAGGAACTGTGGCACCGCGACCTCGGCCGGATGGAGCACATGTTTGGCAACGCCGCTTCGCCGATCCTGGTCGGTGACTTGTGCGTCCTGAACTTTGGTCCGGACGAAAAGGCGCGACTGATCGCCGTGAACAAGCGCACGGGTGAAACCGCCTGGGAAGCGCAGCCGCCCAAAGTGGAAGGCGGCGATCAGCAACCGCGTGGGGGCTCCGACGGACCGGGCGGCGGCCGTGGCGGACGCGGCGGCTTCGGCGCCGGCCAGACGATCGCGCCGCAGCTCATCGCGCAGGCGGACAAGAATGCGGACCAAAAACTTTCGCAGGAAGAATTTTCGGCACTGGCCGTCAACTGGTTCGCCAGGCTCGACAAGGACCAGTCCGGCAAAGTCGATCAACAAAGCTTTGTGGCTCGCCTCGGCGAATTGCTGCCGCCTCCGCCGGGAGCGGGCCCGGGCGACGGCGCAGATTCCGGCGATCGCCAGCGTCCGGGCGGCCGGCGCGGCGGTTTCGGTGCCGGGCGCTTTGCCGGTTCCGGATTTTTCACCGCAGCGGACGCGAACAAGGACGGTTCGGTGACGCGGGAGGAATGGCTCGCGACCTTTGCGAAATGGTTCACGGAATGGGACACCGACAAAACCGCCGCCCTCGATGAAGGCAAGATCCGCGAAGGCTTGAACACCGCGTTGCCGCGTCCGCAGTTCGGCGGCCCCGGCGGCGGAGGAGGCCCCGGTGGCGGTGGTCCTGGCGGCGGTGGTGGTGGTCCGGGCGGCGGCGGTCGCGGTCGTGGCGGTTCTGGCGGAGGCTCCTCCTGGAGCACGCCGGTGCTGGTTACGGCAGGTGGTCGCGAAGAACTGGTGATTTCACTCCCTGGCAGCCTGGCCGCTTACGAACCGAAATCGGGCAAGCAGCTCTGGCTCAGCAAAGGGCTCGGCAACACCATCTACTCGAGCCCGGTTTCCGGTGACGGAGTCCTCGTCGCGATGAACGGCGGTCCCGGCGGCGGCAGCGCCATCGCGGTCAAGCCCGGCGGTAGCGGGGATGTGACCGAAAGCCAGCGCTTGTGGCGGCAGGAACGCTTCAAGAGCGGCATCGGCACCGGCGTCATCCACGAGGGACACCTTTATACGATCAGCCAGGAGGGCATCGCCGCGTGCTTCGATTTGAAAAACGGGAGCACCGTCTGGGAAGAGCGGCTGAGAGGCCCGAGCAGCCGCGGAAGTTCGTGGTCTTCGATGCTCCTCGCCGACGGAAAGATCTACGTGCCCAACCAGTCGGGCGACGTGTTTGTGCTGCGCGCGGCCCCGAAGTTTGAGCTCCTCGCCACCAATTCCGTGAACGAATCGACCAACGCCTCGCTCGCCGCCTCCGACGGCGAACTCTTCCTCCGCACCGATAGAACCCTCTGGTGCTTCGCCCTTCCGAAATAAAAAAAACCCGAAAAAACGCAGCCGCATCCTGTCATCGCCATGCACAAACCCTCGCCGTTTTACATTCCGCTCAATCGCCGCCGCCTCATCCAGAGCCTCGCGCTCGCGAGCGCCGGGTTTTTCACGCGCAGCGCCTTCGCCGAACTGCTCGCGCTCACGCCGCGCACGACCGCGGGGCCGTTTTATCCGGATCATCTGCCGCTGGATCAGGACAACGATCTGATCCGCATCAAGGACGACGTCACTCCCGCGCTCGGCACGATCACGAACCTCACCGGCCGCGTGCTCGACCGGAGTGGCACGGCGATCAAAGGCGCGCTGATCGAGCTCTGGCAGGCCGACAATAACGGCACCTACATCCACTCGCGCGGCGCGCAGGAGGGCGTCCGTGACGCGCATTTCCAGGGCTACGGCAAGTTCGAGACGGGATCAGAGGGCGGATGGAAATTCCGCACCATCAAACCGGCGCTCTATCCGGGACGCACGCGGCACTACCACTTCGGCATCACCCTGCCCGGCCAGGAGCGCCGTTTCACCACCCAGCTCTTCTTCGCCGGCGAGCCGGGCAATGCGCGCGACATGGTGCTCGGCGAAATCCGCGACGAGGTGCAACGCGCCTCGGTCATCCGTGAGTTCGTCGCCGTGCCCGACACCAAGGAACTGGCGGCAACCTGGGATATCGTCATGGGTCTCACCCCCGGCGACTCCGATCACGATGATCACGACGACCGCCCTCCCCGCCGGGGCGGACCCGAGGGCGGTCGGCCGCCCCGCGGCGAGGGTCCCGGCCGGCCCGAAAGGCCCGGCGACGGTCAGCGTCCGCCCCCGCCCCCGCGCTGAAAACGAACCTGCGTATTTCCCGTCTAAACAAGACCCACCTGCGCCCGTTCGCCCACCCGGACTCGGAGCAGGCAAACCCGGGGGCGCCCCAGGGAGCGGCGTGCGTCCCGCCGCCGACTCACTAACGCCCGAAGGGCCATAGCAACCGGTGAGCCCCCCCGCAGAACCACCCGGCGGCGAGACGCACGCCGCATCCTCGGGCCACTGCGATGCGCCGTCTCTGCGAGAATGCAGAAGGTTCGTCTCACCACATCAGTTCCATCACGATTTCGCCGCATTGGCGCGTTTGTCCGTGGAGTTGGGCTAGGGTCTCGTTTCCCCGACGATGACCCTTGATCGCTACCTCAAACGATTAGAATGGAGGGACGAGAATTGACTGGTTTCTCGAGTCCAATGAATAGCACTTTCCCAATTCTCTCCTCGATAGCGTATCTCGCGTTCGGCGGGTGCGCTTCGCAGCACCATCCAGCCCACAACGCGGGTGCTCCCCACAAACCGCACACCACCCAGCAGCAAATCGCCGCATCGCCGCCAGCAGACACCGATACCGACACGCCGTTTGGTCAGCATCCGAGTTCTTCGGTTCGCAGCGCAGCTCGTTTTGGCGGAGGTCTTGTCGGTGTCGTAGTTGGCATCCCAGCATCGATCGCACTGATCCCCGTCACGCTCCCTTTAGCGGCCGTGACCAAACAAAAATGGACAGGTTTGTATCCGTTCGGCGCCAGCTACTACGCTGGCGGAGCGCTCTTCGGCGGTGTCGTCACACCCTTTGCATTTTCGAGTTCAGCCACCCCAACGCCGACGAAGTCCAAGCGCAAACGAACGGTGTCTATTCGTCAGAGCAACAATCCGTTGTAACTGGCCCCGCCACCTCCAAAAGCTGGCGCTCCTTTCTAGGTCCCGGCGATAGATGGCCAAAGTGCGTGACACGCTTTTGTCTCTCTCCGCGCCCATGAAACTCCTGCTTTTTGTGCTTCTCGTAACGGGACTCCAGTCCACCATCGCTGATGTTGAGGACAAATTGGAAAGCCTCGCGACAGAGATTCGGGAGACTCATAGGACTCAGGCGAAGGTTGCGGCAAGAGCACGCGAGCTGAGCGCACGCATGCAAAAGCTGCCAAGGCCAGCGAACGCAGCCGACAATCAACGGCTACGAATGGAGCTCAAGGAGACCCAACAAATGATCGAGGTGTTAGCCGGGCGCGAACGTGAGAGCCAGGCACGCCTGCGACAACTCCAATCATCCCCAGAGCACCGCCTTCTCACCGCGATCTCGAATGACCGGCGCCACCCGACAAAGGCTGATGTTAGTGGAGTATGGACATCCACCCCAAATCTCGTTGGCTACGTCCTTCAACTGGAGCAGCGAGGAGACTCAGTTACAGGGCGAGGCTATCACTGGGGCTGTCTTGGGATTTACGATTTCTTTCAGATCACCGGTTCCAACCGAGCCGGTCTTCTATCGCTCACCTTTGCTTCGCCCGAACGGAAGAATGAGAAGCATGACTTTCACTATCTGGAAGACCGCCGACGGCCACGCTTCGAGGCCAAGCAAGGCAAGCGAACCGAACGGATCATCCCCTGGTATGAGTTGGACAGCCTGGTGGCGAGGCCGCTTATTCGGTATAAACAACCAGAATAGAGATCGTCCTGGCGGTGCCGCGTTCATCGTTATCGTGGGAACGGTGGGGCGGGCAGCGAACCAAGGATGATGCGGCCGGCTTCGGGATCGGCGACGTAGAGCTTGCCGGCACCGTCGCTGGCGATGCCGGAGGGGGTGCGGAACTCTGCGGCGGCCCCGACCCCATCGGCCTGACCCAAGACTCCGGCGGTGCCGCCGATCGTCGTCACCACGCCCGCGGCGGTGATCTTGCGAATGGTGCGGTTGCCGGTGTCGGCCACATAGATGCTGCCGCTTGAATCCAGCGCCAGGCCATAGGGGCCGTTGAACCGCGCGTCGCTGCCTGTGCCATCGGCGCTGCCAACTTTTCCTGCGCTGCCGGCCAATGTCGTCACCTCACCCGCGGCGCTGATCTTGCGAATGGTGCTGTTGCGGCCGTCGGCCACATACACGGTGCCGCTTGTGTCCACCGCCACCCCGATGGGGGTATCAAAGCGCGCAGCGCTACCGGTGCCGTCGGCGCTGCCAGAGCTCCCTGCCTTGCCGGCCAGGGTCGTGACCACGCCCGCCGCGCTGATCTTGCGGATGGTGTGGTTGTGGGTGTCGGCGACATACACGCTGCCCTTTGCATCAACCGCCACGCCGAAGGGGGCGTTAGACTGCGCCGCACCGCCCGGGCCGTCGGCACTGCCAAATTTCCCTGCGGTGCCGGCCAGGGTCGTCACGACCCCCGCGGCGCTAATCTTGCGGATGGTGCTGTTGCCGCCGTCGGCCACATACACCGTGCCATTGGCGTCCACCGCCACACCGTTGACTGCGTAAAACTGCGCGGCGCCGCCCGTGCCGTCCGCACTGCCATCGTTCCCTGCGCTTCCGGCCAGTGTCGTCACCACGCCCGCAGCGCTGATCTTGCGGATGGTGTGGTTGTGGGTGTCGGCCACATACACGCTGCCATTCGCATCCACCACCACGCCGTAGGGGTCGCCAAACCGCGCGGCGTTACCCGTGCCATCGACGCTCCCCCAGCGGCCCTGTGCGCTACCGGCCAGCGTCGTCACGATGCCTGCGGTGGTGATCTTGAAGATGGTATGGCGGTCCTGGTCGGCCACGTAAACGCTGCCGTTGGCAGCGTCCACCGCCACGCCGCCAGTGGGGAGAGGCCCAGCCTCGCCCGTTCCGCCGGCACTGCCGGCGGCGTTGCCAGCCAGCGTCGTCACCACGCCTGCGGGGCTGATCCTGCGGATGGTGGCGTTTCCGGCGTCGGCCACATACAGGTTGCCGTTTGCGTCCGCCGCCAAACCCTCGGGATCGTGAAACCGCGCCGCGCTGGCCGCGCCATCGGCACTGTCCTTGACGCCCGCGGTGCCGGCCAGCGTCGTCACCACGCCTTCGGCGCTGATCTTGCGGATGGTGTGATTGAATAGATCGGACACATAGACATTGCCATTGGCGTCCACGGCCACGCCGGCCGGGCGCCAGAACCGCGCCTCGCCACCCGTGCCGTCGGCACTGCCTTCCAGGCCAGCCCTCCCGGCGAGGGTCGTCACCGCTCCCGCGGCGCTGACCTTGCGGACGGTGTAGTTGAGCAGGTCGGAAACATACACGTTGCCGTCGGCATCCACCGCCACGTCGGTGGGACCATTGAACTGCGCGGCGCCGCCCGTGCCGTCGGCACTGCCTTCGATGCCTGCGGTGCCGGCCAGCGTCGTCACCACGCCGGCAGGGGTGACCTTGCGAATGGTGCCGTTGCCGCTGTCGGCCACGTAGACGTTGCCATTAACGTCCACCGCCACGCCGGTGGGACCTTTGAACTGTGCGGCGCCGCCCGTGCCGTCGGCACTTCCTTCGAGGCCTGCGGTGCCAGCCAGCGTCGTCACCACGCCCGCGGCGGTGATCTTGCGGATGGTGCTGTTGCCGCCATCGGCCACATACACGTTGCCGTTGGCATCGACCGCCAAACCGCAGGGGTTGTAAAAACGGGCCGCGGCGCCGGTGCCATCAGCGTGGCCCGGACCCCCGTTCGACCCGGCAAAGTTCGTCCAGGTCCAGTACTCCCCCTTTGCGGGCTGAGCCATCACGAGCGGCACCAGGCTGACCACAAGGAAAGCGAGGGTAACTGAGGGGATCGTCTTCATGGCGTTTTGCGCAGCGGACAATTCTGCATTCTGAATGCTGAATTCTCAATGAATGCCGCGCGGGGCGATCGGCGACGACCGCGCTCACTCGCTCGCGGCTGGTGTAAATGGTTTCAGCCCCTCCCGGCGTCTCCAGTTAGCGTACTCTATATAAGACGAAATTTGACACTATGTCTCATATAGAACACGTTATGCGGAAATGCCGGGAACCACTTCCATTCCGCTGCCCGCTGCTCATGCGCTGCGCAAATTAGGCCGCGACCTCGCGCTCGCGCGGCGGAAACGCGGCATCTCCACCGCCGACATGGCTTCCCGGCTGTTTGTCAGTCGGGGGACCCTTTGGAGGCTGGAACGCGGGGACTCGACCGTGGCCCTGGGCACGCTGGCGACCGCGGCCTTCATCCTCCACTTGCACGACCGCCTCGCCAATCTCGCCGCACCCGCGACCGACGCGCTGGCTCTCAGTCTCGATGAACGCCGCCTGCCCAAGCGCATTCGCCGCGCCCGGCCATGAGTGTCGAGGTGCACATCGAATGGGCGGGAGAGACCCTTCTCGTCGGACGCCTTCACACCGCGGAGCGCAGCGCTGCGGTGTCATTCGAGTACGCGTCCGAGTGGCTCGGTCGAGCGGGCGCTTTCGCCATCGATCCCACCTCGCTTCCGTTGCGCGCCGGTCCACACCACAGCCCGGTGCTTTTTGGGGCCATGCAGGACTGCGGCCCCGATCGCTGGGGCCGCATGCTGATTGAGCGGGCGGTGCGGAAACACGTTCTCGATCGGAAGCCGTATCAGGACCTCGACTACGTGCTCGCCCTCGACGACGCCACGCGCATCGGTGCACTCCGCTTTCGTCCCGAGGCCGACGGTCCATTCCTCGCTTCCAGTGGTGGAAAAATTCCACCGATCGTGCAACTCGGCGCGCTGCTGCACGCGGCCGACGCCGTCCATCGCGAAACCGAGACCGCCAACGACCTGCGCTACCTCCTCGGCCAGGGTTCACCCCTCGGCGGCGCGCGGCCGAAATCCGCAGTTGTCCTTGCGGATGGCCGGTTCGCCCTCGCGAAGTTCCCCAAACCCGACGACGCCCGCGACATCGCCGCCGGCGAAATCCTCGCGCTCACCCTCGCAGAGCAGTCGGGCATCCAGGTCGCCGGGCATCGGCTGGTGGACGTGAAAGGCAAAGGCGTCTCCGTCATCACCCGCTTCGACCGCGACGGCGCCCGGCGCATTCCATTTCTCTCCGCCAACAGCCTGCTCGGTGTGCCTCCGGGCGAACCCGGAGCCTACACGTTGCTCGCCGATGGCATCCGCCAATTCGGCCACGCGGCCGCCGCCGACCTCCGCGAACTCTGGCGGCGCCTCGTTTTCTCGCTCCTCGTCAGCAACTACGACGACCACCTCCGCAACCACGGCTTCCTGATGCGGGAGCCCGGCCGTTGGGCGCTCTCGCCAGCGTACGATCTGAATCCCGTGCCGGAAATCGAGCGTGCCCATTCGCCAAAGACCGCCATCACCGAGGATCAGGAAGAACCCAGCATCGCCGCCGCACTTGAGGCTGCCCCGCGCTTCGGCCTCAATGCCGCCGCGGCCAAAACCATTCTCCGTGAAGTCCTCACCGCCGTCACCGGCTGGCGCAAGACTGGCAAACAGCTTCGCATCAAAGCGTCCGTGCTCGCGGCCTACGCCACGGCGTTCGAGCATCCGCTGATGGAGGAAGCCGGACAGATCTTGTAATTGGCGCATCTGTTCCGACCGCCCACGTTTGTTGTCGCCACTCGACCGCATTCACGACCAGTACGACCGGGCGCAGGCGAAGGTGAAGCGCGCGATGCAGTTCGTGAACACGCGCTCCGGAAAACGGTGCCGGCCTGAGTCGTCGTTCCAGCGAGCCCCCGGTTATTTTACCAAAGGCCAAAGATCACCTATCATCACCCCCCACCGCCAGATCACTTTCCCTCGCATGAAAACCATTTTCGCCGCCCTTCTCCTCGCACTTTCGACACTCGGCCACGCGGCGAACTACGCCGAACTCGTCGCCTTTGGCGACAGCCTGACCGACATGGGCAACCGATCCGTCGCTCCGAATAAACCGGACATGCAATTCCGCGAGACCTGGGTCGCCCAGCTCGCCAAACCAGCGATGCTGAACGTCCTTGGATTCAAGCCCTCGGGGATGTCTTTCTACTATGGCGGGACGAACTATGCGGTGGGCGGATCGACCACCGAATACACTGCGAAGATGGGCAGCGACCGGAACCGCGGCCAGAACCTCACCCAGCAGGTTTCGAAGCGCTACCTCAACCCCGCGTTCAACACCGACGGCGTGAAGAAGGACGCGCTGCATGTGATCGTCATCGGCACCAACGACTTGATGCTCGCGTCGATCTCGCCGGAGCAAATTTTCTCCCAGTGGGCCGACCTGGAGAAAGTGGGCGCGGCGGTGGCGCAGAGCACCGAGGGGCAGATTCAAGCGCTGGCCTCCGCCGGAGTGACCCACGTCCTCTGGGGAAACGTGTTCAACATTGCCCAATCGCCGTCGGTGATTGCCAAGGCAAGGTTGCTGGGTGGCGCTGAGGCGCCCACCTATTTTGCCGCGCTGACCAAGGCCGCCGTCGCGCACAACCACGAGATGGATGCCGCCATCGTGCGTCTGGAAAAGGCGAACCCGGCGCTCAAAATCATCAAGCTCGACCTCTTTTCGAAGTTCGCCGAAGTGGCCACTGATCCCGCCAAATACGGATTCACCGACGTCACCAGCGGCGCCAACGACGGCAAACATTTGTTCTCCGCAGACGGACTGCACCCCTCACCGCTCGGTCATCACATGCTGGCCGCCTACGCCTTTGAAGTCCTGACCGCGCTCCGCGTTGGCGGAGAGTAAGAGGGCGTCTGAAAAAGTCGCGCGCGCGGAGCACGGGCTTCCAGCCTGTGGGGACAACAGGCATCCTGCCTGTCGATTCATGGCAGCGGCAGGCAGGATGCCCGCCGTCCCCACAGCCAGGATGGCTGTGCTCCGGCCGCGCTCCGTTTTTTGGGCCGCAGGCTGACGCCTGGCCGCGAATCGTCTATCAGACCACGAGCGCGCCCGACCGCGGCGACCCACTGAGTCATGCAAGAATACGAAATCTATCTGCCGAGCACGCCGAACGACGGCTCGGCGACCTTCGACCTGCCAGCCTTCAAGGAGTCAATCAAGGAAGCGCTCCAGCAGGAGGCGGTGTTGATCATCGCACGCGAAGCAACGGCGGTGTGACTCATGGCGACCAAGCAGCACGTTGAAGTCGAAGGCCGCGAGCTGGTGATCTCGAACGTGGAGAAGGTCTTCTTCCCCGACACGGGCTTCACCAAGGGCGAGGTAATCGCGTTCTATGCGGAATTCGCGGACACGATTCTCCCCCATCTGCGCGACCGCCCTTTGACCCTCAAGCGCTACCCGGACGGCATCACGGGCGAACATTTCTACGAGAAGAACGCGCCGGCGCACACTCCGGCCTGGGTGAAGCGATTCGCCGTCCCGCGCAGCGAAGGGGGCCGGGACGTCCACTATGTGCTCTGCAATGATCGCGCGACGCTGATCTGGGTGACCAACCTTGCGGACATCGAGAAGCACGTGCTGCTGGCGCGCGTTCCCGACCTGAACCAACCGACCTCGGTGGTGTTCGACCTCGATCCCGGCGAGCCAGCCAGCATCCTCGATTGCGGCCGGGTCGCGCTGCATTTGAAAGGGCTCTTCGAGGCCTGGGATCTCGAATCGTTCGTGAAGGTCTCCGGCTCGAAGGGTCTGCACCTCACGGTGCCGCTCAACGCCGAGGCGACTTACGAGCTGACCCAGCCCTTCGCCAAGGCGGTGGCGGAACTGGCGGCGCAGCAGATTCCGGATCGCGTCGTCTCCGGCATGGCCAAGACGCTGCGCCGCGGCAAGGTGCTGATCGACTGGAGCCAGAACTCCGACTTCAAAACGACGGTCGGCGTTTACGCGATGCGGGCGAAGAGCGCGGAGCCGTTTATTTCGATGCCGATCACCTGGGACGAGCTGGCGAAAGCCGTGAAGCGTGGAGACGGGAAGCCTCTCTTCTTCACTCCGGCCGCCGCGGTGAAGCGGATCAAGCGACTGGGCGATCTGTTCGCGCCGGTGCTCACCCTTCGGCAGCAGCTTCCGTCCGTGTTCACGCAAGCGCTTGCGGCCGGGCCGCCGCCGAAGCTCGCGTCGTGGCCGCGCAAGCGGAGCACCGTCCGCGACAAGAGCCTGAACGAATACGCGGCCAAGCGCGACCACACGCGCACGCCCGAGCCGGCGGCGAGTCCGACAGGGAAAGCTGCTGAGCGGAAAGGCGTGCACCGCTTCGTCATCCAGAAACATCAAGCCAGCCACCTGCATTACGACTGGCGCCTCGAGATGCAGGGCGTGCTCCGTTCGTGGGCCGTGCCGAAAGGTCCGCCGACCCAGCCGCGGGAAGCGCGGCTGGCCATGCACGTCGAGGATCATCCGCTCGAATACGCCGACTTCGAGGGCACGATTCCGCCGGGCAATTACGGCGCCGGCACGGTGATGGTCTGGGATCGCGGCGAGTACGAAGACCTGACCGGCAATCCCGCCGCCGCTTTCCACGCCGGCAAGCTCCACCTCATCATGCGCGGCAAAAAGCTGAAGGGTGAATGGATCCTGGTGAAGGATCGCCGCGAGGCGGAGAGCAACAAATGGCTGTTGATCAAAGCGGGCGACCCGATGCCGCCGCTCTCCGCGAAGGCCGACGACACGTCCGCCATCAGCGGCCGGTCGATGCGCGCGATCGCCAAAGCCAACGACGCCCAGTGGCACAGCCATCGGCCCGCCGCTCCGACCAAGGCGGCCCGGCTCCGGATGCCGGCCCCTCGAGTTGAACCCCAGTTCGTCGAGCCAATGCGCTGCCAGCCCGCGACCTCCCTGCCCGAAGACGACCACTGTTCTCCAGCTGTCCTTGTTTTGCCGAGCGTTTCGACAGGGTGAGGCTGTTCCCCCAGGAAAATGAAAATCGTGCTTATGTGGAGATGGTGGATCCTTATCGCGGTGTTCAGCATTGCGACGCCACTACAGGCGGATTGGTGGACGGAGACGGTGTGGGCTCCCCCGGGGCGGGCGACGCACGGTTTTGAACTGCGATACAACTCGGAGTTGCATGGCTCAGTTGTTAGTTCAGGAGTGGTCGGTCCAGGAAATGATACGGGCGCACTTGCCGTGCAACTCACGCTCACATTTGACATCGACGTCGGCGGTGGACCCTATTCCATTATCGATACCACAGCGGGCGCGGCAGTGGCCTGGAGACCCGTTGAGCAAGCGGGCTCGACCGGCCACCGGATTGTAGAAAGCGATTTCCTGCCCCTGGAGGAATCACCGCCCCAGCGCTACTTTCTCCTTCCTGAAGATCGCTGGGACCACCCTTTTATTCTCCGACAGCCGGGTGGTGTGGCCTATCCGGTGACCAGCTATCAGGAAATGATGGGTTACTTGACGGGCTACGCCACCCTCGAACTTTCTAAACCCTTCTGGATCGTGGACACCGTGACCCATGAACGGACCCCAGAGGGGGCCACCGACCTGACGGCGACCACCTGGACCTTTGATCCCTCTTCCCTCCCCTTGGTGGGCATTACCGTCTATCTTGATGGCATAGAATCCGGCCACCACTTCTATCTCTACAGCCGGCTCCCGGACGGGCCGACGATGACGCAGGAGGTCCAGGCTAGCGAGCCCCTGGCCGAGGACTCCTGGAGCGAAGGAAACGGTTACTCCATTGGGTTCCCCGTTCCTGCGGGCAGCTGCTTGGTAACGGCAACGGTGGCGGGCGGCGCGGAGTTTTGGCTGGAGCGCAGGGCCGATGGCGTGGCGACCTCCGCGATCCCCATTCAGTACGAATACCCACTTTTCTGGAATCTGATCGGCTTTTTCCCGGCATTGCCCCCTCCGCAGGAGTCGCAAACCTTTCGCATCGCTTACTCCGGACGTTGGGGCCATCACTTTACGGTGTGGACGGCGGATGGCTATCACACCGGCTTCGGCAGCTCCTCGATGGGTTACGAGGTAATTGACGACTACGACGACGCCGGCGTCTGGAATCCGCTGCCGGTGTTCACCTTTACCGCGCCGGTAGATCCCGCACAGGGCTGGTGGCTGCAAGATGACAATACCGGGGAGCGATTCCCCAACTTCCAATCGGATGTCTTTGATGGCTGGCAGCCGCTGCACAGCCAGGCGCCGCCTTCGCCGACCATCACCGTGCGGGTGCTGGGGGAGCGGGTCGCCCACGGACTCAACCTGAGTGTCGGACCGGGCATGTATGATTCGTGGACGCTGGGATCCGGGCAGCTCACCGGAGAGTGGTCGATGGGAGATCCTTTTGTGAACCCCACCACCGGTGAGCCCTATTGGGTCCTGACGGCGAAGTTCTCCGTGACCAATCCGCATCCCTACGTGCCGGGTCCGTTTTCTCTACAGGACGTGCTGACCGGAGAAACGGTAGAAATCTGGCCCGGTGACAACGACCTGCGGCTGTGGTTTCTGCCGCCGCTGCCACAGGCCTTGCAAATCTCCAGCTCGCGCTGGGGCCATCAACTCGTCATCCGGCATCCGAATGGCGACGAATTTTCGGTCGAGCAACACAGCACCCAGGGCGGGACGTGGATCGATCTCGGCGGAACGGCGTGGACCACCTCCGAATACTGGTTCGACGCCACCTCGACCGCCTATGGCTTTCTCACCTGGAAGGTGGTGGACAAGAATACCGGGGAAAGCGCCGCGGCTGGTACGACGAATCTGATCGATTGGATCCACCTCCCAGCGCCGACTCAGCTTCGCGTCAGCGCGCGCGTTGCGAACGCCGTTACCCTGACCTGGACGGCCAACGGGGCCTCGACCCAAGGCGCATTCGTGCTGGAAACCCGTGTTGGCAACAGCGCCGTTTGGCAAACCGTCGCTACCATCCCGGCGGAGGGTCGGATTGACGAAGGGGACCATGCTCACACCACGACAGGCCCGCTGGCCCTCAATATCTTGCATCATTTTCGCGTCCGCTACTCCTTCGGCAGCCAGCTTTCCGAGCCAAGCAATGAGATTCACTGGCTGATCCTCGACAGCCACGGCAATGGCTTTCCCGACGGCGGTGCCGGCGGCAGCAGCGATCCGGATAACCCCGATAGTGATGGCGACGGCCTCTCTGACGCTGACGAGATCGCTTTGGGCACCGATCCCAACGATCCGGACTCCGACGGTGACGGCATCCCCGATGGCAACGACCCAGACCCGTTCGTGCCCAATGCTCCGCCGCCGCAAAACGTCCGCATCGTCGTCCCCGACCGGGAGTTGGTTCCGCAACCGGAGGACCCGGATCTAAGTACCATTGAATTGCGCTGGGACCATCCTGGCGGCACGCTGGTGGACAAGTTCCATGTCCAGCGGATGGATACACTGAATCCGGTCTGGAACACGATTGCCGTGCTCGCTCCGAATGTGACGAAACTTCTCCAGCAAGGGCTCTTCTCGAAAACGACCTATTCGTTCCGAGTCCTCGCAGTCAGTGCTCAAGGGGCAAATACCTCCTCGGCGATCGTCGATTACGAAGTCCCCCTGATTCGCGAAATCATCTGGCGACAGAGCGTCAGCGACTATCACTTCCCCGGTCCTCTCCAATTCACGCCTCGTGTGGGATCGGAACCATTGAAGGCGTACACACGCTGGACCGTCACCGGAACGTGGACTACCCCTGGGGACCCGCCCTCCAGTTCTACCAGCACGGGCATCTGGTGGTGCGATCCATTAGCACGTCATATTGAATACGACCCGACCGATTCAGACGCGACGGCGGACCCCGACATCAGTTCCTATACCTCTCCCTCTCCGAGTGGGCGTGGCGGTAGCTACTCGACAGCCTACCACGGATCGTACGGCGAAGTCGAAACGGAAGACGGCCACTACACCGCAGGCATTCCTCCCAACGATGTCCTATTCCAAAACTACACCACCGGTTGGAGCGGCAACTATACACTCCATGAAGACAACAGGATCGGTCCCTCCGACCCGTTTGATTCCTGGACCGATAGCACGGCTAGTAGCATGGACCAATGGGGGAACTTCCAGGGAACCTGGGAGTGTGCGGACTTTAGTTTTTCCGCTGCGGGGACCTGGAAAG
>JAXDQW010000079.1:0-48514 GCA_034667665.1 Chthoniobacter sp.
ACAACTTCGGCCGCACTCGCGGCAAAGTTATTCACAAGCGGCGCAGACGACGGGGAAGGCTTTGCGGGGGCCTTCCTGCGCCGCTTATGAATAACTTTGGAGACGGTATCAGCGAGGCCACGGATCAGAAGGCAATGAGCCAGCCGCGTAGCGGCGACACCCACAAAAGCAATGTCTCGCCGCACGCGGCTGCCAAACGTTTTTTCCGATTCCGTGGCCTCGCTCCGCTCGACCACGGCTACTCGGGTTGGCGCCGCTCCGCGGCTGAACGCGCAGCCTTACACCAAGGAGCCGGAGCGTCTCGCCCCGAGGAGCCGAGACTCCTTGAATCTTGCAAAGCGCATCGTCATGCCTAACTCCCCCGCAGCATGTTCTCGCAGAGCCGTAAATCCTCGGGGCTGACCCCGGCTGGCACCGCGTCGCGCAACGGGACCGCGTAGCGCGCCCACCTTTCCGCGCCGGGAATTCCGCGCCGGCGCCAGGCTTCCCCCAGCGCGCGGCGCTTTTCCATCCGATCCCAATGCCGATCGACAAATTCATAAGCGGCGACCTGCTGCGGATCCGCGTGGCGCCGCGCCACGGACAGGATTTCGCTCCGTCGCTGGGCGCTGCCGGAGCTCGACTTGTGCCCCTCGTGAAAGCGATACGCGGACCAAAGCTGGTCGCACGCGGTGAACTCGCCGAGCGACGAAGCGCGGATGAACCAATCCCAATCGAACGCGAACGACAGCGCCTGATCAAGCGGCCCGGCTTTGTCCCAGAGCGCCCGCGTCCAGAAAACGCTCGGCTGGATGAGATAGGCCGACAGGCGGAGCAGCCGCGGATCGTGCGGCCGCGCGCGCACGACCTTTGCGCGCTTCCCGCGATCGTGAAAAAACAGGCAACTGCCATACGCCAGGTGCGGCTGGTCCACCCGGCCGGCGAAGAGCCTGGCCACTTGGTGCAGCGTGCCCGGAAGGAGGAAATCGTCACTGTTGATCCAGCAGAAAATCTCGCCGGTAGCCCGCGCAAAAGCGGCATTCAGCGCCGCCGATTGGCCGCCATCCGGCTGCGACTGCCAGAAGGCAAACTGGTCTTTGTATCGCTCCAGGATTTCGCGGCTGCCATCGGTCGAGCCGCCGTCCATGACGAAGTATTCCAGGTTCGGGTAGCACTGGCCGAGGACGCTGAGGATCGTGGTTTCGAGGAATGCCGCCTGATTGAACGAGGGCGTGACGACGGTGACGCGGGGCAGATTCATGCCGCGGGCTGGCGCAGGCTTCGCGGGAGCGAGCGCAACTGCTGGCTCCAGTGCAGCACACGGTTCTTCAGCCGCAGCCAATTCACCGCCGCCTGCACGCCGGACCCTTCCCGCGCGAGATCCTCCTCAAAGCGAGCAGCGACCCATTCGTAGAGTTCCTGGTCCTGGGGATTCAGGGCGCGAATCGCCGCGCGTTCGCCGGCGTCCGCGGCTTTCTTCGAGCGCGCGCGCCCGACATTCGAGTTGGTGAAGGCGCGCACTTTCCAGCCGAGGCGCCGTTGCATCAGCATCAGCGCTTCATCGAAGCGTTCGACCACGCCCGCGACGGAAAAGTGGTTGCTCAGGTTTTCCTTGGCGCGCGCCAGCCGCGCGGCGTCCGAGGCGTTGTCGGCTTCGGCGTCCGGCCCGGCAAGGTAGCGCGTTTGCATGTTGGCCAGCCGGCGGGCGACATCGAGAACAGTCAGCTTTCCGCTGGCGATGTCCCCATGCATCGGGTGGCTCGCAAGCTGGCGGGCGAAATGGAAATGCGAAAGCAACCGATCCACGGGGTCGCGCAGGAGGGTGATGTAAGTGAATTCGCCGTGCACCGCCCGGTGCACCCCGAAGGGCACATGCCCCGTGATGATGCGGATCTGCGCCGGAGGTCGGGTCAGGTCAGCCGCTTCCTGCAAGGCAACGGCCCGATCCTTGCCACCCAGATTACGAATCTCCCCGCGCCGATATTGCTGCCCAATCACGCGGGTCAACGTCGACCCCGCGGCTTTCGGCAAATGCAGAAAGATGACGAGGCGATCAGCCATCTCGATTCGGAGATGTCGTGCCGGGCGTTCCGGGGCGGCGGGCGGGATGATTGGTGCCGGGATGAACACCCAACACCCAACACCCAACATCCAACATCCAACACCCAAGGCCCAACACCCAACACCCAACGCCCAACATCCAATGGCGCTGTCGCACGTCCGCGAGGTCCATTGGATGTTGGATGTTGGATGTTGGATGTTGGACGTTGATGGCCATCCTATCCCTCCACGGGCCAGCCGAACGCACGCAGATCCTCGGCGAAGAGTTCATTCAGCCGCGCGACAGTCTCCGGCTTCAGCTTCCGCTGGTGGTCCCCCGGCGTCACCTGGCGTTTGTGCCGCGCGGCGCTTTCCTCGACCTTGAACTCCGCGGCGCCGCGCAATTCATCGAGCGTTCGCTGGGCCGGCTTGACCTCCATGAAGGCCGTGATCTCCGCCAGCCAGCCATCGAAATCTGTCACCAGCTTTTCATATTTCGCCAGCAGCACGTGCGGTTTGTGGAGGAGGTTGCGGCGGTAGTCGGCGCAGATTTCCAGCACGCTTGGGGCGCTCGCCAGGACCCATTCGTCGATGTCCGCCTGGAGCGTGCTCTCGCGCGCGGCGCGGATCTTCTTGGCCGCCTCCGGATTCGCCTGATCGGGAACGTAATGGCTGTAGGCCACGGAAAAGTAGGCCGAGACGAGAACGTCGCGCGGATCGCGCACGTTGAGGACCACGCGGTATTTGTCGAGATCCGGGATCCCCGGATTGAAGGCGCGAAACGGTCCATAAAAGTAGCCATGCGGTTGATACATCCGGCGCGCGAGCTCTCCCGGTTGGTGCACATCGCCGGGCGTCTTGCCGCCCATGAAAAGGTAACCGTCGAAGTCGATGAGCGTCAGTCCCGCCTCCCGCGCGAGCCGCTTGAGCACGTTTGCCACATAGACCGACGCCGCCTTGTGCATGGTAAAGAAGGCCATGCTCGGCCGTTCGCTGCGGCTGCCGTGCAAGCCTTTGAGGAGGAGCCACTCGTTGCGGTAGCGAACCGCGAAATTGAGCTTTGGCGCCAGCGGTTTGAGCACCGGAAGGCGCAGCGCGGCGCGATACGCGCGTTCGAGGGTTCGCATCATGGTCGTTTGAAATTAGCGTGCCGCCCGCGGGTTCCGCGAGGATTTAGCCGGCGGCGTCAGGATGGGTAGGGTGAGCGTCTCGCCCGCCGTTGTCGGCGTCCCGCCGATAACATCCGAACGACCGGGCGCGTTCTGCCCGGAACACCCGTCATCTTCCGCCGAGATCGCCGCGGGACGCGGCGATCGGCGGGCGGGACGCCCACCCTACCCGGGGGTCGGTACACGATCGAGTTCATCGCGGGCGGGCGATCTCGAGAAAGCGGCGGCCAAAGGCGAGTTGGGCGCGCGCGGCCGCCAGGTTCGCATTGGCTTCGCGGACGAGGTCCGGTCCGGCGGCTCCCGTCTCCCACACGCTCGCGAGCGCTTCCGCCAGCTCCGCGGCCGACGTGCGCGCGAAGAAGCGTCCGCCGGGCGGATCCTGTTCCCGATGCACTTCGAGATCGGAAAGCACCACGGTCTTGCCGAGCAGCCGCGCATCCTCGACCACGGTGCTCCAGCCTTCGCACAAGGACGGCTGGATGACGGCAATGCACCGGCGCATGAGCTGGATCTGCTCCGCACGCGGGATGAGCCCGAGCAGCGCGACCTGGGCGGCGACGCCGCTTTCGTGCAAGCGCTGGAGGACGACGTTGAGAAAATTCTTGTCGCGAAAATCCGCCGGCTGGCCTGTGCAAACAACGTGCGGCCGCACCCCGCGAGCGGCCAGCAGCGCGAGCGCCTCGACGACCAGCAGGTGATTCTTGTGCTGCCAGAGCTGATTGCTGATCAGAAAAAAGCGCTCGGGCAGGTGATACCTGGCCTGCACGGCGGGCGGATCGCCGGCGAGCCAATCCGGCGACGGCGCGGTGCAGAAGCGCAACACCTCCGCGCGGGCCGCTCCCTCCGGGCAGAACGTCCGGTAGTCGGCGGCGCTGGCTTCGCTGCTGAAGACAATACACCGCGCCTCCCGGGCCAGCGCCGCGATCCCGCGGTCGCGCTTCAAGATCTCGGCGGGACTGAAAAGGGCCGGCAGATGCCGGTGCTGGAAATCCGGAATCCAGCCCGCCCACCGCGTCGAAGCAAAACGCGCCCCGAGCGGCAAGGAGACTCCGAGGTTGTGCTGGTTGTCGTAAGTCAGGGGAAAGACGAAATCGAGGGCGGCGGCGCGGATGGCGTTGGCAAAAATGCGGTTGCCGCTTTTCAGCAGTTGTCCCAGCAGATCGCGGCGCCGCGGCGGAAGATCGATCACCCGCGCCACCCGGCTGAGTTCCGTCCGCCAGGCCTCTTCGATCGGGTGGCCAGTGATCACCGAGACGCTGACGTCCTGCGGCTCCTCCTTCTCCGCTGCCGCCAGCGCCAGCGCGAGATTTTTGATGTATTCGGCGCCGCCCATCCATCCCGCACCGCCCTGCATGACGAGGCCGATCTTCAAAGGTGTGCTCACGAACGGGCGAGTTCCGCCCGGCTCCAGTCGGCGACCCCCTGGAGGCCTTGTTTAAGAGAAATGCTGGGGACGAATCCGAGCGCGTGCAGCTTGCTGACATCGGCCCGCCAGTTCAGCGGATTGCCCGGGGTGGCCGCGCCATCGAAGACGGGCTCGACGTTCACCCCCAGCGCCGCCAGGACGACGCCCGCCAGCGCCGCGATCGTCATCTCTTCCCCGCTCGCCACATTGTAGATTTCGCCCTCGCAGGGCGCGGTCGTGGCGAGGGACACCAGCGCCCGCGCGATGTCGGTCGCGTGAATGAAGTCGCGACTTTCGCGTCCCGTGCCGTGCAGCGCCAGCGTGCCCGTGGTGAGCGCCCGCTCGCAGATGTCCCAAACCACCTGGCGGCGCAGCCCCGGTCCGTAGGCGGAAAAAACCCGGACACTCAGCGCCGGCAGGGCGAAGAGGCGCGCGAATTCCTCGCAGAGCAGCTCGCACTGGAGCTTGTGATAGCCGTAAGGCGAGAGCGGCGCGGGCGGATGGGTTTCACTGACCGGCAGCGAGACCGGATTGCCGTAAACCGCCGCGCTGGACAGGAAGAGGAACCGGCAGCGCGGCGCGTTCCGGCGGAGCGCTTCCAGGATTTCGAAAGTGAGCACCGTGTTGTCGCGGAAATCGGCGGCCGGGTCGGTGAGCGACAGTCCCACCGAGGCGCGCCCCGCAGAGTGCACACAGGCTGAGGGGACCTCTGCGAGAAGCAATTCCGCGAGATGAGGGTCGGGGAGTTTCATGCGGTGGAACATCACGCCATCGCCCAGCAGCGCGCTTTCCGGCGGCACGTCATCGAGACCGATCACCCGCCAGCCTTCCTGCGCAAATTGCCGCACGCAATGACGGCCGAGGAAACCCGCGGCGCCAGTGATCAGAACGGTTCGACTTAGTTTCATAGATCGCCGTAACCGCTGCCACTGGCGTGGCGCGGCAGCTTGAGGGCCGGATGTTTTTTCACGAGCTGCGCCAGGTACTCGGCTTCGTTTGGAATTTGCGCCTCGAGCTCGGCCGACCAGTCGGAGACCGGAATCCACGCGTTGCGCCCCGGCTCGAAGCGCTTGAGCACACGCGCCGGATTGCCGACCGCCACGCTGAAGGGCGGCACCGCGCGGGTGACCACGGAGCCCGCTCCAATGATCGAGCCGAAGCCGATGCGCACATTTTTCAAAACGGTGACCGACGAGCCGAGCCAGCAGTTCGGGCCGAGTTCGATGACCCCGTCGAGGGTGGTGCCGGTGGTGAGATACGGCTCAAACGGCGTGGTATGAATGTGATCCGCGCCGAGGAAATGGCAGTCCACCCCGGTGAGGCAGTAGTCACCGATGCGAATGTGCCGGCCGGAGCTGAGGAAATTGCGGCGGCCAATGAAGCAGTTGTTGCCGATGACGATCGCGGGCTCGGTGCTCCCGCGGTCGTTTACGTTGATCCAGGTGTGCTCGCTCACGATTGTGTGCTGCCCGATAAGCACATTTTTCCAGCCAAGGATCTGCGCGCTGGGATCGATCACCGTGTGCGCGCCGACGTTGGTCCGGCGCCAGCAGATCGCCGCGCGTCCCATTTTCCAACGGTGCCACCAACGCCGCCCCTCGCGGAGCGGATCACTCATGGCGGGCGAAGCGCCGATGCTGAATCCACGCCGCCGGTTGGCGCGTGAGCAGGGCTTCGCGAAGATCGGCGTTGGCCGGTTCCGCCCAAATTTGCGCCCGCGGCGTCTCCACCCAGGCGAGAAAATCCGGCGGCTGCGGCGTGAAGTGCGTCTTCAAGCCGAGGCACCGCTCAGCGAGATAGTAAACCAGCGCCGCCTCCTCGCGCCGCCGGTCATTCGGACGCAAGCCTCCCTGCAGGGCCTGCGCGATCAGCGCGAAATAGTCCTCCGCGGACGCCGCATTCTGCACAAAGCCGAAAGCGTCGTAGTAGCAGTGCGTGGCCAGAATCACGGGCTTGCCGAGCATCCCGGCCTCGATCCCGACGCGCGAGGTGTAAGGCAGCACCACCGCCGCATTGGCGATGAGATCGTAAGTGTTCACCGGGTCTTCCGCGGCGATGAAGCGCAGTTTGTCGCTCCGCGCGAGCAGCGGGCCGAGGATCCGATTCCAGTCGTCGGTCCCGCGATATTCGGGAATGCGCTCACACGGATGCTGGCGGACCGCCACCCGGACATCGCCGCGGTCGGCGGCCCATTCGAGCAACTGCGTCAGCCAGTCGGTGACCGACCCGAAGACTCGCTGCCGCGCGAGGGCGGCCGAGTCCGAGCGGTAGTTGAGCGGGACCACAATGTCGCATTGCGCGCCGACGTCGCCGGTCATTCCCGCGGGCTTGGGCTGGAGGCGAAAAACGTCGAGGCCTTCCATGCGGCGCTGCAACTCGGCATGCGCCGCGGCCACAATCCCGGTGCGCTCCTCTCCAGTGATTGCGGCGTCGAGCGCCGCAAAAGCGCGCGGAATGTCGCCAAAGTGCGCGGCCGCGCCGTCGTGCGCGATGAAAAGGCAGCCCACGCCGGAGTCATACGTGGTGAAGGATACGCCACCCTGCTTCGCCAGATGCGTGTAGAGGCCGCTCGCGGCCCAGACGCCGCCGGGAATCAGCAACCAGTCGAAACGCTCGGCGGCGAGCATGGTCTCGATCCGGCCGGCGTGCGCGTGCATCGCCGCCACGATCTCCGGATGCTCGGCCAGGAACTGCCGGGCATTCTCTTCGCCTTTGAGTTGCCGCACCGCGTTTTCAAAGAGCAGTAGATCGATGAACCGCGGATCACCCACCGCCTTCCCGTCCACAGCCGCGACGTCGAGCACGCGAAAGCTGGAAGCCATTCGATCCACCACGCGGCGCACCGCGTCCACTTCCCGTTGCTTGGCCGCGTTGAGGAAGACATTGCTGGAATCCCACACGAGCACGACTTCGGCGCCGCTCTCCGCGAGCATCAGCGCGCATTCCATGCTGAAAAATGGGACGGGTGTGAAGAGCCAGGGCATGACCAGCACCCCGACCTTTGGACCACCGCCCGCTTTTCGCGGCGGGAGAGACGTCAGCCGGGCCGCGTAACGTTCGGCGAGCTCGCTGAAACGCGGTGGACCCGCCGGGCGGGCGCCGGTCAGGGTCGCGAACTTTTTGAGCAAGGCGCCGACGTTCATCCTAGATAGGTGAAGGAAGCCGCGGATTGCGCGCAATGACGCGGATTGGCAGGCACTCGTCGCAACCGCCGCACCCGTCCATTGGGTGATTTGTGCCAGATGACGGTGTCTCTCGCATCTTCTTCAGAGCGTGTCATGCACTTTTGGCCAGGCGGTCCCTTCGTGTTCCCGTGTATCTCTGGTCAGCGGCGGCTGGAGTAGCGGAGTATTGGAGTATTGGGAGCTCAGGATCATCATTCCATTACTCCATCACTCCTCTTCCGCAGAGGTGCGATTGAGGAAAAAAGTTCATGACAGGCTCTAATCCGCGTAATCCGCGTAATCCGCGGTTTTTCCGATCGCTGTTCCATCTCGAGGCTCTCCGAAAAGGGTATTCTTCGTGGAGCGGGCAAAACGCGAGCGCCTCGTGATTCTTCTTTCTCTTCCGTAGCCTCGCTGCGCTCGACTACCGAGGTGGCGGAGGGGAATAGAGGAGGCCGGAGGGTGGGCGAGACGGCTACTCGGGTAAAGTCGCTCCGCGGCGAGCGGAGCCCTTTTCGAAGAACCTCTGGCCCCATGGATGGTTTCATAGAATCACGTTCGCGAATCGTTGCGGCACAGGCAGTGGCAGCGGCCGCGTCATCTTACCTTCACCGCCGGCGCGCCGGAGTACGTCGAATTGGATTCCGCGTCGCTGAGCAGCACCGCGTTGGCGGCGAGTTTCACCTTGTCGCCAATCTTCAACAATCCCAGGGCTGCGGAGCCCGCAAAGAAGGTGCAATGATTGCCGATGGTCAGGAATTCCTCCGGGCAATCGTTGCGCCGCTGCCCGAGCGTGACGCCCTGGTAAATGGTGAATTCGCTGCCAATGCGATGGCGTGGACCGAGCACCAGCCCGACTCCATGCATCACGCGAAAGCGAGGTCCGATCTCCGCGCTGTAGTAGATCTCCATCCCGGTGCGCACCCGCATGAATTGCGCGAAGTAGGCGAGCGCTTCGTGTTTCGGATCGTGGCGAAAGAGAGCGTGCGAGAGGCGATAAAGGGCCACCCCGGCGATGGTCGCATCGAGGTCGAGCATCCGCGCCAGCCCCGCACCCGCATCGTCCGCCGGCGCAAACCGCGGATACTTCACCCCAATGTCCGAGAGAATCAGCGCCCGCGCCTCCTCGGCCATCTCCGCCGCCAGATCGAGCCACTGGTGAGAATAGGCGGTAAAGAGGCTATCGAAGCCTTTGGCGAGATACTGGCGAATGGCGTCCTTCATGGGCGGAGGGAAAGTTCGCGGACGGTGGCGATCACGCGCTCCTGGTCTTCCGGCTTCAGTCCGACCGAACACGGCAGGCTCAACGCCGTCGCGTAGAGCCGCTCCGCCACTTCCCCGCCCACGCTCTGGCTGCCGGCGTGGGCGCGGGACTGATGCAGCGGCTGCCAAAGCGGCCGTGTCTGGATCTGACGCTCCTGGAGCTTCGCCAGCAGGGCCCGCCAGCCGAGCCCGTAACGCGCTTCGTCGAGCAAAACGGTGAACATCCAGAAAACGCTCGAAGCCCACGCCGCCTCGCGCATCGGCGCGAGGCCGTCGAGCTCCGCGAAAGCCTCGATGTAGCGCGCGGCGATGCGGCGCTTGGCCGCGATGTAGTCGTCGAGCTGTTCCATCTGCGCACAACCCATCGCCGCCTGGAGATTGGTCAGGCGATGGTTATATCCGATCTCGTGGTGGATGTATTCGACCGGGTCGTCCTTGGCCTGCGTGGTGAGATACTTCGCCCGGCGCGCCCATTCCTCGTTATCGGTCACGATCATTCCGCCGCCGCCGGTGGTCAGGATCTTGTTCCCATTGAAGCTGAAGCACGAAAGGTCGGCCAGTTGCCCCACCGGCTTTTGCTGATAGGTGGCGCCGAGGCTTTCCGTGGCATCGCCGATCACCCGCAACCCATACTTCGCCGCGAGGGCTTGCAACCAAGCCATGTCCACCGGATGCCCGAGCACATGCACCGGCACGATCGCCGAAACCCGGCGCCCGGTCGTCTGATTGCGCAACTCGCCGCCAACCCAGCGGCACTGGTTCTCGAGGAAGTCGGCGACCTTCGCCACGTCCATCTGCCAATACTCCGGCTCCGCGTCGATGAACACCGGCCACGCCCCGACATAACGAATCGCGTTCGCCGGCGCGATGAAGGTGAGCGTGGAAACGAGCACCTCCTCGTCCGGTTTCACGCCCGCGATCAGGAGCGAAATGTGCAGCGCCGACGTGCCGTTCACCGTCGCGACGGCGAAGCGCGTGCCGGCCCGCTCCGCGACCATCTTCTCGAAGCGATCGACATAGCTGCCGACCGACGACACCCAGGCGGTATCCAGGCATTCCTTGACGTAACGCCACTCGTTGCCCCGGATTTCCGGAACGCAAAGCGGGATGAATGAGTCGCTCATTTGGCTAATTAAAAACGTTTCCGAGTGCCGCTAGCGACCCGCCCTCCATCTCAGGGCCGGCGCCGATCGGCCCAAGGCTTCCTCAGCCCCAAAAGGGGGCGATACAAGCCAGCCCAGGGCAAGCGAAGCGCCGCCTTGGGTAACCAAAGAAAACAAATCCCAGCCCTGAAGCGGCGTGAGAATAACGATGCGAGGTGGGTCCGTGGCCTTGTTCTGCCCGGTTGGTTAGGCGACGTTCTCATCGATTGAGTGGAATATCCCCAAGTGAGATCGTGCCCTCGTAGTAAATGCTGTTGAAGCGTGATTGCGCGTTCTGCCAATACTTAGTTCTAAGTCCCTGCGCCTGACCTGCGGCATCAATGTCGAATATCCGTGGACGGTAGCATGAAAGCGATATGCGCAGAAGATGGCATTCGACTCCTGAGGGCCATCCCTCCATCGCGTGCGCTGCCGGGTGCGCTCCAGCGTAATAGTTGTAGCTGCGGGGAAGGGCGAAACGGCCAGAGGCGTCGGTCGAAGAGCGTGGCCGACTGACAGCGCGTCCATCGTGGTCTAAGAATTCAACGGTCGCTCCCGCAAGAGGGGTGCGAGACGAAGAGCCGACGACTCGACCTGATACGGCTGGAGTGCGAGCATCGTGATATGGAATGGGAACGCACCCGGAGACGGCGAGTAGCGCGAGGGTATTAAGAGCGCGAACGATATTCACGGTTCGGGTGTGGAGCCGTTCGCTGCAGCGCTGGAAGGCGCCTCTCGCTGTTCGACATTTCATAATGAGTGGACCGCTCCTCACATCGTTTCCGAGAGCGATATTCTAAGACTGACCCCGCTCTCCCTCACGCTCAACGACCGTCCCGGAACGCTGGCTTGCCCGGTGGACGAGCGGACGTTCACTGCAACTCAGGTTAGGCGCGTTTGTCCGCATTGCGGATGATTCCTAAAGGTATTGAACTGAAGATTGCCACGCCTGCTGCAAGAACAGTGCAGCCGAAAAGCAGCAACGATGTATCTGATTTTTCGGTGTCATGGGTGTTGAAGAACAAATGGTCCTCTAAGACAAGAGCTGTGCCGGTGAACAACATCCAAACACCGCCAATGGCGGCAAACACGCGTAGGAAACTCTTGGCGGGTGCGGTAAGCTGATATGCAGCCGAGAAAATAAGCGCGGCAAGATAGGTCCAAACTGCCGTCCACTCCAAGGGTGAAATAGTAATGGGCACACCGGCCAGAAGAGTTCGCATCGGGGTCCAGTAGGTCAGACCGGTGCATGTCGCGAAGAGTGCCCACAATACTCCCATGAAGACGTAAAGCTGAGTTTAAGGAAGGAGTGTTGCATAAGCGCCTAACGAGAACAAGATCAGCTACAGGCGGAGCGCGGCGCGGTAGCTGCCGTGGCGGGTCTGCGGCGAGCAGCTACCGTGACGCGCGGAGCTGTTAGCTGCATCGCATGGTTAGCAACCCACCAACGTTGTGGGTTGTGGGCGGAAGAAACTGAAGGTCCTGCAGCCGCAAATGGAGGTGTCTCGAATTCAAACACAAATGCTGATTGTGAACTACTTACAAAGCTAGTTTCTTAGGAGGCGTTGCGGTCATTTGGTGAAGGCGCTCATGCCAATGCCGAATCGAATGAGCGCAAGCAGGGAGCCAACGAGAATAGTAGCCGGAACAGCAAAGCAAAGATGACGCGAGCGACAGAACCAACCAAGAACGCCAAGTGCAAGGTAGATGAAAAAGATGGAGTAAACCCAATGTCTCGCAGCGGGTATTTCATCTCGGCTGACAACCCAAAGGTCTGACGGCATGAATCCTGAGAATGGCACAGCGGGTGACTGACGCGGAAGGAGTGAAGCTAAGGTCGCATAGCAGATAAGCAGCATGATCGCGATGCCGATGCCGGGACTCTTTTGGATTGTTTGAGCTTCATTCATGGAATGCGCGAGCGACGCCTAACGACCACAAGCTCAGAGACAGGCGGAGCGGGCGCGGCACCTACCGGCGGGTGGAAAGGCGGCGGTGGTCTGCCGCAGGTGCCGTGACCGAGGAGCCTGTTCGCTGCAGCGCATGGTTTAGGCGCGTTTGTTCTGTTGGATGTAGTGCTCATAGGAGCGGACAATCTGCTGTCGCTCCGAATAGAATGCTGCGCGCTCTGCCTCGCTTCGCCAACGCAACGACTCGCCCAAACGCTTCTTGACGGTGTAAGCCCAGTCATGCTGCTGCGCACCCTCGCCGCCCCAACCCTCGGCAAGTGCCGCGAGTCCGTGTGCCTGCTCGTCCGCCGTCTGCGGAGAAACGTCGAAGGTCGCAAGGATAAGGTTTCGCACTCGGGCTACGTGTTCCGGTGAAGGTTCTTCGTTCATGGTGCGAGCGTGCAAGCGCCTAGCATCCTCTCAGCCGCAGAGATGGTTGGCCTGATTTGGAATGAGATTGGCATATGCAAGAGCGAAAACGCTGCGACTCGGAGTTGGCATAGCGCGCGCCGCATCGGCGTATGTCGGTATCGCAGACGCTTGGAGTTGCTTAGCCCTCGCGACAGCCAACCATGGTGTTGGCCGTTCGATTCTCTCTCGATCAGTGAGCGCAAACTGCGTGGGGCTGCTCACTTCGAAACGAGGTGCGGGCGATACCACGCCAGGGTCTGGGCGAGCCCTTCGTCGAGCGTCACCCGGGGAGTGAAGCCGAGCACCGCTCGGGCGCGGGTGATGTCCGGGCAGCGGCGCACGATGGGGTCGTGACCGGCGTGCTGCGGCTCGATCGCGGAGGTCACTCCCGCCGTGGCCAGGACGCGTCGCGCGAGCTCGCCGATGGTCACCTCCTCTTCGTCGTTGCCGATGTTGAAGGTGCCGCCATCGGCGGCGAGGCTTTCCATGGCGGCGATGGTCGCGGCCACGGCGTCGCTGATGTAGCAGAAAGCGCGGCTGTGATTCGCCGAGTAAACGACGAGCGGATTCTGCCCGGCGAGCGCGCGCTGGAAGAGCTCGGGAATGACGTGCTCGAAACCCATGCGCGGGCCATAGACGTTGTGATAGCGCACGATCACGAACGGCTTCCCGGCATGGGTGATGGCGAGTTCGCCGAAGATCTTGCTGCCGGCGTAAGAGCTGCGCGCGTTGGCGAGATCGGTCAAGGCCAGGGGCACCGCTTCGGGGGTGGGAATGGGCAGTTCGTGGAACTGCTGGGTCCACGCGTAGGCTTCGCTCGTCGAAGAGAAGAGCAGTTTCGCCGCGCCGCCGGCACGGAACCATTCGAGCAGGTGCAGCGTGGTCAGCGCATTGATGCGCACCACGTCGTAAGGCCGGCTCATGACGTTCTTGACGCCAATGATGGCCGCGAGGTGATAGACGTGATCGTAGCCTTCGCCGAGTTGCTCGAATCCCGCCGGAGAGGAAAGATCGGCGGAAATCAGGCGCACGTTGGGCAGCGCGAGGAGCGCCGCGAGATCGTTGTCGCGCCGGCCGCGCGCAAAGTTGTCCACCAACGTTAGCTGATTGCCAGTGTCGCGGCTCAGCTCCGAGGCGAGGTGGCAGCCGACGAAGCCGGCGGCGCCGGTGATCAGGATTTTGCGTTCGGTCATAGATGGAAGCCGCGGGGTCGAAGCGGAGCATAGGCTTCAAGCCTGTGGGGATAGCAGGCATCTTGCCTGCAGTTCGGCGTCGCTGGCCTTGGGAGTCTTTGCAAACTCACGACGCGCGGCACTCTCAAGGAGCCGGGGCGCCCCCGCCCCGCGTTGCTCCTCGGGGCGGGGGCGCCCCGACTCCTTGGTAGCCGCGGCGGCGCCAGTGGCCCTTGCCGACGCCGAGGAGGCGCGCACCGCCCGCGTGGAGGGCGGCGGCGGTGGCGTCGGTGAGGACGTTGTTCGCATCAACAATGCAGCGCTGCGCGGGGAAGGCGCCCGGTTGCTGCGCGCGATATTCGGCGTGCGGGGTCGCGAAAACGATCGCTTCGGCCTTCTCCATGGCCGCCCGCAGGTCGGCGGTGAGCGCGACGGACGGGCGCTCGGGCCAGGTGGCGACGCAAGGGTCGTGGACCACGAGCTGCGCGCCGGCTTCGAGCAAGGCGTCGGCAAAAATTTCGGTGGGCGAATGCCGCGTGTCGCCGACATCGGCGAGGTAGGAGACGCCGCAGACGAGGACCTTCAGGCCGCGGAGCGAGCCGCCGGCGAGTTCACGCAGCAGGTCGAGCGTGTGCAGCGGCATCGTATGATTGATCTTCAGCGCCTCCAGGGTGACGGCGAGCTGGTGGGCGCTGTCGCCGAGATGATTCAGCGACCACTGCGCGAGCAGCGAATCCTTGGTCAGGCAATAGCCGCCGACGCCGAAGCCGGGGTAACGCAGGTTGTCGTGGGTGCCTTTCCGCACGCGGATCGAATCGACCACGGACCACAGGTCGATGCCCGCCTGCTCGGCGAGCAAGGTCCATTCGTGGATAAAGGCGATGTTCGCGGCGCGGTAGGAGTTTTCGAGCAGCTTCGCGAGCTCGGAGCTGGCCATGTCGCCGAGCTCGCGCAGCGGCCAGGCGGCGGTGTCGATGAAGGATTCGAGGAACGCCCGGGCGCGTTCGGACGACCCCGCATCGAGTCCGGCGAAAGTCCGCCAGAACCGGCGGATCGAGTTCACGTAATTCGGCCCCGGCATCACGCGCTCGTAAGCGTGCGCGAGAAGCAACGGCTCGGTGATGCCGCGTCGGGTCCGCTCCTCGCGGAGCGCGGGGAGGAGAATGCGCTCGCAGGTCCCGAAGGGCACGGTGGTCTCGACGAGCACGAGCGCGTCGGGCCGCATCCGGCGCGCCACCGCGCGGGCGGCGGCCTCGAGCGAGCGCATGCTGATGTCGATCTCGAGATGGTCCTGCACGGCGCGGTCGATGACGTCGAGTTGCACGTCGATGACGATCGTGTCGGCGAGGGCGTAGGCTTCCTCGCAGGCGGTGGCGCGGAGGTTGCCCGTGTCGCACACGGCCTCGCGCACCAGGCGGTCGAATTCCGCGTCCGGCGAGGCGAACGGGACGCGTCCTTCGTTGAGCTTCGCGATTTTCCAGAAGCCGCCGGGCGTCGGCAGATCGACGCCGATGACGAAGTAACGCGGCTCTCCGCGCTCGTCCCGCGCGGCCGCCACCACAGCCGCGACCGCGGAGCCGACGAAGCCGAGCCCTTGCACGACAACCACGCGGCGCCCCTCGGCGCGGCGCGCGATTTCCGCAAACTCGGCGGCGATGACGGCGGCGTCCGGGACCCGGTAAACCGTGCCGTCCGGCGCCGTCGAGCGTTTAGGATCCAAATTTTCCACTCTTCACGTCTTCCTGGGCGCGCTGGTAATCGGCGTGCTGACCGATATCGAGCCAGTACTCGACGATCGGAAAACTGGCCACGGGTCGGCCCTCGGCGAGCAGCCGCTTGATGAGATCGGTCATGTCGAAGCGCTCGCCCTGCGGGATGTGCGCGTGGACGGATGGCTCGAGCAGGTAAATGCCGGCATTCACGAAAAAGTTGAGCACCGGCTTTTCGTGCACGCCCGTGACCTCGACGCCGTCGCTCTCGATGACGCCGTAAGGGACCTGAAAATCGTATTGGCGCACACCCACGGTGAGATCCGCGCCGTGCTCCCGGTGGAAAGCGAGCAGCGCGCGGAAATCGACCTCGGTGAGGATGTCGCCATTGATGACAAGCAGCGGTTCGGCCTTGTCGTCCATGAGGCTGAGCGCGCCGGCGGTGCCGAGCGGGGAATCCTCCGCGACGTAATTCATGGCGACGCCGAAGCCCGAGCCGTCGCCGAAGTGGTCCTTGATTTTGTCCGGCTCGAAATGGGTGGTGACGTTGACGGTGCGAATGCCGGCCTCGCGAAGCTGGTTGACGATCAGCTCCATCACGGGCTTGTCGCCCACGTGCAGCATCGGCTTGGGCATGGACTCGGTGAGCGGGTGCAACCGCTTGCCGAAACCGCCCGCCATGATCACGGCCTGGAGCGGCAGGACTTCCTCGGGCAGCAGGTCGTCGAGCATGACGAGCCCGGCCACGCAGCCCTCGGCGTCGAGCAACGGAAGCTGGCGGATGGTGTGCTCGCGCAGGCTGGCGAGCAGCGTGGCGTGATCGGCATCGATCGGCGCGGTTACCGGCGCGGCGGCGGCCTTGCGCTGGAGCACGGCGCTGGCGGGCGTGTCGAGTCCGCACCCGGCGAGGATGGCGCGGCGCAGATCGCCGTCCGTGAGCGTGCCCAGCAGCCGGCGACGATCATCGACCACGAGGACGATTCCTTTTCGGTTCGTATCGATATGATCCAGCGCCTCGCGGATCGTTCCCTCCGGGGCCACGCAGAGCGACGCGAACTGCGTCGTCGTGCAAAACGATCCCGAGCCCGCGGCGGCGGACACGGTCGGACGGATTCTAAGCGGACCGGAGCGGATCAATGCAGGAGAGATGGGTTGAGGTCGAACTTGCTGCCCGCGATCTCGAGAAATGGTCCCGGATAGCCGGGGAAGAATGTCGCCCGGATGCGCCGCCGGATCTCCCGTTCGGGCATGTCGAGCGTGATCCGGCAAAGAGCATTTAACTCACGGCGGGTATAGGGGCTGCGCCGCCACCGCTCGGGCACCGCCGGCAGTGGTTGCCCCGCGAGCAGGCCACCGACGATCTCATAAAAGAGCGTCAGCAGATAATTCGTCGTGCGTTCTTTCAAGGTGGCGACTGAATCATTTGGGAAAACCGGGAAGCGCGAGACCCGCACGATCGCACCGGTATCGACCGCGGTCGTCATGTGGTGGCAGGTGGCGCCATACTCCGCCGCTTCGTCGTAGAGCGCAAAGTTGTAGCAACCGGTGCCGGGATATTCCGGCGGTCCCGGATGGAAATTGAGCGCGGCGATACGCGCCCGCTGAAGCAGGTCGGCGGGCATGACCCAGCCACAAAGGAACGAGATGATGTAATCGCCATTCCAAGTGCGGCAGACGTCCGGCAGCGCTTCGCCGCGGTCCCCCTGAGCCACGGTGAGGCCATCGACATGGGCCTCGAGAAACTCACGCGCCGCCTCGCAAGCGGAAGTTTTCTTGGCGAGGAAGAGGATCGACATGGTGAGGGGAAACGACCCGCGGGGGTTCAGCGCATCGCCTGGACCGCGCCGGAAGTCGCGAGATCGTGGAACCGCTTGACGATCAAGCGATCGTCGAGCGGCACCTCCTTCAGCTTTTCCACGATGAGATGCGCGGCGCGGCCGGGCCCCCGATACGGATTGCCCAGCCTGCGGGCCTGGGCGCGGAACTCAGGCGAGAGCGCAGTCTGGATCGCGCGGAAAATCGCGGCGCGGCCACCCTCGACATCGATCACATTCGGGCCGCGGAACCTTCCGCCCTGCCGCTCGCCGACGTTCACCACCGGCAGGCCAAAAGACGCCGCTTCGATGATCCCGCTCGACGAATTACCGACCATCGCCTGCGCCTCGCGCATCATGCTGAAGTAGCCCTGCTGGCCGAGGTTTTCGACGAACTGCGCCCGCGGACAGCGCGCCACGAATTCCTCGATCATCGCGCGCACCTGCCGGCCCGCGGTATCCGCATTCGGTGCCGTGAAGACCGCGGGCTCGCCACTCGCCTCGATGCCGGCCAGCAACTCGGCAGTCTGCGGCCCGGAGTCTTCGTATTGCAACGTGACGGGATGAAAGGTGACGAGCAACGGCGCGGCCGCGAGGCGGAGACCGAAGCGGGCTTCCAATTCTTCGCGGGACAGGCGGGGCAGATCGTCGAGCGCGTCCAGCGCCGGCGCTCCGCTCAGGGTCACCCGCCACGGTTCTTCACCGAGCTGCACCACGCGCCGCGCGGCGTCCTCGGTGGCCACAAAGTGCAAGTGGCTCAGCTTGGTCAGCGAGTGGCGCAAGGCCTCGTCGATGGCGCCGTGCGTGACTTCGCCGCCGTGCAGATGTGCGACGGGAATCTTGAAAGGCAGAGCCGCCAGCGCGGGGGCATACATGTCGAAGCGGTCGCCGAGAACGACGAGCAGGTCAGGGCGGTTGCGGGCAAAAACTTCGGCAAAGCCGATCACGCCGAGCCCCGTCGATTTTGCGATGGCCGACGGCGTGTCCGCGGCGAGCAGCGTCTCCACCCGCTCGTGCACGGTAAAGCCGTCGCGCTCGATCATCTCCACGGTCCGCCCGAACTCCGGCGCGAGGTGCATCCCGGTCGCGAAGATTTGCAGCTCCAACTCCGCGTCGTCCCGGATGGTGCGGAGCACGGAGCCGTAGATGCCGTAATCCGAGCGCGCGACCGTGACGACGGCAATCTTCCTCACGCGAACATTTCCAGGGTGAAAAGCGTGCCAGCCGGCACGGCGATGCGGGTCTTGCGACCGACCAATTCGCCGCGGCGGGCCGGAGCCAGGCCGGTGCCGGGGCGCTTGATGGCGATGGCGGTCGCGTCGAGCACCTCGCCCGCCGGTAGATCGCGCGCGGCGATCAGGCTTTTGCGAGCGACCGCGGCGGTGTTGGCTTCGCTCAGGGCGGGTTCCTTGCGGCCGTGACCCAGCGCCGTTTCAACATTCCGGATCCCGCGCAGCAACGCCTTGAACTCCGCGGGCTCCAGCGAGGCGGCGTGATCGGGACCGGGCAGCGAGCGGTCGAGCGTGAGGTGCTTCTCGATGATCTGGGCGCCCAGGGCGACCGCCGCGAGCGCTACTTCGGTGCCGAGCGTATGGTCGGAAAATCCAACGGGCACCGGGAAGGCCGCGGTCATCGTTTGCATCGCGCGAAGATTCGCGTCGATCGGCGCGGTCGGGTAGCAGCTCACGCAGTGCAGCAACGCCAGTCCGCCGTCGCCGGCCCCGCGAATCGCCGCGACGGCTGCTTCGACTTCGGCAAGGGTGGACATGCCTGTGGAAAGAATGATGGGCCGGCGTTTGCGGGCGACGTGCTCGAGGAGAGGAAAATTGGTGATCTCCCCGGACGGGATTTTGAAGGCGGGCAGATCGAGCGCTTCGAGCAGATCGGCACTCGGTTCGTCGAAGGGCGTCGAGAGAAAGATCAGGCCGCGCGCCGCGGTGTGGGCCATCAGCTCGTGATGGGCAGGGGCGTCCAACTCGAGCCGCTTGAGCATGGTGAATTGCGATTCGTCGGCGTCGGTCGTCTGCTGCTGGTAAATGGCCTTCGGCGCGTCGGCGGTGACGAGTTGCTCAGCCTGGAAGGTCTGGAATTTCACCGCATCCGCGCCCGCATCCGCGGCGGCGTCGATGAGCCGGCGCGCGAGATCGAGGCTGCCGTTGTGGTTGACGCCGGCCTCGGCGATGACGAAGCAAGGATGCCCGAGGCCGATCTGGCGGCCCGCAATATTAAGCGATGTCATGAGTCAGCAGGAGATCGGCGACGCGCAGGTCCCACGGCGAGTCGATGTCGATCGAGCGTTCGCGCGGCATGACGTAGGCCAGCGCGCCGGGCGGCTGGAAACTGCGCGTGGCGAGGAGCACGGCCGGCCGGATCAAATAGATGCATGCGTTCATCGTCCACGCCTCGGGGTATTCCTGACGGCGGCTCGGCTTGGTCTCCAGCTTGATGAAATCGTCGAGCACGCCCCCTTCGCCCACACTGCGCATGAGATACGGATGGGGCGAAGCTTCGCAGACCGCCAGGACCGCGTCGGCCTGGCGCTCCCGCGCGAGGGCGATCGCGCCGTCGATATCGGCCGCAGAACGCAGCGGGCTGGTGGGCTGGAGCAGCATGCAGTAGTCGAACCGGTCACCTTGATTCTCTTCCAGCCAGCGCAGCGCATGGGCGACGGCATCGAAACTGGAAGAGTCGTCCGCCGCCAGTTCGGCCGGGCGCAGGAAGGGAACTTCCGCGCCAAATTGCTGGGCGACCTGCGCGATCTTCGGATCGTCCGTGGTGACGATCACGCGCGCGATCGAGGTGCTTCGCAGCGCGGCTTCGATCGTCCAGGCGATCAAAGGCTTCCCGGCGACCGGGGCGATGTTTTTTCCGGGAATGCCCTTCGATCCGCCGCGCGCGGTGATGAGCCCGAGCACGCGCAAGGGCCGGTCATCGGCGGCGGTCACAGGGCGAGAATGGCGTGGATCTCGGAGAGCTTCGAGGGCAGTTGCAGGCTCCGGGAAACCTTCGTCTGCTCGTCGAAAACGATGATCGCCGTATCGATGGAAATGTTATTCGAGACGCCGAGCATTTTGCTGTAATTCCGATTCCGGCTCTGGCCGATGTAGAAGAAGGTGCCGTCGTAGGCGAGGCCGCGGGAGAAGCCGGGAAACTGTCCGATCGGCTGGGCATTATGGCGGCGGAGCATCCCCCGCAGGGAATCGAGCAGCGTGAGGGAGCCGCCGAGGAAGAGCGGATTGTGCGGCATCCAGAGGTCGCTGATGGCGGGGCCGCGGATGGCCTGGGAGGTCGCGTCGATCTCGAGCACCACGCCATCGAACACGTCGCGCTTCCAGTTCCCGGTGGCGGAAAACATCGAGACAAAGAGACTGTGCCCGATGCTGCAAATGTCGTTGCAGTGATGGCAGGCGGCGCCTTCGAGGCTGCGTTTGTTGGAGATGGGTATCGCGCCCACCGGCTGGAAATCGGCATCATAGATCAGCACCTGATCGATGAAGCTCGCGACCACGTAGTAGTTGCCGGTGATCTCGGAAAAGGTAATGCCATGCGCGCGGCTGGCAGCGGGGAGGGCGGCGGTGCGTTTGATCGAGTAGTCGGGATTGAACTCGATGATCCCTTGCTTGTGATCGACGGCGATAATGCGGTCGCCGTGGCGCAGCATTCCGTGGCAGGTGCCGCTATAGACTTTGCGATAGGAGAATTCGGTGCCGCGCAGTTCCAGTTCGTAAACGCCACCGCCATAGGCCGGCGATGAGTCCGCCGCGCCGCCGCTCGAAAAGAGCAGCTTTGCTTCGCACGATTCCATGTCCGCGATGATCCGGAGATCGTTGAGAATCGGGCTGACGGCGAAGTCCTTGCCCGGTACGAGGCCGAGTGCTTCGAGTTGCTTCGCTACTTCGGTGAAGGAAGTGGTGCAGATGACGACGAAGGCGCCCGGCGCTTCCTCAGTTCCAAACCAGGTGGCCGCGTGGATCGGAAGATCGAGGTAACGCGTCCCGGTGAGATTCGGGTCATTGTCTACGATGAGCGCGGCCGGCAGCGGCAGCTTGCGGACGGTCTTCACCGCAATCTCGCCCGCCCCGAAGAGGACGAGCTTTCTCCCGCGGGCATGGCGGGCAATCGTCTGAAACGAGCTGAAGGGGTATTCGCGCATAGGGTGCGATCAGGAGCGGAAGCGCCAGACGATTAGCGAGGCGGAATTGAAGGGCACCTGGCCAAAGACATCAGGCTGGAAGTCGAGGATTTCCACGTCGGCGGCGGAAGCCAGGACATCGTGAAGGTTGAGGCTGTAGTCGTTGACTTCCATGTAGCGGTTGCGCAGGAAGCCAATCAGTCCGGCGCGCGCGCTGAGTCGGGTGGGCTCGAGGTGGACCGCGAACTCGACGCGTTCTCGAACCGTGCGCATGCCTTCGAGGAAATGGTTCGCGTCGGGAATCTGCTCGAGCGAATGGACGGTTAGGATCGTCGAGCTGGGCCGGATAAGCTGGTAGTCGGCGGGCGAGCAGTAATTGAAGGGTGACACGTCGAGCCCGAGCGCGCGGCACGAACCAACACCGGGCGCGGTCAACTCCCCGCCGTATTTCGGACGCGAGGTCACGAGCCGGGTCGTCGTCTCACCGAAGCCCGCGCCGAGCACGCAGACCGGACCTTTGCCGGTCCGGGCGATGACGTTGTTCACCAGCCCGTCCTTGATCGCGTGCCGGTGCAGGAGGTCGCCTTCGAATAGCTCGTCGCGCATGGAGAACATCACCCGGGCACCTGGCAGCGGGTAAAGCAGCCGGTGGCGGAACCCGTCCGGATCTTTCTCCACCTCGGCGCGCTTTTCCGACCACTTCTTGTCATACTCGCTGCGGGCGCGCTCGACCGTGCGCTCGACGGTCGAAGTCTTCGTGTCGAGCAATCGCCCGAGCAGCTCGGGCACGGTGGCGTAATACTCTTCCCAATCGATCTTCTTCAGGTCCCACATAATTAGTGCTCAGTGCTCAGTGCTCAGTGCTCAGTAATATCAGTGATCAGTGTGAGTCGCGTCCGTCACTGAGCACTGAGCACTTAGTTACTAATGGCTGCCCGCGCTCAGTCCCAGATGTTATCTTTCACCCACTGCCCATTCTCCTTCCGCCAGACGCGCGGGTCGCGAAAGGTGTCGCAGGTGGTGTCGAATTGCTCCTCGGTCATGCCGACGTACTCAAGCCATCGGGCGAGGTCGCGGCCGGGTTTGACGTGGTCGTATTTGCGCACCATCTCGATCCCCTGTTCGCGCGTGAGGAGACCCGCGCGGATGTCTTTGCAGGCGTGGTCGGTGGCGCGACCGTAGCCGAGTTTGATGTATTTGAGGTAATCGTGGACGCCGTTCTCGTGCATGTCGTCGAGGTTTGAGATCATGCGGTAAGTGCGCTCGAACGGCTGCCGCGCCGACTCCCACCCGTACTTCTCGATAACGACCTTCGTCTGCGTGTTCCCCTCCCACGGCAGGAAGTTGCTCAGGTAAATGCCGCGGATGCCGACCGCGTCGATCTCCTCGTCGCTGGGATACTTCGCCCAAAGCAGATCCTTTTCGCGCAGGCCCTCCTTCAGCTCCGGGCGGCCGAGTTTATCGAGACCTTCATCGGTGAAGTCGTCCCAATCGTAACCGCGCAAGGCGTGCTCGAGCCGGAACTTCGCGGTGAATTCAACGAAGTCTTTGTAGGAGTACATTCCACCCAGGTCCATGAAGCCGTGCTCGCCCCAGAGCATCAGCGGCACTTTGTAGCGGACGGCAACCTGCATCGGCACAGTAAAGATCCCGCAGTGGTTGTGCCAGTTCATGTCGCCCTGGAGAAAGAAGCCGATGCGATTGATTTTCACCATCGTCTCGCGACCCGGCCCCACGATGATGTGGTCGCAATCGAAGACCTGCCGCATTTTTTGCAAATTCTCCTCCCCCTCCGGAAGGTAGTTATTGCCATGATAAGTCACGAGCAGCGGCTTAAGGCCGAGCTCGGCGATGGCCGTGTGCGTTTGAAAGTAGCTGTCCTTGCCGCCGCCGACCGGAATGACGATGTCGTAGTTGTCACCGCGCTGGTATTCGGCGACCAGCTCCTTGAGCATGGCCCAGCGGCGCGTCCAATCGATGTTCACCTTTTGCGCGGCGACGCGGCAGCCGGAGCAAAGGCCGTTTTCATCAAAGGTCAGCGGGATCGCGGAGACCGCGGGATAGACGCATTTAGTGCAGTATTGGACGGCCATGAATGGGTGCGTGGTGACTGGAAAGTTTCGTGAAGTCGGCGGCGGCTGGGCGCTGCGCCGCCGGTGCGAAATGCGTGCTTAAATTGCCAGAGGACCCCGCTGCGACAAGCCTTTTGCCTCCGCGCAGCGACGTAGGATCAGGTCCGAATGTCGATGCCGGCCTTGGCCAGGGCGCGTTTGCCGCCGCGGTCGGAGAGCTCTTTGAAGTGCCAGATGTTCGCGGCGGCCACTGCCGAGGCGCCGGCGCGGATGCCTTCGGCATAGTCTTCGTACCGCCCGACGCCGCTGCACGCAATGACCGGGATGGTGGTCACCGAGGCGACCGCCGAGATCAGCGGCAGATCGTAGCCTTCTCCGGCCCCGTCCCGATCGATGCTCTGGAGCAGAATTTCGCCCGCACCCAACCGTTCCACCTCGCGCGCCCAGTCCGCGGGGTGCAGCCCGGTCGCCGTCCGGCCGCCGTCGATGAAGACTTCCAGGGTGCCATCGGGCAGCCGCTTGCTGTCGATGCTCACCACGATCGCCTGGCTGCCGAAGACGCGCGCGCCTTGCGTGATGAGCTCCGGCGTGCGGACCGCCGCCGTGTTCAGCGTGATCTTATCAGCCCCGCGCGCGATGCGCTCGCGCATCTCTTCCACGGTGCGGATGCGTCCGCCCCAGGTGAGCGGCATGAAGCAGGTCTTGGCCACCTCCTGCAAAATCCCCAGCCGATCGGTGAGCCCGCGCACCCTTGTATCATCCCGGCCAAGGTCGTAGCGGTCGTCGCGGCTGATATCGAGGTAGATCAGCTCATCGACGCTCCAGTGATTGAAGCGCTCGACCTCGTGGATCGGATTGCCGAGGACCTGGTGAATGCTAAAGAGCTCGCTGCGCACGAGCAGGCCGTTCTGCAGCAGCAGCACCGGGATGAGGCGCTTTTTCAACATGGCGCTGCGACCTTCCGGGCCCAGTTGCGCAGCACGGACAGCCCGTGCTGGTGGCTTTTCTCGGGATGAAACTGCGTCGCGGAGATGTTCTCGAATTCAATGCTGGCCACAAACTCGCCGCCGTATTCACACACGCCGCTGACGACCCGCGGATCGTCCGGCCGAAACGCAAAGCTGTGCACAAAATAGAACGCGTGCATCTCGCCGAGGCCCGTGTAGAGCAAGTCCTTTTTCACAAAGCGCACGTCATTCCAGCCGATGTGTGGCACCCGCAGCCCGGGCGGCAATTGCAGCCGCTCGACGACTCCCGGAATCCAGTTCAAGCCCGCGTTCTCGCCGTGCTCGAAGCCGCGCGTCGCGAGCAGTTGCAAGCCAAGGCAGAGACCCAGAAACGGCTTGCCGCCATCGCGCACCTGCTTCTCCAGCTCCTCGATGAAACCGCGCTCCCGCAAGTTGCGCATGCCGTCGCCGAACGCGCCGACGCCAGGCAGCACGATGCCCGCGGCCTCCCGCAACTGCGCGGGCTGCGCAGCGATCGTGGAAGGACAGTCCAGCGCGTCAAAGGCGTTGTGCACGGAACTGAGATTGCCCATCCCGTAATCGATGATCGCGATGGCGGCGGAGCGGCTCATGAGATTTGCGGAAACTGGAGCCGCCAGATCGCGTAATTTGCCACGGTCCAAATCTGCCTGAGCCTCGCATCGCTGATCGCGTCCGCGCCGAGGCCTGCGATCAAACCATCAACATATCCTGGCCGAAAGATGGAATCCTGCCGCAAGACTTCGAGGCGGGCCTGAATGAAGGTGCGGAAGGCAGGGCGGCCCCTGATCCATTCGTCCAGAGGGACCCGAAAACCGATTTTATCGCGCGTGCTGAGCCCGTTGTGAAAGTAACGCTCATACAGCTCCAGGAGCGGCTTCTTCCGCGTTTCCTGTTGCTGACCCATGAGCGCAACCAGGGGCGTCTTAAGTCCGACTTCGACCAGGCGGTAATCCAGATACGGAGTTCGAATCTCCATCGCATGGGCCATCGACATCTTATCCACGCGGTTCAAAAGCGTGTTCAGATGCGTGCGAAACTCGTAACTCGGATAGCCCGTTTCATTTGGTTCAGATCCAGCAATCAACGCGAGGCGCTCACCGGCTTGGGCAGCCTCCGATAACGGGCCCTCGGCAAGCATCTCACCCAGGTTGGCTGAGTCGTTGAATCGCCCCAATTCCAGATAGCAGCTCGGATCTTCGGCTGACAAAAATCGCCGGGCGTGTGGATAGCCCGCAAAGGTTTCATCCGCGCCTTCGCCAGAAAGGAGAACCGTAACATCGCTCCGGGCCACCTCCGTCAACCGCATGATCGGCAGGGAATGCGGATGATTAAGAGGCTCGTCATTGTGAAAGACCGCACTCTCCCAGTCCCGCAGGAAATCATCAGCAGTAAAATCGATGGGATGATGGGTGACTCCGCAACGGTCGGCAATGTCCTGCGCGTAACCGCCCTCGTCATACGAGCTGTTGATGCAGTTGATGGAGTAGGTGTTGACCCGCTCCGGCAGCAGTCGGCTCACGAGATGCGTGATAAGCGACGAGTCCACCCCGCCACTCAATTGGACCCCCAGCGGCACGTCGCTGATCAGCCGCAGCCGGATCGCATCCTGGAGCAGCGCCTCCGTCCGCTCCGTCAACCCCTGGGAGGACCCGCTTCGCTCCCGTGGCAACTGATACCACTGGGTCTTCCGGATCACCATCGTCGTCAGGTCGATCTCCAGATACGCGCCTGGATCCAGTTCCAGCACGCCTTTCACGAGCGTGCGCGAGCCCGAGACATATTTGAAAGCGAAATACTCCTGGAGCGCCGCGGCATTCACCTCCGCTTCGAGATAGGGATAAATGGCCTTTTGCTCGGAGGCGAAAACAAGCCCCTCCGGCGTCTCAGCATAGTATAAAGGCTTCACGCCAAATCGGTCGCGCACCAGCCAGAGCTTTTGCTGAGCCTGATCGTAATAGCCAAAGGCAAACATCCCGTTCAAACGCGGCAGACAGGCGACACCCCATTTCTGAAAGGCGTAATACAACACTTCCGTATCCGAATGGGTGCGGAAGGAGAAATCCGCCTCCAGAGAACTGCGCAGGTCCGCAAAATTGAAGATTTCTCCGTTGTAGGTAAGAATCTTGCCCGGAGTCGCGGCGAAGGGCTGATTCCCGCCTGGAGAGAGATCCAGAATACTCAGGCGGGTATGCTCAAGCACGATCTTATCATCAGTCCAGTGTCCGGCAGCGTCCGGACCCCGATGGCGCAAAAGCTCACAGGCGTAGTCCGACTGCTGGACGCGTGGATTAACAAAGCCAAAAATACCGCACATCTCAGGTTGCCTTAGTCAAAAAGTTCTCGCGCGATAAATACATCCGCCAGTAAGCCACACCTTCTTCGACAATCTCCGATTCGATCGCAAAACCCAACTTGGTATTCAGGCGAATATTGGCTTCGTTGATCTTCTGGGTATGCGCCCAGATGCCCGCGAGTGAAAGCCATTCGAATCCGAAGTGAAGCAAGGCAAGGGTCGCTGCGGAAGCCAGGCCTTTGCCACGATAGGTCTTTTCTCCCAGCAACTTTCCGAGTTCCGGGCTGGAGTCCAGGTTTTTCAACGTAAACACTCCGATCGGTCTTCTCTCCTCCCGGGTGGCAAGGATGAGGTCCACCCGATGACGCTCCGCGTAGTTCTTCAAGTAGTTCTCCTGATCCTCAATGGTTAGAATTCTTGCTTGAAAAAAAGCGTGCCGATTCTCCAGATCATTGCGCCAGCGCACGACGTCCGCCGAATGCCGGTTGCTTAACAGTTCGAAGCAGTAATCCTTCGGCAGCGTGGAGGCAAAGCCCTCCTCCCGCAAATAACGCTCAACGATCGCTAAAACTTCCACGTTGCTCGGCGCGAAGGATCAGGGAGCGTTCGTAACTTCAAGGAGCCGGGGCGCCCTCGCCCCAAGGAGCAACTCGGGGCGAGGGCACCCCGGCTCCTTGGGGCTCACGCCGCCTGCTGGTGAGACACCAGGGAAGTCAGTGTCCACAGCAGATAGTCCATGGGCGCATAGGTGCTGTGGAGACGCCAATCCACCTCTTCGCGCAGCGCCGGAAGATTGAAGAAGGATGCACAAGATTGGAGCGGGAGCTGGTTGAGGATCGCTCCCATGCCAGTTGGTTCGCGGAACCAGCGCCGGCTCGGGGCGTGAAAGCCAATCTTGGGCCGATAAACGAACTCGCGATCGAAGAACTTCAGCAGGATTCGCTTGTAAACGTTCTTATAGGAAACGTCGTCATTGATCGCGTAATAGGGGGCGCGGAACGACAACTCGAAAAGCTCCTGCGTGAGATACGGGAAGACCATTTCAAATCCGTGAATGGAGGCCACATGGTGCAGCATCCGGATATGGTGATCCGTAATCGTTTCCTTGGAATAACGCCGCTGGAACTCGCTGAACCGCTCGCAGCCCGGCAACAAGGACTGAGCCACCCGTCGTCTCTCCAGCGCCGGCTCCGCATAAACAGTGTCCTGCAGGATCCGCTCGATGATCCAGCGCGGCGTGTAGAAAGTATCGAGCCGCTTTAAGAGAAACTCGACCCACTCTTCGGGCGGCGTGCGATCGAACTCGCGCATTTGCGGCAGCGGATAAGTCTCAAACCCGATCACCGCTTCATCGGGGCCGGTGCCATTGATTTGATATCTGATCTCCGGATTTCCGGCTCGAACGCCGCTCATGAGCGCGTTGAAGGACGGCGTGAAGGTGTGGTAGGGATAGCGCGCCTTCTGCTGCAACTCTTCAAACGAACGAGCATAGCGCCCGTTATCGACGGTCTGAATGTAGGCTGGCAGTTGATAACGATCGACGACCTTCTGAAAGTAAGGCGTATCGTTCCGCGCCCAATCAAGATACTCGACCGTGCCGCAGAGGAATGCTGCTGGCCCGTATTGCTCGCGCAGTTCCGCGACCAGGAGGCTGCTATCCGTCCCGCCGGACAACGAAACACAGAGCTGCGTGGGGTCTGGAAGCCGAGCGGCGACCTGGCTGACGGAGCGTGTGACTGCCGCCTCCAACGCGGCGACCAAGTCATCTTGCGTGATGCTGGAATCGGTGGACGGATACTGATGATTGGTAAAAGCCTGCGCACCCTGCGCATCGGCGCGGAGGCCTTGCATGGAGGTCATCGCGCGGACCCCAGTGTAGAGCGTCCGCGATCCTACGATGTAGGAGCAGGACAGATATTCCGAGACCGGGGCCGTGTTGAAGCCCGTGGCTGGCGCCAACCGCACGAGGTCTGTCAGTTGATCCGAGATGACGCTGCCGTCTTCCGTGAAGTAAACCGGCAGCGCGCCCCAGGGATCTCGATAAATGGAAACTGCCTCTCGCGTGGCGTCGCCGAGGAAAAGGAGATAACTACCCCGGCCGAGCGTGAAGCGCTGGTCGTCCATGGCGTGGGGCCATGATTGGAGCAGCGAATCGATTTCAGCTCCCGATAAAGCCGGCCAGCCGCGGTAATAGATGCACCGGCCTTCCTGCTGGTGAACCTGGGACAACCGGTCTGAGGAAACATAAAGCGTGGCGTTGCTGGAGATTCCGACAGCCTGCAACGGACCCGTGGCGGAGAGAAGGCCAGGGTGAGCTGGGTCCGAATGTCTTCGGAAGAGAAACACGGGTGGACTGGTTAGCGTTGAATATCGGCCTGCGAGAGGAGGCGCGGCTCGGGAATGTTCCGAGCCGCGCGCGAACCGAGCAGCGACAAGTATTTTTCGGGATGAAGGTTGGTCTCCTTGTGCCCCGTGCGCCGCAGAACACTAACGTTGTCGCGAGAGAGAACCTCCCCTTTTTTGATCTTCGTGAGGGCGAAGATTCCGCTGCGATAGTCGCGCAATTCGCGTTCGATCGGCAGCGGTTCCTTGCGACCATGACCGAGCATTTGTTCCGCAGCACGCACGGCCTGGACCATGGCTTTCAACTCGTCAGGTTCGATCGCATAGGAATGATCCGGGCCTTTTAGGTTCCGGGAGAGGGTCACGTGCTTTTCGATCAGCCGGGCGCCCACTGCGAGCGCGGCAATGGGGGCGGTGAGCGGCGCCAGGCTATGGTCCGACAGACCCACCGGAACTCCGTACCGCGCGGCCAGGGTAGGAATCGCCCGCAGATTCATGGCTTCTACCGGAGCCGGATACTTGGCCGTGCATTGCATGAGGCACAACGGAACCTGGCGCAGATCGCGAACGGCGCGATCGATCTCCTTTAGATCCGCCGCGCCGGTCGAGAGAATGACCGGCTTGCCTTTGCCGGCCACATGCCGAAGCAGCGGGACGTGATTCAGTTCGTAGGACGCAATCTTGAATGCCGCCAGATGCGGGGCCAGGCGGTCGGTGTTCTCCTCGTCGAAGGGAGTGGACAGGAACAGGATCTTCTTTTTTTTGCAATGAGCGGCCAGCTTCGGGATCCATTCGAATGGCATCTCCATGTCTTCGATCATCTGGTAGAGCGTCTTCTTCAAACCGATGGAGAGCAGATAATCGGTCGTCACGCGCGAGTTCGGATAAAGGGTGCGGGCCTTGAAGCTTTGGAATTTCACCGCATCCGCTCCGGCGTCCGCGGCCACATCGATCAGGCGCAGTGCTTGGGCGAGTTTCCCGTCGTGGTTGGAACCGGCTTCCGCGATAATGAAGCAGGGCTGGCCGGGGCCAATTTTGAATCGATCGATCTGAACTGTTTTCATTGGTGTTAATCGCTAAAACTCGCCCACGGCATGGGCAATCCGCAGCGCGCCCTTTCCGTCCACGATATTCCGGGCGGTGTCGGCCAGTCGCTGGCGGACGGTTGCGTCACGGGCGACACGCCGCAGTTCCCTTTTGAGCCTCGCCGGAAGATCGCGGCTCTTGATGGAGCCCAGCGCCAGAATTCCGCCCAGATCGCGAAAGCCGCGGAAGTTGGGCTTTTGATTCTCGATGATCTGAATCGCGAGGGTGGGGATGCCACAGGCCGCGAGTTCGAACAGTGTCTGGCCCGCGGCGGAGACGGCGAGGTCGCACTGCTCGAGCACCAGGCGAACATTGCTGGGCGATCGATGCACGACCATGCGCGAATCCTTTTCGTGCACCTGCGTGTAAGGCCCGACGATAATGTGGAGTTTCACCTCGGGCAGGGCCTCGCGGACCCATTGCATTAGCAATGACAAGTCACTTCCCTGATCTCCGCCGCCGAGCATGACCAGGACCTCGCGCACCGTGGGGCGGACACGCTTGCTTCGTAGCTCCGGCCAGAACTCCTCCCGCAACGGATGGAAGAGCGGACCCAGCATCAAACTATGCGCGTGCACCTTTTGATAAGGATAGCGATGGGCAAAGGGCGAACTGTTCAGGATCCAATCCGGTGAGCTTTGCACCGCGCCGTAATCATCCACCACCATGAGACGCCGCGCACGGCGGCGATACTCCTTCCAGGTGGATGCAGACGAGCGGTAGGAGTCCACGATCAGCAACGGAATCTGCTTTGGCAAAGTCTGAACCGTGACGAATCCGCGTTCCTCGATCCAGGCCCTGGCGACGCGATCGCGCAGATAGAAGACCGGACGTTCGTGCGTCACGGCGGCCAGGCCCTGGGCGGTCCCCGTGCAGCGCGCGACATGCCCGAGGCCGACATCCGGTCCGGCATCCGCGACGATGACGATACGCATCAGACGGGCGCTACGGGAGACTGGTTCCGCGGGCGGCAAGTGATTCTTGAGGTTGTCAGTCTCCGCTCTTTCGCGATCATACCGGACGCAACCCCGACCGAATCCCGTCCATCACGACTTGTGAAACGGCTCAGAGCTCGCGGTATCCAAATGCTCGGAACCATCGCCATCGTCCAGGCCCGGATGGGCAGCACGCGTCTGCCCGGCAAGGTGTTGCTCCCTCTCGCCGGGGTGCCGATGCTGCGGCACGTGATCGAACGCGTCCGGCGCGCGACGCGCGTGGATCACGTGCTCGTGGCCACGACCACCGAAGCGGCGGACGAAGCGATCGCCACCTTCTGCGCGGAATGGGGCTGCGCCTGCTTCCGCGGCTCGGAGCACGACCTGCTCGACCGCTACTACCAGGCGGCGCGCACGGTGCCGAGCGAGGTCGTCGTCCGCATCACCTCGGACTGCCCGCTCGTCGATCCGGGTCTTATCGACCGGGTGCTCGCCGAGCGCGAGGAATTCGCGGCCGACTACGCCTCGAACACCTATCCCGTCCGCACTTATCCGCGCGGGCTCTGCACCGAGGCCTTCCGCTTCGCCGCCCTCGAACGCGCCTGGGGGGAAGCACCCGACAGTTCCAGCCGCGAGCACGTCACTCCCTACATTTACCGAAATCCCGACCGCTTTCACATCCACAACGTCACCAACGAAGAGGACTGCTCCGCCCATCGCTGGACCGTCGATACCGTGGAAGACTATGCCCTCGTCGAACGCATTTACGGGCATTTCGGCCACAATCGGTTCGACTGGAAAGAAGCGCTCGCCTTGCTCGCCGCAAATCCCGCCTGGTCCGAGCTCAACGCGCAAGTTGGACAGAAGGCGCATTGAGCGCTGGGAAAAAACTCCTCAAGGTTTTTCCAACAACCACCAATGCTGGCGGTCGAAGCCTTCCTCGGGGCCGAAGTAGCCGCTGCGGACCTGTTTCAAGTCGGGAAAGAGCGTGAGGTAATGCTTCAGAAAATCGCGCTTCCAAAGAAGGTCGGTGTGCCCGCGATAAGGAATCTCGGTTTCTTCCTCGGCGAAATACTCGAGCGCCAGGAGGTAGCGCCGGCTCACGCGATGAATCTCGGTCAGCGCCTTCGGCAGATCATCGAGCTTGATGTGAATGAGCACGCCTGCGGTGAAGACCAGGTCAAACCAGCCGTCCTTGAAGGGCAGGTCGAAAGCGTTGCCCTGCAGGACGGCGATCTTGTCGCTCGACGCGCGCGCTATTCGCTGGGCGTGCGGATTCGGCTCGATGCCGATGATCTCCGCGTCCGGTCCGAGGATTTCAGAAAAGGTGACGAGATTGTGGCCGCGATTGCAGCCGACTTCGAGGACCCGCTGGAGCGGGAGATCGGCGAGCACCTGGCGGAAGGCGGGAAGCCGGCGCTGTGGGTCGGGAGTGTTGCGGTCGGTGTAGGCTTCGCCGAATTCGCCCTGCCATTGTTTCAGTTGGTCCATGGTTGGTAATGGTCGTCGCGGGACGGGCGTCCCACGGGTTCGGTTTTAGTCAACGGCACCGGCGGCGAGGGTTCGCAGATCCTCGACCTTGAGCCATTGGGTGTTGTTATCGCTCGAATAACGGAAGCCTTCCGGCAAGGTCCGCCCGTGCTGCCAGCGATCGCCGCGCCACCACGGGTGCAGCGGCTGGACCACGAACATATCGTCGAACTCCAGCGAGCTGCGCGCTTCGTCCTCGGAGATCAGCGACTCGTGCAGCTTCTCTCCAGGACGAATGCCGACATTCTGAATCTCGCATTCCGGCGCAATCGCCTTCGCGAGATCCATGATGTTCATGCTCGGAATTCGCGGCACGAACATTTCGCCCCCGTGCATCCGCTCAATGCAGTGGATGACGAAGCGCACGCCCTGATCAAGGGTCAGCCAGAAGCGCGTCATGCGCGGGTCGGTAATGGTAATGCGGCCTGTCTTGCGCTGCTCGAGAAAGAGCGGGATCACGCTGCCGCGGCTGCCGACGACATTGCCGTATCGGACGCAACTGAAATGCGTCCCGGTGTCGCCGGCGTAGGCGTTGCCCTGGACGAACAGCTTTTCCGCACAGAGCTTCGTTGCGCCGTAGAGGTTGACGGGGTTGACCGCCTTGTCGGTGCTGAGCGCGAGCACCCGCTTCACGCCCTGGTCCAGCGCCGCCTCGATCACATTGGTCCCGCCGACGATGTTCGTCTGGATGGCTTCGATCGGGTTGTATTCGCAAGCCGGGACCTGCTTCAGCGCCGCGGCGTGAACGACCACATCCACGCCGTGAAAAGCGCGCTCGAGCCGGTTGCGATCGCGCACGTCGCCGATGAAGTAACGCAGCGACGACGGATGCTGATCGGAGAACTTCTGCCGCATGTCGTGCTGCTTGAGCTCGTCCCGGCTGAAGACGATGAGCTTCTTCGGCTGATATTCATTCAGGAGGATCTCGACGAATTTTCGGCCGAAGGAGCCGGTGCCGCCGGTGACAAGGACAACGCTATCTTTCCAGTTCATCATTTGAGGCTTGAAGGGGTGGTTTAGGTCGTTGGCGCCGTCGCGGGGAGGAGCCGGCGCGCTTGCGGCGGAACGATCGTGCCCACGAACTGCTGAAAATACAGCGCCATCGCTTCATCGCGTTCCGGAGTCGTGCCGGCGATGAAGCGGTCAAAGACCTCCGACTTGCCCGCCTCCGGTCCACTGGCCAGCTCCGGCTCGAACGGACGGCCGGCGGCGCCGAGGCGATCGTGAAAGTGGAAATAGTTCATGTAGAAAAACTCCTCGATGGCGCGGGGATCAATGGCGGCTTCGAGGCGGTCGGCTTTGTAGATGCACTGCTCGAAATCGTCGAGCGTCGCCGGGTGCAGGTTGAAGGGATAGTCGATGTGCGGATTGTCGCCGGCATTGACCACCGGCACGCCCAGGGCGGCGAATTCGTGCCCCGCGGTGCCGCGCCCGGTGAACATCGCGCTGATTCCCTCGGCGACGAGCTGCTTGTTCGAAGCGGAGGGATCGAGAAAGCGCACCCGCGGAAAGGTGCGCTGCAGCTTCTCGACCGCCGCCTTATTCGAGGCGTTCATCGCGGCGCGGCTGCGCTCGTTGTTGTTCGGGTGAGGTTTGACGTACCAATCGAACTCCGTCTGCTCGGAGTGCCGCAGGACAAAGTGAATCCACTCGTAAAAATCGGGGAACAGGAATTCCCGGAAAACGTGCACGGCGTCGCAGAAATCGTGCAGCAGCACGAGGACGCGCGGCCGGCCGGTTTCCGCGAGCAATCGCGCCGGACCGCCTTCCGCATACGCCGATTGTCCGCGCAGCACGCCGTCCGCTTTTCCGGCGAGACGATTCTGCAACGCCTCGCGGCCTTTGGCCAAAGCCGCCGCGCGGTCGGCGGGATCGAGCTGCGCGAAAATCTCGCGGTATTTCCAGTATGGCCAGCGCAGGGGAACCTGGGTCGCGGGGTCCGACAACGCGTTGTTGACCTGGAAGAGGAAAAAACGCGGCGCGTAATAAGTGAGCAGGACGGGGATGCGCGCGAGGGTGGCGAGGCGGACGAGGATGCCGCTGTAGTGATAGACCAGATGATCGACGATAACCGCCGCGGGTTGCTTGCGGGCGAGGTAGGCGCGGCAGGCGTGGAAGATCAGCAGCGCGTCGTAGATCATCGTGCGCAGGTTCTCGTCGCGCAGATCGACGGTCGCGCGCGCGAAATGGCGCAGGTAGGTGTCGTAGATCAGCTCGCCCAGCGCGACGCCATCGACCGAAATCCGGACGACGTCCCATTTCGTCTGGAGATTGGCAAAGATGCGGTCGGCTTGCTCGCGGGCCTGGCCGCGAAAGGGCCGGGCATCCTCGAGGCTGAGTCCGATCGGTGCGCCGAAGGATTCGTAGATTTTTTCGAGCGCGGGATCACGGCGATCCAGAAAGGAGAAGGACTCGATCTCCGCGCCCAACTCCCGCGCGAGATGATTCAAGGCATAGGTGTAGCAATGAATCAGCGGTTTTCCGGGTGACATGCCGGCGAGCACGACCGCACCGTCGCGGACCGGCCAATCCTGGTGCCAGCGTCCGCGATTGAACTCCACATAGCGCTGGGTGGGCTCATCGAGCGCCGGCCCGCGCAGGCGTTGCTTGACCGCTTGCAGGGCGCTAATCACGGGCGGGTCACTTTTTCGACTGCGGCGATCACGTCGCGGACATCTTCATCGGTCATCGTCGGGAAGATCGGGAGGGTGAGCAGCCGGGCGTAGGCCGCTTCCGCGACCGGACACAGCCCCTCGCGGTGCCCGAATTTCTCGCGATAGAACGGATGCAGATAGACCGGCAGGTAATGCACGTTGACGCCGATATTCTCTGCGCGGAGCGCGCGGAAGACGGTGCCGCGGTCGAGGTGCGGCGCGAGCTGAATCACGTAGAGGTGATAACCATGCGACACGCCGGGGCGCACGCGCAGCGGGGTGACTTCGGGTGATCCGGAGAAGGCCGCGTCGTATTGCGCGGCGATTTGCTGACGGCGCGCCACCCAACCCGGGAGCTTGCGCAATTGGGTGAGGCCAAGCGCGCATTGCACATCGGTGAGGCGAAAGTTGTAGCCGAGCGCGGCCATTTCGTAGGCCCAGGCGCCGGCGCTTTCGCGTTGCCGAAAATCGGTGGTGATCCCGTGCGCGCGGAAGGCGCGCATCTTTGCGGCGAGACCGGCGTCATCGGTGGTGATCATGCCGCCCTCACCGGTGGTGATCGGCTTGACCGGATGAAGGCTGAAGGTGTTCAGGTCGGCCAGCGAACCGACCGGCCGGCCCTGCCAGCTCCCGCCGAGCGCATGGCAGGCGTCGTCGATGAGGGCAAGACGGTGGCGGGCGGCGATCGCGCGGAGCGCGTCCCAGTCGCACGGCTGGCCGCCGTAATCGACCCCGGCAATCGCGCGGGTCCGGGCGGTGATCTTTCGCTCCACGTCCGCGGGATCGAGCAGCAGGGTGTCAGACTCGACTTCCGCAAAGACCGGCGTGCCGCCGCAATAGACGACGGCATTGGCCGTGGCTACAAAGGTGATCGCCGGGACAATAACTTCGTCGCCCGGCCCGATGGCGAGCGCGGCCACCGCGCAGTGCAACGCCGCCGTGCCATTGCAAACTGCGACCGCATGTTCGCAGCCCGTGAACCGCGCGAAGGCAGCTTCAAACTCGCCGATCTTCGGCCCCGTGGTCAGCCACGGTGAGCGCAGGACTTCGACGACGGCGGCGATGTCGTCCTCGTCGATGGTCTGCCGTCCGTAGGGCAGGAGCGTGTCGCGAATGGGCATGCGAGGCCGGTCGGTGACGGCGGTAGGCTGCGCGGGCAGCACCGATGATTCGCTCATACCGCGGCGGCCTCGACTTGCGCTTCGAGCCGCCATTCGGCTTCGACCAGGCAAACGCCGCGCAGCACGGGCGGCAGGAGGCCGGTGCCGAAAAAATCGCCGGTTTCGACCGGCAGATCGACCGCGTGGAGGATCGAGTCGAGCACCTGGCCGCCCTTTCCCTCCGAGTTGAGCGAAAACCCGACCCGATAAACGGACGCGGGCAACGGCAGCCGTGGCAGTCGGCAGACCAGCGCACCGCGTTCCGGCAGCGCGCCGAAGGAGTCGCCGGTGAGCCGGTTCTGCTGGATGAAGACCGGCGCATCGAAGTGCGTGCGCACGTGGATCGTCGCCATGAGATTTGGGAAGGGCTTGCCCGAGAGGTTCTCGAAGAGCAGATGGATCTCGACGGCCCTGCCCGCGGACGCGGTGGTGATCGGTTCGCCCCGCTCGCCGCGCAGGTTCAGGCCCACGATCCGCACGTCGCCGGTGCCCGAACGATCGGTGCGCTCGGCAAGGTTCGAGTTGTCGCTGTGATCTTCGCGATTCACGTAATACTGGATCGCCTCGCTCTGCGTGCCGGTAAAAATGAGCCGTCCGTGTTCGAGCACGATCCCGCGGTCGCAAAGATTCTCCACGGCCGCGGCGTTGTGGCTGACGAAGAGCACCGTGCGGCCCTCGCGCGCCACTTCGCCGATTTTGCCGAGGCACTTTTGCTGGAAGGACTGGTCGCCCACTGCCAGCACTTCATCGATGATCAGGATTTCCGGATCGAGGTGCGCCGCCACCGCGAAGGCCAGGCGGACGCGCATCCCGCTCGAGTAGCGCTTGACCGGCGTATCGATGAACTCCTCGACCCCGGAGAAGGCGACGATTTCATCGAATTTGCGCGCCACTTCCTCATGGCGCATGCCGAGGATCACTCCGTTGAGGAAGACGTTGTCGCGCCCGGTCAGCTCGGGATGAAAGCCGGTGCCTACTTCGAGCAGGCTGGCGACTTTGCCCTTGATCAAGGCGCGCCCGGTGGTCGGCGCGGTGATTTGCGAGAGGATTTTGAGCAGGGTCGATTTGCCCGAGCCGTTGTGGCCGATGACCCCGAGCACGTCGCCATCGCGCACCTCGAACTCGACATCCTTGAGCGCCCACAGCTCGGCGTGGGTGGTCGTCCGGCGGGCATCGACTTTCGCATTCGGATCGTCCTTTCCGCGCCAGCGCGCCCAGCGGCTTTGCAGGTCCTCGTAGAGCATCCGCCGATTGATCACACCAAGCCGGTAGCGCTTGGAGAGATTTTCGACGCGAATGACGGTGGACATTCTAGATCGAATCGAGATGGGTGCGCTCGACCCGCGAGAAACTGACCACGCCAATGACCAGGAGCAGCGCGGTCATCCCCATGCTCAAGGCCAGTTCCCAGAAGTGAATCTCGCCGTAACCGATGAAGCCGTAACGGAACGACTCGATGATCGGCACCATCGGATTCAGGACGAAGAAACCGCGGTAGGCCGGGCCGACAGCCGAAAGGGGATAGACCACGCAGCTCGCATACATCCAGAGCTGCACACCGAACTGAATGATCACCGCGAGATCGCGATACCGCACCGTGGCCGCCGCGACAATGCAACCCACCCCGACTGCGAGCGCGGCGATTTCGAGGAGCAGAAACGGCAGCACGAGGAGCCGCGCATTCGGATGCACCGGCACATCGAACCACCAGGCCACGGCGAAGAAACCGAGGAACATCACGAACTGAAAGCCGAACGTCGCGAGATTAGTCAGCACCACGCTGAGCGGCACGGTGAGCCGGGGAAAATAGACCTTCCCGAAAAGCGAAGAATTCGACGTGAAGGTGGTCGAGGTCTTGATCAGACAGGAGGAAAAGAAGTTCCACAGAATGATCCCGGCCATGAAGAAGAGGAATTGCGGGACGCCTTTGGTGACGATCTTGCCGATCCGCCCGAAGACCACCCAGAAGACCACGGAGGTCATCAGCGGCTGCGCAAAAAACCAGAACGGACCCAGGATCGTCTGCTTGTAGCTGGCGACAAAATCGCGTTTGAAGAAGAGCACGATCAGGTCGCGATAGGCCCAGATCTGGCGCAGGCGCAAGTCGAGCCAGCCGCGGTTCGGGGTCACCACGGCGGTCCACTGGCTGAGGTCTTCAGCCGCAGGGGCGGGATCAGCCATCAAAGGTTTTCGGCAAGCTGCCGCCCTTGGTCGCTTGTCGAATCTGTCAACAAGACCATTAGGGATGATTGGTAGTGGAGGAGTCCGCGGGAATTGCGGGACTCAGGAAAGTTCGGGGGGGTGGAAAGTCTCAGACGGCGAGCGGATGGCTCGGCAGCATCGCCGGCGCATCGACGTCGGCCCTTTTCAGGCCGCCGCGGAATTGGCTCGCGGCGACCGGCTGGCGCTTCGGCTTGGACCGAAGGCTGGACCAGCTTGGCTCAGAGGCGGTTATTTCCATGGGAGGGTCATAAGTAACAGGCCAACCATGTCGCGCAACGCATTTCTCCCCGGTAGCCGAGGGAGGGCGAGGGAGGGCTGCACCCTCTGGCCACCGCGCGTTATTCACCCGTCCCTCGACGCTTTACACCGCTCGCGGCCTGCCCCTAGCTTCCCGCCCGGATGCTTTCTGTCACCGTCCCCATCTGTAACGAGGCCGCCAATCTCGGCCCGCTCTACGACAAGGTGCGCGCGGCGATGGAAAAGATCGGGCAGCCGTGGGAGCTGATCCTCGTCGATGACGGTTCCACAGACGGCTCGGATGAACTGCTCGACGAAATCGCGGACAAGGACACCCGCGTGAAGGTGATTCATTTCCGCCGCAATTTCGGCCAGACGGCAGCGATGATGGCCGGATTCGACTTCGCCCGCGGCGAGATCATCATCCCGTTGGACGGCGATTTGCAAAATGACCCGCACGACATTCATCTCCTGCTCGCCAAGCTGGAGGAAGGCTTCGACGTGGTGAGCGGCTGGCGCAAGGACCGCCAGGACAATGCCATTAAACGCAATTTCCCCTCGATCATGGCGAACCGGCTCATCTCATTCGTGAGCGGGGTGCGGCTGCACGACTTCGGGTGCTCGCTGAAAGCCTACCGCCGCGAGGTCATCGAGGGGGTGCGCCTTTACGGTGAAATGCACCGCTTTCTCCCGATCTACGCGGGCTGGCACGGCGCGGCCATCACCGAGGTCGTCGTCCGCCACTACGCGCGCACCGCGGGCAGCTCGAAATACGGCCTCGAACGCGTGCTCAAAGTCTTTGCCGACCTCATCACGGTGAAGTTCCTCGATCGCTTCCAGCAAAAGCCGATGTACCTCTTCGGCGGCGCCGGGTTGATCTTCCTCCTGATCAGCGGGCTCAGTTTCGCGCTCGCCGTCTTTTTCAAATACCTCGCCGCCCATCCCAAGCCCTTCGTTGATACGCCCCTCCCGCTGATTACAGCCGTGGCCGGCAGCGCGGGCATCATGTGCATCCTCATGGGTCTGCTCGCCGAGATGGTCGTGCGCACCTTTTTCGAGAGCCAGAACAAGAGCGTCTATATCGTGCGCTCGACAAGGAACGTGGAGGGGAAGTGAGAAACATCCAGTGAGAAACATCCAACACCCAACATCCAACTTCCAACTTCCAACCGCGAGGCCTGCGGCCGGCGGATTGGGCGTTGGATGTTGGATGTTGGATGTTGGGTGTTCTGCCGCGGAGTTCCCATGTGCGGGATAGCCGGGTTTGCCGGTGACGGCGATCGCGCCGTCCTGCAGCGGATGACCGATGCCATCCAGCATCGCGGACCCGATGCGGAAGGCCACTGGACGGAAGCGGATCGCGGCGTCTTCCTCGGCCATCGCCGGCTCTCGATCGTCGATCTCTGCGGCGGCGCCCAGCCGATGTGGACCCGGGATGGCGCGCTCGGAGTGATCTTCAATGGCGAAATCTACAACCACGCCGAGTTGCGCACCGAGCTGAAGGCGCGCGGGTGCGAATTCGTCACCGACCATTCCGATACCGAGGTCCTGCTCCACGGCTATCGCGAATGGGGCGAGTCCTTCGTCGAGCGGCTCAACGGCATGTGGGCCTTCGTGATTTACGATCGGGAAAAGGGCCGGCTCTTCGGCAGCCGCGATCGCTTTGGAAAGAAGCCGCTCTATTACTTTCACGAAGGCGGCACCTTCGGCTGGGCCAGCGAATTACCGGCGTTGCTCGCGCATCCGCTCTGCCCACGCAGCGTCTCGCCGCTCTCGCTCAGGAAATACTTCGCCTACTGTTACATCCCGGCGCCGCGTTCGATCTACGAGCGGGTCTGGAAGCTCCCGGGAGGCCATTCCTTCTCCTACGATCTCTCGAGCCGGGCGCTGAAGACCTGGCAATACTGGGAGTTCGTCCTCGAGCCGGACGAGAAGCTCCAACGGCTGGCTCGGCAGGGTTCGTTTCGTTCGAGCCCCGCGATGAGGGACACTCGCGAGTCCGGCTCGCTGATCGTTCCCCCCGGCGTCCAGCATCTCATCGGCGGCGACCTCGAGTTCCTCGCATTGTGCGATCAACTCCGCGAGACGCTCGAGCGCGCCGTCCAGCGCAGGTTGATGTCCGACGTGCCGCTCGGCGTTTTCCTCAGCGGCGGGATCGATTCCTCGGCCATCGCCGCGCTCGCCGCGAAGCACGTTCCGGCGGGGCAACTCAACACCTTCTCGATCGGCTTCAACGAGCCGACCTTCGACGAAAGCGCGCATGCGCGGCTGGTCGCGGAACGGCTGGGCACGCGGCATCGCGAGGAGATCCTCGACCTGGACAAATCCGTCGCCTTGCTCCCCGAGATCATCGGCAAGCTCGATGAGCCGCTCGGGGACGGCTCGCTCCTGCCCACCTATCTGCTCTCCCGCTTCACCCGCCAGCACGTGACCGTGGCGCTCGGGGGCGATGGGGGCGATGAGCTTTTCGCCGGCTACGATCCCTTCCGCGCGCTGCGCAAAGCCGAGCTCTACGCGAAGCTCGTCCCGCGCCCGGTGCACGAAGCGATCCGCCTCGTTGCCGCGCGGCTGCCCGTCAGCCACGCCAATATCAGCTTCGACTTCAAAGTGAAGCGCACCTTGATGGGCCTGAGCTATCCGCCGCGGCTCTGGAATCCGGTCTGGATGGGGGCCGTCGAACCGCGCGAGCTGCAGCAGCTTTTCCGCGACCCGACGGACATCGAAGAAGTTTATTCCGAGGCCATCGTCACCTGGTCCCATTGCGCGCAGCGGAACCCCGTCGATCGGGCGCTGCAATTCTGGACGAACCTCTATCTGCAGGACGGCATCCTCGCGAAGGTCGATCGCGCGAGCATGATGTGTTCGCTCGAAGCGCGTTCGCCTTTCCTCGATCTCGAATTTGTGAACCTGGCCCGCCGCATTCCCTGGCAGCTCAAGCTGCGCGGCGGCCAGACCAAATGGATTTTGAAAAAGGCGCTGGCCCCGCTGCTGCCGCGCGAGATCATCGAGCGTCCGAAAAAAGGTTTTGGGATGCCGATCGGTCGCTGGCTGCGGGAGGGCCGGTTCGAGTTCGACTTCAATCACGCGCGCAGCTCCCCGCATCTCGATGTCGCCTACGCCGAGCAAAAACTGGCCGCCCATCTCGGCAACCGCAGCGACGAACGGCTTTTCCTGTGGAGCTACTGGCTGCTCAGTCAGTGGATGAAGCGATGAGCGCGAACCCCTGGCACGACGCCTGGATTCGGCCCGTGAAAGTGGCGCATGCGTCCCGCCCGCGATCCGTGTGGCAGGCGTCACGCCTGCCTCGGTAATGAGAATCCTCGTCCTCTGCTACGAGTACCCGCCCCTGGGCGGCGGCGGCGGACGCGTGGCAAAATCGATCGCCGAGCAGATGGTCAGCCGCGGCTACGAAGTCCGCGTGCAGACCGCGGCCCTCGGCTGGCATTCGCAGCACGAGACGATCTCCGGCGTCGAGGTCTTCCGCACGGCCAGCGGCCGGCGGGTGCCGGATACGTGCGGAGTGCACGAAATGGGCCTCTACGTCGCGACCAGTTTTTTCCCGACACTCCGCCATCTGCGCACGTGGAAGCCGGATGTGATCCATGCGCATTTCGCCGTGCCCACGGGTGCGCTGGCCTGGGCGGTGCACCGGCTGACGGGCATCCCTTACGTCCTGACAGCACATCTCGGCGATGTTCCCGGCGGAGTGCCGGAACAGACGGACACACTCTTTCGCCTGGTTGATCCAGTCGCCCGCCGCATCTGGCGCGACGCAGCCGCCGCCACCGCGGTGAGTTCCTTTGTCCAGGAAATCGCCGAGCGCGCCTACCAGCGTCCGGTCGAACGGATCTTGAACGGGATTGATCTGCGCGACGCCCCAGCCGCACCGCCCGCCCCCCATCATCCGCGGCATCTCGTTTTCATCGGCCGCCTCAACCCGCAGAAGAATCCCGTCTTCCTCTTCGACGCGCTGGCGCGGCTGTTGCACCTGCCGTGGACGCTTACCTTCATCGGAGACGGCCCGCTGCTCCGCGAGGTCCAGGCGCGGATCGCGCACCACGGACTCGCCGAGCGGGTGACCTGCACCGGCTGGCTCGACTCGGGTGCAGTCCATCGCGTGCTCGCCGAAGGGGACATCTTGTGTCTGCCTTCGCTCAGCGAAGGGCTGCCCGTCGTCGGCATCGAAGCGCTGAAGCATGGCCTCGCGATTGTCGCCAGCGACATCCCCGGCATCCGCGACGTGTTGGACGATGGCCTCAACGGCTACCGCGTCCCGCTCGGCGACCTCGATGCGTTCGCGCAGAAACTCGCCCACTTGCTGGAGAGCGACACCACGCTCTTCGCGATGAAGCAGGCGAGCTGGGAAAAGGCGCGAGCCTTCGATCTCTCCCGTATCGCCGATCAATACGAGCGCGTCCTCAGCACCGCAAGGTGAGGTCGGGGCGGCGATACGATTCGCCGGCTCCCACCCGAGCCGGCGAGGCTTTACCGACGCGCGGCGCGGCGGAGCAGCCACTCGCTCAGCCAGATGGCGGTAAAGGCAATGACGACGGAGACGCCGACCAAGCCAAAGGCTTCCGCGTCCTGCCCGAGCTGGATGGAATGATAGATCGCCGTGGGAAGGGTAGTGGTGCGGCCGGGGATCATTCCCGCCACAAGGATGGTGGCGCCGAATTCGCCAAGCGCGCGCGCAAAGGCGAGGACCAATCCGGCGACGATGCCATTCATCGCCAACGGCAGGGTGATGGCGACGAAGACCCGCCAGGGAGGAGAGCCGAGATTGTGGGCGGCATCCTCGAAGTCGCGATCCACGCCTTCGAACGCGCTGCGTGCGCTGCGCACGAGGAGCGGGAAGCTCATCACCGCCATGGCGAGCACCACGGCGCGCCAGGTGAAGACGATCTCGACGCCGGCGCGCTCGAGCCAGGCGCCGAGTGGCCCGCGGCGTCCGAACAGCCGGAGCAGGATCAGCCCGGTGGCCACCGGCGGCATGATCAGCGGCAGCGCGACGAGCGTCTCGACGAGCGTCTTCCCGCGCCACCGCTTGCGCGCGAGCAGCCACGCGAGCGCCAGGCCGGGCGGCAAAATGCACACCACGCTCTGCGCCGCTGCGCCGAGGGTGAAGCACACGATCTGCGCGGTTTCAACGGACATGCGGCGTATTTGGCGGTCTCAGGGCGCCAGCCGAAAGCCGAATCGCAGGAAAACCCGGCGCGCCGCATCGCCCGCGAGGTATTCGAGGAATTTGCGCGCGGCCTCGGGTTGCCGGGCGCCCGCGACGACCGCCCCGGGATAGACGATCTTCGGCCCCGACGCCGCGGGCACCGCATAGGCGACCCGCACCTTTTTCGAAATCGCGGCATCGGTCTGGTAAACAATGGCGGCGTCGGCATTGCCGGCCTCCACCGCGGCGAGCGCGGCGCGGACGTTATCGCACGGGATCACTCGAGAGCTCACCTTTTCCCAAATCCCGAGCTGGGTCAGGTAAGCGCGCGCGTAGATTCCGGCCGGAACTGTCTGGGGCTCGCCGAGGGCGAGGCGTTTCACTTCGGCCACCTCCGCCGGCGAGGTGAACGCGAGCGTGCTGTCCGAAGCGACGACGATTGCCAGGGTGTTCGAGAGCAGCGGGCGGCGGGTCTCTTTGACGATCAGGGATTTCGCCGCCAGCGCGTCCATCTTCGCCTCGTCGGCGGAGAGGAAGAGATCCGCCGGCGCCCCTTCCTCGACCTGCCGCGCCAGGAGGCTCGAAGCGCCAAGATTGAACACCGGCCGGTCCCCGGTGGCCGCTTCGTAGGCTCCGCCGATCTCCTTGAGCGCATCGCTGAGGCTCGCGGCGGCGAAAACCTGGATCTCCGCTGCGGGCAGCGCGGACGAAGCGGCGATGAGCACGGCGCAGAGGACCGAGCAGCGTAATTTCAGGTGGCGCGCGCCTCGATGGTCGGCGATTTGGTTTGGATTCATTGTTCGGATCGGAAATGGGGTCGCGGAGTGACGATCGATCAGAGATCGGCCACCAGCGCAGCCAGATTTTCCGCGCAACATTCGGCACCGCCGGTGGGAGCGGATTCGGAAGGAGGTGGTTGGCTGCGCAGTTGTCGGAGAGGCACCTGCCAGTTGCCGCTCGCGAAGTCACTCAAGCACAGCTCCCCGACGCGGCTGAATCTCGGCAGGTCGCGCAGGAGACACTCGTCTTCCCGGAAGCCGGTTCGCGGTGGATAAAGGAGACTCGTCCCGTGGGCCGCGCAGGTTGCAACCATGCCGTAGCCCGGCTTGGAAATCACGGTATCGGCGGCGGCGACCATGTCGGCGAAAGAGAGGACTGGGCCGAGGACCACGTTCCGGGTGTTTTCCGGCAGGCCGGGTCGCGGATGACCCACGTAAACGAAGATGTCCTCGGGGGATTGCGCGGCGGCGCGCCCGAGAGTTTCGAACGGGACGCCCGCCCGCATGCCCAGATAGACGACGGGCCGCGAGTCGGTCGGATCGATGCCCAGCGCGCGCGTGGTTTCGGCCCGAGAACGTTCGGCGCGGGGTGCCACCAAAGGCACGTCAATGATGCGCCTGAAGACCGGCATCGCATGGCTGAACGGAAAGCGGAGAATCGCCTGCATTCGGCCATATCCCGCCCGGATCTCACGCAGGCATTCGTCGGCTCGCGGGTGTCCGGCAAGGAGCGGCTCGTAGATGAAATCCCAAAGAAAATTGCTCATCCCGAGGCACGGAATTCGCGCGCGCTCCGCGATCGTTCCGGCGAGGTAAGGGATATCCGCGACGATCGCCGAGACCTGGTGATCCCGCAGCCAGGCGGCTTCCCGGTCCACCACCGTTTCCGCGCTGGACAGGAAATCGACCAGCCGTTCGGCGGTCGCCGCTCCATCGATTCGCAGGCTATCGGCGGATTCGAGGACTTGGGATTCGATGTGAGCGTCGAAGATTTCGACTCCCGCACCCGCTTCCTCGAAGAGCCATCGCGGGGCCGCGGTGCGCACGACGATTCGCCATGCGGACTCGCCCCGGGCGAGAGCGCGGATGACTTCCGCCGTCCGCACGGAATGCCCGTATCCGTGACCGGTGATGTAAAACACGACGGTGGTGGCCATCAGATTTCCTGCCGAGCCAACGCCGACAACTCGGCCTTCCGCCGGCCGTAGTGAGCGAGCTCCGTGCTGCGACTCGCCTGGACCAAAAGCTCTTTTGCCAGATCGAGGTCGCGATCTCCTGCACGGGCGCGAAGGAGCCGGATGCGCTCGATGACTCCGTCGATCTGGAAGAGCAGGAGGAACTCACCATAGCGATACAACCACAGTGAGTAGAGAGTCGGCATGCGCAGGGTCCGTTCATCCGCGAGGATCTGCTCCGCTTCGGCAAAGGCGGTCGCCGCCACGCTGCAATTTCCGAGAAAATGGCGGGTGGCGCCGAGAACCGTTCGCACCGTGAATCGCCAATAAGCAAGGCCGCTTTCGTCCGCGGCGGTGACGCTCTCGAGCGCGGATTGCTCAGCCACGAAAAGCTCGCCGAGGGCGAGATGGGCTTCCGCGAGGTGGCGCGAGCGCACGGAGAGACCGATCGAATTGTGCGGGTGGCGCACCGAGGGAGCGGGAGGATTCCGGTAAGCGTTCAATGAACCACGCATGGGCTCAAGGCGCGCTGGAGAATCAGGCCGACCTCCTTTCGAACCCAATCCGCGGGATCGTCGAGGCGTTGTTTCGCGGACTGAGCATCGCGCATCAGCCAGCCTTTCCCGATAATCACCAGCGCGGCCCGGCACTCGGCGATGGCCCGTTCGATTCTGTCCGGGAAGGGGCCTGGGTGAATGGATTCGAGATCAATAAAGGCCGCACCTCTATAAAGGCGCGCTTCCAACTGCCGGTGAATCCTCATCGCCGCGTTCTCGGCATCCGTTCGCCGGTAACAGATGAAAATCTCCTCGGACACGCTGCCAAGGAGTAAAGGCCCGAAGCGACCGCAAACAAGCGCAAATGCACGCGGGGGTGGGCGGCGAATGCTCACGGTTGGGGGTTGGATGTTTCGCCAGTGGCTGCTAGCACCTTTCGCCTATGGACCCCGTCAACCCCGTGCTCCGGGTGGGCTTGCCTTCAGGCAGCCTCCAGGAGCCGACCTTCGCTCTTTTCGCCAAAGCCGGCTTCAACATCACCGGCGCGAGCCGCTCGTACAAGCCGGCGGTCGATGATCCGGAACTGGTCATCCGCCTGCTGCGGGCCCAGGAGATCAGCCGCTATGTCGAGCACGGCTTTCTCGATTGCGGGCTGACCGGCAAGGATTGGATCGCGAACAACAACTCCGATGTGGCCGTGCTCGCGGAGATGACCTTTTCCAAAGTCAGCAGCAAACCGACGCGCTGGGTGATCGCGGTGCCGGAGGAATCACCCATTCGCACCGTGCAGGACCTGCAAGGCAAGGTGATCGCGACCGAAGCCGTGGAACTGACCCGCCGCTACCTCGCCGAGCACGGCGTGACCGCCGAGGTGGAGTTTTCGTGGGGGGCGACCGAGGTGAAAGTGCCGGATCTCGTCGATGCGATCGCGGATGTCACGGAAACCGGATCATCGCTGCGCGCGAACAATCTCCGCATTCTGGCGACGATCATGGAGTCCTCCCCGCAGTTCATCGCCAATCAGGGGGCGCTCGCCGATTCGTGGAAAAGGAGCAAACTCGAGAAGCTGGTCCTCCTGCTTCAGGGCGCCTTCGCGGCGCGCGACAAAGTGGGCCTGAAGATGAACCTGCCCGCGGCCCGGCTCGCCGATCTGCTCAAGGCGCTGCCGGCGCTGCGCAATCCCACCGTGGCGCATCTCGCCACCCCCGCCGCGGCGACCAATGCGCCCCAATGGGTGGCGGTGGAAACCATCATCGACGAGAGCGTGGTCCGCGAGATCATCCCCCAACTGAAGGCACTCGGGGCCGAAGGGATCATCGAGTACCCTCTGAACAAAGTGGTTCACTGAGGAAGAAACCGTTTGCGCCCGGTGGGGAACCGTGATTTCCTCGCCACCCCTCAACAAAAGCCAATACCTCATGGGTTCACTCAAGAAGCGGCGGAAAGCCAAAATCGCGAAGCACAAACGCAGAAAACGGATGAAGGAAAACCGTCACAAGAAGCGTTTGCGATACAAGTCCTGAGTCCTAGATTAGCTTCATGAGTACCTGGAGGCCGGCACGCCTGCTTCTGTACGCCGGAGCAAGTGTTGGCACGTCCCTGGGCGCCTTTGTAACGACAGGAGAAGCCGAGCCGGAGCTCTCTGTCGTAGTGGCGTCCAAGGTGGAAACTGTCCCCAGGTATCGAAGCCTGGAAGACACCTTCTATTCGGATATCCGTCCGGCGACGCCGGAGCAGCAGTTATCCAAGAGCGTCGAGAAGAAGGCGGACGCCCAAGCCTCTTACATGGAGGGCCTTCTCCTGGAAGAAGAGGGAGACTACGAGGAGGCTCTGATCGCCTACAGTCGCTCTCTGCAACTTGACCCGGGCGGCAATCCGCAATTAGCGGTCCGGATCGCTCACGATTACGCAAAGCGAGGCGACGTGGCGAACGGGATTGATGTTCTCAAAGACTTGGCGAAAGCGCGTCCGCGCGAGCCTTTGGCCTATCTCAACTTGGCGTACTTCTATCTGAAGGTGCTGAAAAAG
>JAXDQW010000080.1:0-9223 GCA_034667665.1 Chthoniobacter sp.
CCGTGGCCTCGCTGATACCGTCTCCAAAGTTATTCATAAGCGGCGCAGGAAGGCCCCCGCAAAGCCTTCCCCGTCGTCTGCGCCGCTTGTGAATAACTTTGCCGCGCGTGCGGCCGAAGTTGTGAACAACTGGCCCTCCATCCACCCTGGCTTGGGGCGCAATGCGCCGAGGCCGTCACGGTCTTGCCTCGCTCACCCTGCGAGGGTTCAGCGAAGAGTACCGGCCGGTCCTCGTGCGCTTGTCCAGAGGTCTGAGAGAACAACATCCCGCGAGGATCCTTGTATCAGCTCGACCCCCGACAGGCCGCCAGCGCCACCGCAACCTGCACCATGGAGAACCCGAAAAATGAAACCCTGGAGTGAAATCACCCACTATGCCGGCTTCGACTGGGCCAAGGATCATCACGATGTGGTCATCGTGGATCGCGCGGGCCAGATCGTCGCCGACTGCCAAATCCAACACACCGCCCAAGGCTGGCAGCACTGGCGCGCGCAAGTCGCCAAGCTGGGCACGCTGGCCGCCGCCGTGGAAACCAGCCAGGGCGTCGTCGTCGAGCACCTGCTGGAGAGCACCGTCACCGTCTATCCCGTCTCGCCGGCCAGCGCCAAACGCTACCGCGAACGCAAGTGCCCAGCGGCAACAAGACCGACCGCCTCGATGCCTGGAGTCTCGCCGATGCGTTGCGCGTCGATGGCCATGGCTGGAAAGCCCTCGCCCAAGAAGACCCACTGGTGGCCGAGTTGCGCCTGCTCTGCCGCGACGAAGTCGCCCTGATCGAGGAGCGCACCGCGTTGATCAACCAGCTGCAGAGCGCCCTGCACGAATACTACCCGGCCGCCCTGGAAGCCTTCGAGGACTGGACGCTGCCGAACGCCTGGGCCTTCGTCGAAGCCTTTCCCACACCGCAAGCTCTCCTCGCGGCGGGCAAACGCCGGTGGGAGAAGTTCCTGCACACCCACAAGCTGGCCCGGCCCCAGACCTATGCGCGGCGCCTGGAAATCTTCGCCCGCGCCGGCGAGTTCGTTTCCGGCGAAGCCCTCACCCGCGCCAAAAGCCGGCTGGCGCTGGTCCGCGCGCGTCTGCTGCGCGTGCTCGAGGACCAGATCGAGGCCTACCGCGCCGAGATCGAGAAACTCTTCGCCCAGCATCCCGATCACCACCTCTTCGGCTCCTTGCCCGGGGCCGGACCGAAGCTTGCTCCTCGGCTGCTGAGCGAGATCGGCTCGGATCGCTCGCGCTTTGCAGATCCCGCCGGCCTGCAGTGCCTGGCCGGCACCGCACCGGTCAGCTTCCAGTCTGGCCAGATCCACAAGGTCCATCTGCGGCGCCATTGCGACAAGGCGCTGCGCCACGCCGTCCATCTTTGGGCCAACTTGAGCCGGCTGAGCTGCCCTGGGCCGCCGCCTACTACGAGCAACTCCGCAAACGCGGCAAGAGTCACGCTTGCGCGCTGCGTGGCCTGGGCCAGCGCTGGCTGAAAATCCTTTGGAAGATGTGGCAGACCCGCACCTGCTATGACGCCGATCTGCACACCCGCAACCAAATCAAACACGGCTCCTGGGTCCTGCAACTCCAGTCCACTTAAACCCACACCTGCGCGGTCAATAACTCCTATGAAAAAACAATTTGAAACCGAGAGAACATCTTCGCTCGCCCACCGAGGAGGCGGAGGGGAATCGCGGGGGCTGGAGGAGGGGCGAGACAGCTACTCGGGTTTCGCCGCTCCGCGGCTGCACGCGCCAAGTCTGACAGCCTCATAGCCACCGGCGGAAGTCACGCCGCGGCAGCGAGGCGCGCGCGGAGGATCATGGCCAGCGTTTTGAGGCTGAGTTCGGTCAGATTGTAGGGCTTGGCGACGAGCCCGATCCCCGGATCCCCAATCGCGGCCAACCGGCCCCTCGCCTCCGTCCGCCCGCTCGAAAAGAGGACTGGGGTGCTGCGATGATGCGCGATCATCCGCACGCCCGTGTAGAAATCGAAGTCGTCCATGCCCGGCATTTCCACGTCGAGGATGATGAGATCGCAGGGGTTGGCCGTGAGGTGGCCCAGCGCAATCTCGGGTTTCACGGCGTATCTCGTGCGGAGGGCCATTTTCCCGAGCGCCATGGCGACACACTCGCAATTGTCGCCGTCTTGATCCACGGCATAGACGACCGCCCCTTCGACATCGGGAGCGCTCGCGGGGGCGCGGATCGCCGTCAAGAGACCGAGGATTTCGACCGCTTCTTCGGCCAGGGCGAGGGCGCCCGGCAGTCTGGCGGGTGTCTTGCGCAGCCAACGGAGCAGTTCCTCAAAAGCGGTGGTGAAGCGGTCCAGCGCGGGAGGGCCGGAGCGACGGGCGTGTTCGGCGAAGGCGCGAACCTGTTCCGCAAATTCCTCGAGCACTTCGCCGTTCGCCGGATTTTCGCGGAGCAACTGGAGCCAGCCCGACATCGCGACCAGCGCCACGCTCGCCTCGTCCGCCGCAGGCCTGCCCGTGGCCGGGGTTGAGCCGATGATGAACACGGGCTCGATGATGGCCGCGCTTTGGACCTGTAGAGCGTTCACTTCGATCCGGGGGGACTTCCGGTGAACGTCGAGGCCGGGCGCGGTGTTCTCGAGTTGGGCGCGCAGTGCGACGACCTGGGCTTCGAGCACCATGTTTTCCTCATCGAGCCGGGCATAGCGGCTGTCGTGGCCGGCGGCGAGTTGCGGAGGCGCCGAGTGCGCGGCGCTGACCGCGGCGTCGCGCGCGCCTTGTGCCGCGGCGAGTTCCAAGGTGAGGCCGTCCACGTTCCTTTTCTGCTCCGCCTTGAAGCAATCGGTTTCCGCCTCGAGGTCGGCAAGTTTTCGGCGAATGCTTTCGAGCTCGCTGGCGACCTGCCCGCCGCCTGGCGCATGGTCCTTCGCGGCCTGGAGCTGAGCCTCCAATAGCTCGATCTGCTGTACCCGCTCGGTCACGGAAGCGCGGGCGATGTCGCGTTCCGCGGTTAGCGTGGCGGACTGCTCACGGGCTTCCGCGAGCGTGGCCAGGTAAGCCTTCTCCGCCTCGAGGAAGGCGGACTTCTGCTCGGTGAGATCCAGCGCTTTGCGGCGCAATTCCGCGCACTCGCGCAGCGCCTCCTCCATTTGTTGAGTGGCGGCGAGACGCGCCCCCTCGGCGGCCTCGCGCTCGTAGCCGAGCTCCGCGATTCGATCGTCGGCGCGGCTGAGTTTGTCGATCAGCTCATGATTTCGGGCCAGGACCGAATCGCGGGCCTGGCGAATGGAGAGCAACGCCTTTTCGGCTTCGGCCAGCCTGGTGGTGAGTTCGGGCAGCGCGGCGCAGCGGCGGGCGAGCTCGTCTCGTTCGAGGGTGAGCTCATCGCAGCGCGGGCGCAGGTCCACAGGTGGCGGGCTGGATGCGGGGTCGGCCGCGGGCTCGAGATCCCGGGCCGGAACCTTCACGCGATCGGGGTCGATGTCAGTGAGGTCGAGCACGCCGTCATTGAGCACGTCCGCCGCCGGTCGGCGCCGCTGCGTTTTTTGGGGAGGATCCGCGTGCTCGGTGGTGGATGGTGAAGGCATAGGCGCCACTGAAATGAGATAGCAAGCGGTGTGCCGTGGCGCCTCCGCCGGGCTCGGCTTTCCAATTCGATGACACCGGTCGTCCTCGTCAAAAAAAACGGCTTCGTGATCTTCGCCTTCTTCGTGGTTAAATTCCGGGCATGTCCCCGACGCTCTCCCACATTGCTCCCGACGGCACTTATCTCCTGCCCGCAGATGTCCAGGCCCTGATCGCGCAGGCCTGCCCGGCCAAGGATTACAAGGACCAGCGCGTCCTGCTCATCGTCCCCGACGCCACCCGCACCTGCCCGCTCGGGATGCTCTTTGCGGCGCTCCACGAGCAGATCGGCGCGGCCACCCACGCCTTCGACGTGATGATCGCGCTCGGCACCCATCAGGCGATGAGCGAAGAGGCGATTTGCAAACGGCTCGAGATTTCCGTGGAGGAACGCCGCTCGAAGTATGCCGGGGTCCGCTTTTACAATCACGAGTGGGACAACCCCGCCGCGTTGCGCAATATCGGACTGCTCACTCTCGAGGACACCCGCGCCCTGACCGACGGGATGTTCGAGCTGGAGGTGCCGGTCAATGTCAACGCCCGGCTCTTCGACTACGATCAGCTCATCATCATCGGCCCGGTTTTCCCGCACGAGGTCGTCGGCTTCAGCGGCGGCAACAAGTATCTCTTCCCCGGAGTCAGCGGCCCGGAGGTGCTGAATTTCTTTCACTGGCTCGGGGCCGTGGTCACCAATCCCATGATCATCGGCAACAAGTGGACCCCGGTGCGCAAGGTCGTCGATCGCGTGGGCGCCATGGTCAGCGTGCCGAAGCTGTGCCTGTGCATGGTGGTCGATCACGCGCAGCTCGCGGGCCTTTTCATCGGCGCGCCCGAAGGCGCCTGGGACGAGGCCAGCGATCTCTCGAAACGGCTGCACATCACCTACAAGGATCACCCTTTCCACACCGTCCTCTCGCAGGCCCCGGAAATGTATGACGAGCTCTGGGTCGGCGGAAAGTGCATGTACAAGCTCGAACCGGTGGTCGCCGACGGCGGCGAGCTCATCATCTACGCGCCGCACATCCACGAGATCAGCCTCACCCATGGCCATCTCATCCGGCAGATCGGCTATCACTGCCGCGATTACTTTCTCAAGCAATGGGACCAGTTCAAGGACATCGCCTGGGGAACGCTCGCCCATAGCACCCACGTCCGCGGGATTGGCACTTACGAAAATGGGGTGGAAAAATGCCGCGTCCGGGTGACCCTGGCGACCGGCATCCCGGAGTCCATTTGCAAGGAGATCAATCTCGGCTACCGCGACCCCGCGACGATCAATCCCGCGGATTTTGCGGATCGCGAAGACGAGGGCGTCTTCTACGTTCCGAAAGCCGGTGAGATGCTCTATCACCTGAAACAGCGGCCGGAGTGGGCGAGAGAGATGTAACCCCGCCCTGTCCGCTGTCCGGGAGCTACATGCGCTCGGGCGCTTCGATCCCGAGCAGCCCCAGCCCCTGGCGGAGCACGCGCGCGGTCGTGTCACACAAGGCCAGGCGCGTCGCCCGTGTGGTTCCTTCGGATTTCAGCACCGGGCTCGATTCGAAGAAACTGTGGAAGACGGAAGCGAGCTCGTAGAGGTAGTTCGCCAGTTGATTCGGGCGGTAGTCTTCGAGCACCTGCGGGAGCACTTCACCGAATTGGAGCAGCTTCTTCGCGAGGGCGATCTCGGGGGCCGTCGAAAGGGCAATTGAGACGGATTCTCCGGACGATTCGGCCCCGTCGGCGACCCCCCCTTTGCGAAAAATCGAGCGGATGCGCACGTAGCTGTATTGCAGATAGGGCGCGGTGTTGCCCTGGAAGCTCAGGATCCTGTCCCACGAAAAGGTGTAATCGCTCTGCCGGTTGGGGAGCAGATCCGCGTATTTCACCGCCCCGAGGCCGACGACCCGCGCGATCTCGCGCCGCTCTGCCTCGGAGGAGCCGGGGCTCTTCTCGCTGACAAGCTTGAAGGCGCGTTCCTCGGCTTCATCCAACAGATCGGTGAGCTTGATGGTGTCGCCGCTCCGCGTTTTGAAAGGTTTGCCGTCCTCGCCCAGAATGGTGCCGAACCACACGTGCGCCAGGCGCACCTTCTCCGCGAGCTCGCGATGCGAGCGGCGGAAGATCGCGAAGAGCTGCCGGAAGTGGAGTTGTTGCCGCCCGTCGGTCACGTAGATGATCTCGTCCGGCGCCCAGGTCTTGAGCCGGTACTCGAGGGTCGCGAGATCGGTGGTGGTGTAGTTCGCAGCGCCGTCGCTCTTCTGCACCAGCGCGGGATTGGGCCGCCAACCGTCCTTGTCCTTGATCAAAAAGGGGTCGTCCTCCGGCTTGCCGGCGCCGTCGGAAAAGACACACCAGGCGCCTTCGCTTTCCGTGGCAATTCCCCGGTCGCGGAGTTGCTGCACAACGTCCTTGAGCTGCGGATTATAGAAGCTCTCGCCGAGCGCGACGTCGAAGCGCACGCCGAGCCGGCCGTAAACGGCCTCGAACTGCGCCTGCGACAGCCGGATCATCTCGTGCCACACCGCCAGGTTTTCCGCGTCGCCCGCTTGCAGCTTCACCAGCTCCTGCCGCGCCCGTTCGAGAGTCGCGGGGTCTTCCCGGCAACGCGCCGAGACGAGCTTGTAGAGGCGCTCCATTTCGCCCAGCGGATCCGCCCCGAGCGCGGCGCGATCCAGCTCCTCCTTCCAGCCCAGGAGCAGCATGCCGAACTGCGTGCCCCAGTCGCCGATGTGATTGTCGCGCACCACCCGGTGCCCGAGGAACTCCGCAATCCGCGCGAGCGCATCGCCGAGGATGGTCGAGCGGATGTGGCCGACGTGCATCGGCTTCGCGACATTCGGCGAGCTGAAATCGATCACGATCTGCCGCGGCTGCTCGGGGGCCGGCACGCCCAGCCGCGGATCGCCCGCCAGCGTCGCGAACCGGTGCGCCAGCCATTCCGGTTTCAACCGGAAATTGATGAACCCCGCCCCCGCAATCTCCGGCGGCTCGCACGCGTCCGTCACCGCGAGTCGATCGATGATCTGCTGCGCGACCTGCCGCGGATTTGCGCGTTGCTGCTTCGCCAGAATCATCGCGACATTCGTCTGGTAATCGCCAAAGCGCGGATCGGTCGCAGCCGTGACCTGCGGCCCCGCAACCGCATCGGGCGGGAGCGCCGCCCGCACCTGGCGGGCAAGAAAGGAGGAGATGGTTTCCATTGATGAAAAAGGAGGGGGAGCTTTAGCCGAGGCTGCGGGAAGCGCAATCGCGCTCTGGCTAACGAGACCGTCCGTCAAGAAGCACGGCCCCGACCCTCACGTGACCCTCGACGCCCGGGCGGAAGCACGGTCGTGTCGTTCCGCGACGGAAACGCCGCCAATGGGCGTCCCAGACAACCAAGATCTCTCCGTCAGCCCTCAGGCCTTCGGCGGCGCCGAATTCTCGAAAATGGCGAGAATGTCCCTCGCCGAAGCGGCCGTGCCGAGCCGCTCCCGCACCGACCGGTCGTTGAGAAACTTGGCGATCGCCGCGAGGGTCCGCAGGTGGGTTTGAAACTGATCCTTGGGCACGACGAAGAGGACGATGAATTTGACCGGCGCATTGTCCAGCGAGTCGAACTCGATCCCGCTGGTCGAGCGCCCGAAGGCCGCAATCACCTTTTCCACGCGATCCGACGAGGCGTGCGGGATGGCGATGCCGAAGCCGATGCCCGTGCTCATCGTCTCCTCGCGTTGCCGCAAGGCGGTGAGCACGGAATCGCGGTCCGGGGGCTTGATCTGCTGCTGCTCGACGAGGAGATCGACCAGCTCGACAATCGCCGACCATCGTTCCGTGGACTTCATCTCCGGCAGGATTTGAGAGACCGTAAGTAGGTTACCGAGCGTCATTCGTAAGAAGAGGCCTTTTTGGCGAAAGGTGCGGGGACTTTAACAACCGGCCTTTGCGTGACAAGTGCCTTTTGACCCCGGCCAAACTGCGGCCTCGAACCGAAATCTGGTTGCCTCGCACGGGGCCGTTCGGTTCACTGCGAACCCTGTCTCCCCCATGCCTCCCGTGCTTTGCCCCCCATGAGAATCGTCCTCGCTGGCAGTGAAATGTCCCCGCTGGCCCGCACCGGCGGTCTCGGTGACGCGCTCGAAGCCCTCCCCGCCACGCTCGCCGCGCGCGGCCACGAGGTGAGCGTGATCCTGCCCTGCTACCACGGCCTGCTCGACGACGCGGAGCTCGGAGCGCGGAGCACCGGCGTGGAGATCATGGTGCAGATGCGGGACCAGCGCGTGCCGGCGGAAATCCTCGAGTGCACGGCCGAAAACGGGGTGCAGCTTTTTCTGGTGCGCCGCGACGAATACTTCGATCGACCGGGTCTCTATGGCGAGGAAGGCCGCGCTTACGACGACAACGCGGAGCGCTTCATTTTTTTCTCCAAGGCGGTTGTCGAGTTGACCCGCCGGATCACCCCGCCGCCGGAGATCGTGCACGTGCACGACTGGCAGACGGCGCTCGTGCCGGTGCTGATCAAGGACCGGCGGCTGCCCTTTCGCACTGTCCTGACCATCCACAATCTCGCCTACCAGGGCAGTTTCTGGGCCTACGATTTCGGACTGACCAATCTGCCCGGCGAATACTTCACCGGGCGCGGCATCGAATTCTACGGGCAGGTGAACCTGCTCAAGGGCGGCATCGTTTTCGCGGACCAGCTCACCACGGTGAGCGAACGCTACGCGCGCGAAATCAAAACCCCGGAATTCGGAGCCGGGCTCGACGTCGTGATTCGCGAGCAGGCGCACAAGCTGCACGGAATTCTGAACGGGGCGGATTACCGCGTTTGGAATCCGGCCACCGACAAACGGTTGCCGAAGAACTACGGCCCCGAATCGCTCGACGGAAAGCAGGCCTGCCGTGACGCGCTGCTCGAGGAAATGGGGCTGGCGCCCGCGCCAGTCGGCCCGGTCTTTGCCATGGTCACGCGGCTGGCGGAGCAAAAGGGCATCGACCTGCTGATCCCGCTGCTCGACCGGCTGCTCTCGCACGACGTGCGGCTGGTCATTTTGGGGGAAGGTGACACCGCCTTCGAAAAGGAGCTCGCCATCGCCAGCCGGCGGCACGCCGAACGGTTCGCCTATCGGCCCGGGCTGAATGGAGCGCTCGCGCACCTGATTTATGCCGGCGCGGATGTCTTCCTGATCCCTTCCCACTTCGAGCCCTGCGGGCTGAACGCCATGTATGCGCTGAAGTACGGCACCCTGCCCGTCGCCCGCGCCACCGGCGGACTGTATCAGACGCTTCAGGACTACGATCCGACGACGGGCGCGGGCAACGCCGTGATCTTTCACCACGAGTCCGCCGCCGCGCTCTGGGATGCGATCGGACGCGCGCTTGGTTACTTCAACGACAAGGCCCTCTGGAAAAGCCTCATGCGGCACGCGATGGATTGTGACTTTTCCTGGGAGAGCGCCGTCGAGGAATTGGAAGAGGTTTACCAGAAAGCGCTGCGCACCAGCCCTGCCTAGCCAGGAGGCTGGCGGACATTCGGTTTCACAGCCGCGCAGCGGCGTCTCCCCGAGTAGTCGTCTCGCGGGTGCGCCCCAAGGAGCGGCGAGCGTCCCGCCGCCGACCCACACGCCCCGCGCAGCGGCAATCTTCACCACGAACCCACGCGACGACATGAGGAGACG
>JAXDQW010000081.1:0-42869 GCA_034667665.1 Chthoniobacter sp.
TCTTTTTCCCGGCATACTCGGCTTGCGCAAAGCTCATCTGTTTTTCCATACGTGTCAGCCTAACAAGCTCGCGGCCCGTTGACTGCCTAATTCAGCAAACTGGGCGATTAAATCAGCGTTTCCCTAGTGGCTCCCCGCAGAAGATGTAATCCTACGGACTGATCCCAGACACTTTGGAAAACCAAGTGTCGTCCGCGCCAATGACACAGCCTATCATACGAAGAGATCCCTCTGTCGGAACGGTCGTCCGAATACCGTTAGGCAATGGCTCATTCGCTTACGGATGCGTAGTTGCACGAGGGGTAATGTGGCTCTTTGATTTCCGCACTGAAAAGCCAGCCCGTGGCGGGAAATTCTTCGACCGCATTCGGTGGAGGTGGCCAGTTCGTTTTGGCGACCTCACACGAGACACTGTCGATTGCGGAAAGGTAAAAATCGAAGGTGAGCCCTACGGTCCAAACGGCTATCGGCCACGCTTTTACGAGGAGCTGGGAAGCGAGCAGGCGAGACAGACTGGTTATGAACACCCTTATATAGTCGGTGAATTACACGGCTATCGCTCTGTTTCAATGCAAGAGATCCGTGAAAAGAACTATCACAGGCTCATCCACGTCGGTCCGTCGAATCTTCAAAATGTATTGCGTGATTGGATTCCGCAAATGGAACTCCGGGAGATTCCGGAGAAGTTCGTGGACCGACGAACATCGGCGTCGCTGTCGAAACGTTCGCAAGTGGCGGAGCCGGAACCGGTGAAGCTTCGGATCATCTTCCAGCAAGATGATCTCGCAACCGACGATCCCGAGTTGGACATCGAGGAGCCGTTGGAGGAGGCGCTTAGAGAAGGGGCAGCGGGTATGTGGTCCGGTAGCGGGACAGAGCCCGGCGGTCTGTTCGTCATCGACATCGAAACCACCCGTAAGCTGCTACCGAAGACGCTTCGGGTCGTTCGGCGAGTATTGAAGAAGCTGCACTGCCCACCTTTCACAGTGATCCAGGAAGACGGCGCCCCGGCCAAGGAATACCCACTCGACCCGGAGCCTGTGCAGAAGCAAAACAAGCCCACGCACCGCAAACGTATGTGAGAGAGGGAATCCGAGTCGGCTGAGATCTTACCGGATGGAGCCGATCTGCGCCCTCACTCAGCCGTAGAGATCAAGGGGGCGGAGCGCGAACTCTGGGAAGATGCGCGCCAGGCTTGCCGGGTCGGCGCCGTGGCGGGCGAGGACCGGGGCAAGGACGTTGCGGTAGTTATTCCAGACCGGCAGGTCGCCGAAGCTCTCGGTCAAGCCCCGCGCCTCGAGGCCGGCGGGATCAAGCCCGTGCCATTCGCCGTGCACGCGTCCGCCGCGCACACCACCGCCCATGACAAACATGATTGAGCCGCGGCCGTGATCGGTGCCGAAGCCTGAATTCTCCTGCACGGAGCGGCCGAACTCGGTCATCACGACGACGGTGGTCGTCGCCATGCGCGCACCGAGGTCACTGCGGAAAGCACCAAGGCCCTTGCTCAGCCGGCCGACGAGCGGGTCGAGCACCGTCTGCTGCGTGAAGTGCGTATCCCAGCCGCCGACGTCGATGGACGCGGCTTCGAGCCCCACGTCCGCTTTGATCAGCCGGGCGAGCTGACCCAGGCCGGTGGAGAAGTCGTCTTCGCCGTACTGCGCGCCGTTCGCGGGCTGATAGGGCGCGTTGCGCATGGCGTCGATGCGTTGCAGGGCGTCGAAGGTGTCGCGCGCGGCCTCGCCGAGCTGGCCGTGCTCCATGGCGTAGAGCCGCTCGAGACCGGAGCGCAGGCCGGGGGCTTTCGCGCCGAGGGTGAAGTCGTCCAGCGACTGCATCACGGTGACGGTCGGCGCGCCGAGGAGGCACTCCGGCAGCGCCCGGCCAACCGCCACGCAGGCCAGTGCGCCGCTGGCTTCCGCGGGCCGGGCGCGCAGAAAGCGGCCGAGCCATCCGCCGGCGACAATGCCGCCGTGCTCCATCAAATCCTGCGCCTCGAAATGCGACCGGGTCCGATCCTCCGAGCCGGCGGCGTGCACGACGGCCAGATCGCCTTCCGCGAAGGCTGGCGCGAGATCGGCGAATTTCGGATGAAAGCCGAAGGCGCCATCGAGCTTCACCGCATCCTTCTTGGCGAGGCCCAGGCGGGGGCGCGCTTTGTAGTAATGCTCGTCTTCGAATGGGGCGACGAGGGCGAGGCCATCCGCCGCACCGCGAAGAAAGACGACGACCAGCGTGCGGCGGGCGTCACCATTGCCGGTGATGAGGGCTTGGGGTGTCATGGCCAAAAAGGGGAGCGCCAAGACCGAGCGGGAGAGAACATCCAACAGCCCACGGAAAGGAACATCCAACACCCAACCTCCAACATCCAATATCCAATACTCCGGGGCGTGCGCTCCCTGAACATTGGGTGTTGGATGTTGGGTGTTGGATGTTGGATGTTCATTCCGGGATTGTTCATTCCAGTCAGCATTTCTGAAACGCGGGTGACGCAAGGAGCACGGCGAGCCCCGCGCCAGATTCCCGGAACGCGGTCCGTTCTTCGTCGTTCGCGCGCCGGCCGAGCACGCTCGCCATGAGCGCCTCGTCCCCGCCGAGCCGGCCGCGGAGTTCCTCCACATCGATGCGCGTCCCTTTCATCTGGTTGCCCGCGAGGGCGGCGGCAAAGTTCCAGCGCCAGAGGAGCGTGCTCTGCCAGTGCGTGGCTTCTTCCGGATAACCGTCCGGGGTGGGATACCGAAACGGCGCGTGGCCCAGCCGCTGCAAGTATCCGATGAGCTGTTGCGACCCATCGGTCTCGGCATTGGCAGCGCGCAGGGCGGAGACGACAAAGTGGAATGGGCGCTTGAACTTGATCCCCCGTGTTGCCGGCGCGCGAAATTCCGCGGTCGCGAAGAGCGCGCGCAGCGTGGTGCGGATGTCGCCCTGCGAGCCAGTGAAGGCCTTCGCCGTTGCCTCGACCGCCGCCGTCGGCGGATCGTCGGCGATGAAGCGTCGGCACAGCTTCCAAGCCACATAGTGCGCGGTGCTGGGATGCGCGACGACGATCTCGAGCACGCGGTCGAGATCGCGCGCCCCAAGGCCGGCCGCGATGTCCGTGCCGAGAACGCGCTTCGGCCCGTCGTCGTGCTCTTGCGCATGAAACTCGACCCGTCCTTTGAAGAGCCTCTTCTTGTCGCGCACGGTCCAGCCGGTAAGGCAGCGCGCGACTTCCATCACGTCCTGTTGCGTGTAGCCGCCGTGAACGCCCAGGGTGTGCAATTCCATCAGCTCGCGGGCGTAGTTCTCATTCGGTTTTTCGCCCGGATTCCGCGTGCGGTTCACGCGCCCGTCGAGATACCAGAGCATCGCCGGGCTGACCGCGCTGGCCCGGACCATCTCGCGAAAACTGCCGAGCGCATGGGCGCGAATCACATCGCGGTCGTCCGCCGCCTTCAGCCACTTACATTCGCCCTTCGAGGGGTCGATGTTGAAGTGATCGGTCCAGAACTGCACCATCACCTCGTAAAGCTGCCGCCGGCTCAGCGTGGCGCGGAGCAGCGTGGCACGCGTCAGATCGCTGAGCAGCTCCTTCTCCTTAAACTCGTAAAGATCTCCGACGCGCGCGCCATGATCCTTGAGCGTCGGAAAGATCGCCTGGAGCGGGTCTTTGCCGTCGCTCTGGCGGGGAAAGATCCGGCTCTCAGGATCGCTGAGGCTGTCGAATTCGTGGCGGATGAGACGGTCGCACTGCCAGTCCTCGATTTTTTCAGGCGCGAGTTGCTCGTCGATGAACGCCTCGACGCCCCTCGCCGCCGTGCGCGCGTAGTCGCCGGGTCGCGGGCCGAAGGTGAGGCGATTGAGGGCATGCGACACCGCATCGATCTCCGCGCTCGGGGGCGCATCGAGCGGCCCCTCGAGCGGCGGCGCGGTTGGCTTGCCGAACCAGCGCCGCAGATCGGTGCGAGTCTGTTTGGCCTGATCGCAGCCCGCGACGGCGACGGCGAGCGCACCAGCGCCGAGCGTGAGGAATTGGCGGCGCGAAAAAGTCACGGCACGGTCACCGGCAGCGGCGGCGGCGGCGCCGGTGCATTCATCGCGGCGACCGGCCCGCCGGCCGGCGCCGGTGCGAGCTGGCTCTGTGGCGACGGTTTGGCAAAGAGCGTCCAAACCAAAGCCCCAAAGCCGCCGCAGAAGGCGAGCGCCATGAGCACCGGGGTGCCGAGAAAGGGCAGGACGAAAGTGAGGCCGAGCACGATGCCGCCGCGCAGCACGCGCCGCCAGGGCTCCTGCTCATCGCGCACCGATTTCAATCCGCAGCCGATGCGCAGCGCGAGCCCCGCCGAGCCAAACAATGCCACGAACAACGTGCCCAGCGCCAGGCCGAGCCCGACGACTTTCAAAAAGCCGTTGGGCGCCTTGGTGCCCATGCTCAGCCCGATCACGACCAGCGGCACAAACGACACCAGGCCGACAAGGGTGGTCCGCACCGGAGCGCGCCCGAGCTGTTCCGCACAGCGCTCCACCCTGCCCGGCCACAAACCCACGGCCATCAACCAGTACCCGACAAACACGATCAGGAAACCGAGGATAACGAAGAGAAACGTGAAAACATCAGCGAGATTCATGGCGGCGGAGCGACGGGGGTTGAGCGGTTACGAGCCGAGACGCACAGCACGCCGGCAGCGTTACATGAATCTCATCGTGCTTGGAGAAAGTTCGCGCCGAAGAAAGAGTTCTCCGCCGAGGTGACACTGAGCGCCCAGGCGTGGTCATCGCTTGGAAAATCCGGATTCCTTAGTTGTTCACCGCTCAGATGATTGAATGAATTCTTATCGAACCATTCTTCTTCATCTTAAGGATGTGAATAACGCGGTGGACTCGCGCTCCACAGCGTGGGCGGCGTGGTTCCACAGGATTTGGAGGGTGCGAACAACTGCTGCGTGAGCAACGAGACAATCCGGGAAACCCCGCCCGGGACCGGCTTATTGGGCGGTGCTGGAAGTTGTTGGCGGCTTATTCAAAAAGTTTTCGGCAGCGTCGGGCGGCGGACTATCCTGGAGCACCGGCTCGGGAGGCAGCAGTGGAGTCGCGACCTTCCAGAGTTGCTTGCCGAGCGCATCGCGGGCCGCGGCAGTTTCCGCTTCCTTCTTGCTGCGGCCTTCGCCGGCGCCCAGCTCCCGTCCGTCCCAGACAATCCTGGCAACGAAACTCTTGAGATGCTCGGGCCCGGATTGATCGATGATCGGATAGGTCGGGCTTTGGGGTGAAATGGCCTGGAGGATTTCCTGGAGGCGGCCTTTGGGATTGGTATCCGGCGGATCGACTTCGAGGTCCTCGAGCAGTTCGCGGGCGTCGGTGAGCACGATACGGCGCACCGTGACGAAGTCGCTATCGAGATACATCGCCCCGATCAGCGCTTCGTAGGCATCCGAGAGGGTGCTGGAACGTTCGCGGCCGCCGCTCGCCTCCTCCCCACGGCCCATCATGAGATACTTGCCGATGCCGAGGCGTTCCCCGAGCGTCCGGAGTCCATCGCGCGAGACGATGCGGGCGCGGATCTTGGTCAACTGCCCTTCGCCCAGTTGGGGAAAGTGATCGAACAAATATTCGGTGAAGATGAGCTGGAGGACGGCGTCGCCGAGGAATTCGAGCCGCTGATTGTCGAAATGATGCCGCTGGGTTTCGTGTCCCAGGCTCGGGTGCGTGAGCGCCTCCGCCAGGAGCAGGGAGTTGCGGAATTTGTATTTAATGCGCTGTTCGAGGGGATTCATTCTGGGGGGCCGCTCCGGCTCACTACTTTGCACAGCCTGGGGAGGTTCGGCAAATTGCTTCACGCGGAGGTTTGTGAAAGGGTTCGGCGGGTTGCACGGGAGGCCAGCAGCCGCGAAGGTGCGCTGGCTCCCTGACCTGAACCGCGCCTTGAATACAACCGTGAGTGAAAATATTTCCGAGCCGCCGCCGGGCCCGCCGAAGAGCGCCTGGCCAAAAGCCGTCGCGGTGATCGGGGTTTTCGCCTTGATCGTCGGGGGCGGGGTCTTCCTGGCGCGTGAACTGATGCACGCGCCGGCCAGGGTGATCGAGCAGACGGCAAACCTGATCGAGAAAAGCGGCACCCGCCTGCGCACCGTCGCGGAAGCTTTTCACACGGGCACGGTGCGCACAGAATTCCTCAGTCAGGCGGTGGAAGTGACGGGCGTGAGCCGTTTCCAGTTTGCCATCCTCAAGCAGCATGAGGTCTTCAAACGGGAAGAAGCGGGCAGCACGGCGTGGGGACTCCTTCCACTCCCGAAGGTGGTCGTGGAAGCGCAGGCGCCCGTGGAATATGGCTACTATCTCGATTTCGCCGCCGCGTGGGAATTCCTGCGCGAGGATGACACGGTCCTGGTCTTCGCTCCCCCGATCGCCGCGAACACGCCGGCGCTCGATGTGTCCGCGCTGAACTTCTACACGCTGGAAGGCAGCATCTGGCGCGACGAGGAAGCGGTGAAGGAAAAGCTCCGGCAAAGCCTCACCGGGTCGCTGCAGGAGCGGGCTCTGCAAAACACGGCGCTCGTGCGCGAGCTCGGCCGGAAGCGTCTCGCCGACTTTGTGGAGAAATGGCTGGCCGAAAAATTCAGCGACGGCCAGCGCTTTCATGTGAAGGTCATCTTTCCCGACGAGCGCGTCGCCGTTCCTGACTCCAAATCGCTATGAAATTCCTGCGCAGCCTCTTCGTCTTTCTTCTCGGGGTGTTGGCCACGCTCTATCTGCTGAACCCGGGGGCGGGGTTCATCGAGTTGATTCCGGACAATATTCCTTTCCTTGGAAACCTCGACGAAGCCGCCGCCACCGGCCTGCTCCTGGCGTGCCTGCGCTACTTCGGCGTGGATCCCGTTTCGCTCTTCCAGCGCAAGCGCAAGGAGGACGAGGAACCGGTGATCGACGTCGAAGGCCGCCGCGTGCCGTAAAGGCAAGACGCGGAGACGGAAGCAAAGACGCGGAGACGCGGAGATTGGGAGACGCGGTGAAGCAGAGGTCTCCGCGTCTCCGCGTCTCTCCTTCTCCGCGTCTCTGCTTTCTCCGCGTCTTTGTTCTCCTCTCCGCGTCTGCTCCTTTGTAGCGTGCTCCCGATGTCGAGCGAATCCCCCGAGCAACTCCGTCTCGCCGAAGATGCGAATCGTGCCCAGAACTGGAAACGCTGGGGCCCGTATCTCGCGGAGCGGCAATGGGGCACGGTGCGCGAGGACTACTCCGCGAATGGCGATGCCTGGAACTACCTGTCGCACGAGCATGCCCGCAGCCGCGCCTATCGCTGGGGCGAGGACGGACTGCTCGGCATCTGCGACCGCGAGTGCCGGCTGTGCTTCGCGCTCGCGCTCTGGAACGGGCGCGATCCAATTCTCAAGGAGCGTCTCTTTGGCCTGACCAACCCGCAGGGCAATCACGGCGAGGATGTGAAGGAATGGTATTGGTATCTCGACTCCACGCCGACGCATTCCTACATGCGCGCGCTCTACAAATACCCGCAGGCCGCGTTCCCCTACGGGCGTCTCGTCGAGGAGAATGGGCGCCGCTCGCGGCTCCAGCCCGAGTTCGAGCTGAGTGACACCGGCGCGTTCGATGGCGGGCGCTATTTCGATGTCGTGGCCGAGTACGCGAAGGCGGCCCCGCAGGACCTCCTCATCCGTCTCACCATCACCAATCGCGGCCCGGAAGCGGCTCTGCTCCACGTGCTGCCGACGCTCTGGTTTCGCAACACCTGGTCGTGGACCGGCGCGACCGAAGGCCGCCCGCGCCTCGAGCAGATCAGCGCCTCGATGCTCAAGGCCACCCATCCGACGCTCGGCGAGTTTCGCTTTCAGGCGAAGAAGGCCGACGATTGCGAACCGGAACTGATCTTCACCGAAAACGAAACCAACGGCGCCCGGCTCTTTGGCGCGCCAAACCCGGGCCGTTACGTGAAGGACGCCTTCCACGATTTCGTCATCCAGGGCCGTCGCGAGGCGGTGAACCCGGGCAATTTCGGGACCAAGGCGGCCGCGCACTATCAACTCAACCTTCCGGCCGGCGGTGAAGTGACGCTGCGGCTGCGGCTCTCCGTGGAAGGAGAACCGCTCGTCTTCGACCGCGCGACTTTCGAGCAAGTCTTTGCCAGCCGCCGCGCCGAAGCGGACGATTTTTTCGCCGATCGCTGCGCGTCGCACATCACGGCCGACCAGCGGATGGTGATTCGCCAGGCCTACGCCGGACTGCTTTGGACCAAGCAGTTCTATCATTACGTGATCAAACAATGGCGCCGCGGCGATCCGGCGGTGCCGCCGCCGCCCGTCGGCCACAAGGAGTCGCGCAACGCCGATTGGAAGCATCTCTACAACAGCGACGTCATCTCGATGCCGGATAAGTGGGAGTATCCCTGGTATGCCGCCTGGGATCTTGCCTTCCACATGATCCCGATGTCGCGGATCGATCCGGATTTTGCGAAGCAGCAACTGCTGCTCTTCCTGCGCGAGTGGTACATGCATCCGAACGGGCAGATCCCGGCTTACGAATGGAATTTCTCCGACGTCAATCCGCCGGTCCACGCGTGGGCTTGCTGGCGGGTTTACAAGATCAGCGGACGGCTCCTCGGGCGCGACGTGCAGTTTCTCGAGCGCTGCTTCCAGAAGCTCCTGCTCAACTTCACCTGGTGGGTCAACCGCAAGGATTTCACCGGCAAACACCTCTTCTCGGGCGGCTTTCTCGGGCTCGATAACATCGGCCTTTTCGACCGCTCCCAGCCGATGCCCGATGGCACGATCCTCGAGCAGGCGGACGGCACCGCCTGGATGGGTTTCTATTGCGGCACGATGCTCTCGATGGCCATCGAGCTCGCGCGCTACAACAAGGCCTACGAAGACGTGGCCTCGAAGTTCTTCGAGCACTTCGTCGAGATCGTGGACGCGATGAACACGCTCGGCGGGCACGGCCTGTGGAACGAGGAGGACGGATTTTATTACGACCAGCTCTACGTCAATGACCACGCGCAGCCGCTGCGGGTGCGCTCGCTGGTGGGCATCATCCCGTTGCTCGCCGTGGAAGTGCTCGAGCAGGAGACGATCAAGAGCCTGCCCGGCTTTCGCAAACGCATGCGCTGGTTTCTCGACAATCGCCAGGACCTCGCGCGGCACGTCTCCTACATGGAGCGCACCGAGCGGGACGGCGGCGAGATCCGGTTGCTCGCCATCCCCTCGCGCGACCGGCTGCTGCGCGTGCTCCGCTACGTGCTCGATGAAAAGGAGTTCCTCTCGCCCTTCGGCCTCCGTTCGCTCTCCCGCGCCTATGCGAAGCCTTTTGTCGCGCACTTCGGCGGGCGCGATTATTCGATCGCCTACGAGCCGGCGGAGTCGTGCGGGCCGCTCTTCGGCGGCAACTCGAACTGGCGCGGGCCGGTCTGGATGCCGATCAATTACCTGCTCATCGAAGCGCTCGAGCGTTACCACCATTTCTATGGCGAGACGGTGAAGGTCGAGTGCCCGACCGGCTCCGGCAATCTGATGAATCTCAAGCAGGTCGCGGTGGAGCTCGCCGCCCGCCTGTCGCGCCCCTTCCTTCCGGACGAAGCGGGCCGGCGCCCCTGTTACGGCGACGATCCGCGCTTCCTCAACGATCCGCATTGGGGCGGCCTGGTGCAGTTCCACGAATACTTCAACGGCGACACCGGACTCGGACTCGGCGCCTCGCATCAGACCGGCTGGACCGCCCTGGTCACGCGCTGCATCAACATGGTCGCCCAGGTCCAGCAGGATTGAGGCTCCAGGAGCCGGGGCGCCTCTCCCCGAGAAGACCGCTGTCGCCCTCTCAGACGCGGATGGACGTCGGGATGGGGTGCGCGATGGAAGCTGACGCGGCCCGGCCGTGCCTGCTATCGACTGCGCTGTGACCATCCTCGCCATTGAGACCTCGACCTCGCGCGGCAGTGTCGCGCTGCTGGCCGATGCGGCGGTCGTGCTCGACGAGTCGTTCACGGCCGATCGCAGCCACAGCGCCTCGCTCTTCACGGTGCTGGAAAGGGCGCGCTATCTTGTCGAACGCATCGACCTGGTCGCCGTCGGCTTGGGGCCGGGGTCCTATGCTGGCGTGCGCATCGCGATCGCGGCCGCGATCGGACTGGAACTCGGGCTCGGGGTGCGAGTGGTCGGCTTGCCATCGGTGGCCGCCTTGGAAACCGGGGAACCCCGCTACCTGGCGATTGGCGACGCGCGGCGGGACACCTTCTATTTTACCTGCGTCGAAGACGGCTGCTGCACGGAAGGGCCGTTGCTCTTCACGGAAACCGAGCTGCACGCGCGGCTCGCGTCCCGGGCCGACTGGCCGGTGTTCGTCCCCTCGCCGCTCCCGCCAGTCCCGCGGGCGATCGTGGCCCTGCCCCTGGCGGCCCGGCTCGCCCAGCTTGCCGCCGAAGGGCGGAGCATCGTCGCGGAGAGCGATCTGGAACCGATCTATCTGCGCGAGCCGCACATCACCCAGCCAAAGGCGCGCCCGCCAAAATAGTGCCCAACCCCACCCGACCCATGAAAATCGACGGAATCAAAGGCTGCTACGACAAAACCCGCGGCCTGTTCTACTTCGCCCGCATGTGCTCCAAGATCCGACTGCAGGCCGAAGCCAAACTACCGCCGGATTACCACGAGATGCTGGGGCAGGGCTTCGACGGACGCACCTGCCGGTATCTGTCGGTCCGCTATGAAGACGTCCGGGCGCAGGTGCTCGCCGGGAAGACGGACGAGGCGGTGCTCGACTGGTGTTTGGCCAATGGCCGTCGCCTCACCGATGAGGAGGTGCTCATCTACAACAGTTTCATGAGCAAGCGCGGCTGGCGCGATGACGAGACCGACGGCTTCATCCCCGAGATGATCAAGCAATATGGACTGAAGGACGACGGCAGCGTCATCACCGATTTTGACCTCATCGAGATGGACGAAGGCCGCTGGTATCCCGAGATGTGGAGGGACGCCTGGAAGTGACCCGCGGGGGGCGGAAACGCCTGATTAAGGAAGTGACGCCCCAAAACTTCAGGCGCTTTTTTTCGCTAGGCGGCTGGCGAACATTCGGCGTCTCAGCCGCGGAGCGGCGCAAACCCGAGTAGCCGTGGTCGAGCGAAGCGAGGCCACGGAATCGAAAAAACGCAGGAAAGCCGCGTCAGCGGCGGAACAATGCTGCCGCGCCGGGTGTCGCCGCTACGCGGCTTGCTCATAACCATTTGATCCGTGGCCTCGCTCCGCTCGACCACGGCTACTCGGGTTTTGCCGCTCCGCGGCAGCCTCAAGTCCGCCGGCGCACCGAGCGCGTGATTTTACTGAGTCCATACTCGGCGCTGAAGCTCCTTTCAGCACATGAGTAGGCCTCGCATCACCGATGTGAAGCACAGCGCCTCCTGCTTGGAGCGAGCCGATGGCGGCATGGATCCGCAGTCTCACTTCGCGGCCTGCTCCAGCGGCAAGGGCACCTGGGTGGGGCTGCGGAGATAGGTGAGAAGGTCGCGCACTTCCTGGTCGCTGAGCGGCGTGAGCAGGCCTTCGGGCATCATCGAGAATTCGCTGAGGGTGATCTTCTTGATCTCGGTGCGAGGCACGGTGAGCGTTTCGTTGCCGGCGACCACCGTGACGACTTTCGGATCCTGTTGGTTGGCGATCCCGGCGATGAGGCGGCCGTCGTTCATCTCGATCATCGCGGTGCGATACTGGTTCGGGATTTCGGCGTTGGGATCGATCACGTTGTGGAGGAGGTAATCGAGGTCGGCGCGATTGGCGCCGGTGATGTCGGGGCCGATCTTGCCGCCTTCGCCGAAGAGCGTGTGGCATTGCGCGCAAGTGCGGGTGAACACGGCGCGTCCGCGCGAGGCGTTGGTCGGCGGATCCTTGGCGAGCACGATGGGTTTGTATTTGGCCAGCAGAGCGAGTTTGTCCGCCGAGCTTTCGCGCGAGCTGCCCCAGGCCTTTTCGAGTTGCTGGGTCAAGTCGGCGTCGTTCAGCCCACGGATCTGACGCGCGATGTCGGCGGAGAGCTCTCGTGTCGGGACGCGCCCGTCGGCCAGCGCGGCGAGCAGCGGCCGGGCGAAGGCGGTGCGCGCGGCGAGCGTGAGGAGCGCGTCCCGTTTCTCGGTCGCCGGGAGCGAGGCGTAGATGGCGAGGATGGCGTCGGGCGTCTTTGGGTCATTGTAAGCGGCCAGGCCGCGCAAGGCCGCGGCCCGCAGCGCGGGTTCGCTGAGGATCCCGAGCAGCACGGGCGGCAGCGCGGGGTCTTTGACATTGAGCAGCGACTCGAGCGCGAGCAGACGATCGGCGGGGCTGGCTTTGGCGCTGGCAGCCACCGCGCGGATCCCATCCAGGGCGGAGCGGCTGCCGAAGGTCAGCGAAAGCGATCCGGCCGCGTCGCGGATTTCGGCGCGCGGGCTGCGGGCGAGCTTCACCGAGGCGGCGTCCCAGCCGCTGGGCTCGGGCGCGGTGCGCTGGCCTTTGAGCGCGGTGGCAATGCCGCTGAGGATCGCGAGCTGGCGCGGCTCATCGTCCACTTTCTGCAGCGCCGCGGCGAGCACGCCCATCGCTTCCGGATTGCCCAGCGCGGTGATGCGTCGCGCGGTGAACTCGAGCGTCCGGGGGAGCTTCGAGTCGAGCGCGATGGCGAGCCCGCGGTTGAAGTCGAGCGCCACGAGCGGCTCGAGCGCATACCAGGCCATGAGCGGAAGGTTGTGATCCTTCGCGTCCTCGGCATGGGTGGGAAGCTCCGCGGCGATGTCCCAGCGCTGCTCGGGCGCGAGACGTTGCGCGGCGCTCGCGAGATAGAGCCGCACGACCGGAGAGGGGTCTTCCTTTGCCAGCCGCGCGAACTCCTTCCGTGCCGCCTCCGACGCCGCACCGTCTTCGCACAGAAGTTGAATGGCCCACGCGCGCACGTGCTCGTCGGCGTCTTTTAAAGTCGCTAGCGCCGTCTGCTCCGTCAGCCCGCCAATCGCGTGCAACGCCCAAAGTGCCCGCAGTATCATTCGCACCCTAATCTTCATCTCGGGCGGCGGTGCCTCCGTTCCGCGAATTCCGAGGATCGCCTCCAGCGCCGGCTGCACGTCTTTGCCGAGCTTACCCGCCGCCGCGCGCTCCTGCAGGACGCGCCGGGCATGGCGTGCCCACCATTCGTTCTCCTCATACTGCGCAATCACCAGCCTCTCATCACCCATCTTCTGCAAATCCACCTCGCGCTTTTCTGCCCCGCCGTAGCTCACCTTGAAGATGCGCCCGTTGCTTCGGTCGTGCGCCGTCGGATCGCCGTTGTGGCACTGGTTCTTGTCGTACCAATCGATGAGGAAAACGGAGCCGTCGGGGCCGTATTGCAGATTCACGATCTGCGACCAGAGATCGTTGAAGAGGAGGAAGTCCGCGCCGTGCCGCCCCACGTATCCGCTGCCCTGCGGTTCGAGCACATCCATGTTGATGCGGGCGCCGTGGATGTTGTTCATGAACGCCGCGCCGCGATATTGCTCCGGCCAGCTCCCGCCGAGATAGACCATCAGCCCCGCGTGCGCGTGGCCGCCGCCGGCGGAATCGCTCCGGCCATTGCCGGCGTGCGGGCTGCCGCCGCCGGCATAGTGGACGTGATCGGCGATCGTCTTGATGTCGTCGAAGACGTTCGGATTGAAATGCTGACCACCCTGCCGGTGGTAATGCCCGCCCTGGATCATGTGCCAGAGATGCGGGATGACGCAGCCCTCCGTGATGCACTGGCCGAAGTCGTTGAAATCGACGCCCCAGGGATTGCTCGTGCCTTCCGCGAAAAGCTCGAAGCGATGCTTCGTCGGATGATAACGGAAGACGCCCGCATTGACCCGGGTGCGCTCGGCATCGGTCGCGCCGGGCTTGCCGACATTGCTTTGCGTGAAGACGCCGTGGCAGCCGTAGAGCCAGCCGTCCGGGCCCCAGGTGAAAGTGTTCAGCGTCTCGTGGGTGTCGCCGTAACCCCAGCCATCGAGCAGGATTTGCGGAGCGCCCGCGGGCTTCGGTGCATCGCCGTCCTGCATCGGAATGAACATCAGATACGGCGCCGCGCCGACCCACACACCGCCAAACCCGACCTCGATCCCGCTCACCAGATTCAGGCCTTCGAGGAAGACCGTGCGCTTGTCGAACTTGCCGTCGCCATCGCTGTCCTCGAAGACCAGAATGCGGTCCTGGCCTCCGAGGATGTCCTTCAACTGCGTCGCCGTCGGCTTGGTGCGATCACTGCCGTCCCCGTGATCGTCCTTCGGCGGTGCGCCCTGGCGTTTCGGGTAGGTGTAGCCTTCCGCGACCCACAGCCGGCCGCGGTCGTCGATGGCAAAGGCGATCGGTTGCTTCACGTCCGGCTCGGCCGCGAAAACCCTGGCGCTGAAGCCGGGCGGCAGCGTCATCTCCTTCGCCGCCTGCTCGGGCGAAAGACCGGCGTTCTTGATCACATCGCGCGGCAGCACGCTCTCCCCGACTGGCCCGGCGACCTTGATGCCCGCGAACTGCGGCTTGGATTCGAAAAAACGAAAGTCGTCGAAATTCACGTGGCCCCAGCCGCCGCTCACTTCATCGATGAGGCGGATGAAGATTTCGCGGTCCTTGACCGGCGCGAGATCGACCACCACCGGCAGCATCGTCTCGGAATCGTGGCCGCTGGTCTTGAAGAACACCTCGCCAGTGTCCGCGCGGACCAGCTCGATACGCGTGCTGGTCTGACTGCCGCCGTTAAACCGGAACGCCGCGAAGGGTTGCGTCACCTTGAACGGCGCGGAAGTGAGCGTCCCGTGCGGCGTGTCTTCGAGCAGTTCGTAGCCGCCGATCCAGTAGTCGCCCTGGTGGTTGGCGACCCGGCCCGCGCCGAATTTCCGCTTCTGATCGATCGGCCCTTTGTACGGCTGCCCCTTGAACGCCTCGCCCGTCGCCGTCCAGTCGCGCAGGGTCCCGTCTTCAAAATCGAGATTGAGCGGCTGGCCATCTTTGCCGAGCGGCAGCAGGCCTTTGGGTTCATCGCCGGCGGCGAGAGCGACGGAGGCGAGGCAGCCGAGTGCAGCCGCGAAGAAGGGAAGTGATTTCATGATGGTGTTTGGGCGAAACAAGGATGAACGCCGGGCGGGCAATGTGAGGCGGACTTTCAGTCTGCCGGAGCGGGAGGTCGCAGGTGGGGAAGTTGGTGGGGGCGTGGGGATCGCAGACTGCAAGTCTGCGTCACTTTACCTCGCGGAGACACGCCTTCTTTTTCGCGGGATAACCCTCTACGATCTACTTCCCCCTATGAACTCTCCCCTTTCCCTGACCATCGCCTTGCTCGCCTCGTCGCTGACCGTGCTCGCCGCTTCCGGCGAGGTACGGGTCGCCAGCGACGGCGGGCGCTTTCAACTCCTCCGCGATGGCAAGCCGTATCTCATTCGCGGTGGCGGCGGCAGCGAGCGAGCGCTCGATTCGCTCGCCGCCGCGGGCGGAAATTCCGTGCGCTTGTGGGGAGACGAAAAGCTCGGCGAAACGCTCGATGCCGCGCAAAAGCTTGGCCTCACGGTGACCGCCGGCATTTGGCTCGGCCAGGTGCGGCAGGGCTTTGATTGGACCGATGCCGAGGGCCTCGCCAAACAGCGCGAGCACATCCGCGCGACGGTCGAGAAATTCAAAAATCATCCGGCCCTTCTCGTCTGGGCGATCGGCAACGAAATGGAAGATCCGCAGGGGAAAAACGGCGCGGTCTGGACCGCGATCAACAGCCTCGCGGTGATGGTCAAACAGCTCGATCCGCATCACCCGACGATGACGGTGATCGCCGAGATCGGCGGCGACAAGGTGAAGAACCTGCACCGGCTCTGCCCGGAGATCGACATCCTCGGGATCAACTCCTATGGCGGCGCCGTGTCGCTCGGCGAGCGTTACCACAAGCTCGGCGGCACCAAGCCCTACATCCTCACCGAATATGGGCCGGCCGGGATTTGGGAGGTGAACAAGGACGCGCTCGGAGGGTATCCCGAGCCGACGAGCACCGAAAAAGCCGAGGTGTATCGCCGCGTTTATCAAAGCGCCGTGCTCGGTCAGCCGGGCCTTTGCCTCGGCTCCTACGCCTTTCTTTGGGGCCAAAAACAGGAGGTCACCGCGACCTGGTTTTCCATGTTCCTCGCGGACGGGTCGCGCCTCGGGACGGCCGAAGCCATCGCCGAGCTTTGGACCGGCAAGCCGCCCGCCAATCGCTGTCCCGTGCTCAAGAGCCTCAAGCTCGAAGGCCCGGCCAGCGGCGCGCCGGGCACCCCGGTGCGCGCGTCTCTGGCGGTCTCGGATCCGGAGAACGATCCGCTGACCGTCATCTGGCTGCTCCAACGCGATCCCGGGGAATTTGGCAGCGGCGGCGACAAGGAGGAAGTGCCGCCGTCCTTCCCGGAGGCGATCGTGAAGAGCGACGCCACCGGCGCCGAGTTGCGCCTGCCGGGTGAAGGCGGTCTCTACCGGCTCTTCGCGATCGTGCACGACAACCACGGTGGCGCCGCCGTGGCCAATGTGAACCTGCGCGTGGATGGACCGGTGAGCATCGCCAAAGGCCGGCCCACGGTGCTCCCGCTGACCGTTTATGCCGAGGACAACGACCAGCCGAGCTACATCCCCGCCGGCTGGATGGGCGACTCGAAAGCCATCCGGCTCGACCCTGCGTGCGCGGAAAACCCGCAGTCGGGAAAGACCTGCCTGCGCTGCGAATTCGGCGCGCCGCAGGGTTGGGGCGGCGTGGTCTGGCAAAGCCCGCCCGGCGACTGGGGCGATCGCGGCGGCGGCTACGATCTCACCGGAGCGAAGAAGGTGACCTTTTGGGCGCGCGGTGACCAGGGCGGAGAAGTCGTGAGCTTCCTCTTCGGCACCATCGCACCGCCGAAAAAGTTCTTCGACACGGGCAAAGGCGGGCTCGAGAAAGTCGCGCTCACCCGCGAGTGGCAGCGCTACGAAATTCCGATCGCCGGCCAGGACCTCACCCGCATCAAGACGGGCTTCGTCTGGACGCTCGCCTCCTCCGGCCGCCCGCTCGTTTTCTACCTCGATAACATCCGCTGGGAGTAAAAGGTCCCCGATCGTAGCGATCGATCCTACGCCGGAGTGCTTGAGCCGCCATATGTAGCGGTGGCAAACCGCCTTGGATGGGTGGACCGCCAGCGATCACCGCGCTCGCGCCGGCAGCGGAGCGACCTTGTCCGCCGCGACCTCGAGCGGCGCGTCGCCATCATCCCACTGGATCGTGTACAAGCCCCCGCGTTGGCCGGTGACGACGCCGGGAAACATCCGGGCGCCTTTCCAGCAGGCCAGGACGTGCGTCCCGACCGCGATCTCCAGCTTGGTGATCGGAATCATCTCCGCGGCGTCGAGCACGCCGTGGTCGCCGTCGTCGTAGGTTACTTGAAATCGGGCGCCCGCGGCTCCAGTGATCGTGGCTCCCCAATAATTTCCGTCCTTCCATTTGGCCGCGACCCGCACGCCTTTTGACAACACTCCCTCCGGCTGGGCCGGCTCACCGGTGGGCGTGAGGGTCTCGACCAGCACCCGCCCGGCCTCGGTGGGATGCGTGTACTTTCCGACGAGCTTGTCTTTTGCAATGCGATAAACCACCACGCCCGCGACGCCTCCGCCCCCGCTGTAGGTCGAGGCCAGCACGTCACCCTCGCGCAGTCCGATGCCGAGGTGGCTGCCCACCGGGAACTGCCATCGGATCTCATACGCGTCGCCATTTTTGCGGATCGTCACCGTGCCGGTGTAAGATCCGCCGTCGCACTGATATTGGCCCGAAAGATCCTCCGGATTGAGGTCCGCGAAGGCCGGAAGCCCGGTGCACAAGAGCGCCGCAAGCGCGCTCAAGAAGGTGGTGGTTTTCATTTTCATATTTCTGGTGGGTTGCTGTTTGGTGACGGCGCCTTCCTGCACAGCCGCGAGGGAATATGGATCAGTCCCCCGGCAAATTCCCTTCGATTCTCGCGGCTGCTTTCCCCCGGCGAAAAAGGATCACCGAAATGACCACGCCGGCAATCAGCCCAAGCACGCCTCCACCGATCAAGCCCCCAGCGAGATGAAAGATCGTCTCGAAGATTTCGTTCAACCCGCTGTATTCGCTGGTGCGCGGCGGGTTGGGAGGCGACGTCAGCCACCCGATCCAACCGCCCGCGCCGGCACCGACCACGGTCAGGAGGAAAGTGATTCCGCAGCTCGCGACCCCGAGCCAGGGGCCCGGACTCCCGGCGGGAGCTGGCGGCGTGAGATCAGCCATCTGGCGGCTTCCCGAGGGTTGGCTCACCGGCTGGTCGTCCGGTCCGGCCCTCGCCTTTCCGAGACCCAGGGATGGAGGCAGGCCTCGGCTGATTGGCCGTCAACGTCATTTCCTCAGCGTCGTCTTGAAGATCTCCGCGCCGTCGGCCGTCACGGTGAGCGCGCCGTCGCTGCCGATGACGGCAAAGTGGGTCGCGCCGGGCGGCACCTTGGCGCTTTCTTTGCCATCGAGCAGCAACCGCTCCTTCTCGATGATCGTCTCGTGGTCCGGCAGTTTCACCTTGATCAGATTCTCCTCCGAATGCACCCAGGCCGGGCCGTCCACGGAAAGCTGAACATTGCGGCCTCCACTGGAGGAGGTGATTTCCGAACGACCCGCGGTTTTGACTTTGCAACCGGCGGCGGCGAGAAGCGCGAGGCAGGCGAGGACAGCAATGGAGATGAGTTTTGTTTTCATGGAATCGTGGCGCGGCTCATTCCTCCCGCCAAAAAATACGGAACTGCTCGGGAATCTCTTCGAGCTTCGGGCCCGACATGTTGAACGTGTAGGGATCGCGCTCATGTCCCGGCGACGAGGTGAGCTTCTCCTCGACCTGATACTTTCCGTCGGCCTTCCACAAGGCGATCGTCTCGTTGCACGCACCGCCCCAGGCAAAAATCGCGAACGGCAACTCGCCGTCTTTCACCACCGGCAGGAGCGCCGGATCGACGATGCCGCCGAGTTCCGTCTCGAGGCGCCGCGCCAGCGCGAGGCATTCCTCGTCGAACGGCTCGATGGTCACGAAGATCCGCCCGGCGCCGTCCTTGCCCACCTTCGAGTGGCGGCGTTGCAGCGCGAGATATTCGCGATGATAGGCGAGCAGGATCCGATTGATCTCGTCGGCCTGGAGTTTCGAAAGCTTCAGCTTTTGCACGGCTTCATTGGTCAACTCCGGGCCGCCGGTTCCGATCATGAAAGGCTGCTGGAGCGGAGACGCGGCTGGCGGCGGCGCTTTCGGTGAGCCGGCGATGGTTGCGCTGCTCCCCGCCAGCTTGTTCACCAGACTCACTTCCGGCGCGCCGCGTTCGCCGGGCGGTTTCAAGATGGTCTCCGGATTCATCGCGGTGCGCACGACGCACGCGATGAGCAGCAACCCGCCCCAGACGCCGACCTGCTTCCACCAGTCGCGCCACCACGCGGGATCGCGCGGGGCTTTACCCTGATCTTCGCGACCGACGCGCCACAAGGCGCTGATCGCCACGCCCGCGACAACGGCGGCCAGGAACGACCAGGAGATGAAGTTGAAGCCGGTGCTCGAAGAGGTCGGACCCTTGACCCACGTGAACAGCGGATCGAGCGCACCGATGGTGATGGAGTTCCTGCCGCGCGGCCCGCCTTGTTCCGCGTGAAACGCGAAAGCGAAGAAAAAGCCGAACAGGAAGAGCAGGGCGAGAAAGGCGGAGAGCAGAACACGGGGTGACGGTTTTGCAGGCGCGGGCGCGGCAAGCGGAGATTCAGCGGGTGCGGGCGCGGGAGTGTTTTTCGGAAACAGCGCCTTCACCTCCGGCTTGCTCAAAAGCACCATCGCGTAAATCGCGGCAGGCAGACCGAAGAGGCAGCCCGGCGGAATGATCGCAGCGATCACGAGTGGGAAGGTGATGTCGCCGTCATCCTCGCGGTGCAGGAGAAAGAGCGCGCTGCCGATGGTGTAATAAATCACCGCGAGGCTGGAGAGGCTGAGCAGCACTTTCACCACCAGCCAGCCGAGAGGCGCACTGTGCTGCGCGGCCTCGACGAGCGTGTTGATGCTTTGCCCGATCCAGATCAGCCCCGCGACTGCGTTGGCGATTCCCGCGAGCAGCAGGCCGATCCCGGCGAGTTGGAGCTGCCCGCGAAAAGCGTCGGCGGAGGCCTCGGCCCGAGATCCCGGCGGAACACCGTCGCCGGTCGGTGCCGTCACCGGCGGGGCGGCGGACGCCGCGGTTTGCCCGTCACTTTTTCCACATCGTCGCGCACCTCGCTCGCGTGCTGATAGCGGCGGGCAGGTTCGCGCTCGAGCGCGTGCAGGACGATCTGGTCGAGCCGCACATCGACCTGCGCTCTTTGCGACGGGAGCTCGTAGCGCCCGATCGGCACTTCGCCGGTGAGCATCTCGTAGATCACCACGCCGAGCGAATAGAGGTCGGCGCGATGATCGACCGTCTCCGGCTTGTCCATCTGTTCCGGCGCCATGTAACGGACGGTGCCGAGCGACATGCCCGAGAGCGTCAGCGTCATGTCGAGGGCTTCGCGGCGGAGCAGTTTCGCGAGGCCGAAGTCCGCGATTTTCACCCGGCCTTTTTTGTCGATCAGAATGTTCTCCGGCTTGATGTCGCGGTGCACGACACCTTCCTCGTGCGCGTATTGAAGCGCATCGCAAATCTTCGGCACGATCGCGAGCGCCTCGGCCGGCGTGAGCTTCCGTGCTTGAAACAGCTCCCGCAGGTTCGCCCCATCGACGAACTCCATGATGATGTAGTAGAGCCCGCCGGTTTCGCCGAAGTCGTAAACGTGGACGATGTTCGCGTGGTTGAGCCTGGCCAGCGAGCGGGCCTCGCGGGCAAAGCGGGCGATGAAATCCGGCGAGAGCGCATCGACCGGCGGCAGGATTTTCAGGGCGACGAGGCGGTCGAGTTGAAGTTGACGCGCCTGGTAAACAACGCCCATGCCGCCGCGTCCCAGCAGCGCGATGATCTCAAACTGCGGCAGCCGCTTCGCCACCTCCGCCGGATCGCCGATGTCGATGAGATCACCGTGCAGGCCGTCGATCGCGGAGGCGGGCGGTGGTCCGGCGGCGGCCTTGAGCAGGCATTGCGGGCAAAGGCCATCGGGAGCATCCGGCGCGAGCGGTTGCTGGCATTGGGGACAGGGGCGGGTGGTTTCCATAAAGGTGTCGGTTCACCCCCTACAGAAGCGCCCGGCGCAATTTGTTACGGACGGTTTCAAAAATGTTCATCCAGCCAGCGCGGCGAAAAGATGCTGCAGCTCCGCCTCGATCTCGGTTTCGTCCGACACGGTTTCAGCGATCCCGGCGCGCACCAGATCGCGGTAGCGCAGGCGCAACCGGTGCACGGCGACTCGCACCGCACCCTCGTTGAGATTCAGGCGGGCCGCGACCTCTGCGTAGGCAACCTTTCCACCCGTCAACGCAGGTTCGAGTGCGTTGAACAGCTTCTCTTTGCCGACCGCCACGAACTCGCGCCGCAGCCGCCCCAGGACCTGTTCCAAAAGCGTCAGGGCCCAGCGGCGTTCGAAGATTTGTTCCGCCGTCCATCGGTCGGCGGGCTCCAGGGCGTAACGCGCTTCCCCCGACTGGGCATCGAGCGAGAGCGGCGCCTCCCCGCCGCCTCGCTTCAACCGGCGCGCCCGGTCCCATTCGTTCGCGAGGAAATGCTTCATCGCCCCGAGCAGGAACGAGCGAAACTTTCCCTTTTCCCGATCCACGCTCTCGAGCCAGTGCTTTTCGATCAGCCGCGCGAAGAACTCCTGCGTGAGATCCTGCGCATCGTGCGCGCCATGCCCCTCCCGTCGCACAAACGCATAAAGCGGATACCAATAAGTCGTGCAGAGATGCTGAAGCGCCGCGCGAGCCTGCGTCGAATCACCGTCGGTCGCCGCGACGACCATGCTCCACCGCGTCAGTTCGAAGCGGCCCGCGTCGGCCGGCTTACGGTCGGTGGTATTGGGGGGCACCGGAACCAACTACTAGGCGGCGTCGGAGAAATGTCATGTTCCAATGCAGCAGGCGATGGCGGTTGCCGAGGTCGGCAGCCTGGCCCGGCCAGCCAAACCGCCGAGCATCACGATTGAAATTGGGGCGCTGGAGTCCGATGGTCCGGGGGGTGAAAACCGCACGCTCTACCCTCCAGGAGCCCATTGCCATCATTGGCATCGGGTGCCGTTTTCCGGGGGGCGCGAATGGTCCGGATGCGTTTTGGGAGCTGCTCGCCGGGGGTTTCGATGCAATCTCGGAAGTGCCGCCCGAGCGCTGGAATCTGCGGACCTATTTCGACGCCGAGGCCGGCAAGCCGGGGAAGACCTATTCGAAGTGGGCGGGGCTGATTGAAGGCATCGATCAATTTGATCCGCAGTTCTTCGGCATCTCCCCGCGCGAAGCCGCTTTCATCGATCCTCAACAACGGCTGCTGCTCGAAGCCACGTGGGAGGCGTTTGAGGACGCGGGCCAGCCGCTCGATCTCGAGCACGGCTCGAACACCGGCGTCTTCGTCGGCATCTCGACGAATGACTACGCGCTGATGCAGTCGAGCGCGGAGGTCGCGCAGATCGATGCGTATTCGGCGACCGGCAGCACCATGAGCATCGCGGCGAACCGCATCTCCTATTGCCTCAACCTGCGCGGTCCGAGCCTGCCGGTGGACACCGCGTGTTCCTCGTCGCTCGTGGCGGTGCACCTGGCCTGCCAGGCCTTGCGCGAAGGCGAGTGCGGAATGGCGATTGCCGCGGGCGTGAACGTCATCGCGAGCCCGTGTCCGTTCATCGCCTTTTCGAGCATGGGGATGCTCTCGCCGGACGGACGCTGCAAGGCGTTCGATGCGGGCGCCAATGGGTTCGTCCGCGGCGAAGGCGTGGGCGCCATCCTGCTCAAACCGCTTGCGGCGGCGCTCGCCGCCGGCGATCCCATCCATGCCGTGATCCGCGGCACCGGCGTGAACCAGGACGGGCGCACTCCCGGCATGACCGTGCCGAGCCAGGAGGCGCAGGAAAAGCTGGTCCTCGAAACGTGCGCGGCCGCCGGCCTCGATCCCGCGCTGGTGCAATATGTCGAGGCGCACGGCACCGGAACGGCGGTCGGCGATCCGATCGAAGCGAACGCGCTGGGGGCGGCGCTGAATCGCGGCCGGGCGCGGAATGACGTCTGCGCGATCGGCTCGGTGAAGACGAACATCGGGCATCTCGAAGCCGCGGCGGGCGTCGCCGGGATCATCAAGGCCGCGCTCGCGCTCGAGCACGGGCTGATCCCGCCGAGCCTGCACTTCCAGCAGGCGAATCCGCAGATCGATTTCGAGCGGCTCAAGCTGCGCGTGCCGCTGGCGACGACGCGGTTCCGCAACGGTGCGGACCGCGCCATCGCGGGGGTGAACTCGTTCGGCTGGGGCGGCACCAATGCGCACGCCCTGCTCGAAGCGCCACCGGCGCGGCGTCCGGCAGGCGGCCGGGAGGGGCGGCGTGCGTGGCTCATCCCGATCTCCGCGCGCAGCCCCGAGGCGCTCACCGCTCTGGCGCACAACTACGCCGGCTTTCTCCGCGCTCCCGGTGCGCCGCCGCTGCGGGACATCAGTTACAGCGCGCTCCTCCGCCGCACTCATTTCGAGTATCGGATCGCCTTCTCCGGCCGGACCAAACGGGAGCTGGCCAGCCAGTGCGAGGAGTTTGCCCGCGGCGAATCGCGCTCCTCCGCAGCTCAGCCGACCGCCGAGCGAAAGATCGCCTTCGTCTTCAGCGGCCAGGGGCCGCAGTGGTGGCGGATGGGGCGCGACCTCCTCGAGCGCGAGCCGGTCTTCCGCGCGAAGATCGAGGAGTGCGATGCCCTGCTGCGCGAATTTGCCGGCTGGTCGCTGATCGCCGAGCTAACCGCCGATGAAGACGCATCGCGCCTCGATCACACCGGCATCGCGCAGCCGGCGATCTTCGCCTTGCAAGTCGCGCTGGCCGCCCTCTGGCGTTCGTGGGGAGTGGAACCGGACGCGGTGATCGGGCACAGCGTCGGCGAAGTCGGCGCCGCCCACCTGGCCGGAGTGTTTGATCTGCGCGAAGCCCTGCGCGTGATCTTCCATCGCGGAGATTCCATGGAGCAGATCACCGCGCCGGGCCGCATGCTCGCGGTGGGGCTGGCCGCGGATGAGGCGGAAAGCTTCGTCGCCGCGCATCGCGGCCGGGTTTCTTTGGCGGCGGTGAACAGTCCTTCATCGGTCACGTTGTCCGGCGATCCCGAGCGGTTGGAGGCGATCGCCGCGGGGCTCGAGCCGCGCCAGATTTTCGCGCGCTTCGTGCCGGTCCAGTATGCCTTTCACAGCGCGCAAATGGATCCCGTGCAGCCGGCGTTGCGCGCCGCGCTCAATGGGCTCGCCCCGGGCCGGGCGCAGATTGCGATCGCTTCGACGGTCACCGGTCGGCTCGCCGCCGGGCCGGAGTTCGATACCGCCTACTGGTGGCGCAATGTCCGCGAAACCGTCCAGTTCCGCGCGGGCATCGATAGTCTGATCGATGGCGGCTGCCGCGTTTTCGTCGAGTTGAGTCCGCACCCGGTGCTCGGTCCGGCGATCCGCGAATGCCTCGCGCACCGCGGCGTCCCGGGCGCCGTGATCGCCTCGCTCCAACGCCAGACGGACGATCAGTCGGCGATGCTCTCCGCGCTGGGGGCGCTGCACGCCCTCGGGCATCCCGTGAAGTGGGACGCGCTTTTCCCGCGTGGCGGTCACTGCGTGCGGCTGCCGGCGCATCCCATGCAGCGCGACCGTTTTTGGAACGAGCCGGAGCTGTTTCGGCAATTCCGCCTCGGGGCGGCGCCGCATCCTTTTCTCGCCCAGCGCGTGCCTTCGGCCGAGGCCTGCTGGCAGGTCAAACTCGATCGCCGCGTGTTCCCCTGGCTGAACGATCACCGCGTCCAGGGCCGCGCGGTTTTTCCCGCGACCGGTTTTTTGGAAATGGCGCTCGCCGCCGCGCGGGAGCTCTTCGGGGCCGGGTCTTCGGTGATCGAAGATGTCGATTTGCTCACCGCGTTGTTCCTGCCCGAGACCGATGAAGCGCCGACGCTCGAGCTCATCTTTCACGCGGAGGATTCCTCTTTCACGATCAACAGCCGCACCTCCGCCGCCGCGCAAACCTGGACCACCCACGTCACCGGCAAAATGGGCGTTCAGCCGGGCGCCGTCCCCGCGAGGTCGCTCGATCTCGAGGCGGTCCGCGCGCGCTGCCCGACCGAGGGTTCTCCGGCGGCGCTTTATGCGGAGCTCGCGGATGGCGGCCTGCAATACGGACCGTGTTTTCAGGGCCTGGAAAAATTCTGGCGGCGCGATCGGGAGTCCGTCGCGCAGGTCAGGCTGCCGGCGCGCGTGGCCGGGGAGGCCGGGAACTTCATTGTTCATCCCGCGTATCTCGATGCCTGTTTCCACCCGAGCTTCGCCGCCCTTCCGGTCAGCGGCTTCGATCGCGAGAGCGGCGTTTATCTGCCGATCCACGTGGACCGGCTGCAAGTCTTCGCGCCGCCACCGCCCGTGAGCTGGGTGTGCGCGGAACTCCTGAACGTCACCCGCCGCTCCTTCACCGGAGACATGCGGCTGCTCGACCCGCAAGGAAAGGTCTGCGTCGAGATGACCGGCGCGCGCCTGCGCTTCCTCGAAGGTGGCAACCGCGAGCTGCGCGATTTGCTCTACGAGCTGCAGTGGCAATTGAAGCCGCTCCCCGGCATGGCGCCGACGCGCGCCGCGGATTTCATCCCGGACGTGGCGGCGCTTGGCCGACGCCTGCAAATCGAAGCGGATCGGCTGAAGGATGAACTCGGGCTGGCCGCGCGCTGGCGCGAATTGGAGCCGGACGTCGATGCGCTGTGCGATGCCTACGTCTGGCGGGCCTTTGCGGAGCTCGGCTGGAAGCCGCGCCGCGGCGAGCGCGTCAGCACCGCGGCGCTGCTGCAGCGCCTGAGCGTGGCGCCAAAGTACCAGCGCCTCCTGAACCGCTACCTCGACCGTCTGGAGAGCGGCGGATTCCTGCGGCGCGCGGCGGGGAGCGAAGGTTGGGTGGTCCGCCGCACGGCGCGCGCGCTCGATCTTCCCAAGGCCTGGCGTGCGCTCCTCGCGCGCCTGCCCTCCGGCGCGCCCGAGCTCACGCTCATCGAGTCCTGTGGCCGCCGGCTCGCAGAGGTGCTGCGGGGCGCCGTCGATCCGCTCCAGCTCATGTTTCCGGGAGGCTCGACCACCACCCTGGAGCGGTTCTACGCGGATTCGTTGCTCTGCCGCGTTCCTTACACCATCGCCCTCGAGGCGGTTTCTGCCGCGTTGGCGCGTCTGCCCGAGGGACGAAAGTTGCGCATCATCGAGCTCGGCGCCGGCACTGGCGGCACCACCGCGCGCCTGCTCCCGCAGTTGCCCCCCGATCGGGTCGAATACCTCTTCACCGACATCTCGAATTTCTTCTTCGCCAAGGCGGAGCAAAAGTTTCAGGACTTCCCCTTCCTGCGCTGCGAGTTGCTCGACATCGAGAAGAGCCCCGCCGAGCAAGGCTTCGAGCCGCACCGTGCGGAGATCATCATCGTCGCCGCGGTGCTCCACGCCACGGCCGACTTGCGGACGGTGCTGGCCAACATCCGGCAATTGCTGGCGCCCGACGGCCTGCTGATCTTCGGAGAGCTCGAACAGGCGCCGGGTTGGTTCGATCTCGTCTTCGGGCTCACGGATGGATGGTGGAGATACCAGGATTTCGACCTGCGGCCCGACGGCCCGCTCTTGCCGCAGCGCGAGTGGAAGAGCCTGCTCGCGCAAAGCGGATTCCGCAGCGTGTCCGCCGTGACCTGCGACCGGCAGATGGTCTTCCTCGCTCGCGGCCCTCGGGCCGAAATTCCGACCGGCCCGAGCTTGCCGGACGCCGCGGGCCGATGGCTGCTTTTCGCGGATCAAACCGGAATGGCGGACGAACTGGCGGCGCTGCTGCAGGCGCGCGGGGCGACATGCATCAGCGTCCCGTTCGGAGAGACGGGCGGAATGCAGCGGGTGACGGCGGAACTCGCGGCGGAACCCGGGCTGCGCGGCATCGTGCACCTCTGGAGCCTGGACGTCCCGGCGGATGACGGACTCACCGCCGATGCGATTGACGAAGCCCAGACGCGCGGGAGCCTGAGCGTCCTCCAACTCGTGCAGTCACTGGCCGCTCTCGAAGACCGGGAACCGCCTCCGCTGTGGCTGGTCACGCGCGGCGCGCAACCCGCCGGCGACCACGCGCATCGATTGGCGATGGCGCAAACGCCTTTGGTGGGCCTCTCTCGCGTCATTCGCAACGAGCACTCGAATCTCCGTTGCCGGCTCATCGATCTCAGCCCTGCGCACCCTCTGGAGGAATCTTCCGCGCTGCTCGCGGAGTTGCTCACGCCCGACGACGAAGACGAGATCGCGTGGCGGGGTGAGGCGCGCTACGTCGAGCGCGTGGCCCGCGGAACGACGCAGGCCGGCACCCGCGGGCCGACGCAGTTCGTCCCGATTCGACAGCGTCCGTGCCGGCTCGAAGCGGCGAATCCGGGCTTGCTCGAACGGCTCGCCCTGCAGCCGATTTCGCGCCGCAAGCCGAAGGCCGGGGAAATTGAGATCGAAGTCGCCGCTGCTGGTCTGAACTTCCGCGACGTCATGAAAGCCCTGGATATTCTCCCCAGCGATGGGGAAGAGGCGGCGCTGCTGGGCGACGAGTGCGCGGGACGCGTGGTGGCCGTCGGGCCGGGAGTGCGCGGCGTGCGCGTGAGCGACGAAGTGATGGCGATCGGCGCGGGCTGCCTCGCCTCGCACGTGACCACGCATTTCGCTTTGGCGTTCCCGAAGCCGCCACAAGCCAGTTTCGAGGAGGCCGCCACGCTCCCGATCGCCTATCTGACCGCGTCCTACGCTTTGTTCCACCTCGGCCGGATGCGGCGCGGCGAGCGCGTGCTCATCCACGCGGCGGCTGGCGGAGTCGGGTTTGCCGCCGTGCAACTCGCACAGCACGTGGGCGCCCAGGTCTTCGCCACGGCGGGCAGCGAGGAGAAGCGCGACTTCCTGCGCGCCTGCGGCGTGGAGCACGTTTTTGATTCGCGGACGCTGGCTTTTGCGGAGGAAATCATGGAGCGCACCGGGGGGCGCGGTGTGGATCTCGTGCTGAACTCTCTCGCGGGCGAAGCGATCCCGAAAAGCCTTTCGGTGCTCGGCCCGCACGGGCGTTTCCTCGAGATCGGCAAGCGCGACATTTACCAGAACGCCAAACTCGGCCTGCGTCCTTTCAGGAACAATCTTTCGTTTTTCGCCGTCGATTTGAGCCGCATGCTCAACCCTGAGCGCATCCGGGAACTCGCGGGCACGCTGCCGCGACAGTTAGCCCGCGGACTACTGCCACCTCTGCCTTACCGAACGTTCCCGATCGGCGATGCGGTGAGCGCGTTCCGTTACATGGCGCAGGCGAAACAGATCGGCAAAGTCGTGATCACGATGCAGAGCGAAAAGGTTGCGGGCGAGCTGCGGCCGGCGAAGGGGCGGGCGGAGTTCCGCACCCATGGCACGTATCTGATCACGGGTGGGCTGGGCGGATTCGGACTGGTGGTCGCGCAATGGATGGCCGCGAATGGCGCGCGAAACCTGGTCTTGATGGGCCGCACCGGGGTGAGCACGGACGAAGCGCGCGCCGCCGTGCAGGCGATGGAGAAAGCCGGCGCGAGGGTGGTCATCGCGCGCGGCGACGTGAGCCGTGAGCAGGATGTGCGGAAAGTGCTCGAGCAGATCTCGCGCACCCTGCCGCCGCTGCGCGGAGTCATGCACGCGGCGATGGTGCTGGACGATGCCATTCTGCTCCAGCTCGACGCGGCGCGCTTTTACAAGGTCACCGCGCCGAAGATTCGGGGCGCCTGGCACCTGCACCAACTGACCCTCGGCCGGCCGCTCGATTTCTTCGTGCTCTTCTCGTCGATCGCGTCCGTTTTCGGCAATCCCGGGCAGGCCAATTACATCGCCGCGAACGCCTTCCTCACCGCGCTCGCGCATCATCGCCACGCCCTGGGGCTGCCGGCGCTCGCCATCAACTGGGGCTTGCTGACCGATGCGGGCTACGTGGCCCGCACGCCGAGAGTGCAGGAATACCTCGCGAGCATTGGCCTGGTTGGCCTCGATTCACGCCGGGCCGTCCAGGTGCTCGCCCGGCTGCTGCCGAATCCGCGGCCGCAGGTGATCGTGTCGGGCGTGGATTGGCCCTCGGTGCCGCCACGGCTCGCCAGCGCGCCGCGATTCTCCCAGATCATTCGCGAGATGGAACTCGGCCCGCAAGGCAAGGACGACGCGCCGCGGATTCGTGAATCGGTGCTGAGCGCGGCGCCCGCTGAGGCGCGGCGAATCATCGTAGCCTGGCTGAGCGACCAAATCGGAAAGGTGCTGCGCCTCCCGGCGGCCAGGCTCGAGGCGAACAAACCGCTCACCGAGCTGGGCCTCGATTCGCTGATGGCGGTCGAACTCATGTACCGCGTCGAAAGCCAGCTCGGCGCGTCCATCCCCACGGGCAAGCTGATGGGCGGGCCGACGATCGCGCGTCTCGCCGACTTGCTGCTCGAGGCACTGACCGGCACCGCGCCGGAAAGCGCCGCCGCGCCCGCGGTGGAACGCGTCGATTTTGCCGCGGAGACCATGCTCGATCCAGAGATCCGTTTCGACGCCAGGCCGGTGCGCCCGCGGCAATTCAGCCAGCCGTCGGCCCTCTTCCTGACTGGCACCGGCGGCCTGTTGAATGCCTTCCTGCTCTGCGAACTGTTGCGCCGGACCGGCGCGGATCTCTACTGCCTGATGACGGCCGGAAGCGTGGACGAGGCGCGCCTTCAACTCGCGGGGCAACTCAAGGAGCTTGGCCTCGACGCCGATCTCGCGCGAATCGTGCCGGTGCTCGGGCGCCTCGCGGAGCCGCTTTTCGGCCTTTCGGAAACGCAGTTCGCGAGCCTTGGGAAGAAGATCGGCGCCATCTTCCACAATGGCGCGGAGGTGAATCAGGTGGCTCCGTACCGGCAGCTCAAGCCGGCCAACGTCTCCTCAGTGGAGACTGTCCTGCGACTCGCGACCCACGCGCGATTGAAACCGGTGCACTACGTCTCCGCCGTCGCCGTGCTTTCCGCGGCGAGCGATCCGGCCGCCGGGAGCGTGCTCGAGAGCGACGCGCTCGCGCGGCCGGAGGCTCTCCTCGGAGGCTATGCGCAGAGCCGCTGGATCGCGGAGAAGCTGCTCGCAGCGGCGCGTGCGCAAGGTCTGCCGGTCAACATTTACCGTCCGGGTCTGCCGATCGGCAATGCCTCGAGCGGCCCCGGCTCGGCGGACGATCTCGTCTGGCGCGTGCTCAAAGCCTGCCTCGAGCTCGGAAGCGGCCCGACGCTGGAGATCGATACCTTCATCACGCCGGTGGATTACATCAGCCAGGCGATCGTCCACCTGTCGCGCCAGCGGGAGCTCGCCGGGCAAACCTTTCATCTCGTTCACCCGCAGCGGCACACGGTTTCCGACTTGTTGCGGAGCGCGCGATCCTTTGGGTATCCGGTTGAGCTCGTCGCGAATGACGAGTGGGAGGCTCAGCTCACCGCCCGTGACGCGAGCCGCAAGGACAGTCCGCTGCTCCCGTATGTGCTGCTGCTGCCGGGCCAGGTGCAGCAGGCCTTGCGCGGCTACGGCTCATTCCCGGCGATCGATGGTCAAAACGCGCAAAACGGTCTGGCCGGTTCGGGCATCCACTGCCCGCCCTTGGATGACGCGCAGTTGCACCCCTGCTTCGAGTTTTTCGTCCGCGCTGGAGCCTTTCCGCCGCCGCCCCGAGCCGGTGAGGGCACGCGGAGAAAGCGAAAAATCTGATGGAAAACAGAGAACACCGAAATATCATAATTCTGGCCTTGCTTCACTCCGCAGCTTCAAACCCCCAGCTAATCCTATGAAAACGCTCTGCCTGTCCGTAGCCGCCGTCATCCTGTGCCTTGTCTCTCGCGTCCATGCTGCCGTGGACCACTTCATGGCGGCGAAGGTCACTTTGGCCGGTCTCCGCACGGACGCGGCCAGTGGCGCCCTCCTGAAAATCATGCTGAAAAACAAGGAACTGATCAACCTGGCCAAGGGCCGGCCGATCGGGGATCCGAATTTGGCGAACGAGGCCCTGGGTCTCTCCGCGAATTACAGCCAGATCTTCAGCGGCAGTGCGAATCCGGATATCAGGTTAGTGATTTATGATCCGGCCACGAACAAGATCCTCCTCGAGATCGGCAAGATCACCAGCGGGTCGGTGCAAATCGGCAACAATTTTGGCAATGCCTTCAAGCATGCCATGGTCGCCGGGGGGGACTTTAACGCCATGGGCAGCATCACCGCGGGATCGCTCCAGACCGCAACCACCATCACGGGGAAAGGGGGCCCGAATGGCCCCATTCCAAAAATCGCGACCTCGGTGACTGGGTTTGTCAAATTCAACCCTGGTCCGGAAACGATGTTTATCCTCAAGGGAAAGATCTCCGTCAGCGGGGAGGTCCTGGCGATTGTGCCGTAGGCCGCGCGGCTTCGCCATGATTCGTGGCGGGATCCACCGGGACCGGGAGGCGAATCGCGCAGCCGTGGCCAATCCGATCCGGGAACAGCGCCGGCGCATCTGGTTTCAGGCTCTGGGGTCGGTCGCCGCCATTTGGGTGCTCGCCGCCTCGGTGGTCCTGCTGATCCGCGCGACGCAGCCCTCGCCGCGGAAGGTCGCCGCCTATCTTCAACGCTACGGGCTGGAAGGGCGGAGCCCGGAGGATCGGGCCCGCATCATCACGGGGCTCGTTCTGCAGATGGATTCGCTCAATTACGAGCAACTGCGTTCCGTGCGGCAATCCCCGGCGATGCGCGGCGCCTACCAGCTCATGACCGGTGCGGAAAAGGAACTTCTCCTTACCGGGACGGCCGGCAACGGGGTGAGACAAATGCTCAACACGGTTGCGCGGCTGCCGTCAGCGGAGCGGGAACGGTTCTTGTATCGCGCCAGTTACGAATGGGAGACCGGGGTGAATGCGGATGAACGCGCCCCTTTCAATCACCAGCGGGTGTTCGCCGCGCTCACGGAGGCTTTCTCCAGCTATTATCGCGACCTGCCGCCGGAAGCGCGGGCGGAATTTGGGCCGCTCTTGAAGCGCACGATGCCGCTGCCGATCGAAGGGCTCTGAACTCAATAAAAGAATGCGTGAGGATTCGCGGAGCGCCGGAGCGCTCATGTCTTGAAGTCTCGTTGCTCGAAGTTCAGCCACGCGACGACAAAGAGCGTGGCATCGAGGGCCGGCAGCGAGACGAAGTGTGAGGCCGACTTGCAGTCGGCGCGGGCGAGCAAAGCGAGGCGGCGTTTCTCCGGGGCGCACCCTCAAAACCGGCCCCCTCGCTTCGCTCGACCCGTGGCCGACTAGAAAGTCGGCCCCACATTATGGCCGACTGCAAGTCGACCTCACACTAATCCGGCCTGCTCACGTCTTGAAGTCCCGCTGCTCAAAGTTCAGCCACGCGACGACAAAGAGAGTGGCATCGAGCGCGAACAGCCAGACGTATTGCTCGGCCATGGCCGGCCACCGGGCCTCGGGGCGAAAGATTTCCAGCCAGACACTCAGGCGCCGAGTGATGAAAACCGACGCGATGCTTTGAAAGAAGGGGTGGCTGCGAAAGACGAGGTCGAAAAAGAAGATCGCCGCGGTGCCGATGGTCGCGGTCGCCGGTTTCAGATTCAGGCACGAGAAGAGGAAGGCGACCGCATTGACCGTGAGCAGGCTCAGCGCAAAGAGCGGCAGGCTGATCAGGTATTGAACCAGGCCGGCGCGAAAGGGATGAAAGGCGCGGAAGGGCGCCAGCGGCGCAAAAGCGAAAAGATCGCCGCGACCTTCGACCGCGAGCCCCACGGCGAGCGCGGTCAGCCCGATGAAGAAGACGAGCAGGAAGGTGTAGAGCGAGGTGGCGAGAAACTTGAGGGTGAGAATGCGCAGCCGCGAGACCGGTCGGCAGAGGAGCATGCGCAGCGTGCCGTCTTCGACTTCCTTGGCGACCACATCGCCCGCGACCATTGCCACAAACAGCGCGCCGCCGAAGAGCACCGTGGTGTCCATGATCAGAAAGGCCACGGTCAGGCCGGAGAAGTATTGCTCAAACGAGCGTCCCTGCCCGGTGATCACCACGCGGAGGACCTCCTTGACGCTCTCGAACTCGATGAACATGGCCATGAGCAGTTCCACGATCACGAAAGCCGCAAACCCCAGCCAGGTGCGCCGGCGGGTGAAAAGCTTGCGCAGCTCGCCGGCAAACTGGAGGAAGGACAGACTCATGGCGGAGGGTGGGCAGAGTCTGACGCATTCCTCGCCCGAAATGGCGAGCTTTCCTGCGCCAGCATCAGCGCCCAATCAGGGAGGCCTTCACGCCTGGCGCGATTCCTGCGCGCCGGCGCGCGGTTCCTCCAGGACGCTCTCGTCGATGAAGACTTCGGCGCCCCGCTTCGCGTGCGCGGGGCCGAGCACTTCGACGACCGTCGGGCGACGCGGGTCCCGGGGCAGAAAGTAGCCGTCCACAACCGTGCCCTTTTCCCGATACTCCGCGCTCTGCAAGAGCAGCGCGTGGAGCTGATGCAGGCGGTAGTGCGGCACATTTGCGTGCAGGTGGTGCGGCAGATGATAGTCCATGCCGAACGGGAACACCGCGTAGCGAAGCAGTGGATTGACGTGGAAGACGCGGGTGTTGGTGAGCCGGCCGCGATCGCCGTTCCCGTGCTGGATCAATTGCCGCAGGATCATGAAGAATGAAAACGACGTGAAAAGCGGCACGATCCAGAGCAGGAAAAAATAAATCCACGCCGGCGCGCCGGTGAGGCGTTGCGTCCAGGCGATCGCGGCCCCGAGCAAGGTGGCGTGCGCCACGCGGGAAATCAGCACGGCGCGAGCGGAGAACAACGGACGGAGCCGGCTCACGGGATAACGGTCGCGTGGAACGGCGAGCAGAACCCCGGCAATGCCGAGAAAGCCAGCCGCCGGCAGCACCGCCAGCCACGTCGAAGCCGCGAAGCGCGTCGCCCAGATCATGCCTCCGAACAGGACGACCAGATAGCCGATCGCAAAGCGAATCGGCCACACCGAGAAGCTCCGCTCCTTCTCGGCATACGGATGGTTGGCGACCCCGCCGAGCGAATTGTAGCGGGCGCGAACGAGGATGTATTTGACCAGCGGGTAGAGCGTGAGCTGCCGCAGCAGCATCCACGCAAAGCCGGCTGGGCTCACCGGGAAGTCCAGGTCATGTCCGCTCTGCCGCAACTGCGAAAAATCCGGATCGCGTTCCGGATCATTGATGAACTGGTGATGGGCGAGGTGGTGCTGGCGGAAGATATAAGTCGAGCTGAAGAGCGGAAACATGCAGAGCCAGTCCGACACCAGCTCATTGAGCAGCAGATGGCGGAACAAGAGGTGATGCGTCGCCTCGTGCGTCGCCCCGGCGAGCTGATGCTGCGACGCGCCGATCATGATCACGGCGAGAAGGAAGACCGGCCCTTCCCACCCCACGCTCAGGCCCTGAGCCGTGCGCCATTGATGGAACCAAATCGCGAAGGTGACGGCCGTGGTGATGATCGCGTAGGCGCGGGCCAGGTAGAGCCAGTTGGAGCAATTGTCCGTGGGGCGGAGTGCTTCGATCCGTTCCCGGACGTCGTGGTCATTCAGCACCGCCGTCGGTTGCGTTCCCGTGGTTGCATTCGACGCTTTCATGATCGGTTGGCGCTGCCATGAGCAGCCGGGGCAGGCACAAGGAATGATGTATCCATTTCCGGGGGCACTCCACAAGGATTCCTCCAGGCTGCAAAGCTACGCGTGGCAATCCAGCACAGCCGCGGAGCGGCGCCAACCCGAATAGCCGTGGTCGAGCGTAGCGAGGCCACGGACAAGAAAAAACGTGGGCCAGCCGTGTGAGCGGCGAAACAGTTGACTGCCGCACGCCGGGTGTCGCCGCTACGCGGCTAGCCCGTGGGCGCTTGTCCGTGGCCTCGCTCCGCTCGACCACGGCTATTAGGGTTGGCGCCGCTCCGCGGCTAGGAGCGGACCCGCTACGGTGCCGCGAGGTGGTCGAGAAAGTCTTTCACCAAGGCGAGGCGCTCGGCGTCGTAGAACTGCTTCCCGCCATGCACGGCGCCGGGGATGATCACCAGCTTCACGCGGAGCTTCGCGTGCTCGTAGGCGGCGGCGAGTTCCTTCGACTGCTCGGGCGGCATCTGCGGATCGGCGTCGCCGTGGAGGAGCAGCAGCGGCGGATCGTGCGGGTCGAGGTGAAAAACGGGGCTGGCCAGACGGGCGAGCTCGGGCTTCTCCGTGGGCTGCCCGCCGAGGAGGAGTTGCAGGGCGGGGACCCGCACTTTCAGGCCGTGCTCGCTGCTCTGGGCGAGGATGGTGGTGAGATCCGAAGCGCCGAAAAAGCTGACGATGCCCTGCACGTCGCTGCTTTGATCCAAATGATCGCCCACGGTGCCTTCGAGCTCCTGCTGTCCATTGGTCACGCCGACGAGCGCGGCGAGATGGCCGCCGGCCGACGATCCCGCGATGACGATCTGCTGCGCATCGATCCCGAGCTGCGTCTGCTGGGCGCGTAGAAAACGGATCGCGGCCTTGATATCATGGATCTGCGCGGGGAATGGCGCCTCCGTCGAGAGCCGATAATCCACGCTCGCGACAGCGAATCCCTCGGTCACCAGGCCGCCCAGCGGCATGTCGTCTCTTGATCCCGCGCGCCAGGCGCCGCCATGCACATAGACGATGAGCAGCGGCGATGGTTTGGCGGGCCGATACAGATCGAGCTTGAGCGGCAAATCGCTCACGCGGGCGTATTCGATGCCGCGGACGACGTCGCCCGCCATCGAGCCGTGGGGCAGGCCGAGTGCGGCGGCGACGAGGAGGAGCAGCCAGAAGGCTGGGCAGGGCAGAAGCGATTTCACGTTAATGAGGGAGGCACCTGGCGGGCCGCAGGGCAATCTCGCACATTGTCCCGCGCTGGGGAGATTGCCTTCATCCCGGCGCGCCGTCCGAGCCAGCTTCACGGACAAACCCGGCCGCTTCGGTGGCGGCACTGATCTCCGCCGCGCGTGGAGACCGGCGGAAGGGATACATCATCTGTCCCCAAAAATCGTCGGGCACGGGATTGCCCTGGATGCCGAACCGGGTCGGGCGCTTCTCGCGCGGCAGGTAGAAGGTGCCGAAGACCATGTCCCAAAAGGGCAGGAGCCCGGCGAAGTTTTTGTTCAAGGCCTCCTCCTCGCAGGTGTGATGCCAGCGGTGAAACTCGGGACTGGCCACGACATAACGCAAGGGGCCAAGCGTCCACGAGACATTGGCGTGGATGAGGATGGAGTAGAAGGTCAGGAACGGCACATACGCGGCGAGGACCACCGGGGAAAAGCCGAGCGCCACGAATGGCACGGCCTGGCACAAGCGCGTGACGAGTTCATTGACCGGGTGCAGGCGCACCGAGGAGAGCCAGTCGAGTTCCTGGGAACTGTGATGCACCGCATGAAACGGCCACAAGCGCCGGCCATGAAACCAGCGGTGCGACCAGTAGGCGATGAAGTCGCCCAGGACCAGGATCGCGACGGCTTGCAGCCATTTGGGGAGCGCGAGGATCGGCCCGTAGCCAGCGGCCACGGTCGCGTGATCGAGCGAGCGCCCGAGGAGCAACATCGTCGGCACGAGCACGACGAGGACGCCAATCTGGGTGACGGATTTCGTGATCAGCGGCGTGAAGAACCAGTAAAGCGTGTCGAGGAGATAACCGCGCCGAAGTTTCCGTTGCGCCGGCACGCCCGGCCAAAAGAACTCGACCACCCAAAAAATGAGCGTCAGGGCGACGAAAGCGATCGTGAGGCCGAGCAGACGTTTATAGATCATGTCTTCGCCGAGACGCGCGGAGTGGCGAAAGGTTACAAGGAAAGAGCATTTCTGCAGGGGGGAGTCCGAGCTCGTTCGGCGGGGATTGCGGTGGCCGAAACGACGCCGTCCACCCGCGCTTTCGACTTATTTCACAGTTCTAAATCCCGGGACCGTCGCCACCTTGGCCTTTCGCCTTTTTCCTTTCTGAGGACAACCGGCAAAGGGCCATGAGGACGACACCCACAGAAAAACAGGAAACCGAATCGATGAGGCACCAAAAGCGAGGCATCCCGGCAATGGTCTCGATCAAATAGAAAGCCGGACCCGCGGCCAGATAGATGGCGGCCGTGGCGATCACGAGAGGACGGTATCGCACGACGTCCCCCGCCATGATCCAAAGCAGCACGCCGACCGCCGCTTGAGTGTAGCCAGCCCCTCGGATGACGTAGCGCAAAAACGGGTCATCCGGCATCAAACCCAGGCCAATCCACGCATGCCAGGCGGCGATCCACGCCACGGGCATGAAGACAACTGCGGCCGTGAGGACCTGCAAAATGGCGACGCAGCGCAGGAAACCGGCGGTGATGCGCTGGAGGGTCATGAGCAGCCAATCGGGGCAGAGCGGACTCCGCCGCTCAGTCGAGCGACTTGATCTTCACGTGCCGATACCACACCGGCGCCTGCGCCTTGCCGTGCAGGCCCTGGAAACCGATCGGCCCCTGGCGCGCGAAGTCTTTCAGCGCGACGGGAAATTTGTTCGGCGTGCCGTCGGGATTTTTCCCGGCTTCGGGCCAGTCGTTGAGGTCGGCGTGGATGACTTCTTCACCGTTGAAGATCACCGACACGAGGCTGTCGCGGCAGGTGATGGTGAAGTGGTTCCATTCGCCCACGGGTTTGGCCATGCTTTTGGTCGGCGGCTTGGCGTCGTAGATGGCGCCGACCATGCCATACTTCGTGCCGTCGGTGGAATCGTGGACCTGGATCTCGAGGGCAGAGAGCGCGTTCTTCATGTTGCTGGAGCGTAGGAAGACGCCGCTGTTGGATTCCTTGGCGACCTTGAATTCGAGATCGAGGATGAAGTTGCCGTAGGATTCTTTGGTCCAGAGCGACTCGTGATCCTTGGCGACCATCTCGCCGTTTTCCATCGTCCAGTGCCCGGTCTCGACCACATTGGAAAAATCCGGGGCGATCAGGTCTTTCCAACCCGGGGTGTCGGGATGATCGGCGGCCGAGGCGTGGAAGGAAATGCCGCCGAGCAAGGCGAGCGCGACGAGGAGGCGAGGGAAGCGGGTGTGGGTCATGGGCAAAGCGTGACCATGAAGAGGCGAAGCTCAACCTCGAAGTTTGCCCCAGCGAATGGAAAAGTCGCCTTCCGTGGGATGCGCGGGGCGCCTGGCCATCACTGCTCACCCGCTCAGCGGTCGGTTGAGCTCCTTGCGCCAGGTGGCGGGGTACGGGTGACCACTTTGTCGAATAATGCCGTCGGCCCGCGCGTCTCATGCGAACCAACATTATGAAACTGCCCTTGTCTCTGACCCTCGGCGCTATTCTTTGCGCGAGCAGCATTCTCCCGGCGACCGCTCAGGCCTCCAGCACCGCGCCGCATTCCCGCGAAGCCACCTTTCGGCTGACCTCCTCGCATTATCACCACCACCATTATCGTCATCACCGTCATGCCCATCGGGTGCACGTTTGGGTCCGCGGCCATCTGGTGTGGAGCCACGGGCATCGTCACTGGGTTCCCAGCCACTCGGAATGGCGGCTGGTCTATTATTGATCGCGGGCCTGCGCCGGCGGACTTGCCAGTGTAGTTTCTTCGCCGGCTGGAGCATCGCGTGGGAGAACTCTTCGACGCTCGCGCTTCGGATGACCTGACTTTTATTTGCCGCGTCCGCGAGCGTGGTTACGGTTTCGCGTGCCGCGCGAATATCGACACATCCACCTGCGGGCCGCCGCCGCCGCCTTGGGGCTTGGCGCGGTGCTCCTCGCGGTCGTCTTCGGCATCGCGCGCCACCTTGAGAATCGATACTTCGACGCGCTCGTTCCGCAAACCTCCGCGCTGAAGAACCAGGGTCTCTTCCTCCAGCGGCAGGCCTTTGTGCGGTCTGGCATTCTTCCGCTCTATGGCAGCTCGGAACTGGTCAAATCGATCTCGGACAAAGCCAGCATCTTCTTCAAGCGTTACCCCACCGACTTCACGGTGAGCCCGGTGGGCAAAGCGGGGACTACTTCGCTGATCGTCGCCGAGAAGCTCGCCGCCGTCGGGCCGCAACTGCGCGGACGCAAGGTTGCCGTGTCGCTCTCGCCGAGCTTTTTCTTCACCCACGCGCTGAATTCCAGGGCTTACGCGGGCAACTTCTCCCCGCTGCTTGCCAGCGAGGGCGTCTTCGCGAGCGAACTCAGTCCCGAGCTTCGCCGCGATCTGGCCCGGCGCATGGCGCAATTTCCCGCGACCCTGCGATCGCGTCCGTTGCTGAACTTTGCCGTGAAGCGCCTCAGCGCCGATACGCCCCGCGACCGGCTGCTCTACCGTCTGGCGCTGCCTTTTGGCTTGGCGGCCAACGCCGTCGTGCGGGTCCAGGATGACCTCGAGACCGGCCTCTACATCGCCGCCCATGCCCGGCGATTGAAAACGCCGCCGCGCCGCGAGACAGCCCTTTCCTGGGACCGTCTCGTCGAGCTTTGGGAAAGCCGCTCGACTCCGTTTCGGCCGCGCGGCGAGGACCGCGTGATCAAAGCGGACAAACCAATTTCCGAGGACGCGGACTTCGTCGCCGCGATCGAGCGCAGCACCGAATGGGCGGATCTCGAGCTGCTCCTGCGCACGCTGCGCGAACTGGGCGCGCAGCCTTTGATTCTGAGCATCCCGATTAATGGCGTTTACTTCGATCAACTCGGCGTCACCGCCGCGGCGCGCCAGCGTTACTACGACCTGCTCGAGGCCGTGGGGCAGCGCGAGCACGTCGCCGTGGTGGACTTCCGCGACCACGAGCTCGACGCGAAGTTTTTCGCCGACACCCACGACCATCTGAGCCCCAAAGGCTGGATCTATTTCGACGAGGCACTGGACGAATTTTTCCACGACCGTCCATTTTCCTTCGTCTCCCGCTGACGCGGGGCGGCATCGGCGCAGCCGCATCCAACCAAGCTGTCATCCTGAGCGGAGCCGCGCGGCGGCATGCGGAAAAGCGGTGGTGGGCGCGCGGCGGAGTCGAAAGATCTCTGGCTACTCAGGGGGAGCCCTGCGCCACATTTAATCACAGCCAACGATCGCGGTGTTGCGCATTGGCAGGTTGTGACCGGCAGGCGTCCTGTTAGGATGTCCGATCGTTGCACTTTCTGCTTTGGGTTTTCGTGGCGAAGGGGGCGTGCGGAGCAGAGCCGGTGCATCACGCGGACGCCGAAGGATTCGACAAGATCGTGCAGCCCTTTTTCAACGAGCATTGTGTCTCCTGCCATGGGCCGAAGAAGCAGAAGGGCGATCTGCGGCTCGATACGCTGGCCAACGATTTCCTCGATCCGGCGACGGCGGCGCAGTGGGCGGACATCGTGAATACGGTCAACAGCCACGAGATGCCGCCCGACGACAAGCCGCAGCCAACCGCGGAGAGCGCGGGGAGTTTTGTCGATTGGGTGACCGCGGAGCTGGGCCGCGCCGAGACCGCGAAGCACTCGACCAAGGCGGTCATGCGCCGAATGAATCGCGCGGAATATAACAACACGATCCGCGATCTCGTCGGCGTGAACTTTCGCCCCGCAGAAAATTTTCCCCAGGATCCGCCGGCCGGCGGCTTCGACAACATCGGCGAGGCGCTCACCATCTCGCCGCTGCAGCTCGAGCTTTACTACACCGCCGCCCGGCAGGTGCTCGATCGCGCCATCTTCGAAGGCGAACAGCCACCGGTCTTGAAGTGGCACTTCGAGCCGGAGGAACACAACGACAAGAGCGATGGCGCCCGCGTGAAGCGCGATGGGCAGACGATCACACTCAGCGACGGCATCAACGCGACCGAGAACGGCTTCGCCGTGGTCCACCACAGCGCCTGGAATACGGTCGTCGGCTTCAAGCAATTCAAGCTGCCGCACGAGGGCGAATACCTCATTCGCTTCCGCGCGGCCGGCCGGGTGCCGACCCGGGCCCAGGTGGTGGAATCCGCCCGCCTGCTGCTCGGCCAGCGTCGCGATCAGGAGGTGGCGAAGGGATCGAGCCGCCCATACCAGGACGACCTGTATGCGCGGGACCTCGCGCACTTTGAGACCCATCGCATGTATGATTACGGACCGCCGCGGGTGAAGATCAGCACGACGTTGGGCGGGACGCCGCGGGTGGTCGCGGAGATGGACGTCGATGCGCCGGAGTCCGCGCCGAAGGTCTATGAAGTGCGCGCCCATCTCACCCGGCAGCAAGGCGGCGTGACGCTGGAGTACGCCTACAGTGTGCCGACCGTGCTGCCGCGCGACTGGCAGGTCCGGAGCGAGTTCGCGGAGCCGATTTTGCTCATCGACTGGATCGAGCTCGAAGGGCCGATCTACGCAAGCTGGCCGCCGGAAAGTCACCGGCTCGTGCTGGGAGCTGAGGATGTGCCTCGCATTGCCGATGAGACGGCCCGCGCGCGCGAGGTTCTCACGAAATTCATGACGCGAGCCTTTCGCCGGCCGGTGACCACGGAGGAAGTCAGCGCGCGGGTCGCGATGTTTGCAGAGGTGCGGACGCGGAAGCCCTCCTTCGAAGAAGCGCTAAAGGTCCCGCTCGCCGCGGTGCTCACCTCGCCGCACTTCCTTTTCCTCGTCGAACCGGAGGCGGCGGCCACGCAACGGCGGGCGCTCACCGCCTATGAGCTCGCCTCGCGGCTCTCGTATTTCCTCTGGTCCTCGATGCCCGACGATGAGCTTTTCCGCCTCGCGGCCAGCGGCGAACTGACCCGGCCCGCCACGCTCACGGCGCAGGTCAATCGCCTGCTGGCCGATCCGAAGAGCGACGCGTTCGTGACCAACTTCGCCGGCCAATGGCTCGGTCTGCGCAAAGTCGGCGCGAACCCGCCGGTCAAGGGCCTCTATCCCGAGTACGACCGCCACCTCGAGGTCTCGATCGTGCGCGAGAGCGAGGCGTTTTTCGGCGAGATCCTGCGCCATGACCTGGACGCGCGGAACCTGATCAAGAGCGACTTTGTCACCATCAACGAACGGCTGGCGCGCTTCTATGGCATCCCTGGCGTGAAGGGCGATGAGTTCCGGCGGGTACCGGCGCCGCCGGAAGCGCATCGCGGCGGAGTGGTCACCCAGGCCTCGATCCACAGCATCACCTCGAATGGCACGCGCACCTCACCCGTCTCGCGCGGCGTCTGGGTGCTCAAAACGATGCTCGGCACCAATCCCGGCCTGCCTGTCGCCAACGCCGGCGAAATTGCTTCGAAAGTGCCCGGCATCAACAAGGCCACGGTGCGTCAACGGCTGCAAATCCATCGCGAATCCGCGTCCTGCGCGCGCTGCCACGACAAGATCGATCCGCTCGGATTCGCCCTCGAGAATTTCAACGCCGCGGGCGAATGGCGCGATCAGGAAGCGCATGGTTGGAGCGGCCGGGTCGAGCCGAACGACCCGGTCATCGACCCGAGCGCCAGGATGCCGGACGGCACCGAATTCAAGGGCGTCGAAGGCTTGCAGGAACAGCTCTTGAAGAAGGAGGACCTCTTTCTGATCGGACTGTCCGCGCAGCTCCATACCTACGCCTTGGGCCGCGAATTGGGCTTCGCCGATCGACCGATGGTTCGGGCCGCGGCCGAGGGGATGAAGAAGAACCAATACACGTTGCGATCGCTGATCCAGACGATCGTGGCGTCGCCGGCGTTTCGGCAGAAGTGAAGGGGCGTGGGCAACCCGGGCAGATCGGTTGCGCGAAGTAATCAGTGCTCAGACGAAGCCATCGTCCGGAAACTGAGCCCTGTTAGAGCGGTTTAAGTTAAACTGTAGTCGCGAGCGGCGGGCTTGGCAGCGGCGTGCGTCCCGCCGCCGACCGAAAATT
>JAXDQW010000082.1:0-109611 GCA_034667665.1 Chthoniobacter sp.
AGACGATCTCCGATCGCAACATTGAACGCCTGCACGCGCTCGGCGGCGGCATCGCCATTCAGCATCGCATGGCGTTCCAGGGCGAATACTTCGTCGAGCGCTACGGCGCGAAAGCCGCCGAACGCACCCCGCCGATCCGGCGCATGCTGGAGCTCGGCGTGCCCGTCGGCGTCGGCACCGACGCCACGCGCGTGGCGAATTACAACCCATTCAATTCGCTCTACTGGCTGGTGAGCGGTCGAACGTGCGGCGGGCTCGAACTTTACCCGGAGAAAAATCGCCTCAGTCGCGAAGAAGCACTGCGGCTCTACACGACGGGCAGTGCATGGTTCTCCGGCGAGCAGCAACAGAAAGGCGTGCTCGCAGTCGGGCAGCTCGCCGACTTTGCCGCGCTCACTGACGACTATTTCTCCGTGCCCGAGGAGCGCATCCGCGATCTCGAATCGACCTTCACCGTCGTCAACGGCAAGCCCGTGTATGCGGTCGGCGACTTCTCCGAGTTCGATCCGCCCGCTCTTCCCGTCATGCCCGACTGGTCCCCCGTCGCGAAGTTCGGCGGCTACGGCGCACCGCATTTCCAGCGCCGCGCCGCGCCACGCATCCACGCACATCATGCGACCTGCGGCGTGACCCATTCGCGACATTCCCACGCCGGACTCGCGCAGCTCTGGGGATCAGGCTGTGACTGCTTCGCGTTTTGAGCGACGGTGAATGCCGGATTACGCAGCCACACTTGCGCAAAGCCGCCAAATTGCGCGAATCGCCAGGCATGTTCGCGTGGATTTCAGGAGCTATCGGCCGGATTCAGCGACTTGAGACGCAGGTGACCGCGGCTATGCGGGCGAACAAGCTTTACTAGCCAAGGGCTCCGCCCTTGATATCCCCGTGTCGGAGCCGCGACGTGCGAGAGTGCGGTCTCGGGTAGGGTGGGCATCCTGCCCGCCGAGCGACGCATCTTGCGTCGCGGCCTTTTGTGCTGCCTCAAAAGGTCTCCTCTCCATGGGATGCAACGGGAACAGAATTCTCGTTACGCAACGCATAACGGTCTAAACGCACGAACCATGCGCACGCTGCTTCTCACACGTTCCGAGACTGAAGTTTTGATCGAGCCCGACACGCTGCTCGCCGACCTGCGCGCCGCGTTCCGCGGCTATTCACTCGATCGTGGCGTGCGCGCGCAACGCGTGCGTTCCACCCTGTCCGGACCCGGCACCGCCACCGTCCTCTTCCCGGGCACCGCGGCAGACATTCCCGCCTACACCGTCAAGGTGCATGCCAAGTTTCCCGAGCAGCAGCCCGCGATTCGCGGTGTGCTCTGTCTGCACGACGGGCAAACCGGCGAGCTTCTCGCCGTCATGGACTCGACGCATCTCACCGCGGTGCGAACAGGGCTCTCCAGTGCCCTGGCTGCGGACGTGCTCGCCCGGCGCGACGCGCGATCGGTGGCCGTGATCGGCGCCGGCATGCAGGGTGAGCACCAATTGCGCTCGCTCCACCTGATGAGGCCGATCGGTGCCGTCCGCGTCTTCGACACGGCGCGGGATCGTGCGCTGGCGTTCGCCGAGCGTATGCACCAGTCGCTCGGTCTCACGATCGAAGTGACTGAGTCGGTCGCAGCAGCCGTGGGGACCGCCGACATGGTGCTGGCCGCCACCTGGGCGCGCACCCCGTTCATCCTTCCCGGCATGCTCCAACCCGGCACGCATATCTCGACGATCGGTCCCGATGAGCCCGGAAAATGCGAGGTCAGCGCGGAAGTCATCGGCGATGCCGTCTTCGTCTGTGACGATCGCGAACTCGCCGTCAGCATGGGCGCGATCGGCGGCGCGAAGCTCGGAGCGGACGCGATCAGCGCCGAGCTTGGCGAAGTCATCGGCGGCGCGCACCCCGGGCGCGCAAACGCGGAGCAGATCACCGTTTACGGCGGCGTCGGGCTCGCGTTCCAGGACGCGGTGGCGGCGTGGCAGATCTACCGGGCGGCGCTGTCGCGGGGCCTCGGGCGCGAGATCGACTTCCTCGCGTAGCCGTGGCGGCTGCGGGATCGCCGCCGCGAAATACGCCAATCCGGTCACCACCCGTGCGCCGGTAGTGTCCTAAATTGAAATTAAGACACTACCGATCTCCGCAGCCTTGCTCCGGATTCAGTTCCGCCGCAAACCCAGCGCCTTGATGCGCGAGGCGAGGGTGGTGGGCTTCATGCCGAGGAGCACGGCGGCGCCATTCGCGCCGAAGACTTTGCCGCGGGCTTGAGCGAGGGCCGCGGCGATGCTTTCGCGCTCGCGTTGTTTGAGCTCCGCGCGGGTGAGCAGCGGGGCGTCTGAGGCAGAGAGCGGAATGGCTATCGGGGTCGCGGTGCGTGGCGCCAGCGCGTCGAAGGCGAGCGGACCGCCTTGCGCGAGAATGACCGCGCGTTCGACCGCGTTCTGAAGCTCGCGAATGTTACCCGGCCAATCCTGCGCGGCGAGCTGACGGGCGACCACGGTGGTGAGTTTCGGCGGCTTGCGGCCCTGGCGTTTCGCGGCCGTGCGAATGAAGTGTTCGGCCAGGCGCGGGATGTCATCGCGCCGCTCGCGCAGCGGCGGATTCTCGATCGGGAAGACGCTGAGTCGATAATACAAATCCTCGCGGAAGCGGCCGGCGATGACTTCATCTTTCAGGTTGCGATTGGTCGCGGCGATGATCCGCACATTCACTTTGCGCAAGCGCGTGTCGCCGATGCGCTCGACTTCCTGCTCCTGCAATACGCGCAGCAGCTTCGCCTGCATCGCGAACGGAATCTCGCCGATCTCATCGAGGAAAAGCGTGCCCCCATCGGCCAGCTCGAAACGTCCGGCTTTGTCGCGCAGCGCGCCGGTGAAGGCGCCTTTCACGTGGCCGAAGAATTCGCTCTCGAACAGCGCTTCGGGCACCGCGGCGCAATTGGCCTTCACCATCGGCCGGTCGCGGCGCGGGCTGCGCTCGTGGATGGCGCGCGCGACGAGTTCCTTTCCCGTGCCGCTTTCGCCGGTGACGAGCACGGTGGCATCGCTGGCGGCGACGAGTTCGATCTGTCGGAGCACGTTCCGCAGCGCAGGGCTTTCGCCGATGATGTCGCCCCCGCCGCTCGCCGCGGTCACCTCATCGCGCAGGTAGCTATTTTCCTCCTCGAGCCGCTCTTTGAGATACGCGATCTCCTCGAAGGCGTGGGCGTTGGCGATGCTCACCGAGGCGTGATCGGCCAGCACGCGCAGGGACTCGAAGTCAGATTCGGTGATCTCCAGGCGATCGAAAAGCGCCAGGACGCCGAGCACCTCGCCGCGAAAAACGAGCGGGTGCGCCGCAAACGCCGCGACGCCTTCGCTGCGGAACCAATCGCCGTCCGCGAACCAGGTCTCGTCGCCGCGGAGCACCGGCAGCAGCAGCGGCTTGCCCGTCGCAGCCACGCTCCCGATCTTCGGCACGCCGAGCGGGAAGCGCCGGAAGGCTTGCTCCAACCGCGCGAGGCCCTCCGGGTGGGCCACCAGATTGCCCTCGCCGGCGACGTGGTGCAGGCAACGCGTTTGATCGGGGCATTTGGGGCGAAAGCGGCAGGTCTCGCACAGGTCGCCCTTCTCGACGAGCCAGATGCCGGCGGCCACGACATTCTTGCAGGCGGCGACGCTCGTGACGATGGCGCGTAGCACCTCGGGCAGCGTGCGGTTCTGCGCAATCGAGACCATGGCTCTGGGGAAATCGACACAGTTCACGTCCCAGCACTACGACTATTCAGAGGTCCCGCAACGATCTTTCGTAACATTACGAGTTATCGTGTTGATCCAGCCGTGGAACGATTGCGTCGTAAGTGACACTACACAAGGCATGTAGATGCGATCCTGTGCACCTGGCACGATACGTGACTTTAGGATTTCGAAATCAATCGAAGTTCCGACAGGGCCAACCCCTACGCCGACTTCAACCAAAACAAACCACATGAAAACGCAGTCCCTCAAATCCCTCGCCACGCTTCTCGGTGTGGCAGTCGTCCTCAACGTCAGCGCCCTCGCCGGTCCCGGCCCGCAACCGCAATTCCAACCCCGGAAGGCTAGCGATCCGAAGAAGGCCACCGTAACCGTCGCCCAAGTGCAGAAGGCGCCCGCGGAGGCGAAGGCCGTCGTCGATTCCCGCCCGACACTTGTCCAAGTGCCCGGACCTCACGGCGTCAACTACTCCCTCCGCGGCGGCGTCGCCTCCGCCTGGTAATCCAACCACGGCCGCTCCCCGCTCCGCCGCTCAATGCGGCGGGGCGAGCGGCCGGTAAGGCCAACGACGAACGATCATCACGCTAAATACTCACCACAGAAATCTACCATCATGCAAACCGACTCACTCCTCGCCGTCCGGATCATCTTCTCCATTCTCTTTTTCGGCGCGCTCGTCGCGGGCGTCTTCCTTTTCAAGAACTACGAAAAGCTCTTCGGAGTTGACCCAAACATGCCGAGCGAGAACTCGAGTTCTCGCGCTTACCGTAAGGTGCAGATCTTCGTCATCTGGGCGCATGTGGTCGGCCTCACGGGTGCGTTTGCCCTATTGCTCCACTGAATCAGCGAACCAACTACCACTGAAAATAACATCACCATGAACACGCTCACTAACACCGCACCCGCCAAGCGGGTCCTCTACACCGCCAAAGTCCACACCACCGGAGGCCGCGACGGCGGCGCTTCCCGCAGCAGTGATGGCCGCCTGGACATCAAACATTCGCTGCCCGGCAGCAAAAACCCCGGCACCAATCCGGAGCAACTTTTCGCCGCCGGATGGTCGGCCTGTTTCGAAGGCGCGATCGGCATCGCCGCGCGCAACCTGAAGGTCGCTCTCCCTGCAGACCTCGCCGTCGATGCCGAGGTGGACCTCACCCTCACCGATGGCGCTTACGCCCTCCAGGCTCGCCTGAATGTGAGCCTGCCGGGGCTGGACCGCGAAGTCGCCCAGGCCCTGGTGGACGCCGCGCACGAGACCTGTCCCTATTCCAAGGCGATCCGCGGTAACGTGGACGTCGAGATCAAACTCGTCTGAACCAACGCCACAGGGGGCGCTCGGGAACTCGCCGGAAAACCGCACGGCGCCGGGCGCCCCACCCTGACATCAAAATGAACACCACGAATAACGGACCGATCCTCGTCACCGGAGCAGCGGGTAAACTCGGCGCGGTCGGGCGGGTCGTGACCGGCCTGCTACTCGAGCGCGGGCTTCCGGTTCGCGCCATGGTCCGCCGCGAGGACGACCGCGCGGAGGCCTTGCGCGCCGCCGGCGCCGAGGTGGTAGTCGGAGACCTGTTCGAACCGGCCGATGTCTATCGCGTCGTCAGCGGCGCCCGACGCGTTTACTTCGGCATGTCGGTGTCCGCCGGGTATCTGGAGGCGAGCGTGACCATGGCGGCGGTCGCCCGGGAGGTCGGCGTGGAAGCCTTGGTGAACATGTCGCAGATGACCGTCTCCCAAATGAGCATTCAGAACACCACGCCGAGCCCGCAGCAGCGCCAGCACTGGCTCAGCGAGCAGGCGCTCGCGTGGTCCGGGCTGTCGGTCGTTACCATCCGGCCGACCGTCTTCCTGGAGGGATTCTTCCTCCCCCTCACCGGTCCGAGCGTCCGCGACCGCAACCGCATCGAACTGCCGTTTGGACCGGGCAAGACCTCTCCCGTGGCCACGGCGGATGTCGCCCGAGTCATCGCGACCATCCTCGCCGAACCTGCACCGCACTTGGGCCGGATCTACGAATTGACCGGGCCGCGGTCGCAGGACATGGACGGCATCGCGCGGGAATACTCGGAGGCGCTGAACCGTGAAGTAACCTACGCGGACATTCCGCCCGAGGATTGGGAACGCGGCCTGAAAAAGGCCGGCTTGCCGGAGCATCTGGCCAGGCACCTGATGACGATGGCCGAACTAAACCGCGCGGGCCGATATGACCGGATGGCGGACGGCGTGGAGCGGGTGACCGGCCAGCCGGCGATGAGCGTTCGCGAATTTGTGTCTCTTCACGCGGACGAGTTCGGCGGCCGTCGTTCTTAAAAACCCATCCTGCCGCCGTCGCTGCGGGAACTGCGAAAACCTGAAGGTCATCTTTCTCAACTCATTCAACCAATCACATGAATCCGTTATTCACTCCATTCACCCTCGGCGACCTTGAGTTGCCCAATCGTCTCGTCATGGCGCCGCTGACCCGCGGTCGCGCCGGCGCGGAAAGCATCCCGAACGACATGATGGCCGAGTATTACCGCCAGCGCGCCGCAGCGGGTCTGATCATCAGCGAAGCCACGCACATTTCGCCGCAGGGCCGCGGCTGGGTCGGAGCACCGGGCATCCACAATGCCGATCAGGTGCGCGGTTGGCAAAAAGTGACCGACGCGGTGCATGCGGAAGGTGGCCGGATGTTTTTGCAGCTTTGGCACATGGGGCGGGCGTCGCATCCGGACTTTCACGAAGGCGACGCACCCCCTGTGGCGCCATCGTCGATCGCCATCCGCGGCGACCACATCCGCACGCCGCAGGGCAGGAAGCCGTATCCGGTGCCGCGCGCGCTGGAGACCGCGGAGATTCCCGGCGTGGTGCAGGATTACGCCAGGGCCACGACGCTCGCGAAGGAGGCGGGGTTTGACGGCGTGGAAATCCACGGTGCGAATGGCTATCTCATCGATCAATTCCTGCGCGACGGATCGAATCAGCGCACCGATCGCTACGGCGGCAGCATCGAAAATCGCGTGCGGTTTCTCCTCGAAGTCACGGACGCCGTGGTGAGCGCGTGGCGGGCGGAGCGCGTGGGCTTGCGCCTCTCACCGGTGAGCAATTTCAACGACCAGACCGACAGCAATCCCGAGGCACTCTTCACCTACGCCGCGCAGCAGCTCAACCGCTTTGGCCTCGCCTACCTGCACGTTCTCGAAGCGCTCCCTGGCCACGTGCTCGCCATGCCCGGGCCGCGCGTGACACCGGCGATTCGCCAGGCGTTCCGCGGTCCGTTGATGGTCAATGGTGGCTACGATGCCAAACTCGGCGCGCAAGCGATCGAGCGCGGCGAAACCGACCTCATCGCCTACGGCGTCCCGTTCCTCGCGAATCCCGATCTGGTCGAACGCTACCGCACCGGCGCGCCGCTGAATGCGCCGGATTTCGCCACCTTCTACGCGGCTGGTCCGGAAGGCTACATCGACTATCCGGCGCTCGAACCGGCCTTTTCTGAACACCATCAACCAGTAACTCAAAGAGAAATATGATCACGGCCAAGACTACTCCGGAGCAAAACAAGACCCTCGTCCTGGAAGCCTTCGATACCCTGTTCAACAAGCGCGACTATGAGGCGGCCGAACGGTATTGGTCGCCCAACTATATCCAGCACAGTGCGCACATCGAACCGGGTCGCGACGGTTTGTTCAACCTGATCCGGAGCGCGCCCGACACCCTGCGTTACGAGCATCAGCTCATCCTCGCGGAAGCCGACTACGTCATCGTGCACGGTCGCTTCTCGGGCAATGGCCGGCCCGCCGCCTGGGTCGCCGCGGATGTGGTCAGGATCGAGGATGGGCGCCTCGCCGAACACTGGGACGTCCTGCAAGACGAGGCGACCGCAGCCGAATCGAAAGGCGGCCTGCCGATGTTCGGCGACCGCTTCCCAGCTTGAACCTCAACTCGCTGGAATTTAGCTGATTAGAACTATGGATAAGATACCACACGCAATTCAAGAGCCGGCCACGCACAGCGGGATTTTCACAATCGGCGGAGACACTCCTGTTCACCGCCTTGGTTTCGGAGCGATGCGTCTGACCGGAAAGGGAATCTGGGGTGAACCCGAGGACCCGGCAGAGTGCATTGCTGTTCTTCGGCGCGCTGTCGATTTGGGCATCAACTTCATCGACACGGCCGACTCCTACGGCCCCTTTGTCTCGGAGCGGCTCATTGCGCGGGCCTTGCATCCTTACCCGAGAGGCGTGGTCATCGCCACCAAGGCGGGCTTGCAACGGACCGGGCCGGATCAATGGGAGCCGGACGGACGGCCCGAATACCTGCGCGAACGCTGCGAAGGAAGCCTTCTGCGTCTTAAGCTTGATCGCATCGAACTTTTCCAACTTCACCGCATTGACCCGAAAGTTTCACTCGAAGACCAGATCGGCATTCTGGTCACTCTGCAAAATGAAGGGAAAATCCGACACATTGGCCTTTCGGAGGTAGGCGTTGAACAAATCCTCGCCGCGCAGCGTCTGGCGCCAATTGCCACTGTGCAAAATCTCTACAACCTCGTCGAACGACGGTCTGAGGACGTGCTCAACTTCTGCACACGAGAAGGCATCGGTTTCATCCCGTGGTTTCCGCTGGCGACTGGAACTTTGGCCGATACGGGCAGCCCGCTCGCATCCGCCGCCAGGGAATTTGGGGCGACACCCGGGCAGATTGCGCTGGCGTGGCTCCTTAAGAAATCCCCGGTCATGCTGCCGATTCCTGGAACCTCGTCAGTGGAACATCTCGAAAGTAATGTCCAGTCAGCCCTGCTTCATCTTGACGACCATCTGATGGCGCAACTCAGTCGTCTCACAACCTAATGCGGTTCGGAGGCGGTTGAAATGGCCAACCAACATCACCAACCACGGCGGATACTTACCTCCAGCACAGCGCACATCGAACCGGGCCGGGACGGTTTGTTCAACCTGATCCGGAGCGCGCCCGACACGTTGCGTTACGAGCATCAACTCATCCTCGCGGAAGGCGACTATGTCATCGTCCACGGCCGCTTCTCGGGCCATGGCCGGCCTGCCGCCTGGGTCGCTGCGGACGTGGTCAGGTTGGTATTTGGTCGCCACCGAGGACAAGATGATCCTGCCGCCTGCCCAGCGTTTCATGTCAGAGCGCGCTGGTTCGACAGTCGTCGAGGTAGCCGGCAGCCACGCGATTTATGTGTCGCAACCAAACGCTGTTGCAAAGGTGATTAAAGCCGCTGCGGAAGGAGCGACCGAAAATGCCGGTTCCTAGTATCTGCCATTGCTGTTTGTATCTGGTGCCCCTGCTCATGACCATCGCCTCCAATCTCCTGCAACGTCACGTTCAAACGCTTGTCGATGACGCCCCCCAATGGCAGACGCTGATTGCCGATGACATTGTCTGGGAACTCGCCTACGCGCCATCCATTGGCCATCCAGCGCGATTATCTGGACGAGAGGAGGTCACGCGTCATGTCACCTGGTTCCGCTCAGCGGTGGAAAGTTTCCGCTTCTTTGAGCTGACCGTGTATCCCATGGCCGATCCGGAAGGCGCGGTCGCCGAGGTCAAGGCCGAAGCGGTCATTAGGTCCACCGGACTGACCTATCGTCAAAACTACGTGATATTCCTGCGTGCCGCCGGCGGCAAGATTGTGTTCCTTCGCGAATATTTCGATCCAGTGCGGGCGGCCACCGCGATGGAACTGCGTTTTGTTAATCCACAGTCCTGAAGGTTGTCAGTTTCGGGTTCATACACCGCTCCGTCCGCGCGATCGTATTGCGCTAAGAGAAGGAAGCGTGCATCCCGCCTCGCCTGTTCACATCGTCAGCACGGCACGGAAACGTGCTTTGCCGCTATGCATCTGCTCGTAGGCTTCCGCGACGTGGCTCAGTGGAAATTTTTCAATCATCGGATGGACACCGCTCAACGCGCTGAATTCCAGGGTGTCTTGCGAATCCCGGGCAGTGCCGGAATACCAGCCAGAGACGGATTGTCGTCCCATGATCAACGAGAGCGCGCTGACCGTCAGCGGTTCCAAGGGTGCGCCCGGCACCAGCAGGTTACCGTTCACCGACAATCCACCCACCAGCGCGGAGATCGCCGATGCGTTCGGCGCGGTCGCCAGGATCACGCGCGCGCCACCGAGCTTTTGTAATTCAGCAACCGCATCATCAGCGCCGGAGTCGATGTAATGGTGCGCGCCCAGCTTCCTCGCCAGCGCTTCCTTATCCCTGCCGCGGCCAAGCGCGACCGTTACGAAGCCCATCTGCCGCGCATACTGCACTCCGAGATGTCCCAATCCGCCGATGCCATGCACGGCCACCACGTCGCCGGCGCGCGCGCCCGAATTGCGCAGCGCATTGAACACGGTCACGCCTGCGCACATGAAGGGGCCGGCTTCCTCTGCCGGCAGCTCATCGGGAATCGCCGCCAGTGCCGCCGCCGGGACGACCATGTATTCGGCGTACCCGCCGTCGAAATCGATGCCCGTGATCTTGCGATTGACGCACATCGCGAAATCGCCGCGCCGGCATTGTTCGCAATGGAAGCAATGTCCACCGTGCCAGCCCACGCCGACCCGCTGCCCGTTCTGCCAGCCAGCGACGCCGTTTCCGACCGCGTCGATCCGCCCGGCGACCTCATGGCCGGGAACGCGAGGATATTGAAGCCCAGGCCAGATGCCGTCTTTGACGAGCACGTCGCTGTGATAAATGCCGCACGCCTCGACCTTCACGCGGACCTGTCCAACGCCGGGCTCCGGGATTTCGCGTTCTACCAGTTCCCAATCCCCGCCTGCTTTACTGATTTGCGCTGATTTCATTGTGCTCATGGTTGTAGTTCGGCTGCTGGTTAGTCGCCGACTTGGAATAGGTCAGCGAGAGTTATCGTTGTGAAATGAGAAGGATCGCTGGTTCTCGCTCCGGCCAAAGGTAACGAAATACTACCGACCTGAAGCCGATGCCGAGCAGTATGCGAGGCGACTCACGAAACCCGCTGCGTTGGGGCAAAAGGACGGTCATGCGACTGAGTCGGCGACCGCTGCCGGAGTAGCTGCTGCTCCTTGATTCGCGACTCTGTTTCCGGCCGTGACCTTACGAATCACGACATAGAAGACAGGCGTGAAGACGAGGCCGAAGAACGTCACGCCGAGCATTCCGAAGAATACTGCCGTTCCAAGAGCCTGACGCATTTCTGCGCCCGCTCCGCTCGCGATGACCAGCGGCACCACGCCGAGGATGAACGCGAAGCTGGTCATCAGAATGGGTCGCAGGCGCAGACGTGCGGCTTCGACCGCGGCTTCGGTGATGCTCTTGCCGGAGTCTTCGAGTTGCTTGGCGAACTCCACGATGAGAATCGCGTTCTTGCTCGCGAGGCCCACCAGAACGATGAGGCCGATCTGCGTGAAGATGTTGTTGTCCATGCCACGCAGCCACACCCCGGCGATGGCGCTGAGCAAACAGAGCGGAACGATGAGGATGATGGCCAGCGGCAGGCTCCAGCTTTCGTATTGCGCCGAGAGCGTGAGGAAGACGAGCAGCACACAGAGCGGGAAGATGAAAACGATCGTGTTGCCGGCCAAAATCTCCTGGTAGGTCAGGTCCGTCCATTCGTAGTCCATGCCCGGTGGCAGATCCTTAGCGGCGAGTTGCTGAGCAATGGCAATCGCCTGGCCGGAACTGACTCCGGGCTTCGCGACGCCGTTGATATCCGCCGCGGGATAGAGGTTGTAGCGGATGACTTTGTCCGGCCCGGTCGTCTCGCGAACGTCCACCAGCGAGCCGAGCGGAACCATGTCGCCGGCGGCGTTACGGGTTTTCAGCTTCCGGATGTCTTCCACCCGACCACGGAAGCTGGAGTCGGCTTGCGCCGTGACCTGATAAGTTCGTCCAAAACGATTGAAGTCGTTCACGTAGAGGGACCCGAGATAGATTTGCAGCGTGTCGTTCACGTCGCTGAGCGCCACATTCATGCTCTTGGCTTTGACGCGATCGACATCGACGAAGATCTGCGGCACGCGAGTCGTAAACGTCGTAAAGGCCTGCGCCAGGCCGGGAGTCTGGTTTCCATCCACGATCATCTTGAATGAAGCAGCCGCGAGCGCGTCGAGACCGGCGTCCGTGCGATCCTGCACCATCATCTTGAATCCCGCGGTGGCGCCAAGGCCGCGCACCGGTGGCGGCGGAAGGACGAGCACGCGCGCATCGCGCAGTTCGGTGAAGCGCGCGTAAAGTTGACCCATGATCGCGGCCGCGGATTTCTCGCGATCTTTTCGCTCCTCGAATGGCGCCAGCGAAACGAACATCGTTCCGGTGTTCGGAAGATTCGCGCCGATCAGCAGATTGTAACCCGGGAACTGAACCGTCCCGATCACCCCGGGAATGCCGCGGGCGATCTCGCCGGCTCGGTCGATGATCTTCTGGGTGCGCTCGAGGCTCGCGCCGTCCGGCAGTTGCGCGAAAACGATCACATATCCGGCGTCCTGCGTCGGGATGAATCCGGTCGGCACGGCCTTGAAGCCGACCCACGTCAGCACGAGCAAGCCCGCATAGATCAACAGCGCGATGCCCCCGCGCCGCACACCAGCGCCGACCGCGCGGCTGTAGCCGTGCGTCGCGCGATCGAAGCCTTTGTTAAACAGGCGGAAGAACCAGCCGAGCACCGCGTCCATCCCGCGTGCGAACCAATCTTTTTTCGCATGGTGGCCTTTCAAAAGCAGCGCACTCAGCGCTGGCGAGAGCGTGAGGGAATTGAAGGCGCTGATAACCGTCGCGACCGCGATGGTGAGTGCGAACTGCTTATAGAACTGGCCGGTGATGCCGCTGACGAAAGCTGTCGGCACGAAGACCGCGCAGAGCACCAGCGCGACGGAAATGACCGGTCCGCTGACTTCATTCATCGCTCTCCTCGCCGCCTCGACCGGGGCGAGGCCGAGCGCGATGTTACGCTCGACGTTTTCCACGACGACGATCGCATCATCAACCACGATGCCAATGGCGAGCACGAGGCCGAAGAGGGACAGGTTATTCAACGAGAAGCCGAACAGCTTCATCACGGCGAACGTGCCAATGAGCGACACCGGCACCGCGAGCAGCGGAATGATGGATGCGCGCCAGTTTTGCAGGAAGACAATCACCACGAGCACCACCAGCAGCACGGCCTCGAACAAGGTGTGCACGACCGCGGCGATGGATTCGCGCGCGAACAACGTCGTGTCGTAGATCACGCGGTAATCCACGCCGGGAGGAAAATTCTTCTTCAACTCCGCGAGCTTCGCGCGCACCGCATCGGATGTGGCGATGGCGTTCGATCCCGGCAGTTGGAAAATCACCAGCGCAGCCGCGGGCCTGCCGCTGAGTTGAGAGGCGATGGAGTAATCGCGCGCCGCCAGCTCGGTCCGTGCCACGTCACGGACGCGCGTCACCTGGCCTTGTCCCCCTTGCTTGATGATGATGTTCCCAAACTCTTCCTCGTCGAGCAACCGCCCTTGCGTGCTGATCGTAAGTTGAAACTCCTGGCCGGGCGCCGTGGGCGGCTGGCCGATGGTCCCGGCGGCCACCTGAAGGTTTTGCTCGCGGATGCCGCGGATGACATCGCCCGCCGTCATGTTGCGAGACGCGATTTTCTCCGGGTCGAGCCAGACGCGCATCGAGTATTCACGCGCCCCCAGCATGGTCACATCCCCGACGCCCGTGATGCGCGCGATCTGGTCCTTCACTTGCAGGAACGCGTAGTTGCTGAGGTAAAGCTGATCGCGAGAACTATCTGGCGAAATGAGATGCGCGACCATCGTGAGGTCGGTGGATCTCTTGGTCGTCGTCACCCCCAGACGGCGCACTTCTTCCGGCAGCTTCGGCACCGCGATGGCGACGCGATTCTGCACGAGCACCTGCGCGGTGTTGAGATCGGTCCCGAGCTTGAACGTTACCGTCAAGCTCATGACGCCATCACTGGTCGAAATACTCGACATGTAGAGCATGTCCTCGACGCCATTGACTTCCTGCTCGATGGGCGTCGCGACAGTCTCGGCGAGCACCTTCGGGTTTGCTCCCGGATACACGGCGCGCACGACGACGGTCGGCGGCGCGATTTCGGGAAATTGCGCGATCGGCAATTGGAATGCCGCGATTCCCCCGGCCAGCACAATGACGATGGAAAGCACGGCCGCGAAAATCGGCCGGCTGATGAAGAACTGGGCGAAGTTCACGGCGCCTTTTCCAGCGGCGGTTTCGCGTCCACGACGATGCCGGGCTGGACGCGGATCTGCCCCTCCACGATCACCTGGTCCTCGGGCTTCAATCCGGATTGCACGATGCGCAAACCATCGCTCAATCCACCGACTTTCACCGGGCGAAACTCCACCTTCTTCTCCGCGTTGACGACATAGACGAACTTCTGCGCCTGGTCCGCTGCCAGCGCGCGGTCGGGGATGAGCAACGCCTGATATTTGCCACTGCCCGGGATGCGGATGCGCCCAAAGAAACCCGGACTCAGCCGGCGATCCTCATTTCGGAAGACGCCGCGGGCGCGGATCGTGCCAGTGCTGGGATCGATCCGGTTATCCACGAAATCCATGAAGCCCTTGTGCGGAAAGCCAGTCTCGTCGCCCAATTCCATCTCGGCTGGAATCTTTTCGTCGCGCGCGCTCACGCGCCTGCCCTCCCTCGCGAGGCGATTGTATTTCAAAATCGCGCGCTCGTCCGCGTCGCCATAGAGATAGAGAGGATCGAGCGACACAATGGTCGTGAGCAGAGTTGTCCCCTGCACTCCCCCGGCCACGAGATTGCCCTCGGTGACCAAGGCACGGCTGATCCGCCCATCAATCGGCGCGCGAAGCTGACAGAACTCAAGATTCAGCTTCGCAAGATCGGCCGTGCCTTTCGCCGCCTTGGCCGCCGCCAGCGCCGCGTTGTAATTCTTCGTCCTGGTGTCCAACTCCTCCGCCGAAATGACTCTTGCTCCGCCGAGCTTCGTCCCGCGCTCAGCCTCGTTCTTTGCCAGGTCCGCCTGGTTGAGCGCGCGCTGGTAATCGCCGTCCGCCCGGTCGAATTCCGCCTGATACGGGCGCGGATCGATGGTGAATAGCAGGTCGCCCTTCTTCACCTCCCGACCTTCCTTGAAATGGACCTTGTCGAGGTAACCGCTGACGCGCGCCCTGATTTCCACCGTCTCCGGCGCCTCCAGTCGCCCGATGTACTCGTCCCACTCGATGATCTCGCGTGAAACCGGCTGAACAACGCTCACGTCCGGCGGCGGTGGTGGCGGTGTCGTCGGATTCCCGCATCCAGCGAGCATCACGGCGACCGCAAAAGCGACGACTCTGGATGGCACGTGCATCCCATGCCCTTTAACAAAACCCACCGCCGATGACGAGAACAACGAGCGATTCTAACGCGACACGGAAAGCTCGCGACACTCATTGAACCGTCAACGAATTCGCAAGGGACTCTCGAAGCCAAACTCACCGGAACCGCTCGCACACGCTCCCCGTCAGGTTCGACCGGAGAAAGCAGCTTGCGGCGGTGGCCGCGCTCACTATGAACCACCACGGCAACGTGTTTGGCCATCGTGCGCAGAACGTGCGGCTTGATCCGGTGCTCCTCCTGCTCGGAGTAGTTCCGAGACATTTTCCCGCCGGTCTAGCCCCACGATTTCTTGATGACCTTCGCTTTACCATGAGGTCGGCGCTTTCCAGCGCGCCTTCTTCGTCGGCAGCTTTGAAAATGAGTCGGTTGCGGAGGTTCAGGTGAATACGCGAGCCTTCTCACGGCCAAGGGGCGGGATGAATGAGGTGGAGGATGGGGCGGCGGCGACCACAGTCGCTGGGGCCTCGCGGATCACGTCGATACAGTTTCGACCGCCTGCCGGCTCTGACTCCTTCGCGGCGCCGAGCGCAATTTTCCTCGTCACATCCGCCGTCGCCTTCGAAACTCCGCCGCCATGCCTGCCGCAGCCCGAGTCACGTCCGTTTGGAAGAATCAGAAGCTTTTCGTCGCTTTGTTCCTCTCCGCGGTGAGCATTTGGTTCTTCATCGACGGCAAATGGACGTGGCCGCGGAGCAACGAACGCTGGCTGGCGTATGACCAGTTCAATAAGGAAAACCGCCTCAAGGAATGGCCTCCCTACGCGCAGAGCCACGGCTGGAAGCTGGAGCCGCCGCACAAGTATTATGATCGCGACGCCATCCTCGCCCAGTTCGCCATCGGCACCCTCGCGGCGCTCCTCGGCGCGGTCACGCTTCTCTATTGGCTGACGCAGAAAAACCGCGTCGTGAAAACCGACGGCGAGGCAGTGTTCGCGCCCAGCGGAAGGCGGGTGCCTTTCACGTCGATCACCGGCCTCGGCCTGAAGAAATGGGAGTCGAAAGGCTACGCCAAAGTCCGCTACGAGATCGATGGGCGAAAAGGCGAATTCACCCTGGACGACTACAAATTCGACCGCGATCCCATCCACGAGATTCTCCAGGAGATCGAGGGGCACCTGAAGGGAAGAAGTAATCAGTAATCAGCTCACAGTGAGCCGCAGTCAGGGGCTGATCATGAGTCGCTACCCGCATCCTATGAAGAGCGAATCGACAGTCCCTGAACCTCACCGACCAAAACTCAATCGCAGAACATGGAGAATCCAATCACAGAACAATACCTTATCGGAGCAGGCTGCATCGTTCTCGGATTGCTCGGCTGGCTTCTTCCGTACCGCTGGAACATTCTCCGATTTCGTCGCCTATTCGCCAAGCTGCTCTCCGAATCAGCCAACATGATGGTTCCCAAGGTCATTGGAGGCATCTTGATCCTCGGCGGACTTTTGATCGTAACGGCAACTGCTCTGCACGGGAAGTTTGAGTGACCCACGGCGGCCTGGCCGGTCCTTCCACGGCCTTTGGCTCACGCTGACGACACCCCCCTGCGCAACGCGAGGCGCCCCTCACCGCCGTTTGCGGCGGCCTCCGAAGGAATAGCCGCTCAGCGTGCGCACGCCCTTGCCAAAGCCGCCGGCCGGAATCTGTTCTTCGTTGAAGAGCGTGGTGTACAGGTAGTCAAAGCCTTCGAGCTTTTGCCGCGGAATCTTCGCGCCGATGAAGCGCTCGATCGAGCGAACGTGATCCATTTCCTCGGCGGTGAAGATGGTGAAGGCGTCGCCCGTGAGCTGCGCCCGGCCTGTCCGGCCGATGCGATGGACGTAATCCTCCGGGTGCTGCGGCACGTCATAGTTGATGACGTGGCTCACGCCCGCGATGTCGAGTCCGCGCGAGGCAATGTCCGTGGCGACCATCACTTCATATTTGCCGCTCTTGAAACCGGCCAGGGCGTCTTCGCGTTCGTTCTGCGTCCGATTGGAGTGCAGCGCCGCCACGGCGTGCTTCATGTCCCGGAGCCGATGCGCCACCTTGTCGGCCATGATCTTGGTGCTGGTGAAGATGATGCAACTATCGAACTGGGTCTTTTCCAGCAAGGCGAGGAGCAGATCGAACTTCTGGTCCTTCGCCACCGGGTAAAGCGCATGCGTCACCGTGTCGGCCGGGGAGTGCCGCATCCCGATTTCGACGGCCTCAGGATTCTTGAGGAGCCATTTCGTCATCGTCTCCAGCTCGGGCGGGAGCGTCGCGGAGAAGAAGAGCGTCTGCCGCTGTTTCGGGCAGCGATCCACGATGCGGCGCACCTGCGGAAGGAAGCCCATGTCGAGCATGCGATCGACTTCATCGAGCACCAGATACTGCACGTCCTTCAGATTGGCGGTGCCATCTTCGAGGAAGTCGAGCAGCCGCCCCGGCGTGGCCACCAGGACGTCCATCCCGGCCCCGAGCGCTTCACGCTGCTTGCCGTAGCCCACCCCTCCGTGGATCAAGGCGACCTGGATATCCATGAATCGCGCGTAATCCCGAAAGGCCGTCTCGACCTGGGCCGCCAGCTCGCGGGTCGGCTCGAGGATCAGCGCGCGCATGGTGCCGTGTTGCTTGAGCTTGGTGAGAATGGGCAGAGCGAACGCGGCGGTTTTTCCCGTGCCGGTCTGCGCCGATCCCATCATGTCCCGCCCGCTGAGGACGATCGGGAAAGCCCTGAGCTGAATGGGGGTGGGATCGACGTAGCCCATCGCCTGCACCCCGCGCACGACTTCATCGAGAAGTCCAAAATCCTGAAATGACATGTCGCGCAACCTAGGGCCTGCTACCCGAACGGCGCAACAGCTCATTTTTTGGTTTCGGTCGCGCGCGACGACCGATTTTTGCACTTATCCCGCGACAAAGTGCCGGAATCCGCTACTTTATGGCCAGAGAGTTGCTTTTACGGTTGCGTCCTTCAGCGTGACCCCGTATCGGTCTCGCTTGCTTTTTTCTTTCCGCAGTCAATCAACCGTACCCCTCGCCTAACGTCCTTCGTGTTTTCCCGCATCCCCTTCGAAAAAGTGAACTGGATTACCAGTTCGTTCCTCATCGGCACTCTCGCCCTCTCGCTCACGGCGGTTCCGGCTTACATCTGGCACTTTGGCATCGACTGGTTTCAGATCGTCCTGTTTCTGATCATGTTTGCCGCGTGCGGCTTCAGCATCACGCTGGGCTATCATCGGCTCTTCTCGCATCTGACCTTCCAGGCGCACTGGTCGGTGCGTCTCTTTGTCGCGCTTTTCGGTGCGGCGGCCTTTGAAAACTCGATCCTGCTCTGGTGCTGCGAACATCGCACCCATCACAAGCATGTGGACCAGGACGAAGATCCTTACGACATCAGCAAGGGCCTCTTTTTCGCGCATATCGGCTGGCTGCTCTTCAAGCTCTCGCCGCCGCCTCCGTTCGATAACGTCACCGACTTGAAGAGAGATCGCATGGTCATGTGGCAGCATCGCAACGTGCAGTGGATCGCCGCAGCCGTGGCCTTTGCCCTGCCCGCCGCGATCGGTTTCGCTTACGGCGGCTGGGTTTCCGCGCTGGGCGCGTTCCTGATCGCCGGGGTGGCGCGCGTGGTCTTCCTCCAGCACTGCACCTTCTGCATCAATTCCCTCTGCCATTATATCGGCTCACGCCCGTATTCCTCGAAGTGCAGCGCCCGCGATTCGTGGATCATGGCGGTCTTCACCTTTGGCGAGGGCTACCACAATTTTCACCACGAGTTTCAGCATGACTATCGCAACGGCGTGAAGCCCTGGCAGTTCGATCCCACTAAGTGGATCATCTGGACGCTGTCGAAGTTTGGGCTCGCCGGCAAACTGCGCACCGTCACTTCGGAGAAGATTCTGCTGGCCGAACTTGCGGAGGCGCAACGCCGGATGCAGACCCACCTCGAGTCGGCCAATCTAACGGCTGGCGCGCGGGCCTACATCACCAGCGCCTACGAGCGGCTCCAGGCCACGACCAACGAGTGGGCCCGTTTCAAGGCGGCGCAGATGGAGATCACGCGCGAAATGCTCAGCGAACTCCGGGAAGAAGTGCGCACCGCCGTTGCCAGCCTCAAGCTGCGCAATGACGCCACCGAGCCCGAAACCGCGGCCTGAGCGGGGCTGGGCGGCCCGCCTTTTCTCCGACTCGTCAAGGAGACGGGCCGGTCGTTCAGTCCATCAAGCCAGGGCCACATTCCGCGGTTCCTTGATGAAACGATCCGCCCTCCTCCTCGCGCTCACGCTTTCGACCGCCGCGCTCGGCGCGGATGGCCTTTACGTCGCCGTCGGCTACGGCGGACGGCGCATGACTTCGCGCGACGGGCAGACCTGGGAAAACGTGCAGCAGTGGGCGGAAAAAGGCGGCGACGATTCGAACAACTTGATGGGCGCGGCGTTCGGCAAAGGAAAATTCGTGTGCGTCGGTGGCGGCGGATTTTCGAAAGAAACGCAGGCCGGTCACATTCTCGTCTCGACCGACGGCAAGGAGTGGCGCGAGGTGGGGAAGTATCCGTTTCGCGTGAATCCGGTGCTCTTCCTCGGCGACCGTTTTGTCGCGGGCGGGCCGAGCCGGCAACTGCTCAGCTCGCTCGATGGAGAAAAGTGGGAGGAAGGCGAGAAGGTTACGCTGCCCGCGGAAGTCCCCGGCTGGGCGTTTTGGTTTCGCAGCGGCGCGGCCGGCAACGGCGTCTTCGCTTTCATGGGCAACGCCGGCAAGGAGCAGAAGACCTGGTGGTGCGTGACCACTCGCGACGGCAAGAAAATCGAGCGCGTCTCGCTGACCGCGCCGGGTTCGCGCGGTCTCGCTTTCGGAGCGGGAAAATTCGCGGCGGTGAATCCCGACGCGATTTTTACCTCGCCCGACGCGCAGAACTGGCAGGCCGCGCTGGGCGCTCCGGAGGATGAGCTGCGCGGCATCGTCTGGACGGGCCGACAATTCGTTCTCACCGCCAAGGGCGGCACCTACTCGTCGCCCGACGGGCAGAAGTGGACGCCTTTCGGCAAGCCGGCTCCCGGCTCGATCGTGTGGGCCGACGAGCGCGGTTTCATTGCCACGGGCTGGCCGGGCAAGATGTCTTTCTCCGCCGACGGGCAGACGTGGAAATCCGCAGGCCAGCCGCAACCGGCGATGGGCGTGAACAAGGTCGTCTTCGGCGCGCCGTGAAGGCCTGAAACCGCAGGTCACTCCGGCCGCTGATTGCGACTGGCCGCGAGCGCCTGGCCAACGAGTTCCTTCGGAATCCATTTTTCGGCGCGGATGCGCAGCCATTCCTTCTGCAGCTCCGCGCCCGCCGCGGCCAATCCGTTCCAGATCACTTTCGCTCCCGGCATCTCCCCGCGGAGCCGCTCGACGTCGGCAGCGTCGATGATGCAGTTGCCGAGATCGATCTCCGCGAGCTGATCCTTCCGCTTGACCAGATGCCGGAACCCGCCTTCCCAAGTCAGCCAGGTCTCGGCGATGCCCAGCTTCGTGAGTTTTGGACACTCCGCGAGGTGCTCGAGCGTCTTGTCGGTGAGCAGCGGCTCCCAGGATGGCCCGACTTTGATGCTCTCCAGCGCGGGATGCCCGCGCAGCAGCGCAATGCCGGCGTCGGAAAACTTCGCGTGCCAGGCCCGGAGCTCATGCATCGTCGTGATCTTTGCCAGCTCTGCCATCCCCGCGTCGTCCAGGCTGCCCCCGGCCAGCGTGATCCGCTGGAGCTGCGGCAATTTCGCGACCTTCGCGAGTCCGACGCCGGTGAAGTTGCTATTGTGCCAGAGGGTCAGTGCGCGTAGCTCCGTGAAGGTGCCAAAATAGGCGAACTCTTCGTCGCGGAAGTTTGCCGCATTCGAGGTCACTTCGACGACGTGCCCCGTCGCCTTGTCCACCAGAATCGAAGCGCTCCCGGCTCCCTTCTCCTTGCCGCGAAGCCCGGCCACCGCCAGTTCGATCGTTTTGGAACTGTCACTCTTGACGGTGGGTTCTTCGGAAAAGCGCGCCGCCATCGCCGTCCATGCGGTTTGCTCTTCCGGGAAGCGAAGCGGCGCCGCCGGCTCACCGCCCAGGCTGGAACAACTGAGCGCAAGCACCGTGATTAAGAACTGCAATGGTTTCATCGTAAGCGGGAAGTGGTTTTAACGCAGAGGGCGCAGAGGACGCAAAGAAACGCAGCGCACCGGTGCTCCCAAATTTCCATCACATTCCCTCTGCGGCCCTGTGCGTTCTCTGCGCCCTCTGCGTTAAATACGGCGGAGCAAAACTCAGAAAATATCGCCCTTCATTGCCGGCTCGCTCCCGCAGCATCGATGCCCTCCACCAGCTTCACGTTCTTCTTCTTGAGCGCTTCTTCGAGCGCGGCGCGGTTGGTTTTCGCGGGATCGATCCGCGCGGTGACCAGGCCATCCTTGAAGCTGGCGGTGGCTCGCTCGACGCCGTCGATCTTCGCGATGGCTTCGTAAGCGGCGAGACCGCAGGCCTTGCAATCGAGACCCACGACGGGGATTTCGACCAGCGTGAGCTGATCGCGCGGCTTCGTGGAGAGCGGCTTGATGCCGAAGGTGGCACGCGATGCTTCCTTCAACATTTTGTCGAGGAGCTCGGCAACCTGTTCCGGCTTCGCGCCCGGAAAGAGCTGCGCGGGATCATAGTTGAAGGCGGCTTCGGCATTGTCGAAATCGATGCTGACCAGTTTCAAGCCGGGGATTTTTTCCACCAGCGTCCGCAGGTCGGTTTCGCGGTCGGGGGAAAAGAGGCCGGTAATGGCGTGCCTGCTCGTTTGTTCGTCGGCGCAAGCTGGAAACGCGACCACGAGCAACGCAACGGCGACTGCGAGAGCACGCAACTTCGTCATCGCGTCTGGAAGAGCCGGCTCTGAACGAGCTCGTGCAGCAAGGTGCGGAGACCGCCGCCTTTTTGTTGCGTGCGGGCGACGATGGCGGCGATTGGCTCGCGATCGCTGAAGGCGAGGTCGCGGCCCGTGCTGTAAATGGCGAGCTGTTCGGCGAGGTTTCGCAGCAGCCGCCCGGTGTCCGCCGCGAGGAGCGCTTCGAGGTCGCGGATGTCGTTGAACTTTCGCCCGTCGGGCAGCGCGCCGGACGAGTCCACCGGCGGGCCGAGCTTGAAGCTGATCCCGATGAACGGATCGATCGCGCCGCGCGGCGCGGGGTCGCCGTCGCCGATCGAGCGGTAGCGCGAGCGGAAGCCGCCGATGACATCGAACGCTTCCATCGCGAAGCCCGCCGGATCGATCTTCGCGTGGCACGAGGCGCACGATGGTTCCGAGCGATGTTTGGCGAGTTGTTCGCGGATCGTCGCCGCGCCGCGCACGTCGGGCTCGACGGCCGCGACGTTCGGCGGTTGCGGATCGGGCGGCTGGCCGAGCAGCCGCGCCATGACAAACATGCCGCGCGGGACGGGGGACGTCGTGGTCCCGTTGGCGGTGATTTTCAATATCGACGCCTGGGTGAGGAATCCGCCGCGTGGACAATCCGGGGGCAGCGCGACGCGGCGGATCTGCGCGCCGCTCACGCCCGGAATGCCGTAGAGCGTGGCGAGCTTTTCATTGAGCATCGCGAAATCGGAACGAACCAGGAAGGCGGCGCCGAGATCCCGCTCGAGCAACTCGCGAAAGTAGGCGCGCGTCTCGGCGACCATCGAGTCCTGCAAATACGGGCTGAACTCGGGGTAGAGCTTTTTGTCGGGATCGTTCGCGGCAATGGCGCGCAGCTTGAGCCACTGGCCGAGGAAGTCCTCGATGAAGCGCTGCGACTTCGAGTCCTTGAGCAGGCGCTCGACTTCGCCGCGGAGCACCTCGGGCTTCCGCAGCGTGCCGTCGGTTGCGAGCTGCGCCAGCCGCGCGTCCGGCATCGAGTTCCAAAGAAAATACGAGAGGCGCGAAGCGAGCGCCGAGTCATCGAGCGGACCGGGCGGCTCGACGAGGTAGAGGAAATCGGGCGAGCAGAGCGCGGCGCGATAGGCCCAGCGCAGCGCCGTTTCAAAGCAATCGCCCGCCTTCAGCCGCTGCTCGATTTGCGCGACGTATTCCTTGCGCACTTCGGCCGCGACCGGGCGGCGGAAGGCTTTCGGCAGGAAGCCCGCAAGCAGCCGGTCGGCGTCAGCCAGGGGGTCATCGCTCTTCACCGTCCACAAACCCTTGTCCGGATCGGGCCGGTTTTTCCCGGCTCCGATCTGGCGGATCTTCTTGCGCGCGGGAGCGCGCACGCCGGGATTCTCCGCGGGCTTGAAGTCCGCCAGCGGTAGTTCCCCGAACAAGAGCTGGTGGGCCTTCGGAGGCCATTGGTCGTGCAGCGGGCCCTCGATCTCGAGCCAGTCGCAGGCGATGCCCGGACCGGTGAAGGCCAGCGCGCGGCCTTTGCGGTTGTAGTTCGCCACCGGCGCGAGCGACGCGACGTTGAAGCCGATGATCTCGTTGTGATTCAGCCACGTCATCACCTCGTGCTCCTTCGACTCGATCGATGGCGCGTCGTAATACCCGAGGACGTAGCTCGGATGCTGCCCGCCGCGCCCATCGCCGGTGAGCTGCACGACCGAGAGCCGCGCCGCTTCGGTGCCGCGCGAAGGCAAGACCGTTCCCTTGTCCCACTGGAAACTCCAGAGCGACGTCCGCACGCGATACCGGCCCGGATAGATCGTGACGTGCTCCATGAAATACGGGCTCACCGACTCGTCCTCGTGGCGAAAAAGGCCGACGCTCGCGCCGTTGCTGAACGAGCCCATCCGCTCGTGCGCCCCCTGGTCGATGTGGCTCTGCTCGCCCGCGGGCGGAAAAGCGGGGTCCGGCTTCTTGTCCTTCAGCAGCACGCCGTCGCCATTCATGATGATGCTGGCGACGAAGCCGCCGGCATTGGCGAGCGAGATGCGCCGCTTCTGCACCGACGGCGCCTGCGGCTGCGTGGCGATCGCGAGATCGAGCGTGCGCTCGGCGGCCTCGAGATACTTCGCGAGGTTCACGTGCGAGATGTCGAGGGCGTCGCTGTTCTTGTCGAAGCCGTGCGCCGAGCCGTCCGCGGGCAGGTCGCCCTGCAGCGCGAGGCCCGGCATCTCAAATAAATCTCGCACCGTGTTCTCATATTCCGCGCGAGTGAGCCGCCGCACCCCGGTCCGGACTTCGCCGGCGAGGCGCGTCTGCTCCGCCGAGAGGAGCGAATCGTGCAGCCATTTCATCACCGCCGCGGTCTCATTCGCCGGCGGACGCGCCTTCTTTTTCGGCGGCATTTCGCCCGACTCGATCCGGTCGTAAACCGTCACCCACCGGGCAAAGCTGGCCGCGTCGGAAAACTGCGGCTTCAGCGCCGTGAGATCGAGGTCGCCCTTCTTCGTGTCGGCGTCGTGACAGTCGTAGCAGTGCGCTTCGAAAAACGCTTCGAGCGCCGGCTGTGCCCGCGCCGTCGCCGCCAGACAACAGAGCGCGCCGGAAACAAGAACGGCCAACCGCATCACGCCAGCTCCAGCCCGCGCATCGTGCCTTTCGACGTGGAAAATGCGCCCGTCTCGAGCCCGAGCCGCTGGAGCATCGAGAGATAGAGGTTGCTCAGCGGGTAGTTATTCTGCGTGTCGAAGGCCAGGTGCTGACCGTGCTTGAAGCCGCCGCCGGCGAGCAACACGGGGAGGTTCACGTTCGAGTGCGAGTTCGCGCTGCCCATCGGCGTGCCGTAGAGCACCATCGTGCGGTCGAGCAGCGACTGGCCGTCTTCCTTCGTTTCGGTAAGCGCGGTGAGGAAGCCGTTCAGCGCGTCGAACTGCCCTTCCTCCTTCGCGCGCAGCTCGGCGATTACTTCGGGGCGATTGCCGTGATGCGTGATGTTATGGATCACCGTCGTATCGATGAAGAGCGAGATGATCCGCGTCGAATCGGTCTCGAGCGCGAGCTTCATCACGTCGAACATCAGCCGCGTCTTGGCGACGAACTCGCGCGCGTCGTCGATATCCTCCGGCGGTTTCGCCGCGACCACCGGCTTCGGCTTTTGCTCCCAGGCCTCCGAGCTGTGCAGCCGCTGCTCGAGCTCGCGGACGGAGGTGAAGTATTGGTCCATCCGGTCCTGGTCGGCCTTCGAAAGCGTGCGGTTCAGCCGCTGCGATTGTTCGCCGAGGAAATCGAGCATGCTCCGGCCCTGGCGCAGCGCCTCGACATTCGCCGCGACCTCGTCCGGCTTCCCCTGCACGAACAGTTTCTGAAAGAGCTTCTTCGGGCTTTTCTCCGCCGGGATCGGCGCGCCGCTGCGGGTGTAGGAAAGCGTCGATCCTTCGTTGCTCATCGCGAGCACCAGCGAAGGATACCGCGTCTGGTTTCCGACTTGCTCGGCGGCGAATTGATCCAGGGAGATCCAGTTGCGAAATCCGCCGCGCTCCGGATGCGGCGTGCCGGTCAGGAAACACTTCTCCGCCGCGTGAGCGCCCGTCACGCCCGGCAGACTTACGCCGGAGAAGACCGAGAAATTCGGCCGATGCGCCGCGAGCCGCTCCAGATACGGGCTGAGCGCATAGTCACTCCCGGCTTTCTCGGGAAAAAAGAACTGCGGCAGAATGCCCATGTTCGTCTCGATCGCCACCATCCGGCGCGGGATCGTCTCGGTGGCGGCGGCTGCCTTTGCCGCTGTGCCAAACACCGGCCGCATCGCGTCGAGAAATGGCAGCGCCAGCATCAGGCCGGTGCCGCGCAGGAAGGCACGGCGGGACAGCGTCGGCCTGGCGAGATGGGAGGATGATGGGCGCATGATGGAAGAATCCGTGGTTCGGTTGTTTCTTTGGGGGGAAGCGATTCGAGGGTAAGATGGCCGTTCGCACCGACGGCGGAGTCTGCCAAGTGCTTTTCGCCGTTCGCCGAGCGCCGTGTCTCGCTTCGCCGAGGCCAAGTTCCAGGCCTCCACCGTCGCCTGACTGAAGATAAACAGCGATGCCGCTGACGTTGATAGGAACGATCGCCGCCCTTTTCGACCGCGCCGATGGGCAGGCGCGGCGACTCCGTTTTTCGATTCCGGGGGGGCGGTCGGTGCCAGGCTACGCCGCGACGATTTTATTGCGGATGACGTAACGCATCAGATCGGCGAACGAATCGAGCTTGAGTTTGCGCATAATGGCGGCGCGATGGGTCTCCACGGTCTTGCTGCTGATCCCCAGCTGCAGGCCGACCCCCTTGTTGCTTTTGCCTTCGCCGAGAAGTTGCACAATCTCCCGCTCGCGGGGCGTGAGGTTGCCCGTCTTGTCCTGGCCCGCGCCCGACCCGCCATCGACATAGCGCGCAAGGAGCAGCTCCGAGATGCGGCTCGTAAAGTAATGCTTGTGCTCCCCGAGCGCGCGGATCGCCGCGACCAAATGCCCGCCGAGATTACTTTTCAGGATATAACTGCCCGCGCCCGCGGCGAAGACTTCATGGATCAGATGCTCGCTCTCCTCGCCCGTAAAGATCATCACCTCCGTCTTCGGCAGGGCGCGTTTGATCTGCCGCGCGGCTTCGAGCCCGTTGAGCTCGGGCATGCCGAGATCCATGACGACCACATTCGGCCTGAGCTTTTCCGCGAGGGCGACGGCCTGGCGGCCATCGACGGCTTCTCCACACACCTCCCATCCGACTTCTTTTTCGATCAACATCCGCACCCCATGCCGGACGACTTCATGATCATCGGCGAGAAGAATGCGGAGCTTTTCCAATGGGTTTTCTAGTTGAGGCGCGCCCGGGGCTCTAGTCTGAGAAGACCCGGACACAAACATACACGGTTGTCGTCCCAGCACGAAGACATTCTCGGTTCCAGAGTGCCGCGAGGCAAATGCCGGCACCCCCGCCAGTCCGATCCGGCGCTTGGAAATGACCAGCCCGGGCCCGCCTCTCCCGCCTGGCCCGCGGCGCTTAGCCCACCGGCGGGCGGGAGCACTCCAAAAGCTGGCGCATATCATGCTATTCGCAGGATTGATCCGCGGCACGAAAGGTTTGCACTCCTCCCGACGAGGCAGGCCCTCGGAGCGCTTTGCCCACCTTCCATGAACACCCTGATTGCCAATGACGACGACCGCCGACTGGCAAGCTGCACGCCGACGAAGCTGGGAAGCGATCGCCCCCCGAGCGTTCCCCAATCCCCGTTCCGGGAAAGGGTCGGAAGATGAGGGAGCGAAGTGATCACGTTCCAAGCGGCGATGCCGAAGCTGACCTGGCAAGCTCCGGTGCAACGGCGAAGGCTCATCGCCCGAATGAAAGGACGGTCGCGCCCTTGAAACGCGACGGAGTGAGCAAGGCGGCCAGCCATGAAAATTAGAACGAAAGTTGTTCTGACGTTGCTTAGCCTGTCCTTGCTCGTCGCCCTCGTGGGTGCGCTGGCCGTGAACCGGCAACATGCTGCCGCGGTGATCGGGGCAACCAAGGAAGCGCAGGATGTAGCCAGTGTCCTGGGCTTCCTCCTCACCTCGGACACCACTCAACTCTCCACCAACGCCGAGATCATCGTGGCCAGGCTGCATCAGACCCAGGGACGGGACGTGGTCGTGATGGATTCCCAGCAACTGGTCCTGGCCGACGCCGTTCCCTCAGAGATCGGCACCATTTTTAATCACGACCCGGGCGATGAAGTTGGGGCGACGATCAAGGATCGAAAGGTGCGCACCTTTGTCGAGGTCAGCCAGGATTACCCGGCGGGCATCAAGCAAATCGTGGTGCCGATTGAAGGCCAGTCCGGACAGGTGATTGGGGCGGTCGTTCTGGAGTACACGCCGCTCTACGATGAATTGATGCAATTGACGAGAGGCACCATCCGCCAACTGATGTGGGCCGCGTTCGGGACCGTGGCCATCGCGTTGTTGCTGGCATTTTATATGGGTCGATCGATTGCCAGACCGCTCCAACAACTGACGACGGCGGCGACAGGCCTGGCCTCTGGACGGACGGATTTGCCGATGCCGCCACCGCGGAGGGACGAGATTGGTGGGTTGGCCGCGGCCTTCACCCACATGGTGCAAAAGCACCGGCGGGCCGAGGATGAACTGCGGCGCATGCGCGACGAACTCGAGGTGCGCGTGGTGGAGCGCACCGCTGAACTGGCCAGCGCCAATGCGGAGTTGCAGGCGGAAAATACCGAGCGCAAGCGCGCGGAAGAAAAGTCGCGCGAAAGCGAAGAAAAGTTTCGTCAGTTGGCGGACCACATCACCGATGTCTTCTGGGTCCGTTCGGCGGATCTGCGCGAGTTGCACTACGTCAGTCCGGCCTTCGAGCGGATCTGGGGCCGTTCGGTGGCGAGCCTCCATGCCAATCCGCACCAGTGGGCCGACTTTATTCTGCCCGAGGACCGTCAGCGGGTGCTGAACGACTTCGCCGCGCTCACGGGAGACGCAGCCAGTCTGGACATCGAGTATCGCATCGTGCGGCCGGACGGCGAAATCCGGTGGATTCGGGCCCGGGGTTTTCAAGTCCTGGATGCCGCCCACCAACTGATCCGCCAGGCCGGGATTGTGACTGACATCACGGAGCGGCGCCGGACCGCGGACGAACTGTCTCAATCGCAGGAAACCCTCCGCGGGCTGAATGCCGAGCTTGAAGAGCGAGTGGCGCAACGCACCAAAGACGTTTGCGCGGCTCTCCACGAAGCCGAACGGGCCAACCGCGCCAAGAGCGAGTTTCTCAGCCGCACCAGCCACGAGCTGCGCACGCCGATGAACGCCATCCTGGGCTTTGGCCAGCTCCTGGAAATGGAGGAGCATCTCGGCTCCGAGCCACGCGAGAGCGTCGAGCAGATTCTCCATGCCGGGCGACACCTGCTGACTTTGATCGACGACCTGCTCGATATTTCCAACGCCGATTCCGGCCGCATGACGCTCTCGCTGGAGCCGGTTTCCGTGGATCGATTGATCGAGGAAACGCTGTGCCTGGTTCGGCCGTTGGGCACCACGCTCCGGATCGAACTGCTCGCCCCCTCGAAGGGCGGCTGGCGGGTGCTCGCCGATCCCCAGCGGCTCAAGCAGGTGCTGCTCAATTTGCTCTCCAATGCGATCAAGTACAACCGGCCCGACGGCAGCGTCACCGTGGAGTGCAACCTCGTGCCGGCGGCCGATCCGCCGGCCTTTCGCTTCTCGGTGAAAGACACCGGACCCGGCATCAGCGCCGATAAACTCACTCGTTTGTTCACCCCCTTTGATCGGCTGGATGCGGAGCGCAGCGGAAATCTGATCGTCGGCACCGGGCTCGGGCTCGCCCTTTCCCGGCGGATGGTCGAACTGATGGGCGGTCGCATCGGCGTCGAGAGCGCGCTCGGTGAGGGCAGCACTTTCTGGATCGAATTACCGGTCGCAAAAGGACTCGCCGCGCCACTCGATCAAGTCGCGCTTCCTCCCATCCGCCATTCGCCATCCCTCATCCACGATCCCAAGACGCTCCTCTACATTGAGGACAACGCTTCCAATCTGCGGCTGGTCACCCGCATCCTGGCGCGGCGGCCGGCGATCCGCTTGCTCTCCGCGGAGACCGGGACGCTCGGGTTGAAGATGGCGCGCGAGGAGCGCCCGGATTTGATCCTGCTGGATCTGAATCTTCCCGACCTCAACGGCGATCGAGTGCTCGAGCGGCTCCGCGCCGATCCGCGCACTTCCGGGACTCCGGTGGTGATGCTCAGCGCCGACGATCTGCCGGGCCAGCGCGAACTGATGCTGGCCGCCGGTGCGCGCGCCTTCCTCACCAAGCCGGTGGAAGTGCGGATCCTCCTCGGCGTGCTCGATCAGTTCCTCGAGCTTCGACCCGAAGAAGTCGGGTAGGAAGCGGCTGGGCGGGCCGCCGAGCGGGCCCAAGCGGGCAGGCCGAGGCTGGCTGCTGCGCCACGGAGTCAGGCGAGGAAGCCGGGCATGGCCGTCTCGGGGGGGCGCCCCTGAACGAGCAGGCGTTTGAGCTGCCGCTTGCCGTCTATCATTTCGACCATGATCTCGAAGGCGGCCAGGTCTCCTTCCATGGCCGTGGTCCAGGTACGACCGGCGATCTTGTCGGCATTTTGCGCGAACCACTTCTCGAGGTCGGCTTCGCTGGTCGCGGTCTCGCGCCAAAAGTCGGCTCGGTCAAAGGGCAACTCGCGAAAACGAGGGATGACAAACGAGCGATCGAGAAAGGCGAGCAGGTTGCCGGCTTTCGGTCCCATCTCCTTGTCGAGCAGGACGCGGTAGATGGCTTTGAAGGCGAGGTGCTGCTCGAGCGGCGTGAGGCGCGCCACTTCGAAGATTTTCGATTGCAGCGCGTCGTCGGTCCACTCGATCTGCCGGCCGGTGGTCGCGTCGGGTTCGAGGGCGCCCGCGAGCTGATGCAGGAACGCGCGCTGGGCGGCGGTGAGTTCCTGGGCGCGGGCAGGCAGCTTTTCCTGGAGGCGCGTCTTTTCTTCTTCGCCGGCGTAATCGGCGACCCACTTGTGCGCGGAAGCGATGCGTTGCTCGAGATGGCGGCGTTCGACGCTGGTCAACGGCGCGCCCTTGCGTTTCTCGATCTCGGTCGTGGGATCGAGGTGCGGCATCTGCACGAGGGCGCTGATGACCTGGAAGTTGGCGGCGTAGTAGTCGCCCTCGGGCGTGAGTTCCGCGAGGCGCGAGACGCAGGCTTCATCGGGGGTGGCGACCTTGTCGCGAAACGCGCGGACGTGGTAGCGATCGAATTCGTTGTAGAGTTTGATGATCCCCTCCTCCTTGGCGTCGAAGTTGACCGGCGAGTTCGGCTTGGTGCGGATCATCAGGAAGCGCAGCACTTCCGGTGGCAGCAGGTCCGCCATGTCGCGCGCGCTCGCGCCCACCCCGCGGCTCGACGACATCTTGGCGCCGCCGACGAGGAAGAATTCATACGGCACGCGCAACGGCGGCTCGATGCCGTAGATGGCGCGCAGGCAGGCTTCACTCACGTCGCGGGAGCCGCCCTTGGTCGAATGATCCTTGCCCGCGCCTTCGATGGTGACTGGGAAGGTGACCCATTTGGCGACCCATTCGAGCTTCCACGGCAGCTTGCCGCGGCCATCAAAGGGCGACGTCCTGCCTTCATATCCGCACCCGCGGCCGAGGTTCAGCTTGGGATTGACGACCTTGTCGGTGCGGCAGGTGTAGGTCACTTCCTGGCCATCGTAGGCGGAGACTTCCGTGGTGCCGATGCAGCCGCACTTTTCACAGATCACCTGGAAGGGATGCCACCAGGCGGGGCGGTCGCTGTTGGACACCTCCTTGTAAACGCGCCGCACTTTGTCGGCGCTGCGGAGAATGGTGTCGATGGCCTCGTTGAGCTGCCCAGTGCGGTAGATATCGCGCATCCGGTAACGCTCGACCTGAACTCCGAGTTCCGCGAAGACCTGCCAGAATTCCGCCATGAAGTGCTCCGCCATGTCCGGCGCGCCGGACCCGGACGGCGCGGGCGTATTGCAAAGCGGCCAGCCGATGTACTGCCCGAAGTGCTCGTCCTCGCCCTTCGGGATTTCATCGACGGGATCGTAGTCATCGACCCCGAAAAGGTAACGTGCCTCAATCCCCTTTTCGCGCAGCGTGCGAAAGATGGCATCGTGGATGAGCACGCCGCGCAACGCGCCCACGTGCACGCGCCCGCTGGGCGTTTTTGAGTCGTTGATGATCTGCGGGCCACGACACTTGGCGGCGATTTCTTCAGTCCAAAACATGGCGGGCGGGAGAGGATGGCTGGGTGGTTGGATCAGGGGCGGGGCGTTTCCGCGGAGGAGCCGCACTCTAAATGGCTTTGGACCAAATAACCAAATTCAACGTTCCCAAGCCGATGAGCCGGACATTGAAGCCTGATCCCATTTGGTCATTTGGCAGAATTTGGTCATTTGGTTTCCTCGGATCAGCACTCGCTTCAGCCGACCCAAACCCCAACCAATTCAGCAATCCTTGGCCTGGCGGCGGCCTACGGCGTCGCGGCGGGTGACGCGGCGGGCGCAGGCGCGGGCGCGGCGCGGGTGATAGTCCACATTTTCTTGTTCTCGAGTTGCTGGAGAACGACCTGATCCTCGCGCAGATCGATGACTTTGTAGGTCGCGGTATCGTCGCCGGGCCACTTGAAGGTCTCGCCGTGCCGGACCTTGATCGTGGTCGCACCGTCGGCCGAAGTGAGCATGGCAAAGGAAGCAGCGGTGCGGGCGGGCATGTCTTTGACCAGGGTCAGCCGTTCTTTGGTGCCGAGATCTTCGAGGAGGAGAATGGAGCGATCGATGGGCTGGCCTTCCTTGTCGGTGTCATGAACTTCTTCGACCTTTTCGACCTTCAGCGGAAGACCGCGCAGAGTATCGCCCGCCTTGACCGTCTCCACCTTTCCGTCGCTATCGGTGCGCCGGATCCGGGCCTTGTCTCCCTGCACGGATTCCACGATCAGAGGCAGGCGCACCTCGCTGAACTCCTTAAGGCGGATTTTCTTGTGGATGCCGGGAACCGAGGCGGCATCGTGTGGGTCGGTATCGGCCAGAAACTCGTCGCGGTTGCTGAACCCATCGTTATCCGGATCGGCATCGAGCATCTTGGGATCGTTCAGATCGAGGTGATGCTTCTTAAACCAGGCCTCGAAATCTCCATTGCCTGCGGTGCCGTCGACCGGGCGTCGGGCAGCCACCTGCTCGGCCGGCGGAAGCGCGGCCTCCGCTTCGTCGGCAATGTCGGCATCCACGCTCTTTTTTTTGCAGCCAGAGAGCATGGCGGTGGCAGCGGCGAGGAGGAGCAGATGGCGGAGAAACCTTTTCATGTCGCGAGCGATGTTAGTAACGACCGCCCGAACCGCAATGCTGAGGTGCGCGTCATCCCGCCGCGGCGACACCGGTCGAGCAAATCGCGACCCGGCCTGCCGGGTTGCAATGACGCTGGACAACTCGCGCTCCGCCACGGAACGTCGCACTCCCCCGTTTGCACGCCGCGGCCGGACTTTCCCCAGAATGCCATGACCGCCCGGCGAACGGCTCCCGCTCCACTAACTCCCTACCCGTTCAGACCATGAAACTGCTCTCTCTCGTTCGCCCCGCCGCTCTCGCATTCCTTGCCTTGAGCCTCGACCTCTCCGCCGCGCCGGCCGGTTCGGCGCCCCAGCACAAGATCCTCTTCTTCTCAAAATCCAGCGGCTTCGAGCACAGCGTGATCTCCTACAAGAACGGGCAGCCGAGCTATGCCGAAAAGATCCTCACCGAACTCGGCGCGAAGAACCACTGGGAGTTCACCTTCTCCAAGGACGGCACCCCATTCTCCCCCGAGTATCTCCAGCAGTTCGACGCCGTCTTTTTCTACACCACCGGCGATCTCACTTCGCCCGGCACGGACAAGCAGCCTCCGATGACCGCGGCCGGCAAGCAGGCTCTGCTCGATTATGTGGCGTCGGGCAAAGGCTTCATCGGCACCCATAGCGCCAGCGATACGTTTCACACCAACAACGAGGCCAACAAAGGCCCCGAGCGATACAAGAACTTCGGCCCGCTGGCGGATTCTTATGTGCGCATGCTGGGCGGCGAATTCATCAAGCATGGCGCACAGCAGGTGGCCAAAATGCGCTGTGTGGATCCGAAGTTTCCAGGGCTGGAGAAATACGCCGCCGGCTTCGAGTTCCAGGAGGAGTGGTATTCGCTCAAGGACTTCAGTTCGGACTTGCACGTGTTGCTGGTCCAGGAGGCGGAGGCAATGAAAGGCATCGAGTATCAGCGCCCGGCCTACCCGGCGACGTGGGCGAGGATGAGCGGGAAGGGCCGTGTTTTTTACACCAGCATGGGCCATCGCGAAGACGTGTGGACCAATGAGATTTTCCAGGATGTGCTCACCGGCGGAATTCGCTGGGCGCTGGGCGACGTGAAGGCGGAAGTCCCTCCGAATCTCGAACAGGCCGCGCCAGGGTGGGCGACGAACCCGCCCTTCCCGCCGCCCGCGGCGGATGCGAAATCGGCCGCCGCTCCCGCCGGCGCGAAGCCCGCCGGCGCCAAAGCGAAGTAAGGAAGTGGGGCAGGCACCCGCCCCTTACTGAGTCTCCCCAAGCACCCCGAACCTGCGTGTGTGTAGCCGCCGCGTAGCGGCGCAAACCCGAATGTCCGCCAGCCTCTTAACTCTCCGTGGACGCTTTCGCGGGCTCGCTCTCGTGCGAATTGCCTCCGCCCTCGCGGGCGGGCAGCGCGGCTTGGCCGCTGCCGGCCCCACCGCCGCCGAACAACCGGGCAAAGATGCGCTTCGGAGCGCTGCGGCCGCTCTCTTCCTCCGTCATGTCGTTGTGCGCCTCGCTCTTGGCCGTCTCCCACGCCGGCGCGAATCCCGGCACGCTCAGCAACATGCGCTTTTCGGCGCGCGCGTAAATTTCAACATCGCGCTGAATCTTGCGATCGGGGGCCTCGTTGAGCGCGTTCACCTTGATGCGCAGACTTTCGTTCTCGCGGCGCAGCGTTTCCTGCTCCTGCTTGATCTTCTTCATCGTCTCCGCCTCGATCTCCAGCTTGTCCGAAAGGTGCCGGCGGAAGCGGGCGAGTTCGCCCTTGAGCCGGAAAAGCTGATACAGCGAAATGATCAGAAAGACGCAGCCGAGGTAGAATCCGAGGGCGAAAGGGCTGAGGAAGATGTCTGGTTTCACAAGAGGTGGAGTGCAGGGCAGGTTGCCTGAGGATTGGCAAAAAGCAAGGGCGCCCGCCGGATCAAGACGTGGTGGTGTAGCGGCGGCCCTTCCAGGTCACGCCGCGACGGCCGGCCAGGCGCCAGCTATTCAGCCCGATGGTCAGCGCAAAAAGCTCCGCCACCGGGTGCAGCAGGCAACTCAACCAGGAGGTGCGAAAGCGCACCGTGAGCACGATGCGCGTGGCCAGGATTGTGGCGATTTGCAGCGAAATCACGGCCTGCTCCGGGCGGCCCCACTTCACGAACAAGAAAACCCAGGGAGCGAGATAGGAGCACCCCTGCACCAGGCCGACCAGGAGGAAGGCGGGGAGCCGACCTTCGAAGGCGGGCCAGATGTTTTTGGTGAAGCCCTCCCAGACTTCGCCGAAACTCCGATACATGCGGCAGGTGGAGAAACGAAGGGCGTCGCAATTGAAGAAACGCAGTCCTTCGTCCATGCGCGCCGCCACGGCGCGGCCCAGGGCGACGTCCTCCACGAGATGATTGCGCAGCAGGGCGTGGCCGCCAACCCGCTCGTACGCCGAGCGGCGCCAGAACATGAACTGGCCATTGGCCGCGCCGAGCGCCCGGCGAACTGCCTCCGGCAGGGACTGGGCCACGCGCGGCCAGCGCTGGAGGAGCAGGACGAGCCAGTGCGGATACAGGGTCAGGCCGAGCAGCAGGATCATGGGAAGGATGAGTCTTTCCGCCCAACTCACCGTCACCAGTCGCGGCCACGCCGACACCAAAGACGCGCGGCGGCGCTCTGCATAGGCAGAGGCGGCGGAGACGGTGCCCGGCGCGTGGGTGGTGTCGGCGTCGGTGAAAAAGAGGAAGTCGCCCGTGGCCGCCTCGGCGAGTTGGTGGCAGGCCCAATTTTTGCCGACCCAGCCGGGCGGCAGCGGTTGGCCTCGCATCACCCGACGGCGCGGATCATCGGGACGCAGACCGAGTTCATCGAGCATGTGCGGGGTGCCGTCGGACGATTGATCGTCGAGAACGATGAGTTCGAAGTCCGGGTAGTCCTGCGCGAGCAGGGACCGGATGCACGGACCGATGCAGCGCTCCTCGTTGCGCGCCGGCACGAGGATCGACACCCGCGGCGCCCCGGCGCCGGGAGGCGCTGCCGTCTCAAGGCTGTCGAAGCATGCGAGATTGAGGAGCACCGTGACCAGGCCGGCGAGGAGCAGGACGAGCACCGCGAGGTGATACAGGGTCGGCAGGTCGGGCATGGGCGCGGGAGTGTCGCGGAAGTGGCTGGGTTGAACAAGACGGCGGGTGCGCGGGATAGTAGTCGGACGGGTCGGACAGGTCGGACTCGTCGGAGGACGCGGGATCCGGCCCTCGCTTTACAAGCCATTGCGACCTCTCGATATTGCGCGGCTCCTTCTGCATGACCGATTTCCTCTCGCCCAAGCCGCTCTCTCCCGCGCTGCGCCGGTTTGCCGCACTGCTCGAGCCGCTGGACGACGCCCGGCTCGAGGCACTGGCGCGGGAGAGCGCAGCCGTGACGCGCCGCCATTTCGGCAAAGCGATTCGGCTCTTCGCACCCCTTTATCTCTCCAACGAGTGCATCAACAACTGCCACTATTGCGGTTTCTCGCGCGACAACGCGATCCTGCGCACGACGCTCGATGTCGCTGCCGTCCAGCGGGAGGCGCGGCATCTCGCAGCGGAAGGCTTTCGCAACCTCCTGCTCGTGGCCGGCGAGCACCCGCGGTTTGTGTCGAGCGGGTATCTCGAAGCGTGCGTCCGGGCACTGGTGGCGGAGATCCCGAGCGTGGCCCTGGAAGTCGCGCCGATGGAATCGCCCGATTATGCGCGGATGGTCGCAGCCGGGGCGGAGGGGCTGGTCGTTTACCAGGAGACCTACGACCGCGAAGCCTATGCGGAAATGCACACCGCGGGGCCGAAGAAAGATTTCGATTGGCGCCTCGCCTGTCCGGAGCGCGCTTATGCCGGCGGCTTTCGGCGCATCGGGGTCGGCGCACTTTTCGGATTGAGCGAATGGCGCGCGGAAGCCACGGCCCTGGCGCGGCATCTCGAGCATCTGCTGCGGCATTGCTGGCGAGCGCAGTTCACGGTGAGCCTGCCCCGGCTGCGCCCGTGCGCGGGGACTTTCGAGCCGCGGCATCGGCTCGAGGATCGCGAGCTGGTGCAACTGGTGTGCGCGTTGCGCGTCAGCTTTCCGCAGGTCGGCATCGTGCTCTCGACGCGCGAGCCGGCGCCGCTGCGCGATGCGCTGCTTCCGCTCGGGATCACCCTGATGAGCGCCGGCAGCCACACCGAGCCGGGCGGCTACACCGGCGCCGGTCGCGAAGACCTGCACCTCACCATCCGCGGCAAGGCGGTCGATGCGGGCGTCCTCCCGGAGGACACAGGCGCCACCGGACAGTTTGAGATCGCGGACGAACGCAGCGCCGCGGAGGTGGCGACGATGTTGCGAGCGCGGGGCCTGGAGCCCGTGTGGAAGGATTGGGACGCCGCGATTTTGGCGTCGTGAAACTGACGATCAATGGGGAGGCGCGCGACGTGGAAGCGGCGGAGGATGTGGCCGGCTTGGTCGCGATTTTAGGGTTGCCGGAGCGGGCCACCTTGATCGAACACAACGGTCTGGCATTGCGGCACGAGGAGTGGCCACAGCGGATTCTGCAGGAGGGCGACCGCCTCGAAATCATCCGCATCGTCGCCGGCGGATAAGGTCCGACGCGTCCGACGTGTCCGACTTCTCCGACCCGTCCGACTCAGACGCGCTCCACCACCACGCGCAGGCCATCCAGCGCGACGACGCGCACGTCAGACCCTGGATCGATGAAATCGCCCTGGGTGATCACGTCCACGGTTTGACCGCCGATCTCCGCCTTGCCCGCCGGGCGGAGCATCGTCCGGGCGGTGCCGCTCTGCCCGATCTGAACCGGCGCCGCGTGGGCCACCACCGCCGGCGACGGGCTGCCGTGGACCGTGGTCGCGAGGACGATGCGATGGTAAAAACTCGTGCGCGGCAGATATTTCGAGAGCCACCAGCCGACCAGCAGGGCGAGGAAAAAGGCGGCGGCGAGATTGACCAGGGGCCGCACCAGCATCGCGGTGCTGGGGAGAAATGGCTCCCCGGGATAGCGGTCGATCATCGCCCAGAGCAAGGCGCCGATCATGAGCAGCGCGCCGACCACTCCGGGCACCACGGTGCCCGGATGCAGGAGCAATTCCCCCAGCACCAGCAGCAACCCCACGACGAACAACGCTCCCACTTCCCACCCGGCCAGGCCCGCGAGGTAATGGCCGGTGAAGAAGACGAGAAAGCAGCACGCCGAGAGCAGGCCCGGCAATCCGAAACCCGGAGTCTTGAATTCGATGTAGGCGCCGACGATCCCGCCGAGCAAAAAGAGCGGCGCGAGCGCGGTGATCCAAAACGCCACCTGCTCGAAGCCGCTGGGAACCATGGTTTGGACCGGCCCGGTGAGCCCCGCTTTCTTGAGCATCTCCTCGAGCGAATCAGCGATGCCCGCGGCGAGCAGCGGCTTTCCATCATAGACCCTGGCGGCCTCCTGCGCGCTGAGGGTGAGCAGCGAGTCCGCCTTGTGGACGACGATCTCGCCAATCTTGAGCTCTCGTTGCTTGCTGATGAAGGCATCCGCCAGGTCCGGATTATGCCCATTTTTTCCGGCGGCGGCGCGGGCCATGGCGCTCATCGCGGAGACCGTCTTGTCGGCCATCGTCTTGGGCAGATCCTCGCCGCCGCCCATGACTGGAGCCGCCGCGCCGATCACGCCGGTCGGGGCCATGTAAATCTTCTGCGTCGCCAGGGCGATCAAAGCGCCGGCGCTGAGCGCGCGCGGATTGATGTAGGTGAAGGTGGGAACGCGGGTCTTCAGGAGGGCGTCCATATTGTTGATCGCCGCGCCGATCTCGCCGCCATTGGTCTCCATATCGATGACAAACGCGCTCGCTCCCTGGCGCTCGGCTTCTTTGAGCGCCCGCCGGAGGAAATAGAACTGCGCCTCGGAGACGTCGGTTTTGAGCGGAACGACGACCACCGGTCCAGGCTCGGCCGCGCGCGCGGGCGCCAGCAGCAGGAGCACGCAGAGAAAACCAGCCATGGACCAATGCTTCATAGGATGGGAGGGTCGGGCGCCACGGATGGCGCAGCAAGACAATGGGCGCGGGCGGCGTAGGAAGCAACCTGCCGCGCGCTCGCCGCCGCCCCGACCGCGCACCGTGAAAGTGGATTTGGAACCGTTGAGTTGGCGGGCCTCGGGGCACAAACCATGCTTTTTCACTCTGCTTCACTCACGGGCAAACCCATGGCCATTCCTTTTCCCAACTCCCGCGCGCCACACCCCGCGGCCGTACGCCCTGCCGGCTGGCGCATCTCTGCGCGGGAGCGTTTAGGCCGCGTGGCCGGGCATTGCAAAACGGGCTGCGGAGGTCCGGACCGCCAGGTGCGGGGGCCCTTTCCCAGCGGACTGCCATCCAGGTCGTTGCTGGCGACGCGATGACGACGCACACCCGCATCCTGATCGTGGACGACAATCCGGCCAATCACGCGGATTTCCGCGAGATCCTGCTCGGCGACCCGGGCCGCCCGGGCAAAGAGTTGCAAGCCATTCCTCGTGACCAACCGAAGCCCGCCCCGGCTTTCGACCTGGATTCCGCCCACCAAGGCCGGGAGGCGCTCCGCCTGCTCACTCAGGGCCGCGCCGACGGCCGCCCCTATGCCCTCGCTTTCGTGAACGTGCGCCGGCCCCCGGGTTGGGACGGCATCGAAACCATCGCGCATTTGTGGCAGGTTGATCCTTCGCTCCAAATCGTCGCCTGCACCGCCGACTCCGCCTATTCGTACCAGAAAATGAGGGACAAGTTGGGCGTCAACGACAACCTCGTCATCCTCAAAAAGCCTTTCGACAACGTCGAGATCCATCAACTCGCGCACGCGCTCTCCCGGAAGTGGCACCTCACCCAGCAGGCGCAGCTCCGACTGGACGAGCTGGACACCATGGTCGCCAGCCGCACCCATGAGTTGCAGGCCGCAAACGCCGAGTTGCGACGCAGCGAAGAACGTTTCGCCAAAGCCTTCCGCGCCAGCCCCATTCCCTTTGCCATCCAAGGCAGCGGCGCGGGCCGCTTCGTCGATGTCAACGATGCGTTCCTGAGCATGACCGGCTTCACTCGCGAAGAGCTGATCGGCCGCTCCCCGATGGACCTGCGCCTCTGCATTGACTACGACACGCGCATCCGGAGCCGGCTGCGCGAGGGCGATCCAGTCCGAAATCTCGAGTGCGAGATCAGCACCCGCAGCGGGGATTTGCGCCACACCCTGGTCTCGATCGAACGCATCACCCTCGCTGGCGAGCCGCACTTGCTGATGATGCTGGAAGACATCTCGAATCGGTTGCGCCTCGAGAGCCAGCTCCGCCAGGCCCAGAAAATGGAGGCCGTTGGCCAGCTCGCCGCGGGCATTGCGCATGATTTCAACAACCTGCTCACGGTCATCCAGGGGCACTCGAGTCTCCAGCTCGCCACCGGCCGCCTCGATGAAGACGCCACCGAATCGGTGCGCCAGATCGCCCTCGCCTCCGAACGCGCGGCCGATCTGACGCGGCAACTGCTCGCTTTCAGCCGCCGCCAGATCTTGCGCCCGCGCGTGCTCCGTTTGAACGAGGTCCTCAACGATCTGATCGAGATGCTCCGGCGGGTCATCGGTGAGCGAATCGAGCTGCGCTGTGAAGGCGTCCAGGACCTTCCTCCGATTTGGGCCGACCAGGCCAGCGTCGAGCAGGTGATCATGAATCTGGCCCTCAATGCCCGCGACGCCATGCCCGCCGGCGGGAGCATCACCATCGTCACGAAGGCGGTGCAGGTGAGACTCGACGCCACCGTGCGCAATGCGGAGGCGGTGCCCGGCGATTACATCTGCCTGAGCGTCACGGATACCGGCATGGGCATCGACGAAGCGACGCGCGCGCGCATCTTTGATCCGTTCTTCACCACCAAGGAAGTCAACAAGGGCACCGGCCTGGGACTGGCCACGGTGTACGGCATTACCAAACAGCATGACGGCTGGGTCGATGTCATCACCGCTCCGGGCCAGGGATCGACTTTTTCCGTCTTCCTCCCCGTCACGGAACGCGTGGTGGAGGCGGCCGATTTGCCCCGCTTCCTGCCGGATCGAGCCGGGCCGACCCGCACGCTCCTGATCGTCGAGGACGATGCCTCCGTCCGCAGCCTCGTCAAAGAAATCCTCGAGTTGCACGATTACCGCGTCCTCGAAGCGGAGAGCGCCGATGCCGCGCACCTCGTGTGGCAGCAGCATGCCGGGGAAATCGAGCTGCTGCTCACGGACATGGTCATGCCCGGCAGCGCCAATGGGCTCGAGCTTTCGCGGCAGCTCCTGGCCCTCAAACCGGAGCTCAAAGTGATCTACAGCAGCGGCTACAGCGCCGAGCTTTTCGGCAGCGACGCGGAGCTCGAGGAGGGCGTGAACTACCTCCCGAAACCCTACCTGTTTCATCAGCTCACTGCGATCTTGCGGCAGGCTTTCGAGATGCCGGACGAATCCGTCTCCGCCAACGCGGCCTAGACTTCAAGGCCGACTTGCCGTCGGCTCAGGCGAATGCCGCGAGGGGGCAAACCGCGCTTTGCCCCGCGAGCCAGGCCTCACCTCCTACCGGAGCGCCGCGTCCAGTTCCTGAAAGGTTCGCGCTTCGCGGATGGCTGCATTCACCCGATCGAGCCAGGCGTCGTGGGAAGGGTGCGCGAGCGTCACCGTGCGCGCGGCGCCATTGCTGCGGAAGGTCATCTCATCCCATTGGATCGATTCGATCTCGCGGTTGAACTTGGCCACCGCCCGCCCGCGGAAGAAGGCCCGCGTCGTATCGGGCGGCTGAAAGATCGCTTGCTTGATTTCCTCTTCGCTCACGATCCGCCGCATCTGCCCTTCGCGCATCAGCTCGTAGAAAAGCCCCTGATCCAGGGAGACGTTGTGGTACTCGAGATCGATCGATTGCAGCCACGGATCGCTCCACTCCACCTGCTCGCTCTCCTGGAATGTCGTGAGCAGAAACTTCTTCGCCACCCAATCGAGCCGATCGCGGCACTTCCAGTAATCGAGCGCGAGATCGTCGAGCACCTGCTCCCACTCGTGCAGCACCCACGCGGTGTCGCCATCCTTGTGGCAGTGCTCCGTCGCCGCCGCGAGGTAGAGCCGCTGGATCTCGATCGCAGAAATTTTCCGGCCGTCGCGCAATTCCACGATCCACGAATAACTGGGGTCGCGGCTGATCGATTTGGTCGCCTCGATCGGATTGGCCAGTTCGAGCTGCGGCGCGTGGCCCCTCTCAATGAGTTCCAGCACCAGGCCGGTGGTGCCGATTTTCAGCGCGGTCGCGAACTGGCTCATATTGGCGTCGCCGATGATCACGTGAAACCGGCGGTAGGACTGCGCATCGGCGTGCGGCTCATCGCGGGTATTGACCAGGGGCCGGCGATTCATCGTATCGATCGAGCAGAGCACGCTGAAAAAATCGGAGCGCTGCGCGATCTGAAACACGCCGGGCGTGCCCGCCGCATCCTCGCCTTCGACCCCCATCTTGCCGGCTCCGGCAAAGATCTGGCGGGTGACCAGAAACGGCACCACGTCGCGCACGATCCGGTCCCAGGGCACCTCGCGTTTCATCAGGTAATTGTCGTGGCAGCCATAGCTATGGCCCACAAAGTCCGTGTTGTTCTTGTAGAGCCGCGCCTCGCAACCCTCGTCCAGGACTTGATTCCGCCGCCGCGCACACTCGGCGAGAATGCGCTCGCCGGCGTTGTCCTGCATTACAATCTCGCGAATGGTCGAGCATTCGGGCGTCGAATATTCCGGGTGGGCGTGATCGTTGTAAAAGCGCGCGCCGTTGCTCAACACGAGATCGCTCTTGATCTCCTCGAAGCTGAGCGGCCGGTTCTTGTCGATCTCGTAGTAGGCGGCTTCGTCGGTGTCCTGAAGCAGCTCGGGGGCGCGGAACCCGCGCGCATCCTGGTGCGGATCCTCGAGGTTGTAATCCCACTTCATGGAAGCGCCGTGCGCCGTGTAGCTACGCACGATCTCGATCGATTCCCGCACCACGTCGAGCCCCTCGAGCCCATCGACGGTGATCCCATACTCGGTTTCGATGCCGAAAACGCGTTTCATTCTAAGGGGAAGCTACCCTCCCCGGCGGGATCGTCGAATGCGATTTGTGGGCATCCCGACACGTCGGACGAGTCGGACCAAGACTTCAGGCGCAACCACGCCACGCTACAGCTTCAGCTTTTCAAAGATCGGCCGCAGCGCATCCACCCACTTTGCATACCCCGCCGCATTGGGGTGCAGCATGTCGGGGAACTCCTCCTTCTTGCACTGCCCGGTGCCGTCGTTAAAGAGCGACCAGGTGTCGCAGAAACTCACCTGCGGATCGCTTTTGAAGGCGGCCTCATAGAGGGCGTTGAGGGCCTGGATTTTCTCGGGAAACTTGCCCGGTTTGGCGCCGCGGGGCATCACCTTGCTGATCACTACGGGCAGGCGCGGATTCGCCCGGTGGAGCTCGTCGATGACCGCGCGCAGATTCTCCACGACGACTTCCGGCTCGGCGCCCTGGTCGAGATCGTTGGTGCCGATGAGCAAGGCCACCGCCTTCGGATGCACCGCCAGCACGTCCTCCGCGAGACGCCCGCGCAGACCGCGCGTAGTGTCGCCGCTGATCCCACGGTTCGCCACTTTGACATTCGGGAAATCCTTCTCCAGCGATTGCCAGCCTTGCGTGATCGAATCGCCGAAGAAAACCACCGCCCCCTCGTCTTTCTCCACGTCCTTCGACCACTGCTCGCGGCGCCCTTTCCACAAGCTGCGAAACCACAGCCCGGGCTGGACCGGCCCCGCGCCGGGAAACTGATTCGAAGGCGGCTGCGCGAAAGGCTGCGCGGTCTTCGCGAAGGGCACCGGCGCCTGCCCGCGCTTCTGCGCGAAGAGCCAGGGCAGCAATTCCGGCTCTCCGTAGGCCGTCGTCCAGGAGTCGTGCCCGGTGTAGGGATACTCGCTGAGCAGCGGAGCGCCGCCCGCCGCGACGATCGCTTCAATCATCTCCCGCGTCCGCGCCGGCTTCACCGTCTTGTCCTCCAGGCCGTGAAACGCCCACAGCGGGATCGCTTTCGCCCGCGCCGCGAAGGCCTTGTCGCCACCGCCGCAGACCGGCGCCGCCGCCGCCCAGCGTTCCGGCAACCGCGTCACCAGATCCCAGGTGCCGTACCCGCCCATCGACAGTCCCGTCACGTAGAGGCGGTCGGGATCGATGCTGAATTCCTTTTGCACCGCCTCCAGCGCGCCCAGCGCCAGCGCCATCGGCGCGCTCACTTTTTCGGGCTGCTTCGGCGTGTCGCTCCCCCAATCGACGTCCGCCCACTTCTGCTCGGGAGGACATTGCGGCGCGACGACGAAGCACGGGTATTTGTCGCGCACCTCGGGCTTCACGAAGAGCGGCGCACCGTGCTTGAGCTGCGCCGCGTTATCGACGCCGCGCTCGCCCGCGCCGTGGAGAAACAGGATGAGCGGATACTTCTGCTTCGCGTCGTAGTCTCGCGGCTTGAGCAGCCGGTAACCGAGCGTCGCGCCCGCCGCGTCGGTGAAGGTGCGCGCCTCGAAGGCCTCGGTGGCCTTCGGAGCTTGCGGCGGCTTGGAAGGATCCTGCGCGCGCAACGGCGTCAGGAAGGCAAGAGCGAGAACGAGGAAGAGGGGGGCGGATTTCATGACGGCGAGATTCTGGAAACGCGCCCGGCCCTTGGCGAGCCGATTGTCCAACGGGCTGGCCCGCACGAGGAAATAAGCGGCGCCCCGCTCGGACTCGACGCGACCCAGCCTGTCGTTAGATTGGTCAACGATGAAAACCATGCTCGTTCTCCTGTCCCTCATGGCCGCCTGGACCGGCATGATCTGCGCTCAACCCCCGGAACCCGCCCACGACCTGCGGAAGACGCTCAGCGCGGCGGCGCAGCAAACCAAGCTCGCCTTCATCCTCCTCGGACGGCCCACCTGTGGCGATTGCAACGCGACCAAAGGCCTGATCCGCGACGGCCGGATCTCCGTGACCACCGCCGACTACGTGATGGCGGACCTGAACATCGACGATTCGAAAACCGAGGTCGAATTCATGCGCCGATACGGCGATGAGAAATTCGGGGAGATGCTTCCCTTTGTGGTCGTCACCGACTCCAGGGGCAAAGCCCTCGCGAGCAGCAGCGGCCTCAAGCCCGCCGACGAATGGAACACGCTGCTCGCCAAGGCCAAAGGCAAGGTCAAAGCAACCTCTCGAGCCGTGGTGCCAGCGAACAGGTAACCCGGCGCGCGGCACGCCCATCGTCCTCGTTCTCGTCCTGCGCTCTCGTTCTCGTCCTCGAACCATCGAGAGCGACGACGAGGACGAGGACGAAAAGCTTCCGGCGAAATCACGCTGGGGGCGGAGCCATCGCCGCGGACCGTTCGCGCCGGTGGATGACGGATAGGGTCACCGCCGCGGCGAGGGCACAGACGGCGGCGCCGATGACCATGGTCGCCGGGACGCCGACAACGCGGGCGAGCACGCCGGCTTCGAGGCTGCCGAACGGCATCATCCCGCCGAAAATGAGCGCCCACACGCCCATCACCCGCCCACGCATTTCATCCGGCACGCTGGTTTGGAGCGCGGAGTTGGAGGTGGAGAGGAAAAGCATCATGCCGAAGCCGGCCCCGGCGAGGAGGGGCAGAGCCATGTAGAAATTCCGGTTCACGGCGAAGAGGGTGAGCATGAGCGAAAAAATCCAGACGCCGCCCAGAGCGAGTTTGCGCGGGGTGAAGCGATCGGATGCCAGCGTGACGCTCAGAGCACCGCAAAGCGCTCCCGCACCGCTGGCCGCGAGCAGCGCACCGTAAGCCGTTTCGCCCAGCCCGAGCACGTCGCGGGCGAAGGCCGGCATGAGCACGGAATAGGACCAGCCGAAGATGCCCACCACGCCGAAGAGCGAGAGGATGGTGAGCACCCGTGGATGGCTCCAGACATAGCGGAAGCCCCCGAGCGCGTGATCCAGCCCGGAACCGGGGTGCGTCTTGCGAACGTGCCTGGGCAGGCGCATCGCGAGCAGCCCCACGATCACGGCGATGAAGCTGAGCCCATCGAAAAGAAAGCACGACGCGATGCCGAACCGGGCCATGAACAGGCCGGCGAGCGACGGTCCGATAATGCGCGCGCCATTGATCATCGAGCTGTTGAGCGCGATCGCGTTCTTGAGATCCTCGCGGCTGGTGATTTCGATGACGAAGGACTGTCGCGCGGGCATATCGAAGGCCATGACCACGCCGCCGAGGGCGGCCAGCGCGACGATCTGCCACGGCTGGACGTGACCGCTCCAGACGACGAAGGCGAGGATCAGGGAGAGCACCATCGAGACGACCTGCGCGATGACGAGCACGGTGCGCTTGGGATGGCGGTCCGCGATCCATCCTCCCCAGGTGGAAAGAAAGAGCATCGGGCCGGAAGAAGCCGCGGCCACGATCCCGAGCAGCGCCGTCGAGCCGGTCAGTTGATACACCAGCCAGCCTTCCGCCGTGCTGTTCATCCAATTGCCGATCAGCGAGATCAGTTGTCCGATGAAAAAGAGGCGGTAGTTCCGATGCTGGAACGCCGCGAACATTTTCCGCCAGCCGACCGTCGCGGAGGTCGCGGCGCGGGGTGCTGCTTCGGTGGAATCAGTGGGCCTCTGGGCCGGGTTTTCCTCGTGCAAGCTCATCGGCCTCGCCTTGAACGACCGGGGTTAATCGCGGGCGATTTCGTTCGACAGTTCGTCGCGGTCGCCGGCCTGCGCGGGAAAATGTCGCGCCAGGACTTCGCCCACTTTGCGGACCCCATGGATGATGGCTTCCGTGAAGTGCTCGGTCCGCAAATGCGCGCGCACTTCCGTGCTCACTTCCTCCCAGAAGGCCGGCCCGCATTGCTCGTGAATCCCGAGGTCGCCGACGATCGCGAATTTCCGCGAGCGCGGCGCGAAATAAAGCAGCACGCCGTTGCGCAGCGCGGTCCGCGTCATGCCGAGTTTCTCGAAGCGCCGCTGCGCCCGCGCCACCACGTCGTCCACTTCGCGCTGCGAAACAAACACGCGGATCTCGCCGGAAGTCCCCTGCTCTGCTTGGGCGATTTCCGCGACAATTTTCGGTTCGTCGAGCTGCGCTAAAAATTCGCGGGCCTTCATGGCTACCAGTCGCCCCCGGCGCCTCCGCCTCCGAAGCTTCCGCCGCCTCCGCTGAATCCTCCTCCACCTCCTCCGCCTCCGCGCCAGGAGCCGCCACCGCCGGAATTGCCCATGCTGCCGAGCACGCCCCAAAGCATTCCAGTCGCGAAGCCGCGTCCGGAACGGCCATAGACGGTGCCCCGGCGACGGCGTTGGAGGATCTGCAGGATGATCATCAAGACAATGAAGCCGATGAAAAGAAGGCTCGGCCCGTGGCGCGAGCTGGTCCGGTCGCCGGCCGTCTTCCCGCTTCCGCGATACTCGCCCCGCGTGGCCTTGATCATCGCCTCGACGCCCGCCGTCAGCCCCGCGTCGTACCGTCCGGTCTTGAACGCGGGCGCGATTTCCTCGGCGATGATGCGTTTGCAAATGGCGTCGGGGAGCACGCCTTCCAGCCCATAGCCGACCTGGATGAACATCTTGTGCTCAGCGATGAAGACAAAGAGCACCGCCCCGTTCCGGCGATCCTTCTGCCCGACGCCCCACGATTCCGCGATGCGGTAGGTGAAGTCCTGAAGCGACGACTCCGTTTCCATTTTTGGAAACACGGCGACCACGATCTGGTTCGAGGTGTCGCGCTCGAATTGCCGCAGCTTCTCGTCGAGGACGGACGCGGTGGGCGCCGGGACGACACCCGCGAAATCGTTGAAATACCCGGCCGGCTTCGGCGGCAACTTCTCCGCGAAGCTCGCGCAGACGAACGCGAGCCAGAACCCGCCGATGACGAGGAATCGGCGCACGCGGTCAGCGCTCCACGGCCGGCGGCGCGGCGGGTTTGCCAAAATTGAAGTTCACGGTCGGGGGCACGTCGCTTCCCTCGCGGGCGGCGAAATACGGCTTCGGTTGGAAGCCAAAAGCGCCGGCATAAAGCCGCGCGGGCATCGAGGTCACCGCGGTGTCATAGGCCCGCACCACGTCGTTATACTTCCCCCGTTCCACGGTGATGCGGTTCTCCGTGCCTTCGAGCTGCGCCTGCAGATCGCGAAACCCTGCCGTGGCGGTGAGGGCCGGATATTGCTCGCTGACCACGAGCAGCCGCGAGAGCGACGAAGAAAGCTGGTCCTGCGTCTGCTGGAAGCGCTTGAGCACCTCGGGATCGTTCGGCGCGCTGTTCGGGTCGATCTGAATCTTCGTCACCTGCTGGCGCGCCTGGATGACTTCGGTCAGCGTCGATTTCTCGAAGTTCGCCGCCCCTTCGACCGTCTTGACGAGATTCGGGACCAGGTCGGCGCGCCGCTGGTAAACGTTCTGCACGTCCGCCCAGCTTTTATCCACCGACTGCTTGAGCCCGTTCAGCTTGTTGTAGCTGCCACAGCCGCCGACGATCAGAACGAAGACGAGGAGCAGGAGGACACCGAGAACGGTCAGGACGCTTTTCATTGGACGCGAACTGTCCGGCCAATTGCAAAGTTTGCAGCGAAAATCTTTTTCCGCCGCCCGGAATGGGCAAGCGAGGGGACAGCGCTCGTTCCTCAATGGCCTTGGGCTGGCTTGTCCGGGTCCTTTGGCCCGCACCATTTCAGGCGAGGAGGCAAGCACGAGGGCACCGCTTTCAATCACACCCGATTGCGGACTCGCTCGACACGAGGGTTGCGATGCCGCCCGCCTCGGTTATGAGTGGCTCCACCAGCGGAAATCCCGAGGAATCCCCCCATGAAAACCAGATCAAGCATTCGTCTCCGGGCGGCGGGATCTGTGGGCATGGGTCGATGCTGCCGGTCGCTGTGCACCTTGGGTCTGCTCCTGCTGATGATCGGCGTAATGTGCGCGCATGCTTTCGGCGCGCGCCGCACGCACAAGCTGCGAGTTTCCGATCCCGCGGCGGCGGCCCGCCTCGTTGCCGCAGGGGGACGGCTGGTGGCAGACTACGGTTCCTTTCAAATCCTCGAGATCCCCGCCACCGCTCCCGGGCTGGCCGCCCCCATGAGCGGCGCGGGCGTCGAGCAGCGCGATGATTTCGATACCATCCTGCTCAATGCCGGGCCGATCGATACGGCGGCGGCGCCCGCCGGGACGGCCGCCGCGCCCCTGGCGGCGTTTGAGGGGAAGCGTCTGCACCTCGTGCATTTTGCCGGCCCGGTGAAACCGGAATGGGTCGAGGCGCTGCGCAAGACCGGCGTCGAGATCGTCACCTACCTGCCGAACAACGCTTACTTGATCTATGGCGAGGCGGCGGCCATCGGCCGGGCCCGCGCGCCGGCGGCCGGCTCAGCGCTGGCCGCGTTCCAGGATTGGGAGGGCGCTTATCTGGACGCCTACAAGATCGATCCGGCGGCCCGGACAACGGATGCCGCGGGTCACGCGCGCGCGATCGGCACGGCCTATTTTGTCGTGCAGATGGTTGCGGACGAGCAGGCGAATCCGGCCACCGTGGCGGTCATCGAGGGGCTCGCGCTGGGCAAGCTGCTGCGTTCGGAGCGGAGCCTGAACTATTACAACGTCATCGCGCCGCTGCCCGCCGAGCGGGTGGCGGACATCGCCGCGCGCCCCGAGGTCATTTCCATCCAGCCCTATTTCGTCCCGCAGAAGCTGGACGAGCGCCAGGACCAGATCATCGCGGGAAACCTGACCGGCAGCGTCCCCTCCAACGCGGGTTACCTCGCCTGGCTCAGCGGCGCGGGGTTTACCCAAAATCAGTTCACGCTCAGCGGGTTCGCGGTGGATGTGACCGATAGCGGGCTGGACAATGGCACGACCTTTCCCAACCACTTTGGGCTCTATCAAAGCGGCGCCCGGCCCGGCACCAGCCGCGTGGTCTATAACCGGCTCGAAGGGACTCCCCATAGCGGGACATCCTTATCGGGGGTCGATGGCCATGGCACCCTCAACGGCCACATCATCGGGGGTTATAACAATCTGACCGGCTCGCCCCACCAGGATGCCTCCGGCTTCCGCTTTGGCCTGGGCGTGGCGCCCTTTGTCCGCCTCGGCTCCTCGGTCATCTTCGATCCGAACAGTTTCACCTCTCCCACTTTCAAGGACCTGCAAGCGCGCGCCTATCGGGACGGCGTCCGCATTTCCTCGAATAGCTGGGGCGCCAACACCGCCGGGGCCTACAACACCGACGCGCAAAGCTACGACGCGCTCGTGCGCGATGCCCAGCCATCCGACGCCGCGGTCCCCACGGCCGGAAACCAGGGCATGGTCATCGTCTTCGCCAATGGCAATGCCGGCTCCGGCGCCCAGACGGTGGGCAGCCCGGGCACCGCCAAGAATGTGATCAGCGTGGGCGCGGCGGAAAATGTGCAGGCTTTCGGCGGAACCGATGGCAGCGGCGTCGGCGACACCGGCGCCGACAGCGCCAACGACATCATCTCTTTCTCGAGCCGCGGGCCGTGCAGCGACGGCCGCAAAAAGCCCGATCTCGTCGCTCCCGGCACGCACGTCAGCGGCGGCGTCTGGCAGACGGCCAATCCCGGCCCGAACGGCACCGCCGATCCGTTCTTCGCGGGCAGCGGTGTCTCGGGCGGCACGGGCGGCAGCCATTTTTTTCCGGGGAATGGCAGCACCCAGCAGTTTTATACCGCGTCGAGTGGGACGAGCCATTCCACCCCCTGCGTGGCGGGCGGAGCCGCGCTGGTGCGCCAGTATTTTCTCAACCGGAACTTCGCCGCGCCGAGCGCGGCCATGACCAAGGCGTTCCTGATGAACTCGAGCCGGTACCTGACCGGAGTCAGCGCCAACGACGCGCTGCCCTCGAACAATCAGGGCATGGGTGAAATGAATCTGGGGATGGCCTTCGATGGCGTTGCCCGCCTGGTGCGCGACCAGCTCGCCGCCGACAAATTCACGGCCACCGGCCAGGCCCGGGTCTTCAACCTGAACGTGGTGAACACCGCGAAGCCCTTGCGGGTCACCGTCGCCTGGACCGACGCGCCGGGCTCGACCACGGGCAACGCCTACAAGAACGACCTCGATCTAACGGTCACGGCGGGAGGAAACACCTATCTCGGGAACGTCTTCACCGGGGCCAGCTCGACGACCGGCGGCGCCGCCGATGTGAAGAACAACGTCGAGAGCGTTTTCCTGCCCGCGGGCGTCAGCGGCGCGGTCACGGTCACGGTCACGGCGAGCAATATCAACTCCGACGGCGTGCCCAATGACAGCGACCTGCTCGATCAGGACTTTGCGCTGGTCGCGTACGACGCGCTCCCGGCCGGGACCGCCTCGGTGCTGCCCAATGGAGCGACCGTGACCGCCGAGAGCCTCGCGCCGGCCAACGGCGTGATCGACAACAACGAAACGGTCACGGTCAGCTTTAACCTGCAGAACGCGGGCAACACGGCGCTCGGGAATCTCGTGGCGACCCTCCAGAATTCGGGCGGCGTCACCGGCGGATCGGGCCCGCAATCCTACGGCACGCTGGCGGCCGGCGCCTCGGTGGCCAGACCGTTTACCTTCACCGCCAGCGGCACGCCGGGCGGGCCGCTCACGGCCACGCTGAGCCTCGCCGATGGCGCGACCAATCTCGGGACCGTCACCTTCGGATTCAGCCTTCCGCGGCCGCCCCTGCTGATTGCTGGAACGAGCGCGATCACGGCGGAGAATCTGTTCACCAACAACCTCATCGACACCGGTGAGACGGTTACGGTCAACTTCCAGCTCATCAACATCGGCGACGCCGCGACGAGCAGCCTCGTCGCCACCCTGCGAAATTCCGGCGGCGTCAATTCAGCGAGCGGTCCGCAGAATTTTGGAGCCGTGGCGGTCGGCACGCCCGCGGCCAGGGCGTTTACTTTCACGGCCAGCGGCGCGCCGGGCAATCCGCTCACCGCGACCTTCGATCTCAACGATGGCGCCACCAATCTCGGGACCGTCGCCTTCAGCTTCGTTCTGGCGAACGCGCCCACCCCGGCCGCCAATGGCGCCACGATCACGGCGGAAAGCAGCGCACCCGCCAATGGCGCGATCGACCCCGGCGAAGTGGTCACGGTCAACTTTGCGCTCCGGAATGCGGGCGATGAACCCTTGAGCAATCTCGTCGCCACGCTCCAGGCGAGTGGCGGCGTCGCCTCCCCCAGCGGGCCGCAGAACTATGGCGCCATCGCGGCGGGCGCGAGTGTGGCCCGCGCCTTCACCTTCACCGGCACCGGCGCCCGGGGCAGCACGCTGACCGCCACTTTCCAGCTCCAGGATGGGGCGGTCAATTACGGGACGGTCGCCTTCACCTTCGTCATCGGCCGAGTCACCTTCGCCAACACCGCGAGCATCACCATCAACGACAACACCACCGGGACGCCCTACCCATCCACCATCGCCGTCTCGGGCATCAGCCTCACCGGCGGGGCTTTTGTCTCGAAGGTGACCGCCCGGCTGGTGGGCCTCACTCACACCTTTCCGGGCGACACCGAAATGCTCCTCGTTGGTCCCACGGGGCAGAAGATGCTCCTCCTGCGCCAGGTGGGCGGCGGCTTCGGCGTCAGCAACATCAACCTGACCCTCGACGATGCGGCGGCCGCGGCGCTGCCCACGACCAGCGCGCTCACCACCGGCACCTTCCGGCCGACGACCAACGGCACCGCCACCAGCTTTCAAAATCCCGCTCCCGCCATCCCGTATGGCGCCGCGCTCTCGGTCTTCAACAACCAGGACCCGAACGGCACCTGGTCACTCTACGTGCGCGATGTTTTCGCGCAGGACCTCGGCTCCATCGCCCAAGGCTGGGAGGTCGCCATCACCACCACAGCGCCGGCTCCGGCCAACGTCACCGGCGTCAGTTCGACGGCCGCCAACGGCGCCTACCCGGCGGGCACGACCATCCCCATCACCGTGACTTTTTCCTCGGCGGTCACCGTCACCGGGACGCCCCGGCTGCAACTGAACTCCGGCGCAGCGGCCTTTGCCAATTATGCCAGCGGCAGCGGCACCAGCACCCTGACCTTCAACCATGTCGTGAGCCCCGGCGACGCCAGCAGTCTGCTCGATTACATTTCGAGCAGCGCGCTGACCTTGAATGGCGGCGCCATCGTGAACTCGGGGGCGAACTCCCTTTTGACGCTGCCCGCACCGGGCGCGCCGGGTTCGTTGGGCGCCAATACGATCCTGGTCATCGATACGCAGGCTCCAACCGTGGCCATCACGCCGGCCAGCGCCTCGACGAACAGCTCGCCCATTGTCTTCACGCTGACCTTTTCCGAACCGGTCAGCCTCACCGCGGCCGGGATCACGGTCACCAACGGCACGAAAGGAACCCTCACCAACGTCGGCTCCATCTATTCGCTTCCGGTCACTCCATCGGCGCAGGGCGCGGTCACCTGCCGGCTCGGCAGCGGCGCGGCCCAGGATTTGGCCGGCAACGGCAACGTCGCCTCCAACACCGCTTCCGTCGTCTTCGACACGGTGGCGCCATTGCTCACGGCGGTGACGGTCGCGTCGAACAATGCCCTGCCCTCGCGAGCGAAAGTGGAAAACCTCGTGACGGTGTCGCTCACCTCGAACGAGCCGATCGACACGCCCGCCGTGACCATCGCCAATCGCGCGGCCCTCGTCACCGGCAGTGGAACGAACTGGAGCGCGACCGTGCTGATGCAATCGACCGATGCGGAGGGAATCGTGCCCTTCTCGATCGGCTTCAATGACCTCACCGGAAACGCGGGGGCCGGCGTGACGGCCACGACCAACCTCAGCACCGTGACCCTGGACCGCACCCCTCCCACGCTGCTGCCCGTGACGATTGCTTCCAACCATTCGAACCCGGCCTTCGCCCGGCTCGGGGAAACAATCACCCTGAGCTTCAGCGCCAGCGAGGCGCTCCAGCCGCCCGTCGTCACGATCGCCGGCCAGACGGCCACGGTGAATCTCGTCAGCGGCAACGCCTGGACGGCCACGACGGCGGTCAGCGCCGGCGCCGTCCAGGGACCGGCCGCCTTTTCCGTGGCCTTCAGCGATCTCGCCGGCAACGCGGGCGTCACCATCTCCAACACGACCAACGGCAGCACGGTGACCATCGATTCCGCGACGATCACGCCATTGCTGAGCGCGCCCGCGAACGGTCTGCTGACCAAAAGTCCGGTGGCCGTCGCGTTCCACCTGCCGGAAGCGGCCAAAGCGGCTTCGGTGAAGCTGATCTTCTCGTCGGCGCTCGGGAGCAAAGAGCTGATCCTTGCCTCGACCGAGGAGACCCTCGGCGACCATGGCTTCAGCTTCAATCCCGCCGCGTTCGCCGGGACCGCGGCCATCGCGAGCGGCGTTCCCATTCCGGACGACACCTACACCGTGACGCTTTCCTATCAGGATGCGCTGGGCAACGTGGCGGCCGGCGCGGCGGCGAGTGCGGTCACCATCGACACCACGCCGCCCGCGCTGGCGCTCGTTGACCGGTCGGTGATCGCGGATCAGCTCGGTTTCGCCACCGTGCCGAATTTCTCGTCGATGGCCACGGACGCGCACGGCGTGGCCACCTTCCATCAATCCCCCACGGCGGGCACGAGCCTGGGCTTGGGATCGCACCCGGTGACCATTTCGGCAATCGACACCGCGGGCAATCCGGCCAGCGGCGAGCTTCAGCTCAAGATCGCTTTTCAGCGGCCGGTGCCGCCGGCGACCGTCACCGCGAGCGCCCACAGCGGGATGGCTGCGCCGGGGGCCGGCCTCAGAGGTGGGCCGCCCGCGGGCACGACCCTGAGCACCTTTGGGGTGCCGGCGGTGAGCGACTTCCGCGATCTGGCGGCCAGGGTCACGATGACCGCCGGTCGCACCAAGCTGGCCGGCATCTATCTCGAAGACGCCGCCGGCGTGGGAAGCCTGCCCGCGTTTCAGGGCATGGACGCGCCGGGCTTTGGCCCCGGGGTCACCTTCGAGAGCTTCGTGGACCCGGTGATTGCGCAGGGGGGAGCGATCGCCTTTGCCGGCAAGACCCGCGGGGGCGGGGTCAAGCGCAGCGGAGACGCGGGCGTCTGGACGACGGCCTTTGGCAACACCCTCGAATTGGTCCTGCGCGAGGGAGAGGACGTGCCCGGGCTGGATCCGGGGGCACGCCTGAAATCGGTCACCAGCCTCTCGCTTCGCGATGGAGGATTGGTGGCGCTGGTGAAGTTGAAGACGGAGAAAGGGATCGTCGCCGCCCGGCAGGACGACGTCGTGCTGCTGCGTGTCACGGGGCCGAATTCGGCCAACGTGCTGCTCCGCAGTGGCGCGCCATTTTCCAAAACAACGATCGAAAAGCTGAGCGTGCTCCAGCCGGCCCTTGGTTCGCCGGCCCACGGGCGCTGGCACGCCAATAGCGCCCTCGTGGCGAAAGTCACCCTCGCGGACGGAAGCGTCGATCTGCTCAGGATCGCACCCGACGGCACGGCGACTTCGCTGCTCGGCACCGGGACTCCCTGGAGCGGCTTTGGCCTCCCCGCCGTGGGAAGCACAGGGGCGAACTATGCGGTGCTCGGCGAACTGGCCCCGGCCGCGGGAGTGGAGTCCGGCACGAACGCGGCGCTCGCGTTCAGCACCGATGGCCTCGCCTTCGGGATCTTCACCCGCGAAGGCGACCAGGCGCCGATGGCTCCGGCACCGACCGGCCCCACCTATCACGAATTCTTCGATCCCGTGGTGAACGACGCGGGCGATGTCGCCTTCCTCGCCACCCTGGAGGGCGAGGACGTGAACGCCGCGAACAAGACCGGGCTATGGTGGGGCACGCCCGCGGCCCCCGAGTTGCTGGCCCGACTGGGCAATATTCCACCCGGACGGGATGGCTTGCCGCTCGCGGGCGCCGTGTGGAGCAAATTCATCTCCTACGCCCTCCCCGGCGGACCGCACGCCGGCCCGATCTTCCTCGCCGAGCTCGACGGCCCGGCTGTCAACTCCAAGAGCAAGCTCGGCGTGTGGGCGGTGGATTCGACCGGCGCGCCGCGGCTCCTCTTGCGCACCGGGGACCCGGTCGAGGTGGACGGGCAAACGCAGATCCTCGAGGAGATGCAGTTGCTCAACGCGCTGGAGGGTTCCTTCGGTGCCGCCCGGAGTTACAACGAGACCGGCTCAGTCGCCGTCCTCGCCACCTTCGCCCGCAAGTCGCAAGCGCTCTTGCGGATCGATCTTCCGTAGGCCCGGACGCTCGCGGTGGATGCGCGGAAGGCCTGGCTGCCACGCTGCTCAAGGCCGGCTTCCAATGCCCTCAGTTGGTCTTCGCACCGGCGCGCAAGGCTTCCAATTCTTGCAGCGCGTCTTCGATGCGCGGGCGTTTCGCGGGAGCGTCGAGGTCTTTGATGCCCAGGGACGGCGCCAGCTCGACGAACTTCCAGAGATCGCCGCCGAACTTGCCCCCCGTTTTCTTTTCCAGCTCGGCGAGCGCGATCTGTTGGGCCTCGCCCACGCAGAAGGGCCACTTTAACACTTCCGCCAGGTCTTGTGCACCGAGCAGGCTGTCCAAAGCGGCGAGCTTCTTTCGCTCCTCCGGTTCCGCGCCGGGCTTGGGAAACTCAACCAGCAGCAGGTGGGAGAGAGCGGCGAGCTGCGTCGCTCGAGCGTCAGGAATGAAGTGCGAAAGCTCTCCGAGCGCCCAGCCCAGGGTCGAGAGGTGGTCGGCGTCGGTTTCCTGTGGATTCCCCAGCGCCCTGGCCAGCGCCTGCGCTCCGCGAGTGGTGAATTTTGCCGCCTCGGTGGCTGGCATCCGGGCCGCCAGCGCCGCCAGCGTGCGGCTCAGCCTCGACAGGTCGGCGCCGCTGGTTTCAAGCGGATCCTCGAGCGACTTGATCAGAACATGTGCTCCGCGAACGGCGACTGCCGCGGCTTCCCTGGCTTCCATCCCAGCCGCCAGCGCCGCCAGCGTACGGCCAAGGCGCGTCCGGCCATCGACGTCGGTCTCCGGCGCATCCTCCAGCGCCTTGGCCATCCGTTCGGCAAGAGGCGCAACCTCCCTGGTCTCCATCCTGGCCACCAGCGCCTCCAGCGCGCCGACCAGCTTCGACACGCCCTCGGCGTCGGTTCCCTGCGCATTCTCCAGCGTCTTGATCAGAGCTTGCGTTCCGCGACCGGCGACCGCCGCGGCCTCTTCCATTCGGGCCGCCAGCGCTGCCACCGCCTGGCCAAGGCTCGAGAGGAGGTAGGCGTTGGTTTCCTTCGTATCCTCCAGGGCCTTGAGCAGAGTTTGCGCTCCGCGAGCGGCCATCACCGCGCCCTCCCTGGCTTCCATCCGGGCCGCCAGCGCCGCAAACGGCTGGCCAAGGCTCGAGAGGCGGGGGATGTCGGTTTCCTTCGGATCCTCGAGGGCCTTGAGCAGCGCTTGCGCTCCGCGAGCGGCCACCACCGCGGCCTCCCGGGCTTCCATCCGGGCCGCCAGCCCCTCGAGAGCGCTGCCAAGTCTCGCCAGGTGGTTGGTTTCCTGCGCATCTTCCAGCGCCTTGGCCAGCCGTTCGGCAAGGGTTGCAGCCTCCCGGGCTTCCATTCGAGCCACCAGCGTCGCCACCGTGCGGCCAAGCTCCGAAAGGGGGAGGGTGTTGGCTTTCTTCGGATCCTCCAACGTCTTGATCAAAGCTTGCGCTCCGCGAGCAGCGACCACCCCGGCCTCCCCGGCCTCCATCCGGAACGCCAGCGCTGCCACCGTGTCGCCAATATTCGAGAGGAGTTCAGGGTCGGGTTCCAGCGCATCTTGCATGGCCTTGCTCAGCGCTCGCTCTATCCTCAGATTTCCGGAAACGGCCACGACCTTAGTCTGCGTATCCTCCAGGGCCTTGCTCAGCGCTCGCGCTCCGCGACCGGCGACCACCGCAGCCTCCCTGGCGTCCATCCGGGCTGCCAAAATCTCGAGAGCGCTGCCCAGTCTCGCCCGGTGGTCGAGTTTGAATTGCGGATCCTCCAGCGCCCTGGCCATTCGTTCGGCAAGGGGCGCTGCGTCCCGGGCTTCCACATGCGCTGCCACCGTCGGCAGCGTGCGGACAAGGTTCGAGAAGCTGGTTGGGTCGGTTCGATTCGGATCCTCCAGCACCGTGACCAGCACCTGCGCACCGCGAGCGGCGACCACCGCGGCTTCCCTGGTTTCCATCCAGGCCGCCACCGCCGCCAGTTTGCGGCCGAGGGTCGAAAGGTCGTCCACTTCGATCCCCTCTGAATTCTCCAGCGCCTTCACCAGGCTGTCCGCCAACTCATTGAGCCGTGGGGCGGCACGATTTCGCACCGCCAGGCTCAGCCCGATGGCGGCATGCAACCCTTGGGAATGGTATTTCAGAGCTCGGTCAAGAGCGTCCGGATTTTGCACCCAATGCTCGATCACCTTCTGTCTCACCGACGCATTCGCCGGTTCGAGTTCCGCCAATTCCCAAGAGGCTGCGCGTTCATCGGGCGGTTGCGCAGGGATGACCGACGTGGAGGCGCCGATCGTCCGCACAAAACTCCGCGTCAGCGCCTCCTGCGCCGCGATTGTTGCCTTTTCCGCCTCCCGTTTCGCCCGGAGAGCCCGGACCATCTGCCACACCGAGAAGGCGGTGGCGACGACCAGAATGATCGCCATCGCGCGCACCAAGGTGCGCCGTTGTCGAGCCTGTCTCCGTCGCTCCTCCTCTTCGTTCGCGACGTGGGCCTGGCTCTCACCGATGAAGCTGCGCGCTTCGTCCCACGCTTCCTTCGTCACGTATCGGCACGCCCATTCGGCCGAGACGCGCTGCCGCCAGCGGCCGATCCGTTCGAGATCCTGGGCGGGGAGCAGGCCGACCCCCTGGCCTTGCCGGCGCAGGTTCGCGAGCTCCGCGAGCCGGCGAAGCTCGGAGGTGTCCCGCCGTTCCTGGTCCTGCCATTCGCCGGCGAAGAGCCGCCACTGGCGGAGGAGCGCTTCGTGGCTGATGTCGAGATAGCTCTCCGCGGTGAGCCGCTGCGCCGCGGGCGACAGGAGAAAGTTTCGGTCGTCCTGCTGGAAGACGCGGACGACCTGCTCGATCTCCGCCACGCTCGCGCCGGTGACCGCCTGAACCTCGGCCACTTGGGGTCGGCGCCGGGTGATTTGTCCGTCGGGCGAGATGTCGCAGAGCAGCAGAAACAGCCGGCGCGCGAGGTGGGCCTTTTTCGAATCGTCTTTGATTTCATCCCAGGCGGCGTCGGCATGGAGCGAGAGGGCTTTTTCGATCCCGCCCGCGGTCTCATAGTCTTCGGGGCTCACCTGCACCGGGCCGTTGCCGCCCGCGCGCGCGACGGCGCGTTTCCACGTGCGCATCAGGGCGTGCTGCATGAGCGGGAGCTGGTCGGGGCGATCGCCGGCGTCGTTGATGATTCGATGCACCAGTCCGTCCTCGAAGGCGAAGGTCGGGTAGGCCCCATCCTCCACGGCGGCGGGCCGCGTGATCGCCTCCTCCATTTGACGGCGATCGAGCCGCGGCACCAGGAACTGGCTGCGGCTGATTTGCTCGGGCAAGCCGAGGAACGCCTCGCAATCCCCGATGAAATCCGAGCGCATGGTCAGGACCGCCCAGACGCGCCCTGCCGGATCGGCGGCGGAGCGGAGCAGCATTCCGACGAACGCGGCGGCCTCATCGCGCGAAGCGACGGTGTCGCGATTCACGCCGGCCCGGCGGAAGGCGAAGAGTTCCTCGAACTGATCCACCACGACCATGACTTTCCGTTCGGGTGAAATCGCGAGCTCATCGAGCGCAATGAGCAGCCCCCGGTCCGTGCGGCGCAGCACCGCGAGGGTCGCGGTCTCTTCCGGAGTGAGCGATTCGTCCTCCGCCGGGAGGACCGAGGTTTCATCGGTGCCGCGGGCCGCCCGATGGAGCGCGCGGACGAGGCGCTGGTAGGGTTGATGGCCGGGCTTGATGATGAACGTCAGCCAGTCCGACGTTCCGAGCAGGAATCCCTCATGCACCGCGGGCAGCAGGCCCGCCCGGACGAGCGAAGATTTGCCAGACCCGCTCGATCCGACCACGGCCACGAACCGATGATCCTCCAACTGCCGCAGCATGGCACTGACCTGCTCCTCGCGCCCGAAAAAGAGCGGCTGATCCTCCGCCTCGAACGGGCGCAGGCCGGGATAGGGCATGGTCAGCGTGGTCTTCGCGACGCTCATTGCGCGACTTTCCGGACTTCATCGAAAAACTGGCCCAGGTTGGCGGGAGCATCACCGAGGATGCGGTGCAGCTTGAGCGGCGTGCAGCGCAGCAGCCGGGACCAGGCGACCGCCGGCGGCGGCCAATAGACGAGCCCGACCGGCGGCCGGCGCGCCGCGTTCTTTTCCTTCATCTGAATCAGGCGGCACTGCTCCATGTCCGGCCGCGGCGAGTGCGGGCCCTCTTCCAATGAAGCCACGTCGCACACCACCAGGAATCCATGGCACGGCTCCGCGCGATGCTTGCTTTCGAAGGTTTCGCCGGGCCCCAACTGATAGGGGTCGATTTTTTCCTGCTCGTAAATCCACTGGAAGACCTGCTCCCACAACGGTTCCGGATTCGCGGAGTGAATGGCGACCGCGACCAGCGGTGGATGGCCGTCGTCGTCGTCTTGGTGCGCAGCCGTGTCCCGTCGTTGCGCGAGCACGGCCAGCTCCTTTTCGAGGTGCGCCTTGAAGTCTTCAAAGCCCGACGCAATGACCTCCGGCGCGGTGAGAAACTCGCGGTGCTGCGCGTCCACTTTCGCGAGATCGATCTCCGCGCTGCGGTGCCGAAACCGCGGGATGCCGAGCGCCGTGGCCGCGTCATTCTGGATGCGGTCGAACCCGCCGCGCTTCCATGGGTAAGGTCCGAGCAGTTGCACGGAGGCGAGAGATCCCTTCAGGTCCTGCTCGAGCGCGGATTGATACTGGTTCTCCGGGTATTCTTCGGCGGGCCGGACCGTCCACCCGAGCTCTTCGAGGAAGGCCTTCATCCGGTCGCGCGGGTCCTCCAGGTCCGGGGTGCATTCCGCGAGATAGATGAAGCGTGAAGGCGTCTCGGGAGCCGGTTTGGCCTCGGGCACGATGAGCCGGAGGCGGTTGACGATCAGCTCAGCGGTCTGCGCCACCGGCTTCTGCCGCACGTCCGGGCAGATGGTGTTGAAGAGGATCCCCTTGACGTCGCCCGCGCCGGTCCGCAGCGGGAGGATGCGGAACGCGTCCTTCCGGTCTTCCGAGCCCCGCAATTGCAGGTGCCGGGCGCGAATGGCTTCGTGCTCGGCCAGGGTCCACGGTTTGCCGCCGTAACTGGCCGAGACGGAAACGACCACGAGCTCGGCTTGCTGGCCGTAGATTTCCTGAAGCCGGGTATCCGCATCGGCTCCCGCGATGTAATGCTCGAACCATTCATCGAAGAAAACCGATCCGCGTCCGAGCAACTGCTCGACGGCCTCCGCGATCGAGCGCACCAACTCGCGCTGTTCACCAGCGAGAGAGAACGCGACTAGAAACTTCTCTGGGACGGGACGGGCGGGCATCGGACTCCTGCGCGAAAGGCTATCGCCGATTCGAGCGCGAAGTCACCCCGCAATACGGCGGCCCATTTGACGCCGTGCCCGGTCCGCGCTAAAGGGGCGCCCGATGAAAAAGGGAGACCTGGTTGGAATTGTGAAATCAGATCACTCGAGCGTGCCTATTGGCAGCATCGGAGCGATCGACTCTGCCCTGGACGATGGCTACGGCGTGATCCTGACCGGCGAATTTTTTGTCCCCGGCGTCGTGCCGGCGACGCGGGAGGAAACCCGCACGGTCTGGTTTCACCGGCACTCGCTCGAACTGGTCCGTGCGGAGGATCGGCCTCGAACCGAACCGGTCGCTTGCGCGATTGAGCCCCGGCTTTTCGGTGCGCAGGTGTGCGTGAGCTGCGATGCGCTCGAGCGGGTGGGGGGCTGAGCGGAAGATCGTCCCGCCAGACAACCGCTGGTGACTTGGCAGGCGGGACGCCAGCCCCACTTCCCACAGGCGAGACGCCTGCGCCACTTCCCGCTCGCGCGAGCGCGCAGGGCTTCAGGCAAAAGGGCACTTGCCGTAGGTGCGGCCACGCGCGCAAGGTGAAGGGGCAGCCTTCTCCTTCCCGGATGGCTTATCCCCTCCCCTCAGACGAACCCGGCCGACTCGCCGCCTTGAAGACGTACGAGGTCCTGGATACGCCGCCGGAGGAGTCGCTCGATGATTTGGTCGCCCTCGCCGCCGACCTCTGCCAGGTGCCGATCGCGCTGATCACGATCGTCGATGAAACGCGGCAATGGTTTAAGGCGAAGGTCGGGATCGATTTTCAGCAAACGCCGCGGGATGTGGCCTTTTGCGCCCATGCCATCTGCTATCCCGATGTGTTCGTGGTGCCCGATGCCCTGGCGGATGAGCGCTTCGCGCGGAATCCCCTGGTCACCGGCGACCCGCAGATCCGCTTCTACGCCGGTGCGCCGCTGGTCACCGCGGCCGGGCAGGCGCTCGGTTCGCTCTGCATCATCGACCGCACCCCGCGCGCGCTCAATCCCGAGCATGAGCGCGTGCTCCGCATTCTCGGCCGTCATGTGGTGGCGCAGCTCGAGCTCCGGCGCACCCGCGTGGAGCGGCAGCGCGCCGAGGAAGCGCTGACCCGCGCGCATGCGGAACTCGAGTCGCGCGTGCGCGAGCGGACGGCGGAGCTCAACGCGGTGATCGAGCGGGTGCGCGCCGAGGACGCGGAGCGGCTCCGCGCGGAGGAGGCGGCGCGCCGGCGGAGCGATCAGTTGCTGCGTTTCGAAGCGGCGCTGCTCAAGCTGGCCACGACCCCGCAGCCGGATCTCGACGCGGCGTTGCGGCAAATCGCGGAGGTCAGCGCGCACACGCTCGGCGTCGAACGCGCGGCGGTCTGGCTCTTCGATGACGCCCGCGTGGAATTGCGGTGCCGCCGTTTTTACCGGCTCAGCGGGCTCACGAATGGCCCCGAGGCGACGCTGAGCGCGCAGGAATTCCCGCGTTTTTTTGAAGAGCTCGCCAAGCGTCCGGTGATCGCGGCGACGGATGTCTTGGAGGACGAACGCACGCGCGTGCTGGCGGAAAAGCACCTCGTCCGAGGCGGCGTGCGGTCCTTGCTCGTCGTGCCGATTCGGCTGCGCGGGGAGATCGTCGGCTTTCTGGAACACAGCCACACCCGCGGGATCCGTGCGTGGAGCCAGGAAGAGCAGGACTTCGCCAATTCCGTGGCCGGCACCGCGGCGCTGGCGCTCGAAGCGGAGGAGGGGCGCCGGGCGGCCGAGGCCTTGCGGGAAAGCCGCGAGCGGCTGGATCTGGCGATCGCTTCCTCCCGGGTCGGTCTGTGGAAATGGGATCTGCAGACCGGGCAGGTCTGGTTTTCCGACGAGTGGAAACGCCAGATCGGTTACGAGCCCCAGGAGCTCCCGGATCAGTTCAGCGACTGGTTGACCCGCATCCACCCCGATGACCTGGCGCGGTCTCCGGTGCTGGGAGACTATCTGACGAACCCGCGCCCCGAGTATGAAACCGAGTTCCGCCTGCGCCATCGCGACGGCACGTGGCGCTGGATTTTTTCCCACGCGCGGCTCGAATGCGACGCGACGGGCCGCCCGTGGCGCATGCTCGGCTGCCACTTCGATTTCACCGATCGGCACCGGCTGGAAGAGCAGCTGCACGCGCTGACCGCGCACCTCGAGAGCATCCGCGAGCAGGAGCGCACCGTCCTCGCCCGCGAGCTGCACGACGAGCTCGGGCAATTGCTGACCGCGCTGCGAATGGACGTGGCCTGGATGGCGCGCGGTCTCAAGGAGCACCCGGAAAATTTTCCCACCAAAGCGTCGCAACGGCTGGGCGCGATGAAGGAGCTGATCGATCAGTCGATCACCAGCGTGCAGCGCATTTCGAGCGACCTGCGGCCGGGCCTGCTGCACGAGCTTGGCCTGGTGGCGGCGCTGAGCTGGCAGGCCAAACAATTCACGGAGCGCAGCGGGATTCATTGCCACTTCGAGCCGCCGGAAGAAGAGCTGACCCTCGACGACCGGCACGCGATCGCACTCTACCGGGCGTTTCAGGAGGCGCTTACTAATGTCGCGCGGCATGCCCAGGCGACCGCTGTGGAGAGCTGCCTGCGGCGGTCGGAAAAACATCTCGTGCTCGAAGTGCGGGACGACGGCCGCGGCATTCCGCCCGGGGCGATCAACGATCCGCACTCCTTCGGTTTGATGGGAATCCGCGAGCGGGCGCTTTCCTTTGGCGGCCAGGCGTCCTTCGCCAGTGTGCCGGGCCAGGGGACGACGGTGACGGTGAGCATTCCCCTGGAGGCGCGCAGCGAGGCCGCGAAAGACCCCGTATGAAAGTGCTCCTCATCGACGATCACACGGCGATCCGGCGCGGGATCCAGATGATCCTCCAGGACGAATTCCCGGACGCGGAAATTTCTGGCGCTGGCGACTCGCGGGCGGCCCTGGAAATCGTCCGCCAGGGTCCCCTGGACATCGTGCTCTGCGACATCAACCTGCCGGGGCGCAACGGCATCGACGTGCTCAAGGAGATCAAAGTCGCCCAGCCCAACCTGCCGGTGCTGATGTTGAGCATGCATCCGGAGGAGGAATACGCCATGCGCGCGCTGAAGGCCGGCGCCTCGGGCTATCTCACGAAAAACAGCGAGCCGGAAGAGATGTTGACCGCCTTCCGGACCGCGCTGGCCGGGCGCAAATACATCACCGCGCGACTCGGCGAGCAACTGGCGGCGGCCTTCACCCAGCCGCCGGACCAGAAGCCGCACGAACGGCTCTCCGATCGCGAGTTTGAGGTCTTCCGCATGCTCGCCTCGGGCAAGGAAGTGAAAGAAGTCGCCGGCGATCTCGGCTTGAGCGTCAAGACCATCTCCACCCATCGCGAGAACATCCTGCGGAAGATGCAGCTCAAGAATAACGCGGCGCTGACGGTCTATGCCGTGCGGAACGGTTTGATGGAGTAAAGGCCGACTTGCCGTCGGCGCGGGCGAGCAAAGCGCGGGGGCGTTCTCGGGTGCGCCCTGGACCAGCCGCCTCGCGTCGCTCGCCCAGGGCCGACTCGGAAGTCGGCCCCACATTGGCCGACTGCAAGTCGGCCTCACACTCAGCGCATCGGTGTTTGTCCGATGCCGGTCTTGCGTGGAATCCGCCGGCGAACGCGCGGGTCTGACGGCCGGAAAGCAAGGATCCGGGCTGGCCCGCCCACGTAATCGCCCCCGCTCGCCGGGCCCCCGCGCGAGCCGGCGCGCCTCGGACAAACACCGATGCCCCACTCCGAATCCGTGCCATAGCGGCGCCCGCGGCCTGGCGGCTAACGTCCGCCGATTCCAAATGGTCCAAACTTTCGCTCCTTCAACTCCCATCAAGCTGCTCGTCGTCGAAGACTCGGAGCCGGTGCGCCGCTGCGTGGTGAGCGAGCTGCGCGAGATGCCGGAAGTCGGGGAGGTCGTCGAGGCCGGCGATTACGCTGCGGCGCTCGAAGCGCTGCGCGCAGGAAGGCCGGACGTCGTGATTCTGGACGTGCAACTGCCGGACGGCTCGGGTCTCGAGGTGCTCCGCGACTTGCGCAAAGGCGGCGCCCCCATCGGGGTGATCATCTTCTCCAACCTCGCCACCCGGTCCCTTTTCTTCGGCTGCGCCGACCTCCAGCCGGACTTCGTGTTCAACAAGTCCGCCGACTTCGAGGACGTGAAGGAGGCCGTTCGGCTGCTCGGTGCCCGGCAGCCTCTTGCCGCGGCGGCCGGATTCGCCGGTCTCCCGCCGCGCTGAAACGGCGCCTCCGCATTCACCCACACCTCCCGCTTTCTCCAATTTCCGCCAAAACCATGAAACGCAACCTCCTGCTCCTCACCGCCCTCATTACTTCCGCGATCAGCTGTTTCGCGACGCCGACCATCCCGGGATTTTCGCTCCCCGGTGGCGATCGGCTTGCCGTGAGAACCACGGCCTATACCGCCAACGAACCCGGCGGTGCAAAAAGCGCCATCGGCACGCAGTTGCGTTATGGCGGCGCCACCTACAGCGCCGCTTCGGACTGGTCGTGGCTGCCGCTCGGCACCCGTTTTCGGATGCGCGAAACGGGCCGCACTTATGTCATTGAAGACTACGGCTCGGCCCTGGTCGGTCGGAAGACGATCGACCTCTTCATGCCGAGCGGCAGCGCCATGCGCGGCTGGGGCGTGCGCAATGTGAACATCGAGATCCTGCAATGGGGTTCGTGGGAAAAGAGTCTCGAGATCCTCAAGGAGCGGATGGGCCACGGCCACGTCCGCCGGATGGTCGCTTCGCTCCGCCAGCGCAAGTCGAGCGGCGTGCTGCTCGCCGGCGAACCGTCCAAAGCTACTGCTGTGCAGTAACGGCTGCGCCGTAATGGCAAATGGCAGATGGCATATGGCAAAAAGCCAGCGTGGCCGCCGCTAGATCCTTTGCCATTTTCCATCTGCCATTTGCCATCCGGCGCGAGCGCCGGCGCTAGCGCCGGGGCACGAGCTTGGGTCGCCAGGCCGGCTTGGAGAGTTTTTCGTCGCTCGTGTATTCGAAGAGCTTGCTCACCGGAAAGAGCAGGACTCCGGGCAGGCCTTGCGCATTGATGCGCATATCGAAAGCCATGCGGTCTTCGATGAAGTTGAGCTTGCCCGCGCCAAACATGCTGAAGCCCCGGCCCTCGACTTCGAGATCGTTGGTGGCAATCACGCCGTCCTGAATCGTAAAGCTCGCCGTCCCTTTGCGCGCCACGTTGTAACCCATCCCCGGCACGATCGAATTCAAGATCCCCGAGAGCGGTCCGAGGAACGGAATCGCGAAAACGTTGCCCTCGGTCACGGCCAGCTCGCCCCGGCCTTCCATGGTGCGGGCCTCCTCGCCGCGGCCGGTGAAATCGTAGCGGGCATGGAGCCGTCCGTGTGAGCCTTCATAGTTGAAATAGAGTTTCGTCAGGCTCGCGAAATCCATGTTCTCCAGCCGGATCGTGGCGCTGTGTCCCGGCTCCGCACGGTTCAGCGAAATCTCGGCGCCGCCCCTCGCCCGGCCGCCGAAAAGCTGGCCGTCGAGCTCGGAAATCTTCAGGTGATCCGGGGTGAAGAGCAGCTTTCCGGTGATCTGGGAAAAGTGGAGTTCCTTCTTGAGAAAGGTGTAATCCATTCCGCCCGGAGCATCGACCTCGATCGCCAGGTTCGTGCTCTTGCCCGCTGTGGTGTGAACGAGGCCATCGATGAGCAGGTTCGGAGGATGCGCCTTGAACCGATACGGCGCCACATCCTTGAGCAGCTTCGGCTCGATCCACATCACGACCTCGGCCGGCTGCACATTGGCCCGGATTTTGTCGAGATGGACCTCGTCGCGCAGGAAGTCAAAGACGAGGCCGCCCGCTCCTGCGCCTTCCGCGCGTTGCACGTGAAACGGAGCGATCGACAGCACCCGGTCGGCATAATGAAATTGCGCCGTGAGGCTTTCGGCGGCGACGCCCCGGTAGCTCGTGGCCCCGAGCCGCAAATGGCCGGAGACGGTCAGCGCCGCGCGCGAAAGCTCGGGGCCGCTGGCTTCGAGTTCGATCGACGGCGCCTCCGGAAACTCGAACTGGAGCAGCGCGTCGAGGGCGTTCCCGGAGATGAGCGGCTGGAGCACTTTGGGATTGAGCGAGCTCTTGATCCGGGCCCGGAATTCGCCCGGCACCTCGAGCACATCTCCGGTGGCTTCCCCCGAGCGGTGCAAGAGCCGCACATCGCGCGCGCTCCAGCGCTGGCCGTCCCACGAAAAATCCCCGCGCAAGCCTTCGAAGACCACGGAGCGATACGCGAACTTTTGCATGGCCAGATGCCCGATCAGCTCGAAGCGCGGCGGATCACCGAGCGTCGCGGTCGCCGCGAACTCCAGCGCGGGCGCCGCGTAAAAGACAAACTCACCGAGCTGAGGGGCCAGCCGAAAGGCCGCGCCCAGAGCTTGCAGGTCGAGGCCGGAGCGGACGCTTAATTCGGCGGTGCCCAGCGCGGGCCGATAGCTGCCGCTGGCGTGGAGCGCACCCACGCCGTCGCTGGCCGTGAGCTGTTTCAGATCGAGAACGCCATCGCGGTAGCTGGCGGCGAGATACAGGCTCTTGACCAGGTAACTCTGGCGGCGCACCGCTTCGCCAAAGAGCGCGAGATCCACCACGATTTTGTCCGGTTCGGCGAGATCGCCGCTGAAAGTGAGGCTGAGCACCGGCGCGGCTCCTTCAAACTGGAGCGCCTTGATCTCCTCGATGATCCGCGCGGCCAGGTCGCCGGGCACCGCACCTTCGCTGGAAGGCGGGTGGAACGACCCCGGATTGATCAGGCGGCCGGAAGCGCAAACCTGGATGCCGAAAACCTCCGCTTCGGCCCGCGCGAGATAGATCTGCTGGGGGGGGAGAAAAAGGCGGGCGTTGAGCCGGGAGATCTCGATTCTCGGGCCTTGCGGTTTCGTCGGATCGATCGGCAGGGCCAGGTTCGCCTCGCGCAAATCGAGCGCGTCGAGGAAGGCTTTGCCGCGCGCGAGATGCGCGTAATCCACGGCGAGGAGCACTTCATCGACGACCGCCAGGGTGCGCCGCCGGTCCCGGGCATCGAACACGACCAGGTCGCGCGCGACCAGGCCGCGGAAGGGATCGAGAGTCAGCCGGCGCAGCGACACCTCGACCCCGCGCTTGCGGAACTCTTCGGTCACTTGATGGCGCCACTTCCGGGTGAAGCCTTTGTGGTAAACGTACCAGCCGACGCCGAGCACCGCGATCAGCAGTAAGGCGAAAAAAGCCAGAAGAACGCGGCGCACCGCGCGAATTTCGAATGCAACCCGCGCGTGTCGAGTCCAAATTGCGATTGCAGATTAGTGAGTCTCCCATGATTCCCCTGCCCGTGCTGGCACAACCAGTGCTCTCCCAGAGGTCCCGATGATTCAAGCGAACTGTCGGGAACGTTTTACTGCGGACGATTTTGACTTCGTCATCCGCACCCTCTCCAAATCGGAGCGAGACTCAGTGGATCTGGTCTCGCTACTCACGGACGCCGAGGCCCGCGACTCCGTCCTCGACCACCCCAAACTGGTGGAATCGGTGCTCGAACACGGGGCGCCGCTGTCCATATCGCCGCAGCTCTACTTCTACGTTTTGATCAGGCATGTCCTAAAAGAGACAGGCCTGAACGATCGCGGAGTCTGCGATTATCTGGCGTCGCTGCTCGAAACCTTCTCCCAGACCGCCCGGATGCGCTCGCCCGCCAATGGCGACGCCAATCCGGTGCAGTATGTCTCGGACATGCTCATCGCGCTGCGCGATGCGTCGCCGTCGCAAACGTTCCTCATCCGGGCGCACGTGGGGAACTATGCGCTTTTCATCACCGGCATGTTTCATGAGACGGTGCAATGCCGTTCCCAGCGCGGGGCGCCCGATCTTTCGTTTTACGAGGAAGTGGGCAGCGCAAACTTCCGGGCGGTCGCCCAGCATCAATTGGCGCGGTCGTGTTCCTTGACCGGGATCTTTGAAGCGCTTTCCGATCAATTCCGCGAAGTCCGGCGCGCGCTCAACCGGCTCGCGGACTCGCTCCTGCACCTCGATGGCGCGCCCACGCCGAACTTCTCGCTGCTCTCATGAGCCAGACCCTCTTCAGCGAAATCCAGCGGCTCTTCGAGCGCACCTACGCGCAGGTCGGCATCAATCTCGAAGATTGTCTCATCGACCGGCACCGTTGCGGGCAGTTGAGCCGGGCGGCCGGGGCCTCGGCCCGGGAATTGAGCGAGCTGGCCCGCACTTTCCTGCGCCGGGCGGATGACCGGCTCTACGTCGGCATTTACTACTCGCGCTGGCTGATCGAGCAGCTCGAACGGCACGATCCGCGCCGGGGAATCACCGGCGACAACATCCGCTGCCTGATCGCCTTCGTCGAAGAGATCAATCACGCGTTGCACGCGGCCCTGCACTTCCAGCGCGGCGTCCGCGAGATCGGCAGCGAGGATTTCGCGCGCAATCTCGAATTGCAGGCGCACGTGGACACCTATCTGGTGCTCCTCCTCTTTGTCGCCTTCTTCCGAAAAACCCAAAAGGTTTCGCGCACCGATCGCCGCTGGCTGCGCTTCCACTTGTTCTCGAGCCACAGCGTTCAGGGATACTCCGATCCGAATCTCCGCGGACGGTATCTGGAAACCAGCGAGCTCGCCGCCAGCTATACGCGTTACCTGGACGCGCTCAACGGCGCCCGCCGGGTGCACGAGATCCGGATGTTCCATTCACTGGATTATGGGGCGAAAAAGGAACGCATTCTCGCGCTGATGGACGCGCGCAAAGGCGGCGAAACCGGGACCAGCGCCGGTTTGTAACCGCGCCCGATCAAAAAAAGCTCCGCGGCGAGATTACGCGTTGCCGGCCGGGACGGCGCGCCGTTATATGCGGTGATGTTTTTCGTCACGGTCCTCGGCAGCGGCAGCGCTGGAAATTGTGCGCTGGTGGAGACGCCCCGGACGCGCCTTTTGATCGATGGCGGCTTGAGCGCGCGCCAGATCCTGCAACGGCTCGCCGCCTGCGGCGTCAATCCGCTGGAGATCGATGGCATCCTGCTCACCCATGAGCACGGGGACCACTCCGGAGCGCTCGATGTCTGGTGCAAACTTTGGTCCACGCCGATCTATTGCAACCGGACCACCGCCGAGGTGCTCCAGTCCGAGGCCCCGGAGCGGCGCAAGGACTGGCGCTATTTCATGACGGGCAGCTCGTTCTCGATCAAAGACATCACCGTCGAGACCTTCCCGGTGCCGCACGATGCCGTGGATCCCGTCGGCTTTGTCCTGCACTCCGGTGCCGAGGCGCTGGGGGTTCTCACCGATCTGGGCAAGGCCACCAGGCTCGTCGTCGAGCGGCTGCGCCAGGCGCAAACCGTGCTGATCGAAACCAACCACGACGAGAAGTTGCTCCAAAACGACACCAAACGCCCGTGGTCGGTAAAGCAACGGATCATGTCCCATCACGGTCATCTCTCGAACACCGCCGCCGCCGCCGTGCTCGGCGAACTGCTCGGAGGCCGGCTCCGGCGCGCGGTGCTCGGGCATCTGAGCCGCGATTGCAACCGCCCGGAACTCGCCGTGGACGCGGTGCGCGGCCGCCTCGACGCCGATGGCGCCAGCGCGGTCGAAGTCTTCTGCGCCACGCAACGCGAGATCAGCCCGCGCTTCGCGGTGGCGGCGATTTAGGAGGCTTAGCCGCGGAGCGGCGCCAACCCGAATAGCCGTGGTCGAGCGCAGCGAGGCCACGGATCATAAAACGCTTGGGCAGCCGCGTCAGCGGCGGAACGTCGCTTTCGGACTGGGTCTCGCCGCTACGCGGCTGCTCATCGCTTCTGATTCCGTGGCCTCGCTTCGCTCGACCACGGCTACTCGGGTTGGCGCCGCTACGCGGCTGTGAGGCCGATCTTCCCCCTCTGGCGCAGGAGTCTTCAATAAGCCGCGGTGTCTCGCCCCGAATTCAACATTCTCGGTCTGCTTCAGCCAACGGTGCCCTGTTTCACACCGCCCTGCGGTGCTGTGATTCTGTGGGGCGAGACGCCTCTTCTCCTTGGGCTGCCGCCGCGGAGGTGAGCTCGATTTGGCCGGCGTCCAACAATTCGCGGAGGTGCGCCAAGTCCAGTTCGGCGGGCTCGGCGCCGGGGTGAAAGTAAAGTTCGCTCAAGCCGGCAGGCAGGCCGGCGAGAATTCGGGCGAATCGCTCGCTCGTCATCCGGCCCGTATCGCGCAGGCCATAGACGCGATCGGCGGCGCCGACCGCCCGCCCCTCCAACGCCCTGGCCGCCGCGTGGCTGAGCGCGCGAAAGATGAGCGCGACCGGGGCAAAATTTCCCGGCTCGCGGACGAGGCGGACGAGCTTGAACCCGCCGCGGGTGAGCGGTCCGAGCGCTAACCGGAAGACGACCGGATGCAGGTGGAGATGGGTGTGTCCGTCCAGGTAAGTCGCGGGGAAGCCGAGTTCCTTGAAACGCGCGAACTGCGCGGCAATTTCACTCCCGAGCGCCGCCCGGTTGCGCGGATCGAAGGCGTAGCGGAGGCCGGCTCGCGCGGGGGAATCGAAGAAGCGCCCTCGTGCATCGGTGATCGCCGAGACGGCCGACGCGCGCCCATCGCAAAGGGTGAGGTGCAGGCCCACACAAAGCGCCGGGTGACGCCGGGCGATGCGCACCGCTTCGTCCACGCAGTCCTCATTGACCATCAGGCTGGCCTGGGTGAGCAGGCCGGCCTGGTGATGTCTCTCGATGGCTTCATTCACGGCCTGGCTGCGGCCGAAGTCGTCGCCGGTGAGGATGAGTCGTTTCAATTTGCGGCGGGCGCGGGCAAGCTCGTCGCGCTGCGATGACGATTTGGCCCCTGTTCCCCACGCTGCGCAAGACATGAGCGGTCTGCCCGCCGTCGCCGCGCTCGCCACAGTGGGTGCCGCCGGCCTCTTCTATCTCGTCCTCGGCTGGAGCCTGGTGCGGCACTGGCTGAACGAACCGGTCGTCGCCACGGACCAGTTGCCGGCGGTAACCCTCCTGCGCCCCTTGAAAGCCGGCGTCCCCGCCTTGCGACCAAAGCTGGAACAGCTCGCGCTCGCGCTGCGGCCCGGAGATCAACTGGTGATCGGCGTGGACGAGAGTTCGGAAGAGGAAGCGGTGGCCGAGTCGGTGCGAACGGCCTGCGCCGGGCGTGAGATCGTGATTGTGCGGTGCCGGCCCGGCGCGGCCCTCAATCCGAAAATCTCCAAGCTGGTGCAAATGGAACCGCAGTGCCGCCACGAGCATTGGATCCTGAGCGATAGCGAGACGATAATCGACACGGCGTGGCTCGACGCGTTTCGCTGCGAATGGCTCGGCAGCGGTGCGGACGTGCTGAGCGCCGGTTATCGGTTCGTCGGGCTCGACTCGTGGCCACAACGGTTGGACGCGGCCGCCGTGCTGTTGTCGTTGTGGCCCGGTCTGGCCCTAATGCGGCGGTTTGGAACGGTGCGCTTTACCCTTGGCGCCTGCACCGGTCTGCGGCGCTCCGATTTGCTGGACTCGGGTGGCTGGGCGGCATTTGGCGGATTTCTCGCCGAGGACCATCGGCTCGGCGCCGCGCTGGCCGGGCGCGGGCGGCGCATTCGCCTCAGCGCGCAGGTGGCGACGATCGAGAGCGATCCATTGACCTGGCGCGATTATTGGCGGCATCAGTGCCGCGTCGCCGTGACCTACCGGGTTTCGAATCCCGCGGGATTTGCAGGAATGGCGCTGACCCACGGCGTCACCGCGAGTCTGCTGCTGATCGCCATCGCACCGTCACGCTGGACGGGCCTGTTCTTCCTCGTGCATTTTGCGGCGCGAAGCTGGGCCGCGAACCGGCTCGCTCGCTCGTTGCGTTTTCCCTTCCCGCGATTGTGGATGGCGCTGCTGCCCGGCGGCCTGGTGGAGACATTTTGCTGGGCGCGAAGCTGGATCGCGACCTCTGTCTGGTGGGCTGGCCGGCGCTGGCGGGTGAGTTCCGGTGGTGAACTTTCACCCGCGGCTAAATAATTTATGCCCCATCTTGACGCTCCGATTGACCGCGCTAGCTTCAGCAGCCTTCCCCCGCTCCTCCCACCTTCTATGAAGCAGTCCCATATCGAGCCCCTCGAAGCCCGGATCGCACCGGCCGGCTTAAGCATTGCCGACGCGCAAGTGGTCGAGGGCGATTCCGGCACCAAAACGCTCGATTTCACGGTGACCCTGACCGGCGCGATCACGAGCAATGTTACCGTGAATTTCGCGACCACCGACAACTCCGCCAATGTGGCCTCGGGAGACTACTTCGCCACCAGTGGCGCGTTGACGTTCACGCCCAGCGGGCCCGCGACCAAGAACATCTCCGTGCGAATCCACGGCGATACCTCGATCGAGTCGAACGAGGTCTTTTTCGTCGATCTCAAGACTCCCACTGGTGCCACGCTGGATGACTCGCACGCCGTGGGCACGATCGTGAATGACGATCCGAATCTCCGCATCACCGATGTCACGGTGACCGAAGGTGATACCGGGAGCCAGAGCGCGGTCTTCGTCGTTTCACTCTCCAGCAACCCGAACCAAACGGTCCTGGTCGATTACACGACGGTGGACGGGACCGCCGTGGATGGCGTGGGCGACGGATCGATCGTCAAGGACTATGAGGCGAAAAGCGGCACGCTGACTTTCCCGGCCGGCACGCTGACCAAGACGATCCCCGTCACCATCCTGGGCGACCGGGTGAAAGAACTCAGCCAGAACACCTTCACGGTGGTGCTCAGCAACGCACGGACGGCGGGTTCGCAGGTGCTGACGATCGCCGATGCGACGGGGGTCGGCACCATTCTCGACAACGACGCGGCGCCCACGCTGAGCATCGATGATAAGACGGTGGCGGAGAACATCCCCGGCGGAAAGGCGACCTTCACCGTGAAGCTGACCCAGCTTTCCGACCTTCCGATCACCGTCGATTACGCCACCGTGAATGGCACCGGCACGCAAGGCGCAGTCGGCGGCTCAGATTTCACCGCTCAGACCGGCACGCTGACCATCGCCCCCGGCACCCTCAGCAAGACCATCGACGTGGCCGTGACCAACGATGCGACCGTCGAGGCCGACGAAACCTTCTCGGTGCGGCTCTCGAATGCGAAGCTGAATCTGCCCACACCGCAAACGCTGACGCTCACCAAGGCCATCGGCGCCGGCGCCATTCTGAACGACGACGTGACGGTGAGCCTCGCCACGGGCACCGCGGCGGAAAACGTGGCGGGCGGGAAGCTGAACTTTCTCGTGACGCTCTCACAAGCCGCAGCGGCGGACGTGGTGCTCCGCTATTCGACGAGCGACGGCACCGCCAAAGCACCGGGCGATTACCCCGCCTCGACCAATGCGACCCTGACCATCCCGAAGGGTCAAACCACGGGGACGATCAGCATCCCCATCATCAATGACACGCTAGATGAGGCGAACGAAACATTCACCGTCACTCTTACCGGGGTGACCAATGCCGCGTTCGGCACCGCCATCGCCGCCCAAGGGACGATCACGGACGATGACGCGGCGCCCGTCGTGACCATCGGCAACGCGGCGACGGCCGAAGGCACCGGCACGAATCCAAACGCGGTGTTCACGGTGACGCTCTCGGCGATTTCGGGCCAGGATGTGACGGTCAAATACGCGACGGCCAATGGCACCGCCGTGGCGGTGAAGGATTACACGGCGGCGGCGGCCACCGCGGCGATCACCATTCCGGCGGGGCAGAAAACGGGCACCGTGAGCATTCCCGTCATCGGCGATGCGCTCGATGAAGCCGACGCCGAGACCTTTACGGTGACGCTGACCGGGGCGACTAATGGCACGCTCGGTTCTGCGAAGACGGGCACCGCGACCATTCAGGACGACGACGCGCTGCCCACGCTGACCATCGACGATGTGGCCGTGGCCGAGAACGGCGTGAATGCCGTGTTCACGGTGAGGCTGACGGGAGGCACCGACCGCACCGTCACGGCCGCCTACGCGACACAGGACAATGGCGCGGTCGCCGGCTCTGATTACACGACGAAGACCGGCACCGTGACCTTCCTGCCGGCGGAAACGGCCAAGCAGATCTCCGTGCCGATCATCAACGACTCGGTCAGCGAAACCAGCGAGCAATTCTTCGTCAATCTAAGCCTGCTCCCGAACGGCGGGTCCAATGCCGCCATCAACGATGGACAGGGCATTGGCACGATCCTCAACGACGACGCGACTTTCAAGATCGTGAGCTTCACCGATGGCAGCAGCGCGGTGACCGCGGCCGAGGAAGGAGCCGCCGGCGCGGCGCAGGTGGTCAAGTTCAAGGTCATCCTGGAGAATGCCGCGCCCGGCGCGACCACCACGGTCAATTTCGCCACGGTGGATGGCACGGCGAGCGATCGCACGGCCGCCGTCTCCAGCGGCCTGCGCCCCGATTTCACGGCCCAATCTGGGACCCTGATGTTCAGCGGCGCGGTGACCGAGCAGGTCATCAGCATCCCCATCACTGCGGACTCGAGCTACGAGAACAACGAAACGTTCACCGTGCGCCTGTCCAACCCGGTCAATGCCGTGCTCAAGACCGGTCTCGGCACCGGCACGGTGACCATCACGGACAACGATCCCAAACCGACGCTGAACATCGAGGATGCGAGCATTCTCGAAGGCGACTCGGGAGCCAAGAACCTCTCCTTCAAGGTGAGTCTCTCGGCCGCGAACGAGAAGGATGCGTCGGTCACCGTCAACTACCTCACCGCCGATGGCACCGGAGTCGGGGGTGCCATTTCCGTGGCTCCCAAAGCGGACTTCACCGCCGTGACGATGGCCCCCCCCTTGACCTTCAATCCGGGAGACGTGCAGAAAACAATCAACATCTCCATCCTGGGTGACACCCGCGACGAAGATAACCAGACCTTCACGGTCAACCTGGGCGGCCTTTCCGCCGGCGCCACGGCTGGGAAACTGATCGGAACCGGCACCATCCTCGACGACGACGCAGCGCCATTCGTCAGCATCGGCAACCTGACCGTGGGCGAAAATGACAACGGTCTGCCCAACAACGTCTTCACGGTGAAGCTGGTCAACGCCGCGAATCAACCCGTCGAGTCCGAGCGCGTCATCACCGTGAACTACCAGACAGCGAATGGCACGGCCACGGCGCCGGGCGACTATACCACGACCCCGGGCCAATTGACCTTTGACCCGGGCACGATGCAGAAGACGATTGCCGTGCCGCTCATTGATGATGCCCTCAACGAGCCGAGCGAAACCTTTCAGGTCAACCTCGCCACTCCCACCAACGCCGTGCTCGGCGTCGCGCATGGGGTGGCCACCATTCAGGACAACGATCTTCCACCCGCCATCACGATCAATGATGTGACCCTTGTGGAAGGCGACAGCGGAACCACCAATGCCGTTTTCACCGTCTCGCTCTCCCAGGCGAGCGCGCAGACCGTGAAGGTCAATTTCGCGACCGTGGACGGCACCGCCAAGGCCACCGGCCCATTCGCCGATTACCTCCCGCAAACCGGCACCCTCTCCTTCGCGCCGGGCAGTCCGCTGACGCAAACCATTTCCGTGCCGGTGATCGGCGACACGCTCAAGGAAGCCGACCAGCAGAACGCCGACGAGCAATTTGTGGTGAAACTCAGCGCGCCCGTGAACGCGGTGCTGAGTGATCACCCGAGCGGCGCCGCGGTGATCCAGAATGGATCCGACACCACCCTGGGCCTCGCCATGGATGACATCCAGGTCGTCGAAGGCGACAGCGGCACGGCGGACGCGCAGTTCACGATCATGCTCTCTGCTCCGGCGACCGGCGATGTCCCCTTCACCGTAGCCACCCTCAATGGCACCGCCGTGGGCGGCCTTGCCACCGACTCGGCGGCCGATTTCCAGTCCGAAGTCGGGCCGCTCAAGGTCGCCGCAACAAAGATTTCCCAAAGAGTCGGCATACCGATCAAGGGCGACACCGTCTTCGAAGCCACGGAGAGCTTCTTTCTCAATCTGACGGGCGTGCCTTCGGATGTGCAGGTGGTCGATGACGACGCCTTTGCAGGGGCTCAGGCCACCGCGCGCGCCTACATCTTCAACAATGACATCAACGTGCTGGGACCCGGCAAGCTCCAGTGGATCGACGTGGACGGCGATCTCGTGACGCTGACCGTGAGCAAGGGCGCGCTCAGCCTCGCCAGCGGCGACGATCTTACTTTGGTCAGTTCAGGCCCGGTCGGCGGCCGGCAATTGCAGTTGCTGGACCTCACCAATGACGGCGCCACCTTCGCGACCGCGAATGTCAGCATCATCGCGACCAAGCAGGCCGGCTTTCCGTTGCCGACCGATGGCCGCGTGGATGTCGGCGAGATCCGCGCCGCGGTCTTCCTCGCCAATGAACTGCAGGCGATCGGCAACGATCTCGGCGTCGTCACGGTAGATGGCGACCTCGGCAAGATCAGTGCGGGCGACCCCTTCTCGACCCCGGCCATCGTCAAGCTCGATGTCTATTCCCTGGGGGCTCGCGGCACGGCCACGCTGGCGCCGGCAAACATTACCGAGCAGAACACCCAGAGCAAGGTCCTGGGTCCCATCAACACCTTCAAAGTCAAACAGAACGTCAACGGTTCGATGTTCGTCATCGGCGCTGAGTTCGGGGTGATCAATACCCTCAACATTGGCGGCGCGCTCCAGGGGGGCGCCGCTGACACCTCGGGCCAGGTGGTGGTCACCGGTCACATTGGGACGGCCACGATCGGCAGCATCATCGGCGGCGCTGGCCAGGAGTCGGGCCTGCTGGCGGCCAATGCCCAGACCCAGGGACGGATCGGCAATGTCAATGTGACGGGCGCCATCGTCGGCGGAGACGGCGACGGCTCCGGCCAGATTTTCGGCACGAAGATCGGCAACGTCAGCGCGGGCGAGATCATCGGAGGCCGTGGCCAGCAATCCGGAGCAATCAATGCGACCTCCACCCTTGGCTCCGTGACCCTCGCCGGCGACCTGCGCGGCGGCACCGGCATCAGTTCCGGGACGATCTTCGCCAACAGCGCGGTCGGAGCGGTCCAGATCGACGGCAGCATCATCGGCGGCTCGCAGCAAAACACCGGTTCTCTGATCAGTAACGGCGGAATCACTTCGCTTGCGCTGACGGGCGCCTTGCGAGGCGGCGCCGGCGAGACCAGCGGCTCCGTGCAGGTCAACGGCGGCGGCATCGGCGCCATCACCATCGGCGAGGATCCGGCGACCGGAGATTCGATTGTAGGCGGCGCGGGCCGCGGCTCGGGATCGATCGGAGTCGCCCTGAATATCACCAGCGTCAGCACGACGGGCAACATCCGCGGTGGCAGCGCCGATAACTCCGGCGCGATCACCGTCAATGGCAGCATCACCAAGCTGTTGGTGGGCAGGAGCCTGATCGGCGGCACGGCTCACGGCCCCGCCACTGACGGCTCTCCGGCGGTTGCGCTCGTCAATTCCGGCTACCTCAAGGCGGGTCGATTCATCTCCGCGACGATCAACGAGGATATCGTCGCGGGCGTGGATGGCGGGGCCGGCATTGCCAACAGCGCCGCCATTCGAGCCGACATGATCGACGCGCTGATCGTCAATCGGGACGTGCTCGGCTCCGCCGCCACCCCGGTGGTCATTTCCGCCGCGGGCCTGAACGGTCAGGCGATCAAGAGCCTGCTCGTCGGCGGCAAGGTGCAATTCGCGGAGATCCTCGCCGGATACGACGTTGACGGAAGCACCAGCAACTTCCGCGGAACCGTGCTGAATGCGGATGCTTCGATTGGGACGGTCAGCATCGGGGAGAGCGTGCAGGGCCTCAACGTGATCGCCGGCGCTCAGCCTGGCGCGGACGGGCGCTTCGGCACGGCAGATGATCGTTTGATCACCGGCGGCGTCACCCTCCCCAGCGGATTTAAGACCCGGGATGTGCCAACCGTTATTTCCCAAATCGCCAGCGTCATCATCAAAGGCGCGATCCTTCCCACCTCTGCGCCCTACGGCGTGATCGCCCAACACATCATTTCACTGAAGACCGGCCCCGCCGGAATGTCGCTCGGGTTGCTCGCCGGTCCCGGCAATGACCTGGCGACCGGCGCCACCGACCCGGATCCCGGCGTCGAGATCAGCCCTGGCTCAAAGTTCCGCGCCATCGAGTTGCCGCTCTAGCGCCACGCGGCGCGGCGGAAAATGCCGGCGAAGGCTCCTGCAAAATCCGCCTTGCCAATGGCGCAATCGCACGCAGAATCTCTCCGCTCTCGCGGGTATAGCTTAGTGGTAAAGCTCCAGCCTTCCAAGCTGGCCAGGAGGGTTCGATTCCCTCTACCCGCTCCAGCCCTGTATTCATCAGGGTTCCCAGTCGCTTAGAGTCTCTGAAAACGCCAAAGTCAGAACGCTTTTCAGAACAGATTCACCGATGTTCAAAGATGTTCTCGACGCCACGGCTGTCCATCACGGATGACCGAGGCGGGTTTCTGCCGTCCCGAACTCGGGTGATCTCGACACTCGAAAACTCCCGAAACTCACCGGCCGACCGTTCATCGATGTTCACCAAAGTCATTGATGTCGGCAGGGCTCGAAATCCGCCCATTTTCAGCCATGCCAGGACCGCACCTTGCCGCGAGCAGGGCGCTGGCGGTCAAATTTGAGCGAGGCGGTTTTTGAGGATCGACCGGGCGATCGTCATCTCCAAGTCTCGTTCTCCGCATACCCGATCTGGACATAAACAAACGGCGGTTGGTCGTTCTGCCGTTGGTAAATTTCCTTCAAGCCGCCACCAACGAACACCTCGTGATGGTCAGATGCAGCAGTCGCCTGAATGACCTCTCCATCTCTGCTGCCGCCGATGAACTCGATTGGAAATGTGGTTTCAGACATGGCGTAAAACTTGGACGCATTCACCACGCGATTGTTCATCGCCTGGAACCTGCTTCGCAGGTTGTCGCAGTGCTCCAGGTCAGTATCCTCCACGAGATCACATGGACACCGCCACCGCAGAAAGCCAGATCATCCAACGCACGCTCGATCTCTGCCAGGCCATTGCCGAGCAGCCCGATTTTCAAGCACTCAAAGAACGGCTCGATGCGTTCATGAGCGATGAATACCTCAAGTTTCAGTATCAGCAGGTCAACGATTTGGGTCAGCTCTTGCAGATGAAGCAAAGTGACGGCCTCGAATTGAAGCCCGAGGAGCTTGCCCACTTCGAGACGATGCGTGAGGAGCTGCTCAAGAATCCCACGGCCCAAGGTTTCATCGATGCACAGCAGCAGATGCAGCAGCTTCATCAGGCTGTTGGCAAACTGATCGACAAGACGTTCGAACTCGGTCGTCGGCCCAAAGACGAGGATCTTCAAGATGGCTCGTGCTGTGGCGGTTGCGGCTGCCACTGAGCATATGACGGTGGCCGCTGTGGAGAAGACGATTGCGAGTGATCAGACCGACGACAGAACATGAATCACCCGGCTGGCAATCAGGTCCCTGGTTTTGGCACCGTAGGCAATCATGTGTGGAGCTGTTGAATGGGCCTTCAACGCCTCCAAGCTTTCCCACTTTTCAACCACCACGAAAACGTCAGGTCCGAACTCGGTCTGAAACTTGAGAACGGGTGCAGAATCGACAGCGGCTTCGTATTCGATGCATCCCTGCTCGGCTCTGACGTTCGGAACATTGGCGCGAAATGCGTGAAGGACAGAATCCCGCTGGCCCGGTTTGGCTCTGATGATGGCAATGACGTGGATCATCTGCTCGTTTTGGGTTCGTGGTGGCTCATGTGGGCTGAACAGACGCTCAACTCCTGGGCAGGATGCGTGTTGGCCCTCATCCAGTTTGCACGAGCCTCAGGAGGGACTCGAAATCAACCGGCTTCTCCAAAATAGGGATGCGGCACGGCGGCAGCGCACGAGCAACCTCACTCCGTGAAGCCGCACTACAAATGACGATTTTCGTCGCTTTCAGCATCGGATCGCTGGCGAGTTGCCAAGCCACATCACCACCGTGAAGCTGCGGCATAAGATAGTCCAGAATGACAACGTGCGGCTGGAAGGATCGCGCTTGATCGAGTGCCATCCTGGAATCGTTCACCTCTTGCACATCGTATTCGTGATGCTCAAAGAGCCGCCTCAAACCTCCCGTGGTCTTCACGTCATCGTCGACTATGAGAATGCGGTGAGCCATTGTAGAAAGCGGAGAAACCGGATTCGAGACACGTTCACCCTGCGGATGTATCCGACGATCGGACGAATGCCCCTGCTGGGTCGACCGACGCTCCTATGCAGCTTTCAGCAGCGAGTGAATGGCGTCTGCCAGGTGGCTCCAAATGAACCGCTTTTCCAAAAAGCAATTCACGCCCACCTGAGCAGCAGCATGTCGGGCCTCAGCACAGCCTGAGATCATGATCACAGGCAGAGAATAATTACTCCCTCGAAGGGCTCTGACCAGGCATGGCCCACTCATTTCGGGCATATTGCAGTCGGTGATTAACAAATCCGCTCCCATTTGCTCGAAGTCACGATAGGCCCCCTGACAGGACGAGTGCGTAGCGATTTGGGCCAAAGGGAGGGCTTCCTGCGCCAACGCACTCACGATTTCACGGATATTCTCGTCATCATCGACGATGAGGAGGCGCGGTCGGTGCATAAAGCTGTCGGCTGGGAAAAGTTTTGGCCGTCGAACACGAATCGTGATCGTTAGAAAAGGAGAAGACGCCACCGATTTCGTTCTCACTTTTCAGGGAGTTCAACCTCAGTGGCGCTACAGATGATTCGCCTCCGGCTTTGGAGGTGGATGCGTCGAATAGAAGATTCTCGTCATCGACGGAAAATTGCCCGGACGCTGGATAATGAGGTCACGCTATCTTCAGCAGCGTGTGAATGGCGTCGGGAAGCTCTGAGAACAGATGTTTTTTCTCCACGAAGTAATCGATCCCAGCTTCCTCGCCCAATTCGCGGGCGTCGTCACTGCCCGACACCATGATGATCGGCACCGACATTTTCTTCTCCCGGAGGGTTTTCACCAAGGTCGGTCCATCGATGTCCGGCATGTGACAATCCGTAATCAACAGATCTGCGCCACCACATTCAATTTGCTGAAGCGCCAGAAAACCAGAGGCGTAATCCGTAATGTTCGCGGATGGAACGCTCTCGTGTGCCACCGCATGCACAATCGAGCGCACCACATCGTCGTCATCCAAAACAATCAACTCGGGTCTTGTCATCAGGGATCTCCCTATGAATCGCCTCAGAGAACAGAAACGGACGCAAACGCCCACAGGCTGGAAGCGAGGGCGGCTCAAAGAACGCAAATCAATATCGAGGAAAAATTGCCAGCAACGCCCTCCACTCCTCAATCTCACCTCGATATCCAATGCTCTGGGCTCTGACGAATGAGGACCGCACCATCTCCTCCAGCCTCTTGCCAGATTTGGTTCGGTGCTCATCCCCTCTCCGATACGAGATTCGGCTCCTCCAGAAGATGAGCAAGCAGCGGGTCAGCCTCCAATTGTCGATGTGCAGCTCGTAGGGCTCTCGTCTGGGCTCGTGTGAGCGCAACGAGTTCTTCGAGGAGTGGTGCAGCAAGCGGGAGATCCAGTCGTTCACTGATCTGCCTGAGCACAGACAGGCCATTGAGCCCCAGGCAGGCTTGCTTCTCGGCTTCGATCAGGAGTTCCAACGGCTTCACGATGGGAAGTGTTCACCTGAACATTCTTCGTGACAAGCAGGCAACCGCATGATCAACAGAGATGCGAACGAAACGAAACTGCCTATGGTCCGAATGATCCAGCCACCAGTTGCAGGAATCACCCAATCGTTACGCAACATCAGTTGGGAGGCCACAAACGAACGCTAAACGAGAAAGCATGACGCTCCAACTCCGGCAGATCATTCGAAGCCAGAAACCCATCCGTCGCGTAAAAGCACTGTCGGTGAATGAAATTCTTCGGATCTCATACCGACGATTCACTCGGGACAACCACACCAGGCAGGCGGTGAGTGTCGTTCTCCGGTCAAAGGATTCGTGACATCAGCCGCCATGCCTCCAGGCGAACATCGTTTGACCACATCCTTCAGAAGCCCTTCCAGGGGACACGCAAGGGCTTACATCTGCGTCACCATCGGCTGGAGGGATGTGCTCCACTGACGATTGATGGATTCTTGCCGAGCAATTTCTAACCGCCGATTTGCCGTCCGAATTTCAACAGATGCTCTATCGCCTGCAACTGCACACGCTTGCGCTGTGCTGGCGTCATCTTCGACAGATCCAGACGGGGATAGACACCATGTTCTTCATCCCATTCGTCCATGGCTTCTGCACTGAAACCCCACTCGGTCACCATGTCGTCTGCGTCGCTTTCGATTTTATGTAGTGATTCCCTTTTCTTTGAGCCATTGAATCGCCCGCAATGCATATTGCTTTTCGTCCTCTCGTGTTGCCCTCTCAGAAGACTTACCGAGAACGGAGCTGAGACCGGCCCATGTCAACAGCCCCAGGTGTTTAACATTCGCCAGTCCGTCAGTTCGATGTTTTACTTGCTCGAGAATATTGCGCGGTTCGGATCGATACGACTCAAGCTTACTTTTTCCAATAGGTTGATGAAGCTCGTCAAGGATCAGAAGAGAGAAATAGAAAGCCCGTGCCCCGGCATGAAACGAGCCAACATCGATATTCCTGATGATCTGGTTGCGTTCGGGGCTATGTTTGGTGCCCTTGCTGATATCCGACTTGTATTTCGCCTCTATAAACCAGACCGCCTCCTCTGTGGCGATAACCACATCGATTTCTGATTTTCCTTCTTCGATACTCGCCGCAAGTAAACTAGCAGGGGGCCGGAATTGCGGCCAAAGATCAAGGCTGACGCGTTTTGGCAATTGGGGAACGCCTATACCAAATGCGCTCTCAAAGAGAAGCGGAAACCAAATCTGAGGATCAATCTGTCGCAGCGAACGAAAGACGTTCCAAGTTATTGCGTCCTCACTGTTCTCGCTACGCATCTTATCAAGTTTGCTTTCTCGCGCGCGCAGAAAATCAGGGTCATACCTGTCGATGATGAGGTTGTCCCGAAAGTTCTTGAAGAGCTTGACACCGCTTTTACTGAATTCAGTGTTCATGTTGCAATCGTATCCAATTTCAATTTGTTGTGACGACACAATTCAATACACCACCCAGTCCGGCAAGGGTAGTCGCCTCGACGAAGCGGGTGGAAATTGACGTTTTCTGAAGCAGTTCAAGAGCACGTTGATCAAACTCGTTCTCGAATACAGGACAAACAATTCCTCGTGCGGTCTGGATGAAGTTGATGTAGCAGCCGACCGCTGACCACACCCCATCGTTGATTTCATTCGTGCTGAACCAGGGGAATGGGAAGAGTTCAGCATGGAGCTTGGCTCTCCTCAATATCGTCATGAGACGCCGCTGGTAATCCCTGAAATGGGAGCCGGTGTATTCGTTCACCAACAATACGTCTGGGGAAAGGAAGCGCACAATTCCATCTGCATGCCCAATCACGTCTTCAGGCTCCACGGGGATGAAAAACACTCGCTCGAAACCGAGTGAAATGATCATTCGTTCGATCTCCAGGCGGGACATCTGAGGATTATCCTGTAGCACCTTTTCAGTCAGGATGGCCACGTTGCCGTTGTGGACGAGGTTCCCTCCGTCGAGCACCAGTGGGATGAGACGATGTTCTCGACCAGTCTGGATATCAAGGTGTTGCCGCGCTCTCTTGATGGCAGATTGAGGGTGGAGGTTCCGTGCATATGACGGGGAGTATTTGAAATAGCAGTTGCCCACGAATCCCCAGTCTCGAATCCAAATGTCCAAGGGGAGGTCTTCCTTTTCCAGCATACGAACATCCACGCCGAACGAGGTCAGTCCTTCGACCAACTGCTGAAACACGGGTCGAAGATCACAGCCTGGTTGCCGGTAATCCCTCCAAATCGCGGGATCAACAAGGACCACCTGAGTTGCCTCCCAATCTGGCTTTGGCCGCCCGTTCAAAATAAAGTGATCTTCGAGTTTTCAATAACCAACGCGGCTGCGCCGTTGCCAACATCGATACAATAGTTCAGGCAGTTAAATCCGGGCCGTTCACGAACTCTCTCTCCCGGTGTATGCCCCACGATCTGATTGATTCCTGAAACGGGCAGAAGACTATCCCAATCCATCCACAATGGGCCTCCAAAGCATTGCATACCACCACGATCACTCCCAGCGCCAAGAAGCGGATCAATAATTCGTCTCTGTGCTTTTTTCATCGCTTTGTCACAGAGGCTTAGGATACCTTTGACGGTCGGCCCCTCTAGCCAAGTTGGATGGAAGCCCGCATGGCTCAGGACCCAACCCTGTTCCTCATGCGCTAGCTTAAAGCGGTGCCAGTGCTTCGGCTTTAGAATCTCGTTAATAGCTCTTGCTTTCGCTCTCGTGAAGCCAGGGCAATGTAGCTCGTCGATGTCTGGGAACATGTAGGCGGCGTCGTGATTTCCAAGAAGGAAGATGTCGTCCGTAGAATCCATCCGATCCCGCATCCACATTGCAGTTCTTCTAGCATCATTCACGTTGTCTCCAAAATCGTCGAAGAAGTCGCCCAAGTAGATCACCCGATCATGTCTTTGCGTTGTTAGCCAGTGGTCGGCATTCTCTGTGTGATTATGGAGATCAGGAATCACGAGCGTTCGCACAAAGGAGAGTATCAGCTCGATTCAAAGGCAGCATCGAGCACCTTCGTCACAAACTCTCCAACCGTGGGCTCACCAGATACACGAGGACCAGCAACATTTAACACCCTGATCTGGTGCATGGAAACGAAGTCAGCCAGCTTCTTTCCTGGATCTGGCTCATGTGAATGAAGATGCAGCAGCGGCTTGTGATGCTTCACTGCAAACTCAGCCGTCCTCATCGATCCACCCGTCGGCAAAGGCTTGATCGTGAGAATGACAGTTCCATCGGAGTCGATCACATTCTGCTCCGTGCGTCTCGGGTAATCCTTCGTCGGCATTTCCTGCAAATTGTAGCGGCTGGGAATCGTTCCATCCTCGGCAAGTCTGCCTTTGGGACACCAGCCGCAATGAGGGATGCTGTGGTCGATCGCCCAATCCAAGGCTGCTCGATCAGCACCCGTCTGACCACCTGAGACAATCTTCTCAATCATAGGGATGCCCACACCGGCTCCAGATCCTCATCCTCCAGCGCCAGCAATCGATATTTCTCATCGAGTTCAAAGGCCCGGTGCAGCCTGGCTTTGGCCTCTTCGAGATTGCCGAGCTGACATTCGTAGCCCGCGAGATTGAAGTGCAGGATTGCTGCATCGGGCTGATCTTCGACGGCGTTGACCAAGATCAATCTTGCGGCTTCCATGGAGTCCCCATAGCGAGCAGCGTATGCCCACAGCACTCTCCATTCAGGATTGTCCGGCTGCTCTAGTGCCAGCCTCCTCGCCATCGTCAGCATCAATTCCCACTTCTCCAAGGCACTGTAAACCCGGATTCTAGTGGCGAGCACCTCAGGGAGATGTCGCGAGTCGGCATCGATCTGCTCCAGCTCTTCATTGGCGTCGAGGAACATGCCCAGGTCCATGTAGCCTTCAGCGGCTCGAATTCTCTGCTCGATGTCGTCTCGAAGCGTGTCCATGCTGGAGCCAGTTTCCCAAATGAGATTTTGGTGGGTCAATCAAAACCAGACATTCCGCCAGGAGGTGAAAGGCGGATATTTGTGGTCACCAAAGCGCAACGCCAATGGCCACCGTAATCCATTTTACGACTCGATGCGTGAAGTTGCGCCTGGCGACATCATCTTCTCCTTCTGCGACACCTTGATCAAAGCGATTGGGATTTCACGCTCCTACTGCTTCGAAGCACCAAAGCCCCCGGAATTTGGGTCAGCGGGTCCAAGCTGGAGTGAAATTGGGTGGCGAGTGCAGATCGAGTGGAAGAGCTTAATTCACGAAATCCGCCCAAAGGACCATATTGAGACGCTTCGGCCGCACTTGCCTGATCGATATTCGCCTCTTCGTGAGACTGGCGACGGGCTCCAGGGCGTTTACCTGACGGAGCTTCTTAAAAACCTGCCACTGGTTCTCGGTGATTTGGTCGGCCCAGAGTTCCATGCAACGGTCACAGCAGCCAGCGATCAGCCCGACCTCCTTGATGTCGAGCTGAAGACTGCACCTCTGATTGAGGAATGGGAACAGCATATCCAGCATGCAATCGAAGGCAGCGATCTTCAGCCGACGGAGAAAACCGCCCTCGTGCAAGCTCGTCGAGGTCAAGGACTGTTCAAACAGCGTGTCGGGGTCATCGAATCCTGTTGTCGCATCACTCGCGTTGATAATCCCACGCATCTCATCGCCAGCCATTGTAAACCCTGGCGCGATAGCGAAGACCCTGAGAGATTGGACGGCGAGAATGGCCTCCTGCTCACACCGAGCATCGATCACCTCTTTGATCGAGGATTCATCTCATTCGAGGACAACGGCGATTTGCTGATCTCTCCAGTCGCTCATCGGCCCTCTTTGCAGCGGATGGGCATCGTCACTGGAGAAGACGTGAACGTCGGCGGGTTTTCCACTGGGCAGAAACATTATCTCGATTTCCACCGCAACAGCATCTTCCTTGAGCGACCGCACTGATGGAAACGAGCGATTGCCCATTCTGCAATCTGGCAGATGATCAATGCGTCCTGGACAGCGAGGATGTCAGGGCTTTTCGTGATTCATTCCCCATCAGCAAAGGGCACACGCTCGTGATCCCCCGCCAGCATGTGGCGAGCATCTTCGATCTCGAAGACGACGAGCTGGCAGCGATCTGGTCAGCGGTTTCGCAGGTTCGTCGCCGGTTGCAGAAGGAGTTCAACCCCAATGGATTCAACATCGGAGTGAATGACGGAGAAGCCGCAGGCCAGACCGTTGCACACGCCCATGTTCATTTGATCCCTCGCTATGCCGGTGATGCTCCAGATCCTCGTGGGGGTGTGCGGTGGATCATTCCCTCAAAGGCCGACTACTGGAGTGACCGACAGTGAATGAGCCACTGATCGGGCTGTCGAGCCGTTATCCCGAGAAGAGTGTGATTCTCGGCCAGGTCTTCAACGACACCGCAGCTTCATACAAATTCTTCTGGTTGCTGGGGCTGCTCACTCTGCTGCAAGAGGAGAGAAGATGCGTTTTCACTCAGCGAGAGATCATCGAGGAAATGGTCGTGGCGGCTTGGCATCCGGTGTGTTTCTTCCGCTTATCGCTTGGGTCTCAGGACAAGCTGCAAGATGCCGTGCTTGAATTGAAGGTTGAAGCGAACCTGGATCTGGACGCCAAACCTCATCAAATCCGTCCTACGTTGGCATCCACGGTGGCAATACGTGAAAGGATACGAGACCTGACCAATCTCGTCCCTACTCGATTCCTCAGCCCGTGGTTCGCGGCTGAACTGCGTGGTATCGATGGCCATGTCAGAACGAGACGCATTCAAGAGCTGGCGACAAAGAGCCAGGAATCGTCATCTCCATCTCCATACTTCTTCGAGCGTGTTGCTAGCGAAACCATGATTCGCGTCAACGAGTCTTGGGCTGCATTCTTCCAAGAGAACTTCGAGGTCGTTCGTTCGTTCGTCTTCTTCCACCTGTGCCGATACCTTCAGGCCCGAAATCCCAATGTCCCTGGTATCGTGAACAAGCTGAGTGCCCCGATCATGCGTGATCTTGGGCCAGCACGGAAGTTCTGGAGAGCAGTGCGTTCGGAGTTCAATCACATGGGAATGGGCCACCTCTTCCATGACATTTACTCGGGCAGTCCTCTGGATGACGCATTCTCAATCGACCACTTCCTTCCGTGGAGTTTTGTAGCCCATGATCTGCTGTGGAATCTCACACCAGTCTCAGTATTTCTGTCCACGAACTCAAGGAAGGGTGATTCACTTCCAAAACCAGAGCTTTACCTCCCACGGTTGAGCAAACTTCACCGTGAGGCTGTCTTCGTGATGAAGGCCAAACCCGGAATGCTTGAAGACTACGCCAACTGGTTCAAGAAAGACGTCACTGGAGTCCTCGCTCTGCAGGAGGAGCAATTTTTTCAGCACTATCGCGAGTCATTTGAGCCGCAGCTTCAGATCGCTCACAATCAAGGCTTCCAGACGAATTGGAGCTGGTCGTAGTGTCATCGACTGCTGCCTCCACCTGGATGAAAACTGTCACTCGGGGTGGCCATTGGTTCGATTTGTGTGTATCGACGTAAGTATGGCAAGAAAGCAACCAATCATTGGCGTGTGTCGGATGTGTCAGAATACGGCACGACTTTGCGAGTCTCATATTCTGCCGAAGTTTTTATTCAAAGATACTGGCCTTATTGGTGCAAAGCGGAAATTCAATGTGAAGTGCATAAACCAGCCCGAGCACTCAGAGTTTCATAAACAGGACGCCTTCAAGGAATACCTCCTTTGCGGAAACTGCGAGGGACGCTTATCAGTATGGGAGGGCTACGCTAGAGAGCAATTTTTTGGTCCCAACAACCCGTTTGCTCACAGCAACGAGATGGGGTTCGTCTGGAAGGGATTGGATTACCTCACGATGAAACTTTTCACCACCTCGATATTGTGGCGTATGGGTATCAGCTCTCATCCGTTCTATTACCACGTTCAGCTCGGTAAGAGCCACGAAGAGCGTTTGCGTAAGATGCTACTGGCCGAAGATCCAAAAGAATCTTGGCGATACGCCTGCTCCATTGGCTTCCTCTATTATGGCGGAAAGCCGCTAGGGGGCGTGTTCTCCCAACCACAAAGGACTAAGCAGAACGGCAGATACCTTTACCGTTTGATGATAGCGGGCATGGTTTGGTTTTTTCACGTTACGAGTCATGCTCCGCCGTTTAAGGAATACGAGGGCGTTCTACAGCTTTCGGGCCAATGGGCTGTGCCTACAATTGAAGCGTTGGCGATCCCATTTATTAAAGACGAAATAGATTTATTCAGAAAAACGGAAGGGACAACCACTTGATTTCTCGATTTGCAGCTCATGCCCCGACTGGCACTGTAATCGAAAACGGCACGACCTCCTTCTTCAACAGCTTTTCTTGGATTGTATCAACGAGCTTGAGATCCCCTTCAATGGCAGCGAAGACCGTGAACTGACCATCTGCTTTTGGGTTGTCCCTGAAGCGAACGTAAATCTGGGTGCAATTGGAACGCTTCTCAGGATTGCAGTCCCCGACAGTCCGCCTGAAACCGACGAACCCTCTTTTGTTTGGAAGATGGAATTCTCCGACTGGGCCACGGGTGCAGTCCATATTCCCATTGCTCGCAACTCCCGGGATCGGCTGTGAGGGCTTGCCTCCGAAGAACGCCATCTCGTCTACGTCATCGAACGAAGTGTGAGCATAAACTCCTTCCTTGATGTAGCGCACGAAGGTTGCACAATTCTCCGGTGCCTTGACCCAATCGAGCTGGAGCACGAGATTGCCGAGCGAAGTCTGAATCACAGCGGTAGGCGGTTGATCAAGTTTGGCTTCACCTGCAAGAACGTTTGAAAGGGTGAAGGACACCACGACGATCAGACGAGCGATTGAGGAAAGGATTTCCATACGACTGCTGATCGAACATGATCGTCTCGTGCTGGAAGTGCAACGACACATCTTGAGATCTGTTCGCTCTTTGGGTGTGACGATGCTGTTGCTCGTCGTCCTTGTCTGTCCACCTCTTGCTCTCGCCAAAGCTCCACCAGCCAAGCCCTGGTTCACGATTGAGCATGTCGTCTACAAACCACAGCGTTGGGACGATGGCGACTCCTTTCACGTCACGCTTGAAGACGGAGGTGAGCTTATCCTGCGGCTCTATTTTGTGGACACGCCCGAGGAGGAGAAGGTGTATGCGGATCGAATTCGAGATCAGGCAGCGTATTTTGGTATTTCCGAGGCGGATGTGATGGCGCTGGGGCACAAAGCCTCTGCCTTCACCCGCGAGGTTCTGTCGAAACCATTCACCGTGCAAACCCGCTGGCACAAAGCACTGGGCCGCAGCAATCAGTTTCGGTGGTATTGCCAGATCATCACGGCCGATGGGAAGGATCTGGCTGAAGAACTTGTTCGCAATGGCCTCGCTCGCATCTACGGCACCCGGACCATTTTGCCTGATGGACGAGATTCGAAGACCTACATTTTGAACCTGAAGGCCATTGAGGAACAGGCCAAGGCAGCGAAGCGAGGTGGATGGGGGATCGTAGATTAGGGACTAGTCGGACTGCTATTCTCGTTCGGCTTCCGTGCAGGCGATGGAATGACGAACGAATGAACATATTGCCTGTATTCTTCAGTAGTCACAGTGCGAAGGCAGAAGCGTCCATCGGAGTTTTTCATTCCAGCAGAAGTGACAACTTTAGGGTTCGCCACCTTGTGAAATAGAACATCGCTTTGCCCCCGATCTCGGCGCTCGAAGCATTGTGAAATTCTTGGATCTTGTCTCGTTGCAATGATTTCAGACGCAGCGGATAGGCAGATACTTTCAAGACGATACTCCGCCTCTTGCTGTGAAAGGCGGTGCCCACTAATCTTTGGCTCCCGTGAGTTCCGCGCTTGATCAAAATAATGGATGCCTTCGAGCAGTAGCTTTGGGCTAATTGGAAGAAGATATTGATTCGCTTTCAGATCCGTAAGATGAATAGGAACAAGCCCGATGTCAGAGATAGGCAAGTCAATAGGAGATTCAGAGATCGTCCAATCTGAGCGGAGAAACTCTGCGAACTGAACGTCACAGATGCGAGCGTAATGTAACCGAAATGCCCACTGTGCAATATTTCCAGTTTCGACTATCAGTCGCCGCCCCAGCGCCAGCTCATGCTTCCATCGAGTAATGACTTCTTCTGGCACTTCTAGCTCACGCAACAGGCTTCGCTTATCGTTCTCTACCTCCCAGTTCACTTGGATTGTAATGCTCGCCACAGCTCCTGCCTTCGCAGCCGGAGACGAAAGTTTAAGCATGGTGCAATAGCGGCCTATGTTTTCATACACCTTTGGATCCAACGTCGTCGTCCCTCTGATGGTGGCAGCACGCTCTAAGGCCCTGAATGTCTTTGGAAGGTGGGATTCCACTTGAGAGAAACAAGTTTCAAACGTGTTCTCGGCGACACCAGCAACCATCCATTGATTGTAGCCGACCGCTGAGCACGCCTTCTCCAAACTCCTTGGCTTCCATTGATATGACTCGACATCAAAACAATGAAGCGGACTCCCTGGTCTCTTAAACCGGGCAAGCAACACACGCGAAACGTAGTGTTGATTTTCGTTCGTGACGTTCATTTCGTATGTGATTGCCTGCGACGGTCGACTGTTGTTGAACCGACAGGCGAAGCAAAATTTTTCTGACTTGTGGCCGAACTGTGCTTATGGGGGCTCGAATCTCAGGCTTGCTTCAAGCCAACAGACATGTTCTTCTGAACACATGCGAGAGAAATTTGATTTTCAGATCCGTCCACTGTCTCTGGAAGAGGGGTTCGAGGTGGTGTGCGATGGAATCGTGGAACATCCGAATCGCGTCAAGCGGCTCTTCCGAGCAGTGGTCCTCGCCACGCAGCTCGGCAAGCACCTCAATTTCCAGATCCAGATTCTCGATGTCGATGGGCAGAAAGCCGGGGTGATCGAGCGGAATCGGGATCTGGTGCTGGCAGATTGAGTGTGCTCCTCATCGTTGCAGATGGGGTCCCTCCAATCTTGCTTTCATATCGCTGCTATTGTGACACTCTGCCCTCTGTAAAGCCGCCTGTTCACTTCAAGCGATGCCGAACAGCCTAAACTCGTGATAGAAGACCTCTTTGACACCTCATTTGTAGCCAAACTCGCCCTTCGAGAGAAGCAGATCCAACAGGTGTATCGGCCTGTCATTGGCGTTCACAAATGGTTTGCCAGACGCCCAGGGACGCTTTTCCGCTCCCTATTGCTGTCGGAGTTTTGCAAGGACAATTTGGGTGACGCCTATTTCGACAGTCACAATCTCACTGGATTGAGAATCGCAGATCCATTCATGGGGGGAGGAACTCCTCTAATCGAAGCAAATCGGATGGGCTGTGACATTCTCGGCTTCGACATCAACCCGATGGCTTGGTGGATCGTGAGAGAGGAAATCGATAATCTCGATCTGGTGTCATACTCAAAGGCCGTTGACACACTGCGGGCGGAACTTGAGAGACGAATTGGGCACCTCTATCGAACTCGCTGTGCATTTCACGGCACTGCTGATATGCCTGTGAAGACATTTCTCTGGGTAAAGACTCAGGACTGCCTCGCATGTGGAAAGAACTTTGACCTGTTCGCTGGCTACCGCATTGCGGAGAATATCCGGCACCCGAAGCATGTAATTGTATGTGCTGGATGCGGCGATCTCAATGAAGTTGACGATCCCAATAAACTAGGGGAATGCGAAACTTGCAAATCCGCTCTGAAGTTAAAAGGCAATGTGAGCCGAGGAAAAGCAACCTGCCCGTTCTGTAGCCGTGTCCATCGAGTTCCCGAACCTGGAGTCGGTCCTTATAGACATAGGCTTTTCGCTCTCGAATACGTTAATCCTGAAAATCCGCTAGTGAACAAAGGGAGGTTCTTTAAGAAACCAGACGAAGCAGATTTACGCAATGTGGAGATTGCTGAGACGGCTTGGAGAAAAACACGTTCAACATTTGTTCCAGATGACGTAGTCCCTTCTGGAGACGAATCCGACAGGCTGCATCGATGGGGGTTAACTCGCTATAGCGAATTGTTCCACTCTCGTCAATTGCTTGGCCTAGAACTAAGTGCTCGGATGATTGCGAAGACGAAAGACGAACGGCTCCAACGTGCGCTTGCGACAAACCTGTCGGATCTGCTCCGTTACCAAAACCAACTTTGTCGATACGACACTATGGCGTTGAAGGTCTTGGACATCTTTTCCATTCACGGATTCCCTGTAGGGCTGGTGCATGCGGAAGCGAATCTATTGGGCATCGCCAATCCGAAAACAGGTATTCCCGTCGGGAGTGGTGGCTGGCTCAATATTTCAGAAAAATTTCTGAAAGCGAAGCAATATTGTGAAACACCGTTCGAGGTCCGTGCAAGCAGTAAACTTAAGGTGAAACAGCATGGTGAGTGGATAGGCCCCCGACGGAGTAGCTCGGACAGTGGGCGCGAAGTCGATATTCGGTGTGCCAACTCAGCTACGGCCACCATTCCCGATGGGAGTTTGGATGCGGTGTTCACCGACCCACCTTACTTTGGGAATGTGCAATATGCTGAGCTGATCGACTTCTGCTATGTATGGCTTCGCCGACTAACCAAGACACCTCAGTTTGAACCTAAAACGACGAGGCATCAGCAGGAGTTAACCGGGAACGTCACTCTCAATCGAGGCATTGAAACTTTCACGGAGGGTCTGGCGGCCATTTTTGCTCGTATGAGTCGAGCATTAAAGCCGAGAGGTCCGCTAGCGTTCACTTTTCATCACAATTTACTGTGTGCATACGAGAGTGTTGCTGTTGCCATCCTGGATTCACGAATGGTTTGCACCGCGTCGTTAGTTTGCCCTGCGGAAATGGGAGGCTCCATTCACATAAGCGGGACGGGGTCATCCATCGTTGATACAATTTTCGTATGCAGGAGCAAAGCACGTCTTGATTCAAAGACGGTAGTTACGAGTGTGGATCGCTTAGTGGAGAACATTAATAATGACCTTATTCAGCTTGCGTCCGCTGGGGTCCGTCCTACAGAAGGCGATTGCAGGTGTATTTTGGCGGGGCAACTGACTCGATCAGCATGTTCTGCGCTACACCCGCAGTGGTCGGATAAACAAAGCACTGCAATGAAACTGGCATTAGTGCGCCAGTGGATGGCGCGGTTTTGCGAATTTGAGTGCCTCGCTTCTAGAATACATAAGACATTCACCTCGAAGCAGGGCAGCAACCTTTCAAAGTCTTCTGTCTCCGTTTATGTCGAAAATGCACTCACAACCGTTTGAGGCGGACCTCGAAGAAGTTCTAGAGCGGTCCGACGTGTTCGTTGATGGCATCTTCTCTTCCTTGGAGTCCGCGTTCCTTGTGATGCCTAGAGGTGTCGGTTTTTTGACTTTTCAGCAGTTTGAAACGGGTTACGAAACTCTGAAACAAGCCACAGGCGCTTTTGTTCGTCTCGATGAAGAGCAACTTCTTACGGTTGCATTGAAGTCTCCCGTCATTCTGATCGTTCTTCGTTCAATGCTTGGCTTTACGCCGTCAGAGTGGGCTTATGTGGCGGAACAGCATAGCGGTTTGGAGATCAGTCAGAATTTCGCTCGAACTCTCGACCGCAGTATTAGGCTAAGGCCACTTTCTGAACTCCGTTTAACACCTATAATCAAGCCAAGGGTCCAAGCATTGATTGTCATTGCTTGCAAGATGTTACGAGAAGGAATGCCAGAAACTCCACCGGAGCTTGTTCATCGTCTCGACAAAGCGGATACAGACGGAGGACTTGCTTCGGCTAGGCCCCTTGCGGCAATGGGGGTTCCGTATTCGTTGTTGCTCTATGAGCGTTTCCTCGGTCGCCCCTTTGCTGGACATAGAGACTCTGTGAGTGGATTGGTGGGAGATGTTCTTGAGTTGGCAATTGAAACAGAGTTGGTCAACGCAGGAATCAGCTTTCGAAAAACAAAACGAGCCGAGCGAGTCAAGGGATTCGACCAGGCACCTGATTTCATGATTCCGAGTGAATTTAACCCAGAGATCGTTATTGAAGCAAAAATAACCGAGGATGATGGGACTGCCCGCGATAAAGTAACCAGAATTCAACACCTGGCATCACTGAGTCTTGCAGGAAGTGAGTTTCTCAAGCCTGGATTTGCTGTAATCGCTTGCATCGGAGGTCGTGGGTTTAAGCAACGCCGTGAAGATATGAGAAAGATGCTTATCGCCACGAAAGGAAAAGTCTTTACTACGAAAACGCTCTCCCGGCTGATTGAATGCACCCGACTGAGCGAATTCCGTTCAACGCCCATAACCTAAAGAAAAGCGCCCACATGAAGTGGAATGCTGATCTTTGGCCCACCTGAGGTCGACATTGAGAAGTCCGTGCAAGCTTCGGTGCTCATCGCTAGTTCTGCCCTATTCAATTCTTTCATTCCAATCCCTCAGAGCTTACGTAAATGAGGCTAAAGCATCGCTCACCTACGTTGCGTCGTGGTTGAGTGGAGACGCTAGGCTTGCCTAATTAGCGTTTCCGTCATCACCCTTGGAGGGGCATTCTCCCCGTGTTCCTCAAACTGAAGGACTATAGGGTTAAGTCCCCAGGGATAGGTCAAGGGAGATGTAATGCTTCCTCCTAGCCTCTCCGCCATATACATCAAGGGTTCCCATCGATTATGCGTAAGCTGACCGGTAACTCTGGAAGCGATAAGGGCTTCGTAGGAGAATGATTTAGAATTGTCAAATTCCCATGCTTCCTCTTTGCATTTTTCATTCAGAATATGAACGACGCGCAGGTAGAGCAATTGATCCCATCCTTGCAGAAATTTCCCCACATCGCTTGCTCTATCGAATGCCGGGACTTTTATTTTGACGCGCTCTACTTTCCGTCCTTCAAGGTAGGATTTGATTCTTTGGAAAGCATCGTCCGCTTCGAGTTGTTCTCTCATTAACTTAATACTGGTCCTAAAACAGCCGCCGTGTCGATAGCATTTGAGGGCTAAAGAAAAGGGTCTCGAATGAATCGAGACCCTCCCCTTTGCCTCAGTTCAACCCGACATGAACGTCGAGCAGCCCATGCAATGCCTCGGTCCTCTTGGGCAACTCATTGAGGTTGCCGTCCTTGAGGGCTTCAGTGAATGAATTGAACAGCGACCAGACATTGCGGTTCTGGAACTGCTCATGCTTGGGCTCCCGCCATTCGTGAAGGACTGACGGGATGAGGCGGTTTGAGCACACCCCCACATCCGTCGAGCGGATGATGAGGTCATGGGCATCAGCGTCGTCGATCTCGTTGCCCTGATGCGCTTGTCCCTGGTGCTGCCATTTGTTCAATTCAACAGAAATTGCGGCCTCTTCGGGGCTCGGTTTTTTCACTTCGATGGAAAAAGTGCGGCTCCAGAACAGGTATGCCTGAGAAATGTCCGTGCCAGGTCGATCCGCTCTCTGTGAAAAGGGGGCTGGAGCCGGTGTGCGTCGGATCGTGGAACATTGCATTCCCGAGGGACATTGCTTGAAGCTTGCCATACATGATCGATCGCGATAAGGGACAGTCGGGATGCAGCTCCTCCAGGCTAAAATGGAGGCCCACACCTCCACCCAGGCCATGAAAATTGAGGACTTCATCATACATCGGATTGACAAAAAGCAGCGAACCGAGCCCACGGTCCATCTCCGCCCCAGCGCCCTCAACGCAACGGATTCCCGCGTCCAAAAATTCACTGAACTTGCCGTGGAGGTTTTTAAAGCAAACGAAGACAAACCCTCCAGCGTTTTTGCAGATTTTCACTCTGATACGACCAACTATCCTTTCTCTACCTGGTGCCTCAAATACTTCTCGGATCGGCTGCCGTTCGTCAAGTTCACTACCGACTGCACCCACCGGTTAGCGATCAGCATGAAGTCGCAGCCGCTCGCTACGGGCGGCTTCGTTGCATTTGCAAACATCGCCGATGGGGACAGGGCAAAGCTATTGATCGTTATGCTTCACCCGCAAGACGGACTTTCGATTACCGAGAAACTTGAGTTTGAGGACGTTACGCATTTGGAACTTAGGCACATCGACAAGGCGGCCCTAATTACTGCTCCTTCCAATGGCAAGTTCGAAGAGAAGCCATTAACCTACGCTGGCTTTCGGAAGGAAATGTCACAGTATTTTCAAGAGTTTCTCGGGCCTGACGCGTTCAGGAATCCTAACAAGGACACTCATCGCCTTATTCAGGTTATAGAGAATTTTGCTGGCGCGAATGGATTCGATGCCGGTCAACTCGACGAGGTGCGTGTAAAGCTCAGGAATTACGCGAAAGAGTGTTTTGATCGGCACGAAGAGCTTGATCTCGAAGCGGTTTCCGCTATCGTAAATCCCCGCAAACCAAAGGAGTTTCGAATGTATGCGGCCGGTGAGGGCGTGAGTGCGTTTATCAAACCTGATAACGGCGTTTTTAAACGATGGAAACTAATCAAGCATAAGAGTCCCGATGGACTTGTTATCCAGTTCAAAGCCGAAACGGTTGGAGACCCTGGAACAAATCACCGTCTCGTGTTCAATGAAAGAGACAAAACATTGACGATAACGAAACTGGAAGACGAGCTAATCGAGAAAATCAAAGCCAGTCGGACCACGACAACCCAATAGCAGGTGCTCATGTTACGAGCGTTTTGCACAATTCGCTCACTTCTCGTTAGAAATGAGTTCAAGGATGATCCTCGGCGCATCACTGGGACGATACGCGTTGGGATTGAGAATATTGAGGATCTGAAGACCCTTCAGAACGAAGGTTACATTACGGAAGCAAGGGACGCTGCGGGTAGCGTGGAGTTTGTCTTGCTTCACTCACCATTTGGTGAAGTTCAGATCACTCTCAGTCCGGGGTCGTTGCCCTACTATGAGACTTTGGATGATCTCCTTCTCCATACCGCTGATGAACCTCGTGAATATTTTATCTCCGATATGGGGATGTTCCGGTCTACCGAAGTCTCAGCGATCGAGGCGATTGAATCCTATCGTTTGATGCTTCGCGGGAAGAAGCTATTGCAGGGTATTGCGGACCTTGCTGATGAGGGTAGGGCTGTTCTCTTTGCACCCGAGAAGCTAGATATACCGTTTGTTTGTTTAGCGAGCGACCTCCGTGCCCTCCCCGGATTATCCGTCCTTGAGGCCCAGTTGAGCTTGGGTTCTGTCGAACGCGAGCAACGCGTCATTCTTTTCAAGCGAAGTCTGCGCGAGCATTTACGTTCTCATCCTGTAGAGGATCATTTTCGCTTGTTTCTACGCAATTTCACCAGCATCTACGACAGTTACAGCCGAGACTTTGAACTCTGGTTAGGCAATACGTTTGGGGAACTCGAGAAGTCATTTGAGGAAAAGCGGCTCAAGTTCATTTCGGATCTCAATGGAATTCTTGCCGGTGTTCAGACCTCCATACTGGCGGTCCCGATCGCGGCGATATTACTTGGAGACAAATATGATTTGGCCAATCCGCTCAAGAACTTCCTGCTTGCCGCCGCCGTAGCCTTGCTGGCCACAGTCGCATTGAAGTTGCTACGCAACCAAGAACACACACTCGATGCGACACGGAAGGCAATCGATTCAACGAAAACTGATTTCGAAAAGAAGCATACACAAAGGAGGGAAGAGTTTCGAACTCGGCTAGACGCGCTCGATCATCAAGAGAGCAGAGTCAGACTCCTTCTGCGTTTTATGCGCAACATGATGCTCGGGATTGTTCTTTTGGCGGGCCTATCGTGGTTAATATCATTTTGGCAATGGGAGGCTTCGCGCATCAGTAGTCTCCCAAAAACGAGCGGAACTCCAACACCCCAGCCAATACCACCAGCAACAGGAACACCCAAAGCCCTAGGGAGTAGCAAAGCGCCGACGAGTCCCGTCCCCTCGCCGGTTTCGCCCCGCAAAACGCCTTAGAAATTCCCCGTTTAAGTGGCTCAAAGCGTTACAATACCATGATTCATCAAGAAAGAATCGGCAAGATCACCTCTCTTATCGCTGCCCTTCGACAGCACGTCAAAACACAATCGGATGTCGGCTTTAACGACGTGAGCGCATCCATTGAGCTTTGGGTTAAACAGATACTGGCAATTACCGAGGGACTCGATCTTCAGAATCAAAACTTAGTCCATATGAATTTCCCGGCAATAGACTTAGCGGACAAGAAGCGACAAATCGCCATTCAAGTAACATCGAATGTTACGCCGCAGAAGTGGATGGAAACAGTTCGTAAATTCGAAGCCCATGGGCTTGATAAGGTCTATACCTCGCTTCGTATCATTGGCTTCTGTAGTGCGGTTAAACCGCGTAGTTGCCCTCCCTACGTTGTAGTTCAAGGACCGAGTAGTCTCCTTTCTCCCCTAAAGACTCTGGCGATTTCACAACTTGAAGGTCTAGAGGAATTACTCAGAGGTTCATACGACTTTTCCAAACTCAATCCTCTAAGCGACAGAGATTGCTTTACTGCGGTGCTGAACGTTTTGGACCGAGATGCCCTTCGTCACTCGACGAGGGTCGAAGGCAGTTATGAGAATGCTGTGAAAGGGCTGATCGAAATTAAAGAGGTCATTACCTGTGGGACCGTAAGAGGAAAGGCGATTTACGCCAAGCCGATTGGACAATACAGTGAACCGTTCTCAACGGTGCTTCGAACAATTGATTGCAGTCTCTCGATGCTTCTTGCTGAACTAAATCGCGCACGAAATGGTTTTGGTTACTTCTTAAATGAGCGTCAAGAGACAAAGATGGATGCAATCCGCAAGCGCCTCGTTGAGGAAGTAAATCAGTTCTGTGCCCTAAATAATATTCGACGCAAGATCGAAATAATCGATTAGGAGGGTTAAGCGATCGTTGTGTTCAAATCCAGTCTGTCACATCCGTCAATGAGGTGTTGATCGTGGACAATCCGCCTCCCTTGCCTCCTCTGTATCGTGACCAAAGAGTGGTCGATCAGGAGCATCTCAAGCTGCTCGCGATATTTCACTACGTCGTGGCTGGCCTGGCGTTTGCCATGATTGGTTTCCTCGTCCTGCACTTTATGATGATGAGGATGTTCTTCGACAATCCAGAGATGTGGAAGGACATGCCAAATCCACCACCGCACCAGTTCTTCGCCATGTTCAAGTGGCTCTACCTGATCATGGGATCATTCATGATCTTCTACGCCATCGGCAATCTGCTTTCTGGTCTCTGGATTCGAGCCAAGAAGAACCGAATGTTCTCACTGGTGATGGCCGGGTTGAATTGCATTCAGATCCCGTTCGGCACAGTGCTGGGTGTTTTCACCATTGTCGTTCTGGTCAGGGACTCAGTGCGTGAGCTTTACGAAGGATCAGGCGTCCCCAGCTAAGGATCTCTGCGGTAGTGAGCCTCTCATTGGGAAAGCCAGGGAAGGATGCGGTGCCGGGAGGAAAGTGATAATCTGCTTTATCGCTTTTTTTGCCAAGGCTGGGCTATTATTGCCAATGCCCCTTCAGCCCTGCAGAAAATACAGATCATACATGAAGCCCGTGGCAAGGCGGCTTACGATGCAGAAGCCAGAGCGAAAGCAGAAGGTTGATCCGCCTAGTGTTTCACCGGATGGCTTTATGAGGATCAGCGATTCGAAGATCTGCCAGGTTTACCGATAGCCGATCTGCTGGTGTGCCTGGAGGGACTTGAACCCCCGATATAAGGTTGCATCCTCATTGACCTGAGTGCTATGGAATCCCGCGTGCGAATATTCACTATCGCTCTCCTCCTTGCTCATTCAGCTTTTGCAACGAGTTGGGTGCGGCCAAAGTTTCCTCCCGCTCCACCAACCCAGGTTCTGCTTACGGAAAATGGCTTGGCGGATGGGAACGAGAAAAAGTTCCTTGAATACGTCGACAAGAACTCTTCCTCCATTTCGACCTGGCTTCCGTATGTTTCTCAAGCCGAAGAGGAGGCCATTGCTAATGAATACTTTCGAAGGCTCAACGCAGGAGTTCCTGGAACCGATGCGTTTTTGAAAGAGAGGACGGCAGATTTAACACAACAACGCCTACGAGATCCACGGCGAATTGTCGACGCGGTGTTAAGAGAACTCGGCGAGAAGGGATCTGCACAGAGTCTTATACGGCTGCTGCCTATCGCAAAGTATTTAGAGCAACCGTGGGCCAAATGGAAAGTTTACGCTAGCGTTCAAAGAATCCTGGAACGGGAACAACCTTCTTCGCTCACGGTCATAGAATTGCGTGCAATCGAATTAGATGTGGTTGCCCCTTTGCTGCGCGATCTCCCTGAAGAACGGGCCCAGGTTTGGGCATGGGCGCTATGGGAGAACTGGTATAAATGGCTCGCGCCGTTTCTTGAATCACGCGTGTCACTCTCAGGTCGGTTGTGGCTTGCGCGATTCTTCGCTGGTCAACATCCAGAAGTCGCAGTCAAAATATTTCGAGATGGGCTTGGCAGTAGTGACGGCGCCATTCGAACCTTAGCGGAGATGCTATTGCGGCAGGGAATTGGGAGATCTCTTCCACACGCAACGTCCGGCAAATCTCTTGTGGAGCGAATGGAAGCAGGAGAATGGAAACCGACGACAGCACTCTGGGAGATCATGCCACAGCCGCTTAGCGGCGCTTTCCCTGTCGGCGGAAGGGGCAGCGGCAAGCACCTGGGAAGAGTGGATCTGGTTTGGTTCGATCGAAGCGCCAAGATCGTGAACCGCACAAATGATGTCTGGCCGATGGCAAAGGAAATTTTACCAAACGGGCTATTTTATTGCAAGGTGGGTGATCTTTATCCTTTGACTTGTGTCCTCACTAATTCTGAAGGACAAGTTTACACTCGTTTCTTTCACTTAAACGGAATGGGCGTAGTTGTGTCGCACGGTGGACTTCTGTGTTTGGTCGGTTCGCGAAACAATGTCACCGAGTTTGCACCGGATGGAACTGTTTTATGGGAATCGCCTCCAACGTCAGCTTTTCGAATGGTCGCACCCTACACTGCTGGCCGCGCTTTGCTGCTGGGTTATCATTCCTTGGAGTGTTGTAATCGACGTGGCGACATTCTTTGGAAGACGGACTTGAAGGACCTGGACGATCCTCGTTATATTGTTCCGACCAACGAAAGTAAGTTTCTGCTCTCATGCGGGAAGTCGTTTGGGTGGCTTACAGAAAACGGGACCTATTCGCCTCTCCTCGGCGGGCTCGGCTCTACCGGCTGGATTAAGTATCATCCCACAGCGGAGTGGATTGTTTTCGATGGCGCAAGCTGGAAGGTGCTCATTTACGATGTCGCTGGAGCCGCAGTAACCGGTCATTTCGATCTTGATGATGGTGGCGAGAAGGAGATTTCTCGGTTCGCCTCTGAGTCACGTTACCCGGAATAGGCACAATATTCGCGAGCGTCGGAAGACGTGGAGCTGCACCTACTGCACTGGTTGGTGAGGAAAGATTCGCTCTCCGATGACGCCTCGACGGTCGCCTGTGAAGCTCTTTAACGAGGAATTGAACCGGAGGATGAAGCGGTCATCGTCATCAGGCTGAATGGTGACCTCGCTCGGACCTGTGATCTTCCATGTCCCGTTAAGGCCAGCGTGGTGAACGGAACCATTGTTCAGAAACCTCAGCGCGACTCCTTCTGAATCCTCTGCGCTGCGCCATATCCAGCCAGGGGAGAGCAGGGCTTGTTTCAGTTCCGGCTGATCATCCTGCCAAAATGTCTCCGCCACGTTTGTGCGTTCCTTTTCAATTTGATGGCCAAGAACCTCCAACTGGGCACGATACCAAGTGGTCACCGGACGAAGCGCATCGGCCCGCTTCCGTTCGTATTCCGCTTGGAGTTGTTCGAGAGGATCGGGTTTAGCCCGCACTGATACGGCTGAATCTGATACTGGATCAGCATTCGTGCGGGTGATGGCTGCGCCCCCGATGAGGAGGACGGTCAGTAGCGAGAGGAGATGTGTCTTCATGGATGTTCGCAGGGAATACGGGTGACAGAGGCAAAACCTTGCAACCAATATCTCAGTCGCTGCTGGTCCGGGCAATGGTCATCGTTTTTCACAGGTATGACAACCGGCAACAAAACTGGATTCACTTGAATAGGCAGAGGTGCCGGGCGTCGAAGATGCCACAATGAACAAACTTCTCTTGGCAGCACTCGGCATGATCTCGCTGGCGATGGCGGGTTCTCAGGCACTCGCTCATGACCGAAGTGATGACGGCTACAGACGATCCTACAGCCGTGGTTACGAAACGCGGGACAATGAACAGTGGAGGTGTGAGCGGGAGAGGCGGGAGCGGTATGCACGTGAGATGCGGGCTCGGTATGAATGGGAACATCGTGAGCGGTGTGATGACCGGAGGCGCGATGATGATCGGCATCACGGCTTTCGCGGGTTCTTCGAGCGGGCCTTCCGTTAAGAATCACTGCGGCCTGAGCCGACTGGACCTCTACGAAATGCCGACTTTGTCCAAATATTCTTCCAACCAGAGCATCGCGTAGATTGTGGCGACGATCAATATGATCCGCAACTCGCCAAGGGTGGCGCGCCATTGGAATGGCGTCTTGCTGCCGCTCCCCCATGGTTTCAGGCGAGGAAGCAGCCGTGGAACCACTTCACAATAGGCAAGATACTCGGAACCAAATTGGCCATGCAGGAAATCCTCTTCTGCTGGAATGATCGCCACGTAGAGGATGGCAAAGGCAATCGCTGAGAATAGGAAAGCCAACGGATCTCCTATCAACATGGACATACCGAGTCCAATGCCAATTGTCCCGAGGTAGATCGGGTTACGCACATACGCGAATGGTCCACCTGTGGTCAACGTGCGCGCTTCGATTCGCTTTGAGCGTGTGTGAAGTCCCGCAGTCCCGGCGGCCCAGGCCCGCAGCGCCACACCTGCCCCAATTACCAACAGCGCGAGTGTGTGAAGGGTGCGGTAGGGAGCACTGAAGAAGGGCTTTGGACAAAGCCATTCCAATGCACTGAGCGCCACCGCCAATCCGACAAACAGGCGAAACCCAAAGATCTTTTGCCCGATGCGGGAGAAGGTGTAGGAACGACTTTTCATAACGCGCCTACTCTTTTTGCAATCGAGGGACGATTCCAAGCTAAAGAAAAGAGGTCAGGATGAACCCGACCTCTCTCCTTTCTCCTCTTCAAGCCGCGATCTTCCTCCCTGAAGATGACGGCTGAACGGTAGTGGCTATCCGTGCCCTACCCTTGGCCCACAGCCGCAATGCGGTGATCTGTTCGCTCATCAGCTTGGACAGCGGCACGAAATCCACCAGCACCTCGCCAATGGTCAGGTCCGTGGGTTCCTCCTCCTGGTCAAAGGCCCGGTAAAGGGCATCGACGAAGACCTGTTCAATTTCAGCGCCGGTGAGTCCATCAGTGGTCTTCGCGATTTGCCGGGTGTCGAAGTCTTTGGCATCGCGGCCATATTTTGCAATCTGGATGCGCCAGATGATCTCCCGTTCTTCACGATTGGGCAGATCGACGAAGAAGGTTTCATCCCAACGTCCTTTCCTGAGCATCTCCGGTGGGAGCTGGGACACATCATTGGCAGTGGCAACGACGAAAACCGCAGCCTTCTTCTCCTGCATCCATTGAATGAAGGTTCCGAAGACCCGTGACGAGGTGCCGCCATCGGTGGAGCCAGAACTTCGACTGCCAGCGAATCCTTTCTCCAGTTCATCAATCCACAGGACCACAGGTGAGATGGCCTCTGCGGTTTGAATGACGGCGCGGATATTCTCTTCGCTTTGCCCCACCAGACCAGCGAACAGCCGTCCTGCATCCAGCCGGAGCAAGGGAAGATCGAAGACGGTGGAGGTGGCCTTCGCCGTGAGCGATTTCCCTGTGCCGGGAATTCCCGTGATGAGCAGTCCTTTGGGAGTGGGCAGTCCATATTCGACAGCCCGCTGACTGAAGGCATGGCGGCGTTTGAGCAGCCAGTCCTTGAGCACATCCAGTCCACCGATGGTTTCCAGAGATTCCTGGGTGTCCATGATCTCCAGCAGCCCATTCTTCTTCACCGCCTGTGCTTTCTCACGGGAGATCGTGGAGGATTCCAGTTTTCCCGTTTCCACGATGGAGAGGGCGAAGGCATTTTCAGCTTCCACGGTGGTCATGCCACGCGCAGCGTCGATGAGAGCCGTGCGAGCGTCCCCTTTTGGAGACACCAGTTTGGCAGATTCACAGATACCGTTGAGGACGACGTTGAGTTGTTCGTGATCAGGCAGGGCGAATTCGATGACGGTGAATTCCCGCTCCAGTTCTGGTGGCAGGATGAACCGGCAACCGAGGATGATGAGGGTCTTGCCCTTCGTCTTCGCAACTGCCAGCTCGTCCTTGAGCTTGCGGATGAGGACCGGGTTGGGATCGTCGAAGAACTGATGGAAGTCCCGCAGCAGGATAATGGAATTGTCGGGCAGGTCTCCCAAAGCGATGAGGGCTTCCATCGGTTCGTTGCAATCCCTCCGGCTGCCATTCTGCACGTTGATGAGACCGGTCGTGATTGACCAGGCATGGAGCTGATAGGGCAGCTCATCGGGATTTGGCGTTTGTTGATTCAATCCTTCGACGACGGCCTTCAGCTCGGCTTCGACGCGCTGTTCTTCATGGCTGACGAGGTAGAGGCCGGGATAACCGGCGCGGATGTAGTGGGTGATGTTCTGTTTCATTGGTTGAAGTGCTGAATCTCCCATTCAAGGCAGGTCTGGCGTGAGGCGTCGGTGAAGACGACAACACCAGCCTGATCCTTCACCTCCCAATGCTGAGCCGTGTCATTGAACTCAACATTGGAGAGGCGCTGGACATGGAGAGATCCAAGTGTGGTGAGTGGGATGATCTCGGTGTAGAGGCCGTTGATTTCTCCCGTGGGTGCGATGGTCAGGACGTGTGTGTTCACGATCTCAGCCATTGTTCGGTTTTCTGGTGCCGGGACTGGTGGTATTCGGGCTTCTTGGTCTTTTGCCCGACCACCCCCAGAGCTTCCTCCAGATATTTGGTAGCGTGCTCACAATCGGCTCCCTTGAAGTTGAGAGCGTCGATGGCGATTTCTCCCGACGTTCCGATGATGATTTCGATGGCTCGTTTCATACGCCGGTGATGGTGAGTTTGATTGTGCCGTCCTGCTGCCTCTTGCGCTGGACGAGATGCCCGCGCTTCCTCGCCTCCATCGTAGCCTTGTGGGCGGCGTAGAGCTGGAGCAGTTTGCCGTAGCCTTTGCCGACCTCTTTCTCGACGTGCCCGTTCCACCAGTCGGTTGTGAGGCCGTAGGTGCCATCGGGTTGTTTGTTGAGCGCGATGTCGTAAGGGCCTTTGAGTCCGATGACGAAATCGCCGTGGTGGCTGTTGCCGGAGTAGCCGCGCGCCTGGGGATTTTCGAGCAGGGTGAACCCCAACTCTTCAATGGCCGGGCGCAGGGCTTGAATGTCTTTGATTTGAGTGGTGATGGTCGTGAAATGACTCATCGGGTGTCTTCCTTTCGTTTCCCCGAATAGGGGATGGGGTTTAGTTGCCGGGTTCGATGAACCGATCTTCGAACCGTTCGTTGATGGCGTTTTCGACGATGTCGATATTGAGGCCGACCATTCCTTTGCTCGCGATGTAATCGAGCACCGTGCCTCGTTCTTCCTCCGTGATCTCCAGCCGCAGTTCAGTAGCGAAAGCCGCCACGTCATTCACGTCTCCTGCATCGAGGATGTAGCGATCGTGGAAATGGTTCTCCAGCGCGGTGAGGGCCGTGTCGTGATCGGCGATGAGGTGGTCGATGACGTTGAGGACCTCGACAAGTAGGCCCGTGTTGCGTGTGATTCGTTCTCCCATGAGAACACCTCCTTTCAATTGAGTTGTTGGCAGTGCGGGATCGAACCGCCACTGCATTTGTCAGGTGTGCATCTTCCGTCTGCCCATCTTCCCGAATTGCTCGATCGTCTGGACCGTGGGCATACGTGCCGGTGGACTGAAGGGCACACGATGATCGTGCATGCTTTCACATTCACGATCTGCGGTGTTCATCAGGACAGCACGGGTGTGCTTGCAACTGCGTGAGCCGTCCCGAGCGATCCTTCGGCACCAGCCGAAACAATCACAGCTTGTCGTGCCATCCGCGTAGAGCAGCGTCTGATAGCGTTTGTCGCCTTTGGAGGAGACGAACGTCCAGGACTTGGCAATGGCTGCGTTGTTCATATTCCTACGCCGCCAGATTGAATTTGCGCTTACCGATCTGACCGAACCGTTGGACGATCTCGGTGGTATCGGCACGCGCCAATTCCTTCGCTTTATCCGCCAGAGCCGTGAGTCCCTTGACGAGCTGCTTCTGGGCATGGCTGCTGTCCCGATATTCCTCAGCAGTCCGGCTCAGCAGCTCCTTTCGAACCTGTTCCAACTGCTGCTCCATCATGGTATCGTTGGCGAAGTTCATCTGTTTGAACTGGTCAATGAACCGGGCGAGTCGGTTGAGGGTCTTTTGATGGACGCCATCGGTCTTGCCCGAATCTATGGATTGCAGCATCTCGTGACAGAGCTGGGCAGTTTGCTCCCGCAATGTGGCGACGCATTCGGCGACGAATTGCTCGGTATCATGGCGGATCTTGGCTCCCGCTTGATGAGCGGCCTGGTGCCTGGCTTCCATGATCTGCTGCTGATCGGCCAGAGTCACGAGATCCATCTCGAGTCTTTCGGGCACAGCGATCTGGAACAGCGTCACATCGAACCCGTAGTGTTTTTCCATCTGCGCTGGATTGGGAAATGCAGCGGTGATGGTGGCAACCAAACGGTCTGGATCGACGCTGAGCTTTTTCGCCATCTCCCTCCATTCGCCCATGGCCTGGTCTCGGTGCCGACCATACCCTTTGAGGAACTTCTCCTTCGCCTGCCAGAACTCCGTTTCGAGTGGTCGGAGCTTGCCATTCACTTCTTCGAGCTTGGCGTTGGGCAGGAAGTGCGCGAGCCCGTTGAGGAACGGGAATGTGTTGGTGTCGATCAGGGAATGCGCCCGGCCTTCAATGAGGGACAACTCGGATAGGGCATCCTTGGGCAACAGGCGTTTGTGTCCCAGGCTGATCAGACGGTCGCTGACATCCTCGGGATTCAAGCCGAGGTCTTCGGCTTTGAGCTTTTTGCACCCGCGCCAGTAGCGGATACTGACATTGATGAGCACGCCTTCACGGGTCAGGACGTGCAGCAGGGATTCATTGGTGGGCAACATGATGTGCCTCCTTTCTTTTGGTTCACTGAATGATGGAAAAAGAATGAGAGGCCGGAGCGCCTTTGATGGCAGACCTCCGGCCTCTCGTGGGTATCGCGGTGCTCATCGTCCCTTCGAGCGACTGCGATCTTCGGCTACTCACACGGAGAGTGCCGGGAATGTTGTGTCAGACGTATTGCGTGTGGGCATTGCTGCCTCCTTTCTGTCTTGCTGTTTTAGGACGGCGCATCACCCTCAGCGCATGCGTTTCCTGATCGTGAATCTGATGGTGGCGTTGTGCGGCTTTTCTGCCTTGGCCGAGGATGAGTATCTCCCCATTGCTGTTGGGCATGAGTGGACGATGAACGCAACGATTGTTTCCCCTACTGGGGAACTGTTTGAAGGGACTGCTCACCGAAAGATCGAAGGCACAGTCGAGAAGGATGGAAAAACCTACTTTCGCTCCAGAACATTAATCGATGCCGGACCGATGAAGCACGAATACACGAAGCTTCACCGGAAAGATGAAAAGGCATTTTACTTCCTCGACGAGAGCAAAGAGGGTGCGGCTGAACAGGTCGAGATCGTGCTCCCGCTCAAG
>JAXDQW010000083.1:0-212524 GCA_034667665.1 Chthoniobacter sp.
TCTTTTTCCCGGCATACTCGGCTTGCGCAAAGCTCATCTGTTTTTCCATACGTGTCAGCCTAACAAGCTCGCGGCCCGTTGACTGCCTAATTCAGCAAACTGGGCGATTAAATCAGCGTTTCCCTAGCGCACCAATTTCACACCCTAAGCTGGGAAGCCTGCGCTACACGCTTTGTGCCCCGCACGATTTGGCTGGTTAGCCGGAGACCTTACATCCCCTGCTCTTTCACCCACTGCGCCGCGCGCTGATAGAGCTCGGCGGCATTGCGAATCTGAAGCTTCTCTTTGATCCGCGCCCGGTAGGTGTCCACGGTGGAATCGCCCAGATGGAGTTGCTGGGCGATCTCTCGGGTGTTGCGTCCGTGACCGACCATCTGAAAGACCTCCAGCTCCCGATCCGTCAGCAAGTCCATCCCCGACTTTTCAACCCGCGAACCGATGTGGGAGATGCGTTGCAGGATTTTCGACGTCACCCGCTCACTGACGTAGATGTCCCCGGCGAGAACCCGCCGGATCGCTTCGATAACCTGCGCCGCCGCTTCATTCTTGGTGATGTAGCCGCGCGCGCCGGCCCGCAACACGCGCTCGGCGTAGAGCGATTCCTCGTGCATCGAGAGCACCAGGACCGGGACCGGGAGCCCCTGCGCCTTGAGGTCTTTGATCAATTCGAGCCCGCTCGACCCCGGCAGGCTGATATCCACGATCGCGATGTCTGGCTGACACGACCGGATGAGTTGCATGGCCTGTTGAATGTTCTCCGCCTCGCCACAGACGATCATGTCCAAATCCTTCCGGATGAGTTGCGCCAGCCGTTCGCGGAACATCGGATGATCTTCCACGAGCACCACCTTGATCTGCGCGGCGTTACCAGAGGAAGACATGGGTCAGGTCTTTGGTCTGCCGATCCGGACCGCACACGAGACGCAGGTGCCGCCGCCCGGCCCAGCCCCAATCTCAAGGTGTCCCCCAATCAAGCGCGCCCGGTAGCGCATATTCGTCAACCCCATCCCGGTGGGTGACGCACTCGCCGGCGGCAGGCCGGTTCCATCATCGGTAATGGTGAGTTCGAGCCATTCGTCGGCACGGCGCAGGCGGACGACGATGTGTCTGGCGTGGGCGTGCTTCACCGCGTTGTTGAGCGCTTCCTGCGCGATCCGGTAAAGATGCATGGCAACGTTCGGATCACCCAGGGCGACCTCGCCACGCGCCTGGCACAAGACTTCCACGGACGGCTGTCGCTTGGTGTTCGCGACCAGTTCCTCGAGAGCCGCCGCCAGGCCTTCGCCGTCCATCTGCACCGGGAAAATGCCGCGCGCGAGATTGCGCGTCTGCACGACGGCTTCCTGAAGGAGCTTCTCGACCTCCGCGGCGGTGGCACTCTCCGGGGCCGCGCGCGCCGCGAGATCCTGCCGGAGACCTGCCGCCACACAGCCGATCGCGGCCAGCTCCTGGCACAGGCCATCGTGCAAGTCCTGGCCAATGCGGCGCTGCTCGTGCTCGCTCGCGCGCACAATTTCCTCCTCGAGTTTCCGGGTCCGTTCCAGACCTTCGATCCGCGTGCGACTCGCCTCTTGCTGCAGGCGCAGGGCGGCGCCGCCGACGGCCACGAACAAGAAATAAATCAGGCGGCTGATCGACGCCCAAACGTATCCGAGCGAGTTGGTAAACGGGTGATCCATTCGATTCGCCCACCACCAGACCAACCCACAGAGGACCGCGAAAAGCAGCCCCGCAGTCCGGTTGCCATACCAAACCACGAGCAGGATCGGCACCGCATAAAAAACGAACAGGCTCAACTGCCAGCCCGTGTGATAATCGGCCCAGCCAATCGCCGCCACGATCGCCAGCGCCTCCGCCAGCAGCGCCCATTTCGGCTGGGTGCGGAGCATCGTTCCCAAGGTCATGACGGCATAAGGTATGCGGCACGTTGCGCTGCTGCGCAACTTGCGAGCGGATTGCCATCGGGGCCGGCAGCTCCCGTTTTCAAGGCGGGATTGCGGGTGCAATATGAGCGTCGGCTCGATACAGAACGGGTGTGTCGTGCCCGTCTCTCTGCCTCGCCATCATCCTTGCGCTTCTCGCTGCTGTTCGCGCGGACGATGCGGTTTCCAGGCAGCAATGGAGCATCACCGCCGAATGTCAGATGGTGACGCTTCCGCAAAAAACGGCCCTGCCTTTGATTGCGCAGTTGAGCGATGAGGCGCAGGTCGAGGGCGCTTGGGTCAGCCTGCAAGCGATGATCGCGCGCGGCGAGGCGGCGCTGGTCGCCAACGTGGTTCTGAATGGAGTCGCGGGAAAGAGACTGGTCTCCGAATCGATCGAGGAGGTGCGGTATCCGACCCAGTTTGATCCGCCGCAGGTGCCGCACGAAGTGCCGAAGGAAAACGCGGCGGAAGTGCTCAAGAACTGGCCGATCGTTGGCATTACGCCGACTGGGTTCGAGACGCGGAATACCGGGGCGAGCCTGGAGGTGGAGGTCACCGTGTCGGACAATGGGGAATGGATCTCGGCGGGGGTCGTGCCGCAGCACGTGCGCCTTTTGCGCTTTGTGGAATACGACGCCGGGCTCATGCCTTCCGGTGAACGGCTGAGCGTGAAACAGCCGCTGTTTTCCGCGCTGAAGAATACGCTCTCGATGCATTTGCGCGCCGGACAGCCAGTCCTCATCGGTGTGCACAAGGTGCCGGGTGACGAGAAGGCAATGGAACTGTTTATTCTGCGCATTAGCGTGCATCGAACCGGAGCCGCCCAATGAGGGCACGCCTCGCACTCGTTGGTTTTGCGGGCTTGGCGACCTTTGCCGGTGCGAGCGCTCGCGGACAGCGAGTGGAGGCGAGTGTGCGCGTGGAGGTGCAGATGGCGAGTGTTTCTTCCGCAGACGCGCTCAGCCTCGTTCCTGCGCTTTTGGAGGAGAAATCGACCGAGGAAGCTTTTGCCCGCTTGCAGCGGATGCTCGCGCGCGACGAAGCCGCGCTCCTCGGCTGGCCGGTCGTATCGGTCCGCAATGGTAGTGAAAGTGAATGCGGAATGGTTCCGGGGAAAACGCGACGCCGCGCGATATGCGGCTAGAGTTGCGGCTCAAACGTGACTTGAAGCCAACGGAGGGGCAGCTCCTTGATTCGCGTGAAAATGGATGACTCCAGGGTCACCGGCCGGCACCGGGCGAGATCTCGCTCGAAAATGCCGATCTGTTCCCGTGCAAATTGGGCGTCGAGCACATTGAGGTTGGCTTCGTCGTTGATGGCCAGGGAGCGGGGATCGAAGTTCGCCGACCCCACCGAAACAAAAAGGCCATCGGCCACGAGCAGTTTCGAGTGCAACATCGTTCCGCGGAATTCGTAGAGCTCCACGCCGGCGGCGCGCAGCCGGGGCCAGCGTGTTCGCGAAGCAAGACGAACGAGGGACAGATCGATGTGCCGGCCGGGCATCATGACCTGCACCTTCACCCCGCGCCGGGCCGCGGCGCAGAGCGCATCCGTGAGCGCTTTGTCCGGCACAAAGTAGGGATTCTCGATGCGCAGCGACTCCCGGGCACCGGCGATGGCCAGGTGATACATCAATCCCACGGAGTAACGTCCGCGCTGAGGCGCACTGTAAAAAACGGCGGCTCGCGCCGGACCGACCGCCGGCAGCGCGGGAAAGTAGCCCGGGCCGAGGATGACCTCGTGATGAACCTTGAACCAGTTGGTGTGGAAGGCCGCCTGCAACTGCGCCACGACCGGCCCCTCCACCCGATAGTGCAATTCCCGCCACTCGCCGGCCCCGTTGGAGCGTCCGCGCCATTCGTCGCCGATGCCCACCCCACCGATGAAGCCGATCCTGCCGTCCACGACCAGCAGCTTGCGATGGGTCCGATAGTTCATCCGCCAGAAATCGGCGGACCACACCGGGTGGTAGATTTCCAATTGCACACCGGCGGCACGAAGCGGGGCGAAATAGCCGCCGGCACCGAGCGACCCCAGCGCATCGACGATGACTTTAACCTCGACCCCGGCGCGGGCGCGTTCCGCGAGCGCTTCCACGAACTGCTGGGCAATCTCGCCGCGGTGAAAAACGAACGTTTCGAAAGTGATCGTGCGCCGCGCCCGGCGAATCGCCCCGAGCATCGCGGGAAAAATCTCGTCGCCGTCGCTCAGCGTCGTGAGGCGATTGCCGGGCAGGAAGCTGGCTCCGAGCATCGAGCCCGTCGCCTGCGCGAAATCCGCGCTGCGCACGGCGCTGATCGCCGGCAACGGCTCGTGCAGGCGTCGAGCCGTGGCGCAGCCGCTGAGCAGGAGCGCAGCGCTGGCGAGCGCGAAGAGGCTCGCTTTCGGACGCAGCAGAGGAGTGTCACGCACGGCCATCACGGTCCTTCGCAGCGGCCGAACGTTTGGCCCGGCGCCGCGATGCCGGCGTCATCATCGATCACGAGGAAGCTCATCGTCCGACCACTAACGCAGGCCCAAAGAAGAGCGCCAGCCTGGGTTTGGCGCTTCGCGTGGACCTTGCGGGAAAGGACATTTTTTCGCTGCCGAGGAGAAGCTTCATCGGGACGGCGTGGCGCGGAGCGACCGCAATCGCGCGAGGTTTTCGAGGTCTTCCTTCATCTCCTTGCCCTTCGGTGTTTCAAGGACCTTGGGAATTTTGGCGAAGCGCGGGGCGGTCATAATGTAGCGGAACGCTTCGAGGCCGATGCGGCCCTGGCCGATGTGCTCGTGGCGATCGACCCGGGAGCCAAGGCCGGTCTTCGAGTCGTTGAGATGCAGGGCGGCGAGGTGTTTGCGGCCGACGATGCGATCGAACTCGCGGAAGACTTTCTCCGCGCCGGCCACGGTGGAGATGTCGTAGCCGGAGGCAAAGAGGTGCGCTGTGTCGAGGCAGACGCAGAGCCGTCCGGGTTCGCGCACGTTCGCGAGGATGGCGGCGAGATGCGCGAATTCGCAGCCGAGAGATGAGCCCTGGCCGGCGGTGTTCTCGAGCGCGATGCGCGTCTTCACTTGCGGGATTTCAGCCAGGACAGCGTCGAGGCTCGCGATCACCTTTTGCAGTCCCGCTTCGACTCCGGCTCCCATGTGGGCGCCGGGATGCAGGACGAGAAAGGGCAGGTCGAGTTGGTCTGCACGCAGCAACTCTTCGCGCAGGGCGCGGCGCGATTTTTCGAGAAAGGCCGGATTCGCGGCGGCGAGATTGATCATGTAGCCGCTGTGGGCGAAGACCGAGCGGAGCCGCGTGCGCCCGGCGTGCTCGTGAAAGGCGCGCAGTTCCGCGGGCGCGAATGGCGACGCGGCGAACCACTGCATGTTGTTCTTCACAAAAATCTGCATCGCCGTGGCTCCGATCGAAAGCGCGCGATCGATCGCCTTCTCCACGCCGCCCGCGGTCGAGACATGCGCGCCGAGCAGCGCCTGACTGCGGCTGTCGCGCGGGGCGTCGCTCAAAACGGCCCTTTCGGCAGACGCCAGTCGCGGCGGTGCGGAGGGGGCTCGGGCGGCGGGAGCTCGAGGTCGGGTGAATTGCGGGCGCGGCGGGCGCGGGCTTCTTCGTCGGCGTAGTGGCGCAGCCAGAGCGCCTCGTGTTCATCGCTGCCGCTGCCGATGAAATCGTGGAACCATCCGCCGCTCCGGCTGCGGCCGGGGAGGATCGCTTCTTCGCGCAGGCCCTTTTCCCAGAGTGCCGTGTAGAGCTCGCGGTCGCTGAAGTGATCAGTGTGCAGCACATAGAAGCCCTGCCAGGCGAGGTTGTGCAGCAGCTCCCAGAGTTTCGCGGTGATGGTTTCGTCGGTGAGCTCGGAGGGCGGGAGCGGCGCGGCACCTTGCGCGGAGAGCTGATCGATCGGGCGCTGCCAGCCGTCGCGTTCCGTGTCGCGGACTTGCTCGAGATAGGCTTCCTCGGCCGCGGGCGGCACGTCGGCGGATTTCGTCTCGCTGAATTCATCGCCGGTCGTTTCGGCGATTTCCTGCTTCAGGCTCTCGATGCGGATCTCGCGGTCCACGTCCTCGAGACCGAGCGGGTCTTCGTCCGAATCCGGCGGCGTCCAGGTGGGCAGCGGACGCGGCGGCTCGGGGAGAAAGCGATCGCGATCGTGCGGCGGTTTTTCGCCCGGCGGAATCTCGTCTCCGGGAAAGTCATCCGCCCACTGCTGGCGCTCGGCTTCGTTGGCGTAGTAGCGCAGCCACATCTCCGTGCCGCCATCCGTGCCGCAGCTAAACTCGGATACGTCCACGCGGTGGTTCGTCTCCGCCTCGGGCGGGCAGTCGGCGCAATCTTCATCGAGAAACCCCTCGAGCCATTGGTAGAGCGCGCGGTCGCCGAGATGATCGGTGTGTTCGAGAAAAATGCGGCGCCCCGCGAGCGCGTAGATCAACTCCCAGAGCCGGCCGCGGAGCTGCGCGTCATCCACTGCATCCGACGCGAGCGGCGTGAATCCTTCGCGGACGAGAATCGCCCGCACCGGCATCCACTCGGCGTCGTCGAAAGGATCCAAGACCAGCGAGCCGTCCTCCTCGCCGCCCGCCCGTTTCCATTCCTCGCCCTCGTCGTCGCGCTCGTGCAAGAGCTCGCCGACCTCCACCGCCTCCACCTGGCCGGTGAGCGGACCAACCATTTGCTCCATCCACTCGGTGTGCCCCTGTCCGCTCGCCTCACGGCTCGCAAGATACTCCTCATCGGTCAGCGTCCACGCGGGGGTGGAAATCGTCAGCGTGAAATCCGCCGTCTGCACGACCACGCGCCCATTGGCCTGGCTGAACCATTCGAGATAGACCGCGTTCGCCCAATGCCACGGTGCGTCCTTCCGGCGGATGAACTCCTCGATCGGCACGTCGGGCACTTTCAATTTCTGCGCAGCCGTAATGTCGCCCACCCATCCGCGCTGCACCGCCGCGGGCAAGTCGCCCGTCATCGGCTGCGCCTGCGGGTTTTCAAAAGTGAGCAGGCACCCGGCGAGGTCTGGCGCGCAATCGCCGCGCAGCTCGAGCCCCAGCGGCTCCGCCGCACCCGCCAGCCAGATCAGCCCGGACACGCGCCCGCGCGTGCGGTTGTCGAGTTCGCCGCGGAGGATGTGTTCGTCGAAGCGCCAGGCCATGAGCGTGAGCTTGGCGAAAATTGCTGAAAATGAAAACGGCGAACGCGTCGACTCCCCGCGACGTGATGTCACCCACGGCTCCGGACCAGCCGGGGATGTGGTCAAAGTTTTTGTCACCCGTCACCAAACCACGCTCGTTTCCGGCACTCGGAGGCAGGTCAGGCTCTCCGCCGCGAAGGAGCGCCTCCCCTGAGCTACGCTTCCACGTGCTGCGCGGCGAGGGCTTCCCAGTCCCTGGTCACGCGGACCAGGTCTTTGGCCACGCCCATCAGCTCGCGGTTGATTTCCACGGCCCGGCCCCCGGATTCGTAGATCTCGGGCCGCTCCAGCTCGGCGGTGAGGTGCTGCTGCTGCGTCTCCAGCGCGGCGATCTGCATTTCCAGGTCGGCGACGCGTTTTTCGTGGTCGCGCTTCAGTTTCGCCGCCGCCTTGCGCACCTCGGCATCGGCGCGCTTTTGCTCGCGCTGCTCGCGCATTCCAGGCGCGCTCGCCGCCGCGGCGGAGGCGGCCTGAGCCGGTTGATCGTTGTGCAGTTTTTCCCCGGCGGTGAGCGCGGCGCGCGCGGAGGTGGCGCGGGATTTATCGAGGTAGTAATCGTAGTCCCCGGCGTAAGGCGTGAGCTTGCCGGCGCTGATGTGGAGGACCGTCTTGGCCATGGCGCGGATGAAATGCACATCGTGGCTGATGAAGATGAGCGTGCCTTCGTACTGGCCCAGCGCGCCGATCAGCGCATCGATCGAGCCGATGTCGAGGTGCGTGGTCGGCTCGTCCATGAGCAGAAGGTTCGGCGGATCGAGCAGGATCTTGACCAGCGCGAGCCGCGTCTTCTCGCCGCCGCTGAGCACCGCGACATGCTTGAAAACGTCGTCGCCGCGGAAGAGGAACGAGCCGAGGACGCTGCGCGCGGTCTGTTCGGAGGCGGGATTCGGCATGTCCAGAACGCTCTCGAGCACGGTGTGCCGGGCATTGAGGGTCTCCATGCGATGCTGGGAAAAGTATCCGACCTTCACGTTGTAACCCACCTCGCGCGCCCCGGACTGCACGGGGAGCGCGCCGCCGAGCAGCTTGAGCAGCGTGGATTTGCCGGCGCCGTTCGGGCCCACCAGCACGGTCCGCTGCGCGCGCTCCGCCTCGAAGTTCAACCCCCGATACACGACGAGATCGCCGTAAGCGTGGTCCACCTCTTTCAAGGCGATGACGCGCGAGCCGCTCCGCTGCGGCTGCGGAAATCGGAAACTCACCGTTTTCTCCCGCGCGAGCGGCGCCTCGATCTTCTCCATGCGATCGATCTGCTTGAGCTTGCTCTGCGCCTGCGAAGCCTTGCTGGCCTTGGCCCGGAAGCGGTCCGCAAACTCCTGCAAGGACGCGATCTCCTTCTGCTGGTTCTTGTAGGCGGAGAGTTGCTGCTCCTCGCGCGCCGCCTTTTCCAGAACGTACTTGTCCCAGTTTCCGCGATACCGATTCAGCCGGCGGTGCGCGATTTCCACGATGGAATCGACGAGCTGATTCAAGAACTCGCGATCGTGCGAGATCATCAGGATCGCGCCGGGATACCCGCGCAGATATTCCTGGAACCAGACGAGCGACTCGAGGTCGAGATGGTTCGTCGGTTCGTCGAGCAGCAGGAGATCCGGCTCCATGACCAGCAGCCGGGCGAGATGCGCGCGCATCACCCAGCCACCGCTCAGCTTCCGCGCCTCGCGGTCGAAATCGCTCTCGCGAAAAGCCAGCCCGGCGAGGATGCGCTTGGCTTTGGGCTCGAGCTGCCAGCCACCAAGCTCGTCGAAAACGGCCAGGGCTTCGTGATGCTCCTCGGAATCATCGGGCGTGGTTTTCATGGTCCGCTGCGCCTGGGCGAGTTCCGGCGAGACGGCGCAGGCCAGCTCGAGCACGGTTTCATCGCCCGCCGCGGCGCTCTCCTGCGGCAGGAAACCGATTTTCGCCGAGCGCTCGAGCGCGACCTTGCCCGCATCCGGCGTGGCCTCGCCGAGGATCAGCGAGAAGAGGGTTGTCTTGCCCGCGCCGTTGGGGCCGACGAGCCCCACCCGGTCGCCCCGATTCACCTGGAGCGACGCATCTTCAAAGAGCGTCCGGCCGGCGAACGATTTACTGACTTGAGAAACGGTGAGCATGCGGAAGGCGGCGACTTTCGAGGCGAAGCCGCACCCGCGCAAGTGCAACGACAATGCTGGCCGCCGCGCATGGAGTGGCGGCAGCCGTCCCCGCCGGCCCATCTCCGTGTCTTTCCCCCGCTAGGTCGCCACCGGCGCGGCGGTGGCGGCAGAAGCCGCGGCCGCGTCGCTGGCGAACCGCGCGGCGGCGGCGGCTTGAAGCGGGGCTTGCATCCCCGGCAGGCAGAGGCTGGCGATCCCGTATCCGTAACCCTTCAGCGGATTGGTCCACACGATGGAACCGGACTGGAGTTCGAGGCAGTGCAGGACCCCCTGGCAGGTGGCGTAAACGTACCGTTCGTCGCTCGCGAGAGTAATGAAGGCACTGCCGTTGCCGCCTTCGAGTTTGGTTTTCCAGAGCACGCTGCCGTCGGTCCGGCAGAAGGCGGTGACGGTTTGTTTCAGGCCGAGAAGAAGGATTTCGCTGGGCTTCATGGAAATGGGATGACCTGCGCTTAGCAGAAGAAGGCGGCCCGGCAACTGCGGGCCGGATGCAGCACGACGGCTTCGTTTCCCAATTGTGATTGGGCGGCGATTGACGCTTTCGATCGCGGGTGCTAGCTTCCGCGCAATTTTCCGGGCTGTGAGCGGCCCCTTTCCCTATGCTTGATCGCCAGGTTCTCGTCCTGAACAGGCTCTGGCAGGCAATTAATGTCTGCACAGTGCGACGGGCTTTTACCCTCCTGTGCCAGGGGCACGCCCAAGTGGTAAACGCCACCGGTGGAAACAACTTTTTCACCCACGATTTCGACAGTTGGCGGGACCTCTCGCAGCGCGAGCCGGAGCCGGAAATGGTGCACACCATCGCCTTCAAGATCCGCGTGCCGCGGGTCATCGTGCTGCTTCTTTTCGACCGCATGCCGAAGAAGGAGGTGAAGTTCACGCGGCACAACATCTTCGAACGCGACAAGAACACCTGCCAGTATTGCGGCAAGGTCTTCGACCGGCGCGACCTCAACCTGGACCATGTGGTCCCGCGTGACAAAGGCGGCGCGACGACCTGGGAGAATATCGTCTGCTCGTGCATCCCGTGTAATACCCGCAAGGGAAACCGCCTGCCGCATCAGGCGCACATGCAGCTCATTCGCAAGCCGATCCGGCCGAAGTGGCGGCCTTTCGTCCACATCACCTTCGACAGCCACGTGCACGATAGCTGGCGGCATTTCATCGATCTGGCTTACTGGAACGTCGAGCTCGGCGACTAAGGAAAGACGCGGAGAAAAGAAGACGCGGAGACGCGGAGACCTCTCCGTGTCTCCGCGTCTCTTTTTCTCCGCGTCTTTATTCCGTTTCCCCCGGGCGGGTGGCGAGCAGGCTGCAGAGGCCGCGCTTCCCGGAGGCGGCGACGAAGTCCCAGAAAAGCTGTCCGTATTCGCCCCAGGTGCGTTCCTTCGCCACGGCCAGCGCCTGGGTGACATTCAGGCCGCTGCGGTAGAGGAGGCGGAAGGCTTCCTTCACATCGACGCGCTCCACCGGGGTCAAGCCGGCGCGGCGCAGACCCACGATGTTGAGCGACGCGACGCCGTTGCGCTCGGCGGCGAGGGTGAAGGGGGGAACGTCTTTGCTGAAAGCGGAGGCGCCCTGGCAGATGGCCAGGCGGCCGACGCGGATGTGCTGGTGAAAGACGCAGCCGCCTCCGACGAAAACGCGCTCCTCGACGATGACGTGCCCTCCGAGCAACACGTTATTGGCCAGGATGACGCGATCACCGAGCTGCACGTTGTGCGCGAGGTGCGCGCCGGCCATCAGAAAACAATGATTGCCGACGAGCGTCGCGCTGCCCGTGCTGGTGCCGCGGTGCAAGGTGCAGTATTCGCGGATCCGGTTGCCATCGCCGATGCGCACTTCGCTCTGGACGCTCGGCTGGAAGGCGAAGTCCTGCGGCTCGGCCCCGATCACCGCGCCATAGCCGATGACGTTTTCCTTGCCCATGATCACGTGCCCGGTGATGACCGCATGCGCCGCGATGACGCAGCCGTCGCCGATCCGGGCCGGCCCTTCGATGACGGCGTACGGACCGACCGTGACATTCTCGCCGAGCTGGGCGCCAGGATGGATGAGAGCGGTGGGGTGGAGCATGAATTTTTGGGGAGTTAGCGAACTGGCAGTTTTGGGATGCGGTGCGTTCGACAAAATCGCCCACTCACAACAAGCCCGCCTCGCGGAAGCTGAACCAGGGCTGGCGCCCGTTGTCCGCGGCGCCGAGGATGACGTGGTCGAGCAGGCGGATTTGGAGAAGGTGCGCGGCTTCGGCCAGACGCACGGTGAGACGGCGATCGGCATCGCTCGGCGTGGGATCGCCGGAGGGATGATTGTGGACGAGGATGATCGCGTAGGCGGAGTAGATGAGCGCCGGCCGAAAGATCTCGCGCGGATGCGCGATGCTTTCGTTCAAGCTGCCGAGGCTGACCTCTTCGACGCGCAGCAGGCAGAGCTTGGTGTCGAGCAGGACGACGCGGAGGGATTCCCGATGCAGACTGCGCAACTCAGCGCCGAGGAGATCGTAAATGAGCGGAGGCGAGTCGAGCGGCTGCCGGTGCAGCGTCTCGCGCGCCAGGCGCCCGGCGAGCCCGAAGGCGGCGGCAAGGTGCGCGGCTTTGGCCGGACCGACCCCTTTGATCCGCGACAACTCTGCGACCGTGCACCGGGCCAGGCCGCCGAGCGACCCGAACTCGGCGAGGAGCTTGCGGCCGACCTCGACGGCGTTCGCGCCGGGAACGCCGGTGCGCAGGAGGATGGCGATCAGCTCGCTGTCGGTGAGCGCGGCCGCGCCCCGGGTGGCCAGCTTTTCGCGTGGGCGTTCTTCCGTGGGGAGTTCGTGGATCGTCGGCGAGCCCATGCGGCCATGAAAGCACGATGCATGGCTGACTGTCACGCCGCGCCAACGAAAGGTAGTGTCCTAATTTGAAATTGGCTCAGGAGGAGTCCGGCATCATCCAGAGTTTCAGATAGTAGCGAATCATTGTCCGCAGAATCGGAATGTGGGCGAGCGGATAGATGGGGGCGAAAATTACCGCTCCAACTCGCTCGGGCATGATGGCGCGCTCGCAAAGCATGGCTACCGGCCCAAGGGCCAAAATGTAGGCTATTGCAGAAATTGCGGCGTAGAGCGCAATCTTCCGCCAGCGATTCCTCATTGTTGCGCCCTCGCCGCAATCGCCACCTTCACGGCGCTCTCCGCGGAATCCACCGGCGGCAGTTCCAGCACGATCACGTACTGCGTTTCGCCGTTCTCCTCATAGCTCCAGGCGTGGCACCGCTTCGCCTTTGGGTGCCCGCCAAGCTCGAAAGTCTCCACGACGCCATCCCACGCCACTTCACCGTTGAAAAGCTCAATGACGGGTCAGACGCGACGGGGCGGGCCGTGCATGCGTGCATGGTCTCAACCGCTGCCTGAATCTTGGCGATGCGCGGGCTCACCCTTCAATCATCTCCACGAGATCAGCGACAGTCCACGCGGAATCCACGACGCCGGCCTCGACCGCTGGCGCGCAGCGGATGGTTTTGTGAGTCTTCACGAAGTTGTAGTAGCACCCGTTACGGCTGAACTTTTTCCGCTGAATTCAAATTAGGACACTACCCAACGAAACAAGTCTGCCCCACTCTCACGGGCCGTTGCCGGGGCCGAGCAGGCGCCAGATGAAGTAGAGGATAAAAACGTCGAAAGCGACGAGGCCGGCGATAAAGGGCCTCGGCAGACTCCCAAGGAAGGTGGCCGTCATGATCCAGCCGATCAGGAGGGCGACGGCTACGACCGCAAGGATGGCCCGACGATTGTCCGCCTTCGGCTCAGGCATGCGGGCGGTCCGCGATCAGGCGCAGAATTGGGCGAGCATCTCGTCGAGCGTCGTGACCAGCCCCGAGAGCGCTTCGCGGTAGCGATTGTCCGGCACGAGTGCGAGGTTGCTGGCCGCTTCGCGCAGCATCTTGCGCCCGGTCGTCACCGCGGATTTGATCGCGCCCGAGGCCAGGGCCAGATCGGCGAGGGCGAGGATGTCCGCCTCCCCGCCATTGAGAATGATCTCGCTGTAGTGCTGGCGCTCGGCATCGCTGCTCGTCTGGAGCAGGTGCAGAATGGGCAGGGTGAGTTTGCCCTTGCGCAAGTCGCTGCCGAGCGTCTTGCCGGCTTTCACTTCGTCGCCGGCGAGATCGACGACGTCGTCGTAGATTTGATACGCGGTGCCCAGCCGCAGGCCAAAGATGCGCAGAGCGCTGATCACGTCGGGCGACGCTTCATTGATGAAAGCGCCCAGTTCGCACGCGACCGCAAAAAGCGCGGCGGTCTTCATCTCGATGATTTTGTAGTAATCCGGGACGCTCAGCTTGAGGTCGAACCGACGCTGCGTCTGGATGATCTCGCCGCTGCACACCTCGCTGGCGGCGTGGGCGATGCGGCGGCCGACTTCGCCATTTTGAAAGCTGGTCGAGAGCTTGAGGGCGTGGGCGAAAAGGCAATCGCCGAGCAAAACGCTGATCGCGTTTCCCCACTTCGCATTGGCCGTCGGCTGGCCCCGGCGCTTGTCCGCGCCATCGAGGATGTCGTCGTGGACGAGCGTCGCGGCGTGGATCAATTCCACCACCACGGCGAGGTCAAAGTGGCTCGGGCCGATGTTGCCGGTGGCGCCTCCCGCGAGCAAAGCGAGCGCGGGCCGCAACCGCTTGCCATGGCTCTCGATGGCGTAAGCGATGTAACCTTCCACCGCCGGATCGAAGGCCCGGGCCTGCTGCCGAATGCGCTCCTCAACAGAGTAAAGTTGAGAGTTGATCAGCTCGAACGTGGCCTTGAGTGCGGCGGTCTTGTCGGGAGTGGATGCGAGCTGCGAAACGGGTTTCACCGGGCGGAGAGTAAAATGTGACGAACCGAAGTCAATTGCCGTGGCAAATGCCGATGGCAAATGGCAGATCGGCACATCAGCCGCCTTGGCCATTTGCGATTTGCCATTTGCCATCTGCCCCTTGCTCCATAGCTTCCCCCTCCGCCCAACATGTCTCAGGAACAATCGATCGACGCCGCACGAATGCGGATTCAGCGGCTGGTGGATGAAATCGCGCAACTGAGCAAGAAGGAATTGCGCAGCGAGGAATACTTCGCCCAATTCGTGGTCCGGGTGGTGCAAGCGTGCGATGCCAAGGGCGGGGCGGTGTGGCTGGTTGGCCAGCGCGCGGCGGATGGCAAATCGTCCTTCGAGCTGGCGGCCCAGGTGGAGTTCGATTCGTCTCTCTTCCAGAGCGACGAAACGCAGCGGGCGGTCATCCTGAAGATGCTGACCGACACCGTCGTGGGCAAGAAACCGCACGTGTTGCCGCCGGCGCACCAGGAGGCGCAGGCCGCTCCCGGCTCTCTCCAGGCACAACTCGAAGAGGCGCAGCCCCCGCCGGCGTCCAGCCTGAACCGCACGCCTTATCCATTTTTGCACGTGCCGCTCTATCTCAAGGAGCAGGTGCTGGGAGTGCTCCAGATATGGATGCAGCCCTATGTAGTGCCGGCGCACTACCAGGAATTCGCCACGTTTCTCTCCTCGCTGGCGACGCACGTCGAACAGCATTTGCAAGGGCGACGGCTGGGCAATCTCGTCGTCGAAGTCAACCGGCTCCAGCACGTGTTGAAATTTGCCAACGACCTCGCCGGGACGCTCGATCCGCTCGAAGTCGCGCGGCTCAGCGCGAATTACGGACGCGACCTGATCGGGAGCGAACGCTGTTCCGTGCTCACGCTGCGCGGCGATCGCTGGATGGTGCAGGCGATCTCCGGGCAGGAGGTGGTGGAAAAGAAGAGTTCCATGGTCAAGGCGATGGCGGCCTTCGTCGGCGCGCATGCGCAAAAAGAGACCGTCATTCTTTCCAAGAAAGAACTGCTCGCCCGTGCCGAAGCCGCCAATGTCGTGGCCGCTGACCCCGTCGATGGGGAGGAAAGCGCAACCGCTCCCGATGGCGTCATCGATTCCGGCCAGGCCAAGGCGCTGGCCTTGCGGCGAACCGACCAGATCGATCTCGCCTACTTCCAGCTCAGCCATGTGGTCAGCGCCGTCGTGGCGCCCATGCTCAATCAAGAGCAGGAACTGATCGGGGCGGTCTTTGCGGAGAGCACGGCGGAGGGTTTCTTCGATCCGGGGGCCGGCGCGAAAGAGAGCGGGCAAAGCCAGCGCCTCACGGAGTTTCTCGCCGGGCACACCAGCCGGGTCCTGGTCGCGGCGCAGGACTATCAATCCCTTCCTTTTCTCGGGGTCACCCGACGCCTGCGCGATGCGCACCTCGCGGTCACCGGGCCGAACCGGCGCCGCATGCTCCTGAAGACCGGGCTGATCATGGCGGTCCTGGCCGCGATCCTGTTCTACCCGAAAATGGACACCGTGGAAGGCAACTGTGGCCTTCAGCCGATGCGGCGCAGCGCCGTGGTGCCGGAAGTCGCGGGCCGAATCGAAAAAGTGCTGGTCCGCGAAGGCAGCCAGGTCAAAAAAGGCGATCCGGTGGCGCAGCTCGACAAGTTTCGCATCGAGACGGAGCTGGCCAAGCTGGCGCAAGACCGGTTGCGGCTCGAAAACGAAGCCAAACGCCTGAGCGGCCAGGGAGACGAAGCCAGCGCGCAGGTGGCCATGGGAGAGGCCCGGGCCGCCGAGGAACAGCAAAAGATCCTCCGGGCCGATCTCGAGGCCACCACCCTGCGGGCGCCGATCGACGGACGGGTCCTGACAAAGGATCTCGAATTGCGGGCCGGCGAATTCATCCAGCCCGGCTCCCCTTTTGCCGAGATCGCGGGTTTGGATTCCTGGGAAGTGCAGGCCGAGATCCCCGAAAGACAAATTGGGCAGATTGAGAAGAAGGTATTGAATCCGGCCGGCACCGAGCCGGTGGATATGAGCTTTATCCTCTACAGCCACAGTGCTCACACCTTCCGCACCCGCATCGAGCACCCCCAACAGATCAGCGCCATCGCTTATCCGCGGGAGAAGGAGAGCGTTTTCCTGATTTCTGCGCAGAACGTCGTCGTGCCGGAGGCTATGAACAACGCCCTGCGTCCCGGGCTCACGGGCCGGGCGAAGATCGAGCTGGGGCGCAAGCCGCTGATCGCGATCTGGGGGCGGAAGATTTGGGACTGGGTGCAACTCAAATGGATTGGGTAGCCGAAACTGCTTGAGTTGTTCGCGACTTTGATAAACTTTTAACTTAAACGCGTGATTAACTTTCGTCTCTTCGTCCTCGCCTCTTTGTCCGCAGCCGCTCTCGTTTCCTATGCGGATGACACCCAGGGCCTCGTCATCCCCCTCAAACAGGTCAGTGTCAGTTCGCCCGTCCTGCAGGAGGTGATCGATGCCGTGCTCGTCGAGGAAGGCGACGCGGTGAAGGAGAGCCAGGTGCTGATCCAGTTACGGAAGGAAAAGGAAGTGCTCGAGGTGCAGCAGGCGGAGCAGGTTGTCCAGCAGCGGCGCTTTACCGCCGAGGGCGCGCAAAAGCTTTACAACGAGAGAATCGGCAGCAAAGAGGCGGCGCTGGAAAAGCAAACCGAGCTCGAGATCGCCAAAATCCAGCTTGCCGCGGCCGAAGTGCGGCTCAAGGAAAAGACCATTCGGGCGCCGCTCAGTGGCATCGTGGTCAAGAAATACAAGGAAGCCGGCGAAGCGGTGGACCGGGTGGAGAAGCTGCTCGACGTGGTGAACATCGACCAGGTCTATGTCCAGTTTTACCTCGATCCGAAACTGATGCAGACGCTCAAGCAGGATCAGGAAGTGCCGGTGCGCTTCGCGGTCATCGGGAGCGCGGACTTTGCCGGCAAGATCTCATTCATCGACCCGCGCATCGATGCGGGCAGCGGCCTCTTTCGGGTGAAAGTGCTGATCGATAACACGGATCACAAGATCAAGGCCGGGATGCGCGGGTCGGCGGATTTTGCGAAGGTGGGGAAATGAGCCATCAACGCCGAACGTCGAACGTCGAACGTCGAACGTCGAAGTGCTTCGGCCCGGGGGCGCTTGCTCCTACTTCGACGTTCGGCGTTCGAAGTTCGATGTTCGGCGTTTCCTCTTCCGTCCCGTGCCAGCCGTAGCCGTCCAGCCCGAGCCCGTCGCGCCGCCGCCTCCGCCGCAGCAGGAGAACGTGGTCATGCCGCCCATGCGGGAGGACCTGATCATCACGCAGCAGCGCTACGAGGGCCGGACTTACTACGTGGTCAAAGACCCGATCTCGCTGCAGTACTTCCGAATGACCGACGAGGACTACTTCCTCGCCTCGCTTTTCGACGGAGCACGCACCTTCGGTCAGGTCCGTGAGGCCTATCAGCGGCGCTTTCCCCACGTGCGGCTGGAATATACGCCAACCGAGGTAAACGAGCGGGTGCTGCGCTTTGCCAACGACCTGGCGATGCTGCAATTCCTCAGTGTCCAAGGGATGCGGTTGAAGGCGCGCTTCGACGCCCAAAGGAAACACAAAAAGAAAAAGGGCGGCCTTTACGCGCTCGCCAACCAGGTCTTTTTCTTCCGCTTCTCGCTCTTCGATCCCGACCGGCTTTTCGGAAGGATGGCCAAGCCTTTCTGGTGGATTTGGACCCCACAGGCGATGTGGATTTCCATCGGGATCATGCTGGCCGCTGTCCTCGTCTTCATCAAGCACGCCGAAGGCCTTGATCAAGCGCTGGCCAACATCTTCCACTGGGAGAATCTCGCGCTGATGTGGGTGACCACGATCATCCTCAAGAGCATCCACGAGCTCGGTCACGGGCTCACCTGCAAGCACTTTGGCGGCGAGGTCCACGAGGTCGGGTTCATGTCACTCGTCTTCACTCCGTACTTTTTCGTCAACGTGACCGATACCTGGGTGATGCCGAACCGCAAGCATCGCATGCTGGTCTCCGCCGCGGGGATTTACGTGGAACTGATCTTCGCGGCCTTCGCCATTTTTCTGTGGGCGATTGTCCAGCCCGGCTGGTTCAAGGATTTCCTCTTCAACATCATCCTCATCGCCTCGATTTCGACCCTCCTTTTCAACGCCAATCCGCTGATGCGTTTCGACGGTTATTACATCCTGACCGACTTGATCGAAGTGCCCAACCTCCAGGGCAAATCGCGGGCGCTCATTCAGCACCAGATCAACCAGGCGCTCTTCGGATCGAGTAACAAGGATCAGGTCCTCTCCCGGCTGCCGCTCCCCAAGCGGCGCTTCTGGCTCTTTTACACCTACGCAATTCTGTCGTGGATGTACGGCTATTGGGTGATTTACAAGCTGATCATCTTCATGAAGCCTCACCTTGAGCCGCTCGGGCTCGAGGGACTCTCCGATTGGTTCGCCTGGCTCGCCGGCATCGGCTGGGTCGGGGTCCCGCTCCTTCACTTTGTGCAACAACTCAAACTTACCCGCGAAGATTTGCAACCCGGCGGACGCTGGCGGCGCGTCGGCCTGATCTTTGGCCTCCCGCTCGCCGCCTTCCTGGGCTTCTGTTTCGTTCCCATCGAACTCACCATCAAGCGGGTCGGCGCCGTCGAGCTTGCCGAGCCCGAGCAGGTGCGGGCCGAAGTGAGCGGTTTCATCAAGCAAGTCCTGGTCGCCGAGGGCGACCGCGTGCAGCCGGGTCAGCTCCTGGCCCGCCTGGAAAATCGCGAAGCGCAGCAAAAGCTCGTCGTCACAGGGCAGCGTCTACACGCCACCGAAGCGCAGCTCCAGCGCGCCCTGGGCCTGGACAAACCCGCCGAGCAGCAGCAGCTCGAAAGCCTGCGCAAACGTTACGCCGCCGATTTCGAGGAAGCGACCCGCGACCTCTCCTTGCTCGAAATCAAGGCCGCCCACGAGGGGCTCATTCTGACCCGCGATCTCGATCTGAAAACCGGCCACCTGCTCAAGAGCGGAGAGTTGTTCTGCGAGCTCACGCCGCTCGATCCCATGCGGATCAAGATTCCGCTCAACCAGCAGCAGGTGCGCTACGTCCAGCCTGGCCAGAGCGTGGAGTTACGGGCCAACGCCTACCCGGGACGCATCTTCCGCGGCACCCTGGCCGGGGCCCCGCTGGTGCCCCTGTCGAAAAACATGCCGGCTGCCTTTTCCGCGAAACGCGCCGGGGACGTGATGACCTTTGTCGATCGCGAAGGCCACGAAGTGCCCGTCGATCATGTCTTCGCGGCGCAGATCGACGTCGAGAATCCCCACGGCCTGCTGCGCCAGGGCATGACCGGCCGCGCCAAGATCTACGCGGGCAAACGGCCTTTCGGAAAGATGGTCCTGCAATCGTTGCTCGATTTGGTCAGCCTTGATTACCGGTTTTAGAAGAATGTCAGACTTCCGCTTTCCGCTTAAACCGGTATGTCGCTTTGCGCGCGCCCTGTTTTCCGCCTCCTTGCCAGCCACTCCCGCCCACCTTCATTTTCAAAAAGCCGCCATGCTCTTCCGCTGGATTGCTCTGTTTTTGTGCCTCGTGTCTTCCGCTCGGGCGGCGGCCGCCGGCGGCGTCGGCTCGGAATTCTTCGGAACCGGCACCAAGGTCGAGATGCTGACCCTGGAACAGGCGATCGAGCTGGCGCTGAAGAACAACCTCGACGCCAAATTTGAGCGAGTGGGCATCGCCGTGGAAGAGGCGCGGCGGCGGAGCGCGGCCGGAAACTTCGATCCGATTTTCAGCAGCTCGGCGACGCGCGAGTCGCTGCGGCGGCCGGAGAACGCGAACGACTTCACCTCCACGGACGCCCTGCGCCAACTGGACCAGATCAATGCCATTAACGCCAACACCGATGCAATCCGCGGCGCGCAGGGGCTCCCTCCCCTTTCCCGCAACGACGTCACCGTCGGCATCCGGGAAACCATCTTCGATCAACAGAACGATCGTCTTTCCTCGTCAGTTCAAGGACGCACTCCCTGGGGCATGCGCTACGGCTTTCAGGTCGAGGCCAACCGACTCCGCAATACCTTTAGCGGCGATCTCCGCACCGTCTTTCCCGAATACCAGACCTCCGCGACGATCACGCTCATCCAGCCGTTGCTGAAAAACTTCGGTCCGGACGCGAATCTCGCCGACCTGCGCATCGCGCGGTTGAACAAGAAAACGCAAATCCTCGCCTGGAAACAACGCGTCTCCACGTCCGTGCAGAACGTCATGAGCATCTATTACGATATGCTCTACGCCATGCGCGACGTCGAGGTGAAGCAGGACGCCATCGCTTCCGGCGAAAAGCTGCTCGGCCAAAACAAGCGCCGGCTCGATCTCGGCTTTATGTCGCCCATCGATGTGCGCCAGGCGGAAGTCGCCGTGAGCACCGATCGCGAGGCGCTGATTAATTCGAAGGGGTTTTTCATGGAGCGGCAATTTGCGCTCAAACGGTTGATTCTCGATGAATTCAAGGCTCAGGATTACCGGGTTTTCGTCCCGCTTAACGCCCCGCGTCTGCCCAAGCCGCAGATCGATCGTCCGGAATTCATGCAGACCGCTTTTGCCCGGCGGTACGATTATCTGGCGGCGTTGATCGACGCCGAGGTCCAGGAAGTCCGCCTCCGGTTCGCCCGCAACCAGCTCTGGCCGCAGGTGGATCTGGTGGGCACCTACGGGGTGAATGGCCTTCAGGGCAACTACGGTGATGCGTTCGATCAAGGCTGGTCCGGGCACACCCCCGCGTGGAGCGCCGGCGTCCAGGTCCAGGTCCCGCTCGGCTCGGTCCGCGAGCGCGCCCAGGTCAATCTCGTCAAGGGCTTGAAAGAGCAGGCCGTTCTCAAGATCAAGCAGACTGAGCTCACCGTCGGCGTGGACGTGGACACGGTGATCAGCCGCATCAACACCAATTCGCAGCGCGTCGAGACCGCGAAGCAGACCCGCGAACTCAACGACGAAGCGGTGCGCATTGCCTACAAGCGCCTCGACGAAGGTCAGATCTCCAGCTTCGACGTCATCGAACAGCAGCGAAAACTTTACGACGCCAAGAGCCGGGAGCTCGCCGCTCTGGCCGAACTGAACAAGAGCATCACCCAGCTCTGGCTCGCGACCGGCACGATCCTCGACCGCCAGGACATTTTCTTCGACGAATAAGAAGGCTGGATTCGGCGAGCGCGGGGTGCGCCCCAAGGAGCGGCGTGCGTCCCGCCGCCGACCCACTAACGCCCGCAGGGCCAGACCAAACGCTGAGCGCCCTCCCCAGACCCACCCGGCGGCGAGACGCACGCCGCTCCTTGGGTCACGGCGATGCGCGCGCGCCGTTGAGGGGATCTCAGCCCGCTCTGAATTGATCGGGTTCCCAAGTTGCACACCGCGAAACGCGTCGTATCTTCCGGAGTGTTGGTGTTTGTGTTGTTGGGTTAAGAACCGCGCAGCTTTTGGGTGGCTGCGCGGTTCGCTTTTTGTGAGGCGTGTTGGGGTCGGGGCGCGCGAGGACACGAGCGTCATGGAGCGAGGAACTCCCCGAGTTCAAACCGTCCTGGTGCGAATCCAGGCTTCGCGCCGCTGGCGTCGGACCACCGGCGCGCACAGAGCTGAGCCGGACTACTCCGCTCAGGCGAGGTTGCGCAGGAGCACGCTCACGTCGTTGCTGGGACTCGTGTTCGAGGTCACGATGTCCAGCTCGCCATCGCGGTTGACATCGGCGAGGGCGATCCCCGAGACGACGCGCGTGACTTTTCCTTCTTCGCGGCCCAGGTCGAATTCGAACGGCTGGCTGAAGTCTCCCTGGCCCGCGCCCAGGAGGATCCGCAATTTGGCTCCTTCGCGAGGCCCTAGCGCCAGGTCCGCTTTGCCATCGCCGTTGAAGTCACCGGCGGCGATCGCTTTCGGGAAATGCCGGCCGGGGAAGTTCACGTGCAACGCCGGCTGGAACTGGGTGGGGGAGCCTCCATTGCCAAGCAGGATGCCGACGAACCGGCTGACCGTGTGGCTGACCGCCAGGTCCAGTTTGCCGTCGTTATTGAAGTCCGCGACCGCGAGCCCGCTGGGACGCACGCCCATCGTGAAGATCTGCGGCGCGATGTTGAATACCCCCCCACCCGCGTTCTGGAGGAAGGAGACATTGCCGCTGACTGGGTTGGCGACGGCGAGATCGGCCTTGCCGTCGTTGTTGAAGTCGGCAATGACCACGTCGCTCGTGCCTTTGCCGCCCGCCCCCACGGTCGCCAGTGAGCCGAGCGTGCCGGCGTTGTTCAGGAGCACGCTGACACTGCCCACGACATGGGTCACGGCCACGTCGGGCAGGTTGTCTCCGGTCAGGTCGCCCACCGCGAGAGAGGTGGGGGCCAGCTTCAAGGCGGTCAACGCCGGGGTGCCGAAGCTACCCAGGCCATTCGTGTTCTTGATCACCGCGACCGACTTGCTGCCGGCATTGGTCACGACGATGTCGAGATCGCCATCGTTCTCGAGATCCGCCAGGGCGATGTCGCTCGGCTTTTTTCCGCCGGAGGAGATGTTCTTCGGCACCCCGAACGTCCCATCGCCTTTGCCCAGCAGGATGCTCACATTGTTGGTCAGACTGTTCGCGGTGACGAAGTCAGGGATCATGTCCCCATTCACGTCGCCCACGGCAACGGCGCTGGAACCCTTGCCGGCGATCGACTTGCCCGGCAGCGGCACCGGCTGGGTCAGGTCATAGACGAGGCCGGCCGTAAAGGCATTGCTCCCGATGCCGGGGAATCCGAAGTTGGCCCCGCCACCCGTCTTCGTGTCCCCTTCGTTCGGGTTCTGGTTGACGATGACCGTGGACACGTGGGTGTAGTTGATGACGACGATGGTTTGATTGCTGGTGGCATGGGTGTCGGTCACGGTCCCCGCTTCCGGACCATTCTTTTTCACCACGACCGTCTCGGGCACGCCGGCCACGCCGTTCAGGATGAGGATGCCGCCCGGCGAGGGATTGCCCTCGTCGAAATTGACGCCGATATCCCACTGGCGCGAGTTCGAGGTGTTGTCCGCATAAGGCGTGACGTTGAGGGTGTCCTCACCATTGGCGCCGACGCTCGGGGTGCCGGGAGCCGGGTTTTGGTCGTCCCCGAAGCTGTTCACCGTCCGAACATTGCGGAAGCCGATCGGGGAGTTGCCGTTGAGGAACAGGTAGAACTCGTTATCACCATCGGAATCCGGCTGGAACTCGTTTTGCGCGCCTGCGATCGGAGCGAGATTCCCGTCCACATCCGCCCGCTGATTGTTCGGCAGAATGAAGTTTCCATTCACGACGAAGTTATCCTTTTGATCGATGGCCGGATTGTTGTTGTCGCCGATCAGGTTCACAACCTGGCTGCCGATGCCAGGCGTGAAGGTGACGTTTTCGATCGAGCTGAAGCCGAAGCCCGCGGAGCCGCCCGAGGTGATCGTGACGTTCGGCGGGCTGGCCGTGTCGCTGAAGACACTCACCTCGGCCGGGGTGACGAGGCTGAGCCGGTCGCCGGCGAAGGGATTCGCCCCACCAGACACGGGATTGCCGCCATTGACCGCGATGCCGAACTTGGTGGACAAGGTTCCGGTGATGTCGTCGGCGATCCCACTGGCTTGCGCGGCGGCTTCGTCGCCGGCATTGACAATCAGCGCCTTTTGCTGCGCCGGATTCAGCGGCGTGCCCTGGACGAAGCTCGCAGTATTCAAAAACACCGGTGTCAACGGACCGGAGGCAAAGCTCGTCACGTTTACTTTGGTGTCGTCCACGGTGATCGTATCGTAAGCTAGGCCCGCGCCGAAGCCGGGGATCAGCACGCCGGCACCGAAGCCGAAGATGTCCGTGGGATTGCCCACGTCGGTCAGATTGTCCTCGCTGGCTGCATAGACGACGGCGCGGTCGCCGCCGGTGCCCGCAAACCCGCCGCCGGTCAAGGTGAGACCCGAGGCGGCTGTCATCCCTTTGATGTACACGTCAGGGCCAAAGCCGCCGCCGGCGACACCGGGCCGGGAGTTGGCCAGCGTCACGGGCGCGGTCCCCAGATACGGAGTGCCGCCCAGAAAAACGAGCGCCGAGGTGTTGTTGTTCAACAAGCCGACCGTCAAGACATCGTTGCCGCTGGTCCCGCTGACGCTCACCGTATCGTTGTTCGTTGTGGCGTTGAACACGACCGTTTCCATGCTGCGCACCTTCAAGTCGAGGTCGGCTGCGCCGAACAGCCCAGAGCCGGCAGCCACGTGTTGAATGTCGAGATCCCCCATCGTTTGCGACAGATATGCGTAATTCAAGGAACGACCAATGTCGGAGTCATTGATGGTCAGTCGGTCGCGGTTGACCGTGTCGCTAGGGGCATTCCCTTCGATTTGCACGCTCGTCACCGGAGCGAAGGCGGTGGCCCCGATGTTGGTGGCAATGTTCAGGGTAAACTCATCGTGGCCACTGAACCCTTGGAACACGTTGCCCGCGCTGAGGCTGCCGCCGGCAAGTGTCAGAAGGTCGTTGCCCTCGCGCGCATCCACGGTGGTTTGCGTGATTGCGGTGGTGGCGTTGATGGCGATCGTATCGTTGCCTTGGGAGCCGCGCACCGACAGCATCTCGAGCCGGTTATTGGGGCTGGGAAGGCTCCCCGTAACGGTATCGTGGAAATACCTGATCGCCGCCGGCGCGAAGCCCGCCAGCTCGGTAGTGTTGGCCGTGCTGGTCACGGTAATTCCGGTGTTGTCCAGCGGCGTGGTCACCGTCGTGCTGCCAATGTTGGAGATGCTCGCCGCTGCCAGCGCGGTGGTCGAACCGGAGTCGTCCACATTGATCACATCGGCCGTACCGGCGGTCAGATTGGAATCCGGACTGATGACCAACAGACCTTGAATGTTGGCCAGATCCCCGGTGCCCGGCCCGGTGTTGAAAGCGGCGGTGGTGTTGCCGATCGTGAAGGTGTCCGAGTCTCCGTCGCCGGCGACGGAATAGCTCGTTCCCAGGTTGGTGGAGAGGATATCTACGTTATCCTTGAAGCTGGTGGTCTCGATAAACACCCGCTCGATCGTGTCATAGGTCAGGGTCGCTGGGGCGAGGCCGGTGATCTGCGTGGAACTAAGCGTCACGTTGTCCGCGGCTCCTGCAAGCGTGTCCTGGAGCACCAGTGCGTCGTTGTCCGCTGCCGAGGTCCCGCCCGAGAAGCTCACCGGACCGAGGACATTGTCCAGATTGGCACCCTGGGTGATAATGTGCCGGAAGATGTCGGTGCCCCCCTGGCCAAGGAAATTGGTGCTCACCGTTGCCGCCGTCGCGCTGAGGGAAAACAAATCCGCGGCATTGTCGTCGGCCGCGCCGGAAAGCTGATTCCCGTAGAGATTGAGCGTGGTCAACCCTGTGGCGGGGGTGGAGTTGTTCACGCTTAAGGTGTCGCCTCCATTGAGCCCGTTGACATTGACGGTCGTCTTGTTGGCGAAGGTCACGTCCTCGTAGTTGCCACCAGGACCATCGCCGACGACGGTCGTCTGGAATCCCATGAAGAGCGGTCCATTGGTGATATTGACGGTGTCCGCCATGCCGGTGAGATCGATGTCGAAGGTGCCCACCGGCACCACCGTGGTCACCGGCTCCAGCCCAGTGAAGTTGATTGTTTGCGTGACGGTGCCATTGGTGGTGACGAGGGCGCCGTCCTTGGGGTTGATCACCGTGTAGTGCTCGGAAAACGCGGCTCCGCCTCCGCCCGAGATTTCAAGGGCGTCGCTCTCGCGAATGTCGGTCACTTTGACGTCATCGATCCTCCAGCCGGTGCTCGAAACGCTATTGTCGGTCGCCGAGCGCCATTGCAATTTGATATCCTGCCCGACCGCTGCGGCGGGCAAATTGACCACGGTGTCGATGTAACCACCGGCGGAAGTTCCAGTCCAGGCCATACGACCCGCGATGGGACTTGCGAAGCTAACGCTGATCGTGCCGTTGTACCCGCCCGAGACGAAGCTGCCGCCCGCGGTAATGATATCGGTGAACGCACCACCGTTGATGGAGATTTCCAGGACTCCGCCATCGAAGCCACTGGTGATATCGTTAAAAATGTAGTTATTCTTGAAGGTGAGCTGCGGGCCCGCGTCCCCGATGTGGATGGTCGGAGTGTCGAGCAGCTTGTCGGTGACGGTAGCCGGGGTGCTGGCAAAGGCATCGTTGGGTCCCGAGTTGGAGCCCGTGGCGGAGGTTCCCCACGGTCCGGCGCCCTGATTATTGATCGCCGTCCACCCCGCGGGCAGGGCAGGCGCCACGACCCCGTCGAAATTTTCCGAGAGGACGGTCGTGAGAGTGCCGCCACCAGTCCCGCCATTGTAGAAGACGCCGTTGGCCGGACCAAAGACCGAAGCCGCCGGGTTGATGATCGAAAACTTGTCGCTGCCGGCAGCGCCATGGAAGGTAAACGACGCGATGCCGGTGAAGGGAACCGGGGTCCCGCCATTGAGCACGTAGCTGCCGGAGTTTGAGTCCGTGGCGGTGACGACCAGCGTGTCATCCCCGGCGGTGCCGGCGACGACGATCGAGTCGGTCTGCACCGCCAGGCCGCCAATCGGAACGGTGCCGGCATTGATGTTGCCGATCTTCGTGGCCAGGCCCGTCCCGAGCGCGATGGAATAGAAGCCGGTCAGGCCGCTTCCTTGATCGGTGAAGCCCGCGAAAGCGGTATTGGCTCCCAGGATGTCGAACCCGACTGCACCAGTTGCAACGTTGACCCCGAGCGCTCCGATCGGGGTGATCCCGCCGGCGTTGGGCGAGGGGGTGCCATCGACCCCGCCCTGGCGGACCAGTGTGTCCGTCACGAAATCGATGCCGAAGAGCGTCGTCAGGGCAGGCCCGCCGGAGTTGCGGTCGTAGGCCGAGCCCACGATGTCTTCCGTGCCGGCCGCGTTGTCGAGCGCCGTGTCGTTCGTGGGGACATCCGCGCGGGCGCCATTGTTCGGATTCACGCGCAGGTTCTGATCGGCGCTGTTGACGATGCGGATGCGATCCACCGTCGGATTGAAGTCGAAACCGTAGGATGCGCCATCGATCAGCGTACTGCTGAACGGCGTGCTGCCCACCTGGGTGGCGATACCGGTCGTGGTATCAATCTTGTAAACCCGGCCTTCGGTGTCGTTGGCGCCGGCTCCATTGAAAATGCCGAGTCCGTAGAGTTCGCCGGTCGCCGGCCGGAAATCGATCCCGGCGAGGATTTCTCCCGTGGCCTGCTTCGCCAGTCCCGTGATCGCGACACCGCCGGGGAGGGCTGTGGTGGGAGTTGCGCTGTCAAAAGACGAGAGGTTCAGCCCGCCGCCGTCGATGACGAAAACCTTAGCCGGCGCGATGCGCGCTTCGAGGGGCTCGATCGCGGAAAATCGACGAAACGACCGCGCAGCTCCGCGCGCACCGGACTCCTGAGACGGCGTGGGCTGTGGACCACGACTTAGGCGGGACGCGAAGCTGACAGATTCGAGATTCATAATGTGGATAGGATGGAATGGATTGGGAGGGAGGGTTCAGAGAGCGGCAAGCTTTCAGCCGGCTGCTGGACAAGACGCGGGCCGTGGATTTATGGAAATGCTGCAGCGGGGGGAAGAGACGAGCAATACGGGTGTTTTGAGGAGCACCCACCCCCCCACGGTGGCTCTCCGAGGTTTTCCGGCCGAAATTAGGTAGGCGATGCATACCGATTCGGGCGGCAGGTTGAACGTTCCCAGAGGCCAACGTCAAATCATTGCGGATAAAAAAACCGAATCGGACCACCACCCCGCCACCAGCCGGCAACAGCCGGGCGGTCTTCCGCTGGGACGAGAAACGAAATTCGCGCCCCGGCACCTGGGGCGCTCGCCGAATAGTCTGCGGGATGATTAGCTGGCCGGGATGAAGCCAACCTTGGGCCAGGTTTTTGCCCTGAGTCTGCTCGCCCTGACCGCCGTTCTCGGGCTGCTCTTTTACGTCGTCTATGACGCTTCCCGGGCGACGATCATCGAAAGTTCAGAGCGCGTCCGCGACCAGGCGAGCCGCGCCATCGGCGAGCGCGTCGCGGCGTTCTTGTCGCGCGCCCCGGCCGCGGCGGAGCAGTTCCAACTGGCGCTCGACCGTGGGCTCGTGGAGCCGCGCGATCCGCTGGCGCTCGAGCCGGCGCTTTTCGCGCTGCTCCTGTCGAACCCGAATCTTGGCGAGGTCACGCTCACCTATGCGGAAAAGGTTGGTTTCGATGGCAACGGCGCGCTGCAAATCGCCGCCTCGCCACGGGGGCAGCTCAGTGTCGGACGCACCCTCGGCACCGCTGGCGGCGACCAATTCTGGAGCCGGCACATCCATCAGGAGAATGGTGCGTTCGTGGCGGATCGCCGCAAACTCGAGCGCACCGCGCGCTTCTCGAAGCTGCCGGTCGAGCGCGAATCGGGCGCGGCCATCCCGGACCCGACCGCGCACTCAACTTTCGTCACGCCGACGCGGCAGGATTTGTACGGCCAGCTCGTGCCGAGCGATCTGCACTGGTCGCAGCTCGATCTCCACCTGCCGGAGGCCCAGCGCCGTGTCGAAGTCAGTGTGCAACAAGTGGTCAGCGATGCGGCGGAACGATTTGTCGGCGTGCTGCGTGTCGGACTGCTGACCCAGGAACTCGATCGCGCGGTGCAGCTCACGATGACCAGCGGAGGCGCGGCCGATCCGCACCGCATTTTTATCTGCGACCCCCAGGGGCGCTTGATCACCCGCGGCGAGCCCTCCGACCGTCTGCAGGAATTCGGCAATGATTTGCGCATCACGCCGGATGGCCTTCCCGAGCCAGTGGCCCGCGCGCTGGCCGATCCGAACCTTCGCGCGGTGAGCGAGGATGTGCCGACTCTCTCCGGCCATTTTCGCCTCCACGGCGAAGATTTTCTCACCACCTTTAGCGCCCTTCCCGAGGCCCAGACGCAGGACTGGATCTCCGGCATCGTCGTGCCGCGCGCCCACTACCTTGGCCAGCTCACGGCGATGCGGGATCGCCTGCTCGTCGTCTCGCTCGGCATTATGCTGGTGCTCGTCAGCGGCGGCGCCGTGATCCTCCGGGGCGTAAAGCGCGCCCAGGCGCGCATCGTCCGCGAAAGCCTGAAGATGAATGCGTTCGAGTTTTCACCCGCCCCGACGGCGGCGCCGTTCCGCGACGTGACCGAAGTCCTGGAGAGCCTCGAGAAGGCCAAGGCCGCCATGCGCGCCATGAGCAAGTACGTGCCGATCGATCTTGTCCGCCGGCTTTACCGGGAGAAGAGCGAGCCGGTTCTCGGCGGCGAACCCATCGAGATCTCGATCATGTTCACGGACATCAAGGACTTCACGACCTTGTCCGAACAACTCGCCCCGAACGAACTCGCCGCGGCCCTCGGGCGCTACCTCGAAGTGATGGCCCGCATCATTCAGCAGGAGACCCGCGGGACGATCGACAAATATATCGGCGACGCGATCATGACGATCTGGAACGCGCCGGAGCCCGTCCCCGATCACGCGTGCCGGGCGTGCCTCGCTGCGCTGCGCTGTCGCGATGCCGGGCGCGACCTCGCGCAAGCGCCGGAGTGGCGCGGGTTGCCGCCGTTTGAGACGCGGTTTGGGCTGCACCGGGAGACCGCGCTGGTCGGCCACTTTGGGGCGCCCGACCGGATGAATTACACGGCGATCGGCGACGCCATCAACCTCGCTTCGCGCCTCGAGGGGCTGAACAAGACTTATGGCACCAGCATCATCGCCAGCGAACGGATCGTGGAAGACGCGCGCGGGCAGTTCGAGTTCCGGCTGCTGGATCGGGTGGCGGTGAAGGGTAAAAGCGCCGCGATCACGATCTACGAACTGCTCGGCCGCAAAGGCGAGGCCGGCGCGCGGCGCGACACCGTGGCGACTTACGAACAGGCATTCGCGGCCTACACCACGCGGGAGTTTTCCGCCGCGATTGCCCTCCTCGAGCGGCAGCCAGCCGATCCCGCGAGCGTCGTCCTGCTTCAGCGCTGCCACGCCTTGCTCCGGGAACCCCCGCCGGCAGACTGGCAGGGCGTCTATTTTTCTCAGTCGAAATAGTTCTTTGGAGCAGTCGCGCTTTAAGCATCGCGGCCCGCCAACCCCACGGCTACCGATTGCTCCCGATCCTTTTTTCTGCCACCACTCCAAGCCGCAATTCGTTCCATGATGCAATCCCAAATCCTTTCCAAGGTGCGCTCCAGCTACGGGCTGCTCGTAACCGTAGCCTCCTATCTCCAATCGCCGCTATTGCTCGCGGTGCGGCTTTACTGGGGCTGGTCTTTCTTCCAGACGGGTTGGGGCAAATTGACCCACCACGCGCAAACCACCGAGTTCTTTACCGACTTGCACATTCCGTTGCCTGGTCTGAACGCCTACATGGCCGGAGCCGTCGAATGCTTCGGCGGGCTGCTGCTCATCGTTGGCCTCGCGTCGCGACTCACTGCCATTCCGCTCATCTTCACGATGGTCGTGGCCTACCTGACTGACGAATTCGAAGCGGTGAAGAACATCTTCGCCGAACCGGACAAGTTCACCGCGGCCACTCCCTTCCTCTTTCTCTTCGCGTCCGTGCTCATCTTTGTCTTTGGGCCCGGTGCCTTCTCCCTCGACCGGCTGATCGCCACGAAATTCGGCAGCGAACCGGCCACGAAAAGCTAGCCATGAAGGCAACACCCCACCTCCTCGCCATCGCCGCTCTTTTCCTCCTCGGCGGCTGCGCGACCCCGCGTCAGACCTACACCAAGCAGCATCCCGAGCTTTCTCCGCAGCACCGGAGCATTCTGGCTGCCGGACAAATTCCCAGCGGAGATGCCGTCGCCGGCATGAGCCGTGAAGAAGTCCGGATCACCATGGGTGCTGAGCCCGCCACCTTTGACCGGATCGGCGACGAGGATGCCTGGGTGTATGTGCGCAAGAAGGCCGTGGCGAGGAAGTCGTTTGACGAATCTGACCGCCCGTCGAACTTCCGGAGCAACAGCAGTTTCAGCTCGACCGAGCAGACTGATTTCGCTCCTCGTATCGATGTGGACGTGAAGACCACGATCTTCTTTCAAGGCAACCGTGCGACCCATGCCCTAATCACCGAGGAGCGGCCGTAGCACCGGATCCCTTGCCAGCGTGGCTCTTATTCCGGTGGCGTTGCCCAGCGGGAACCGGGGAAGGGATTCGCGCCCCGGCGGCGCCAGACCTCGGGGTCGCGCTCGGAGAAGACGGCAAGGCCGATCACCCCGACATTGCGCGTGTCGCCGTGCTTCAGCGCCGCATAGCTGCGATTCACGCGGCTGAAGCGAAACGCAGCCACGGTGCTCGAACTGGTGCGAAAGCCATCGACGGTGAGGGTGTCGCCCGCATGGACGATGTAGCCGCGCTTGCGAAATGACGCCCCGCGGCCATCCATCACGTCCAGGCCATCAACGGAAAGGACGATCTCGAGCCGGTCGCGGGTGTCGTTGCGGACGACGATCTCGTACCGGCCGCCGCGCTCTCCGGCAATCAACCGGCGCCCCCCGGCCCAATAGCCGTCCAGCCAGCCCCCAGAATCATCGCGCAAGCCGGCGGAGACGAGCCCGGCGGCCATTCTGACCAGGCCGCCCGCACCACGCTCGCGACCACCCTCGTGCGCCAGCATCGCGTCGAGGCCCGCCCGGTCATTGTAGTAGATTCGATCGACCGCCGCAGGACTGTTCCCTTCCGCGCGGACGAAGCCGGTGCGGCTCACCTGCGAGTCGCGTTCCTCACCCCAGCCGGTGCCGAGGCCGGGCCGCGAATCGGCGACACGCCGATCCATCGCAACTTCAGCCGACGCCGACGTGGCCGGCGGACCATACGCGCCGCCGAGCCGCTTCGGGCCTGGCCGCGAAGCGACCTCCGCACAGCCGCCGAGAAAAATAAGGAACGGCGTGGCGAGGATGAGGAGCCAGGCTGCGGCCACACCGCGGGCGCGAGGAGCAGCAATCGGGAGCGGCGACCGGGCGATGGGCGTCGGAAAATAAGCCGCACCCAGGCGCTGGACCGCGCGTTGAGGAGAAGAGGTGGTTTTCATAAAGTGCTAAAAAGTCAGCACTACGAGCCGCGCTCCGTCAAGCGGATAATGCTAAGAAACCAGCACTTCGGCCTTGCCGGGCGGATTCCTTCGGCGCATGGTCCCAACATGCCGCGCACCGCGCACGAACCTCCCCTCTCCCGACGCGAGCGCCAGATCATGGACGTCTCGTGGCGGCTCGGCCACGCCACCGCGGCGGAAATGCAGGCCGCCCTGCCCGACCCTCCCAGCTATTCCGCGGTGCGGGCGCTCCTCGCGATCCTCGTCGAAAAGGGCCATCTGACCCGGCAGGCCGACGGCCGCCGCTACGTCTATGCGCCGCGCGCCAAACGGGAGACGGCCGGAGCCGGCGCGTTGCGCCGACTGCTGGCAACTTTCTTTGACAACTCCGCCTCCAATCTGGTCGCGGCGCTGCTCGCGGAAAAGGATCGCGTCGCGGATCCGGAGGAGCTGCGGCGCATCCGCGCCCTGCTCGATGAGCACCAGGCACGCCGATGAAGCCCACCGTGTTCGCCGAGTTCGTGCTGCGCAGCCTTGCCGTGGGCGGAATGGCGTGGGCCGTCCTGGCGATCTGGCCCGCGAAGTGGCGCGGCCGCGGGCGGGAGGCCGTGGCGATTTGCGCGGTCGTTTTGCTGCTCTGGCCGACGGCGGCCCTCGTTGTTCCCCTCCCCCGGCTGCCGCTTCCGGCGCACGCGTTCCCAACCTTCCGCGATGGCGCGCTTTTGCTCTGGCGCGGCGTGGCCAGCGTTTGGTTGATCGGCGCGTCGCTCGCGCTGGCGCGGGAGGCGGCCGGCGCCTGGCGGCTCCGCGCGCTGGTCCGCGGCAGCGCACCTTTAAATGATCCCGGATGGCGCGCCGCGCTGCTCGAGGCGCGAAACGCGCTCGGTGAATGGCGCGAAGTGGATTTGCGGGTGACCCGCGCGTTCGGTCCAGCCGCGGCGGGAGTGCTCCGCCGAACGATCATCCTGCCGGGGCCGAGCCGGGACTGGTCCGCGGGAATGAAGCGCATGGTCTTGCTGCACGAGCTGGCCCATTTTCGCCGGCAGGATCTCGCAATTCAGGCCATCGCGAGGCTCGCCCTGGCATTCCAGTGGTTCAATCCGTTTGCCCATGCGCTCCTCCGGCAGATTGAAACGGAGCGCGAGCTGGGCTGCGATGGCGCGGTCTCCCGGCTCATCGCGAATCCCGGGGACTACGCGGCGTGCCTCCTGCAATTGGCGGGCGATCGATTCCCAATGGAGGCCCCGGCGCCGGCGCTCACTTTGCTGCCGCGGCGTATGTGTCTGCTCGAGCGACGCGTGCGGTGTTTGCTGGCGCCGGTTCAGCCCTCCCACCACGGGTCTGGAGTTGGGGAGGCGATGCTCGTGGCCCTGTCGGTCTCACTGCTCGCGGCGTGTTCACTCTCGGGTCCCGCTTCCATCTCCGCGGACGCGCGCTGGACCTCCGCGGAAGTCGAGCGCCGCCTCTCTGCAGATCCGTTCCCAGCGGAACGCTGAGCGAGGCGGCAAGTAGCTCCAACAATTCAATGCGACCGTCCGCTGCTGCGGGCATCGCGGCGACCGGCTGCGTAAGCCTCGAAGACGCGGCGGATTTCATCCCGCACCCGCCGGAAGACCAGAAGCTGTTCTTCCTCGGTGCCGGTGGCGTGCGCCGGATCGTCAAAACCCCAATGATAACGGTTCACCTGGCCGGGGAACATCGGACAGGCTTGATCCGCATTCCCGCAGACGGTGATGACGGTTTCGACCGGCTGATCGAGGAACTCGCTCAGGTGCTTGGATCGATGCGAGGAGATGTCGATGCCGATCTCCCCCATCACCCGAATTGCGAGCGGATGCACATGGCCGGCCGGCTTGGAGCCGGCACTGGCCACTCGAAGGCCGTCGCCGGCCGCCGCGCGGAGCACGCCCTCGGCGAGGTGGCTACGGCAGGAATTCCCGGTGCATAAGATGAGGACGAGCGGCTGATTCATGGTGGGTTCTTCGTTCATGAGTGATCCGGAGCGGCGTCTTCGCTTGCGCCGCAGCAGCCAGGCTCGCGGACTCCGCAGCAGGCGGGCACGGCGAGCAGGGCGCCGATCAGCGGCCCGGCAAAATAGAGCCAGAGATGTTCGAAATGCCCGCTGACCACGGCGGGCGCGAGCGAACGCGCGGGATTCATCGATGCGCCGCAGATGGGCCCGGCAAACATCGCGTTCAGGGCGATCACGGCGCCCACGGCAATGCCGGCGGTGATGCCTTTTTCTTTTGCGCCCGCCGAGACGCTGAGAATGACCAGCATGAGCAGGAACGTGAGCACGATCTCCAGGATGAAGCTTTGCATCGGGGCCCCGGCCGGCAAGGTCGCGCCGAGCGTCTGATCCCCCGGAAAGAGGAAGCGCAACAGCCCGCTGGCGACGAAGGCTCCGAGCGTTTGCGCGGCCAGGTAGGACGGAACGGAGCGCCACGCGAACCGTCCCGCAGCGGCGAAAGCCGTCGTCACCACGGGGTTGAAGTGAGCGCCGCTCACGTCGCCGAACGAGTAGATCATCGCCAGGACGATCAAGCCGAAGGTCAACGCGACGCCGGCGTGGCTGATCGCACCCCCGCTCGCATGATCGATCACGATGGCGCCCGTGCCGGCAAAGACGAGGGCGAAGGTTCCGAGGAATTCGGCGAAGAGCTTTCTCATGGAGATACGATGGATGCCGGCGGAGGGCGGGGAGTCGAAAGCTCTGACGTATCCGAGCCGGCGCGACGGCAGAGCCGATCGAGGAGCACCGCTTTCGCGCCGGGTTGGAACCTGCGACAGAAGGTAACCGTGCGCCCCGGCGAGGTGGCCAATTCCGGCACCCGGGCGAGAAGCAGCGGGAGCCGGTTGGTCGGCGAAACCGGAACGATGCTGGCCTCGCGCGGCTCGAAACAAAGGAGATGCGGGTGCGTCGCGGCGAGCACCGCGAGGCAATCGTGGACCAATCCACCCGGCACCCCAAAGCAGATCCGCCACAGCCACAGCCAGAGTCGCGCCTTGCCAGCCAGCCATCGTCCGGCCTCGCCCGATGCGCTGATTCGCGTGAAGTCCGCAGGGGTCAAGGCCATCTTCGACGTTAGTTCCAGAGGCACAAACGTCACTGGCAGCCGCGAGCCGAGCACGATCGCCGCAGCTTCCGGATCCTTTTCGAAGTTGGCGTCGTGAAACTCGTAAGGATTCCAGCTTCCGAAGAAAAAGCGGCTGCCGGGCGTCCGTCCGCCGACGAAGATCACCCGCTCGATCTTCTCCGCGGCCAACCCCGGCGCGCGCTGAATGACCGTGGCCAGGTTCGTCAGCGGGCCGAGCGCCAGGCAGGTCAGCGGTCCGGCGCTTTCGCGCAACGCTCGTTGGAGCGCTTCCGCGGCCGGAGTCGATTGGCCGAGTTCCGCCGCGCTGGCAGCCCCAGGATAAACGTCGTTCGCGTCGAGCCCGGCGGGCGGTCCGAAAAGCCGCGCGATCTCGCGTGCGATCTGGTCGGTGCGCCGCAGCCGGGCATTGCCGTAGATCGAGGCGATGCCGCGGATGACGAGCTCGGGGCTGTGAAAAGCCTGGATCAAGGCGAAGCCGTCATCGGCATCGTGCAACGGCAGCCCAATCGAAGGATCGGTGTCGATCCACACCGCCAGGTTGTGCATGTCTCGGAAAGGAGGCCGGGGGCTATTGTCGATGCAGAGGACGAGGACTTTGCCCGGTCATCATTGACGGCTGCCGCCCGCCAGGGCCGGCCGGCGGGTGGCACGTTGTGTTGTTGGCTCGCGTCTCCTTGATCCTCGGGACGCGCACGTCGAAATGCCGTCGATCCAGCGCAGCTTCGTCCGGATGGTCGAGAGGCGGTGCAGGTCCGCTGTGAAGACGGGATCGGGGCAGTCCTCCAGACACTGGAGGTTGGCTTCCAGGACCGGCGCAGGATTTGCGGGAAGCGCGTAGATCATCCAGTTCTGATGCCGTTGCGCCACGACGAGCCCCTTCTCCTTCAGATAGCCGAGATGCTTGGAAATCTTCACCTGTGGTTCGTCCAGCAGCTCCTGGAAGTGGCAGACACAGAGGGGCCCTCGGCTGAGCAGGTGCAGGATCCGCAACCGCGTCCGGTCGGACAGACATTGATAAATCTTGATGAGGTCCACGAAAGAATACTCCGATGCCGGAGTATTCCTGTTTTGGAATATGCCGTCAAGGCCAATGCCGCTCCATTGTCCTGGCAGGGTGTGATGGGAACTGTTGCCAGCGCCACAAGTGGGGCAAGCGTCCCGCCTGCCATGGCGGGCGTCCCGCCTGCACAGGGATCGAGCAGCCGAGACGACTGCTCAACTGACTGGCAGGCGGGACGCCTGCCCACACTTCCACGCAATTGCCGCCGGGAAAGGCGACAACGGCAGCACCACGCGGCATCATTGATGCGCGCTGCAGTCGAGCTTGGATGCGTCCATCACCTACCGCCCTTTGGCCACAAACGTGGGTGTAGTCAGCCTTTTCACGAATGCCTCCACGCCATCGTGATACGTCGTGACTTTGCGGGCGCCAAAGAATTGGCGATAACGCTTACATTCTTCCTCATACTTACGCTTCCCCCCTGGCTTGCCGTCGTGAAACAAAATGACATCAATTTCGGCATCCCTGCGCACCATGCGTGAGAGGAGCTGCCTAAACTCAAAATCCGCTTGCGGTAGCGAGTAGCCGATAAAGACGAGCCTGCCAGCTTCCATCAATTCCACGCCTGCATTCTGCCAGACGAGTTTGATCTGAAAGTTGCTCAAGTCCTTGAGAAAGGTCGGCATCACTAACGAACCCCGGAGCGTGGCGTTGACTCCACAATTCGAACAGTGCCTGCACAACTGGGCATTGATGAAGTTGGGAATGTTCACCTTTTCATCAAAACTCACGAATAGCCGCTGGCAGTTGGAGCACTGCAACCAATTCATGGAACCCATGAATCTTCAATAGCTTGACGTTGTATCCTCTTGCGCCGAGCGCCCAAAGCCCCGGGCGAATCCTTGGCTCGGCGGCTCCGATTGAACTGATGTAACAGCAATAATCCACGAGCCCAATGGGCTCAAAGTCGCCGCCGACATTTCCGTCTCGTTTTCGAAGAGCTCTGTAAACCGCTTTGTCGAATAAGGTATCCCAGTTTAGTGAGATAACCGCGAATGGGTCGTATGCTTTTGCGGCAGCAGCGGTGGCCGCTCCCTTCGCTTTCTTTGCGCGGATCGACGCTATTTCAACCAGGTGTTGCGCAAAATTGTTAGCGTAATCGCTACAAGACGGATCCTTGGAAGCCTTCACATCGAATGATTGGTCGATCGCAAATGAGATTAGATACTCCATTTGCCCCCGGAGATCCTGGAGTTGTGTTGGGGTTCTGTCGCGGAGCGATACGCCGTCCGCCAGGCAACGATCTATCGGTGTATAGATGTCTTCAAGAGTGATGTCCGACTTATTGCTCGGTGCAATGTTCATGACGTCCACTAAAAAGTCTTCGAGCGCCTTCTTTGCATCTCTGGTTTTAGCGTCTGCGTCGGGCAGAGTAAGCATCCGTTCCATCAGCCGACTCTGATCCGGCCCGCCCGCGGGTGCGGAGAACCCGGCACCAATGATATAAACCGTCTTTTCGAGTTTTGGCCTTGTCTTCATGAGCTAAGCCCGGTCTTGAGCTTCGATCCGAACGGCCCATCGGTGATTGAGTTTCGTTCGCCCGCGGCGAGTTCAGAGGGCGGAACTACCGGCCATGCACCTTCTTTCGGCCTGTCAGGCCGCGACGTGTTTTGGGATGGGTGACCCAGAGCGGCGCCCGTGCGCTTCTTGCCGTGAGTTGGCTTCTTTCGCCCCGTTGAGGCTGCGGTTTCGAGGCTCGCACTCATGCGCGCTTTGCTCCTGCGGCTTTTCTTGCGGTCCTGGTGGTGGCGGGCGTTGACAATTCGGCCTCGATTTGGCCGATGCTCGGCAGGGCGCTCTGGAGCTTCTTCGGCAGAGCGCAGGTGAGCTGGTATTCGGAGACGCCGATGACTTTCTTGATGCCGCGCAGGGCATACTCGGCGACGATGCGGTTTTGGGTGAAGTTGTTGGTGGCCTTGCCCTGACGCTCGTGGGCCTGGCTCTGAATCTGGAGGGAGAGGACGTTGCGGCTCCAGCCATGCGCAAAAGCCTGCCGCGCACCGCGCGCCGATATCGGTGCCTTTTTTCCGAGGGGGGCAATCCAGATCATTTCTGCGTCGATCTACTGCGCCCGCGGCGGTTTGTCGATGCTCAGGAGACTGACTGGCGGAAGCTTCAGTGCCATGGAGCTGTCCGCACCCTGCGGAAATGCCTTGCCGCCGGCGGCTGCCTCCCTACTTTGCTGCGTCGCGTTGCGGGACTAGCTCAACGATAGAGCGTCTCCTTTACACGGAGAGGGTTGGGGGTTTGAATCCCTCGTCCCGCACCATTACCCAAGCTACCGCCGCGGGAAGTTAGTCTGGAAGCAAGGACCTTGGGCGTGTTTGTAAACCCACATCCGGTGAAGGTGCGGGCCGCACTAAGGAGCCGGGGCGCCTCGCCCCGAGGAGCAACACGGGGGGGGCGCCCCGGCTCCTTGAGAGTGTCGCGTGTGTGAGTTTACAAACACGCCCTAGACCCGAGTCGGCTCCGGCAGTTTGAAAGCATCCTTGATGATGCTGAATTCGACTTTCTGACCGGTCATGACGATTTCGACGATATCGAATCGGAAGAGGATCTCCGGATCATCGAGCATCTGGATCCAGGCCAGGGCGCCACGGGTGATCAGTATCTGCTTCTCGCGCGTGACCGCTTCGGCCGGGGAACCGAAAGCGAGGCTGCGGCGGGTTTTCACCTCGACGAATACGAGGGTGTCGCAGGTCTTGTCACGGCAAACGATATCGACCTCCCCACCCTTCGGAGCGCGGAAATTGCGATAGAGAACCTTGTAGCGATGGCGCCGCAAGTAGCCCACGGCAAGGTGTTCGCCGCGGCGACCCAGCCATTGGTCCGGGTCTTCACCCGGGGCCGGCGAATGGGAATAGCGACTGCGCAACCGGAAGAAAAGATCTCCGATGGATCGGACAAGGCCCATGTTCGCGGAGCCTAGCGAGATGGAGCGGGGTTCCATAGCCTTTATGCTGCGCAAATTCGTAACCGGGATGCCGCGCATGCAACTCGACCATGATGCGATCGCGGGTCACCTTCGCGATCACACTGGCCGCGGCGATGCTGAAACTCAGGCCGTCGCCTCCGATGAGCGCGGTCTGCGGGTGCGGAAAGGGCCGCACCGGAAGGCCATCGATCAGGACATGATCCGGCGGCAGCGACAGCGCGGCCACGGCGCGCCGCATGGCCTGATGCGCGGCACGCAGAATGTTAATGCGATCGATCTCTTCGACTTCCACGACCGCGGCGGCCCAGCAAATCTCCGGGTGCCTGGTCAGTTCGAGGAAGAGCGCCTCGCGCTTTTCCGGGGAGAGTTGCTTGGAATCGTTGAGCGTTCGATGGCGAAACTTTTCCGGCAGAATCGCCGCGGCCGCAACGACCGGTCCGGCGAGTGGACCGCGTCCCGCCTCATCGATCCCGGCAATGCGGACAAAGCCACGGGCGCGCAAGGCGCGTTCGTGCCGCAGACTGCACTTCATCGCCGGACCCGCGGCGAGACCGCCTAAGCCGCCGCGGTGACGTTCTTCTCGCGGACCGCCATCGCGCTCTTCCCCTTGCGGTCGCGCAGATAATTGAGCTTGGCGCGGCGCGCCGTCCCCGCGGTTTCGACTTCCACTTTGGCAATGCGGGGCGAATGCAGCGGGAAAACGCGCTCCACGCCTTCGCCGTAGCTGATCCGGCGCACCGTGAAGGTGGCGTTGAGCAGGGAGCCTTTGCGGCCGATGACGATGCCGGTGAAAATCTGCACGCGTTCCTTGTCGCCTTCCTTGACGATGGTGTGCACGCGGACGCTGTCACCCACATTGAAGTTGGCCACGTCCTTCTTCATTTGCTCCTGATTGATCTTGGCGATGATAGACATGGTGCGAGGCTCTTGAGATTTGGGAAACGGAAAAGGGATGGGAGTAATAGCTTGATTCAGAGGGCACGCAACCCAATTTTCACGCCCGCGCCGCCTGAACTCATGGACGAAATCATCGACCTGCACAGTGACACCTACTTCATGGGCGAGGCACTGCGCCAGGCGCGCCGCGCGTGGGAACAGGAGGAGGTGCCGATCGGAGCGGTGATCGCCCACCAGGGCCGCATCATCGCCCGCGCCTGCAATCAGGTGGAAACGCTAAAGGACGCGACCGCCCACGCCGAGATGCTCGCCATCACGCAAGCGGAGAGCGTGCTCGGCGACTGGCGACTCAACGAGTGCGAGCTTTATGTGACCAAGGAACCCTGCCCGATGTGCGCGGGCGCGCTCGTGCACGTGCGCATGAAGCGCGTCATCTTCGGCTGCCCGTCAGCCAAAGACGGTGCGGGCGGCAGCCTGCTCCAACTTCTTCAACACCCGGGCCTCAACCACCAGTGCGAGATCACGCAGGGCGTGCGCCACGATGAATGCGCGCAGATGCTCCAGGCGTTTTTTCGGGAGCGTCGCGCGGAGGGATAGGCGCCGCGTCTGCGTTCCAGCGCGGGCGATTTCGGAAACGAAAAGGCGCGCCCTCTTACGAAGGCGCGCCTTTTTTCGCAAAGCAAACGGGGCTCAGGCGCGCCGACGCCGACGCCAGATCATGAAGCCCGATGTGGTGAGACCCAGCAGAGCGAGCGAGGAAGGCTCGGGGACCACTTCGTTGGTCATTCCGTAAAAGTGCCAGGAGTTGTTATCGACGGCTTGGGTGACCGTCACGACCAGTGGGAGTGCGCCACCTGAGCCATTGTTTTGGGCCGTGAAGTTGTAGCCGATGACATTGGCGACCCCGTCACTGGTGCCAGCGTCCTCGCTGACCGTACCCGACGACGTTCCCAAAGCTCCCGCGCCGTCTTCATCGAAAAATAAGACATTGTTTCGGGGATCAGCGGAACTCCACTGCCGATAATAAATACGGGCGCTGTATTGAGTACCCAGGGTCAACCCCGTAAAAGTGAGCGTCAGCACGGTACCAGCGGTGCCTGCGTTGCCGGATCTGTTCACCATATCGGTGAGAAGCGTGGCGCTTCCGCCTCCGCCCGAAGGCGTGTCATTAGCGTTGCCCGCATTGAGCGCAAGGACTCCCGCTCCAGACGTCAAAGCGAGGGTCATGTTAGTCGCCGTATAGAGCGTGCTCGTGGTGAGGGCGCCGGCTTCAAAAGCCACTCCATTGATGGTGGCCGAAGTGGCATCCAAACCGGGATCCGCCTTCGTCAGGTACGTCTTGCTACTGCTGATCTGGGACGTCGCGTCGCCGGTGAAAGTGAAGGTGATGATCGTGCCCGCCTGGCTCTGTCTCGCGGTCGCGAGGACCAAGGCGGCGGCGATTGAGGCCGCGATGATAGCGCGGCGTCCGATGCTGTGCTGAACTCTTTTCATGGGAGGAGGTGGATGAGTGTCAACCGACAACCCGGTTGCAGGGCTTCGTATTTACCAACGCGCCTCGCGACGCAAGAGAATTCTTTCAACCAAAGGAACTTATCGCTTGCGCCGGTCCTCCGCAGCCCGCCCCCCCGTTTGGCACCTCCCCGGCTCGCTTTCGCGAGCGGAAGACGAAATCGATCGCGCCATACGAATCAACCAGCCGGTCAAAAGGCGTCCGCCTGGACGCCTCAGGCGCGGCGGCGGCGCCCCATGACCATTCCCACGGCGCCAAGGCCGAGCAGCGTGAGCGCAGAAGGCTCCGGCACCACCACCAGCTCATTGGTGACCGCATAAAGATGCCAGGACACATTGTCGGCTTGCTGGGTGAAGGTCACCACAAGCGGAAGCGCGCCACCGAGGCCGTCGGATTGCGCCGTGAAGTTGTATCCGATTACGTTCGCCGTCGCATTATCGCCGCCCAGATCTTCATCGATGACCCCGGTTGAAAGCCCAAGCGGACCGGCTGCATCCTCGTCGAAGACGAGCGTATTGTTTCGAACCGAGCTGGCGTTCCAGGCGCGGTAATAGAGACGTGTGCTGTAAGAAGCACCAAGGGTCAATCCGGAGAGGGTCATCGTCGCGGTTTTTCCCGCGGTGCCGGCCGTTCCGGAGATGAACAACATATCCTGGAGCAGCGTGCGGGTGGCATTGCCGGCAAGGGGGAGGTCAACGGTCGTTCCAGAATTGTTCTGCAGAACAGGTCCCGTCGCGAACGTCGTCAGCGCATAGGTTAAGTTCGTCGCTGTGTAGGTCCTCAAATCCCCGGAAAGGGTGCCGCGGACGAAAGCGACCCCGTTCACGGTCGTGGCCGAGGCGCTCAGGCCCGGATCCACTTTCGTCACATACGTCTTGCTGCTGCTGATCTGGGACGTCGCGTCGTCGGTAAAGGTGAATGAAATGATCGTGCCGGCCTCGCCCTGGCCCGCCGTGGCGAGACCTAGCGCAAGGCCGACCAATTTCGTGAAGTTGAAGAAGGAAGTCGTCGGGAACTGCATGCGAAACGGTGGTGCGTCTCACCGCCCCCCCGCAAGTAAAATTTTTTTCCGCGGGGCGCACTCACCGCAACAACCGGTTCTCAGCAACCGCGACTTTCCCGCTGCGCTCGTCCGCAACCGCAACCCGGGCTCCAGCCACGGGCTATGGAACCACCTCGTTGGTGACCGCGTAGAGGTGCCAGGAATTGTTGGCGACCGCCTGGGTGAACGTCACCAGCAACGGGAGCGCGCCGCCCGAGCCGTTGCTTTGGGCCTTGAAGTTGTACCCGATCACATTGGCGGTCCCATCAGGGCTGCCCGCGTCTTCGCTGATGACCCCGGAGGAAGCCCCGAGAGGGCCCGGCCCGTCCTCATCGAAAAAGAGGGTGTTATCCCGGGGATTGGCGCCGCTCCATTGCCGGTAGTAGATCCGAACGCTGTATGAGACCCCCGGCTTCAAGCCTGAAAAAGTGAGCGTGGACACGTTGCCGGCGGTCCCGGCATCGCCAGAGGTCAGCAACAGATCGTTGAGCAGCGCGGCGCTCGCGCCACTCGGCAGGTCATTGCCGTTGCCCGCATTGAGCACCAGGACGCCTGCCGCGCCGGCATTCAACGCGTAGCTCAAATTCGAGGCCGTGTAGGCTCCGGCGAGGGTGCCACGCTCAAATGCCACGCCGTTGACCGTGGCCGCGGTGGGGTTGGGCCCGGGATCCGCCTTCACCAAATACGTCTTCTTACTGTCGATTTGGGAGGTCGCGTCGTTGGTGAAGGTGAAGGTGATGATGGAGCCGCCCTTCGTCTGGCTCGGGGTCGCGAGAGCGAGCATCGCGCCGATCAAGGCCACGACGATCGCGTGCCGTTCGATTTGGTGCTGCAAGATGGTCATAGAATTTACCTCGAAGGTGGGACACGGCCGCGGGACCGGGGAAGTTTCTCTCCTCATACCCCACGATCGCAAGACCCTTTTTCCAACCGGCGAGGCCGCCGCGACGCGTCGCCAAACCACCCTTGCCGGGCCCGCGCGGAGGACGCGGCGCTGCTTCAAAGAACGAGCATGCAGTCGCCGTAGCTATAGAATCGGTAGCGCTCGCGGACGGCCTCGGCGTAGGCATGAAGCACAAAGTCGCGCCCGGCAAAAGCGGCGACCAGCATGAGCAGCGTGCTCTTCGGAAGATGAAAATTGGTGAGCAGCGCGTCGATGGCGCGGAACTCGTAGGGCGGATAAATGAAGATATCGGTCTCACCTTCGCCCTCCGTGAGCGGGAGTCCGCGGGACTCGAGGACGCGCGCGGTGGTCGTTCCAATGGCCACCAGTCGCTCCGCGCCGTTGATGGCGGCGGCGGCTTCCGCGGTGATGCGGAAGCGCTCGGAGTGCATGCGGTGCTCGCGAAGGTCGTCCACCAGCACGGACCGAAAGGTGCCAACCCCGACGTGCAGGGTCACGAAGGCATGCGGGATTTGCGCGAGCAGGCCACGGGTGAAATGCAGGCCGGCGGTGGGCGCGGCGACGGCGCCCCGTTCGCGCGCAAAGACGGTCTGGTAACGCTCGGCGTCGGCCGGCTCGACCTCCCGGCCAAGGTAGGGCGGCAGCGGGATTTCTCCCGCGGCTTCGAGGTCGATGGGGCCGCGGAACTCGATGATGCGCTCGCCCTCGGGCTCGATCCCCACCACCGCGCCGACCGTGCCGCGCACCTGCACGAGAGCGCCGGCGCGCATCTTGCGACCGGGCTTCACCAGGCACTTCCACGTGTGATCGCGCAGGCATTCGAGAAAGAGCAGTTCGATCCGGCCGTCGTCGGAATAGACGCGCGCGGGGAGGACGCGGGTGTCATTCAGGACGGCAAGATCGCCCGGCCGCAGGAAGCTGGGCAATTCGGCGAAATGGCGGTGCTCGAGGCGCAATGCGGCGCGGTGCAGCACCATCATGCGCGAGTCTTCGCGACGCGGCAGCGGATGGCGGGCGATCAGCTCATCCGGCAACCCGTAGTCGTAGTTGGCGGTGGCAAACATCGGGGAAGGTCGGGATCGAGGTTTGGCGCCGCGAAGCAGCGAGCGTGTGGTGGAAGCGCGGCGGCCTATCAACTATCAACTCTCAACCATCAACTATCTCGGCGGCGCCGGCTTGCTCGCGGCGCCGGAGACGCGGATCAGACCGCAGCGCTGGGCGGCGTGGATGACGAGGTCCGCAACGCGGCGTTTGAGCCGGCGTCCGCGCAGGTAGAGCACGAAAAGCATGATGGCGTAGAGCGCCCACCAGAACTGGTCATGATTGGCGGTGAAGGCCAGGCGGTAGAGCAGCGCGGTGAGAAGCAGCGCATTGATCAGCACGGTGAGCGCCACGGGATGATAGGTGAGGCGGACGCGCGTCAGGCACTTCGGGCCTCCGTGATATTCCGTCACCGTGCGGAGCTGGATGCTCCAGAATTCATTGCCGTAGATCTGCACATCCCAATTCTTCCAGCCGGTGTCGGCGGAATAGCGCCAGTCTTCATTTTCGAGCAGGGCAAAGATCTCGGCGAGCAAACGCTCGCGCCCCTGCCCCGTCTCGTTCCAGAAATCGAGTTTACTGATGCTGCTGGAATGCGCATCGGGCGCGAGGCCCGCCTCGGGCTTGGCGATGACCCCCCGGGGCGTGTGCTTGTATTTCATCCAGGTGAAATAGCGCGCCCAACCGCGCACCAGCGGCTGCACAAAAGCGAGGAAGGTGACGAGCAACCGGGCCGGAATGGTGTCGAATTTCGCCTCGATGCGCGCGTGGATCATGTAGCTGAGCGAGACGAGGAAAGTGCTCAGAAACATGAGCAGCGGCACCATGCGCAGGTTTTCCAGCGGCCAGCCGAGGATCCCCACCAGGAGAGCGAGCGCGACCCATTCGATGCTGCTCAGGTAAGCCGCCGTCTCCGACTGTGGCGTCGGATAGATCGACTGAAAAAGCCCTTCGCCAAAAACGCCGTGATAGATCACCGGCCGATTGAAGAGCCACGTGAAACGCGGGGCGCCATAAATCTGGCCTTTCCATTTCGCGGTGCCGGTGGGGCCGAAGAAGATGAGATGCTTGAAGCGGAGCATCGATTCCGCTTCGCCGTAGCCTTCCTGCTGTTTGCGGAAAGCGGTCAGCGTGAAGCGGCGGTAATGCCAGACGATGGCGCTCGGGGAGAAGGCGATGACGCCGCCGTTGGTCTGCAGGCGCCAGCAATAGTCCACATCATCGCCCGCCTTGCGATATTCGGTGTCGAACCCGCCCACGCTGTCATAGGCCGTGCGGTAAAAGGCCATGTTGCACCCCGGAATATGCTCGGCGACGACGTCGGTGAGCAGCACGTGGCTTGGGCCGCCCGGGGCCGCGGACACGGCGGCCTGGATCCAGTTGACCGCGGGCGGCGAAATATTCGGTCCGCCGACGCCCACGTACTCGCCGCTGAGCAGCGTGCCCACCAAATAATAGAGCCAATCCGGATCGGCCATGCAGTCGCTGTCGGTGTAGGCGATGATCTCGCCCTTGGACGCCTGGGCGCCGGTGTTCCGCGCATGGCTCAGGCCCATGTTGGGCTGGACGATACTGGTGAAATCGGGGAGCTCGCGAGGGGGCGCTGAGGAAGAGGGAGAGGATGAAGCCGTCCGCCGGGTCTGCCATTCGGCCACGATCCGCGGCGTGTTGTCCTTCGATCCATCATCCACGAGGATGACTTCGAAGTTTGGATAGATCACCCGGTCGAGGCTTTCGAGGCAATCCTGGAGCGTCTTGCCGCCGTTGTAGGAGCAGACGATGACGCTCACCTTCGGATAGCTCGGCAGCTTCACACATTCCGTAATCGATCCTTCGGAGCGCAGATATCGCCTGAGCGCGTGAAAGACCTTCTTCGGCTGGCGCTCGCGCGTGACCAAACCAAAGGCCCAATCGGTGATATTATGCCCGCCGGTAAACCACTCGTCGGTCCAGGCGAAAAAGATGGTTCCGGCGGCTCCGCCCCGGACCACGCTGGTGAGATGCCAGGTGAGCACTTCCACCTGCTCATCTTCGCTCTTGCGGATGGTGTCGAGGCCGAATTCGCCGAAGATGAGGGGCTTGTCCTCCGCCAGGTTTTGCAGCCGGGCCAGATACTTTTCAAAGTCGCGCTGGCGCTCGAGGTACACATTGAACGTGCAGAAATCGACGTTCGTGGGGAGGAGGTATTCCGTGGGCGGATAGCTCGCGTAGCTGTAAAGCGGACGCGGATCCGTTTCCCGCGCGATATTGATCAGGTGCTCGACAAACTCCAGGACGCGGCGGGCTCCGAGCCAGCGCACCATGGTGGTGGGGATTTCGTTGCCGACCAGATAACCGAAGATGGCCTCATGTCCCTGGTTCTGCGAGACCCCCGCGCGGATCGTGTCGATGATCTGCGAGCGCATCCGGCGATGATTGAGAAACTCGATGTGCTCCGCCCACGGGATGGAAATGAGCACCCGCAGCCCGAACTCGCGCGCGGCGTCGAGAAACCACCGCGGAGGGATGTGATAGACGCGGAGCAGGTTGATCCCCAGTTCCTGCATGAGCGCAAAATCGCGCCGCGCCTTGTCCGGATCGCCCACAAAATCGCCCCGCTCATCCGGAGCGAAGGGGCCATAGGTCACCCCTTTGACGAACCATTTCCGATCACCCTCGAACAAAAACTTGGCCCGGACGCGGATGGGCAGAAGCGTGGCGGCAGGTGCAGCAGTCGGGGCGACAGGTGCGATGGTCTCGGGCATGGAGTGCGCTCTTCTAAAGCTGCGGCGTGCGGTGTGCAATGGCGTTCCGGAGCCGACGCGGCTCTTTCCTGCTGGACTGCCGCGCTGCCGCACGCACCACGCGCTCTCCCTGGCCCGACGATCGGTCGGCCCCTCAGAGTTGCGGCTTGAGGACGTCGCGCAGCTTCAACATGCCGCGGCGGATGCGGGCTTTGATGGTCCCGAGCGGCTCCTCGAGGCGCTCGGCGATTTCCGTTTGCGTGAGGCCGCTGAAGAAAGCCAGCTCGATGGCCGCCCGCTGCTCGTGGCTGAGGTTGCCCATGGCTTCGCGGATCAGGTGCGCCCTTTCCACACCATCCATGGCGTCCAGCGAACTGCGGTCGTCGAACTGCTCGAAACTGGCCGCCTCCTTTTCCATATCGTCCTGGAGCCGGTGGCGTCGCTGCACGCTGCGCAGCCGATCGATGGCTCGGTTGCGAGTGAGGATCACCGCCCAAGTCAGCGGTTTGCCCCGGTTCGGATCGTAGAGGGGCGCCTTATCCCAGATTTGCACGAAGACATCCTGGAGCACGTCTTCCGCGGCTTCCTGGCTGTTCAGCACGCGGTAGGCGATCGAGAAGAGGACGCCGCAAGAGCGCTCGTAGAACTGCTCGAGGCTCTGGCGATCACCTTGCCCGATCCGGCGCAGGAGTTCGATCTCGGCTTCGAGATCGGCAGAGGGAACGGCGTCCTGCGACACGCGGCCCAGCTAATCCGCGGGGCTTCGCGAAGGCAAAACCTTTCGCCGCCACGAGCCGTCGGACCTTTAATCCGTCACCGCTCCCAACGACGCCGTGCTCACCTGCCTCGCGTACTTGGCCAGCACCCCTCGCGTGTAGCGCGGAGCCGGGGCCTTCCATTTGGCCAGGCGAGCCTCGATCTCCTCCGGCGCAAGCCCGAGGGTGAGCTTGCGGGCGTTGGCGTCGATGGTGATCGGGTCGCCGTTTTTCACCACCGCGAGCGGACCACCGAGCGCCGCCTCCGGGGTAATGTGACCGACGACAAAGCCGTGGCTGCCGCCACTGAAGCGTCCGTCGGTGATCAGGGCCACGTCCTTGCCCAGGCCCTTGCCCATGACCGCGCTCGTCGGGCTCAGCATTTCGCGCATGCCGGGCCCGCCGACCGGGCCTTCGTGGCGAATGACGATGACGTGTCCCTTTTTCACCGTGCCGTCGAGGATCGCCGCCAGGGCGTCCTGCTCATTCTCGAAGACGAGCGCTTTTCCGGAAAACTTCAGGCCTTCCTTGCCGCTGATCTTCGCCACGGCGCCCGCCGGCGCGAGATTGCCGTAGAGGATGACGAGGTGGCTGTCTTTTTTGATTGGATCGCTGAGCGGGCGAATAATTTCCTGGTCTTTGGGGAAGGCCTTCACGCGCTTGAGGTTCTCGGCGACGGTTTTGCCGGTCACCGTCAGGCAATCGCCATGGAGCAGGCCGGCATCGAGCAGGAGCTTCATGAGCGGAGTCTGCCCCCCGATGGCGACCAACTCGCTCATCAGGTAGCGGCCACTGGGCTTGAGGTCGGCGAGGACGGGAACGCGCTTGCCGATCCGGGTGAAATCATCCAGCCCCAGTTTTACCCCGGCGGCATGCGCCATGGCGATCAGGTGCAGCACGGCATTGGTCGAGCCGCCCAGCGCAATCACCACGGTGATGGCGTTCTCGAAGGCTTTCCTGGTCATGATGTCGAGCGGGCGGATGCCGTGCTTGAGCAGGTTCAGCACGGCCACCCCGGCTTCGCGCGCGTCGGCCGCTTTTTCCTTCGAGACGGCGTTTTGCGCGCTGGAGTTGGGCAGCGACATGCCGAGCGCTTCGATGGCGCAGGCCATGGTGTTCGCCGTGTACATTCCGCCGCAGGAACCGGCTCCGGGGATCGCGCGTTCTTCGACCAGCGCCAGCTCGCGATCATCCAGCGCGCCGTTGGAATACTGGCCCACCGCCTCGAAGCAGCTCACGATATCGAGATTCCTGTCCACGAATTGCTCGCGGCGTTCCTTGCGCAGGCGCTTCTCCGCGAGCACTCCCGTGATGCAGCCGGGCAGGATCGTGCCGCCATAGACGAAGACGCTGGGGCGGTTCAGCCGGGCGATGGCGATCAGACAGCCGGGCATGTTCTTGTCGCAGCCGCCGATGGCCACCAGTCCGTCAAAGCCCTCGCAGCCCATCACCGTCTCGATCGAATCCGCGATGACCTCCCGCGAGACCAGCGAATACTTCATCCCTTCGGTGCCCATGGAGATGCCGTCGGAGATGGTGATCGTGCCGAAAATCACCGCCTTGCCCCCCGCACCGTTCGCCCCCGCCTCGGCCTGCCGCGCGAGCCCATCGATGTGCATGTTGCACGGCGTGACCATGCTCCAGGTCGAGGCGATCCCGATCTGCGATTTCTTGAAATCTTCGCGCGCAAATCCCACCGCGTGCAGCATGGCCCGGCTGGCGGCGCGCTCGTAACCGTCCGTGACGAGCGCGGAATGGGCGCGTTGCAGACTGTGGCCGTTCTTGTTGGCGGAGGCGCGTTTGGCCTTGATCGGGGCGATGGGGCTCATGGGAAAAGAAAACCGAGTCTAGAGAGTTCCGCTGCTCTGGCAAGGCGCGCCACCGGCGATCACCAGCGACCGTTTCCCCAAAACAAAGGCCCGCAGGCGGGAGCCTGCGGGCCTTTGCAAAGCGCGACCGGGACTATTTCGTGGTCGTGGTGGTCGTGGTGGTCTTCTTCTCCTCAACGGCGGCCGGCGCGGTCGTCGTCGTGGAGCTCCTCTTTTCCTCGACGGCGGCGGACCCGGTCGTGGTGGTGGTGCGTTTGCGGACGATGACCTTGTTGGCCACCATGCGGTCGCCTTCCTTGATGTAATAAACCGTCACGGGCAGGCCGGACTTCACGGTTTCAATCGAAACGGGCGCGCCGGTTTCGTCCACATAGGTCGTGCTCTTGCTGTAGGTGTAGCGGACGGGCGCAGTGCTCGTCTCCGTGGTGATGCTGAACGCGTCAGGACTGAATTCGCTGATCGTGCCAGCGCTGGTCGTGGTGGTCACCGAGGTTTGGGCAAACGCCACGGAAGTGCTGGCCAGCGCGATGGCGGCGAGCAGGGAGCTGAACTTGGGAGTGATTTTCATAATAGATGTTTTGGTTTGTGCCGGGACTCTGAATGAGGACCGGCAAAAGAGAATCGAAGGCCCGCGTCGGGCCGGTTGCGTGTGCCGTTTTTTTCCCGACCCTCCGCACCAAGCGCACCGTCTCGGGTGAAAATCCACCGGCGGCCCTAGCAATCCGCGCCGCGTCAGGGCTCTGCCTCATTGTGTGGTCAGACGTGCTGAAGACCCCAACCCAAGCTTGGCCTAGTCCACTCGGTCGCTAGCCTCGGCAAACAAACACCTCATGGACCGTGGCTGCGAAATCTCTGCCGCAGTTCGATCCAGAACCCCATCCCCTCATGCGCAAACTCATCCTTCCCCGGTCCCCCGCCTGCGGCCTCATTCTTCCCGGTGCCTCCGGCGCCCTCACCCGCCGCAGTTTCCTGAGAATTGCCGGCACGAGCGCCGGTGCGTTCGCGTTGGGCTTCCCCGCCATCGTCCGGGCCGCGGCGCGCTCCTTTGCCTTCCAGCATGGAATTGCCTCGGGCGATCCGCTGCCCGATCGCGCCATCATCTGGACCCGCGTCACGCCAGAGCCGGAGGCCACCCCGGGCTCGGGTCTGGGGAAGAAAGCGGTCGTCACCTGGCAGGTCTCGCGGGATCCGATGTTCGGCACGGGAGTGGCGACTGGTGAGGCGAAGACCGCGGCGGAGCAGGATCATACCGTGAAAGTGGACGTCGGCGGGCTGCAACCATCGACGACTTACTACTATCGATTCTTATTCAAGAACGCCTTTTCCGCGGTGGGCCGATTCCGCACCGCGCCGGCGCCCGGCGCGATGGTCAGCTCGCTGCGCTTCGGCCTCGCTTCGTGCGCGAATTTCGAAGGCGGATACTTTTCCGCCTATCGCCATCTCGCCGCGCGGACTGACCTCGATTTCATTCTCCACGTCGGCGATTACATTTACGAGTACCAGACCGGCGCCTACGGTCCCGGCCCCGCCATTGGCCGCACCCACGATCCCATGAATGAGATCGTGACGCTTCGCGATTACCGCCGGCGGCACGCCCAGCACAAGACCGACGCCGATCTCCAGGCGCTCCACGCGGTGCTGCCCTTCATCTGCACCTGGGACGATCATGAGCTCGCCGACGATGCGTGGAATGGCGGCGCCGCCAATCACCAGCCGGCGACGGAGGGAGACTTCTTCCAGCGGCGCTCGAATGCATTGCGCGCTTATTTTGAGTGGATGCCGATCCGGCCGCCGAGCGCCTCCACCCGGCTCTACCGGCAGTTCCAATTCGGCGGCCTCGCCGACTTGAGCATGCTCGATCTGCGGCAATACCGCGACCGGCAGCCGGCGAGCACGACCGATCCTGCGAAGGACGATCCGGCGCGGGTCATTGTCGGGCGCGAGCAGTTGGATTGGCTGAAAGGCAATCTCTCCGCCAGCCGGACGCGGTGGAAGCTGGTCGGCAATCCGGTGATGATCACGCCGGTGGATTTCCGGCAGCCGCTCGCGCCGGAGGTCCTCGCCAAGGTCGGCGCGCTCACCGGCGTTCCGTTCAACGTGGATGCGTGGGACGGCTACACCGACGACCGCCGTGAGCTGCTCGACCATCTCGCCGGAAACGCCATCAACAACGTCGCTTTTCTGACCGGCGACATCCACTCCTCGTGGGCTTGCAATGTGCCGCGCGGCCCGGGCAGCGCGCCTTCCGTGGCCGTCGAGCTCGTCGGCACTTCGATCACCTCGGATAATCTCAATGAGGCGCTCCAACTGCCGCCGCGCAGTCCGGTGAGCCTTCAGACCGAGGCGATCTTCCAGGCCGGCAATCCGCACGTGAAATACCTCGAGTTCGACTCCCACGGCTATTCCGTCGTGGATGTCACGGCGGCCCGTCTGCAAATGGACTGGTATTACATTTCGGAGCGGTCAGACCCACTGGCCACGCAGCGCTTCGCCGCCGCTTTTCAGGTCCGCGTTGGGACCAACCAGGTGGAACCGGCCGCCGGGCCGCTCCCGCGCCGCGTTTGATCCTTGCCACGCGTAAGCCTCGCGGCTCTGCCCGCTGTTCTGCACGGAAGGAAAAGTTGCCGCAGCCTGGGCCTTCCCTTTTCTCGGAGCGCCATTATCGTGCGCCTCTCCATGCAAGACCTCTACGACGTGGCGATTATCGGCGGTGGGCCCGCCGGCAGCACCGCAGCCACGCTCCTGGCGCGCGCCGGACGACGCGTGATCGTGCTGGAACGCGAAAAGTTTCCACGCTTCCACATTGGCGAATCGCTGCTCCCGTATTCCATGCCGGCCTTCGAGCGGCTCGGGGTGCGCGCCCTGCTGGATCGCACGTTTCTCCACAAGCACGGCGCGGAGTTGGCCACCTCCTGCGGCTCCCGCCGCGTCCGGTTTCACTTCCGGGATGGCTTCCGGCTCGAGCACACCCAGTCTTATCAGGTCGATCGTGCCACCTTCGACAAGCTGCTCCTCGATCACTCGCGGGCCGCCGGCGCCGAAGTCCGCGAGGAGACCCCGGTTCAAAGCGTCGGCCTCGACCAAGAGGGTGCCACGCTGCGCCTCGCCGGAAATCCCGGCGGCGAGCTGCGCGCGCGCTTCGTCATCGACGCCAGCGGCCGCAGCAGCGTGGTCGGCACGCAGTTCCAGCTCAAGCGCCGCTATCCGACGCTCAACAAGTTTTCCGTCTTCGCGCACTGGGAAGGGGTCACTCGTGAGCCGGGAATCAATGGCACGCTCACGGTCATGGTGCGCGGCGTGGATCGCTGGTTCTGGATGATTCCGCTCGGAGAAACCCGGATGAGCATTGGCCTGGTCATGGATACCGCGGATTTCAAAGCGCTCGGCCAGGCGCCGGAGGAAGCGCTCGAACGCGCGCTCGCCGCCGAACCAACAATCATGGCGCGCATAGCGGCGGCGGAACGCGTGACGCCGGTTTATTCCACGGGCGACTATTCCTATCGCAATGACGCGTTCGCCGGGGAGCGCTGGCTGCTCGCCGGGGATGCCGCGGGCTTCATCGACCCGGTCTTCAGCACCGGCGTCTTCATCGCCCTCGCTTCGGGCGAACAGGCCGCCGATGCGATCGATCTGGCGCTCGCCCGACCCGCGCGGCGGGAGCGGCTTTTTGCCGGTTACGAACGGCGCCTCAATCGTGTGATGGATCTCTACCTGCGGTTCGTGAATTCGTGGTACTCCCATGAATTCGTCGAAGTCCTTACCTCCCCGACCCGGCGCCTCGATTTGGCCGGTGCGATCAATGCCGTCCTCGCGGGCAACATCACCGGCGGCTTTGCGATCTGGTGGCGCCTGCAGATCTTTTACCTGATCATCGCTCTCCAACGCCGCTGGACGCTGTGCCCGCGTCTGACGCTGAAGCCCACGAACGAGCGCGCGCCGGCTCGTCCGGAGCCTGTGCCCGCAGCATGGGCCAGCTAGTGGAGGCCGCCGGGAGGAGTGCTCAGTTCCTGGGTTCCGAGCGGTCGCCTCGGATCCCCGACCCTGCAGCCAGACGCTGAGACTGGGCAGCCCCTCGATGCGCAACTCGCTCTACAGCCTGGCTGGATTCAAAGCAGCCTTCGCCATCGCCCAGCTCCTGCCGCGCCCGGTGTGCCAGTGGCTCGGCGCGCGGATCGCCCTCGCCAGCTATCGGCATCGCGGGTCCGTGCAGGCCGCCCTGCGGGAAAATCTGGGCCACGTGACCGGACGCCGGGGCGCTGAACTGCAGGCCCTCTGCCGCGCGAATGTCGCCGGCTTCGGGCGGATGCTGGCCGACTATTTCCTCTGCGCGGGAATGAACGCACCGGAACAGGCCGGCCGCTTGTTGGAAGAATGGCGCGGCCTCGAACAGCTCCAGGCCGCCCGGGATCGTGGACGCGGGACGATCGTCGTGACCGCCCACCTCGGGCATTGGGAACTCGGAGGGGTCACCCTCGCGCGCCACGGATGGCCGGTCACCGTGGTGACCCTTGAAGAGCCCAGCTCGGAACTCACCCGGTGGCGCGACGGTTGCCGGCGACACCTCGGCATTCGCACCATCGCCGTCGGACCCGGGCACCCCTTCTCGTTCATCGAGCTGATCCAGGCCCTCCGCCGAAACGATCTCGTCGCAATGCTGGTGGATCGGCCATACGCCGGCACCGGCGCGCCGGTGCGCTTTTTCGACGGCCAGACGGAGTTCTCCACCGCGCCCGCCCTGCTCGCCCATCACACCGGTGCCGCGGTGCTGCCCGCCTTTGTCTTGCAAAAGCCCAATGGGAACTACGTTTCCTTCGCCGATCCGATCATTCCGATGGCCCAGGCGCGCGATCCGCGCAGCGCCCTCCGTGAAAACACCCAGCGCATTGCCACGATCTTTGAAGCGATCGTGCGCGAGCATCCGGAGCAATGGTTCAATTACGTCCCGGTGTGGGGTGGGCCTCAGCCGTGACGGCCCTGTCCCCCATCGACGGTCATGTGCACATCGTCGGCAATGGCGCGCGCGGCAGCGGCTGCTGGCTTCGGTTGCACGGCCTGCGCCGCTTCCTGGCGGCGCTGATGCTCCGCGCGCTTGGCATGCCGCAGGATACCCGGCGGGCGGATTTCGATGAGCTCTACGTCGCGCGCCTGCTCGCGATGGTGCGCGACTCGTCGCTTGGCGCCGCCGTGATCCTCGCGCAGGAGGAGGTTTATGACGAACGGGGCGCCCGGCTGGATTTCGGCTCCTTCCATGTGCCCAATGACTACGTCCTGGAACTGGCGCGGCAGCATCCGGAGTTCCTGCCCTGCGTCTCGATCCATCCCGCGCGGGCCGATGCGCTGGAAGAATTGGAGCGCTGTCTCGCGGCTGGCGCGGTGATGTTGAAGCTGCTCCCCAACTGCCACAACGTGGACTGCGGCGACCCGCGCTACACGCGCTTTTGGGAGCGCATGGCCGAGGCCCGCCTGCCATTGCTCGCCCATACCGGCGGCGAGGCGACGGTGCCGGTGCTCAACGCGGCGCTGGCGGATCCCGAGCGGCTGACGCGCCCGTTGGAGATCGGCATGACGGTCATCGCGGCGCATTGCGGCACGCGCACCGGTCTGCGCGATCCGGATTATTTTCCCGTCTTCGCGGAGATGACGCAGCGCTTCCCAAATCTTTACGGCGACAACAGCGCCTTCAACCTGCCAATGCGCGGAGAGCACACCCGCGCCGCCGCGAGTGAGCCACTGGCCTCGCGCCTGGTGTACGGCAGCGATCTCCCGGTGCACGTGTCCGGAGTTTGGGCCTGGGCGCGCGGATTCATCGATTGGCCCACCTATCGCAGCTGGGAAAAGCACCCGAACCCGCTCGAACGCGACTACCAGCTCAAACGCGCCGCGGGCTTTCCCGAAGAAACGTTTACGCGCCTGCACGCCCTGCTGCGCCCGCACTGACGTAGCTCGACTTTCCAAAGTCGAGTCTTCCGGGCTTTGGTTTTCGACGTTCGTCTCGACATTGGAATGTCGAGCTACGCGACACGTTCAGGGATGCTCGTCGGTGCGTAGCTCGACTTTCCAAAGTCGAGTCTGCCGGGCTCGGTTTTCGACGTTCGTCTCGACATTGGAATGTCGAGCTACGAGACATGCTCGTCGGTGGCCAGAGTTTTATATTTTCGTCGGATTGATGATCTCCACAACACCGCCCAGATCCCGCACCCGGGTGGCAAAGTCGGAGGTGCCGCCCGGCCCATCGCCGGTCGGCTTCTCGTCCCAGACGAGAATGGAAAACAACTGCGCGGTCGGCCCCACCTCGACCCGCGCGGTGTTGAGCATCCAGACATTGCAGCGGCTGAAGACGTCCACGTCGGCCGGTGGTTCGCCGAGCCGGCTGGTCTGATCGGCGACTTCGCAGGTCCTGACGAGCTGCTGGAAGCGCTGCACCCAACTGCTACCCGCAAAGGCGACCGACTTCTTCACAAATTCGGCAACCGGCAGCGCGAGCAGGAGGCGCACGGAAGCTTCCCGGCGCTGGCATTCCTCGGCAAAGAGGATGTCGCCCCCGCAAGCCCCGCCGCAGATCGCGAGATCGCCTTTGCCGATTCCCCATTGGTCGAGCCACTCCCCGATCTTCTGCCGCACCGCGTCCTCCTTGCTGGCGGGAAAGCGCGGCTTCTCGCGGGTCGGGGCGTCGATCATGTGTCCGCTGAAAACGACGACTTTTTTGAAAATCGGGAGAGGACTGCCGAGCTGCGCGAGTTTTTTCTCGAGCAGCTTGATCACGGGTGCGACCGCCTCGGGGCGATATCCCAGTCCCTCGAAAAGCCGCATCTGGCCGAGCATGGAATCGATCTCGAAGTAGGGCACGCCGGGCGCATTGGCCGCCTGCTGGTATCGTTTCAACGCTTCCGGAGCGTTGCCGCGGATGAGCTCGAGTTCGCCCAGCGTCGGCGCGGCCCAGGGGACTTCCTTCGGATCCTTGAGGGCCTGACGGGCGGCGACGCTGACCACGGAAATGAGCTCGGACAGATCGGCGATGCCGGTGTCAGCCGGAAGCGCACCAGTTTCGGCGGCGACAAAGTCGAGCAACGACTGGAGCGTCACGACATTGATGCCGTTGTAGTAGTTGCTCAGATTGTGCCGCAGCGCGCGCTCGTAGCTGGCGATGGCTTTGGCGGCGATGACGGCGTTTTCCATCGCCGCGCTCTGCCGCTCTTTCAGGCTCGTCTGGTCCTTCCAGGCGACTCGCCAGAGGTCCTTGTAAATGCGACCGAGCATCCCTTGCGCCTCGCCGTCGCCCGGCCGCGCATTGACCAGCGCATCGAGGCTTTCCTCCGCTTTGGCGGGCCGGCCGAGCCGGTTATCGACCAGGGCGAGAAAGGACTGCGCCTCGAAGTTGCCGCGATCCATTTCGAGCAAATCCTCCAGAACTCCGCGCGCCTGCTCGAAGCGGTGCAGCTCCACGAGGGCGCGCGCGCATTGCCAGAGGAGTTGCTTGCGGTGCAGCCGCGTCGGCATGTCTTCAGCGAGCGTGAGAATGTCGCCCGGATGGCGCTCCTTGCGGGCGACTTTCACCCGCTGGCGCCAGTCTTCGGAAAGCCCTTGGAAATACTGCGAGCGCGCCGTGTTGATCCCGCTCCAGTCCACCGGCTTGAGCCCTTCCACCATGCTGTACACCGGACTGCCAATGGTCTGCTCATCCTCGGCAATGGCCTCGCGCAAGGTCTCCGCGAGCTTCTCAACCTCCGCTTTCACCTGCTCTTCCCATGCGCTGTCGCGGCTGCCTTCCGCAATGAAAAGCTGTCCGTTGTATTTAAAGGTGCGGTCCGGCGCCACGTCGAAGGGGCGGTCACTCCAGCCCGCATGGATGCTGATCACGCCGCGCGGGGCGACCCCGTGGCGGACCCCGAGCTCGTAAAAGACGTTCGCATTGAGCAGCGAAATATCGGCCAGCACCAAGTCCGCCGTGACGAGCTCGAAGAACATATCCTTGCGGATGTCCCCGGCCCCTTTCTCATCGGTGGCGCGAAACGGCTGGCAGTCGGCCTGCCGCAAGGCCGGGCCGAGCAGCTTTTCGTAAACCGCGTCGAAATCGACCTTCAACGCTTCCGTCGCGGGTTGCCCGTCGGCGGTCGCTTCGATCTTTGTTTTCTTCGGCACTTCCTTCTTTCCGAAGGGCATGACCACAAACACACGGCGCTGAGCATTGGCGACAGGCATACGTGCGAGCATGCGAACCCGCTGGTTCCATTGGCAACGACAAAACGGGCCAAACGCGGCGCGGGTGCTCGCGCGCACGCGTGCTCTGATCAATCGAAATCCTTCGAGCCCTTGACCCAAAGCGAAGCTCCTGCGATTCCTTGCCAATGTCCACAGCGCTCGAGCAAGTCACCAAGGAGGCGATGGATCTTCCGCCGCGTCAGAGGCTCGCACTTGCAGAGTTTCTGCTGGAGAGCGCGGAGGGCGCAACCGATCCCGAGGCTGAGGCGGCCTGGGAATCCGAGATCCGAGACCGCATCCGCGCCATCGACCAAGGGCGCGTGACCGGAGTCGCCTACGAGGATGTGATGCGCGCCGCCGAGCAGCGTTTGATGCCGTGACGATCCGCTTCGTGGAGGAGGCGCAGCGCGAGCTTCTTGAGGCGATCTCCTACTACGAAGAGGCGCGCGCCGGACTGGGCCGGCGATGCAAGGACGAGGTGGATCGGTGCGTTTTGTGGATTGCCGATCACCCTGACCTATACCGCCTCCGCCCAGGCGGGTATCGCCGCATCAATCTTCGCGTGTTCCCGTACTACATACCCTATGTGGTCAGGGAACAGACTCTCTGGGTGCTCGCTGTAGCTCATGCCAGCCGCAAGCCTCTCTACTGGATTTCCCGACGCAACGAGGTCGCTTAGGTTTGAAGTGCGATTCGGGAGCAAGGAATAGGCATCACTGGGAAAGTGCGACAATACCCTCGGCGCGACCGTTCCTAATTTCCGCTCGTCAATCCGATTGAAAGGGCTACACCAAAGCCCCGCTCGCGCCGGGAGGCGTCCTTTCTTCCCCGAGCAACTTTCCACCCGCATCATGAACCTACGCACCCCGTTCCTTATCAGCGCCGGCCTCACCCTCACCGCGCTCATCCTTCACGCCGAAGACAAACCCAAGAAATGGGAGGAGATGGATTACGGTCGCTTCCTCTCCGCCACCTTCCTCAATCCGCAGGGCAAGACCACCATTGACGGCCAGGGCAGCGCCGCGAACAAAGGCATCGCGGTCAAGCTGGGCAACGCGGAAGCGGCGGCGCTCTTCGATACCGAGACGGTGCGCATGGCCGGCGGCTGGACCGGCGGCTGGGTGAAGCTCAAGGGCGTCGCCTTCGATGGCGGCCATGGCCCGAACCCGAGCCCCGTGGACAACGCCAGCGTCTATTTCCAAAACAACCCCGGTCCGGGCTGGAGCAAGGGCGACGACTTCAATGACCCGCGCAAACTGCCCACCGGCCCCGGCGCGGCGAAAGTCCCTTTCGGCCCGATCCCAAAAGAATGGGCGAAGTATCGCGGCCTCTATCTGAGCGGCGATGACGTCGTCTTCGCCTACACCGTTGGGGAGGCGATGGTGCTCGAGCATCCGGCGCTCGAAAAAGCCGGCGACGTGACGTTGCTCACGCGCACCTTCAACGTCGTGAAGGGCGGCGCCGGGGCGAGCGTGAAAGTGGCCGATCACCCGAACGGCGGCGAATTGGCGCTGGCCGATGGCCAGGCAACGATCGCCAAGGATGATCCGAAGAATCCGGATACCGTGACCGTCGCCGGAGTCGTGGGCGCCCCCGCTGGCGCACAGCTCTCGGATCAGGGCGGGTTCCTTTCCTTCAAGCTGCCGCAGCTCGCAGCGGGCACGTCGTTCAAAATCGTGTATGCGCACGGCGCGGCCGCCGATGGCGCCAAACTGGGCGCGGCGGTCAAGGGAGCCGGCAAGCCGGCGGACCTCAAGCCTTTGACCAAAGGCGGGCCGGCGCACTGGCTCCAAACCGTGACGACCCAGGGCGAGCTGGCCAAAAACGAAAACGCACCCTACGTCCTCGACACCGTGGGGGTCCCGCTCGACAACCCTTACCATTCGTGGCTTCGCATCGGCGGGCTCGATTTTTTCCCGGACGGACGCGCCGCCGTGAGCACCTGGAGCGGCGATGTGTGGATCGTCTCCGGCCTCGACAAGGACCTGCAAAACGTCACCTGGAAGCGCTACGCGAGCGGGCTGTTCCACGCGCTCGGATTGAAGATCGTGGACAAACAAATTTACGTGCTCGGCCGCGATCAGATCACCCGGCTGCACGATCTCAATAACGACGGCGAGGCGGACCTCTACGAGAACTTCAACAACGACGTGCAGATCACGCCGAACTTCCATGAATTCGCGTTTGATGTGCAGACCGATCCGGAGGGGAATTTTTACTTCACCAAAGGCGGCCCGGTGAATCCCGGCGGCCGCGGCTGGGGCCCCCTCAGCGACCACAACGGCTGCCTCTTCAAGATCTCCAAAGACGGCCAGAAGTTTGAAGTCTTTGCCACCGGCATCCGCGCCCCGAATGGCATGGGGGTCGGCCCAAATGGTGAAATCACCATCGGGGACAACCAGGGGACCTGGGTTCCCGCCTGCTACATCCATCTCGTGAAGCCCGGTGAATTTGTGACCGTGGCGGACCTGGCCCATCGCGAGCCGGTGCCCACCGAGCACACCCCGCACATCTGCTATCTGCCAATGAGCATGGATAACTCCAGCGGTGGCCAGACCTGGGTCACAAGCGACAAATGGGGGCCGTTGAGTGGACGTTTGCTCCATTTTACCTACGGCAAGAGCGGCCTCCTCGGCGTACTTATCGAAGATGTCGGCGGGGTCAAACAAGGTGGCGCTTTCCGCTTCCCGTTCAAGTTTGACACCGGGGCGATGCGCGGCCGCTTTAATCCCATCGACGGGCAGCTTTACGTCGTTGGCCTCAAAGGCTGGCAGACCGATGGCGCAAAGGACGGCGCCTTCCAGCGGGTGCGCTACACAGGCAAACCGGCCTGTCTGCCCGAAGGACTGCACGTCACCGATAAAGGCATCCGCATCAGCTTCACCGGCGCGCTCGACACCGGCACCGCGAGCGATGCGGGCAATTACTCGATGCAGCAGTGGAACTATCACTGGACCAAGGAATACGGCTCGCCGGACTTCAAGCTCAGCAACCCGGAGGAAAAGGGCCGCGACACGGTCGAGATCAAATCGGTGACGGTCGCGGACGATCGCAAGTCGGTGCTGCTCGAAGTCCCCGATCTGAAGCCGGTGGATCAATACCAGATCAAGCTGAACATCAAAGCGGAAGACGGCTCGGATTTGCCGAAGGAGATCGTCGGCACGATCAACGTGGTCGCGCCGGACGCAAAGCCGGGCGTGACCTACTCCGCCAAACGCTGAGTGGACACCGCGCGGCGTTGACTGCGCTTCAGCACCACCGTAAACCCGAAGGGCTGCGATTCACCTCGCGGCCCTTCGCGTTTTCCGCCTCCCTCAAGCCCCCATGAAACTTCCCCTCGCGCTCGTTTCCGCCCTGGCCATGACGGCATCCGCCGCGGTGCAGGCTCCGCCGCTGCCCGACGCCGCGCCGCTTTCCAAGGAAGGCCTGACGCTCACATTCACGGGACCGGAGGGCAAAAGCGATACCCGCCAGGCGCGCTTGATGGCGTTGTTCGTGCCGGCCGGACAGGCGCCCACGCCGTTCCTTCCCGCGGGCTCATTCACCGCCAAATGGGAAGGCGAGATCACCTCGCCGCTGCGCGCGCAATACACCTTTACCGCCGAAGCGGCGGGAAGCTTCAAGCTGAGCATCAATGGCGCGCCGGTGCTCGACGACGCGAGCGCGAAATCCGGCAAGACCGTGCAGCTCAACAAGGGCCCGAACAAAGTCGTGGCCGAGCTGGTCCGGCCCGAGAAGGGCGATGCGGCGTTGCAGTTGAAGTGGTCGTCGAAGGAGTTCCCGCCGGAGCCCGTGCCGCCGACGGTCTTCACCCACGACGCCAACGGGAAGGAACTGCGCACCGGTGAGCGGCTGCGCGAAGGCCGGTTGCTCTTCGCGCAAATGCACTGCGCGGCTTGTCACGATGGCGGCGATCTCTTGCCGCCGAAAGGCGAAGGCATGCCGGAACTCGCGCAGGACGCGCCGATTTTCGGCAACCTCGGCGCCATGTTCAACGAAGCCTGGCTGGCGCACTGGATCAGTGATCCCCACAGCATCCGGCCGAGTGCGTTGATGCCGAAGGTGTTCGAGGGCAAACCGGGCGAGGTCCCCCAGCCTGCCGCCGATCTCGCCGCCTATTTCGCCTCGCTCGGGGTGCCCGCCGAAGGGAAGCCGCTCGACCCCGGGCTCGCCGGCGAAGGCGGCGCCCTGTTTGCCAATCTCGGCTGCGTCGCCTGCCACCAGAAGCCGGATGCCGAGGGCCAGGACGAGCACGGCCGCGTCCCGCTTTCGCACGTCAAAGCGAAGTGGCAGCCACCCGCGCTGGAGGCCTACCTCAAGGATCCGGCGGCGAATTATAAGTGGACTCGCATGCCGCACTTCCGCCTCAGCGACGACGAAGCCCAGCGGCTCACCGTTTATCTGCTGACCAGCGCGGCCCGCGATTTTCCGCCCGCCCCGAAAGGGGACGCCTCGAAAGCCGGACCGCTTCTCGTCGCGTCCGGCTGCCTGAATTGCCACGCCGGCATGCCGCCGATGACCACGCCCAAGCTGGCAGCCACCCTGGCTGGCGGCTGGAACAAAGGCTGCGTCGCCCCGACTGCCGCGACCCGCGGCAAGGCCCCGGACTTTGGCCTCACCCCGGCGCAGCGCGAGGCGCTGGTCGCTTTTGCCAGCAGCGGGTTCGGATCGCTGAAGCAGGATCCGCCCGTCGAGTTCGCCGAGCGCCAGGTCCGCAACCTCCGCTGCACCGCGTGCCACAGCCGGGACGGCGAAGCCAGCATTCTGTCCAAGCTCGACGATGAAACCGCGCCTTTGCAAGCCGCCGCGCCGCTCGAAGAAGGCGAAGGCAAACCGACCTTCAGCTCCGCGCTGCCTCCCCTCACCTGGTTCGGGGAAAAGCTGCAGCCGGCGTGGGCCGCAACCTTCATCGCCGGGCACGCGGATTACAAACCGCGCCCGTGGCTGATCAACCGCATGCCGGGCTTCGCGACCGTGGCCGAGCCGATCGCGCAGGGGCTGGCCTTCGAGCACGGGCTGCCGCTGGCCGATCCGGCGGCGAAGCTCGACGACGCTTTTGTCAAAGCGGGCGAAACGCTCCTCGGGGAGAATGGCGGCTTCAATTGCACGACCTGCCACGGCGTCCTCGAGCGCGGCGCCACCGCGGTCTTCGAAGCCCCGGGCATCAATCTCGGCTACACCCGCGAACGCATCCGGCACGGCTATTATTCGCGCTGGGTGCTCTTTCCGCAGCGCATCGATCCCGAGACCAAAATGCCGCGCTTCGCCGATGACGACGGCAAAACACCGCTCGCCGACCAGTTTGACGGCAAGGCATCCGAGCAGTTTGAGGCCATCTGGCAGTATTTGCAGGCGGTGAAAAAGTAGTCCCACTTGCGACCGCCTGAGATCCTCGAAACGCCGCGCCTCCTGCTGCGGAAGCCCATCGCGCCAGATGACGCTCCGCTGATCTACGATGCCTACGCGCACGATCCGGAGGTCACCCGCTATCTGACCTGGCTCCCGCATCGCGACCGCGAGGAGGCTGAGCGCGTTCTCGATACGCGGGTGGCGTGGTGGGACTCGGAAACGGAATTCTCCTGGATGATCACGAGCAAGGCGGGCGGCACGGTCTTTGGCATGATCGCCGCGACTGCGGATAGCGTGCCCTGGCGCTTCAGCCTCGGGTATGTGCTCGGACGCGCGCATTGGCGCCGCGGCTACATGACGGAAGCTGCCCGCGCCGTGATGGACACGATGCTGGGGATACCTGGGATCCATCGGATCTGGGCGGTGGTGGATCAACAGAACGCCGCGTCCATTCGGGTCCTGGAAAAGGTGGGGATGCAACGCGAGGGGCTGCTCCGCCGCTGGTCGCTGCACCCCGCGATCAGCACCGTCCCGCGCGACTGCTGGTGCTACGGGAAGGTGCGCTGATGCGGAAGTGCTCAGTACTCAGCGCTCAGTAGTCAGTGCGCGGACTGAGCACTGAGCACTCATTCCAACCGCCGCCACACCGCACTTGGCAAACCCCGACCGTGGGCTGTAAAAAACCCGGTGTTCCGACGCGACCCACGCCACCTGCCGCCAACCGCCTGCCATTCTCCAGAACGTCGCTGTGCCTCCGCCCTGCCTGATTTCAGTGGATCCGAATGAAACTCAGTTCTCGTCCGTGATGAAGCCCGTGCGTAAACCGCAGCGTTTGCCTTCCGAGGCGTCGGTGCCGCCGACCGTGCGCTAATGTCGCCTGGCCTCATCGCGCTGGTCGCCGTCGTTCTCCTCTTCCTCGCCGCCAGTTCCGCGCTGTTCTCGGCGATCGAGACCTCCCTCTTCTCGCTTCAGCCGTTCCACATCGAGCGCCTCAAGGCCCGCCGCGCCACCTTCGCCGCCGCGCTCGCCCGGCTCATGGAAAATCCGCGCCGGCTGCTCAGCGCCATCCTGCTCGCCGATGCGCTGGTCAATCTTCCGCTGATCATCCTCTGCCTGGCCCTCCTGCGCGCCTCCCATCCGACGGGGGTGCCGTTCTGGATCGCGACGCTGCCCATCTTCGCACTGATCGTCTTCGTCTGCGACCTGGTGCCCAAGCTGATCGCCCTCACCGATCCCTACCGGGTGGCCAAGATCGGCGTCCGCGTCATGAGCGTGCTCACGCCCATCTTTGATCCCGTCACGCGCCGGCTCCAGCGCTGGAGCGAAGTGCTCGCGGAAGCCCTCACGCCGGCCCCGCTCAAGACCGGCCATTTTCTGAGCGAAGACGAGCTCGAAACGCTGGTGGAATTGAGCACCGAGGAAGGCGCGCTCCACGAGACCGAGAGCGAAATGATCCAGGAGATCATCAAGCTCGGGGACAAGACGGCCAAGGACTGCATGACCCCGCGCGTCGATGCTTTCGTCGTCCCCGACGACCTGACCAACGAAAAGCTCATCCCGAAGCTGCGCGCCCGCCGCCACCGGCGCGTCCCGGTGTATGGGGACACGCCGGATGAAATCCTCGGCATCCTCGACGTGCGCGCCTTCCTGCTCAATCCGGCCGGACATTACACGGAACTCCTCGTCGCCCCCTCCTTTGTGCCGGAGACGATGAAGGCCATCGACCTGCTGCGCAGCTTCCTCTCGCACCCGCAGGGCATTGCCATCGTGGTCGATGAACACGGCGGCACTGAAGGCGTGGTCACGCTGTCGGACATCGTCGAGGAGATCATTAGCGATGCCGTACCGAGCGGCGATCACAACCTGTATATCGAAACCCTCGGCCCCGGCCGCCTCGTCGTGAACGGCGCGGCGCGGCTCGACGACATCAACGAGCTGCTCGGCACCCGGCTCGCCGCGGACGGCATCGATACCATCGGCGGCTTTGTCTTCAATCGCCTCGGCACCCTGCCCAAGCCCGGCGCGGAGCTCGAAATCGACGGCCTCAAGCTCCTCGTCCGGCGGACCTCGCGCAAGCGGATCGAGGAACTGCTCATCGAGCATGAGGAACCGGCCGCTCCCGACGCCGAAGAGGAGGCCCCATGATCTGGCTGGCCGTCGCGCTCTGCTGCCTGGTGTCCTTCATTTTTTCCGGAATCGAGGCCGGCCTGCTCTCGATGAACCGGGTGCGCCTGCGCCATCGCGTCAAGCTGCGTGATCGCGCGGCCATCGTGTTGAATCGCCTGATCGCGCATCCTGAACGGCTGCTCGTCACCGTCCTCATGGTCACGAACTTGATGAACGTGTTCGGCCTCACTCTGGCGACGCAGGAGCTGGTGCGTCTGCTCGGCCAAAAGGGATACTTCGTGGCGCTCGCAGCCGCCCTGCCCATCTATCTCATCTGCCTCGAGCTGCTGCCGAAATCGCTCTTCCGGCGCTTCCCTTATCGCGCCGTCGCCTTTCTCTCCACGCCGTTGCGTATCGCCGATGTGCTCCTTTCGCCGATGCACTTTGTCGGCGAAGCGGTCGTCCGCACACTCTTCCGGCAGCGCCCGCCCGACCAGGTGAAGTTGTTTGTCGCCCGTGAAGACTTCAAATATCTGACCATCGAAAGCGAGCGCACCGGCGCGCTCGGTCAGGTCGAGCGCCAGATGATTCACAACGTCGTCGATTTTCGCGGGGTCACGGCGAATCAGGTCATGGTGCCGCTCGAAAAAGTGCGCGGCATTCCGGCGCAGGCGTCCGTCGAAGAGCTGATCGCCCGGAGTCAGGCGGAGAATATCGAGCGCTGGCCGGTGCTCGACGCCGGCGGCGATATCAACGGGCTGGTCCATGTTTTTGATCTCGCTCTGGATGGCCGCCGTCGTGGCGTCGTCGAAACCTTCCAGCGGCGCATCATCAAGGTCACCGCCGAGGAGCCCGCCTACAGCATCCTGCGCAAGATGCGTGCGTCGCGCACGACCCTCGCCGCCGTGATCGGTCCCGAAGGGCGCTCCGTCGGCATCGTCACCTGGGAGGATTTGATCCGGCGCCTCGTCGCCACCGCCGTGGCGTAAGCCCGTCGTCACAGCCGCGGAGCGGCGCCAACCTGAGTAGCCGTGGTCGAGCGGAGCGAGGCCACGGATCCGAGATGATCAGCAAGCCGCGTAGCGGCGAAACCCGGCGCCGATACAGCGTTTCGCCGCTCCGCGGTTGTCCAGCGCTTTTTCGCTTCCGTGGCTCGGGTTTCCGCCGCTCCGCGGCTGTGACACCAACCAGCCTCCCTGGACACCGTGAGAGACCCGCAAAAAAAGTGCGGGGCCGGTGGCCGAAAGGCCAACCGACCCCGCTTGTTCCCCCCAGAACAATCTAAAGGACGTTGGTTAAGACCGGGTCGGGCGGGATTCGTTAGAACATTCTCCCGATTTCCTTCCCGCTGCCGCGGTGCTTGACCTGCCTGCCCCGAGGGCAGACCGTCCCGAGTTTCCCTGATCCCTATGACTCCACGCCTCGCGCTTTTCCTGGCGGCGCTCCTCAGCGTCTCTTTCTCCGCTTCCTCAGCGATCAAGCAACTCGAACGCAATCCGCTCGAGGAAGCCGAAGCCGCCCTGCGCAATCAGGATGTCGCCGGCGCGTTGCGCGCGCTGGACGCGGTCCTCAAGGCGACGCCGGAGCACCCGGCGGCGCGCTTTTGGCGCGGCCGGCTGTATGCGGAAAAAGGGGAGTTCGACAAAGCGCTCGCCGATCTCAACGAGGCGGTGCGTCTCACGCCGCGCAATACCGATGCCCTCGCGCATCGCGGCTACGTGCATCAGAAAAGCGGGCGGCGCGATGACGCGCTGACCGATTTCAACCAGGCCCTGCGCGTGGATGCGCAGAATGAATTCGCGCTCTACTGCCGTGGCCTGCTGCTGGGTGAAAGGGGCGACACTCGCGCCGCCATCGCGGATCTGGACGCGGTCCTCGAGCTCAGCCCAAACCACGCCGATGCGCTGCACAGCCGGGGCCAGATCCATCTGCTGCGCCGGGAATGGGATGAGGCCCTCAACGATTTCGATCGCGGCCTGGCGATGAACCCCAAGGACCCGATCGGCCACACCGGCCGTGGCGCCGTGCACTTCATGCAGGGCGAATTCCGCGCGGCGGCCGAAGATTACACCAAGGCCAGCGAGCTGCAGCCCAAGGATCCCCGCCCGTTGGCGCAACGCGGCTACGCCCGATCCGCGCTGGGTGAGAATGACCAGGCGCTCGCCGATTTCGACGCCGCCCTCCGGCTCGATCCGAAGCACGGCCCGGCGCTCCTGGGCCGCGCCGAATTGCGCCGGGTCGCGAAACAGTGGGCCGCCGCTCAGCACGATTATGAGGCCGTGCTGACCCTGGCGCCCGACGACTTCCGCGCCTTGCTCGGGCGCGCTTCGATCTTTCAGGCTTCCGGCGCCCTCGAGAAAGCCCTTGCCGCCTATGCCGACATTGTAAAGCGCTATCCGGAGGAGCCACAGCCTTTCAACGATTACGCCTGGCTGCTGGCCACCGGCACGAAGGACGACCTGCGCGACGGCAAGCGCGCCGTGGAACTCGCCGCTCGAGCCTGCGAGCTGACCGAGTGGCAAAACAGCGCCTACGTCGATACCCTGGCCGCGGCGTACGCGGAGGTGGGCGATTTTTCCACTGCGGTGAAGTGGCAGCAGCTCGCGGTCAAGCAGTCGGAAAAGGAACCGGCAGATGTGCAGGACGACATCAAGTCCCGGGTCAGCATCTACGAGCAAAAAAAGCCCTACCGGGAGGAGCTCAAGTAACCTCGATCCGCGCCGGCTTCGCGGCATCGGGTTCAGAGTGCTATGGTCCGGCGGACGTGGCGGGTTGAATGCTGATCTCCCCTGCTCCCGGAGTGGCCGAATATTGCACCGCACCGTCCCGCACCGGCAGGCTGGTCTTGTTCTGTCCCTGGACGACGAGGCAGTTCTTCCAGTCGGCCGGAACCTTCGTGGCCAGCGTCAGCGGCAGATCGTAAAGCGTGGAATCGGCCTGGCACGTCAAGTTGAGGCGGATACTCGTCTTGCCGGACGACAGCACCTTGACCGCAGCCGTCTTCCGCTCGGTCTCGTATTGGTGCCATGACACCACATCGGCGACCCAGAGTTCCTCACGGCTCGCTTCGAGTTTATCCAGCAACGCGGTAAACCAATCCAGCGGCGTCGTGAGCCAGTCTCCGCCGACACCGTGGAAAACCAGTTGCACCATGTCTCCCTTGGCGAGCGCCTTGTCCACCGCAGCGACGGTCTCTGCCGCGGAATGATAGTTGATCGGCGGCCCGGCGAAGGGCGGACGATCGACGAGGTGATGCTTCGTGAGCGCCGCTTCCTGCTCTTCCTTCGTCACCTTCCACGGCACGCCTCCCGGCCTTCCCCACCCGAGGAGATACGGCTGCTTCCGCTCGGGATGCAATGCGTAGAGCACCTCGTTGCACTTCGCGAGTTCCGGATCGAGTTGCGCCGCGTCTTCCACGCCCTTGTGGGTGAAAGTGTGGTTCGCCACCACCACATAGGGACTCTTCGCTGCCTCCTCCCATTTAGCCTTGGTGTTCGCCCACAGGCTGTGGCCCGTGACGAGGTAGAAATTCCCGACGATCTTTCGCTTCTCCAATTCGGGAACGACGTTCTTGAGCTGACTCGGCGCGCTGTCGTCGAAGCCGAGCATGACGCAGGCTTTCTTCCCGTCCTTCCATTTGAGAATGTGCGTGGCAGAATCTGCTTCGCTCTTGGGTTCAGCGGCTACTGTGCAGGCGTGCCCGACCAAGCCGAGGGCCATCACGGATAAGACCGCGGTGACGGTGGAGGGTTTGATGATACACGCGGTCGAGGCCAGGCGCAGGGGCGAGGTGAAGCGTTGGAGGGAGAGTTTCATAAGTGGTGGGGATCCGAGGGAAGTGGAGGATGAGGTGGATGCTGGCTAAGTACGGAATCCGCGGCGATTCTCATTTAGAGACTATCACGCACTTTGCGGAGATGGCTCTGGCAAACCACAGGGCTTCCCGAACGCCTGCCAGATTTTGGAGTGCGCCAGTCCTCTGGCGCTTTGGCAGCAGCGGAATAAAGGCCTCCAAAAGCCCGCGCTGCTTTCGAGCTCTCCGGCGATAACTTTCCACAGTGCATGACCGGCTCTAGAGCCTGTCATGAACTTTTTCCCTTAGTCGCCCTTAGGCGCACCTCTGCGGAAGAGGAGTGATGGAGTAATGGAGTGATGACCGTGAGTTCAATACTCCAATACTCCACTACTCCAGCCGCCGCCGACCAGAGACGCACGGGAACACGAAGCGGCCACCTGGCCAAAAGTGCATGACGCGCTCTAGCGGCCTGTCGGACTTGAGGTCCACGACTGCGAGACCCTGCGAAAAGCATGATGGGACCGCCGGTTCGGGCGGCGCCCAACGCCTTGGTCGGCTCCCTCGCGGACTTTTCCCCGCGTCTGCCGCGGTGCCACCGCGCCGCTCCCCCCTTTTAGCAACTCATCGCCAGTTTCTCCCGCACGCCGGCACCGGCCGGCGGCGGTTCCGGTTCGGGCCGCTGTTCCAAGTCGCTCACGCCGCGATGATGGCTCTGGCGCTCCAGCGCCGCATAGACCGTCATGGGACGGGCCTCGCCCTCGACCGCGCGCACCGCCGCTTCGCTAAAAACGCCGGTGTCCACCATCACTGTGCGCATCGGCCCGAGGCTCGCCGGCACCGCGGCCAAGGTCGGCACCAGTTGCTCCTTGTCATTGGGCGCGTCGCTCACGCGCGCCCCGACGATCAAGAGGCTCTCGGTGTCCACCGCGGCTTGTGCGTTGTAAGCCTGCTCAAAGTGATCGCCGCTGCCGGCTTTCATGATCCGGCTCTCGGGGTCGGTGAAATTGAACTGGTCTTTAGGCAGCGGCGTTGCGCTCGGCGGCTGCGGTTCTGGGCCCCGCGGCTTTTTGCCCGCCTCACGCTGCGCCTGGCGGGCGGCCACTTTGGCGGCATAGCGTTTGCGCCCGGAGGATGTCGGCCCAGTAGGGGAAGAAGTTTTGCGCGTAGCCCTTGCTGGCGAGCAAGGTGTCGATGAGTTTTGCCCGCTTCTGCGCGTCCTTCGAGTTGAGGAATTCGCCGGCCTCGCGGCTCGTCGGAATGCGGCCAATCACATCCAGATACACGCGGCGGACCAGCACCTCGTCGGACGCCGGCGGATTCGGCTTCAGGTTGTGCTTTCCCCAAATCCGCCTCCAGCAGGGCGTCGATCTGCTGCGACGCGGAGGCTGTTCCTTCGGACTCCGCGGCGGGCATTGCACAAGTCGCGCCGAGGGTCAGGACCGCGAGGAGGAGGAAGGAACCGCCACCGATCATCGTTTGGCGGCCTCGACGATTTGCAGGTAGGCGTCGACGTAGCCTTTGGCGAAGTTGCGCAGGGTGGGCGTGTCGAAGTGGAGATTGTCGCCGATGGAATTCGTTCCTTCCGGGATCGGGACGAAGCGGACGTTTTTCATCTTCTTCGCGACGGCCTGCTGGGCGGCGTTCACCGCTTCCCGATTCTCGTCCCACGGCTTCGCGGGAAATCGCCCCAACTGACCGATGATGAAGGGAAGATCGGGCGCGTTGAGTTCCGTGCGGAAGCGCGTGATCAATTCCTCCAACCGCTTCTCGTGTTCCGCGGCGCCCTTGGCGTTGGAGTCGCTTTCTCCCTGGTGCCACAGGATGCCTTTCAAGGTGCCGTCTTGCAGCGCCCGTTTGGCGCGGGCGATGGCGTCATCCCAGGGATGGCTCTTGGTTTGCTCCCAGGACGCTCCGGGTGTCCAGGTGGCGATGGGCGAACCGCCGCACGCCGTGGGGATGAGACCGATGCTGATGCCGGGAGTTTTCGCTGCAACGATCTCGGCGAAGGGTTTGCCGATGCCAGTTCCGGCGGCGGATTTATCCCAGTGCAGCGGATCGACCGCGGGTTGCCATTCCCCGTCCTTGTTCAGACTGAAAATCCGCGGCTTCGGCTTGCGAGCTTCGTCGTCCAGTTTGCCCCGTCCGGCCATGTTGGATTGCCCGGCGAGGAGGAAGAGGTGGAAGTCTTTCTTTGCCGGAAGCTGCACCGCCGGGTCCGCGCCGGGAGACGGCATGATCGGAGCCAGCCAGGCGAACGAGAGGAGGAGGAGGGAACGGAGTTTCATGAAGATGTGGTGTCGGGTGTGCCGGAAGGTGGAGGTTGACCGCGGAATTCACGGATTACGCGGATTACACGGAAATTAGTTTTCAGGGAGTCCGCGTAATCCGAATCATCCGCGTAATCTGCGGTTTCTTTCCGTAGCTGCTCGAGATTCGGTCCATGCTCGAAGGTCAGAGCGGGGTTAGGAGCCGTTGTTTTGGAGTTTCTCGAACTCCTGGAATCCGGCCCGGCCGTCTTCCTTGGGGCCGGGCTTTTTCTCGAGCGGAGAGGCGAGCAACGCCGCCGCCGCGGATTTTCCTTTGCCGCCTTTTTCCGCGCCGGCCCCGGTTGGCGTGCCGCCTCCGCCTTGCTTCAAAATCAACGCCTTCTCGAGATTCTGCAGCTTGGCGGAGTTGATGCCGCTGACGCCTTTGATCGCGCGGATGTTCGCGGCGCTGCCCACCGAGCCGCCGCCGGCGGGAATCGCCGTTCCCCCGGCCGAGACAATGGGCGGCGGCGGCGGCGGTGGATTCGTCGGCGGAACCACGGTGCGACCGTCCTCTTTCACTCCATTGATCGTTTCGACGCCGTTGATCTTGTTCACGCCCTGCGCGGTGTTGGTGGCAGAGTTCCCGGTTTCGACGTGCTTGACCGTCTCTACGGCGTCTTCTCTGACGCCTTTGATCCCTTCGACGGGGGCGGCTGGCGCACTCTTTTCCTGCGCGACCACCAGGCCGCCGAGACAAAGCCAGACCGGAATTACCCAGTGAGCGGATTGGTTTTTCATGGGTTTCGTTTTTGCAGGGTCTTCTCGAATTCCGCTTCCACCCGTTCCTCGTATTGGGCCAGCGCGCCGGGTTCCTGATGCTCCGCGAGGTAGCGGAAAATCTGCCGCGTTCGCTCGGCGTAGGGTCGCCATTCCTCTTCCGCGGCGCCGTTCGTCTTCAAGAGATACGTCGCGTAATACTCCGCCTTGCCCAGCATCTCCCGGATCGCCCGGGTGATCTTTGCGTCGTCACCATGAACCTGCGCGGACTCCTGGAGCAGGACGGTCAGGTCCATGATCGAGCCGACGACATCGAGCATCTCCAACCGCGCCTTGGCCTTGGCGAGACGGATCTGGTGCCGCACCAGCGGCCGTTCGTCGGTCGGCAATTCGGAGGTGAGCTTCTCGTATTCCTCGATCACCATTTCCCAGTCCGGTTCCTTCGCCCTTTCCAGCGCTCGAATCTTCGCCACGTGGACGCGGGCCTTTTCCCGCGCGATCTGGTTCTGCCCCTCATTGAAATGGTAGTAGAGCACGGCCACCGGGAAGAGCAGCCAGAGCAGGGTGAAGAACTTTCTCATCGCGCGATCAACACGCCTTCCCTGGCGCGCTCTGCTTTCACGTTCTCCCGCTCGGCCAGGCCCACCTTCCAATCGCTGCCGAAGAATTCCAGTCCGACCGGGATCAGCGCGTAAACCGCCGCACCCACCGTCATCGCCAGGACGGCGAGCTCAGCCAGACTCAAACCGCGCTGCGGCGGCGGTGCGGTCACCACGAGATCGCCCAACGCGGTGGTCGGAAGGTGCTTCTCATTCACATCCGCGTAGGTGCCCATGAGCGCCGTCGCCACCAACCGCAGCGTGTCCACTTCCTGCCGCGACTGATGACCGTCGATGAAGATCCCTTTGTGCGGATTCCCGAGGCCGAGCACGAAGACCTCCTTCACCGACTTGGGCCGCGAGGCAATCGGCACCAGATTCACGGAATCACCGTCGGTGAATATGATCAGCCGGGTGCTGCCCTCCGGAAAATCGCTCACCAGCTTGACCGCCGCATTGATCGCCTGCCCGAGATCGGTCTGGCCCAGCGGCATCGCGTAAGTGAGCGGCAGCCCGTTGAAAACATTGCGCACCAGCTCGGGATCGCGGGCCTCCATCACCACCGGCATCGACTCGGTATAAAAGCCGATCACTCCGAAACGCAGGTTGCCGCTGACCCGTTGCAGGATGCCCTCGACGACTTCCCGCATCCGCGCCTGCCGTGTCTGCTTCCCATCCGGGCCCGCGTCCTGGAGATACATGCTCGGCGAAAGGTCCGCGACGAAGACCAGCCGCGTCGCCTCCTTGCTCCCACCATCCTTGCCGCCGCTGCCTTCCGCGGCGCCGATTTTCAGGAGCAGCAGCGTCGCCAGGCCCCACGCGAACGCCGCGAGACAAAGCGGACGCAGCAAAGGCACCACGCTCGTCCAGCGATGCGGCACGCCACTCGGACCGAACGCCAGGCGGGCGACGGCGCGAATTCGCCGGGCGTGCAGCCATTCGGCAAGCGCCGCGAGGAGCAGCACTGCGAGCGCGGAGAGGAGCGGGATCATGCGGGGAAACGGTGGGGAAGCGCGAGCCAGGATCGTGGAGCGTACACGGTGCCCGCTGAATTGGGACCTACTTTATGCCCAATTTCTCCAGCGCCGGGCGGAGAACCTCGGCCCATTTCTGATAGCCAGGCTCGGCGAGGTGGAGATGGTCTTCGGCGAAGAACTCCGCGCGCGGCTTGCCCTCGGAGTCGGCCAGAGGGGTGAAGAGATCGACGACCATGAGATGTTCCTGGCCGGCGCCGAGCTTCGCGATGCGGGCATTCAGGTCCACGAAGGCGCCGGGCTTCATCGGCGCCGCCGCCGAATCGCGAGGCGGAAGCTGGCAGAGCACGATGGGCAGCGCGGCGTTCTGCGCCCGGGCCTCCGCGAGGATCGCGGCGATGTTCGCTTCCGCGTCGGCGGGATTGCCGTGCGCGCTGAGATCATTGGTGCCGACGAGGACGACCATCGCGCGGGGCTTGAGCGAAAGGACATCCTCGGTGAAACGGAAAAGCACGCCGCGGCTGACATCGCCGCCGATGCCGCGATTGGCCACCTTCAGGCTGGGGAAGGTCTTCGCGAGGCTCTTCCAGTTGCCGGTGAGAGAGTCGCCGACGAAGACCACCGCGCCCTGATCCTTCTCCCGCTGCGTCCAGAACCACTTGCGGTTATCGACCATCCAGGGGTGCAACCGGATCGGCCCTTTGCCCGGCCAGGCCGACTCGTTGTTTTGATCGGGATAAGGTGTGGGACCGGTGTCGGCTGCTTGGAGCGGCGGCGCCGCCGACGCTATGACCAAAGCAACGAGCAGGAGCAAGGGAGTGCAATGAGACTTCATGGGAAAGATCCGTTTGGGGTTTTGATACAATCGGAAACCGCCCCGGCGGCATTGTGTTGGATGGATTCTGCGCCGGTGAAGGGTCGGTGGGTTCGAGAGAGGGAGCGAACGGCGGAAGGGAGACCGCCGGAGAGGCTTTTAAGCGGAGTCAGCGCCTGGTGCGAGCGCGCCTCGATTTTCTCCGTGTGGCCAAGCAGGAAGCTGCCATTTACGAGTCATTTACGGGTCAGAGTTGGGGTCGATAATTTCTTGACCTAGTCGCTAACAATGCGATTGATATCGCCCCTTTTCTCGCACCCCTTGCTGTTCTGCTCCGACGCGCCTACGCCAGCGAAACCGCGCCGCGGAAAACGACTTTTCTTCGCCCTCCCGCCCTCCTCAGCCCATCCAAAACATGAAGCGTCTCCGCACCCCAAAGTCCCGCGCCACCGCCCTTAGACCGCGCGCCCTGAGCGTTTCCCTCGCCCGATTCACCTCCGCCGTCGCCATCTGTAGCGCGCTCTTTAGCGCCGTCGGCCACGCAGCGCCCTATTATTGGGACAGCGATGGGAGCGCCACGGGGAATAGCGTCAGCGGCACGAACCTCGGCGGCATCGGGACGTGGGATCTCACCGGCGCGAGGTTTTGGGCACCGCTCGCCGCAAGCAACACGATCTGGGACAATACGGCCAACGCCAACGACACCGTCATCGTCCAGGGCGGCACGGCGGGGGCCATCACCCTGGGCACGAACATTTCCGCAGGATCGCTGGTCTTCCGGACCACGGGCTACTCGGTGACGGGCAATACCCTGACGCTGGGCACGCCGGCGAGCGTCGTTTTCGGCTCAAATCTTGCCGCGGCGACGATCGGTTCGATTATTGATGGGAGCAATGGGCTGACCTTCAATGGCAACGGCAGCGGCACGCTCAGCCTGACCGCCGCGAATACCCTCAGCGCGGGAGCCATCACCATCAACAGCGGCCGACTCCAATTGTCGGCGAACACCGGCTCCTTCACCAATGCGACGCTGCCGATGACTTTTGGCGGCACCGGCGCCTTCAAGTACGAAAATTCGAGTACCACCGGTGCAAAGTCGCAGGCTTTTGGCGCGCTCACGTTCGCCGGTGGCGAGGGCACAGTCGGCTACGCCCGGGTGGTCACCGCGCAAAACCTGTTCCTGACGTATGCTTCCCTCGGCACCCGCGCGGAGGGAGCCACCGGCAATTTTGTGAATGCGAACGGGGGTGCCGGCAGCATCGGCACGAACGGTGCCATCACCATCACTTCGCTCGCCAGCACTCCCGGATTCATGGGACCCGGTTATTTCACCGGGACCGCAACCGGGGGCCCCTACGGTTCTTACGCCTACTACGATACGACCTTGGGCATCAAGTCGGTCCGCGCGCTCTCCTATTCGGACGCCGGCACCGGGACCACCGGCACCGCGGCCACCCTGGGTGCCGCAGCCACCGGGCTGAACATGCAGATGACCGGCGCCATCACCGGTCAGACGACCGACAACGTCAACACGCTGAGGATTTCCGGAGCCAGCAATCTGACCCTGGCCGGCGTCGCCACACTCACCTTCGGGGGCAGCGGCGCCGGCGGGATTCTCAAGGCGGGCAATACGGCCGCCGTCATCAGCGGAGGAACGGCCATCACCGCCGGCGGTTCTGGCAATGAGCTCATCATCCGCACCGACGACGTGAGCGACGCCCTGACGGTCACGACTCCCATCGCGAGCAGCACCGGCGCTCTGACCAAGAGCGGCCTCGGCACCCTGACCTTGAATGCGGTCAACGCCTACACCGGCACCACGTATCTCAACGCGGGGACCCTCGTGGCGCAAGGGGCCGGCGCCTTGGGCACGGGCACGTCGGTGCGGTTGAATGGCGGCGTCACGCAGGACGTTTCCAGCGCCACGATCCTGAGTCTTCAGGCCGACACCGCGGGCGGCCTGGGCACGCGGGAGAGCATGACAGACTTCTCGACGAAGAACTTCAGCGTGGTTGGGAACGCGAACATCACCGCCGGTCGCCGGACGGTCACCAGCAACCTCAACAAGACCATCCGGCTCGGCGCGCTCACGCTCGGTGAGGACACGCTGGCGGTGACGAACAACAACGGCTACGGCCTCGAATTCACCGGCGCGGTTTCCCTGACCGGCAATACGGCGAGCACCTTCAATTCCGCCAGCGCCGCCACGGCCCAAAACCTCGTCCAGGGCGTGGCCCTGTCCGGGGTGATCTCGAGCACCAATCCGGTCGGCCTGATCAAAACGGGTCCCGGCACCCTCGTCCTGGGCAATAGCGACCTGACCACCGCCAATACCTTCGGCGGCACTGATGCGCTCATCGACATTCAGGGCGGCATCCTTGCCGCCGGTTATGACGGCGCGCTCGGGCTCGGCGCCAACCGGGTGGTGCTCAATACGAACAGCGCCACACAGGGCTTCCGGGCCACGCAATCGTTTGGCTCCAGCCGCGCTTTCGTCCTCGCGGCCGCCGCCAACGACATTGAAGTGATCCAAGGCAAGGCGCTCACCTTGAGCACGCCCTTCATTGTTCCCGTGGCGACGAACGGGCTGACGAAGAATGATTATGGCACCCTGATCCTGACCGGGAGCAACTCTGGCTGGACCGGGGCGATCAGCATTGCGCAAGGCGCTCTCCAGGCCTCCGGAAACACCGCCAGCGTCCTGGGATCGGGTGCGATCGCAGTCACCCAAATTGCCGGCCCGACCGGTTCCGCGGCGCTTCAGCTCAAGAACGGGGTCACACTGGCCAATAATGTCAGCTTGAACAACACGGGTCTCAACTTCGGAGGAGCTCTGCAAAGCGTTTCGGGAGCGAATACCGTGAGTGGCGCCATCACTCTGGCCACCGCTGCCTCGATCGGGGTGGACGCCGGAACCCTGGACCTGACCAGCGCCACGCCGATCTCAGGGGCGTTCTCCTTGATTCTGGCGGGCGCAGGCACGGGCAATGTGAATTCGGGGATTGGGTCAACGGTGACGGGCCTGACGAAAATGGGAACCGGCATCTGGAACCTGAACTCCGCAGCCTCCATCGCCACGACCGCCGGAGTGCTCGTGAATGGGGGAACGCTGGCGTTAACGGGGAGCACGGGTGCGCTGACCAGCGCGGGCACCGGCTTCATTGTGGTGAGTCCCGGGGGCACGTTCCTCGTTGATGACACCGGGACTCATCTGGCCAACCGGCTCGGCACGGCTGCCCGGGCCGTGACGCTCAGTGGCGGTGCGCTCACCATCAAGGGCAATACCGGAGTGGCCACCGCGGAAACCGTCAGCACCGGCACGCTGACCTTGGGAGGCGGCGGCAGTGTCATCTCCCTCGATGACACCGGGAACACGGTGGGCGGCTTGCGACTCAATGCGGGCACCCTCGCCGCGCCGAGTCCAGCCGGGACCGCGGTACTGCGCGGCAGCAGTCTCGGTGGCCCTTTGGGGAGCGCCGCCGTCTCCAATCTCGTCGTCACCACACCCACCCTGGTCGGGGGCGGCGGTGCGGCGGATACCACCACGATGAGCATTCGACCGGATATTCTGGGGGACACCAATGCCACCACCGGAGTCGGCACCGGCTTCGTGACTTCCGTCGCCACCACCGGCTTCCGCACCCTGAACACCTCGACGGAACTGGCCGCGTCCATAACCGGGGGCAGCGCCGCCAATGTCGCGCTCACCTCGGGGAATCTCTTCGCCGGACCGGTGACGGTTAACAGCCTGACCCTGAACACCGGCGCCAGCCTGACCAATCTGACCAGCAGCACCGCGCTGACCCTTGGGGTCGCCGGGGGGGCCGGCCTGCTGGCGTTGGACACCAGTGTCAGCGGCAACACCATCACCGGCGGCTTCATCACCCCGAACAGCAATGCGCCTTTCTTCGTTCACACCGTCGGCAATCTGAACCTGGCCAGCACCGTCACCGGGACGACCGGCGGCCTGACCAAGGCGGACGGCGGAGCGTTGAATGTGCTCACGCCCCAGTATTACACCGGCACGACGGCCATCAACGGCGGCACTTTGAAACTCCCCAGCGGCGCCACCAATGCCCTGCTCTTCAATAACACGCTGACCCTCAACAACGGCGGCACCCTCGATCTCAATGGCGGGGTGCAATATGTGGGTACCCTGAACAGCACCCAGCCGGCAGCCTTTGCCACCCAGGTGCCCGGCGGCACCATCAAATCTTCCACGGCCACGGAGTCCGGCACGATCATCACCAGTCCGGCAATTTCGGTCAACTTTGGCGGCACCATCGACGGTGCCAACGTGAACTTTGTGCGTTCGGGCAACGCCAGCTTCATCAACGTTTTCTTCCCGCTGACCTATGGCGGCACCACCCTGATCAATGGCGGTTCGCAAACCTCGGGGCTCAACGGCTTGGTATCCGTCGGCACCATCCTCACCGACAACGGCGAGCTGACCAATACCTCCTCGATCACGCTCAGCTACGCCACCCTGGCGCTCGACAACAGCCGGCTGGCCGAGAACAACAATCGCGTCCGGGACGCGGCGCCCATCACCATGAACGGCGGCACCATCACCCTGAGTGGCCGGGCCGGGTCGCTGACCACCGAAACCGTGGGTGCGGTCACCTTGAACCAGGGCACCTCCACCTTTACCGCGGCGGATGGAAGCAATGCGCCCTACGGGGTCAAGGGGGCGGCGCTCACCTTGACGAGCCTGAGCCGCACCGCCAACAGCGGCGCGACGATGATGTTCGCCCAGAACTTCTCCGGCACGGGCGGTGGCACGGCCAGTGGCACCCTGGGTGTGCTCGGCACCACCGGCACCACCCAGAACATCTTCATCAATGGGGCGAACCACAACACGAACACCAATAACATCCTCGCTCCGTATGCGGTGGTGGGTGGCTTCTTCAATACCACAGCGGTTGAGTTGGCCAGCTACAGCACCTCCAACGGAGTGGGCGCCCTGAGTTCGGCCGGCTTTGCGGGCTATGATGGGTCCGCGTTTCCGGCGTCCAACCAACCCACGCAGAACTTCAAATTGACCGCGGCTGCCGCGGTCCCCAGCTTACCCCAACTTATTGGGTTAGGCCTGACGGTCAACGCCTTGAACCTGGCGCCGAACACCACCTCGGCGGTCGCGTTTACCTTCGCGAATGCGGGCGACACGTTGAATCTGGCCAGCGGCGGCCTGATCGTCCAAAACCCCATTGCTTCTGCCGGCGCGATCACCATCGGGACGACGCTGCTGCCCGGTGCAATTACGGCTGGCGGCACTTCCCCGACCGCTCCGCAGGATCTCTATCTCTACTATTTCGGCAATGGCAGCGCCGTTCTGACCATCAACTCGCAGATCAAGGATAACGGCCAGCCCGTGCGTCTCGTCGCCTGGGGCGGCGAGTGGAGGCCGGACAGCACCGGCGGCATTACCCTGGCTGGCGCCAATAACTACACGGGCGGCACGATCATTAACCAACAGACCCTCAACATCGCCGCGACGGGCACGCTCCCGGGCAACGGGCTGACCATCAACAGTGGCACCGTGACTCAAGTCGCCGGGGGCACGGTGACTTCCCAGGCCGTAACTCTCAATGGCGGAAGTGTGCTGACCCTGGCCGGAGCCAACACCCTCACGAGCCTGACCTTCAATAACAACGGCGGCACAGTCGTTCCCACGGTAACCACCGGGGGCGTGCTGACCCTTCCGGGAAGCACCAGCATTACGGCCTCCTCGAGCAACGTTGGCACCACGGCTCTGATCGGGGCCACGGCGGGAACCGGCACCGTGGATTTTGGCGGCAATACTCCGACCATTACCGTCAATCCGATCATGGTCACCGGCACGCCCACCGGCTTGGGCACCTTCACCGGCGGCACCAATGTCGCCCCCTGGCAGGCGACGCTGAACATCAATTCACTGCTGCAAAACGCCAATGGCATCACCGTCGCGGGCGGGGCCTTGGGGGCCAACCCCGGTGGTGTTCTCCAACTGAGCGCGACCACCAGCACCTTCGCGGGTGGAGTGAGCTTGACCGGCAACGCCGGTTTGATCATCGGGGCCAGCAGCAATCCCACCACCGTCGAACCCGCCAGCCTCACCTCCGGACCGCTCGGCACGGGCACCCTCACGATTGGGACAGGCAGCACGCTGCTGTCTTCCGCAGGCACGAATATCATTTCCAACCCAGTTACTTTATCGGGGGCTGGGCTGGCATTTGCCGGCACGAATAACCTGACCCTCAACGGCAAGATCACCCAAAGCGGAACGACGACTTACACGGTGCTAACTCCGTCGGTCACCCTGACCATCGGTGGCCGCATCGATCCCGCCCCGGGCAGCGGTCTCGTCAAGGACGGCCTCGGCACTCTCGCCCTGACCAATATCGCCAACCCTTACACGGGCGGCACTACGGTCAACGCGGGCACTTTGAACATCGCCGCCGATGGCAGCCTCGGTGTCGCGCCCGGCACCTTCCAGGCCGACCAGTTGATCCTCAACAATGGCGGCGCCCTCGGCACCACCGCCAACGCCACGCTCACGGCCAATCGTGGGATTACTCTATCCGGCACTTCCGGCGTCTTTTCTCCGGCCAACATCCTGACCGTCAACGGCAAGCTCACCGGCAGCGCTCCGCTCGTCATGAGCGGCGCGGGCACCCTCGCGTTGACCGCCGATAGCAGCAGCAGCTACACGGGCGCGGCGCTTCTCGCCGCCGGCACTCTTAATATCAATGCGGATGCCGCCTTGGGCGCCGTTCCCGGATCGCCCACGACCAAGCTGACCTTCAATTCCGCCGCCACGCTGCAGGCCGGCGCACCGTCCGTCACTCTGGTTGCGAATCGGAATATCGTCATCGGTTCCGGCGTCACCGCCTCCTTTGATAGCAATGGCAACGCGCTCAGCATCGCTGGCCAGATCAGTGGTGGCAACGTGACCAAGCTTGGCGCCGGCACGGTCACTTTCACCGGCAACAATACTTACAACGGATTGACCACCCTGACCGCGGGAACCCTCAGCGTGGGATCCAGTGCCAATCTCGGCGATGCCTCGGCGGCCAATAAGCTCGCCTTCGGTGGCGGCATCCTTCAGGCCACGGGCACCTTCAGTCTGGGGACAACGCGCACGGTGGCTTTGAATACCGGCGGCGGCACCATCGACGTGAGTGGGAGCGAAACACTTACTTTGCCCGGCCTGATCACCGGAGTGGCCGCCAACGCCTTCAACAAGATCGGCACCGGCACTCTCGTGCTGACCAATGTCAGCAACAGCTATGCTGGGCCGACCAATGTTAATACGGGCACTCTGAACCTCGGCGGCGGGGCGGGCACCTCCGTCGTGGGGCCCGGACTGCTGTCCGTGAATTCCGGCGGCGTGCTCAGCGGAGCAGGCGTCGTCGCGGGAGGGATAACGCTGAACTTCGCTTCGGCGGCCACTTTCACTCCGGTGGCCCTGGCCCCGATCAATACCAGCAGCGGAGCGCTCACGGTGACGGGAGCATCCTCGATCAACATCGCCGGGACCACGCCTGCGGTGGGCACTTATCCCTTGATCGACTATGGCGGCACCGCGCTGACCGCGGCCCAGTTTGCCAATTTCCGGGTCGGCAGCACGCCCGGCGGTTCCGTCTTCTACGGTCTCTCGAATAACACCGGCAGCACCTCCCTCGACCTCGTCGTGGAAGCGCTGGCCAGCTCCGTAACCTGGACCGGGGCGACGAACGGCACTTGGGATACCACGACGACCAACTGGTCGGCACCCGGCACCTATGCCGACGGCAATCAGGTGTTGTTCAACGACAGCGGCAGTAACAAGACGATCACGGGCGGGCCGGTCAGCCCGCAATCCATTACCGTCAACAACACCGTCGGTAACAATTACTCGATCGCCAACAACATCACCGGCCCGGTGATCGGCGGGTTGGCCAAGAGCGGCAACGGCACCCTCATACTCACCGGCGCGAATACGATTTCCGGGCCGATCAACGTGACCGGTGGCACCCTGCGGGCGCCCATCACCCCAACGGCCACGCCTCTCGGCACAGGTGCAATCACGCTCACGAATAGCACCCTCCAGCTCGATCCTACCGCCACCACCACCGTCGGCCTGACCGGCCGCCGGCTCGCGGGCAATAGCACCACCACCGCCAACCTCAATTTCACCGGCACCTCCACATTGGTGGGGACGAACTTCGCCACTGGCGGGCTGACTTTCGCATCCGCCGCGGCTGAATCCTATCAATGGACCGGCAAGATCAACATTCCCGCCACCGGCAATTGGGCCTTCTTTAACAGCAATGACGACGCCGGCCGTCTCTTCATTGACGGAAACCTCGTCGTGCAAGTCGAAGGCGGCCATGCCGCGTTGGAAACGGGCGGCATGATCAATCTGAGTGCCGGTTATCATGACCTCCGGCTCGACTTTTCGAATACCAGCGGCGCTGGCTCGGAGACGATCTCCTGGCAGGGGCCGGGGGTGCTCGCGAAAACCGTTGTTCCTTCGGCCAATCTCTTCACCTCGGAAACCGCTTCCACAGCCGGGGCCAGCAACGCGATCGCTCTGACGAATAATGTGTCGGTCGCGGGGACTTCCACGATCAACCTGAACGGGACTAACTTCGTCACCGTGCAAATCGGAGGTCTGTCCAGCGCCGCCGGGAGCACCTTGAATGTCACCGGCCTCACCGGCAAACAGCTTCGCAGCGCCGGCACCCTTCTGAGCGGCGGCGGCACTGTCACCTACAATACCACCCCCGATCTCGCCCTTGGGCAGGTGGGGGATGGCGGCGTCGCCGTGAGCGTGGCCAAACAAGGTCCGGGCCGGTTGATTCTCGACAACACCGGCGCCGGTGGCTTCGCCTCGAATCTGCTCTCCACCTCCACCTTCGACATCCAGGCCGGCGAGATGCTGCTCCAGGGGATCAACGGCGGGACGAATCCGGCGGGCTCCGCCCGGATTCAACTCAATGGTGGCAATCTCTCCCTCGATTCCAGGTTCGGCGCCGCCACTTACGACAACGCCGTCAACGTCTTGCTGGACGCCACGATCGAGGTCGTTCCTTCGAGCGTGACGCTCACCCTCGGCAGTGCCGCGAGCGGCTTGACGATCGCCTCCGGAAAATCGCTTACCGTCGATGCCTTTGGCGGTTCGCGCACGAGCAGTCCGGCCGGGACGGCGGTCGCTGGGGCGACGCTTCAGATTTCGGGAGGGATCGGCGGAGCCGGCAATCTGGCCCTGCAATCCACGCAGTTTAATGCCGGGCAATACCCCGTCCCGGGGGCGCTGATCGCGACGGCGGCGAATAGCTTCAGCGGCACGACCAAACTAACCGGCACTTACACCAACGCGACCAACCAGCTCACGCTGAATCTGAATAGCAATGGGACGCTGGCGAACACCTCGGGGATCCAGCTTTCGCGAGCGCGGCTCGTCATCGACAGCAGTGCGCTGCAACCGGACCGGGTGAAGAACACGACCGGCATTGCGTTGGACAATGGCACTTTGACCTTCACCGGCAGCACCACGGCCCACAGCGGGGAGGCCTTCGGAGCACTCACCCTTAACTCGGGTTATAACCTGGTCAGCATGTCCGGGATCGGAGCCACCGTGTCCACCACTCTGAATCCGGACAGCCTCGTGCGCACGGCGGGCAACCGCGGCACGGTCAGCTTTCAGGGCGCTTCGCTCGGAGCGACGGCGCTCAATGCGGACCTCGTCAAGTTTAACACCGCTCCGGCGCTCATCGGCGCCGGCGGGACGGCGGGGACCACCACGATGAGCATCCTGCCTTACGCCGTGGCGACGGCCCAGGCGTCGGGCACGCTCACCTGGGGCCTCGCGACCTACGATGTGAATGGCATTCGTCCGCTCAATACGGGCACGGAATACACGACCCTCGGCGGCAGCACCCCCACCTCCAACGCGCGCAGCGTCCTCACGACTTCAACCTCGACGAGCGGACAAACGGTCAACGCCTACGTGATCGACAATACGAGCACGACCGCTGGAGTCACGGTGACTGTGAGCGGCGGCACCACCCTGGCGCCGACCAGCGGGGCGCTCATCTTCACCGCGACTTCGGCGACTCAGCAGGCGCTCACGCTCACCGGCGGGACCCTCGACTTCGGCACTGCGGAAGGCGTCATCTCGGTCATGGATACGGCCGGAGCCACCGTTTCGAGCAAGATCAGCGGCTCGAACGGTCTGACCGTGAACGGCATTGGGGCTTTGACTCTGACCAACACCGGCGTCAACGACTTTACCGGTATGCTCACCGTTAACGGGACGCTGAACTTGAGTGCGGATGCGGCGCTCGGCGCGGCCACCAACCCCGTGCAGTTTGGCGGCGGTACCCTGAAATTCAACGCGGCAGGCATTACCCTGGCCAGCACGCGCACCATCACCTCGCTGGCCAACACCCAGGCCGTGTTCGACACCAGCGCCAACAGCGGCACGATTGCCGGGCAGGTGACCGGCGCGGGTGGACTGTTCAAAATCGGCGCCAACACCCTGACACTCAACAACGCCAGCAACGACTACAGCGGCGCCAGCAATGTCTTCGTGGGCAGCCTGGTCACGAATTCAAGGCCGCAGGGTTCGATCACCCTCGGGGTCTCGACGACTTTGACCTTCGATCAAACCTTCGATCTGCCTTATGCCGGTAACATCAGCGGCCTGGGAACCTTTACCAAGACCGGCGCCGGCAGCGTCACCCTCACTGGAATCAATACCTATGTCGGCGCCACCACGATCAACGGCGGCACGCTCACCATGGGCGTGGCCAACTCGCTCCCAGACGGCGGCACCCTGGTGATTGGCGCCGGTGCGGGCAGTACCGGCACCCTGGCGCTCAATGGATTCAATTTGAGCACGGCGAACCTGACCTTTGGCGGCGCGGCCGCGACGGCGACCACGCAGGGCACGATCAACGTGGGATCCGGCTCCACTCTCACCCTTAACGGTCCGGTCACCTATACTTCGACGGGCAATCCGCTCGGAGCGTCGGTCACCGGCGGCACGGTAGATCTCGCCAGCGCCACCCGCACCTTCACCATCGGCGACAGCACCTCCACCGGTGCGGAACTGGCGATCAGCTCAGTGATCGCCAATGGAGGCATCACGAAAGCCGGCACGGGCACCATGGTGCTCACCGGCGCCAACACCTATGCCGGCCCGACCACCATCCAGGCGGGTGCTTTACAGGCCAATTCCGGCGCCGGATTGTCCGCCGCCAGCGCCTTGGTGCTGGATGGCGGCGTCCTCCAAGGCAACGGCACGGCTGCTTTCAACCGCAATCTCGGCACCGGAGCCAACCAGGTTACCTGGACCAGCAATGGCGGCGGCTTCTCTGCGCAAGGCGGGCCGCTGACGGTCCAGTTAAACGGAGGCACGGCCACCCAAACCTGGGGAGCGACCGACTTTGTCCCCTCCGGTTCCGCGCTGATCTTTGGCTCGACCAGCTCCGACAATCAGGTCGATTTCCAAAACGGGATCAATCTCGGAACAACCGGCGGCAACACTCGGACGATCACCGTGAACGGCGGCCTCGGTGGGGACAGCGCGAAGATTTCCGGAAACATCACCACGACGGGCGTCAACAATGGCCTGCTCAAGAACGGGAGCGGAACGCTGATCCTGAGCGGGACCAACTCCAATGACGGCCTGACCACGGTAAACTTGGGATTACTGTCGGTCTCCGCCGATGCCAACCTCGGCACTGCGACCAATGCCCTGACGCTCAATGGGGGCGGCTTGCAGGTTACCGGCACAACTTATACGGCCCTGCCCACGGCGCACCCGCTGACCATTGGCACTTCGGGTGGCTCGTTCGACATCGCCAGCGCGGCCAATACCTTCACGATCAACCAGGTCCTGACCGCCGCCAATACCACCGGCACCGTGACCAAGACCGGACCGGGCACGCTGGTGCTGACAGGAGCCACTGTCTTCAGCCCGACCAGCGCGACCATAGCCCTCCAGGTAAACGGGGGCACGCTTAACCTGGCGGCGGGCGGCTCCATCGCGGCCGGCGCCAACTCCGGTGACATCCAGGTCGCCAATGCCGCCAATAGCCGCGGCATCTTCAATATCGCTGCGGGTCAGACGGTGAACCCCGGAGCCACCCGGGAAATCGACGCCGGTCGAGGCGACAACAGCGTGGGTGTCGTCAACCAGACCGGCGGCACGGTCACGTCCGCCAATACCTTCCTTTACGGCGGCGCGACGACGGCGGGCTACGGCGAATACAATATCAGCGGAGGCACCCTGACCTACACCTCGGGTGGAGCCACACCCCGTTTCCGGATTGGCGGAGCCGGTGGCAACAACGTGGGCATCCTCTATCAGTCAGGAGGCAGCATCACCAATAACGGGGTGACCTTTGAGCTGAATAACCAGGCCGCCGTCACGACGACGAGTTCCTGGGCCACCGGCTATTTCACCGGCGGCAGTTATACCAGCAACCAGGCCGTTACGCTCGGCGGAAAACTCGGCCAGGCCGATCTCTCCATTGCCGGCAGCGGCTCGGTGACCACCGGCGCGATCACCATGGCCCTGGCGGGTGCGGGCGCCGGATCGCTGGCGGGCATTCTGAATCTCGACGGCGGCTCCCTGACCGCGAGCACCATCGTCGTGGGCGACGCCACGAAAACGACGCTGTTGAACTTCAATGGCGGCACGCTCAAGCCGAGTGCCTCGACGACGACCTTCCTCCAGGGCCTTTCCAACGCTTACATCTACTCCGGCGGCGGGACCATCGACACCAACGGCTTTAACATCACCGTCAACCAGCTCTTCCAGTCGCCTGCCGGCAACGGACTAACCAGCATTTCGGCCGCCAGCAGCGCCAACTTTATCGGCAACCCGTATGTCCAGATCAGCGGCGGCGGCGGGATTGGAGCCACGGCCTTTGCCAACATCGACAACAATCCGCTCAGCGCCACCTATGGGCAGATCACCAGCTTCACGATCACCAATCCAGGCACGGGCTATACTTCGGCCCCGACTGTTACGTTGATCGGTGGCGGCGGCACCGCGACCAGTGTGATCGCCGCGCTCAATGCCGGCAACGCCGACACCGGCGTGTTGAATAAGAATGGCGCCGGCGTCCTTACCCTCACCCAACCGATCGCCTGGGGCGGAGGAGCCTCGGTGAATGCCGGCACGCTTCGGATTGCCAGCGGGGTGACCGTGTCCTCCAACATCACCGTCAATGGAGGCGTGCTCGAAAATCAGGGTCTGATCCTTCAAGGCGCAGGCCAGATCATTCTGGTCAATGGTCTGACCACGCTTAGCTCGCCGACGGAAAACGCCAACACGATCATCCAGAACACTTCTCACGGCGTGGCCGCGCTCAACTTCAACAACAGCGGCACGACGGGAGTCAATGGCAGCGATGTGTTCCTCGGCGCCGTGGGGAATCGCATCTATTCGGGGACCCTGTTGGCCGCGGGATCGGCTGCGACCTATCGCTTCGGCGGCGGCTATCACTGGAGCAATCCGGCCCTCGCGGCCAGCGGAGGCAGCGGCGGCTATTTGCAAATCTCCGCGGCGAACGTCGTCACCGGCGCCAACAATGTGCTCATCGGTGATCAAACGATCATTGGCGGGAATAGCACCGTGCAGTTTACGGCGGCGCAGAATTACACCGGCACCACCACCCTGGCGGGCGGAACCCTGGTCTTTACCGATCCCAATCAGCTCGGCAGCCCCGCGACCGTGGCGAACAGCCTCGTTCTGGATGGCGGCATCCTGCAATGGGGGCCCGCCACGACGACCGACCTCTCGAATCGCCTCGGCCTCAAGAGCGGCGGCAGTATCGACACCGGCGCCAATAACGTCACCTTCACCACCGCGATCGCGAATACCGGTGGCGGCACCGGGGGTCTGAACAAGCTCGGCTCCGGCATTCTGACCTTGAGCAAGGCTAACACCTATGCCGGTCCGACGACGGTCTCCCGCGGCACGCTCAAGCTAGACTTCAGCGCGTCGGGAGCGGCGGCGAACGACATTCTCCTGAACACGTCGCAACTCGTGCTCGCCGGCGGCACCTTCAACCCGAACGGCACGGGAGGCACCACGGTCAACAGCCAGACTTTTGCCGGCACGACCATCGCGAGCGGTGGCTCGACCCTGACGTCCACATTCCAGGCGGCTACGAGCGGTGCAGGCGCGGACACGATCACCCTCGGGCCGCTGACGCGCAACAACGGCGGGACCGTGGCATTCAGTATCGGCACCAATGCCACCGTCGCGAACACCACCTTCGGAACCACCAGCGGCACCGCGGCCACCCTGGTGACCGACGCCAATGGCGTGGCCTACGCCACGATCGGAAACGACTGGGCGGCCAAGGATTCGGGCAATACGAAGCTCGTGGCGGTCGGAACCGCCGGATCCGCCGTCTACACGACAAACACGACCGCCGTCCTGGCCGGGAACGCGAACGTGACTGGAAACAGCACCACGCTGGCGGCGAATACTTCGATTTCGAGTCTGCGCTTCAATGAAGCCACCAATGCGCGCACCATCACCGTCACCGGCTTCACCCTCACCACCGGCGGCATCCTCCAGGGAACCACGGCGGCGGTCACTGAGACCTTCACGGGTGGCACGCTGACCGCGCCGGTGAATGGCGATTTGACGCTGATCAACCTGAGCGGCAGCACGCTTAGTATCGGTTCCGTAATCGCGAACAACGCCGGGAACACCGCGGGCGTCGGCACGGGCCTGACCAAGTCCGGCACCGGGCCGCTGACCCTGACTGGCACCAATACTTACACCGGGGTGACAACGCTGAACGGCGGCGTGGTGAACATCAATAATAACGTCGCCGCCTCGACCAACGGCCCGCTGGGCAATGCGGCCGCCGCGGCCGGAAACTTGATCATCAACGGGGCCACTCTGACCGATACCGCAGCCACGACCCACACCTTCGGACGCCTCTTCAGCATCGGCCTGAACGGCGCAACCATCGACTCTTCCGTAGGCAGCGCGAACACGTGGACCTTCAACCAAACGGGTGCGCTCGGCTTCGTCGGCCTCGGCGCCCGTTCCCTGACGCTCGGGGGGAGCAACACGGGCGCCAATGTCTTTAGCCCGATCATTACCGACAACGGCGGCCCGACCAGCCTTAACAAGACCGGCAATGGCACCTGGGTTCTGAACGGGGTGAATTCCTACACGGGAACCACCACTATCACCCAAAGCATTCTGCGCCTGAACGTTGCCGGGGCATTGCCCGGCGGTTTGGGCGCCCTTGCCGGAAGCACGAATACCACGAATACCGGCGGAGGGAATCTGACCTTCGCCGCCACGGGAACCAATTTCGCCGCCCTGGATCTGACGCCGGCCAGCGGTGACTTTTTCCGGCCGCTGGGCACCGGGCCTGATCAGGTTCAATTTACCGGCAACGGCGGTTTCACCGCCACGGGTGGCGACCGCATCGTCAACCTGGGAGGCCAGGTGACGCCGAGCCAGGTGACCTGGGGCTCAGGCAGCTTCGTCCCATCAAGCTCCATTCTCTTCCTCAGTCAGGGTTCGGCTACGCCGTCCACTGGAACGCTCACCTTCCAAAACCCGATCGCGCTCGCGGGCGCGGCGCGCACCATTCAATCGGACAACGGTTCGGTCACCAACGGCATCGAGTCCATCCTCAGCGGGGCCATCACCTCCGCCGCGGGCGGCTCGATCACCAAGACGGGACTCGGAGTTCTGCAGTTGAGCGGAGTGAATAACGGCGCGGGCAATGCCGCCACCATGACCGTCAATGCCACCGCCTCAGGTAACATTGGCGGGTATGTGGTGTTTGCCGACGCCAACGCCATTCCAGGGGACTCGAGTCTGGTCGCTCGGAGCGTGACGGTGAACGCAAATAACGCCGCGGTGCTGCTCGCCGCTGACCCCAATCCCCTGCTCTCGCGGATCACCACCGGATCCGCCGGGGTGCTCGCGCTGAATGCGGCCAGCACCACGGGGACTGCCCCCAGCACGGCGTTCCTGGACTTCAGCAACAATGCCAGTCTCTTTCTGGGAGCATTTAGCAATCCGGGCGGAACGCCGGCCTACTTTGGCGGCACCATCATCCCTGCTGCGAACACCTTCCGGATCGGCAGCGCCGGCATGGTTGCCAATGGCGCGCAGGGTGGAACCGCGACCGCCATTCAAGGAAGCTATAACATCCTCGCCTTGACTCGCACGAATCTGCTGGCCGACGGCGCCAGCCCAAGGTCGCTGGTCCTGGGCAGCGGCATCAATCTCTTCACCACTTGGAACAGCTATACCGGCGGGACCTCGACGGCCGCGACCAATGGCGACAGCGACAACGGGGTGGGCAACGACAGCCCGTTCGGCACCGGCACCTTTACCTCGAATAATACCAATGGATGGCTCGGACCGGTGAATGGCGACCACACCCTCAGCAACAATGTGACCGCCACCGCGGTGGGGAATTTTGTCGTCGCCGGTGACACGTCGCGCCGAGGCCTGGCCAATGGTGGAGCGCTGACCTACGCAGGAACGCTCACCCTCCCGTTGACCGTCAACCTTTTCGCCGAAACCGGACGCGAAGCCATCTATCTCGGGGATGTTAAAGCCTCGGGCGCGACCACCGGAGTCACCTTGTCGAATAATTCGAATGGGCTGCATGCCTTCCTCACCACCCCGGTGGGCGGCGTGGCCAAGCACCAGACGGTCACGGGCATCGCAATCAATAGCACGATGATCATCGATAGCGACACCTCGCTCGGCACGGTGCCCGCTTCGGCCACGACCAGCATTAACTTCACGGGCAATGCGAACAATACCATCACCAATCCCTCGCTCTGGGTCCAACCGGGCAGCGGCGGCATCCTGCTCGACGCAAATCGCAACCTGTCCATCAATACGAACGTCGCGCCCACGATTCGGGTGGATCTCGCGGATAAGTTGACGATTCCCGGTGTCATCTCCACCGGCGGCACCGGTGCGGTGACCAAGAGCGGCCTCGGCACCTTGAGTCTTCGCGGCACGAACACCTTCACAACGACCACCGGTCTGGCGATTATCGGCGGCAACCTCGAGCTCGATTACGCGAATCTGGTCGGCGCCGGGCCGATCCTGACCGCCGCCCCGATCACGTTGGGCGGAAGCGCAGGAGGATCAGGCGGGACGCTTTCCATCGTTTCGGGGGCCAGCGCCGTGAGCCAGACGCTGGGAAATCTGACCATCAACGGCAAAGCGAACTTCATATCGCTTTCCGGCGGTTCCAGTATTACCCTCACCGTCGGTAACACCGCCTTTGCCCGCTCCGTGGGTGGCACCCTGGGCCTCACGGTGCTCAACAGCACGATCACCGCGGGAACGAGCACGGGCACGGCGAGCAAGGTGATCACGGACGCCGGTGGGAATGCCTATGCGACCTTCAATGGAAATGACTGGGCGGCCAAAGACCCGGCGAACACCAGCATCCTCGGAGCCAGCGTCGCGGGCACGGCCGGCGCGAGCATTTACTCGCCCAATGGTGCGACTTCGCTCACGGCTTCCAGCGATACGGATCTGACCACGGCTTCGAGCCTCTCAGCCGCGAGCACCACCATCAATACTCTCCGCTTCAATACCGCGGGCGGCCTGACCCTCAACGTTAATGCGAACACGCTGATTACCGGCGGTATCCTGGTGGGCGATGGGACCGGGACCGGTAACTCGACGCTCGCGAGTGCCACCTCCACCACCGGGGCTCTGCTCGGCACCGGTGGAACCGTAAAGGAACTGGTCATCATCCAAAACAACGTCACCGGTGACGGCGTCGCCACCGGCTTGCTGACCATCAGCGCGCCGATCAATGACAACGCGGCTGCCACCGCGCTCACCAAGTCGGGACCCGGGACGGTGGTTTTGACCGGCACCAATAACTTCACCGGGGCCACCTATTTCGATCAAGGCGTCCTCGAGATCGGGTCGATCGCGGCGGGCGGCACGGCCAGCCCCGCGGGCAAGGCGAGCAACGTCGCGGCCAACTGGGTTTTCAACGGCGGCACCCTCCGCTACAATTCCGCCACCGCCGGCACCACCGATCGCGGGGCGACCTTCAATGCGGTCAGCACCATCGATGTGCCGGGCGCGGGTGGGCTGACCATCGGTTCAGGAAGTATTGGCATCGCCGGAGTGGCAACCATCCCGGGAATTCTGCGAAAAACCGGCGCCGGAGCACTGACCCTCGGCGGCACTGGTGATAACGCCAACCTGAGTGCGGAAGTGGTGGCCGGCACCCTGAACTTCGGGAAAACCTCCTCCAGTGCCGTTCATGCACTCGGGCACGTTGGCGCGGCCTTGATTGTGGGAAGCGGTGCCACGGCGCGCATCACCGGAGGCGGCAATGACCAGATTTATGACGGCAGCGCCGTTCTGGTAAAAACTGGCGGCACCTTCGATTTGAATGCGCTGAGCGAAGGGATCGACGGCCTGGCCGGCGGCGGCACCGTGACCAGCAGCACCGCGGCAACGCTGACTTTGGGCTTGTTCCACGACGCGGGCATTTCGGCGAATACCATCTACGCCGCCCTCGCCGGCGTGGGCGCCACGGGCCTGAATAACTTCACCGGTGCCATTACCGGGGCGATCTCGCTGACCAAGACCGGCGCGGGCACCCAGATCCTCGGCGGCACCGGACTCGCTTACACCGGGACGACGACCATCAACGGCGGCACGCTGAGGATGTCCGCCGCCAATGTGCTCCCGTCCGGCCCGACCAAGGGCAACGTCAGCATTACCAGCGGCACTTATGCCGGACTGTTTGTCCCCGGCAACCTTGATCTCGGCGGGTTCGACCAAGCCATTAATGGTTTGTCTGGCACCGGCTTGGTCACGAACACGCTTCCCCTCTCTGCCGTGGCGAATGCAACCAGCACCCTTCAGGTCGGTAACAACGACGCGACCGGCGCGGCGAACACCTTCAGCGGCATCCTGCAAGATGGCCTGACGATCATTCCCGGGGTAAGTCCGGTCGCTTACCGCGGCAGCCTTGCGCTGAACAAAGTCGGCACGGGAACGCTGACGCTCTCCGGGCCCAACACCTTCAGCGGAGATGTGAATGTCAACGGCGGGACTTTGGCGGCCAACTTGGGTAATAACTCCTTCAACCCAGCCAGCAGCGCCCTGGGCAATCCGCAAGTTGCCCGCAATATCAACGTGAATAACGGCGGCACGCTCCTGTTTACCGCGGGCGATACCCTCGGCGGCAATGACTCCACCATTCTTTCGACCCTGGTGATCAACGCCGGCGGCACCGTGACCAACACGCCCTTTTTCAACACCTTTGGACCGGTCCAACTCAACGGCGGCACTCTGACCGGAACGGGCGGCGCGGCGAACCCCAATTTCCAAATGTATTCGTTGCAGGGGACGGTCACCGTGGGCGGCACCGCGGCCTCGACAATCTCCGGCAGCGGAGCGTTCGCCGGCTATCATCTCTCCGCGAACACCACCTTCAACGTTGCCGATGCCACCGGCGACGCGAATTCCGACCTGAACGTCTCCGGCCTCCTCATCGACCGGCAGGCCGCGCTGGGAGCCGGCGGGCTGACCAAGAGCGGCGCGGGCACGATGGCTCTCTCGGGCGCAAATACCTACACCGGTCCGACGAACGTATCCGCGGGTATCTTGCTGATCAATGGGTTGCAGGGCTCCGCCACCGGCGCGGTCACGGTTTCTTCCGGCGCCACCCTTGGCGGCAACGGGACCATCGGAGGAGCCGTCACCGTCCAGAACGGCGGCAACCTGAAGCCCGGCACCTCCGCCGGTTTGCTGACGCTGAACAATAACCTCACCCTCGGCGGCAACACGACGAACAGCACCTTCGAGATCCAGGGCACGGCCCGCGGGGTCGCGGGCGGATACGATGCCATCAATCTCGGCGTGAGTTCGACGCTGACTTATGTCGGCATTCTCACCCTCGACATTTCCAGCACCCTTCCGAATGGCACCACGTTCGACCTTTTCTCGTTCACGAACGCCCCGGTGGGCAACTTCTTCAACGTGACGCTGACCGGCACCGGGGGCTACTCCGGTAGCTTGACCAATAACTCGGGCATTTGGACCGGCGATTCCCTGGGTCAGAGCTTCACCTTCACGCAAGCCACGGGCGATCTGGTGGTGGGCGTGGTTCCTGAGCCCGGCGCCCTCGTCAGCCTCCTCGGTGGACTGGGCATCCTCCTCGGTTTCCGGCGTTCCCGCCGGCATCAATAATGGAGTGCGCTTCGAAACTCCTTACAGTTATCGCGTCTGATCAAAGCTTCCTCGCGTCCGCAGCGACGCTCGATGGTCGGCGGCGCGCCCGATCAACGTTTCTTGGTTCGATCGGCAAAGACCACCCGGATTGGAGCCCCGGTGCCGTTCGAATCGGCGGGGGCCCCCGGCCGGCGATAGGCGCGGTAATAATCAGGTGAATACCTTCTCGGACGCGGGTTTGTCTCCGTATTGCCAGGCGATCCGGCTTTCGATCCCGCCACTTCCTTCAGCACGAACGTGATCGCGGAGGCCTCGCCCCGCGAAATTCCACGATCGCCCGCCCGGGTCCCGCCATCGTCCGTTCTCGAGTAGGTGCGAACCGGCGTGCTGCGTGGTGGGGTTCGGCGCGGGCGGTGCCGGGAACGAGCTTCGCTGGGCGCGGCCGAGAGGAGCAAGGTGGCCAGAAGGAGGGGAATGAAACAGTTTTTCATGAATGCAGAAAGTTGGGCGGATCGAGTTCAGCGGCGCGCGGCCCTGATTGCGGCCTTCGCCTCGGCACGGTCGAGGACCCCGTCCTTGTTGGTGTCGATCGAGCTGAAGAGCGCGATGAGGGAACCATTCTTCTCCGTGGCAAGTCTGCCTTCCGGCCGGGAGATCCTCCCGTTGCGACTCAGGTCGCGCTGTTTGAAGAGGGAGTCGTTCCCGCTGCCTCCCTCCACTGCGCGCCATTCCCCAAGATCGATGACGCCGTCGCCATTCCGGTCGTAGGAGGAGAACGAAAGCTCCGCCACCGCATCGCTGAATTCCCCACGGGAAATCGCTCCGTTGCCATCGAGGTCCAGGCTTTGGAAACGGGATCCGGTGGAACTGCACCCGGCAAACAGCAGGACCGCGGGGAAAAGAATGTGGTGTGGTTTCAAATGGCAGCGAGTATGGCGGATGGGAAGCATTCTGGCGACTGTGAATGTCATCACCCGCCCGGGCGCGCAGAGCCCACGCTTCTTCTCGGCGATGGCGTTACTTGGGTCCCTTCAACCCTTGATGGCGGGCCAGATTGTGAATGACGGTGGCCACGTTGTTGCCGGCGCACTTGCCGCCGGGAACGGCGTTTTTGGTCCAATACTCCGGAGAGCCGATAATGTGCTGCCGGGAGAGCACCTCCACGGCGTCCCTGGCGGTGGCATCGAAGGCCTGCGCGGCGCGGGTGAGCAACTCGGCGACCTGGACGCCCTCGCAGGTCTCGCCGGTCACGGCGTGCTCCAGCCAATATTCGGGCGAGACGATGATTTTCCGATTCACGAGCTTTTCCAGATCGGACCGCAGGTTTGACGTCACGTCGCCGGAAGCTGGGGTGGAGGCTGGTTTTAGAGAAGTCCACGCGAGAGTTTGCGCCGTGCCATTCATCTTCGCGGTGGCGCGCAATTCGAGGAATTCGGCCAGCACCTGCGCGGCTTCGGAGCGGGTGATGGGTTTCGCCTGGTCGGCGTCGGTGGAAGCAAACTCGAGTTTTACCTTCGAGCCGCCGGTTGCGGTCTGCAGCGCTTCCGCAAAGACCGCACGGCTGACGGGATCGGCAGGATGGGCCGCCGGCGGGCCGGCGGAAAGCTGCTGGAGCACGCCGGCGAGTTCCGCGGCGGTGACGGCGCGCTGCGGAGCGAATCGCCCATTTTCCAGCGGCAGCATCCCGTGCACGGTGACGAGCTGGATCGCCGGCCAGTCGCGGCTTTCCCGGGCGACGTCCTTGAGCGGGGTGAGATTCAGCGGGTCGCCGGCGTCGAGCAGGATTCGCTGCACCAGCACCGGATCGATGGCGCGCGGCGGCACGCGGTGCTTCACCGCGAGCGCGGCGATGGCTCCGGCGGCCTGGCCCATCAGGAGGGTGTGCGGTTGCAGGCGGGTGGCGCCATTGGCCATGCGGGACTGGGAGATGTTTTTCTCCGCGGGAAGAAAGCCATCCACCTTCTCGGGAATGAAGCTCTCGAACGGGATGGCAAACGGCCCCATGCCGTGCCCACCGAATTTGTCGGGAATGTCTTCCACGCGATCGAGGTCCAGTTCCAGGTACTGCGGCGTCATCGAGCCGTGCATATCCACCGGGTAATCGCCCAGCGCGACGGCGGTGGCGAACTGCGTCGGGTGCTGGCCCGGCCGGCGGTCGATCTCCCGCGCGCAAAGCGTGTGCAGGCCGATGAGGCGGCGGCTTTCGCGCACGTAGGGAATGACCGGGAAGTGGTAAAGCATCGCGCGGAACCGTTCGAGCTCGGGCCGTTCCTGGAGCCACGCGTCGATCTCCGCGCGGTTGTAGGGCGTGTCGTAGCCTTCGTCATTGGCCACCGCCCAGTCCTTGAGGCCGAGCGTGGTCTGAAAGTAATGAATGAGTTGCAGCGTGCGCAGCCGCATCTCGCGATCGGTGCTCCGCCGTTTCGCGGGATCTTCGATCTCGGCGACGCTCGCGGGGAAGTCATTGTTGTAATTGAGATGGGTGCGCGTGATGGGCGGCGCATCGCCGGAGCGCGAACTATCCGGCATGCCGCGATAACCAACGAAGGTGGTCCACGTCCACGGTTTCGCCTTCGAGTCGATCGCGTCGCCGAGGCCCAGGCTCTTGACGAAGCGCTGCTGCACCTTGTCGTCATAACCCGGCGGCGCGTCGGTGATGAGGAATCCGGCGGGCACCCCTTGCGGATACTGTTTCACCACGGCAGTCCAGGTGTTGTCCTGAACGTGGCGCGTCGGATCGACCGCGTCATTCGTGCCATTGCCCACGCGGTAGCGCGCACCGGCGAGCGGGAGGACATCGCCCCATTCGGTGGCGTCAATCAGGACGGTGCTCGCGATGGTGCGCGTGGCTTTGCCCGCGTCGGTGACGATCTCGATCTCCGCGCCGGTGATCGTGTGGCCGCTCTTGAGCACCTTCGTCACGCGCGAGCGCAACGCCACATCGAGCGTTCCGGCGCCGCGCGCGGAGTCGAGCATCTCGTGCAGAATCCGGCGCCCCACCCGCGGCTCCACGCAGATGTGCCCAAAGTGGTAAGCCGTCTCCGGATTGATGCCGAGCGGCTGATAATAGGCCTCAATGCGCTCGACCAGCTCGTGATACAGGCCGCGCCCGCGCACCAGCGTCCCGCCTTCGTCCATGGAAGTGACGGCCGCCGCGTTCATCTGCCCGCCGATCCAGTCGGTCTCTTCAAGCAACAAGACCGAAGCCCCCAGCCGTCCCGCCTGGATCGCCGCGCCACAGCCGCCGGTTCCTGCTCCGGCGATGATCACATCGTAACGGTCCTTGAGCGTCGGCGCCGGAACACCTGGCGTGAAAGGGACCGCTGCGGCGACGGGCAGGGCGCTGCACCAGGCGAGCAGCGCGAAGATCAGTCTCTGGAACTGGCGCCTGATGTTTTGGATGGATCGCTGTGTTTCGTCATTGGCGGATCTGCGATTTGCGTCATGGGGGGAAATCATCACCCACTGATTTTGGTCAAGAAACCCAGGGACGCGAGGAACTCCTGCATCCTGCGCAAGCTGTCCGCCGATCGGCGTCCTGCCTTCGGCAGCGGTCATGGCCAGGTCACTGTGCTCGACTGTCGTTCGCCGACCCCTACACTCCCCCGCTTTGTCCATCCAACCAATGACCCGCCACCGCCCCATGTACCCATGCCGCGCCTCGCGCACGGTTCCCCTGCTGCTCCTGATCACCGCTGCGCTCACGCCTGCGCAGGCGCACGCCTCCCTTCTGCACGGCGAAGCCCTCGACACGATGGCCAACGTCCTCTCGTGGGTCGTGCTCTTCATCGTGCCCATCGTCGGCATTACCGCGTTCTGGCTCGTGCATATTTTGCCGGAGAAAATCGCCGAGAAGAAAAAGCATCCGCAGGCCAAGTTGATCCAGTGTCTGTGTTTGATGTCGCTGGTCTTCGGCGGGATACTTTGGCCGCTCGCGTGGATCCTGGCCTACTCGAAACCGGTGCTGCACAAGCTCGCCTACGGCACCGACGTGGATGAATCGCACGGCCCTCACGCCGCGGAAGACGCCGAACCCACCGAAGCCGAACAACTCCGCGCCCGCATCGCGCTCCTCGAAGCTCAACTCAAGAAAGAGAACGCGTAATGGACATCATTCTGCTCGGCATTTACGCGACGTTCGTCTGGCTGATCTTTTTCAAGTTCAAGCTGCTGCCCTGGAACATCGTCAGCCAGGTCATCGTCGTGACCATCCCGATCATCGTCCTCGCGGCGATGATTCTGTTCCTCAACATCGTCGCGCCATCCACGACGGACGTGCGCGCCATCAACTACGTCATCCCGATCGTCCCGCGCGTGACCGGACAGGTGACGGAGGTACCCATCGAGCCGAATCGCCCCATCAAGAAGGGCGACGTGCTTTTCAAGATCGACCCGGTGCCCTTTCAGCTCGCGGTGAAGGCCGCGGAGGCGACGCTCGCGCAGAACAAGGCGAAGCTGGTCACCGCCGAGGCGACCGAGCGCGGGCTGGAGGATCAACTCAGGAACGCCACGGCGAAAAAAGGCGGGCTCGGGCCGCGGATCGATCTCGCGAAGAAACGGGTCGAGCAATTCACCCAGCTCGCCAGCGCGGGCGCCGGGAAGCGCGCCGATCTCGAGCAGGCGCAGTCCGATCTCGGCAATCTCGAAAGCGAATTGCTCGCTGCGGAGGCCACGGAGTCGCAGGTGAAGCAGAAGCTCGCCGCGCGCAACGCGACGGGTGAGATCGACGAAGTCGCCGCGGCCAAGGCGCAGATCGCGAAGTCCGAGGCGGACCTCGCCAGTGCGCAATACGACCTCGAAGGCACCACGCATCTGGCGCCGGCCAATGGCCGCGTGGCGAATCTCGCGTTGCGTGCCGGCGTGCGTGCCGCGCAATTGCCGATGTCGCCGGTGATGAGCTTCATTGAGGACGAGGACCAGTGGATTATCGCCTTCTTCCGGCAGAACGAGCTGCGCTATGTCGAGCCAGGCAACGAAGCGGAAGTCTTCGTCAAGACGCACCCCGGTCGCGTCATCAAGTGCCGGGTCGATTCGATCCTGTGGGCCACGGCGCAAGGCCAGATGCCCATCAGCGGCAATCTGGCGAACACTCCCGCGACGGCGGCACCGGAAGAACGCATCGCCGTGCGGTTGCTCGTCGAGCCGAAGGACAAGGACCTCTTCCTCGCCGCCGGTGCGCGCGGCCAGGGCGCGATCTACACCGAGCACGGCGCGTTTCTGCACGTCATGCGCAAGGTTTTCGTGCGCGTTTCGACCAAGGTCGATTGGTTCGTTCCGAAGCTCCACTAACCCGCCGCTCCGCATGAAATACCTCATCCTTCCCGGCGCCATCGCGTGCCTGATGCTCGCCAGTTGCGCCCTCCTCGAACCACCCACAGGCGGGGACATCCTCACGGAAAGCGCACGCGAAAAAATCCCCGGCAGGTGGAGCGGGAATCACCGCAGCGGCGAAGTCGTGCCGAATTGGATTCGCACCTTCGGCGACCCCGAACTCACGCGCCTCGTCGAGGACGCCGTCACCCGGAACCCCGACCTCGTCGCGGCGGCGGCGCGGGTGGAAGCCTCGCGCGCCGCGATCAAGATCGCCGCCGCCTCGCTCTATCCGCGCATCGCGCTGAAGGGACTTGGCGAACGATCGGGACGCGAAATCACCAGCGCCCGGGGAGGAAGCATCGATCCTCCGGACCTCGGTGGACTCGGCGTGGACCTCAGCAGCGGGAGCGGCGATACGAGCAACCTCCTGGACCGTTCGACGCAGCGCTGGGTCTATGGCCTCGGCATCGGCGCGTCGTGGGAGCTCGACGTGTGGGGGCGCGTGCGTTCGAAAAAAGCGGCGGCGAAAGCCGAGAGCGCTGCGCTCGAAGCCGACTACGAGTTTGCCCGGCAGTCGCTCGCCGCGACGGTGGCGCGCGCCTATTTCTCGACCATCGAAGCCTCGCAACAGGCCGCGAATGCGGCGGAGACGTTGAGCTTCTACCGTGAAGCTCTGCAGCTCGCCGATGTGCGCAAAAAGGAGGGCCACGCGAGCGACTACGATCTCGCGCAGATCAAGGCGCGTGCTGCCGGAGCGCAGGATACGCTTTACGCGGCGCAGGCCGCGCGGGCGCAAGCCATCCGCGCCATCGAAGTCGTGACCAGCAAGTATCCCGCCGGCAAGCTCGCGTTGCGCAACTCCTTCCCCAGCCAGCCGCGCACCGTGCCCTCCGGTCTCCCCGCGCAGTTGCTCGAACGCCGGCCCGACCTCATCGCTGCCGAGCGCCGCTTCGCCGCCGCATTTCATCGCGTGAACGAAGCACGCACCGCGCGGCTGCCACGCTTTTCCATCAGCGCCGCGGGAGGCATGGGCACCGCGCAGCTCGACACCGTCGGCGTGATCGACACCGTGACCTGGAGCCTCGCCGCCGGGGTGATCCAGCCGATCTTTTTCGGCGGCGAACTCAAGGCCGCGCAGGACGTCCGCACCGCCGAGCAAAAGGCCGCGGCCGCGCTCTACACCGGCACCGCCCTGCGGGCGTTCGAGGATGTGGAGGACGCGCTGGCGAGCGAATCCTACCTGGCCAAACGCCAGAGCGCGTTGAACGACGTGGTCGAGAATACCGACACCTCCGTGACGCTCGGCAAGGCGCAGTTCGAGCAGGGCCAGACCGACACGTTCACCATCCTCCGCCTCTCCGGCGAGAACCTCGCCGCGAAAGTCGAACTGACGAAGATCCGCGCCTCCCGCCTCCGCGAGCGCGTGAACCTGCACCTCGCCCTCGGCGGCGATTTCAAAGGCACCGGCCTGCCGGCGAAATAGACTCAGGACTCCGCAAGGCTCATCCTCCGAATGAACCAGCAGCTCCCTCACGAAGCCAACCTTGGCTTCAGCAAGAAAAACCAACCCAACCAACCGTCGGCGGGTTGCTCAATGCCACGCTGGGGAACCTGACAATCCACCCGCAGACGAAAGGAATACTTATGAACCAGGGTATCGCTCAAACCAACTCCAGTGAAGACATGTCGAACCAGGCCCAGCCGCGAGCTACTCCGCACTTCGCAACCTTTTCCAGGCCCTTCCTGGCCTATGTCACGTTCCTTTGCCTTTGCATCGGCGCACCTGCTGATGAGCCGAAGTCGAATCCAGATTTCTCGAACTATGATGTGCCTCTCTACGACCAGATCACCAATCACATCAAAGCCAAAGTCACGGCTCGACTCGGCGAAGGCAAGAACAAGCAGGATCGCTACTTCATCATTCCCTTCGCTTATGAAAACAAAGGTAATGCCCCGGAGCTTTCACATACCTTCATTTCAGTCATTCGAGTGCTCGCCGATGACAAACAGACGAAGCTGACCTCAGGCCTGCAAAAGAAAACGTATCAGAATCGGAATTTCGAAGCATTCACCATCAGTTGGCTCCCGCACGATTTCGCGGAGAACCCTCATCTTTGTGTGTTCAACGGATTCGGCAGCCGCCTCTTCCCAGATCGGAATACTTGTCCTACGTCCGTCGGCAGAGTCTTCAAACTCGATGAAACCATTCGCTTGGGAGTAAACGCTAAAAATGCGGTGTGCATGTGGGGACCCTACGAGATTCGCCAGGATGCATTTGACCTCGCCGTGAAGCGTCTTCGCTTGCTGGAGGGCGGGACGATCAAATACCGGGCGGACGACCGCATCACCCGAAAGGACCGAAGCGCCATCAACTGTTTCCACGCCACGGCCAATCTATACGAGCTTTACCCGAATGGAGGAATCTTTGGGACCGGATTCAAAATGTGGGGCGTGAATGGCACGGCCCGAGTGCTGATCGAATATACCAAGAAGGCGAGTAACAAAGGCCTCCTCCTTGAGCCAGTGGATGTAAAAGCCGACCGCTATGGCTTTGTTTATGCGCCCACGCGGACGAGCCGCGGCATTTATAATCCATTCCAAAAAGCGTTCGCCTATCAAAGGTAGCGTCGCTGGCATGGCTCATGGGAGCGGGCCGGCAGCGGGCCCCCGCACGCGGTCCCAGTGCTGAGCACGGGGCTGTTCGCCTCTGCCCGGGCACCGACCGCGGCGATGGTCTCGGAGGCCTGCCGCACTTCCGTCCGACTTGTCGCGATGAGCTCGCCCGTCCGCGCCACGCCGGCATCGACGATCCCGACGGCGCTCTCGACGAGGCCAAACCCCTTCAGCGCAATCTCAGTCGCCCTGCGATCGACCAACCACACGCCGAAGTGCCACCGAAGGAGTGGCGGCTGCTGGGTCCCGTCGAGGGCCCTGACCGGCATTCTGATGTGCGGGCTGTCCACGGGATTTTTCTTCGCGGTGGTGAACAAGATATACCTGTCGCGTGCAAAAGCAGACCACCCCTAACCTCGGAAAAATATGAATCCCGATTCAACGACTCCAGACACACTGCCTCGCATCATCATCGTGGGAGGCGGCTTTGGCGGGCTCGCGGCGGCCCGTGCGCTGAAGACGGCCCGCGCCAAGGTGGGCCTGATCGACAAGACCAACCATCACGTCTTTCAGCCGCTGCTCTACCAGGTGGCGACCGGTGTTCTGTCGCCCGAGCACATCGCCGCGCCGCTTCGCCAGGTGCTCGGCCAGCACGCCAACACCACCGTGCTCAAGGAGACGGTCATCGGGGTGGATATGGAGAAGAAGCATTGCGTCGTGGAGGGGGTCATGGAGGGCGCTCCGGTTCCCTTGCCCTACGATTACCTCGTCCTGGCCACCGGCGTGCAGACCAGTTACTTCGGCAATGACGAGTATGTCCCCTTCGCCCCGGGCCTGAAAACGATTGCCGACGCCGATCACCTCCGGAACAAGATCCTGGGTGCGTTTGAGAACTGCGAGCGCACGCTCAATCCCAAAGCACATCCCGAGCTGCTGACCTTCGTCATCGTCGGCGCCGGTCCGACTGGAGTGGAACTGGCCGGAGCGATCGCGGAACTGGCGCGCCTGACCCTCGCCTCCGAATTCCGCCGGTTCGACCCGGCCTCACTCCGGATTCTCCTCGTCGGGTCTGCCCCTCGCGTCCTGCCGCCGTTCCACGAATCGCTCGGGGCCGCCGTGAAGGCCCGGTTGGAGAAAATGGGGGTCGAAGTGTGGACAGGCACCCGTGTCGAGAAGGTGGACGCCGAAGGCGTCATGATTAAGGGGGAACGAATTCCGACCCGGAATATTTTCTGGACTGCAGGGGTCAAGGCCTCCCCCGCGTCTAAGTGGCTGGGCGTGGAGGCGGACAAGGCGGGCCGGGTCAAGGTGCTTCCCGACTGCTCGGTTCCGGGCCATCCCGAGGTCTTCGTGGTGGGAGACACGGCAGCATTTGAGGTGAACGGAAAGCCCCTGCCCGGCGTCGCGCAGGTGGCGATTCAGCAGGGCCGCTACGTCGGGCGTTTGATCGCCGGCCGGCTCTGCGGAGATCCGGTGCCGCCTCCCTTCAAGTATTTCGACAAAGGCAGTATGGCCACCATCGGCCGGAGCTTCGCCGTGATGGAGACGGGCCGCATGCGGAATGCCGGAGTAGCTGTGGTTTTCCGCGTTTGGGGCGTCGGGCTCAATGATGAGCCGGGCGAGCGCCGGCAACACCAAGCTGGACCCCGGGTTCCGCAAGGAAAGCTGGCACTTCCAGTCATCGCTCCTCTCCGCACAGAGCCGGTCTCTCGGCAGGGTAGGTCGGCTTTTTTGCGTGCGCGTGAACTCCCATGGAACCTTCGGCGTATCCACACGGCACGCGGTGGCTACGCTGCGTGGATGTTCACCGCGCTCCTTGACCGGATCATCGCCCGCTTCCCGCGCACGGGGAAGCCGTTGCTGTGGCTGCGGAAACATCGCAAGACGCGGCGGACGCTCATCGTCGCGTTCTGCCACCTGCTCGGCGCGCTGACTTCCATCCACGCGATCCTCGGCGTGCGCACCTCGCAGGGCGCGATTGCGTGGGCGGTGTCGCTGAACACTTTTCCGTATGTCGCGGTGCCGGCGTATTGGGTTTTTGGGCGATCGAACTTCGAGGGCTACGTGGTGCTCCGGCGCAAGGCCGAGGCGGAACTGAGCGACGCGGAGCGGCAGCTCGCGCGCGATCTCCTCGCGATGCGCCCCGCGCCCGAGGCCGAGCCGGCGAGTGCGGCGCTGCTCGAAAAACTCGCGAAACTTCCGGCGACGCGCGGCAATCACACCGAGCTGCTGATCGACGGCGAGGCGACGTTCCGCGCGATCTTCGAGGGCATCGAGCAGGCGCGCGATTACGTGCTCGTGCAGTTTTACATCATCCACGACGACGGCCTCGGGCGGCGGCTCAAGGACGCGCTCATCGCGAAAGCGCGCGCGGGCGTGCGCTGCTACGTGCTCTACGACGAGATCGGCAGCCACCATCTGCCCGACGCCTATGTGAACGAACTGCGCGCCGCGGGCGTGGACATCCGCCGTTTCAACACGCGCAAAGGCGACGCCAATCGCTTCCAGCTCAACTTCCGCAACCACCGCAAGATCGTCGTTGTCGATGGCCGCACGGCGTTCGTCGGCGGGCACAATGTCGGTGACGAATACCTCGGCAAGGACGCGAAGATCGGCGCCTGGCGCGACACGCACGTGAAGGTGCAGGGGCCGGTCGTACAGTGCGTGCAGATCTCGTGGATCGAGGATTGGAACTGGGCCGCAGGCAGCCGTCCCACGCTGAATTGGACACCCGCGCCCGCGCCTGGCGGCGACGACGACCTCGCGTTCTGCCTGCCGTCGGGACCGGCGGACACCTTCGAGACCTGCACGCTCTTTTTCCTGCACGCCATCCACGCCGCGAAGAAGCGCGTGTGGATCGCCAGCCCGTATTTCGTGCCCGACGAGCAATTCATCTCCGCGCTCCAGCTCGCCGCGTTGCGCGGGGTGGACGTGCGCATCCTCGTGCCCGCGCACGCCGACAGTCAGCTCGTCTGGCTCTCCGGCTTCACCTTCCTGCCCGAGCTGGAAAAAGCGGGCGTGCAGACGTGGCGCTACCACGAGGGATTCCTGCACGAGAAGGCGATCCTCGTGGACGACTACGGCGGCGTCGGCACGGCCAACTTCGACAACCGCAGTTTCCGGCTGAACTTCGAGATCGCGCTGCTCTTCGCCGAGCCATCGGCGTTGCGCGCCGCGGAGGCGATGTTTGCCGCCGACTTCGCGCGCAGCACCCGCGCGACCGCTGCGGATTTCACCGCGCGCCCATGGTGGTTTCGCCTCGCCGCCCGCACTTCGCGACTGATGGCGCCGGTGCAGTGAGTGGCGGCATCACCATGCGGGTGACCATTTCGCGAGGAATTGGTTCGGTCTGTGAAAGTCGCCGTGTCGTATGCGTCCGCTTTGGGCTTATTCGCCCGTCCCCGAAGGGTCCTCGCTCAGCAGGCAGGCACTGTCTAAGTCGGGCACATGCTCATCCTCGTATTTCTCGATGAGCAGTCCGATGACTTCCATAGCGAGGCAAGTGGGTGGGATTCGTCGTTGCCCAATTCGTCCACGAGTTCATCGAGCAGGGCGACAAGGCGCTCGTATTCCGCTGCCGTGTGCGGGACGAAGACGGCCTCCGAAACTTCGGGCCAGTGGGCGAGTGAGGATTTGAGTGTGTTGGTCATTCTTTCCAAGCTCCGGCATCATATTCCCGGTGCGTGAGCACAGCACGTATATAGACCTTCTGGCGGTTGAAGTGAAGCGCGGCGACGAGGCGCGCTTTGTTGCCGCCGATGTTCGTTCAGGCGCTCCGTGTGATGACGTGCATCGGTCGGTCTCCATGATTGCCGACCCACAAACGCGGAGACGAGAAGGATTCCTGGAGTCTTAGCCGTATCGATGCAGTCAAAGAAACGCGCATTGCAGTGGCTCCACGGAGCGGCGTGCGTCTCGCCGCCGGGTGGGTTCTGCGGGGGCGTTCAGCGTGCGGTCTTTGCCGCGAGGGTGGCCTCGGTCGGCCGCGCGGTTTGTAGCCTATGTCGCCGTCCTGTCAGGTAAGCCTCAATCCGCTCGCCGGATCGCGCGGCGACGCAGATGATGACTGCCTCATGAATGCAACCTTGCTCCGCAAGAATATCGATCGCTGGATTTACTGCGCCGGCACCTTGCTGGTGATGCTTTCGCTGGGCGCGCGCGGCGGTCTCCCAAAGGGTGGCGAGCGCACCGCTTCCACGGCAGTCTGGGTGACGCGCGAAGGTGACCAGCTAGTGCGCTACAACTCCGAGCCCGAGGCTGGTGTTTGGAAGCGCCTCAAGGCGCCGGTGATCAGCTGGCTGCCGATCGAGTGGCTGCTCTGAGCCTCCCGCGGAAACTGCCACGTCGATCTCATGCGCCAGCTGCTCGCAGGGTGGCTTCCGCACGGACCGATCGGTGCAAGTGATGTTCAGAGATTCTCCTTACAGTCGCATCGTCCTGGCCGGCTTTGCACTCGCTCTCATCTGCGGATGCGCCGGCCGTGAGAGTCCCCGCTCAGCGCCCCGCGTGGCAGCACCGATGAAAGCCTCCGCGCCCAATCCGAGGGCCGGACGCGAACTGCGCGTGATGACCTTCAACCTCCGCGTCCGCACTATCTTCGACGGACCGAATATCTGGGACCGGCGGCGTGACTCAGTCGTGCAGCGCGTCCGCAGCTTCAACCCGGACCTTCTCGGCACCCAGGAAGGCCTGGACTCCATGGAGACGTTTCTGCGGCAGCAACTCGACGATTACACTTTCGTCGGCGTCGGCCGTAGTGACGGAAAACTTCGCGGCGAGATGTGCGGCGTCTTCTTCAAGACCGCCCGTTTCGATCTGCTGGACGGCGGACACTTCTGGCTCAGCACCACCCCGGAGCAGCCGGGCAGCCGCGGATGGGGCGCCCTCTTCCCGCGCATGGTCACCTGGGTGAGGCTCCGGCCACACGACGGCGGACCGTCCTTTTGCTGGTTCAACACGCACTTCGACGCCTTTAGCGGACGGGCGCGCGCGGAGTCGGCCAGGCTGCTGCGCGAACGCATGGTCCGCATCGCCGGCCTCGTGCCGTGCGTCGTCACCGGCGACTTCAACGCCGCCCCCGGCTCCGATCCCTACCGGACGCTGCTGGCCGCGCAGCGTCCGCCGGCGTCATCGCTGCACGATGTTTTCCGCGACGCCCATCCGGTCATCACCCGCCGTGAAGGGACGGTCCATTTCTTCACCGGCCGGACCGGCGGACGGCGCATGGACTGGATTCTGGCCAGCTCGCATTTCCAGACCATCGATGCCGGGATCGACCGCACCCGCGGGACCAGCGGCTACCCCTCGGACCATTTCCCCGTGACCGCGACGCTCCGATGACCTCCCTCACGCGGCGTATTCGCCGGCCTGGGACCAAGGTCCGATGGCTGCGAGCGGCTCCGAGGCGCAGGAATCTGACGCCAGACCAAACTCGTCCTCGACTTCTATTCGAGAAAGCTTGGGATCGTTCATTCCTCCGCTGCGTGCACCCGGAATCAATAAGACAACGAACCAACCCCATAAAAACCACCACTGCATTTGCTTGCCTCGTCGCCGTGCTTGCGAGCGCGGCCATTGCCCAAACTCCCGCCGACGTTCCGCCCGAAAAAGCCGCCGTGATCGCCAACGACCGCGCCTATGAAGCCGCCTACGCCAAGTCCGACGTGAAGGCGCTCGCTGATTTCTTCGCCGAAGACGCCGACTACACCGCCGATGATGGCCGCACCTTCAGCGGGCGCGAGGCCATCGAAGGTGCCATTCGCGCTGCCGCCCGTCATAACGCCCGCGTCGATCGCCGCTATGACGCCGCCGAGCGCGTGGATAATCGCGTCACCACACGGCAATACAACCGCTATGATCGCCGCGACGACCGCCGGGACCGCGTCGAGTCCCGGCTCGGATACTGAACACCAACCGGGCGATAGGGCGGCGAAGCATTGCTCCTACAGATGACCCGCTGGATGAATCCGGTCTGTTACGGAGCTGTCTTCGCCGTCCTGCTCGCGATTGGCATCCTCGTGCTGCTCGAGGTCGGGCGGCGCATCGGAGCCCGCCGGCTGGCGGTGGAAGGTGAGAGGCGGCCAAAGGCTTCGGGGCGATCGAAAGCGCGGTCTTCGCGCTGTTGGGTTTGAACTTCGTGCTCGCGCCCGCATTTGCATGGCTGCTCACGGTCGTCATCCCGCTCGATCGCGGATACGCCATCGGCCTGATCCTGCTGGGCGGCGCGGCGGGCACGCCGTTCCTGCCACAGGTGGTCAAAGCTGCGCACGGCGACCTCGCGCTGGCCGCCGCGCTCATGGGCCTGCTGACCCTCGGCACGATCCTCTTCCTGCCCTTCGCACTGCCGCTGATGATCCCCGGCCTGCAAGCCGATCCCTGGACCATCGCGCGCCCGCTCCTGCTGCTCATGTCCTGCCGCTCGCCGCCGGGATGCTGGTGAAAAACTTCGCCGCCACGTTCGCCGCGAGCGCCGCGCCTGTGCTCGCGATGATCGGCAACGCCAGCCTGCTGCTGTTCTTCGTCCTGCTCATCGCGCTCAACATCCGCCTGCTGCTCGGCGTCCTTGGCAGCGGCGCGATCCTCGTCGCGGCGCTCTACTTCGTCGTCCTCTTCTTCATTGGCTGGTTGCTCGGCGGATCAAAACCGGAGGTGCGCGGCGTCCTGGGTCTCGCCACCGCCGGACGCAATTTCGACGCCGCGCTCGTCCCCGCCGCGAGCAGCTTCAACGATCCGAAAGTCACCATCATGATCGTCGTCGGTGCCATCGTCTGCCCCCATTGTCTCCTTCGCCGCCGCTGCCTGGCTGCGACGCGGAATCGCATCCGCTGCCGCTTAGAGCCTGTCATGCACTTTGACGTTCTGCATCAGGGCGCACCAAAGGCGCATCACAAGCCAGCCCAGGGCAACGCCCTGGGAAGCGATAAAAAGCGCTGCGCCCTGAAGGAGCACAACAAGTCGTGTGATGCCCCTTCAGGGCAAGATCGCTCTGATGATGTCCACCCAGGCCGGCGTCCTCGCTTGGCCCTGGGCTGGCTTGTTTTGGGCCTTCGGCCCACCATCGATCGCCCACCGGAAAATGCATGACACGCTCTAAAGGACCACTTTCATGAACACGCTCTTACCCGGTCACAAGACCAAGATTGTCGCCACCATCGGACCGGCGTCGGAATCGCCGGAGATGCTCCAGCGGCTCATTCGCGCGGGGCTGAATGTCGCGCGGCTGAACTTTTCGCACGGCGACTTTTCGCACCACGGGGAACTCGTCCGGCGCATCCGCGATGCGGAGCGCGCGACGGGCCGGCGGGTGGCCATCATGGCCGATCTGCCGGGGCCGAAGATGCGGCTCGGGAAGATCGCGCCGGAGCCGATCCTGCTCATGCCGGGCGACCGCTTCACCCTCACGAATGAAGACATCGTCGGCGATGCGCGGCGCGTCTCGATGAGCTTCGAGCCGCTGCCGCGCGTGGTGAAGGCGGGGAACCGGCTCTTTCTCAACGACGGTCTGGTGCAGCTCGTCGTCGAGCGCGTCGCGGGCCATGACGTGGAATGCACGGTCGCGGTCGGCGGTGAGCTGCGCTCGCGCAAGGGCCTGAATTTGCCGGGCATCGACCTCGGCATCGGCGCGTTCACCGAGCACGACCGCGCCTGCCTGGAGTTTGCGCTCGGGGCGGGGGTGGATGCGGTGAGCCAGTCATTCGTCGAACGCGCGCAGGACCTCGAGGCCCTGCGCGGCGCGGCGGCAAAGATCGGGCGCGTACCGTTCATCATCGCGAAGATCGAGCGCTCCGACGCGCTGGCGCACTACGATGAAATCCTCGCGGTGGCCGATGGCGTCATGGTCGCGCGCGGCGATCTCGGCGTGGAAGTGCCGATCGAAGAAATCGCGCACACCCAGAAGCAGCTCATTGCGAAAGCGAATCTCGCGGGCAAACCAGTCATCACCGCCACGCAGATGCTCGAATCGATGGTCACGAGCCGCCTGCCCACCCGCGCCGAGGCGACCGACGTGGCCAACGCGATCCTCGACGGCACCGATTGCGTGATGCTCTCCGGCGAATCCGCGATGGGCAAATTCCCCGAGGAAGCCGTGACCATGCTCGCGAAGATCGCCGCCTTCACCGAATCGCACCGCCCGCACGGGAGCCTCGCCGCCAAGCGGGAATTTCTGCGCGAGCCGTCGGCGATGAGCGGCTATGACCGCATGGCGTTGCTGGTCGAGCATGCGCTCGAAACGGTACCGTGCGGAGCCGTGCTCGTGCCCACACGCGCCGGCGACACGGCGCGCACCATCTCACGCTGCAAACCATCCGTGTGGATCGTCGCGCCGGGCCGCGATCCAGCGGCCTGCCAGGGACTCGCCTTTTCCTACGGTGTGCATGCCGTCGATCTCGCCGACGAGCCGGACGACTGGCGCGAATACGCCGCGCGCTGGCTGCCCGAGCACGGTCTCACCGCCGACCGCGTCATGCTCGTGGCCGGCCCCTCCCCACGGCATCCCAACGCCAGTCACCGCCTCGAACTAATGCGTCTTTCTCTTCCGTGATGCCGGCCTAAATCTTCACACCTCGTCCCACCAACTCGGCAACTTATGAAAACCAAGCAAGTCATCGAAGCCTCCCACCGATTCTCGAAACCCTTACCGAGTCACGAACGGAAAGAAGTTCCGGCTCAAGGATGTCGATCCCGGCGACACGCGTGAACTTCAGTCCGAGGACAAGACGCGGGCGAAGGAGGCGCTGCAGACTGGGGTCGAGGCGCTCGCAGATCGCCATCGGCGCGGTGCTCGTCGCCCTCACCATCGCTCTCGGCGGCTAAGAGCTTCCCTCCACCGCCCGACAAGAACAAAGTCTGATCCTCGCCCACATCCAAACCATCGAACCTCACCTCCACGCCTACACCAATGCGCGCACTCACCAACAACTCCAGCGACTGCAAGCTTATCAAGATCGATCCAGACGATCCCACGAGCCCATACGGCGTCATGCAGGAAGGCTACGATTCCGCCGACCCAACTTGTCGGATGCGAATGTTTTATCTGCAACGCGACGGGCAATGGATCGACGAAATCGCCCGCAGTGCGCGGCCCGATTCGGAGGCTGGCGATGTCGTTTTCGAGACTTCTGCGGAAGCGCTCCAGGTGCTCGGCACTCTCGCCGGCAAGCCCATCATCCGCGACCTGCCCGTCTCCGACGCCGACGTGGAGAGCTATCTCGCCCGCGTCGGTAGCGGTAGTTCCCCGCAGGAACTGCTGCGCCACTTTCTCGCCCGCTATCGCGCCGCCAAAGGCCGGCGCTGAGGGACAGCCAACCGACGTTGGAAGGGAATGAGCACCGAGCAACAACGCCTCGACTCCACGAACCAAGGCACCCCTTGGAAAATGTGGGGGCCTTACTTGAGCGAGCGCCAATGGGGGACGGTGCGCGAGGACTACAGCGAGGACGGGAATGCCTGGGCCTACTTCAGCCATGATCAGGCGCGGTCGCGGGCCTATCAGTGGGGTGAGGATGGATTGGCGGGGATCTGCGACGGCTATTCGGGTTGACCAACAGCGAGGGCAATCACGGCGAGGACGTGAAGGAATACTATTTCTACCTCGATAGCAGCGTTCGTTACGCATGGCGCGCGGAGCGACGCCATCCACCCGGCCATTCTTCGCGCCGTGCCTCAGTCAACACTCGCAGGCCGTCTCCGGTGGATGGCGCGCTCCGTCCTTCGGCCTCCGCCCTTCGCCACGGGTTTCGCGAGGTCGGCCCGGACAACGAGACGTTCATCCTCTTTGAAAACCTGATGGATTCGAAGGGTGAACGACACCTTGCCCGGTTCCCTTGGGCACTGAACGTCTCGGCCCTACCGATGCCGGGCGGCCATCACGACTAGCGGCCGACTGACCCGTTCAACACACCACCCCAACGGAAAGGTTAATGGTGAAAACAGCACACCCACCAACGCTCATCGCCGCCGCGCTGATAGGTGCGCTGGCTTTCACCACCAGCGTCCACGCGCACACCACAGCCTCGCCACCGCAGGCGCCGCCACGCTGGCGCTGACCACGCCGGCGCCGGACGGCAAGAGCTTCGCGAAGTAACTCCCCCTTCGGACACACTTCTGGCAACAATGCGCCAAACCACATGAAACGCTGGATCAAGGAACCGCTCGTGCATTTCGCCCTTCTCGGCGCGCTCATCTTTGTAGTGAACGCGTGGCGCGAGGGGCGGCGGCCAGCGGAGAATGCAGCGGCGCACATCGAAGTCACGTCAGGCACGATTGCGTGGCTGCGCGAAGGCTATTCCAAACAATGGCATCGGGCACCGGATCCGGACGAGCTGCGGGGGCTGGTGAATGACCATCTGCGCGAAGAGGTCCTTTATCGCGAGGCGCTGGCGATGGGGTTGGATCGCGATGACTCCATCGTGCGCCGGCGCATGGCGCAGAAGATGGAGTTTCTCACGCAGGACATCGCGGCCTCGGTGGAGCCGGATGACGCGGCGCTGCGGAAGTTTTTCGAGGGAAATACCGCGCGCTATGCGAAGGCGGCGCGGGTGAGTTTCCGCCACGTCTTTTTCAGCAAGGAACGGCGCGGCGCGAAGCTGGAGGCGGATGCGCGTGAGGCGCTGGCGGCGTTGGCGAAGGGCGCGAGCGACGAGACGATGGGCGATCCGTTTTTGCGCGAGCATGAATTCACGGACGCCAACGCTGATGAGATCGCGGCGGCGCTCGGGCGCGAGTTTGCGGAGAAGGTGACGACGATGCCGGCGGGCGAATGGCGCGGGCCGGTGGCGTCGAGCTACGGTATGCATCTGGTGAGAGTGAGCGGACGCGCGGAGCCGCAGCCCGTAGTGTTCGAGGCGGTGCGCGATGCGGTGGCACGCGATTTTTCCGATGAACGGCGGCGCACGGCGAACCGGGATTTTCTCGAAGGACTGAAGGCCCACTATCGCATCACGGTGGACGAAGCGGCGCTCCGTGGCGCGGCCGCGCCACCCACCAAGACGGCGACACGATGAACACGGGAGTTCACATATCTCGGGTAGGGTGGGCGTCTCGCCCGCCGAGTCCGGCGTCTCGCCGGACGGCCTTTGTGAATTCCAAGACGCATCCCGGATTTCGGATGGCCTCTCGAAAGATCGTTTGGGCAGGATGCCCGAACCGGCTGCTCGCCCGTCCGCCCGCCTCCCCGTTCCCCTCCGCCTCCTCGGCGGGACGCCCTCCCTACCCGGGAGTTACCGTCGCGCTGTCGATCGCGCTGCTCGTAATCCCTTTCACCGCGGCGGCCCACGAGGTGCGCCCTGCTTTCCTCGAGCTGACCGAGCGCGCGCCGGGCGAATTCGAGGTGCTTTGGAAAGTCCGGCCATGGGCGGCACGCCGCTGGCGGGCGAGGAACTGCCGCATGCGCAGCCTTCGCTGGCAGTCGATCCGAACGCGCCCATCGCGACGATGCCGTGCGGCTGCCCGGCGCCGACGGCGGCGCAGCTCTCGCGCGGTGTCCTGCCGATTCATCCCTCCCTGCCGAAAAACGCGGTGATGCTGTCGCTGCCACGCGTCGAGCGGATCTTCGGCGCGGAGATGAATCGCTGGACGATCTCAACGGGGCCGCGCGGGCTCGATGGCTGGGAGGTCACGGTGCATGGCTTGCAGGCAACGATGACGGATGTGCTCGTGCGCATCGCCCTCGCCGATGGGCGCGTCGTCTCGAGGCTGCTGCGGCCGGACGCGCCGTCGTTCGTTTTCGGGAAGGAAACCGCGGGCCCGGCGGCGGACGGCTACTTCGTGCTCGGCGTGGAGCACATCCTCTTCGGGATCGATCACCTGCTGTTCGTCCTCGCGCTGGTGCTCATCGTGCGCGGCGTCGGGCTGCTGGTGAAGACGATCACCGCATTCACCATCGCGCACAGCATCACGCTCGCGCTGGCGACGCTCGGCTTCGTAAAGATGCCCTCCGCGCCGGTCGAGGCAATCATCGCCTTGAGCATCGTTTTCGTCGCGGCGGAAATCCTGCGGGCGCGGCGCGGCGCACGCGGACTGACGGAACGCGCGCCGTGGATCGTCGCGTTTACGTTTGGGCTGCTCCACGGCTTCGGCTTCGCTGGCGCGCTCGCGCAGGTCGGTCTGCCGCCGCATGACATCCCGCTCGCGCTGCTCCTTTTCAATGTCGGCGTCGAAGCGGGTCAGCTCGCCTTTGTCGGTGCGGTGCTCGCGGTCATCGCGCTCGTCCGCCATTCAAGATTCACTTTCCCGCGCTGGACACAGCTCGTGCCGCCGTATGCCATCGGGAGCGTCGCGATGTTTTGGGTCATGCAACGGCTCGCGGCTCTTTGAAATTTCCAACCTCACCAATAGACACCATGAAAACCCGCATGCACACCGCCCTCGCGGCACTCGCCATCCTCGGCCTGTCGCCCGCACGTCTCACCGCGCAGGAAGCCGCGCCCGCCGGCGACGCCGGCACGCTCAGCAAGGAATCCGCCGAGGCCGCTTTCAAGAAGCGCCCTTACTCGCCCTACGCCGACCGCAAATTCCCGACGCGCCCGTTCTTCGGCGACACCCATCTGCACACTTCCTACTCCTTTGATGCTGGGGCCGCCGGCTGCCGGCTTTCCCCCCGCGACGCGCTGCGCTTTGCGCGCGGCGAGCAAGTCATGGCCTCCAGCGGTCAGCCGGCGAGGCTCTCGCGCCCGCTCGATTTCCTCGTGGTCGCCGACCACTCCGACAACATGGGCTGGTTCCCCGACCTCCTGGCGGGCAAGCCCGAGCTGCTGGCCGATCCCACGGGCCGCAAATGGTATGACATGATCCAGGCGGGCAAGGGCGGAGAGGTGTGCCTGGAGATCGTCGGGACCTTTTCGCAGGGCAAATTCCCGACGGCGCTCATGTACTTCCCGGGCACGCGCGCCTATCGCGGCGCCTGGAAGGAAACGATCGACGCCGCGGAGGCGTTCAACGAGCCGGGCCGCTTCACCGCTTTCATCGGCTACGAGTGGACCTCGCTGGACAAGGGCAACAACCTCCATCGCAACGTCATCTTCCGGGACAACGGCGACAAGGCCATCCAGGTCGAGCCCTATACCTGCGTCCCGCCTTACGGCAGCAACAACCCCGTCGAGCTGTGGAAATGGATGGACGCCTATGAAAAGAAGACCGGCGGCAGCGTGCTCGCCATCGCGCACAACGGCAATCTGAGCAACGGCACCATGTTCCCCATCGTCGAAGCCTTCGGCAAGGCGGTCGATCGCGAATACGCCGAGGCCCGCGCGAAATGGGAGCGGCTCTACGAGGCCACGCAGACCAAGGGCGACGGAGAATCGCATCCCTTCCTCTCGCCGAACGACGAATTTGCCGACCAGGAGAAATGGGACAAAGGCAATCTCGACGTCAGCGCCGCGAAGAAGAATGAGATGCTTGAATTCGAGTATGCCCGCTCTGCGCTCAAGAACGGCCTGAAACTCGAGGCGAAGCTCGGCGTGAATCCTTACAAGTTCGGCATGGTCGGAAGCAGCGATGCGCACACCGGGCTCGCCGCCATGGAGGAGGATAACTTTTTCGGAAAAGTCACGCCCAGCGAGCCATCGCCCGAGCGCCTGCACGCCCCCTTCATGAAGAACCCCAAGAACGGCATCACGATCATGGACTGGGAAGTCTGCGCCGCCGGCTACGCCGGCGTGTGGGCGGAAGAAAACACGCGCGCCTCGCTTTGGGACGCGATGCAGCGCAAGGAAACCTACGCCACCACCGGCTCCCGCCTCGTGGTGCGCTTCTTCGGCGGCTGGGATTTTGAAAAGGCCGACGCCGACAGCCGCAGCCCCGCCGTCGCCGGCTACACGAAAGGCGTGCCGATGGGGGGCGATTTGCGCGATGCGCCCGCGGGCAAAGCGCCCACCTTCCTCGTCGCTGCGATGAAGGACCCGATCGGCGCGAATCTCGACCGCATCCAGGTCATCAAAGGCTGGCTCGATGCGAAGGGCGAGGTGCAGGAGAAAGTCTATGACGCCGCGTGGAGCGGCGACCGCAAGCCGGATGCAAACGGCAAGCTCCCCAGCGTCGGCACGACGGTGGACATCGAGAACGCGACTTGGACGAACACCATCGGCGCCTCCGAGCTCATCGGCGTGTGGAAAGACCCCGACTTCGACGCGAGCCTGCGCGCCTTCTACTACGTCCGCGTGATCGAAATCCCGACGCCGCGCTGGACGGCGTATGACGCGAAACGCTTCGGCGTGAAGCCGCTCCCCGGCACCACGCTGACTCACACCGAGCGCGCCTACACCTCGCCCATCTGGTATGCGCCGGCGAAGTAACCTCCACCGTTCGGGGCGACCTTGAAACGCCTGCTCGCCATCACGGCGGTGCTCGAAGCAGCCACCGGCCTCGGACTGCTCGTCGCGCCCGCGGTAGTCGCGCGGCTGCTCCTGGGCGCGATGCTCGACGCGCCCGCCGCAGTGACGGTCGCTCGCGTCGCCGGTGCCGCCCTGCTCGCGCTGGGCGCTGCGTGCTGGTTGTCGCGCGACAACGGGCGAGCGCTGGTCGTGGCGATGCTTTTCTACAACGTCGCCGCGGTCGCCATCCTCGCCCACGCGGCGGTCGGACTCGCACTTTCCGGCATCGGCCTCTGGCCAGCCATCGGTCTGCACACAGCGCTGGCGGGCTGGTGCGCCGCCGCCCTCCAATCCACACGCCTTCATCCCACAACTACCAACCCATGAAACCAACCCGATCTATCCCAATCAGTGCATTCGCACTTCTCACCGCATCCATGCTGCCCGCCGCGGCGGCAGAGCCAGATGCCGATCAACTGCTCCGGCAAATGTCCGACAAACTCAGCTCCGCGCGGAGTTTCAGCTTCAAGGCGTATCGCGAAATCGATCCGGCCTTGCTCGCAGGAACGCCGGCGGCCGAGAAGGCGTGCATCCGAGCGAGCGTGCTCCGTCCGAACAAGCTCGCCGCTCATGCGAAGACCAATCTCGGCGGGCGGCATTTCTATGCCGACGGACGCACGCTCTCGCTGCTCGATGAGAAGGCGAATACTTATGCGACTCTGCCGATGCACACGAACATCGACGGCGTCGTAGCCGCGCTCGACGAGAGGTATGGCTTCACCCCGCCGCTTGCCGAGTTTGCGGTGAGCAATCCTTACCGGGGCATTCGGCAGCAAGCGCAGAGCGTCGCGTATGTCGGGCGCGAAAAAGTCGCCGCGGGCTTCCTCGGGCTGGCTGGCGTCGAGTGCCATCGCCTCGCCTTGAAAGGCAAAATCGCCGACGCGGAACTGTGGATCGCGGTAAACAATTCGCTCCCGCGCAAGCTCGTCGCGACCTTCCGTCGCGCCGGCCACCCGCAAGTGCGAATCAGCTTCTCGTCCTGGAATCTCGCAGCGGCCGTGACCGAGGCTGAGTTCGCCTTCACCCCACCGAAAGGCGCGGAGAAAATCGAGATGTGGACCCCAGCCCAAATGGCATCTGCCAGCAAGAAAGTCGCAGCGCGGAAAAACTAACTCACCTACTTCCATGAAAACACACACCCATCTTCTTCTACTCACGGCCGCGGCTTTGACCCTCGGCCTTAACAACGCTCAAGCAGGCCGCGCCTACGGAGTGAGCGGCGACCGAGGCACCGCCGTGGCCACCCCGCGCGGCGTGGCTTGGTCAGGCGAGAACAGTTCCGGCGCAGTGGGGCGCCGCGGCGGAGCCGTCGCCACCGATAACGGCGTGGCCGCGAGAGGCCGCTACGGAGCTGTCGCGGCGGGCGACAACGGCGTGGCCGTCGCGGGTCGCGGTGGAGTCGCCGTCGCGGGAGACAATGGCGTGGCCGTCGCGGGCCGCCGGGGAGTCGCCGTTGCGGGCGACAATGGCGTGGCCGTTGCGAGCCGTCCCGTCGCCGCTCCAGTTGCCGTGGTTGCGCCGGCGCACGTCGTCGCACCAGTCGCGGTCGTCAGGCCGCTGCCCAGCGGTTACATCCGCACCGTTCCTGTCGGTTACCGCCGCGTCGCTTACCGCGGTTACAACTGCTACTTCGTCGGCGGGGTCTATTACCGCGCGGTCATGTATGAGGGAACCACGGTCTATGTGATCGTGACCTAATGAGTCCCGCTGGGTGGATGGCGTCGCTCCGCCGATGAGGGAGTTGGGAATAAGGGAGGCGGGCGGGTGGGCGAGCCGCGCCATGCGAAAACCACTCCGCGCGCCAGCGCCGCTTCCGTCTGGCGAGCGGCCTCCGGCCGGATCGCGACGCATGGCGCGCGGAGCGACGCCATCCGACGCACTCGACGAGGCGCTCGAACGTCGTCAGGATGGGGTTGATGCACGCCACGACGTTCGCATGGATCGGCGCGAGCTGCGCAGCGACTTCGCCGATAGCCGTTAAGACCGCTGGTGAAAGCACATCCCGCCAATCCAAACCAAAACACCTCCATGAGTGCCACTCTCGAACAAGACAATGACCGCCTTTGCGTCCTTCGCGTCGGCGGCGTGCTGAAGAAATCCGAACTCGATGCCGCGCAAGCCGGGTTCGTGCAAAAGATCGTCGGCGCCGGAACCGTCAAGGTCCTCGTGCTGCTGGAAAACTTCACCGGTTGGGAGCGCGGCGCCGCGTGGGAGGACACGGACTTCTTCTTCAGCCACCGCGACGACATCGAGAAGATCGCCGTCGTCGGCAACCCGCGCTGGGAAGCCGAGGTCCTGGCCTTCACCGGCGCGGGCCTGCGCAAAGCGCCGGTGAAGTTTTTTCCCGAAACCGGCGAGGCCGAGGCGCGCGCCTGGCTTGCGGAGTGAGCGCCGAGGACTGGCACCCACGCCCCCATATCGTGAGATCAAGATCCATCCTGCTCGCCCTCGTCTCGATCGCCGCGGGGGCGTTCGCGCAGAGCGACGATGCTGCGTTCCTCGCGCAATTCGAGAAGACCTTCGAGCAAGGCGGGGCGGTGCCAGCGGCGAGCTTCGTCCCCGCCGCCTTAATGAAAGGCCGGTTGCACACCGTCCGCCCGCTGGCCGACAACGACGGGTTGCTGAACACCTACTTCATCGACACGCCCGGCGGGGTGCTGGAAGTCACCGGCACGCCTGCCCTCGCCGTGCGCCTCCGCGAGCTTTACGCGCTCGATCACCTGCGCGGGCTGAGCCGGACAGAAGAGTTCGGCAAGGGTCTCGCGCAAGCGGGCAAGGCGAAGATCGAAAGCGCCGCCGGCGTGGTGCGGGATCCGTTTGGCACCATTAAGAACGTGCCGAAAGGCGCCTCACGTTTCTTCGGCCGCATCGGCGAGGGACTCAAAGGCCACCAGAGCGAGGGCGAAGGCGGCGCGCTCGCGGCGGTGACTGGCGTGAGCAGGGCGAAAGCGCAGGTCGCGGCGAAGCTCGGCGTGAGTCCGTACACGACGAACGAAGAACTTCAGCGCGAGCTGACGGAGGTCGCCCGCGCGATGGCTGGCGGCGGGCTGGTGGTCAGCGCGGCGGCGGCGGCGGTTGGCGGCACCGCCGGCGAAGTCGTCTCGGTGCTCGGCGTGAATCAGACCCTCCAGGATACGCTCATCAACTCGACGCCGGAAGACCTGCGCATCAGCAACCGCAAGCAACTCCTCGCCCTCGGTGTAGATCGCGCGCTGGCCGATGAGTTTCTGATGCACCCGTGGTTTTCACCGTGGCACGAGACGATCATTACCGTCGCGCTCGGGAGCATTGCCGTGAATCCGTCCGCCTTGCTCACCGACGCGGTGCGGGCACTGACCCCCGAGGATGCGCTCTTTTTCCAGCGCGTCGCGCAGATCCTCGCCCGCTATCACGCGAACTCCGCGCCGCTGCGCGCGATCCGCTTCGAGGGCGGCATCATCACCGCGCTCGATCGCGATGGCACGCTCGTCGTCCCAGTGTCGCTCGACTACGGCATCTGGGCCGAGCGGGCCGCGCGGCGGGTGGAGGAATTCGCCGCCCTCGACAAGAGCCGCGACGGGATCAAGGGGCTGGCCTTGTGGACCGACGGCCGGCTCTCCGATCGGCTGTGCGCGGAACTGAAAACGCGCGGCATCGCTTATCGCGCGGACGCACTTACCAACCCATGAAACCTCACATTACCCTCACCCTCGCTGCCGCGCTCACGTTCGCCGGCTGCGCACAGTATGCCTCCGTTTCAGAAAAGCGTCCGCGGTTTCGACCCGTGCGCACGGCGGTTGGCGCGCTCCTGTCGGTCGAACGCGGCATTGCCCACGCGATGCAGCAGGAAAGATCCGAGCCGTTTCCGGCGATGGGCGAGTTGCTCACCGCGGCGGAGACCGCGGCGCAGCAGCTCGCGCGCAATCCCGGCGATACGGCCGCCCGCGACGATTACAATTTCGCCGTCTCGCGCGTCTTCGGAGTGATCAAGCAGGCGAAGCTCGATCCGTGGACGCAGCCGCTCCGCGTGCCGGCAGCGGGCGGCGAATTCGTGCTCACGCGCAAGCCCGACCTGCGCCCGCAGTGGAATCCCGCGCTCTACGATTTCACGCCCGCGGATCAGTTCGATGTGAAGGGGACGTATGTCTCGGATCGCTCGCGCAAGGAAGGCGTCGGCGCGACCCTCGTGGCGGTGGGCCGCGGTGTGAACAAGGAGGCGAAGGAGAATTTTGGGCTGGCGAAAACCTACTACGGCGTGACCGCGGTGGCGCGCTTCGAGGGGCGGCATTGCACGGTGGCGTTTGAAGATCCCCTGGCCGCGGAAACGACGACGCTCAACGGGCACACCTTTCCCCTCGCGGCGGATTTCACCGTGCCGCTGGCGGTGATGCTCGCGGAGACCGACGTCAAGAAGCTCGAACTAGCCCGCCTGCTGCGCCCGGAGAAATATGCCGAGACCGCCCGCATCGCGCGGCTCCAGCCTTACGATCCCGACAAGACTGTTGTGCTCGTCATCCACGGGCTGAAGGATTCGCCCGCGACGTGGGCGCCGATGCTCAATCACCTCCGCGGCGACGAGGAGATCCGGCGCAATTTCCAATTCTGGTTTTACAGCTACCCGAGCGGCTACCCGTATCCGTATTCGGCGTCGATTCTCCGGCACGAACTCGACGCGGTCGAAAAGAAGTTCCCGCTGCGCAAGAAAATGGTCGTCATCGGCCACAGCATGGGCGGCTGCATCAGCCGCTTGCTCATCACGGACACCGCTGATGAGAAACTCTGGCTCGCCCTGGCCGGAAAGCCGCCGGGCGAAACGCAGCTCTCGCCGGAAAGCCGGAAAGTTCTCACCGAAGCGCTGATCTTCCGCCATCGGCCGGAAATCGGCCGCGTGATTTTCATTGCCGCGCCACTCCGCGGGAGCGACCTCGCGAGCGGTTGGGCCGGCCGCATCGGTTCGATGTTGGTGCGCGCGCCGGTCAAGCTGCTGAGTGTGGGTCAGGACGCGCTCAAACTCGGCACCTTTCGAGGCGACGACCTGCGCCTCAAACGCATCCCCAACAGCGTCGATACGCTCGCCCCGAACAACCGCTTCGTGAAAGCGATCCAGACCATCCCGCTCACGCCCAGCATTCCCTACCACGTGATCAGCGGCGACCGCGGCAAGGGCGGCAACAAGGACAAAACCAAGCCCGTGATGGCCGACGGCATCGTGCCGTATTGGAGTTCGCACATGGACGGCGCGCAGAGCGAACTCGTGGTGCCGTCGAGCCACAGCGCGCATCAGAATCCGCAGGCCATCGCCGAGGTGAAACGGATCCTCAAGCTGCACGCCGCCCGGAGCGGCAGTGCGAGGCCGCGCGTGGCGCAAACCCCGTAAACCGCACGTCCAAGCGCACTCCGACATGACTTTCCCCGATGGCGCCAGAATCCACCCATCGCAGCGGCTCGCCACCTGGCATCCTCGCGGTGTGCTCGACGCGCCGCTGGCACGAGCGATCTTCGCCTTTGTTGAGGCCGAGGAAGCGGCTGCCGCCGAGCCGTTCCATCGCTTTACTGATTTGTCCGCGCTCGAAGCCATTCACCTGAGCTTCGCGGAGGTCGAGGAACTCGCGCAAAGCAGGGTCGAGGGCTATCAGGGACCGCCGGCCGAGTCGGCGATCCTCGCCCCGAGCCCTTTGGCGTTCGGCATCGCCCGAATGTATGAACAGTTGATGCGGCGCTCGCGGATTGAGGTCGGCGTCTTCTCGCAGCTCAGCGGCGCGGCGAAGTGGCTGGCGATGCCGATGGAAGTTCTCGCTCCGCCTTGAGGAGCGCCGGCTCCGCGCTCGGCGGACTCACGAGGGACGGCCCGGCGTGCCCAGGGAGTTGCAGACGATGCCATGGAGCTGATTCGCCGCGGTGGTCGCGGCGATGGCGGTGCGCTGGAGGAGAGCGAGGCGCTGCGGCTCGGGAACGTCGTGCCAGAGCGGTTTGACGCCGAGTTGGAGCTGGTCACCGGTATGGATGAGCAGGCCCCAACCGGCGGGCAGTTCCTCCGTGGAGAAAAGCTCTGGCTCCGCGACGACATAATGGAGATTCGCCGCGCGCCAGCGGAGCAGGTCGTCGAACTTCGTCTGGCCGTGCAGACGCGCGCTGAGGCTCTTCATTTCCGCGATGAGACGCAGATAGCATTCATCGCCGGTGCGGATGAAGTCGCAGCCGTCGAGCTCGGAAAAGAGCGAGTCGCCGTGGCGGAGCGAGAGATAGAAGGGGCGAAGGGTGGCCTCGTGCCGCAACTTGCGGGCGGTGAGCGCGGCCATTCTTTCGAGGGTGCGCGCGCGGCTGCGGGAGTCGCGGGCAAAGTCGCTCCGCGACTGCTTGCACTCGAAGATCGCCGTGGCGGAGATCGGCGCGGACCGCGAACGGGATTCGACGCGGCACGCCGCCACGTCCAGACGGACGCGCAGGTGCGGCACGGAGACTTCGGCAGCCGCCACGCGGAAGCCGCGCCGCTGCGCCCATTGGAGCGCGAGCCGCTTCAATTCCAGATGGCGGGCGGACTCGCTGGCGGACATGGCGCGAGTCTGTGCTGGCGCGAGAGCGGAGTGCAAGCCGGCACGCCTTACCGGATTTGGGCGGCTTTGCGTTCGCGCCTGTCGGGCTTGTGGAGGGGCCTGAGCCGTAACGATGCAGAGACGACGCATCGCAATGGCTGAAGGAGCGGGCGTGCGTCTCGCCGGCGGGTGGGTTCTGCGGGGGTGCTCACCGTTTGCTTCGGCCCTTCGGGCGTTGGTTGGGTCGGCGGCGGGACGCACGCCGCTCCTTGGGGCGCTCACCACGCTCGCGGTCCCAACTGCATCGTTCTGGCTAGGATCCGGCTCCGGCCCGCCCTGGCGGCTAAGCCTTGAGCTCCTGGCCGGTGTTCGCGTCGGTGATCGTGAACTTCTCGTGATGGAAGGTCGGATCGCTGCGGAAAGTCAGCCGACCCGCGTACTTGCGCTCGATATCCACGAGCAACTCTTCGTCTTCCGTCCGCAGCCGCTGCATCACGTGCGGATGCACGATGACTTTGATCTCGTGGATGGTGTCTTGATGCTTGCGCATGACGAGGTGCAACTCGCGCTGGAGCTCCACGCTCATGGTCATGGCGCTCTTGACCTTGCCGCGTCCGTGACAATACGGGCAGGCCTCGAAAACCGCGCCGCTGATGGATTCCGCGGCGCGCTGCCGGGTCATCTCCATCAAGCCGAGCGGGCTGATCGGGAGCACGTGGGTCTTGGCCTTGTCGCGCCGGAGCCGATCTTTCATCCGCTGATAGACCATCTGCTGATCCTTGCGGGATTTCATGTCGATGAAGTCGCCGATGATCAGGCCCCCGATATTGCGCAGCCGCATCTGGCGCGCCATCTCATCGGCGGCCTCGAGGTTGGTTTGGAGAATGGTTTTGTCCACGTCCTTGCCGCCCTTGTTGCGGCCGGTGTTGACGTCGATGGCGATGAGCGCCTCGGTTTCGTCGATGACGATGTAACCGCCGCACGGCAGCCAGACCTGGCGATGAAACGCGTCGTCGATCTGCTTCTGGACGTTGTAACGCTCGAAGAGCGCCGTCGGTTCGGTGTAATGCTTGATGCGGCCTTGCGAGCGGCGCGAAATCTGACCCACGAGGTCGCACATGCGCGTGACCGCATGCTCGTCGTCGCAGAGCACTTCGTCGATCTCGTCGGTGAGGAAGTCGCGCACGGTGCGCTCGATCAGGTCGGGTTCCTCGAAGACGCAGGCCGGGGCGGGTTTGGTTTTCATGCCCTCCTCGATGGCGCGCCATTGCTCGACGAGCAGGCCGAGGTCGCGGACGAAATAGCGGGCGCGCTGGCCTTCGCCGACGGTGCGCACGATGACGCCCATGCCTTCCGGCACGTCCAGCTCCTTCAAGATCTTGCGCAGCCGATCACGCTCCTTGGGCGACTCGATCTTGCGCGAGATGCCGCTCTGTTCGCTATAGGGCATGAGCACCAGATAGCGGCCGGGCAGGCTCAGGTTGGTGGTGATGCGCGGGCCCTTGGTGCTGATCGGGCCCTTGGTCACCTGGACGAGCACTTCGCTGCCGACCGGATAGATGCTCGGAATGTCCTTGGCGGTGATCCGCTTCTGCTCCTTCTTGCCGCCGCTGCGCTCGACCTGCTCGACGCCGCTGTCCAGCGCCGCGGGCAACGCGTCCCAAAAGTGCAGGAAGGCATTCTTTTCGAACCCGATGTCCACGAACATCGCCTTGAGCCCGTGCTCGATATTCTTGACCCGCCCTTTGAAAATGCTGCCGACGATGTTGCGATCGGTCTGGCGCTCGATGGTGTATTCTTCGAGCACCCCATTCTCCAGCAGCGCCACCCGCCGCTCGAGCTTTTCGCTATTGATGATGAGTTTGTTGCCGGTCTGGCGCGGAGCCAGCCCGATCAATCGTTTGACGCGTTCGGTCATGGAAAGGAGCGTTGGGTAAAGTTTTGAGAGCACTTGGGGGGAATCAGCGTCCGCCCGGTCTGAACGGAGCCGGAGCAGGTTTGGGAGCGGGAGCGGCCGGCCGGATGCCAAAGAAACGCTGGAAGATGTTGCGCTTGTCCACCACCGTCGGCGGCGGGGGCTTGGGCGCCTTTTGCAACACCCGGCCGCGGGCGTCGGCCGCGGCACGGATATCGGGACGCGCGGTTCCCCGCTCCATCTCGACCTTGGCGTCCGAGGGCTCGCGCTCCTCAGCGGAATCCTCTTCGCTGGTCAGGGTGATGGCCGCGGAGTCCTTGTAAGGAGTGAGCGCTTCGATCCCCGCGAACGGGTTCTTGTTGCGCGCCGGCGTCAGCGAGGCCACCTCCACTTTGAGCGAGCCCTGATCCATGGCGAGCAACTGCTCGAGAATGTGCGCGGCGATCGGCGCCGCGACACTGCCGCCGTGATGGCCTCCCTGCACCATGGCGCAAATCACGTAGCGCGGTTTCTCGTACGGGGCGAAGCAACAAAACCACGCGATCGTGTCCTTCTTGCCGCGGTCGGTGGCCTGCGCGGTGCCGGTCTTGCCCGCCACGGTCACGCCCTTGAGCTGCGCCTTCGCGCCCGTGCCGCCCCCGCCCGGGCCGCCCCGCTCATTGATCACCTCCCACAAGCCGTGCCGGACGATTTCGATTTGCTGGGCGCTGACTTCCTTGCTCAGGTCGCCCCGAATCTTCGGCTCGTCGGGCACCGCCACCTGGCCGTGGTCATCGAGGACCGGCCGGCCATCGGGAGTCAGGACCTTCTTGACCAAACGCGGCTCGTAGGCGATGCCGCCGTTGGCCACGGCCGCATAAGCCATCGCCATTTGCAGCGGACTGGCCAGGACGTAGCCCTGGCCGATGGAAACGTTTGCGGTATGCGCGGAGGTCCACTTGAGCTGCGGATACCGCAGCTTCATCCACTCCGGCCCGGGCATGGCGCCATCCTTCTCGTCGGCGAGGCCGAGGTCGTAGTGCTCGCCGATACCGAGGATCTTGCCGATCCGGTCGAGCGAGTCGATGCCCGCCGTATTCCCGTATTGATAGAAAAAGCTGTCGCACGAAACCTTGAGCGCATCGGCCAGCCCGAGCGTCCCGTGCTGTCCGTGTTTTTCGGCGATCCAGCATTTGAAGTAATGATCGCCGTACTGGACGCCGCCGGGGCAGTTGAAATGCGAGCCGCCCATGTTCTTCCGCAAACCGCCCAAGGCAGTGATGATCTTGAAGGTCGAACCGGGGGGAAACCCGCTGACCGCGCGGCTGACCAGCGGCACGGCCGGGTCGTCGTTCAGGACTTTCCAGTCATCTTCGGAAATGCTCGGGATAAAGACATTCGGATCGAACGACGGAACCGAGCCCATGGCGAGGATGTCGCCATTGTTCGGATCGATGACCACGGCCGCCGCACGCCCGAGCGAAGGATGCCGCAACGCCTGCTCGACGATGTATTGGGCCCGCGCGTCGAGGGTGAGAAAAACGTTGTTGCCCGGCTTCGGCGGCTTCATGCGCACCTCGCCTTCGATGACCCCCTTGACGCTGCGCTGTAGCACCCGGGTGCCGGGCTCCCCACGCAGATATTTGTCCATGCTCGCCTCGATCTGCGATTTTCCGTCCACGTCCGGCTGATAGAACGAGTAATCCTTCACGTCGGGCAACGCATCAATGTGCAGCGGCGCACCCACGTACCCGAGCAAGTGAGCGGCGAGGGCGCCGTAAATGTATTGGCGCACGGGCTTCACGGAAATCTCGACGCCCGGCAACCCGACGTTGTGCTCCGAGAACTTCGCGATCGTGGGGAAATCGATTTCCTCCAGGTAGGTGAACGGCACTTCGGTGTCGTTGCGGAAATGCTTCTGGAGCCGCTCCGAATTATAATCCCGCGCTAGTTGCAGTTGGTGCAGACGCGGGACGACGCTCTCATTGACGATGCGCACAATGTCCGGCTCCCGCAGCTTTTTCTTCATCTGGCGGACCGTCCCGAGATACTCCGTGAGCGGCACGGAACCCATCTGGCGGCGATAGCCGCGGACCATGTCGGGCAGGTAGAAATCCACTTCGTAGCTGGCGCGATTGCCGACCAGCGTCAAACCGTTCCGGTCCCGAATTTCGCCGCGGACCGAGGGGACGCGCACCGTCACCTCGGAACGGCCGGCCAGTTTCGCGGTCCAGCGCGGCCCGCGCAGCACCTGTTCGTACCACAGCTTGGCGAGCAAAGCGGCGAGCCCGCACAGAATGACGAAGCCGATGAAATAGACGCGCAGTTCAGCGTTGGCGGGCTTGCGGGCAAAGCGGCGGGCCATATCAGCGTTTCGTGGTTTTGCGGAGCGGCTGCGGATCGTAGCCGGTGAGGAAGGCGATCCAGTTTAGCGCAAAGAAGAAAAACGGCGAGAGCAGCAGCGCGACGATCCCGGTCCCGCCGATGCTCAGCCACACGTTCTTGTTGAAAACAAAGGTCACCGGTTCGCGGCGGAAAGTGATCATCAAGTATTCCGCCAGGACGATGATTGAGCTGCAGAAGCCGCTGAGCAGGCAGTGAATTTCCCAGCGTCCGCGCTGAAAGAGGGGCCGAAAACCGCTCATCAAGCCGCCGAGGACGGTGTAGAGCACCACGGACCAGCCGACGGCGATCTCATAATTCCCTTCAATGACCTGGGAGTGCAGGGCATCCCACATCAGCCCGCCGGCAAAGGTCAACGCGAGCATCGCGGGCAGCGGCAGGGCGAGGGCACCGTAAAACATGATGATCGGCATGAGCATCACCCGCGCGCCGCTGGGCGGCAATGGTCCGATATAGTGCTGAACGACCAGCGCCAGGAACATCGCAACGAGCAAAATGACGAAGAGGATCACTTGCGATAACTAATCATGACGAAAACGTCCTCCAGCGTGGTCAGGTCCACGGCCGGCACGATCGTGGCGAAGCTGTCGAGCTCGCGGACCTTGTATTCACGGACGGCGCCGATGAGGACGCCCGGCGGGAAGACTCCGCCGACGCCGGAGGTGAAGACTTTTTGCCCGGGCTGGAGATTCGCCTGCTTGGAAAGAAAATTGAGGCTGATCAGCGGGACCGAATTGCTCGAGGTCCGTTCCCCTTTGACGATCCCCTGCTCGCGCGAATTCTCGACATTCGACGCCACCCGGCAGGTCTCATCGGCAATCAGGATCACCTTCGCGGCGTGGTCGGAAACGGTGCTAACCTTGCCCACCAGCCCTTCTTCCGTGAGCACCGGCATTTCTTCCTCGAGTCCCTCCGCCTTGCCGCGATCGATCATTACCGAATTATACCAGGTCGAGGCATCGCGGGCGATGATCCGGCCCGGGACGAGTTTGAAGATGGCGCGCTGGCTGTAACCGAGGGCATTGCGCAGGCGGTTGTTTTCGACTTCGAGGCCGCGCAGCGTCTGGTTCGTGGCGCTGAGATCCTTGTTGGCGATGATCAGGCGCTTGTTCTCCTCTTCGAGTTGCTCGAGGGTCTTCAAGCCTTCCCGGAAATCGCGATACTTTTTCTCCATCGTCGATCCGCCCTTGAGAAATGGCGAAATGATCCCGAGGAAGCCCGCCTGGATCTTGCGCATGTTGTGCGGGCTGAGCGTGAGCACGACTCCCGCAAGCGCCACGAACAGGAGCACCGAAACGATAAAGACGCGGCGACTGGTCATGCGCAGCGGAGGCCTCCAGCCTTGGGCGCACGCGAGCCAGGCTCCGGCCCAAAGGCGGTGGTACGTTCAACAGGTGCGGCCATTTCCGGCAACCGTTATGTCCAGCGGCTGTCGCTCGTGGCCACCTGGCGCAGGAACTTGATCTCGCTCAGGGCGCGTCCGGTGCCTTCGGCGACGGCGCTGAGCGGATCTTCGGCCACGTGGACCGGGAGTCCTGTTTCTTCGGTGAGCAAGCGATCGAGTCCGCGCAACAGCGCGCCGCCGCCGGCGAGCACGAGGCCCCGGTCAACCAGGTCGGCGGAAAGTTCCGGCGGGCAGCGTTCGAGCGTCACGCGCACCGAATCGACGATCGTCGAAATCGGCTCGAGCAACGCCTCGCGCACTTCCTGCGAGGTGATGGTGAGAGTCTTCGGCAGGCCCGCCACGAGATCGCGCCCCTTCACCTCCATGGTGGTCTCCTTCTCCATGGGGTAGGCGCTGCCGATCTTGATCTTGATGTCTTCCGCGGTGCGCTCGCCAATCATCAGATTGTAGGCCCGCTTCATGTACTGGATGATCGCCTCGTCGAGTTCGTCGCCCGCCACGCGCACGCTGCGGCAGAAGACGATGCCGGAGAGCGAAATCAGCGCGACTTCCGTGGTGCCGCCACCGATGTCGATGATCATGTTGCCCGCGGCATCCTGCACCGGCAGACCGCAGCCAATGGCGGCGGCCATCGGCTCCTCGATCAGATGCACCTCGCGCGCGCCGGCCCGGAGCGCGGATTCCTTCACCGCGCGTTTTTCCACCTCGGTGATGCCGCTCGGCACCGCAATGACCACGCGGGGGCGCGGCTTAAAGAGGGTGCGCCGATTGTGCACCTTGTGGATGAAGTGGCGCAGCATCGCCTCGGTGATCTCAAAGTCGGCAATGACGCCGTCCTTGAGCGGGCGAATGGCGACGATGTTGCCCGGGGTGCGCCCGAGCATTCGCTTGGCCTCGTCGCCGACGGCGAGCACGTGACTCGTGCCCACCTGCACCGCCACGACCGACGGCTCGCGCAGGACGATGCCGTGATCTTTGACATAAACGAGGGTATTGGCGGTGCCTAGATCAATGCCGATATCGTTGGAGAACAGTCCGAAAAATCCATTAAACATTCAAAGGTAACCTCTTGGAGCGTAAATAGGGTTGGGAATTACAGAGCGCTGGAAGAAAGCAAAACTCACGCGGGTGTTTCATATCCCCGTGATAAAATATGGAGTCTGGGCCTTCAAAAAGCGCTTACCTGTAGTCCCGAGCAGCGGAGCGCGTCAAAATAAATCGCGGGAGACAACACCGATACACCGATCGGCTGCGGAGGACATGGTCCACCGCTTCATCTGGAACGTTCAAGGGGTTGAACCTTCGGCCTCCAAGCCCTCGAAATGATCGCGCGTCACCGGCATTTCGAGATTGGATGCCAGCCATTGGCTGCTTGATGGTGAGAGTCGAACCCACCCGCCATGAACAAACGCCACCTCTTCACCCGCGCTCTCCCGATCGGGATTGCGATCCTCGTCATTTTCTTCCAATTCTTTTCCTCGGAAAAGTTTACAAACGAAGCCGGAAGGACGGTGCATGTGGCGTTGAGTCCTGAGCAGGAGAAGCAGCTCGGATTTCAGACCTATCAACAAGTGCTGCAGCAGGAGCGGACCATCGACTCTGGAACGGAGTTCGAGTTGGTGAAACGGGTCGCCGGCCGGCTCGCCGGGGCCACCGGCGCCACCGGGAAGAATTTCGATTGGGCCGTGTCCGTGGTGCGCAGCGACCAGGTGAACGCCTTCTGCCTGCCGGGAGGCAAAATCGTCGTTTACACTGGAATCCTGCCGGTGGCGAAAACGGAAGCCGGGCTGGCCACGGTGATGGGCCACGAAATGGCCCACGCCACCTCGCGCCACGGCAGTGAGCGGCTCTTCAAACAAAACGCCACCCAGACCTTTCTCACCGGGGTGCAATACTCCATTGGCGACATGAGCTACGAGAAGCAGCGCATGGTCATGGGGGCGATCGGGGCCGGCGCAAAGTACGGCCTGCTCATGCCCTTCAGTCGCGAGCACGAGAGCGAGGCCGACGCCATCGGACTGATGTACATGGCCCGGGCTGGATACGACCCGCGGGAGGCGGTGACCTTCTGGCAGCGCATGGAGGAAAGCAGCAAGGGCGGTGCGCCGCTCGAGTTCATGTCCACGCATCCGAGCCACGGAACCCGGATCACCCAGATCAAAGCCCTGCTCCCGAAGGCCATGGAGGAGTACCAGAAAAGCGGGAAACGGTAACCCGCGTCTCGCCCCGCGCCCGGCTGCAGTCGGCTATCCTGGCCGCACCAGTCCCCAGACGGCCGCGGAGAAATCTTCCGCGTTTTTCAGCAGCTCGGTCCCCAGAGACTGGAAGCTGACCTCGGGCGCACCGATGACCAGGAAGAGCGCGAGGAGCAGGACATTCATCAGGAAAATGATGACCAGCGAAAAGAAGGTGCCGTGGGAGGTCAGGTCGGTCTGGCCCTTGGGAATCATCCAAAGCGTGAAGCTCAGATGAAACGCCCAGGTCGCGCCGATGAGCAGGAAGAACCACTGGAGCGGCGTCATGAAGATGAACGTCTCCGTCGAACCTGCCACGTCGTAGAAGACGCTGCTGATGGCGTAAATGAGGATCACCGCGATGCTGTAGATCGGGTAAAAATACGGCGCGAGCGCGATCCAGAAATTGTGAGTGTCGGTGATCACGTAACCGCCGTTGCGATTCCACCCGTGAAATTTCATCACTCGCCCCCGCCACGCCCAGACCCAGATCGCGTGCGTCAGTTCGTGCCCGAAGACATAGACGCGCAGAGGTCGCGGCTCGCCGAGCGCCCACATGCTCCCGAGAAACCAGAGCGTCCACAGCGCCACCCCGAGTCCGAAGAACCAGAACTCTTCCATCTTCCACGACTCCTGCTCGACCGCCGAGCGATGGAACGCCTCGAAGAATGTCTGCGTCACCACCCACACGACGGGCAGCAGTAGAATGCCCACGACGAACTTGAGATGGCGCGTGGGGATCATCCAAGGCTGGGGCTCCGCGGCTTTCGCGGGAGTGAGCGCCAGCCTCCGCCCGGATTTGCGATTGCGCGTTTTGGCTCCTGATTTGGTTCCGGCGTTGGATTTTGGGCTACGGCTCACGCGATGGGCGCTCTTGTAGATGAATTCCCGAGCCATGGAACGCGAAAGTCGCCTCCCGCGTGAAAACCCGCGGCCTCCGCGGCGGCGGCCTTCGCCAGCGCGCCCACCGAATCGCAAAATCCTAAGCCGTCAGTCGGGATTCCTTCACGCCCGCCCCATGTAGGCGCCGGTCCGCGTGTCGATCTTCACCTTCTCGCCTTCCTTGATGAAGAGCGGCACCTGAATGATCTTGCCCGTCTCGAGCTTGGCCGGCTTTTGCACGTTGTTCGCGCTGTCGCCGCGGACACCCTCGGCGCTCTCGGAGACCGTCAGCACCACCGACGACGGCAGGTCGATGGTCGCCGCCTTGCCTTCCACGTAGAGGATTTCGCACTTCAGGTTTTCCGTCAGATACTCCCTCGCGTCGCCGACAAACGACTCGTCGAAGGTGATCGTCTCGTAGGTTTCCGGGTCCATGAAATTGTAGCCGCCCTGGTCCTTGTAGGAGAACTCGAGTTCCTTGCGCTCCACGTCCACGGTTTCCACTTTGTCGGTCGAGCCAAAGCGCACATCCGCGCTCTTGCCAGTCCCGATGTAGCGGATAATCGCCTGCACAAAAGCGCGCAGGTTGCCCGGCGTGCGGTGCTGCACTTCCAAGACAATGGCCGGGTTGCTGTTGTAGCGAATGCACATGCCTTTGCGGAGATCGTTAGCGGCGGCCATGGGAATTTATGGAGGGCTGAGTGTGAGCGGAGGTTTTTGCAAGGGGGGCGGGACTATTGACGAACGGCGCGCAGCTGGCAACTCCGCAGTTGCCCGCCTGCCACGCGACCCACGTGACGAATTCAGGGATGACTGGGAAGGAATTCCATAGCGGCTGCGGTCACGAAAAATTTCCACATTTTCGCCGCTTGAAATAATCGCAAAAACGACCGACACGTTGCCAGCAATCTGAAGTCTCCCGTCACCTTCTGGATTCGATTTTCAAGCCACGAAAGTCCCATCATGCCGTCCGAAAACGCGCCCCCATGATGCTCAAACTTCTCGCCTCGTTCACGCCGCCCTTCGCGGTGTCTTTCTGCCGTTCAGCGCCAGCGACTTCCCAGCCCCCGCCAAAACGCTGAACTGCGCCGCGCCGGTCTCCACCCGAATTTCGCGCCCGTCTTTTTTAACTCCCAAAACCTCCCCTGCATGAAAACAGTTCGCCACAAAGTCCGTTCCGCCCTGTGTGCGTCCGCAAGATTGCTCCGCCATGGTGCGCCATTAGCGGCGGCATTTCTGGCCGCGGTTTTCTTTGGCCCCCATCTCTTCGCCGCCGACGCGCCGACGTTTGACGCTCCACAATTCGTCAACACCGCGCACAAGGCGGACAACATGGTGATGGGCGATTTCGATGGCGATGGCGTGCCGGACGTGGCGACGCTGGATGCCTCCAACGGAAAGGTTGATGTTCACTATGGGGACGGCTCGGGTGGGTTCACGGACACGGTGGCGACGTTTACGATAACGAGCAGCAACAGCCGGTACCGCGGGATCGCGGCGGCGGATCTTGATGGCGACGGCCAGTGGGAACTGATCTTTGCCGCGGGAAGCTCGGTCTCGATTTACGACCAGCAGAACGACGGCAGCTTCACCAATCCGCAAATCATCGATCTCACGGCGACAGGGATTAGCGCGACGAAGGTGGCCGTGGGCAATCTCACCACCGCGCCCACTCCCACCACCGACGGCAGCCGCGACATCGTGGTCTGCGACGACTTCGGGAGCGTTGGAGTGGTGTGGATTTCGAACGATGGCCTGGGCAATTTCGGAACGCCGACGGCCTATGCGGCGGGTGGATGCGCCTTCTACGCGCGGCCGATTGCCAAAGATGTGGATGGCGATGGCCTGGACGATGTGGTGCTGGCGCACCGCGATTTCGCGAACTCCATCGACGTGGTCGGTGTGCTCTTGAACAAAGGGAATGGCACGCTGGACACTGAAGACAAATACAGCAACTCCACGCTGGCCGGCTTCACGGAAATGGGCCTCGCCGTCGCGGACGTCGATGACGATGGCAAGCCCGATCTCGTGACCACGGGTTACGTGCACTCGACCTCTCCGCTCAAGGATACCTTTTACCTCAACGTGAACCTCAGCAATGGGAACGGCACCTTCGCGGACGGCAAGGCCTTTCAATTTACGCTCAACAACGGAGCCAACATCAGCGCCATTCCCATCGATGCCGCCGACGTCAACGGCGACGGGCGGGCGGACATTCTCACCGTCGATCTCGATCCCGGTGGCACCGGCTTCACCGGCTTCACCGTCACCGAATGGACGGGCATGGGCGCGGCGCTGGCGGTGGCGAGGCAGACCAATTTTTCGACCAATGACGGCATCGCGTGTCAGTCGATCGTGCTCGGTTACGATCAAAACGACGGCACCTCCGTCAACTTCAACAACGACAGCGGGGTCGATGTGCTCATCGGCACCGCCGCGACGATTTCCGGCACGCCCGCACACAGCAAGTTCGCGGTTTTCCGAAACACCACCCCGTTCGTGCCCACGGGACGCAATATTGAGTTTGTCCGGACCAACCTCAACGTGTCGGAAGGCGACCCGCTCAGCGTGAAGCTCGTGCGTGGTTCGGACAGCACCGGGCAGGCGGCGATATCCTTCAGCGTCGGCGGCACCGCCACGCAGAAGGGATATGAAGCCAATGGCCAAACCGCCGACTACGAGATCACCGACCCTCCGAACCAGACTCAGACGGTCGTCTTTAATGCTGCCAACGCTGGTACCGGCGCTCCGGAAGAGCACACCAAAACCATCGAGATCTCGACCTTCGGTGGGAAGAGCAGCGAGTCTGTTCAGTCGATCGTCCTGACGCTGCTCCCCGAAACGTTGTACGGTGCCGTGGACCTCGGGGCAAAATCGGTGGCGACAGTGGCGATCATCGACGATTCGGCGGCGGCTCTGGGCAAAGCGGGCGGGCTGAAGGTGGTTCCTTCCAATGTCGTGAAACCCGTCCCGGCGGCCTCGAACATTCCAGCGGATGTCAAAGTGGTGGGGCGCACCGGCGCGGACTGGAGCTTCTCCGTCAGCCAGTCCGTCCCCGATGACGCCGTCGATCCGAAGGTGAAAGTTCAATTCTCCGTCGCGCCGCCGGCCTCGAACCAGTGGCATGATTATCTCACGCTCGTTCATGGCAAGGGCTCAAACTGGAGCGGAAAGGATCGTCACCCGCTGGTTTGCAACAAAATCTATTTCCGGACGGCCGCGAGCGCCGACGGCTATCCCACCGTATTCGGGCCGCCGACGCAGCCGTTCGCCGTCATCGGCGGGCCCGATCTCGGTCTGAATATCAGCGCCAAATCCGACAGCGACCCGAGCGGCATCACCACGCGTCCGAACGAGGTGATCACGTATCACTTCAATATCTTCAACCGAAGCGCGGATGCCGCAGCGATGCCGGCAGTCCTCACCGCGCCGATTCCTGCGCACTCGACCTACCTCACCGCGACTGCCATTTCCGGGCAGCTCCCCACTGAGATCAAGGACACGAACGGCAAGACCAGGATGATCAGTTGGAGCATCCCTTCACTGGGAAACGTGGGCAGCTTGGATGGCGACCTCTTGGTCACGACCGACCCCGCGGATGCGTTCGCAACAGACAAAAAGCATCCGAACGGGGCAGGTTACGTTTTCATCGAGGGAGGCTCCGATAAAGACAAGGTCTGCATCCTCTCCGCGCCGACGCAGGGAGTCAGAGTTCCAGCGCCACAGGAATTGCGCACCGAAATCCTCGGCTCGCTGAAGATCAGTGTCGCGAAGAGCACCGGCACCGTGTCGCCCGGTGGCCTCATCACCTACACCTTTACCTGCGAAAACAATTCCGCACAGGACATCGCCAACTTGGTGGTGACGGATGATCTTCCCCAGGATACCGAGCAGCCTCCGGTGATGTTGGAACTCGCGGCGCTCTATTCATTCGTGAATGGCAACGCGGACACGAACAGCCCGGTGCTCCCGAACCCCGGCCCGTCCAGCAATCCCGCGATCATCTACATGCGGACCAGCGTCGCGAAGCCGAACATCGACATCTTTGCCCTCCAGCCGCTGCCGACGAGTGCGACCCAACTCAAGGCGTTGCGCGATGATTTGCACCGGCGGATCGACCCGATCCTCGCCGCCAAACCCGGCTTCAAGATCCTCCCGCCTCCGCAAAAGAATCCCTCGCTGCCGGTCGATTTCACAAAGCCCAATCCGCTCGCGATGCTCAGCCCTTACGAGATCAGCATCCTGATCAAAGACGGCTTCATCGAAGAGGCCGGAGTGCAGTGGACGATGCCGAGCATTCCGCACAACAGCAGCCGCAATGTTTCGGTCACCGTGCGCCTTCCCTACGACGCACCCGCCGTGGACCAAGGTGGAAACCTGCTGCAAATTGTGGACGGACATTTCGACAAGACCGGCAAATACATCGCCGGCTACGACTTCATCAATCCAGGCCAGAGCATTTCCGCGCTCTACGGAGATCAGCCACCCGCCACCATCGTCAACCTCCAGAATGTCGCGCCAACGGCAGCGCCCCACCTCCTGCTGGCCAAGAGCGCTCGCGGCGACGCGAACCTGAACGATCCCAATTTTCCAGGGAACGGATTCTCGCGCTTCATCCGCGCGGGCAATCTAGTCGCTGCGGTGCAAGGACGCGGGGTCGATTATGTGCTGACCTACTACAATGATCTCGACCCCAACGGCCAGGGGGCCGATGCCCATAACGTGATCCTGCACGATGTCATCCCCGCTGGGATGACGCTCCAAGGTTCTTTCAAACAGGTCACCGGTAATCCGCAAACGTCGGGTCAGCTCGTGGCCGGGCAGGCCTACTACATTACCAGATACCAGAATGGCGATGACTTCACGAATCTGATGAGCTATCCGAATCCTTACAACGGCACAGGAGTCACGTTCACCGCACAGGGCAACCCGGGCAATCCGGTAACTCCCACTAACTGGACTCATGGCTCTTCAATCAATCTCGCCCCTGTGCCGATGAATGCCGCGCAGTTCACTTTCTACGATGCCTTTGGCCAGATCCTCTCCGGCATCGATCCCGCCTCCACCACCGCGCTGCAGCCGAAGATGGGCTTTGTGCGCAGCATGGATATCCGGCTCGACGACGTGTCGCTACTCACGGTGTTGCCCAAGAACACGACCGGCTTCGTCGAATACACCTGCTCGCCGTATTTTTCCTCCACTACGCCGTTCAAGCCCGCAAAGAACCGCCCGGTGCTCTCCTACTTTTACGACTTCGCCAATTTCGCCGGCACGGTCCACTCGTATGGCGGTTTCGTTCCTACTTTAGGACCGAGCGATCCCGGCCAGGGATTTTACCTGGAGAGTGACGACCTGCTTTCAAAAGTAAGCGGGGGCCCGGATAACCTGGTCGTCCAGGTGGCGGAAGATGTCTCGTTCAGCGATGTCTCACAGACCGTCGGGGGTGAGTTGCATCCCGGTGATGTCGGGTCCATCGAGCTTACCTTCAGCCAAAACGGCGACGTGTCCACCACCAACACGTCCATGAGCTTCGTCGTTCCGAAAGGGGTGACCTTCTTGAATGACGCCAACCATCACCCGCTCTTGATGGATAAGAACAATGGCGTGGTGACCAATCAAACGACGGTCACCGCCACACAAACCGGCAGCACCGTCAACATCGCGCTCGGCACCGTCACCGGGGGCAGCGCCATCATCGGCACCATCGTAATCGGTGGAGTGCCCCAGCCTCAGATTACGCACACAGTGCGGGTTTGGTTCCAGGTCAACCCCGGTCCGCACCTCGATCCGGCTCTCGTGTTCCGGCCCGGCGCCACGCTCGGATCCTTCCTGATCGATGCGCACATGAGCGGCAATTATATCGGCGTCCACAATTTTCGGAGCAATCGTATTGCACGAGGTGCATCCGCGCAGACGACCCCCACAGCCACTTCCGGCGCGAACGTCCCGAATGTGCAACGTGTGGCCGAGGTCGGATCGCCGCATCTCGGCATTCACCGCAATGCGCCCAAGTTTGTGGCAAAGAATTCGACTTACACGCTCACCATTACCGCGAGCAATACAGGCAATGCGGATGCGACAGGCGTCCACGTGGGCATGCAGATTCCTTTTGGGGCGCGTTACGCCGGGGTCGGACACAATGCCACCGTCGGAAACAAGCCCGTGAGTCCCATCCCGACCTTCCTGACTCACGACGCCAAGGGCAACGTGGTTCCCGGCATGCGGGGTAAAGTCATCGCCGACCAGTCCGGCAGCGGACCGGATATCCTCGATTGGCCCATCGGCACATTGCCCGCGAACTCGGACTTCGTCGTGGACGTCATGATGACCGCCGACTCGCACTTCCCGAACCCGAACGACTCGGCCCATCCTCACTCCTATCCAATTACGGACCATTCGGCCTTTGTCAGCGCCGAAAACGTCGGCAAAATCCATATCGATGCCGATGAACTCGTCACGAACGTCGGCGATTCCGAGGACGTTGCAGTCGTCTATCCCGACATTGTCGCAAGCGATTATCTCATCAAGAATCACACCACTCTTAACTTGTCACTTAAACCGCAGGTGAAGGATCTCGCGGCCACGTTCGAGCTCGCGCCAATTCCGATGGTTTCCTCCTACACGGCGGTCGATGTCCTCGTCTTGCCCGCTAGCAGCGTGACAGTCATCCCGAAAGGAAACGATCAAGTCATCATCAACGCAACCGGGACGCACCCCATCATCTCGCACGACGGCGGCACCTTAACGCTTCCCAATGGGCAGCAGCTCCTGTGGAAGGCCGGCGTGACCACTCACATCGTCGCCGCGGGCGGAGGCAACATTCTCGCCAACGACGGGGCGACCATCGTGGCCTCGGGCGGTGGCAACTTGATCACGATCACGGGCATTCCCAACATCGGCGACAAGAATTGCTCCGATCTGCTCGACGACGTGGCCAACATCGTCGCCTCCGGCGGTGGAAATATCGTGGCCTCCGGAGCTGGAAACCTCGTCTCCACCAATGGAGGAAATTTGATCAGCAACCATCCGGGCGGCGGCTTCATTGGCAACATCAGCCAGATCACCGTGAGGGCCATCAAACTCGACGGCACCAGCCAATTTATCGGCACGGTTGGAAATGCTATCGCCGCAGGGCTGCTCAACCAGGACGGTTCGTCGCTCCTCCCACAGGGAGGCGCCGCTGCCATCATGAAGGATGTCTCCGGCGTCATGAGCTTCACCGCCGGTGTGATCTCCAACGACGGCGGATCTTAGCTTAGCCCAAGTCTCGGCAGCACGGCACGAGAACGGAATGGTCAGAGGGCGTCCTCGCCGAGAAGCAACACCTGCGCAATCGTTTTCGCCGGCATCCAGTCGAGGTGCGTGGTGGTGATCAACTTCTGCGCCGCCGGCGGCAGAGCCGCGAGAAGAGCATTGCGGCGGGCAAGGTCGAGTTCGCCGAAGATGTCGTCGAGCAGCAGGACCGGCGGCGCGCCGAAGTGCCGTTCCAGCAAGCGCGCGGCGCCGAGTTTCAGTGCCAGCACCAGCGTGCGCTGCTGGCCCTCGGAAGCGAACTCGCTCGAAACCTCATTGAGCAAAAAGCGCACGTCATCGCGGTGCGGACCCACGCTGGTCTGTCGCAGCCGCGCGTCTTCCTCGCGCGCCGCTGACAGTGTTACGGCGAAGTCCTCGCCCGCACCCGGCACGTACTCGAGCCGCAGGCTCTCGCGGGCCCCGCTGATCGCTCCGTGCGCAGCGTTCGCCTCCGGCTGCAATTCGAGGAGCAGCCGGCGCCGCGATTCGATCACGCGGTTGCCCGCCGCGAGCAGCGGCTCATCAAAGGCTTCGATTTCCCGCCAGCGCGGGGCCGCCGCTTTGAGGAGCAGATTGCGCGAACGCAACGCGCGCTCGTAGTCCCGGAGCGCCCGGCGATAGGTGGCATTGCGCTGTACCGCCACGAAATCGAGGAACCGCCGCCGCCCTTCGCCCGACCCGCGGACCAGGTCGATGTCCGCATTGGAAAACCACACCACGCGCCCGACCTCGAGATACTCGCGGGCCGTCTTCTGCTCCACCTCATCGAGCGCCAGCTTCTTGCGCTCGCGGCTGAAGTAGAACTGCAGATGCCGCGGCCCGAAATAGCCATCCACGACAAACCCGCGGCGTTCGTGCTGAATGGCGTAAACCAACCGCGTGACCCGCGGCGATTGCAACCGGAGCAGGACGCACGCAGCCTCGAGCAGCGAAGTTTTCCCTTCGGCATTCGGACCCACGATCAAATTCAGCCCCGGCGCAAACTCCACCTCCTTCCCCGCAAAACAGCGGAAGTGGCGAAGTTTGAGGGCAGTGAGTGCGAGGTCTGATGTGAGGCTGCCCGATGTGAGGCCGCCTAATGTGAGGCCGACTTGCAGTCGGCCTTCCCCACGCCCCGCGTCAGCGGCCATCTCAAAACTCCCGCGTCCCGCTCGATACTCTCCCTCTCGCAGCCCCGCTTTCTTTGGGTTTTCCCGAATATACCCCTCGTAAAAAGCCAAATGCTCCGCACTCCGCACCACGTGATCGCACGACTCATCCATCCACAACGTGCCCGTCCGCCCCAACACGGCATTGATCGCCTTCGCCGAATTGGTCTTCCACGATTGCAGAATGCGCGCGAGTTCGTGCTCCGGCGCCGGCGTCACCAGCACATGGACGTGCGTGGGCATGACCACAAACTCCCCGAGCGCATATCGCTCGCCATCAAAGAAGCGCAGCGCTGTCTCCACGGCGGAAGCCGCGTCGGGATTCGCCAGACACCTGCTGCCCAAACTCGCGTCGAGCCATTCCTCGAGGCGCTCGGAAAAATGATTGTGGAACTTGTGTTGCTCCTCCGGCGGGAGTTGGTCCACCTGCTCAGGCGACGACAAGCCGCGCACCGCCAGCCAGGCGCGCCGTTCCGTGCGCCACTCTTCCAGCTTTTCGCGCGGCAACGCATCGGCCAGCCGCCAGGTGATGAAATAGGTCACCCCGTCCTGTCGCCAATGGGGCAGGCGCCGGCGATACACACCTGTCTCGGCAAGAGGTTGAAAAGGCTGGAAGGTCATTCTGGCAAATGTGGGGCAGACTTCTAGTCTGCCCAGCCGCTGCCCGGCCCTGCGCGCCATCTGCATCGGTTCGGGCAGACTACAAGTCTGCCCCACATTTCTGGCAGACTAAAAGTCTGCCTCACACTATTACCACGCGCCATGCAACTGCTCCCAGGCTTCCGCGACTTTTATCCCGAGGATTGCGCGCGGCGGAATTACATCCTCACGAAATGGCGCGAGGTCGCGCGGCGTTATGGCTTTGTGGAATACGATGGGCCGGTGCTCGAGCCGATGGCGCTCTACGAAAAGAAATCCGGCGGTGAGCTCGTCGGCCAGCTCTTCGATTTCGTGGATAAGGGCAAGCGCCACGTGGCGATGCGGCCCGAGATGACGCCGACGCTTGCGCGCATGGTGGCGGCGCGGGAACGCGATTTCAAAAAACCGCTCAAGTGGTTCTGCGTCCCCCAATTCTTCCGCTACGAAAAGCAGCAGCGCGGGCGGCTCCGCGAGTTCTACCAGCTCAATTGCGACATCCTTGGCGAGCCGTCGCCCGCCGCTGACGCAGAGCTGGTTGCCGTGCTGATCGACACGTTGCGCGGATTCGCGCTCACGGATGCGGACTTCGTCGTGCGCCTGAGCAGCCGCACCGCCTGGCAGCAGTTCTTCGCGAGCGCGGGCGGCAAGGCCGACGATGAATACGAGTTCTTCCAGGTCGTGGATAAAGCCGAGCGCGCGCCGCCGGAGAAGACCGACGAAGCGCTGCGCAAATTCGGGCTCACCGCGCAGGCGGTGCTCGACTTCATGCACAGCAAGTCACCCACCGCGGAACTCGCGCCAATCCTCGATGACCTCCGTGCCCGTGGTCTCGGCGGCTTCGTCGAGATCGACTACGCGATCGTCCGCGGCCTGGCCTACTACACCGGCGTCGTCTTCGAGGTCTTCGACCGCAGCAAGAACGAGCGCGCGCTCGCCGGGGGCGGCCGCTACGACAAGCTGCTGAGCCTGATGAGCGACGGAAAGGTCGATCTGCCCGCGCTCGGCTTCGGCATGGGTGACGTGGTCCTCGCCAATCTCATCGCCGACATCCCCGCGGCCGCGGCGCAGCGCGACGCGTGGCTCGCGCGGGAGCGCGCCTGCGATGTGTTCGTCGTCATTGCCAGGGAAGAGCGCCGCGGCGACGCGCTCGCCCTGGTGCAGCGCCTGCGCGACTCCGGGCAGCGCGTCGATTTCCCGCTCACCGCCGCCAAGGTCGGTAAACAATTCCAAACCGCGGAACAACTCGGCGCGACCCGAGCTGTCCTCGTTGGTGACGAATGGCCGCAGCTGAAGGTCAAGACCCTCGCCTCCCGCGAGGAAGTCACCGTCGGAATCGAAGGCCTGGCCGACGCCCTCAAACCGATTGGCTGACTGGAGCGGGCGCGGATCCACGGGTAGCAAAGACCATTGATCGGCAGTCGAGGCCCAAGTCCTCAGTTGCGGGAGCGAGCTGAGGGGGCGCAAACAGAGCGCTGCGAAACCGGCTGGTTCTTTCAGACGCGGTGGGGTAATGCCATTCGCTCCTGACGCCGCCTCCATCTCAGCCCCCTTCTCCGCAGATTCCGAGTGTCCATGAAACTCTTCCCCCATCGCCTCACCTCGCGCCTTGGTTTGACCTCGGCCGCGTGCGTCCTCTTGTTTCTCACCTTCGCCCGAGCGCAGCAACCGGCCGGATCGCCGGCGGCGCCTCCGGCCGCACCGGCGCCTGCAGCAGTGCCCGTTGCCCCGCCAACCCCCGCACCCGCCATCGTGGCGCCGGTGGAACCGCCCGCCCCGACGCCACCCGATCCGAAGCTGCTCAAGCAGCTCGAAGCCATCCTGACTCAAAAGTTCTCGCGCGATTCGGCGGATATTTTTCGGGCCCTCGAACGCTCCGGGACGGCGGATACCTCCACCCTGAATCAGCCGGAACGCTTCTTCACTTATTTCCGCACCGGCGACTGGGGAAAGATCCGTGAAGAACTCGCGCAAATGCCGCCGGATCTGGCGCGGAGAATTTACGACAAGATGCTGGCCGATCTCACGGAGAAGCAGAAACCGAATATGCGCCTCGACGACGTGCTCGGCCTCGGCGACGCCGCGCCGGGTGAGCTCACAAACGATGAGTTGCACAAGCTCGGCCAACTGCTCGGCCTCGCCGTTCCGGCCAATGAAAGTTACTGGCTCGCGGACCGGCTGAAAAAGGGCTCCGAAAAACTCGGCGGTTCCGATCCGGCAAAGCGTCTGCTCGCCGGACGCGTCCTCCTCGCCGGAAACTTCAAGGATCTTGCTCGCACTTATCTCCCGCCACTCGACCAGGTGGAAAAGATCACCGACGAAGGCCTGCGCAATGAGCTGACCTCTTTCCTCACCTCCGAGCGGGAAAGTGAATCCGCGCAACGCGAGCAGGTGCAGAAGGTGTGGGACGAAAACCTGCAGATCCTGAGGCGCGCGAAAGTGGCCGATTGGGAGAGAGCCAAAGCCGGCCAGGCCCTGGCGCGGGTGATCACCCAAATTCCGCAGAGCACGCTCGCCCCGGTCTTTAGCGAAATGCTGAAGACCAATCCGGAAAATGCCATCGGGCTGATCAGCGGTCTCGGGCGCAAGCTCGAGGCGCGCGGCGATGTGCCCGTTCGCACGGAGAATCTCAAGGCCCTGGCGTCCGTCGCGAACCTGCTCGCCGAGAACGTCGATCTGGGCACCCAGCCCTGGAATCAGCTCTCCCAGATGATGGCCGAGGCCTGGATCGTCGAAGCGGAAAACACCTTCACGCAAAAGACCGCCTCCGCCGACAAGTCGAAATTCGTCGCGCCCGAAGAACTCCTCGCCACGGCTCCGGCGGGAAAATGGGCAGCCGCGCTCCCGGCCGGCGTCCGCGAGCGGATCGATGTGAGCCTTTCCAAAGTCATCCTGGCCAGCGCGAACTTCGACCAGGCCGCCGATCGCATCGTCGAGATCGGGAAGCGCAGTCCGGGGGCCGGGGTGGCGCTCGCCGAAGATTTCCTCAACGTCTGGGCCAAGGCGCACAACCCGCAGATCCCCGAGGCCCTGCGCAAGAAATACGAACTGCCCGACGACGCCCGAATTCCCGTCACGCCGATCATGATGGAGAAGAATATCGAGAGCCTGGCCCGGATGATGGCCCTCTTCCGGCAGGCGGGCATTGCACCGAAGGATTACGAAAAAGTGGTCGGCGCCTTCGACCTCGCCTACAGCAATGCCGAGGCTTATCGGACGAGCCATATCGAGAAGGTTTTCGGACCGCTCGACAAAATGGATGAGTCGCTTTTCTTCCTCATCCTTTCCCGGATGAATGCCAATCTCAGCGAGCGGTGGCGCAAGATGGATGTGCAAAAAGCCGGGCTCACCCGCCGGGACGAAACGCAAACGCTGGAGATGGTTCGTGCCGGTTACACCGGTGCCTTGAGCATGATCGAGGGCTGGCTGGCCGGGCATGCGGAGAGCAGCTCGCGCGCCCTCACCCTCGCCGGCACGCTGCTCGCCGACTGGGGCGACTTCGAGTATTTCCAGGAGCTCGTCACCGGCGACGCGCGGAAGCGGATGATCGGCTACAAGGAAAAGAATTTGCAGGCGCAGGAATACTTTCAGCGCGGCGCCGAAGCCTACGCGAAGGAGGTGCCGAAGCTCGCGCCCGCCGACTACTCCGTCGAAGCGTATCTCGGGTGGTTCCACGGCCTGCTCGGCATCGGCTCCGGCGGCCAGCTCAATCTCTCCAAGGCGATGAACCGCGCGGCCTTGACGAAAATCCGCGAGCATCTGCTCGCGCTGCCAGGGAAGGCGGCGCCGGCGCACCTCAGCCAGTTCGCCAAGGTGGTGAATGCGCGCCTCGCGGATGAGAAGGACCCGCTGCACGAAGACTTGAAATACCGTTACCTCGCCAGCGCGCTGGTCATCACCAAGGACGACCCGTTTACCCTCGGGGCAGAGAAGAAGGTCGCCTACTTCGATGAGCTGCTGAGCGAGATCCGGCTGCAGACGCGCGTGGACGGGCCCAACACCGTGGGCCGCGATCAGGACTTTGGCATCATCGTCAGCGTGATCCACACCGAAGCCATGGGCCGCGTCGCACAATTCGGCCAGTATTTGACCAACGACCCCGGCGTGGCGCCCGGAAAACCGAAGAAAGGAAAAACGCCGCTGGCGAGAAAGATGCGCGAGGCGCAGGGACCGCGCGACGAGCTCGAGCTGAGCTTTACCGAAACGCTCGCCCCCTTCTTCGATATCAAATCGATCACCTTTTCCTCGCCCGAAGTGAAGCCGCGGCCCACCACGAAACCCGGCTGGGAGGAAACGGTGCTCGCCTACATCCTCGTGCGGCCCAAGGACGCGAGCGTGGACAAGATTCCGCCGGTCGAGATGGAGCTGAAATTCGTGGACCTGAGCGGCCCCGTGACCATCCCGGCGGAGTCGGCGGAAACCGGAATCAAGGTTGGCACCGGTGACGTGCCGGCCCGGCCCGCCCGGCAAATCGAGATCGCCCAGACCCTCGACACCCGCCAGTTCCAGATCAACGGCGCACTCCCGCTCGAGATCAAAGCCACTGCCAGTGGACTGGTTCCCGAGCTCGACCAGTTGCTCGATCTCGAGGCGCTGAAAAAGGCGATCGGCGTCAAGAATATCAACCCTCACGAGGGCTTGCAGGTGAAGGAGATCAACACTTGGGGCGATCAAGTCGCGCCGCGCTCCGAGCGGCTCTGGACCATCGCGCTCGATGGCGACCCGATCCGCGCCGCGGACGGCCCCACGGATTTCCAGTTTCCCCCGCCCAAATCGAAAGAGTCCACCGTCGTTTACCAAACCTACGACGACATGAATCTCGCCACGCTTCCGCAGCCGTCGGTGAAGATCGGCCGCACCGGTTCGTCTGGAGGAGTGGCGACGAAGCCCGCGTCCCATCTGGGCCTCTGGCTCGGAGTCTGCGCCACGATCGCCCTCCTCGGGGGAGGCTTGCTCTTTGCGTTCGCGAAACGCCGCGCCGGCACCGAACAGGGTCCGCTGCGGGCAGGCGATGTTTTCAAGATGCCGCGGGACGTGGATGGCTTTGCCGTGGTCGCGTTGCTCCGCCGTCTGCGCACCAGCCCGTTGGTCAAGCTGCCCGAACCGCAACAGCAGGAACTCCAGCAGGATCTCCAGCGCGTGCAGCAAGCCTGCTTCGGCGGCAACGGCGGCGCGATGTCCGAAGCCGACCTCCGCGGCATCGCCGAAAAGTGGCTGCGGGTGGCGTGCTGACTTCCATTTTCGCCCGCATGAACACGCGCGCTCTTTATTCTGGCGAATTCGCCATATTTAACCCCGTGGAAATCGACGGGATCTAGATTCAACTCCCCGATCAGTTCGTGAACCGAGCCCGCAAGAGCACCATCGAAGTCCAAGGCATCGCCATCGCGATCCTAATGCAGGACGATCAGGACTTTATTTCGCTTACGGACATTGCGCGGCATCGAAATTCGCAGGAGCCCTTTGCCATCATCAACAACTGGATGCGCAGCCGGAGCACCATTGAATTCCTGGGGCTTTGGGAAAGGCTGAGCAACCCAGATTTTAAACCTCTCGAATTCGAGAGGTTTAAAAATGAAGCTGGCGCCAATTACTTTGTGCTCTCTCCTCAACGCTGGATCGAAACCACCCGCGCCATTGGCATCATCTCGAAATCAGGCCGGTATGGCGGCACTTTCGCCCACCGCGACATAGCCTTTGAATTCGCTTCCTGGATTTCATCCGAGTTCAAGCTCTACCTCATCAAGGAATTCCAGCGGCTAAAGGAGGATGAAAACCGCCGCCTCTCCTTGGCTTGGAATCTCAACCGCACCCTCTCCAAGCTCAACTACCGCATCCACACCGATGCGGTGAAACTGCACCTCATTCCCGCCGAAGTCACTGCCGCCCAGGCCGCCATCACCTATGCCACCGAGGCTGACCTGCTGAATGTCGCGCTCTTTGGTCGGACCGCGAAGCAGTGGCGCCACACCAATCCCAAGCTCGACGGCAACATCCGCGACCACGCGACGATCGAGCAACTTCTCGTGCTGGCCAATCTCGAGAGCCTCAACGCCGAGTTCATCCACATGGAGCTCCTGCAGGGCGAGCGCCTGCGAAAGCTCAACGCCGTCGCCATTCGCCAGATGGAGACACTCACCGCCACCAGCCGGAAATTCCTCCCGGGCGAGAAGAAGATCGAGCCATGAATTCCGCCGAAACCGACCTCCGCAGCGTCGCCGCAAGGTGGCTGCGCATCGCCTGCCAGACCTAACTCCCTCTCTCAACCGAACCCCATCTCCATGCCAAAAACCACCAAATCCCCTGCCTCGGCCCCCGCCGCTCCCCCCAGCGCGCAGACCGCACAGCAATTCGTCGCCGGCGTCCGGGAGCGCGTCGCCAAGATCGTCGTGGGCCAGGATGTCGTCGTCGAGCGCGTGATGATCGCGCTCATGACCGGCGGCCATCTGCTCCTCCAAGGTCTGCCGGGCCTCGCGAAAACGCTGCTCGTCAACACCATCGCGCGGGCGATCAACCTGGATTTCAAGCGCGTGCAGTTCACCGTCGATATGCTGCCCTCGGACATCATCGGCTCGGAGATCATCGATCAAAAGAGCGGCGACTTTCGCATCCACCAGGGCCCCGTCTTCACCAATCTGCTGCTCGCCGATGAGATCAATCGCGCCGCGCCCAAAGTGCAGGGCGCGATGCTCGAAGCGATGCAGGAGCGCAAGGTCACCATCGGCGGCCAGAACTTGAAGCTGCCCACGCCGTTCCTGGTCATCGCCACGCAGAATCCGGTCGAGCAGTCGGGCACCTTCGAGTTGCCGGAGGCGCAGCTCGATCGTTTCATGCTCCTGCACCGGCTCGGCTATCCGGGCCGCGACGACGAGCAAATGATCCTCCAGCGCCAGCTCGGCATGGGCTTGCGGCGCGAAGGCGGCGGCGCCGTGCCGCGCTCGGCCTTCGACATGATCGAGGACAATGCCAGCGCCTCGGTCGAGGATCTGGTTACGGCGATGGAAGCGGTCCAGGCGGTACACGTCAGTGAGGTCTTCGTGAAGCACTGCGTGGAGCTGGTCCGCCGGACTCGCGAGTCCAATCATCTGGACTTCGGTTGCAGCCCGCGCGCCGGGCTTGCCTTGATCAATGCCTCGCGCGCCCGCGCCGTGATCCACGGCCGCGATTACGTGACGCCGGAGGATTTGTTCGACCTTGCCGAGGACGTGGTGCTGCACCGCATCCGCGTGAGCTACGAAGCCTCCGCCGCCGGGCACACCGGCACGCAGGTGCTGGAGTCGATCCTCGCCGACCTCGGCTAAATGCTCTAATGTCCCAGCCATGAAAGCATTCACCGCCGTCATTGAGCGTTGCCCGGACACAGGTCTTTACGTCGGGTATGTCCCAGGATTTCCCGGCGCTCATTCACAGGGCGAGTCGCTCGACGAACTGCAACGCAATCTGCGTGAGGTCATTGAGATGCTCCTGGAAGATGGCGACCCAGATCTGGAGGCTGAGTTCGTCGGCACCCAGAGTATCACGGTCGCCGCGTAGCGATGCCCAAGCCGCCGGTCCTCAAACCCCGCGAGATCAGTCGCATTCTCGAGTCGTTGGGCTTTGCGCTTGTCCGGCAGCGAGGCTCTCACATGCAATATCGGCATGCGGACGGTCGCGGGACGACCGTTCCGAACCATCAAGGACGAGATGTTTCTCCGGTGCTTCTGCGCCAAATCATTAAAGACATCGGCATGACGCTCGAAGAGTTCCTGAAGCACCAATGAGCACTTTTTGTGTCGTGCACTTTCCGAGGAGACTTCGCAGGTCGCCTGAACGCCAACGGCGTTCCATCCTCCAGCCCAGCGAGGGGGCGGTGAAGGATAGGGAGGTTGGAGGCTGGGCGAGAAGTGGCGCGACGCAGGAGCGACCACCCTGGGATTTTGGAAAACAAATGTCTCCAACCCCAGCGGGGTTGCATCACCCGGAGCGAGCGTGCGGATGCAACCCCGTTGGGGTTGGTCGGAGGGCTGGACTGGTTCCCAGGGTAGCTCGTGCCTCGCAACCCTGGGTTGATAGATGGAACACCGCCCACTGCTAAGTCGCTTAAGATACGAAGAATTGTGCCTACATCTAGTTAGGAGTCGCTCGTTATCCAATGTTACAAGATTACAGCACATACACACCTGAGGAGATAGAGCGTTGGATACACCTCCGCGCGCTTGAATGGTCGGCTTGGCCGACATTCATATCGCAGCCAATTCTTCCGGTGCTGCTGATTTTCTTTCCGTGGCACGTTGCTTTGATCGGTGTCCTCTGCGTAGATGCGGTCTGGCAGTTTCTTCAGCACTCGTTCGTCAGCCTCTTCTTATCCGAGGTTTCTTGCTTGAGCGTCCGATGGCTTATGTGGCCAGCAGCACTCGGTAGCAGCATTTTCCTTTTTGTGCATGGTAGGTATGGCGATGCTTCGTTCGCCGTGCTTTGGCCTTTGATTGCCTCCTTTGTCACTGCACCGTTTCAAGTGCTTCTGAGCTGGCTAGGCTTGCGACGTTCGCTCGGCAGTATTTCACTCGCCCTCGCCAAGAAGATTGGATATGCGCCCCATGATGCCGCCTTGTAACTAGCACGGGCGTCGTAACTGAAGACGAAGCCAACACACGCCAGCATAACATGCCAGACTACATACCAGCAGTAATTACTGCCTCCGTTGCGCTAGTGGTCGGATTCGGGGCTGGCTGGCTTAGTCATGTATTCACATCTAGACGCGACCAAGCAGCCAGAGACCACGCTGACAGGAACGCCCGCGACGAACGCAAGCGGCAGTTCGAGGCGTTCCTTTTGCAGTGGGAGCAGGCAGCAGAACGAACCAGAGCCGAGGACACGCCCAACCTTTACTTCGGACAGGCGGCAGCACTGTTCCGCAGCGAAGCCGCCAAAGTTCGGGGTGACTTCAAAGACTTGGCAGAGTTTGACCGCCTCGACAGCAACCTTAGCCGCATGACGCCCGAAGCCATCGCGAGCGATGCCACACGAACCAGCAGAGACAAACTCGCAGATGCCGTTCGCACCTTTCTCCAATTCGTCCGAAATACCTAGACTGACCTTTGAAGTGCAACCGCTTCGGGTTCGCTAACGGTTAACGCCCATGCGCCGACAAGTAAGACTTAACCAGGACCCCGTCGATGCGCGGCAGTTCGAGGTCACGGTGAAGCACCTCGCCAACAGCCTGAACTTCGGGCAGGAGGAGTCGGTCTTTCACGGGGCCGGGCTGGAGTATGCGCAGTCGCGGCTCTACGTGCCGGGCGACCCGGTGAAGTTCATCGATTGGAAGGTCTCGGCGCGGGTCGGGAAGCTTTTCATCAAGGAGTTTCAGGAGCCGAAACAAATCCCGCTCTACCTGCTGCTCGATACCTCGGCGTCGATGTGCATCAGCTCGCAAGTCCTGAGCAAATACGCGTGGGCGGTGCGGATTGCCACGGGCATCGCGCTCGCGGCGCAGGCGAACATGACGCCGGTCGGCCTGCTCGGCTGCGGCGCGCGCGAGCTGCACGTGCGCCCCACGCTCTCGCGCAACGTCGCGCTCGAATGGTCGCACCAGCTCCGCCACCACGACTTCCTCGAAGACACCTCGCTGGCGGAGCGGGCGCGCGAAGTGGCGCCGTCGCTGAAGCGGCGCACCATGGTCATCGTGCTGAGCGATCTGCACGATCCCGAGGCCTTTCCCGCGCTGCAGGTCCTCGCGCAGGAGCATGACTGCATCGTGCTGCACCTCCAGGACCCGGCGGAATTGCGGGTGAAAGGGGCGGGCCTTTTCCGCGGCGTCGAGGCCGAGTCGGGCCGGGCCTTCGTGGGCCATGGGCGCCGGGCGTTTGTCGATGCGGAGGGCTGGAAGAGCGAGCTCACCCGTTTCGGCATCGACTATCTTTTCCTGCCGACCGACGAACCGATCCTCGGCAAGCTGCGCCATTTTCTGAAACGCCGCGGCTTCGGCGGGAGCGCCGGACGATGAGCACGGCGGCGCCACAATTTGAATGGATCAGAAAAGGCGGGCTGCTCGCGGCGGCCGTCGTGGCGCTGGCGGTCTGGTTTTTCTTTTTCCGTCCTCCAAAGAGCCCGGACTCGCTCAACGTGCCACTCGGCGTCGAGCAGGCGGCGATCGTGACCTACAGCGGTCCGCCCGTCGCGGTGACGCCTTACAAATGGGGCGTGGCGGTCAATGTGCGCATCGCCAGGGTGATCGAGCAACCCGGCAAGCGCATCTACGATGTGCGCTACATCGTCAATCGCGCCGGCACCTTTGATCTCAAAGATTACCTCACCGCGGACGATGGCAGCAGCCTCAATGGCTTGCCTTCGTTCAAGTTCAACGGCGATCCGAAGCTTTCCAAGAATCTCGATACGCGGATTCAGGAGACCGAGGAAGTCAGGGTGGATGTGGGCGGGCATTACTACGCCACGCTCGCCGGGCTGGCCGCATTCTGGATCGTCTGGCTGCTCCTGCTCATCTTCTACGGGCGCGCCAAACCACCGCGGCCTGCCGCCGCCGCGCCACCCGAGCCGACGCTGGCCGAGATGCTGCGCGCCTTTCTCGCCCAGCTCGAAGCCGGCACGCTCGACGCCGCAGCGAAGGCGAAAATGGAAATGGTCCTGCTCCGCCGCTGGCGCGAGGAACTGGCCCTCGAGAACGTGCCAATGAGCGCCGCCCTCGACGCCATCAGCCGCAGTGAAAAAACCGGCAACCCGCTGCGCCAGTTGCAGGACTGGCTGCATCGTCCGGCGTCGAAAGTTGGACGCGAGGAGATCGCAGCGGTCATTACGCCCTACACCCTCCGTGAAGACCCACGCATCAGTCATCAGTAATCAGGGATCAGATATAAGAGCAAAAACAGCTCGATCCTGCGATGTCGCGAGCGGGGCCAGTGTTTCATCTCTGAAACTCGACATTGGAATGTCGAGCTACGGTTCCGTGCCGCCTCTCCACCGCCCTCGTTCCAAAACTCCGTTTGGGAACGCACGTGTCCCCGCAACTCCGTTGCCCCGTAAGCGCGTCCGCACATTAGCGGCGTCCCGCTACCGAAACAGAGTTTCGCCCGCCATCGCGTTCCCAAACAGAGTTTGGGAACGAGGGCGGAAAACAGCTCGCGATATCGCGACCGGGCCGAGTTTTTCATCTCTGAAAACTCGACATTGGAATGTCGAGCGACGGTTCTTCCCCATATGATCTTCCTCCACCCCCAATGGCTCGGCCTGCTTGCGCTCCCGGTGATCCTCGCCTTTTGGGAATGGGTCCGGCGCGGCCAGCCGATCGCGTTGCCCTTCGATCACGGCCCACAGCGGCGCGGCCTCGTGCTCCGATTCCTCGTCCTGTGCGCCAATTGCCTGCCGGCCGCGCTGCTCGCGCTGGCCATTCTTTTCCTCGCGCACCCGGTCAGCTTCAAGCCTCCGGAAGTCGAACGGAAGCTGAACAACGTCCAATTCCTCCTCGATACCTCCGGCAGCATGGCCGAGGCGCATGGGTCGCAGTCGGAAGGACGCCACCGGCGCTTTGATTCGGCCATGGATGCGATCGCGAAGTTCATCGACTACCGCAAGGGCGACGCCTTCGGACTCAGCATTTTCTCCCGCCACTTCATCCACTGGGTTCCGCTCACGCTCGACACGCAATCCATCCTGCTCGCGCGGCCTTTCATCCAGCCGGACAATCCGCACCTCGATCCGCCGTCGATGGGACGCCACGGCCTCCCCGACGCGCTCTGGGGTTACACCTTCATCGGCAAGGCGCTCCTCGGCACAACCGAAGTCCTCGCCGAACGCCCCACCGGCGACCGCATGATCATCATGCTGACCGACGGCGAAAGCCCCGACATTCTGCCGCCGAATGACCAGCAAATCATCGCGCGGCTCCAGGCCGAAAACATCACCCTCTTCGGCATCCTGCTCACCGAGGAGCCGATCCAGCCGTCGCTCATCGGCATCGTCCGCGCGACCGGCGGCGAAGTCTTCAACGCCGCCACCCCCGAGGCCCTCCAGGCCGTCTTCCAGCGCATCGACGAGATGAAAAAAGTCGTGGTGCTCGAGAAGAAGCCGCAGGTCGCCGATCACTACGATCCGTTCTTCCCGCCGGCGATCGGGATTCTCGTCCTCAGCGTGCTGTCGCTCTTCGGCCTGCGCTTCACGCCCTGGTGAAACGGTGACCCGCCTCCGGATGAGCCAACGCCGCGCGACCGCCGTCGCGGTCAGCAAAAAGGTAAGTCGAGACTCGCGGCGCGCTCTGTTTGAACGGCGCCTCCCGATCGCATGAAGAAGACCAAAAAACGCTCCCGCAAGAAACTGATCGGGCTGCTTCTTCTGGTGCTCGCAATCGGCGGCGGTGTCGCGTTTCGGCTTTTCCGCAAGACGGACGAGGTGATCAACGTGCAGGTCGAGCAAGCCACCCGGCGCGACCTGACCGAGACGGTCGTCGCGAATGGCCGAATCCAGCCCGTGACGCAGGTGATGATCAGCCCCGAGGTGGCCGGCGAGATCGTGGAACTGCCCGTGGTCGAAGGCCAGTTGGTGAAGAAGGGCGACCTGCTGCTCCAGATCAAGCCCGACAATTATCAGGCGGGTCGCAATTCGGCGGAAGCCAACTACAAATTCGCCCTCGGCAGCCGCAGCCAGGCGGAGGCCGAGTTGGAGAAAGCGGAGTCGCAGTTCCGGCAGAACGAAGAACTGATGAAGAACAAGCTCATCTCCCCGAGCGTGTTCATGGAATTCAAAACCACCTACGACGTCGCCAAGCTGCGCGTCGCCAATTCGATTCATCAAGCGGATCAGGCGCGCTTTGCGCTCGATAAAGCGATCGACGATCTGACCAAGACGACGATCACCTCACCGATCGATGGCACGGTCACGAAGTTGAAATCGCAACTCGGCGAGCGGGTCCTGGGCACGTCTTTCAACATGGGCACCGAGATGATGACGATCGCGAAGCTCGACGAAATGGAAGCGCGCGTGGACATCGGCGAGATCGACATCGTGCTGATCCAGGCGGGGCAGAACGCACGCCTCGAGGTGGATGCTTTCAAGGATCGCAAGTTCAAGGGAGCGGTGACCGCGATCGCGAACGCCGCGAAAGGCTCGGGTCAGACCCAGACAACGGGCAGCAGCCAGTCGCAGGAGGCGCCGAAGTTTGAGGTAAAGATCCGCATCACGGACAAGGAGGCGTTTCGCCCCGGCATGTCGGTCACGGCGGAAATCGAAACACGCTCCCGCACCGGCGTGCTCGCAGTGCCGATCCAAAGCGTCACCACACGGCTCCCGATCGGCGGGGCGGCTGAGGAGAAAACGAAACCCGGTGCCGCGAGCGCCACGCCACGCGAAGGCAAGGCGCCCGAGCCGGTGAAACCCGTCGAGGTGGTCTTCGCCCTGGAGGGCGACCACGTGAAAATGGTGCCGGTGAGGACAGGGATCAGCGACAGTGACTTCTTCGAGATCGTCTCCGGTCTGATCGACGGTCAAAAGATCGTCTCGGGCGGATACAAGGCGATCAGCAAGGATCTCGAAGATGGGAAGAAGGTGAAAATCGGCGCGGACGTTGCGAAAACAGATAGGGACGCGAAATGAGCGAGGACTAACATCCAACATCCAACATCCAACACCCAATGGTGAGCCTGCGCGGCAGCTTCTTCTTTATTGGATGTTGGGTGTTGGGTGTTGGGTGTTCCTTCCGTTCCTTCCCCAATGAGCCTCATCCGCCTCGACTCCATCTGCCGCCATTACGACATGGGCAGCCAGACCGTGCATGCGCTGCGCGGTGTTTCCCTCACGATCGCGCGGGGCGAGTACGTCGCCATCATGGGGCCGTCCGGGTCGGGAAAATCGACGTTGATGAACCTCCTCGGCTGCCTCGATACACCGTCTTCGGGCACCTACGAATTGAATGGCCACCGCGTTGGTGAAATGGACGACAACGAACTCGCCGAGATCCGCAACCGCGAGATCGGCTTTGTCTTTCAAACCTTCAATCTTCTCGCGCGATCGACCGCCTTGCGAAACGTCGAACTGCCGTTGATCTACGCCGGGATGGGCCTCGACGAACGCCGCGAAGTGGCGCTCGCCGCGCTCCACGATGTCGGGCTTGCCGATCGCGTTACCCACCGGCCCAACGAACTCTCCGGCGGCCAGCGCCAGCGCGTCGCCGTGGCCCGCGCGCTCGTGAACAAGCCTTCGATCCTGCTCGCCGACGAACCCACCGGCAATCTCGACACCCGCACCGGTGAGGAGATCCTCGAACTTTTCCAAACCCTTGCGGACAAAGGCAACACCCTCATCGTCGTCACCCACGAGGAACAGGTTGCGCGGCATGCCCAGCGCATCATCCGCATTCGCGACGGGCTGGTGGCGAGTGACGAGCCGGTCGGGAACACCGCATGACCTCCCCGGCCACCATCGAGCCTGATGCGCTCCGGCAGAAGGCCAGGTCTCCCTCGACAGAGCGTCGCTGCGACTTCCGCGCCTTGGTGCGTCCCCTGCCCCGGATCATCCTCAGCGCGTATCTCGCCGTTGCACCCCTCTCTCGGTGCGGCGCGCAGGCAGTTTCAGCCAGCGGTCCGGAAGACGGCCAGCGCGTCGAGGCGGCGTTCAAAGCCATGCTCGAAGAGCCGAGTTGGGCGGCGCAGCATTCGCTCATCGCCGGTTTCCTCGCCGAACTGCCGGCACGCGACTTCCCAAGTGTCTATGCGGCGCTCGGGCGATTTGAGAAAACGCAGGTTTCGAACTATCTCGAGCCGTTGTTGGAGCGATGGGCGGAGCTGGACCCCGTGGCCGCCTGGACGGTGACGCGGCCCCTTTTTGAAATCGCGGTCGAGGGCGATCACTTCATCGATGAATGGGCGGAGAAATTCATCCCTCCAAAGGACATCGATGCCTTCCAGGCATCGCCGTTTTGGCCGGAGCCGCGGCAGCTTCTAGGTTTCCTGGCCGGGCTCGATCGCGCGCGCATTCCCGAAACCAAGAAGACGGATCTGCGTGAAGACTTCCTGACGCACTTTCGCGCGAGGTTTCCCGAGTACTATCTCGTCCCAAACCCGCCTTCTCCCCCGTCCACCGACACCGTTAAGGATGAAGAAAGCTATGCCCGCGTGCGGGAGATCATGGAAGCGCCGCTCGCAGCGTTGCCCGCCATGCTGAAAGTTGCCGCGGAGCGGAAGAATTGGGGCGCGGTGACCTGGGGGTTGCGGCGCTGGATTGCGGAAGACCCGAAAGCCGCGCCGGAGATCATGCGCCACGCGGAATGGCAGAGCGAAGAGGCGGTGCGCGCCTGGGCGAAAGTCGATGCGCGAGCCGCGCTCGCCTGGTTTAGGCGTCACGAGCCCGAGGCGCTCAAGGACTACGCTGGCCGTGGCCTCATCGCCTTTGTGAACAAAAAGGACCGTTCGAGCCTGCTCCACGCGGTCAAGAAGCCCGGCAAGTATATCGACGGCGGCGAATGGACTGAGTTGGAGGAGTTGATCGCCGGGTGGGCTCGCGAAGATCCCCTGACGGCGCTGCAAACCGCTTTGTCTCAATACGGGCCGCTCTGCTACAGCGTCTGCGCCGACGAGACCGTCCATTCGACCTCCTCACCCCGCCGCAAAGCTCTCGACGCCATCCGGCGAATCGCTACGCCCGTGCGCGATCAATACGCCTATATGATTATGGAGCACTTCGGCGACATTGATGTCGGCGAGGCCGCTGCTTACGGCGTGGACTGGCTGCAGAAGTCGAAGTGGCGGGTGAGTAATTATTTTCCGACGACCCGGGAGCACTTCCTTCGAGAGTGGACGGGAAACGAGGATCCCGAAGATGGCTGCATGGACGACCGCACCTATGGCTGCCTGCGGAAGTGGGCGATCTGCCAGCCGGAGCAGATGAAGAAGTGGATCGAGACCCAGCGCGACCCCGGAGTGAAAGCCGCCCTCCAGTGGCTCCTGGCCCACCCGAATGGGAAGGAGTGAACATGTGACCAACGGATTTCCGGCGAGGAACTGGTCGCGTTTCGGCGCAAAACCGTCGTTGCCAAATCCTCAACCGGGCAACGAGAGTGAAGAATATCCGCCCACCATCGCGCCACGTATCACCCGTGGCGCAGAGCCGTGCTCCTCCCCCGAATAGCGCGCTCCGACCGACCCATCGCTGTGCGCTGCCAAAACGTTTCCCGTTCTACTACCAAATCGCCCACCCCATGAATCCACGTCCTCTCCTCATCGCCATCGCCGCGCTCACCGCCGCAGTGCTCCACGCCCAATCGCCGGTCGATCCGATCGGCAGAAACCTTTTTCCCCCGGACTTGATCATGGCCAACGCTGACGCCATCCACCTCACCGACGGACAGCGTCAGGCTCTGCGCGACACCGCGGAAAAAGTTCAGGAGCGCTTCAGCGGCATGGCCCAGGCGCTCCGGCAGGAAGCCGACACGCTCGGCAAATTGCTCGCCCAGCCCGGATCCACGGAAGCCGACGTGCTCGCGCAATTCGACAAACTCCAGGATCGCCAACGCGAACTCCAACGCGCGCAGTTCTCCCTGATGTTCGCCATTCGCGGCCAGCTCACCGAGGACCAGCGCACGAAGCTCACGGAACTGCGCGCGAAGAGTCCCGGCCCACAGCCTTCGCCCGAGTTCCTCGCGAAAGTGGATCGCTTCAAAGCCGGCGTCGCCAGATGGCAAAGCGAAGGCCGCGATCCGACGCCCATTGGGCAAATGATGCAGCAATTCGAACCGCTGATGCGCTCGGGGCAGATCGAACCGGCCAACGCCCTGCTCGACCAGGCGCTCAAAGCGCTGGAAAGTGGCGGCAAATAACGGGCGCCGAACGGACCGGGCCGCCTCGCACCTGCTGGCCGTCTCCAGCCATCACCCGGAAGCGCTGCACTTTCATGGCCAGCCGAGCAGCCGCCGCATTTTCACCCGAATACTTGCGGGATTATGGCTCAGGTGAACGAGCGCGTGGATGATGATCCGGCGATTCTCCATGGTATGGAAAACTCCGTATCCCGTGTTGCCGATGACAAGCCTCTGCATGGGTGGCCCGTAATTTGGCGCAATTGCCCGCTGATTCCGCAGATCGTCCAAAACCGCATCGAGCTGCAGCGCGAAGCGATCTCCCAACCCGCTCCGCACGTCCTCGAGATTCGCATGCACCATGAGGAGATCCGCTTCGGCGCCCCGCTTCCAGATGATCTCAGGCATGCCGGCGATTCAGCAGCCGATCACGCAATACCTCCCACCGGATTCCGCCATCCGGCTCCGCTTCGTGTTCGCCGAGCCGCCGCCTGAGCAGTTCCAGCAACACGGGGTCCTTCTCCTTTTCGAGGACCACCTGATTCAAGAGTTCCTCCGCGAGGATTTCCTTTTCCTCGGTCGGCAGCGCCAGAACTTCCGGAAGACGTTCGACGATCATACCCCGAGGTTACGCGAATCGGGCCGGCCCTCAAGCAATCAAGCAAGCGCCCGTCTTTGAAATTGCCCCACGCTGCGCCGCGGGCTACGCAGCGGTCGTGCCTCCCGCCGCATGAACCTCCTTTCTGAAATCACGGAAGGCACGCGCATTTCCTGGGAGGCGATTCGCGGCAACCTGCTGCGCTCCGTCCTGACCACCCTCGGCATCGTCATCGGCATTGTCACCGTCACCTTGATGGCGACCGCCATGGAAGGGCTGAACGGCGCCTTTCGGGACGCGATCTCCTTCATCGGCACCGACGTGCTCTATGTGGACCAACGGGAGTGGTTCATCGACTCGAGCACGAAATGGGAAGCGGTCGCCAAGCGCGGCAAGATCACGCGCGCGCAGGTGCGGGCCGTCGAGCAAGCGATGAGCATGGCCAAAGGCGTTTCACCGACGGTGATGCATCCGACCGAGTCGGTCCGCTTCAAGAACCGCAGCTCCGGCCTGGTCATGATCATCGGCACGAACGAGCAGTTTCTCGTCACCGGCGGGGTGCTGCTGACCGCCGGACGATTCATGACCAAGGCGGAAGCCAACGCGAACCGCGACCTCTGCGTCATCGGCTCCGAGGTAGCGGAAAAGCTGTTTCTCAACGAGTCGCCGCTCGGTCAGAGAATCCGCGCGGGCAACGAGTCGCTCGAAGTCATTGGCGTGCTCGAGAAGCGCGGCAGCGTGCTCGGGAAAATGAGTCTCGATAATCAGGTGATCATCCCGATCGGAAAAATGTTCCGCGGTTTCCGCTGGGATCCGAGCTGCACCATCCAGGTGAAAGTCGGCAATCCCACGCAGATCGAGTCGGCGCGCGAGGAATTGCGCGGCTTGCTGCGCAAAATCCGCAAGGTGCCGCCGGGGCAGGACGACGACTTCGCCATCAATCAGCAGGAGCAACTCCTCACTCAGTTCAAGAAAGTGTCCGGAGTGATCGCCACCGCGGGGTTCTTCATCACGGGGCTGTCGCTCTTTGTGGGCGGCATCGGGATCATGAATATCATGTTTGTCTCCGTGGCCGAACGGACCCACGAGATCGGCATCCGCAAAGCGATCGGCGCGAAACGCCGGACGATCCTGCTTCAGTTTCTGATCGAGGCGGCGAGCATTTGCCTGATCGGCGCCGGGATCGCGCTGGTCATCGCCCGCGGGATGGTCGAGGTCGCGCGGCACTACCTCCCGCGCGTGGCGCTCTCGCCTTCCGTGGTGCTCCTCGCGCTGGTCGTCGCGATCGCCACCGGCCTGGTCTCCGGCTTCCTCCCGGCCTGGCGTGCGGCGCGCCTGAGCCCGGTCGAGGCGTTGAGAAATGAGTAAGCCATGAACCGCCTGCTCGCCGAGCTGGGGGAAAGTTTTCGCATGGCGACGAGCGCCCTCGCGGCGCACAAACTTCGTTCCGCGCTCACCCTGCTCGGCGTCCTCGTGGGCGTCTTCTCGATCATCCTGGTCATGACCGCGATGCGCGCGATGAAGAACAACATCGAGCAGAACCTCGGGCAGCTCGGCAGCAAGAGTTTCGTGCTGCAGAAAATGCCGGGCGCCTACTTCAGCGGCCCCGAGGGCTACATGAAATTGCTGCGCCGCAAGACGATCACCTATGCGCAAGCGACGCGGTTCAAGGAGAAGGCGGCTTTCGCCCCGTATGTCGGCCTGCACTCGGGCTTCGAGACGAGCGACGTCACTTCGCGCTACGCCAGGACGCCGCCCAATGTGTCCATCGAAGGCGTCACGCCGGGCGCTTTCCAGATCTCCAACTGGTCGATCACCGACGGGCGCGCGCTCCTCGATTCCGACCTGGATTCAGCGCGCGAGGTCTGCGTGCTCAGCGTCGAGGTGGCCAGGACGCTGTTCCCGCGCGGCTCGGCGCTCGGCAAACGGATCAAGATTGCCTCCATCAACTACACCGTCGTCGGTCTCTTCGAACGCGCCGGTGCGGACGCCGACGCGGGCGGCGTGGCCGCGATTCCGCTCACCACCGGACTCAACCGCTACGGCCGCTGGCGCGACACCGAGATTCTCGTGCAGGCGCGGGATCCCGCGTCGGTCGGCGACGCCATGGAGCAGGCGCGCGGCCTTCTCCGCGCCATCCGCAAGGTGGCGCCCGGCCAGGAGGATGACTTCGAGATTCTCTCCAGCGATTCGATGATCAAACAATTCGAGACGATGACCTTCGCGGTCCGCACCGGCCTCTCGCTGGTCAGCTCCATCGCGCTCCTCGCCGCCGGGGTCGGCATCATGAACATCATGCTCGTCTCCGTGACCGAGCGCACCCGCGAGATCGGCATCCGCCGCGCGATCGGCGCGAAGAAGCGCAACATCATGACGCAATTCATCATCGAAGCCGTGGTGCTCTGCGAGATCGGCGGACTGCTCGGCGTCGTTCTCGGCATGGCCGGGGCAAACGCGCTCGCCATCTATCTGCTCAAGCTCCCGCCGGCTTTCCCCGTCGATTGGGCCATCATCGGCCTCGTGATTTGCTCGCTCATCGGCATCGTCTTCGGCAGCTATCCCGCCTACAAGGCAGCGAATCTCGACCCGATCGAATCACTCCGGTACGAATGAGAGAGAGGCCATGAGGTCAGAGCACCGAAAGGGGTGAGCGGCCGTACTTGGGAGGTGATTGGAATAGTGCCGCGCGACAACAGGCCAAAGGCCTGCAGCAAGCCAGCCCAGGGCATAGCGAGGAACGAGCGCCGCCCTGGGTCTCCTGAAAACAGAGGGTCCAGCCCCAACGGGGCGCGACGACTCTTGCGAGGCCGGCAGTTGTTTCGCCTCGATGAGGCTCGCGACTCCTTTTGCCGCAAACCCAGGGCGGCGCTCGTTCCTCGCTTGCCCTGGGCTGGCTTGTCCGGGGCCTTTGGACCGCAATTTCCGCGAGGAGGAACTCCACAACGGCACCATCGCGCCCTTACCTCGACCGTTCCAACTTGAAGGTCGGTTTGGTCATCGTGGACGCGTAGAAGATGTCCGCGAGCGGATCCCACGAGTAGTTCGGGCCGACGCGGTTGGTGCCGAATCCGGCGGGCAGCGGCGCGGCGGGCTGCCAGGTCTGACCGCCGTCTTTGGTTTCGGAGAAGCCGCTCTTGCCCGCGACGACGAAGTGCCGCGCGGTGTCGAAAAAGGGGCCATGACTCGCGTCCACGGGTGGGCCGAGCGCGGTCCAGGTCGCGCCTTGGTCGCGACTCACTATCACCGATTTGCCCGTCGGCCAATACGCCGCACCGTCGAAGACAACGGGCACGCCGGCGCCCGGCTTTTCGTCGGATATTTTCGCCCACGTCGCGCCCGAGTCGCTGCTGCGAAAGATGCCGGGCTCCTTTTCCTTCGTGGCGACGAACGTGGCGCGATCGAGCAGGCCGCAGCCGCTGAAACCCTTCTCGAGATCGCGCCAGGTCGCGCCAGAGTCGTCGCTGGTGGTGAGCATCCCGCCGCTCTCGTGGCGCAGCGCGAGCAATCGCCGGCCGGTGTCCGCCCAGTCCACCGCACCGAAATCGAGATGCGACGTTTTCCATTTCACCCACGTCGCACCGCCGTCGGTTGTCATCGCGCTGCCGCCGTAGATCATGAAACACGCGAGCCGCTTTCCCGCCGGATCGGCCTGAAGCGCCCAGCCCGTTTCGCACCGCCCGCCGACCGCGCCGCCGTCGCAGCGCGCGAATGACGCGCCGTGATCGCCGCTGCGCCACAGGCCCTGATCGTTGACGACCATGAACACGTCGCCGCTCGCGCGGTCGACGACGACTCCGGCGGTCGGCCCAGCGTAGCCGGGCTTCACTTGTGCGGTCACGGGATCGGAGATGTTCATCCAATCGCCGGCGAGCGTCGCGCTGACGAAAAGGACCGAAGCGACAGAAAGGACGAGCGGCTTCATTTCCGGCCGATGCAATACAGGTTTTTGTCGCCGCGCAGGAAGATTTTCCCGCCGCTGACGGCGGCACTGGCGCGGCCTTCCTCGCCGATTTCATTCGTCGCGAGCACTTCGAGTTTTTCTCCGGAACGCAGCACGAAGCTTTTTCCAGCGCTCGCGAAATAGATTCGTCCATCGGGCGTGGCGAACGGGCTGGCCCAGGTTGAGACGCCGGGCAATCGCTCGGTGAAGGCGAGCGCGCCATCCGCGAGCCGGATGCATTTAAGCATCTCGGGATTGTGCGTCCGCCACACGTGCTCGCCCACGATGATTGCCGACGACAGGCCCTCGGGGATTTGCGGGAACGTCCATTGCAGGTGCGTCTTCGTCACGTCGCCCGCGCCGGTCGGATCGACGCACACGGGTTTTCCACCGCGTCCGCTATCGCTAAAAACCCACCCGCCGCCAAAGGCCGGCGACGAGGCGTCGCCTTGCGCGGTGCACCACCAGAGGATCTTCCCATTCGCGGGATCGACGCCCTGAAGCGCTTTCGACGCGCTGACCAGCATCAGCGGGCGGCCCGCAACCTCGACGATCACCGGCGTGCTGTGCGCGAAGCCGGTCTCCGGGCGCTGCGCCTCCCAGCGGATTTCGCCGGTGGTTTTGTCGAACGCGACAATGCTCGAAGTCCTGCCGGTCTGGTCGCAGTCAAGGATGACGGTGTCGCCAAAAAGAATCGGGCTGCTGCCGAGCGCGACGTCGAACGCGATATTCGCGAGCGTCTTTCTCCACACGGGCTTCCCGTCGAAATCGAACGCCGCGATCACCGCCGAGCCGAAGACGGCATAGACGCGCTGGCCGTCCGTGCAAGGCGTCGGGGCGCCGTATCCGCCCCGGAGGTCCCGGAGCATCAACGGTCCAGGCTCGACCGTCGCGTCCCAAAGCGGCTGGCCGTCCGCCGTCGCGAAGCAGAGCACGTGATGCGCAAGCGGCTCATTCGTGACGCAGGTCACGAAGACGCGCTCGCCCCACACGATCGGCGACGAATACGGATTATCGCTTTTCGGCAGCGGCGCGCGCCACGCGATGTTATCGCCGGTCTTCGCATTCCAGGTGAGCGGCAGATCGCGCTCGGCGCAGGTTCCCAGGCCAGCCGGCCCGCGAAATTGCGGCCAGTTCTCCGCCTGCGAGGTGGCGGCGGCGACCAGGACGAGGAGCAGCGCGAAGATTTTCATCGGACTTCTTGACTCGCCAGAGGGAAAGCCGATTCCGAAACGGCGGAGCCGATCGCCCGGTAAGAGGGCGCAACGATCCAGTCCCAGGTCCGCAACAGGCGGCCATCCCGCAACGTCAGGCCGCGCGCGTTGGTCGGATGAGCGCCGTCGCACGATTCTGCGCGGGCCGCGAGCGACATCACCCCGAGTTCCCGCAGCGGCGTCACTTCTTCGCCCGTGGAATGGCCGTCGCTATTTCGGTCAAACCAGACGCTGATCCCGTCCAGCTCCGGGCCGGAGAGAACGCCATCCGCGTTATCATCGAGGGCGCTCAAGGCGTCGTAACCCGTTTTCCAAAAGATCTGAAAAGTGTAGCCGCCGAACAACTGCCGCGCGGAATCGATCGATCCCGTCTGCAACGGATCCCAGACCAGGAACCCCAGCTTCGGCTTCACCCACGGCCAGCACTCCCGCGCTCCGTAGCCGCGCAGGTCGAAGTTCACAACCGTTTCCGGCGCCAGGAGGTCGCCGAGGTGCGCGGCCGGTTGGAACGAAAACACCAGGGGCGTGATCGCTCCCATGGGCAGTTTTTGAAATTGCGCCATCGCTTCCTCGGCCCGTTGGAGCTCTCGCTTTTCCCGGTCGGACATTTGGTTTTGGGTACTCATCGCCAGACGAATCAGAGCCGCTGCTGCTTCGTAAGAGGTGATACTTCCAACGCCTGGCAGAGGCATGACACTCAGCTTTGAGTCCTCCGCCATCGCCAACGCAAAAGCCTTCGCGTAGGCATCGCGGTAGTCTTTCACCGTGATCCCACGCACCTCGGCAGGAAGTTTGCCTTGCTTTGCTTTCGCTCCCCAGAGCGAAAGCTCTTCCAGGAGCGACGCAAGGCCGAGTTGGTAGAGGCCATTTGTCGCCTCGAGGCGCAGCGCTTCATGGAAGCTCCGCAGCGCCTTGGTGGCGTGATCGATGAGTTCCTCGCTCGACAGCGGGGCCGCCTTGGCTTCACCCGATCGGACCCAGCCGAGCATCCACTGCGGTGCGACACGGGGCTTGCCTCCCTCATCTTCGCCGCGGAGGAAGGCCGGTGCCTGGTCGCGCTTGAGCGAGAAGGCGAGGTAGTGAATTCGCGCGAGGGTGTAATGAGCATCAGCGTCGTCCGGGTTCTTCGCGAGGTAGGATTCCGCGTTCTTGACCAGCCGATCCACGGGTACCAACTCCGGCGATTTGAACTTCGCCTGAGTGCTTGAGGCAAGCCACATGAGCAGCAGTGCGCTGCGAACTGCGTGCGGAAGGATATTCATGGGAGGGATCCAGGATTGATGGCGCGCGTCATAGTCGCGCTCGCTCTGGAAAGATCGTTAGTGCATCAGCCCGCCACGAACAAGCCGACACGCTGCTCCCTCCTGCGGGCGCACCCTCCAAATTGTTCCCATTGCCACGCGCACCGCGGAGCCTACCGTTTCCCCTGCCCTTCTGCCTTGCGCGACAGATCGTGCTCCAACCCTCCACTGAAGATCACGCTCATGAAAATGCTGAAACGTTCACAATCCCGGCGCGAATTTCTGGCCGACGTCGGACGAGGAATGATCACCGCCTCGGTCGGCTGCGGGCTGGCTTCCGAGCTGGGCCTCGCGTCCGCGCAGGCCGAGGAGACGCGGCTCGAATTCGGCGCGCTCGAACCGCTCGTGCGGCTGATGCAGGACACGCCCGCCGCGAAACTCGTGCCGGTGCTCGTGGAAAAACTGCGGGCCGGGGTCGAACTGCGGCAGCTCGTCGCGGCCGGCGCGCTGGCCAATGCGCGGACTTTCGGCGGCGAGGATTACGTCGGCTTTCACACCATGATGGCGCTCGCGCCGGGCTTTCACATGGCGCAGGAACTGCCGCGCGAGCAGCAGCCGTTGCCGGTCCTCAAGGTGCTGTATCGCAACACGAATCGGATCCAGGAATCCGGCGGCGCCCAGCACGAGGTGCTCCATCCGGTCTCCGCCTCCGCGCGCCCGGCGGAGGTGGACGCGGCGGCCTGGCTGCGCGAGGCCGTGCACAGCAAGGACGCGGCGCGCGCGGACGCGGCGTTTGCGGCGGTGGCCGGCACCCCGGAGGATGCCTTCGACGCGCTGCTGCACACCGTGGAAGACGACACCGAGGTGCATCGCGTGGTGCTGCCCTATCGCGCGTGGGATCTGCTCGGGATCATCGGCCGGGACAACGCCACGACGCTCTTGCGGCAGTCGGTGCGCTATTGCGTGAAGGCGGAAAACTGGTCGCGCCGCGAAGGCTCCGACCAGCCGCAGGCACTGCTGCCGCGCCTCCTCGATGAGCACAAGCTGCTCGGCGCGACGCCGGGCACCCGCGCCGCGGAGGATGCCTGGGTCGAGAAACTCAGCGACACCATCTTCCGCTCGACCCCCGCCGTCGCCGCCGCCGCGGCCGCCGCCGCGCTCGCGGAGGGCATCGCGCCCGATGCCGTCGGCGAAGCTATCTCGCTCGCCGCGAATCAACTGATCCTGCGCGATCATGGCCGCACGCCGCGCGACGAAGTGGCGGGCAAACCGCTCGGCAGCGTGCATGGCGACTCGATCGGCGTCCATGCCTGCGACTCGGCCTGTGCGTGGCGCAATCTCGCCCGCGTCGCGCGCGCGCGGAACACCTTCGCCTGCCTGATCCTCGGCGCGTATCAGGCCGCGCTCGACCGCACCAATCGCGGCGGAGACTTCCTGAATTGGGAACCGCTGCCCCTCGCCCGTCACGTGGCGAACGCGAAGGCGGCGGACCCCGCCGGCCTGCTCAGCGAGCTCGACGAAGCGATCCGCGGCAATCTGCAAGCGCAGGCGAGCGGCGTCGTGCAGCGCTACGGCCAGCTCGGCCACGAGCCCGCCGGCGTCTTCGATCTGCTGCGGCGCTACGCCATCAGCGAGGACGGCGCCTTGCACGCCGAGAAATTCTTCCGCACCGTCACCGAGGAATTTGCCGCGGCCCGCCCGGCCTTCCGCTGGCGCCAGCTCTGCGCGCTCGCCCGCGTGACCGCCAGCGAATACGGGCGTCCCGCAGCCGGCGTCGCGGAGGCGAAAGAGTTGCTGAAAGTGTGACACTTGGAAGAAACAAGTCGGCGTCCAATCCTGACCCGGGATCAGTTTGGAAAGTCGCCGGCATGGCTCGAATCAGCGGGCCGGAACGGCCTTGCGCAGCGCCTCCAGCGCAGCTCGATATTTCGGCGCCGCGCCGACGAGGAGATTGACGAGGGCCGACTCGTCCTGGATCTGACGCTGTCTTTCCCCCGCGGCGAAGAGCTTGCGGGCGCGCTCGGTGTCGCCGATTTCCCAGAAGCCGACCGCCTGCGAGACGAGCAGGAAGTGGCTCGGAGCCCCGCGGGAAGCAAGCTGACGCCAGATTTCAAGCGCCATCGGCAACTCGCCGCTGAGGCAGAAGGTCATTGCACACTTGGGCAGAACTTCGTTGCCGGGCGGACGGATCTGGATGGCCTGGAGGGTGGGTTCGACGGCCGCCCGCCGTTGGCCCGCGGCCACCAGTTGAAAGCCCAGCTGGCAGAGGATCTCCGGGTCAAAGGGGGAGCGTTCCCTCGCGGCCCGCAAGTCCGCGATCCCGCCGGAACGATCGCCTGAGCTCACCCGGAGAGCGCCGCGCAAGGCCAACGCGGAAGCGTCTTGCACGCCGCTGGCGATGGCCCGGTCCGCGAGGGCGCGGGCTTCCTGGAGAAGACCGTTCGCGCGTTTGAATTCGGCGACCCACGCGAGCACCCGCCCGTCCTCGGGCGCGGCCGCCAGCGCACAGCCAGCCACGAAGTCCAACCGCGCGGGGCCATATTCTCCGGACTGGGCAATATTATAGCGCTGGAGCATGGCCACGAAGGGGTTTCGCGCAGTGGCACAGCTCAGAGCCAGCACCCGCGGATGCCACGGCTCGACCATTGCGCAATCCCACACCCGGTCTTTTTCCGCGGCATCGGCGTGCTCAGCGATGAATTTCTCGACCGTCAACACCGACCCCGGCCCGACCCCGCGCTGGCGACGATCGCCCAGAAACCATCGGCACATTTCGTCCGCGAAATCCTTGGCCAGTCCGCCGGGCTGGGCCAGTGAGGCGGCACGTATTTCGTCGGCGGAGATGGCTCCGAACGCGCCGGCTGGATCGATCTCACCCCCGGCGGCGATGCCGGCCAGTCGCCGCAGTTGCGCGGAGGCCCGGGCCCCGGACGGGGGTCCAACCTCATGAATTGCCGGGTCTCTGAAGGCGGAGATGCCCCGTCCATCCGGGCTCATTGCCGGGTTTCCGAAGGCAAGAATGTTCCGCCCATCCGGGCTGAGCGCGAGGTTGCCCCAGCGCCCCCGGATCGGGAAGACGCCGCCGAGGGGGAGACTGGTGACAACATCGAACCACTGCACGCCTTCCGCGGTCTGGACGAGCACTCGCGCGCTGCCGGCATCGAATCGCGCTGATTCCGCCTGCTCCGCCACGCCCAGCGGAAGGCCAACGGGGTCCGCGGAAGCAAGGTTCCAGACCCGCGCCTGTCGGGCGTCGCCGTGGAGAGCTGCCACGAGGAGCCGCCCATCGTCGGAGAATTCAAAAGCATTCACCCCCAGCCCCTCGAGAAGTGGCGCGCTGGGGCGGACCGCCGCGGCGCTGAGATCCCAGCGGACCAGCAGAGGCTTGGGATATCGTATGGCCGCCACAAGGTACGACCCGCGCGGGCTGAACCTCAGCTCGTCGATATCCTTCGCGCCCGCCGACGGCAACTCGCGCAGCCGTCGCTGCAAGGTCGCGTCCCAAAGCTGCACGCCGCCGTCGGTCGCGACCGCTATCATGTCGCCCAGTGGACTCAGGGCAGTCGCCCGGACGTGGCGGTCCGCCGCCAGCAGCCGGGCCGCGGGCTGCGGCCCGCCGGAGAGATCCCAGGCGCGGACCTTGCCACTGGCCAGCGTCACCACCGTCCTGGCATCCGCGCTGAGTCCAGCCGCGTCGATCCGGTCGCCGCGGGCGAGCGGGCCGCCAATCTGGCGGCCGGTTTCCTTTTCGTGAACGGTGAGACTGACGCCTCGCGAGCGCGTGAGCAACCGCTGGCCGGCCGCCGCAAACGCGACCGCCTCGAGCTTCTCCGTGCGCCATGGGGCGGCGTTGCTTTCGGTCAGCGACACGATCGCGCCGGGCGCCTTTCGCAGGTCGAGAAGCTGCACGCTGTGGGTCATCGGGATCGCCAGGATGCTTGAGGCGGAGTCGAAGCGGGGCGGCAGGTCTTGAGCCGCGCCACTGATCGGGCCGCCGATGAGCCTTCCATCAACCGTCCCCCACACGCGCACCACACCCTCGCGATCGCGCGTCGCGATGAATTGCCCATCGGGACTGTAGAGGATGGTGTCCACGCGGGCGCCGTGCTCGAGGCTTGCCGCGCGCGTGGCTTTGCCGCCCTCGAAGCGAAACAATTGCGCCGCGTTGTCGTGCCGAAGGATGAACGTGGATCCATCCGGAGCGAAAATATTTCCCTCGTGCGGCCCCGTGGTATCGGGCAGCGCGGCGACGATCTCACCCGTCTCCGCATCGCGAAGGGCGGCCGACGCCGTGCCGATCGTCAGCAGCCAGCGCGCATCGGGACTGAACTCCCCGCCGAGCACGTCGGGCAGGCTTTTCACCACGCGACCATCGGCGGTATCGATGAGCGTGAGCTCCTCGTCATCCTTCGCGGCGAGCAGCCGCCGTCCATCGCTGCTGAAGGGAGGCGGCTCACGGCGGCGATGGGGAATGGCGACGCCGACCGGCTGGAGATCGTCCGCCGCGCAGAGCAGCACGGTCCGACCACCGAGCGATATCGCGATCCGCCGATGATCCGGGCCGAGGCTCGCGGCGCGCGCGCCATCTTCAAGCTCGATGGGCGCCGCCGCGGGATTCCAGAGCCGCGCCGATCCGGCGGCCGTCACCGTGAGAAGGCGTCCACCCATGCCCATCCACTCCGCGAGCTCGATCCGATCATCGTGCTGCATGAGCGAGATCAGGAGGCTGGTATTGGCGTTCCACTGCCACGCCACGTCCTGACCCCAAGTCACCAGGCGGTTGCCGTCGGCCGAGTAAAAGGCCCCCTTCAGCAACCTCTCGTGCATCAGCGGGCGCCCGAGCGAAAGCCCCGACCTGGCGTCCCACTGGCAAACGGTGTCGCCCGCGACGGTGGCGATGCGCTGCCCATCGGGACTAAAAAACGCGTCGTCGAACTGGCCGACGATCGGCGTTCCGATGGGCTCGCCGGTGAGCGACCAGAGGCGAACGCAGGCATCCTCCGTGAATGCCATGAAATGCGCGCCGCTCCAGGTCACCCCGCGCACCTCGCCACCCGGTCCCACGTTCTCGGCGAGACGCCGTCCCGTTTTGGCATCGAGGATGACGCCACGCAGGTTGCCCCTTTCGCCGCTTCGCTCGAAGGCGAGCACCCGCTGATCGTCAAGAAAACGGGCGGTGGCGAGTGCGCGGGCATCCAGCGGCTGCGGCAGCGCCTTGCCCATGCGGATATCCCAGATGCGAAGCTTCCCGTCTTCCGAATGCGTGACCGCGCTGCGCAGATCGGGATAAAGCGCCGCCGACGTGAGCGCGGAGCCGCAGCGCAGCGGTTCCGTGAAGGGGAGCCCGCGCTCGGCCAGCCAGACTCGCGCGGAGCCGTCGGCGGAAGCCGTGAGCAGCAGTTGACCATCGCGGCTGTAGGCCAGGTGACGCAGATCGCCCGCGTGCCGGATGGGCGACTCAAGCTGCACCTCTGACGCCGCAGCGATGTCCCAGATTTTCACCATTCCATTGGCGTAGCCGGCGACGATGCGGCGGCCGTCGGGCGAGAAGGTCATCGCGCCGATGGGCGAGAGATGCCGTAGCGGGGGCGAGGGCTTCCATTTCTCCGTGTCCCACAACTGGATGGTGCCGTCGCCTTCAGCGACCGCGAGTTGGCGGCCATCGGGACTGAAGACGGCAAGATCCGGCACACGCCCCGCGCCGAGGAGCGGGCTGACCGGCTGGCCGTCCGCCGCGTTCCACACCTGCGCACCGCCGGGGCCCACGGTAAGCACGCGGCGGCCATCGCTGCTGAACTGCGCGAGGCGCCACTCTCCTTCAGGAATTGCCATGACCGGATCGCCAGCCACTGCGCAAATCGCCACCGCGCCGCGATAGGTGACCGCGAGAACACGCCCGCCATCCGGAGCGACCGCGACGAAACTGACGGCCTCATCGGGATTGCCGATCTGGAGCGCGCGCAACTCTTCGCCGGCCAGTCCACTGAGCGTGACTTCGCCGCGAAAACCCAGCGCGACTCGCTTGCCATCGACCGAAAAAGCCCCGCAATGCGCTTTGTGACCGGGCCTCAGCGGCTTGCCGACTGGCGCGCCGGACGAGCTGTCCCAGAGCTGCGCGCTCCCCGCGGCGTCGATCGTCAGCAACTGATCCCCGGCGGGCGACAGCCGCGCCATTTCGATCTTGGCCGGTCCGGTGATGGGCGGCAGGCGCAGGAGCGGATGGGACCGTTGCGTGAGCACGGAAACCAGGGCGGTCAGCGCCGCGGGATGGCCGGGATCGATCTCGAGCGCGCGGTTCAGGTGGGCGACGGCCGTCGGGAGCTTTTCCTCGGCAAGGTCGCGGGCGCCCTGCGCGAAGTGCGTTTGCACGAGGCTGCGCCGGACTTCCTCGTTCGCCTTCCCGACCCTCTGCGCCCAATGCACCGCCAGCACGAGCGCGACCGCCACCGCGGCCAGCGCGGTGACGACGCTGATCAAGAGCCGCCGCACGCGCTGCAGATCCTCGTATTCGATTTTGGTCAGCGAGTCCTTGATCCCCTCGAGCAGCCGTTCGCCCAGCCGCGGATCGATCGCCGGCGGCAGGTTGGCGCCCAGCGCGGGCCAGGGTTTGACCCGGCACAGCAGCCGCTGGACGCGGGGCCAGCGCTCTCGCACCCGGCGGGGGATGAAGCGCTCCTGCTCACCGGTGGCGTCGATCAGCATCGGACCGGTCCGCCGATTCTCCATCCACCAATCGATCTCCTCGTGCAGCCAGTCGCGCGAGGCGGCGACGTAGCGCAGGCTGCCCGTGAGCCGCCACCAAAGCGCGCCGAGGCGGCGGCGCCAGCGGGAAACGGGCGGGGAGCGACGCTCGGCGCCATCGGGAGTGCAGATCAGGAGGGCGGCCCGCGAGACGCTCAAGTGCGCGAGATGCCGCACGCGAAAATCATCGATGGCCGGCGCGCGGACATCGAAATACGGATCAATCGTGACCGTGCGCCCGTCGTTCAGCTCCAGGGTCTTGCCGGCAATCTGTTCATAAACCAAGGCTGCTTCATCGGCGCCGTCCAAACGCCGGTAGCAGATGAAAACAGCCAGCTTTTCCGGTTTCCTTTTCGGATTCCGTCGCATCGCGGATCAATGCTCCGCGAGGTCGTGCCGCGGCGGCAAGTCCGCAGTTTCTTGATCAGCCTTCGCCTGGCCGGAGGTCGGAGGGGCCGGCTGGGAATTCCGCGCGCGGGTCATCCGGAACTCGCGTTCACCTCGCCGCGGGGATGTTGCCGGGCTCGCGCGGCTGCGGGACTTCCTTCGGATCCTTCGGCTTTTCCTCGGGGGCTTTGCCGGTGGAGCGGATGTTCATGATCTTGTTGAGCAGATCGAACCAGAAGGGCGCTCCGAGCGACGCGGCGACCGCCGTCAGCACCCAGCCCAGCAAGTGGAAGAGGATCGTCGCCAGGCAGACGCCGATCCAGGTGCAAACTGGCAGTTCCGAGTCGGGCAATGCGCGGAAGTCGGGGTCGGCCTTGCGCCGCTCGGCCCACGATCCGCGGGCCTCTTTTGGGATTTGCATCCAGCCGATCGGGAGGTGCAGCTCCGCGATCCTGGCATTGAGCACGTCGTATTTCTTTTGCGGATCGGCGGCCAGTTGGAGCTGCGCCTTCGCCGGCTCGCTCTCCGCGCCGGACGCGTCCGTGGCGGTAATCGTGAACGTCTCGCCGAGGGCCAGCCGCTCGCTCTTCAAAGCAAACTCGCCGCTCTCCTTTTTCCCCTCCGCCACGACCATCTCCTCCGGCAGCGTCAGCACGCCGGCCCGGCTCGCGCTCAGCGTAAATTTCCGCCCTCCCGCCGGCGCGGCCGCCGCCACGAGGATCTTTGCCGTCGCCCCGGAATCGCCGCTCTGCGCGAGAGGCGGCATCACCACGAGGACGGGCTTCTTCGGATCGGTCGGGGCTGGCGGCGGCGGGAGCGCGTCTGGTATGAGCGAGCGCGCCGCGGTGATCTCGGTGGCCGGCTGCTCGGCAAATTTCCCGGCCTGCGCGACGAGCGACTGGCGCAGCGGGCCGTCGGACCAGAGCTTGCGCAGCACGACCAGGGTATCGACGTTGAGGAAAATCGCGAGCCCTCCGGCGATCCCGAAGTGGACCCACTGCGTCCGCTTCTTGTACCAGCCGGTCACACGATCCATCGAGCTGTTGAACCAGACCTCGACCCCGGTCTTCAACTTCTCGAGATTGCCCTGCGCGTCCTCGGCGAGGGTGAGCAGCAAATCGCGCAAATCCCCCGAAGGCAGGCGTTCGAGCATCCGGCGCAGATAGCGCGCTGTCGCCCGCTCCGCAAAGGCGAGCAAGGCGCTCAGCGCTGCGGCCGCCTCCGCGGTGTCCTCTGGCCTCGCCGCGGCGAGGTCCGTCTTCAACTCCTCCAGGAGCTTGCGCAACCATTGCACCTCCCGCTTCAGGCGCTCCAGTTCCTTTGGTGCAGCCTTGCCCGTGAGTGCGGAGAGCTGCCGGGCAATACTGCCCATCTCTGGACTCCGCATTTCGCCGGCGACGTTCGCGGCTTTGTCCCCGAAGCTCTCCGCGCCCGCCTCCAGATTCGCGAGCTCTCTCTCCACCCGCTCGAGTTCCACCGCCATCTCCGTGGCCACCCTCAGGACGCCGTCGATCGCCGCCTGCAACTGCACGACGGTGCTCCCCGCCGGCGGGAGCCGGTCGAGATGCTGCACCATCACCCGCCGCAATTGCGCGAGCGGGCTGTGCGTCACTCCGGCGATATCGAGCAACGCCAGCGCGAAGCTCCGCGAAGGAATATACGAGGGCCCCTTCCCTTCCTGCCCCGCCGTGGCCTCCTGGCCTTGGTACTCGAATGGGAAAAGCGAGCGGATCAGCGGGTGCGCGTAGAGCTGCGTCGTCCACTGCTTGTCGTCCACACTGCCGGAGGATTCCAGCATCGCCTGGATTCCCCGCCACAAATCCTTGGCGCGCCAGCGCAGCTTGCTGGCGATGAGCTCATTCACCGCGCTCACGATAAGGCTGACGAGCAGATACACGAACACCAGGCCGATCGCGACGTCGAGGATGGCAGATCCGAACATAAGCGGGGAGTTCTCCAGTTTCGCGCCGGCGCCGTGCCGGCACACCCCGTCTCTTAGAGATCGCGCCACCGCCCCACAAGGCTTTTGGCCTGCAGCGGGAAGCACGGGCCACGTTGCCTCGGACGCGAGAACGGGGGAAGTCGTTACCGCTCCTCGCAGGAGTTGGCGGACGCTCGAACGTGACCTCTACGTAAGCCGAACGGAGCGGGGAAGAGGAAACGTCGAACGCCGAACGCTGAACGTCGAAGTAGGGGCGGATGCATGCGGACGGCCCGTGGTGGTCTGCTCATTCGACGTTCGACGTTCGACGTTCGGCGTTTCCCCAAAATCCGTAATCGCAACACCAAGGCGGCGAGCGGCCGCCGGCGGCTACTTTCCCGGCCGTGGCTGCTGATCGACGAACGCCGCCAGGTCGCACGCCTCGCGGTCCGTCAGCACGCCGCCGGACCCGAGCGGCATGTTGGACTTGATGAACGCCGCGAACGTCGCGGGCGTCGCCATGCCCGCCGAGGCGTTGAACGAGTGCGCCCCCCACAGCGCGGGACGAAAATACGGCCCGCCCGCGTAGCGGCCCTGCCCGTCCCGGCCGTGGCAAAACGCGCACTTTTGCAAAAAGATGCCGGCGCCGCGGCCCTCATCGCCCGCTTTGAAATCGATGGTCGGGTAGCCATTGGGGACCGGGCCGCTGTGCCCCTGATACTGCTCGTCGAGCCACTGCATGTACTTGATGAAGGCCATCATCGCCGGGTTGTCGCCGGCGTGCTCCGGCGGGCAGAGCGGTTTGCCGTTCAAGCTGTGCTCGAAGCAACTATTGATGCGCGCCGGGAGCGCCGTCGTGGAGGGATACTGATATTTGGCGATCATGCCGACCCACCACGCGGCGTCCGGGTTGCCGCCGTTGCCGAGATGGCAGCTCCCGCAGTGCAGCTTCGCGGTGGTGAATTCCGGCAGCAGCTCGTAGGTGCGCGCCGCGAGCGCATGGCCGCGGAGGACGCTGTTCCAATTCGTGCGATCCCAATCCGTCCGCGGATGGCTCGGCGCCGCGATGAGGCGCGGGTCGGGTTTCGCCGGCGGGTTCGCGTTGTTCAAAGTGAACGAGAAATCGGAGCCGGCGAAACGATCCGTGCGCGTCGTCCGCGCCATGGCGTGACAGCCCATGCACGAGGACGTCCCCTGCGCGAAGGTCTCCATCGTGGTGTTGCCGAGCAGCGCGGGCACAGCGGCAAAGACGGTCGCCGCCTCGCGGGGAGCGCCCTCGGGCCCCGGCAGCGGCCACTGCGTGTTGATCAGCTCGTAGTATTGCAGCGGCGTGCGCCACTCCGCGAGCGCGGCGCGCACGGTGGCATTGAGCTTCTCGACATTATCGACCGACTTCTTTTCCTGCGCGCAATCCGGGTCCGCCGCCGGGATCGGAATCACGCGCGTGACCTGGTTCGGCACGCCCCGCGGTGTCTGCTGATTCACCACGCAATCGACGCACGCCGGATCGTGGAACGACGGCGCGGCGCCGGTCGCGCTCCGGACATTATCCACATGCTCGAAGGTGGACCACACCCACTGGCGCGCGTTCAGCGTCTTGTGCATGATGTGAAAGCCGGCTAACCCCATGCGCCGCGCGCGCGGTTTTTGAAGCTGTGCATCCACGCGATCCGCGACGCACGCTTCCACGGCGAGAAAGCGCGCTTCGTCCGCCGGGTCGATCTCGCGCCAGCTCGCCTTGATCAGGATCGACCCATCGGGAAACGAGACCCCGTTGGATTTCTGCTGCACGTCGGAGTTGTAGAGCGGGTATTGGCGGATGAAGTCGAAGAGCACCCTGTTCATTCGAATTTCATACCGCACCAGCCGGCCGCGCTGATCGGTGAGAGTCGGCGGCGGGTCGGCCCGCGCGCCGACGGCTTGGAGCGTCGCATCGACTTCGTCGTCCACCTTCTGCGTGCGCCGCAAGAGCTTGCGGCACGCTTCCGGCAGTCGCTCGGGCGCGTTCCATTCGCCCGGATCGCTGCCCTCCGCGTTATAGACTTCGTAGGTCTCCTTCCACGTCTCCCCGACGCGCGAGCCGGGTTCGCCGATCTTCCGCGCGCGATCCGGCTCGCCGCGCTCGCCCTCCTTCGCAGGCCAGTTTAGGGCCATGAATTCCTGCCACGAAAAGAGGTCCGCCGCGCGCTGCACCACGTTCAAATTTGCCTGGCGCAGCCCGCCCTCGACGTCGCGAGGCAGCTCCGGTGCGATCCGCAAATCGGCCAGCTGCGCCTTGCACGCCGGCGGCAAAGGAATGGTCACCTGCTGGGCGGCGAGCCTGGCGGGCGCAAGGGCGGCGCACAGCGCCATGCAGAAGCGGGCAAATGCTGGGGGGGACATTCTTCCTCTCGTGACCTGCGCGAACGGCGGTGTCGAGGCTATTGTCCTCCCAGGGCGCGGTCCACCGCCGCTGGAAAGCCTGTGCCGAGGCTCCTCATCGCGTCCCCTCGGCGACCATGCCTACCTCCAGGTGGTGCTGCAACGGCACCGGCCACTCACTGCAGAAGAGCCCTCCGAGACGTGGCGCGTCAGTCCTACTCTCGGATTGAGTTTTTGACGCGGCCGCCGGTGGTGCAGCGCTGCAAGGTTCCCGGAGGCTCAAGACTCGCGTGCGTGCCGTGCGCTGACTCTTCTTCCCGCAAGCCTGCTGATGCGCGTAGGCTGCGCGACTTATGAGCGCTCCTGACTCGGATGTGACGATGGCGGTGTATCTCGATTTGGAAAACATCGCGATTGGCGCGCGCGACGCCCAATTCCCCCAATTCGACATCGGCAAGATCCTCGCGAAGCTCCTGCTGAAGGGGCACATCGTGGTCAAGAAGGCGTATTGCGACTTCGATCGCTACAAGGATTTCAAGCGCGGACTGCACGAGGCGGCGTTCGAGTTGATCGATATTCCGCACGTGCGCCAGTCCGGGAAGAATTCCGCGGACATTCGCATGGTCGTCGATGCGCTCGACCTTTGTTACACCAAGAGCCACGTCGATACCTTTGTGATCATCAGCGGCGATTCGGATTTTTCCCCGCTGGTGAGCAAACTGCGCGAGAACGCGAAGAAGGTCATCGGCGTGGGCGTGAAGAAATCGACGTCGGACCTGTTCCTGCACAACTGCGACGAGTTCATTTACTACGACGATCTCGTGCGGGCCGAACCGCCAAAGACGCGCCCCAGCCTCGCCGCCGAGGCCCCTGCGCAAAAGATCGCTGAGGCCAGGGACGAGGGTCCGTCTCCCCGAAAAGCGCTCGACCTGCTGACCAGCACGTTCGAGGCGATCCGCGGAGAACGCGGCGAGGACTATCCGATCCGGGGCTCGCTGTTGAAGCAGACGATGAAGCGGCAGAATCCCGGCTTCAACGAGCGTGCGCACGGCTTCAAGACGTTCAATGAACTGCTGTTCGAGGCGCAGAAATCCTGCCTGGTGAAGCTCGAGGCCGACAAACAGCCGGGCACCTACATCATTCGCCCCGTCGAGTAGCCCTGCCGGTGTCCGGTGACCGATGACCCGGGCATGCCCCTCGATTACCGCTCTCACGTTCAAAGCACCGGAAACTCTCGTGACCATAAAAAAACCGACGCACAAGCGGTAGCACAGCCATTGCGATCGGCGGTGCCGTCCTGTATTTTTTGCCGATGTCCAAAGTAGAGCAGATCAAAGCCCAGATTGACGCGCAGGAACGCTGCGAACTGAACGCCCTGCTGCAGAATTGGCCCGATGACGCTTGGGACCGGCAGATGGCATCAGAAGGGAAATTCGACCGTCTGATGGAAGAAGCCGGGCGCGAATACAGCGCCGGGGAGTGTCGCAACTGGCCGAATGCTTAGATCGCGCGCGGCGTCCAGTTTCTCGAAGCACTACCACGCCCTGCCCAAGGCGGTGCAAGAGCAGGCCGATCGCGGTTACATGGTTTGGTCGCGGGATCCACGCCATCCTTCGCTTCGGTTCAAGCCCTTCAAAAACAACCATTCTCGGCCGTGATCGCCGGCGCGGCGGTGCCGCCGTAATGCGGCTGGTAAGCACCGTTCTCAAAGAACTCCGAGGGCAGCGGCTGGCCGGCGCCATCGACAATCACCCCGACGGAATTTGTCCGGCCCGAATCCCACCGCCCAGCCAAGCTGCTGATACTTGCGGGTAAAGAGGAAGTCATAGAGCACGCGCTCATAATCGTTGAGGGGCAGCTTCGATGGCAGCACCAGCCCGGCCGGCTTCGCGTTCTTGAGGGAATCCGGAACGTTGCCCGGCGTCCCGCCGGTTTCACCGAAGAGCGGACCAGTGCCAAGGCATAGGATCGCGCGAAGAATGAGGGAGTGTTTTATAAGTGACCGCAGTTGAGGCGGGACGCACCAAACCAAGAAAAGTCGTTGGCCCACCCACCCGCAGCGCGTGACCCTCGCGTACGGTGCCCCTCTTCCTCGCGAGCTCCTCGGTCCGCTGAGGAATCCCGCGGGACGCGATCTCACTGCCTGCACGGTGGCGATTCATTAACCTGAACCAATACGATTCAAGTTCTGGTCGCCTGCCGGCAAGGCGTCAATAGGTTCCACCTTCCAACTTCCTGCGCCGATTGGGGCCTCCAGCAAATGACAAAACGCCGGCGGTGGCGAGCGCCCCTTGCGACTCGCAGCCGCTCACAACAAGGAGAGAAACTCCGATACGGCAACAATCGGAACGCCGCCATCTCGTCGTCCGGGTCGGCTGTGTGAGGGAGCAAGGGCAAGGGATAGAAAACGCGCCCGGATTGCTTGATGGCATTGAGCCAGTCGGTCGGTTGCTTTGCCGGATAGCGAATAGCGAGGCGGGTGACGACCTCCTCATATTCCGAGAGAATGGGGTGGCTGACCGCAAGCTCATACTTCCCCAGCAGCCAAGCTTCGAGACAGCGCGCGGGTTTGCCCCGCCAATAGGTGGCGCTGGCAACGATGTTGGTGTCGAGGACGACCGTCACCGCCGCGCCGCGCGCACTTCCCGAATGGCTTCTGCGACCACGACATCATCGTCCGCCGTGGGCTCGGGCTGCGAGCGACTGCGCTCGAGCAACGCGGCGCATTGTTCGGGCGTTAGGGGCTGATGCTTGCGCAGAAGGATGGTGCCTTTGTAAAACTGAACGTCCAATGTGTCTCCGGGACGGAGATGGGCATTCTCGCGCAGTTCGGAAGGAAGGGAGATGTTGCCGTCTTCAGTCAGGATCGCATTCATGGCGGGAACGTAGGGTTTCATGAAAGCCCGTCAAGAGTGCCAGGTGCGCGCATCTGTTCGGAAGGGCGATGCCGGCAGCCCGGCGGCATTGATCAGATTGCAATCCAGAAAGTTTGCCCGGACGAATTGGTAAGGCAGCCGGACGGTCCTCAAGCCACCGCGTCCAGACCGGTGAGCGTGCCGGTGCTGGTGCCAAACTTGTTCGCGGGGATGCCGAGCCGCTGCAACATGGTCACGTAGAGGTTGGAGAGCGGCGGCGGGTCTTGCGGATCGAAGGCGAGATGCTGGCCGTGGTTGAAGCCGCCGCCGGCGAAGAGGACGGGCAGATTTTTCGTGGAGTGATTGGCGGCGTTGCCCAGGTTGCTGCTGAAGAGCACCATGGTCCGGTCGAGCAAACTGGCGCCTTGCTCATCGGTGACCTTCAGCTTCGCCAGCAGTTCATAGACGGTCTTCATCTCTTCCAACTCGACCTTCTTGAGCTGATCAATCTTGGTCGGGTCCTGGCCGTGGTGCGAAAGATCGTGATGGCCCATGGTCACTCCCGGCACCGGCGGCACGCTGCTGGTTCCGAGCAGGAGCATGGTGATGAGGCGGGTCGAGTCGGTCTGCAACGCGAGGTGCGCGAGGTCAAACATGAGCCGCGTCTTGCCGATGAGGTCGGCCGAGTTGGTGTTGTTCTGCGGCGGTTTGGCATCGACCTTGGGCTTCGGCTTCTTTGACCACTGCTCGGCGGTGACCATGCGCTGCTCCAGTTCGCGGACGCTGGTGAAGTATTCGTCCACTTTGTCGCGGTCGCGCGCCCCCAGCGACGGCTGCATCTTCCTGGCCTGCTCGCGGACGGTGTCGAGGATGCTCTGGCCGTTGCGCAGGCGGCGCGCCTGAGCTTCCACCTCGTCGGGACGCCCCTCGAGGAAGAGCCGGGAGAAGACGGAGGCCGGATAGAGATCCGGCGGCACGAGCGCACCGCTGCGCGTCCAGGAAAGGCCGAAGCCCTCCGCCGATAGCGACAGGCTCGGAAAGCGCGTCTCGCCGCCGATCTGTTCCGCCGCGAATTGGTCCAGCGAGATGCTGTTGCGGAAGCCGGCGCGAATCTCCGGATGCCGCGCCGCGGTCAGGAAGCTGTAAATGGAATCGTGGCTGGAGCCGACATCCGGATGCGAGAGCCCGGAGATGATGCTGAAGTCATTCCGGAAATCTTTGAGCGGTTCGAGGTAGGGCGTGAGCGGGTAATCCTTCCCGGCCTGCTCCGGCAAAAAGAAGGGCGCGTGGATGCTCAGCGGCGTGCAGATGCAGACCATGCGCCGGACCGGCCGCACGCCCGCTGCTGCATGACCTCGCGGCTGAAAGGCCTCGAGCAGCGGCAGGGCGAGCGTGACACCGGCGGCGCGGAGAAAGTGGCGGCGGGAAAGGGAGTGAGGGGATGAGATGGTCATGGGGTGAGTGATCAGTCGTCAGGTTACTTCCTCACAGAAATACGGTGGGAACTCATCGCGCAGAGTATCGTCTTTGGAAACAAACGATTCCGCCTTCCGCAACGCGCGGCACGCAAGGAGTTGCCGATGGGCACGCAACGCACGAGGGTGGCGGCGTTCCGATATGTTCCCACCCCCCACTGCGACCCGAGGTACCCGATGACCATCAATTCGCCCCGCGCCATGCTCGAACGGTTGGCCTTTGGCTTCTATCTGGCTTTGATCGTGGGCTCGTGCGGACTCACCGGCCTTGGGCTGATCTTCGGATTGGTGCATGGCGAGGTGCGGCCGGTGTGCCTCGGAGTCGCCGGACTCCTGCTCTTCGCGGTGATCCGCCCGATCGGCTACCGGCATCTCCATTTCCGTGATTGGGAGGAATCCTTCGAACCAGCGGATGGGGGGAATGTCCTGGCGCTCTCTCCGGAGCAACAGGCGCGAGGGCGGGAACTGGATGAATTGCTCCGGGAACTGGACGCCCTCGAGCGGAAGCGCGCGGCCGGCGAGCCGGATGTCTGGGCGGTGAATCAGGCCCGGAGGGCGGCGGCGGGGTTGCTGGCGGCCGATCCGGCCTTGCGGGAAGTCTTCGCGGCGGAGCTTGCGGACCGGCCGGAGCTGGGCCAGTAAGCGGTCAAAGGGTCGGCCGCCAACGCCGGGGTGCGGGATGTTTGTTGACGATTGCCCACTGCTCACTGACCACTGCCTTTGATGCCCGCGAAGTTCCCGCCGCTAACCGATACCCAAAATGAACCGGATCACCGCCGGATTCCCATCGACCGGGTGGGGGTGAAGGGGCTGCGCTTCCCGATGCAGATCCGCGACAAATTGCACACCGTGCAGCACACCATCGCCACGGCGTCGCTGACCGTGGATTTACCCCATCATTTCAAGGGCACGCACATGAGCCGCTTCGTCGAGGTGCTCAATGAATACGGACCGGAACTGCATGTGGACAATATCGCCGCCCTCCTCCGGGAGCTGACCCGCCGCCTGCACTCCGCCTGCGCGCACGTGGATTTTGAGTTTCCATTCTTCCTCGAAAAACGCGCCCCGGTGAGCCGGGCGACGGGGATGATGGATTACACGGCGCGCTTTGCGGCGACCCTCCAGCAGGACGCGATCGATTTCGTGGTGACGGCCATCGTGCCGGTGACCACGCTTTGCCCCTGTTCGAAAGCGATCAGCGCGCACGGGGCGCACAATCAGCGCGGCCAGGTCACCTATGCGATCCGCAGCACCCCGCCGCTCTGGCTCGAAGACATGATCCGCCTGGTCGAAGACAGCGCCTCGAGCGAGCTCTACAGCCTGCTCAAACGGACCGACGAGAAAGCGGTCACGGAACGTGCTTATGAGAATCCCGTGTTCGTCGAAGACCTCGTTCGCAATATCGCCCTCCGCTCCGACCGCGAAGCCCGCATCGCCTGGTATCGCGTGGAGGCGGAAAACTTCGAGAGCATCCACAATCACAATGCGTATGCGTTGGTGGAGAAGCGGAAGCCGGAGTAATCAGTGATCCGACAGCAGGTCGCCGCCGCTCCGCCACCCGCAGTTCCCGGCTGACGGCCTTCTTTTCATCCACCCATGCTCTACCGTGTCCTGGCCAGCCTGATCGTGATCTTCTGGATCACCATGACGGCGCTGCTCGTGCGCAAGGAGGTCGGTCCGGGCGACTCGTCACTGCGCGAGGTGCCGGTGGGGCACGTGGTGAAACTGCTGTTTCTGCACGCGCAGTCGAGCGACCTGGAGATCTACAGCGAGAAGTTGCGCGTGGGGCATCTGCAGGTGCATCCGCACGTCCGCGCGGAGGACAGCGGCCGCCTGGTCAATTTCAACGGCCAGCTCCAGGTGGCCCTGCCCGGGCAGGCTCGCCAACGGATGGCCTGGACCGGGGAATTGGAGATGGACAAGGTGCTGGCCATGCAGCGCGCCAAACTCACGGTCACCTTTCGCGACCCGGCGATCTCGCTGGTGGAGGTGGTGATCGATCCGCGGGCGCGGCAACTCCGCTACGAGAGCCGCGTGGGTGACCGGCTGCTCGACCAGGGGCAGTATTCGCTCGATGAACAGGGCGCGCTGACCTGGCTGCGCGAGCAGGGCCTCGACCCGGCGCTGCTCGCGAGCGTCGGGAGGCCGCCCGCCGTCGCGCCGGTGGTCAAGGCGCTCCAGTCCTCGATCGAATACCACGGTCAGAAGATCGACACGTATCTCGTCACGGCCGAGCAGGGCGGCCAGACACTGCTCGAATTTCACGTCAGCCAGCTCGGGAAGATCCTGCGCGTCAAAACGTTCGTGGGCTACTGGGCGGCGCCGGACGATCTGCTGCCGTGAGCCAGCCGTTCGCTCTCAACCCTCCAGAACCACCCATCGCCCGGCTGCGCCAAAGCACCTTCATCAGACCTCTCCATTCGTGATTTCCGCTCGCGCCCTTTCCAAACACTTCGGGGAACTTCATGCCGTGGATGGGATTGATCTCGAGATCGCCCGCGGCGAGTTCTTTGCCTTTCTCGGGCCGAATGCCGCCGGCAAGACCACGACCATCCGCATGCTCACGGGCCTGCTCAGACCGACCGGCGGAGAGATCCGCATCGGCGGCTACGACATGCACCGCGAGTCGGAAAAAGCCAAAGCCCTGCTTTCCTACGTCCCGGACTTTCCGTTCCTCTACGACAAGCTCACCGCGTGGGAATTCATGCAGTTCGTCGGCGACATTTTTCGCATGGATCGCGCCGTGGTCGCGCGACAGAGCGGCGAGCTGTTTGAGAAATTCCATCTCACGGATTATTACCACGAGCTGACCGAGAATCTTTCGCACGGCACCAAGCAGCGGCTGGTGATCGCCAGCGCCCTGCTCCATGACCCGCAGGTCTTCATCATCGATGAACCGATGGTCGGGCTCGATCCGATGCACGCCCGCATCGTCAAACAGGAGTTTCGCGATCGCAGCGAGGCGGGGATGACGATGTTCCTTTCGACGCACCAACTCAGTGTCGCCGAGGAGGTGGCGGACCGCATCGGCATCATTCACCACGGCCGGCTGATCGCGCTCGGGACAGTGGACGAATTGCGCCGGCAAAGCGGCGAAGGCGGGGCGCTGGAAAAGGTTTTCCTTTCGCTCATCGACGCCGAAGAAGCGCACCTGGAAAAGGTGGCCAGCAAGACGGCGAAGCGCCCCAACTGACCCGGGTCAGTCCCCGCTGATTGGACGCGTGCGCGGCTCCGGACAAATTCCGTCGGCGACGCCCTTTTGCCTCAATTGCGCGGCATGGCACGCGAACCGCAGCGCCAATTTGTCCATGCGAATCCGCCTCGCAAGGCCAGCGAGGCGGTGACGGCCTTCTGCCGGCATGAAACGACCGGCACAAGAGCAACCGCTAACGCATCAAACTCAGGAGCGGAGCCTCATTCCACGTTCACGGTAAATTCGCGGAAAATAGCTTCCGACAGAGGCTGATTGAGCCGGGTGTAGCGCATGCGCACTTTGGCCGTCCCAGGGCCGACTGCCTTGAACACCCACTGCTGCGGCACCGGTGCCGAGACCGGTTTCTTACCCTCGCCCTGCCAGACTGGGGGCGCCTTATAGACCCACTGCCGCGGCACGAGCGTCGAGCCCGCGGCCGAGTCCGGCGAGAGCGCAACGGGCGCGAGGGTCTGGGCGTCAGGCGAAACCAGCTTGAGGACTTTTTCGTCCAATCGATCGGCGAGTTCCCAACTGTAGCCCGCCCTCTCATTGACCTCCAGCGGAACGGTGACGGTGCGATTCTCCCGAAGGGCCACATACGCTTTGCGCTGGTTGGGCAACAGGGTCACGTTCTGGTCAGAGGCCCCCAAAGCGACGGGCTGCAGAGAGCGACCGGTCGAGGCGACGTGCTGCCCGGAGCGACTGGCGCAACCGGCCAGGAGAACGATGGAAAGAGACAGAACGGCGTTGATTTTCATAGAAATAGCAAAGAGTGGAGGGCTTTTACGGAAGCGGCAGGGATTCGTCAAGCAATAATCTTTGGTAATTTCTAGAAATCCCCCTCTTTTTCTCCCCTTGGAGTTGCAGCCGGAGTTTCCAAGCCATGGCCTCTGCTCGGATCCCGCATTGCTTCCCAGATCGGCCGCGCTACGGTGCGCCCCCCCATGTTCCGCCTGCTCTCCACCGACTCGAAAGCGCGCCGCGGCGGGCTCGTGACGCGGCACGGCACGATTGAGACCCCCACTTTCATGCCCGTGGGCACGCAGGGAACGGTGAAGAGCGTTTCGCCTCAGGAACTCCGCGACCTGAACGCCCAGATCATCCTCGGCAATACCTATCATCTTTTCGTCCGCCCGGGCATGGAAGTGATGCGGCATTTTGGTGGCTTGCACGAATTCATGCAGTGGCCCGGACCGATCCTGACCGATTCGGGCGGGTTCCAGGTCTTTAGTCTCGCGAAGTTGCGCCGGATCACGGAGGAGGGCGTCCACTTTCAAAACCATCTCGACGGCTCGCCGATGTTCCTCGGACCCCGCGAGGCGATGGAAGCGCAGGCGACGCTCGGCAGCGACGTTTGCATGGTCTTCGACGAGTGCCCCCCCTACCCGTGCGAACGCGATTACGCCGCCGCGAGCCTCGCGCGCACGCTGCGCTGGGCGGAGCGGTGCAAGCAGGTCGAGACGCCGGGGTTGAAGTTCGGCATCGTGCAAGGCGCGATCTGGCCGGATCTCCGGCGCGAGAGCGCGGAAGCGCTGGTGCAGATCGGATTCGATGGCTATGCCGTCGGCGGCGTGAGCGTGGGCGAACCCGAGACGGAAATGATGAAGGCGGTGGAAGCGAGCGAGCCGTGGCTGCCCGCCGACCGTCCCCGCTATGCCATGGGCCTCGGCACGCCGCCGCAGATGGTGGAGATGGTGGCGCGGGGGATTGACCTTTTCGATTGCGTGCTGCCCACGCGGATCGCGCGCAACGGAACGGCTTTCACCGCCCGAGGCACGATCAATTTGAAAAATGCCCCGTTCATTTTTGACAAAGGCCCAATCGAAGACGGCTGCACCTGTCCGGCCTGCCGGCAGTTCAGCCGTGGGTATCTGCGCCACTTGGTGAAGGCCGAGGAAATCCTCGGCCTGCGCCTGATCTCGCTGCACAACCTGCACTTCTATCTGAACTTGCTGGCGCAGGTGCGCGCCACCCTCGAAGCGGGCACCTTCCAGGAATTCCGGCGCGGCTTCGTGTCGAACTACAAGCCGCATCGCGAAGTCGAGGCGTAACAGGACGCCGACCCGAGAGGAGTGCGATATTATTGGGCTGACCCCGCACCGCCTGCACCAAGACCCTGGGGCACTCGACTCGTGTCTTGCGGGCCATGGGGATAAGCGTGTCCGGCGCCGGCCGTCGGCCGTAGATGCCAGTGTGAAATTATAGGGCTGACCCGAGCTGGCCCAGCGGCGTCTCCAGGACAAGGTGGAAGTGGTTGGTCATCAGCACCCAGGCGTGGACCTGCCAATCGCATTTCGTGCAGGGCCGCGCCGAGCGCGTGAATAAAACGCTGTCGATCCTCATCATCGACTACAATGGCCTCCCGGCGGTCCCCCGCGACTGAGCACCTGGTAAAAGGGCGCCTTCGTAATCGATGCGCGGCTGCCTGGGCGTCCCGCTTGGATACCGGAGTTAGGCCAGGTGTCAATCCTACGGAGTGACCCATTCCGCTCCTTTATCTCTATCACAGAAAATTATCCGTGCGTACAGCTTCGCCCTCGGGAGTGAGAAGAATCCTATATTTCAGGAAGCCCTCATCATCATTTGGAACACGCATCAGGCCCGGAGATACACCGAAAATATTCGCAATAAAGCAGGGTTGTACCTTTCCGTTGGTTCCTTTTCTTAAAACCCACGTGATATTGATCTTCGTTGCCCTATCGAATGGCTCGTTCTCGTACAGACTTTGGAGCACCTTGCTAAGATTGGCAGGGGCTGCCTTCTCAGGAAACCCTGTCAAACTCTCTGCACCGGCCCGGTACAGTTCCTCAATGTCGGCGCGGCTTGCTTCGTAGTCCTTCGCTCCAGGCTTGACGAATTCAGCCCTCACAAACATGCCGTTTGGAAGAAAGAACACCTTGAACGGCCAATCCAACTTTGTCCCGGTGGCCGTGAATGAAACCGTTTCTGGGCGGCTATGGCAGGAGACTTTGCCGAGGAAAGGCAATTCGATGACATCATTTTCTGGAAATGCCGGTCCATTTTGTCGGCTCGCACGCTCGCCTTCACCCGGTCTTGGAGAGCCAATACCGGCTTGACTGACAGCATTAACTTTGTCGTGTGGTGCATTTTGCGATGAGCCTTGTTTGCTTACGCCGTGCCAGAATAACCCTGTAACGGCAACGATGAGGAGAATGATGGCCACGACGAAAAGGCCATACCGACGCGCATTCATGGTTCGACCTCCCAATCAGCGCATGGTCTGGCGGCAGTTGCAGGCGAAAGTCTGACGTGTGGAAGCAGCCCGGGGTCAGCCTTATAATGTGACACACTCGCCCCTGCGGCGTAAGCGTCCGCTCTAGCGCCTCTGGCGGAGGGCCTCATCAATGTCAGAGCATAGCTGTCTATGACAACTATGACCGCGGAAGCAGAAGTCTTGAAGCAGGACGAGCGGGGCCGGGTGCGAGTGCCGGCGGAGCGCCGGGAGGCGTTGCTCGATGAGTTTGAGCCCGGGGTCAGCCCTAACACTGACACCTTTCTGATGCCTCTTTTCATGATGCGTTTCTTCAACTCACACCTTTCGACGCATCATGATCCCACCCCGATGACCACTAACACAAGAACGATGCCAACCATCCAGGGAAGCGTTGATGCGGATTCAGATTTGGGCAGTTGCGCCACGGCGGAGTTGGGGATTGCTTTCGGCGTTGTCTTAGAGCGTGTCATGCACTTTGACGTCCTGCATCAGGGCGCACCAAAGGTGCATCACAAGCCAGCCCAGGGCAACGCCCTGGGAAAGCGATAAGAAGCGCTGCGCCCTGAAGGGGCACAACAAGTCGTGTGGTGCCCCTTCAGGGCAAGATCGCTCTGATGATGTCCACCCAGGGCGGCGCTCGTTCCTCGCTTTGCCCTGGGCTGGCTTGTTTTGGGCCTTCGGCTCACCAGCGATCGCCAACCGGCAAAGTGCATGACACGCTCTAGCCTGCAGTCCGGTCCCCCGCGCTGCACTTGCGCAGGACGGGCTTTCCCGATATGCGGGGGTTCCACGTTGAAAGTCGCCCGCACCATCGCTGCCATTCGCCGGTCCTGTCGCGCGGCGCGTGGGCCGGTCGTGCTGGTCCCGACGATGGGAGCGTTACATGCCGGCCACGCGGCGCTGATGGACCGGGCGCGCCAGTTGGCGGGTCGTGAGGGACTCGTCGTGGTGAGCATTTTTGTGAACCCAAAGCAGTTCGGGCCGGCCGAGGATCTCTCGCGCTATCCCCGGCCGTTCGCCGCGGACCGCCGGCTGTGCGCAGCGCATCGCGCGGACCTGATTTTTCATCCCGCCGTCGAGGAAATGTATGCGGCCGATCATTCGACCTGCGTCGAGGAACAGGAGGTTTCGGAGCCGCTCTGCGGCGCCTCCCGGCCCGGCCATTTTCGGGGCGTCTGCACCGTGGTGCTCAAGCTCTTCACCATCGTCGAACCGGACCTCGCCGTGTTCGGATTGAAAGACTATCAGCAATGCGCCGTGATTCGCCGGATGGTGCGCGACTTGAATCTGCCCGTCCGCATCGTTCCCGTTCCGACCGTGCGGGAGCCGGACGGCCTGGCCCTGAGCTCGCGCAACGTTTATCTCAGCCCCGACGAGCGGGCGCAGGCGCCGGGACTGCGCGCCGCCCTGCTCGCCGCCGCGGTGGCCTGGCGGAAGGGCGAAAACAGCGCCGCCCGGTTGCGCAAGCTGGTGGTGCGGGAGATCGGGAAACTGCCCCTCGCCCGGATCGATTACGTTGAGCTGGTGGACGGGGATTCGCTGCGTGCCGTGCGGCGGGTGGAAGCCGGCGTTGTGATCGCCGTGGCAGTTTTTTTTGGCCGCACGCGCCTGATCGACAATTTGCTCATTCGCTGATGGATAGCGCCTTTGTTACTCTTTCCACGTCGGTATCTTCACCCAGCGATCCCAGTTCTCCCGGAGGGCTCCATTCAGAACTTTTTACGCGAATTTGAAAGAATTTGATTTCATCATCATCGGTTCGGGAATCGCCGGGCTGACCTTCGCCCTCAAGGCGGCCGCCCACGGGCGGGTCGCCATCGTCACCAAGGGCTCACGCGCCGAATCGAACACGGCGTGGGCACAGGGCGGGATCGCGAGCGTCACGAGCAGCGAAGATTCCTTCGAGTTGCACGTCAAGGATACCCTCGAAGCAGGCGCCGGCCTTTGCGACGAGCGCATCGTCCGCACGATCGTCAGCGAGGGTCCGGCCCGCATTCAGGAGTTGATCGACTTTGGCGTGCAATTCGACGAGCGGGAATTGCCGGACGGCTCCCACGAGCTGGATCTCGGCCGCGAGGGCGGGCACTCCAAGCGCCGGATTCTGCACGCCCGCGATGTCACCGGGCGGGAGATCGAGCGCGCCCTGCTCGCGGCGGTGGCGAGCCACCCGGAGATCACCGTCCTGGAAAGACACATGGCGGTGGACCTCATTACCCTGGGCAAGCTCGGTTACGCCTCGGAGGATCGCTGCCTGGGCGTTTATGTGCTCGATGAGGCAATCGGCGACGTTCTCACCTTGCGCACCGACCGGCTCATCCTCGCGACCGGCGGCTGCGGCAAGGTCTATCTTTATACGACGAATCCCGGCATCGCCACCGGCGATGGCGTGGCCATGGCCTGGCGCGCCGGGGCCAGGGTCGCGAACATGGAGTTCATCCAATTCCACCCGACCTGCCTGTTTCATCCCGAGGCCCGCAGTTTTCTCATTTCCGAGGCGGTTCGGGGTGAAGGGGCGCGGTTGATCGATGCGAGCGGCCGCGAGTTCATGGCCAAATACGATCCGCGCAAGGAACTCGCCGCGCGCGACATCGTCGCCCGGGCCATCGACGCCGAAATGAAGCGCACGGGCGCGCGGTGCATGTATCTCGACATGACGCATCGGCCCGCCGATTTCGTCCGCGAACGGTTCCCGAACATCTTTGAGACCTGCCTGCGCCTGGGCATCGATATGACCAAAGAACCGATCCCCGTGGTGCCAGCGGCTCACTACCAGTGCGGTGGCGTGGAGACCGACGAGAACGGCGCCTCGAGCCTCCGCGGCTTGTATGCGATCGGCGAAGTCGCCTGCACCGGGCTGCACGGCGCCAATCGACTGGCGAGCAACTCCCTGCTCGAAGCCTGCGTCCTCGCGCATCGCTGCGCGGAAGCGATCTTCCAGGAACCGCGCCGGACAGAGGACTCATCGCTGGAATCGGTGAAGCCCCCGGAATGGGTCAGCGGAAACGCGCACGATGTGGATGAACTCGTGGTCATCTACCACAACTGGGACGAAATCCGCCGGCTGATGTGGGATTACGTGGGGATCGTGCGCACCGACAAACGCCTCCAGCGCGCCGCCACACGGCTGCGCAATCTGGAACGCGAAATCCAGGAGTTTTACTGGAATTTCAAGATCACCGCCGATCTGCTCGAATTGCGCAATCTTTCGACCGTGGCCGCCCTGATCGTCGATTGCGCCCTGCTGCGCAAGGAAAGCCGCGGTCTTCACTACACCCTCGATCATCCGGAAGCCGACGAGCGTTTCCGGCGGCCGACGCTCCTGCGTCGCGGCTGATGGGCGCGGCGGACGCCGCCGCCCGCACCGCGCCCTGGCCCGTCCGCTGCTTCCGTGCTGATGGCACATTCGATGCTAGATTGAGCATCTGCGTGCAGAGACGTGACTTATCTCTGTAAATCCAGCCACTGCTGCGTCCAAAACGTGACAGACTGGCAAAATTAACTTTACGCCCGCCCGTCTGTCCCATAAACCACTCGCCGACTCCAGAATGAAGCTCCTCCCCTTTCTCTTGGGAACTACCTTTGTCGCGCTGATCGGGGAAGTTGCGTTCGCACAGAATCCTTATCAGAGCAGCTCGGATTTCGAAAAATACGCGCGGATGCTTCGGGAAAAGGCGCTCTTGAAACTGGAGCCGCGGGTGGTCATCCCGACGGCCAACAGCCCGATGCGGCGGGCCAAGTATCCGTGGAAGAACAATATCGTCACCACCACGTTCTGGGTGGGCGAATCGGCGAGCCAGAATAACCCGGTCCATAACTCCAGCAGTTCGTGGGATTTAAATTGGTCCGCCAGCTTCGGCGGATTCGATAATCCGAATCCGGCGGCCCGCAGCGGCTTCATCCCCGCGGCGTTCAAGCCCGGGCAGAACCCTTTTTACGTCGCCCTGCCCTATAATGACGTCACCCGCGGGACCACCAAGCCCGAGGCTCGAACCGTGATTCCCTGGTTCAAGGACGCGTTCGAAAAGGAGGGCCAGTCGGTCTGCCGTGATCGCTGGGTCCGCATCCGCAATCGCAACGGCAAGGATTGTTACGCCCAGTGGAGCGACTGCGGTCCGTTTCGGACGGACCACTGGCAGTACGTCTTTGGGGACGAGCGGCCGAAGCCGAATCTCAATCAAGGGGCCGGTCTGGATATCTCGCCCGCGGTGCGCGATTACCTCGTCCTGAGCGGCACGGATGTGACCGATTGGCAGTTCGTGGATTTGAAGGATGTGCCGCGCGGCCCGTGGTCGATGTATGGGAACAACAACCAATTCGTCCAGATGGCCCGCCGCACGGTGGACAAGAGAGCGCAACTCGATCGCCCAGTAATGAAGCCCCAAAAGCAGGGAGACGAACCCAACGTAGTGCTCAAGTAGGCCTCGGGGCCGGTGGTGGCCCCCGTCCGGGAATCGGAGAAAGCTGGCCAAGGATTCATCGGAATCGGTTCTGGATGCAGAGGGGCCGGGCAGTGCAACGTGCGACTCCACTGACGATCATTTCATGGCCTTCACTGCCGACGAAGCATTCACGCGCCTCCGCGCCGCTCACCGCAACGACCGCCTCGCGCACGCCTACCTGATCACGGGACCGATCGGCAGCGGCAAGCGCCAGCTCGCCACCCGGCTCACCGGGCTCATATTGGGCGATCCGGCCGGCGACCCGCTCGGCAACCCCGACGTTCACACCGCGGAACCGGAGTCGAAATCGCGCCGGATTCTCATCGAGCAAGTCCGCGACCTCGAGCACGCCCTCCACATGCGTTCCCTGCTCGGTGGGAGAAAGGTGGGGATCATTTTCGACGCGGACCGGCTCCAGCCGAATGCGGCCAATGCCTTTCTCAAAACGCTCGAAGAGCCGCCCGGGCAATCTCATTTGATGCTACTCAGCGCGCATCCCGATCAACTCCTCGAGACGATCCTTTCCCGCTGTCTCGAAGTCCCGCTCCGGCCCACGGGAGAGCGCATCCGGAGCCCGTTGCAATTGCGCCTGCTGGCGGCCCTCCAGGCGTTTGCCGCCCGTGAGCGCAGCGATCTGGTGACCGCTTTCACCCTGACTCGCGATTTCCAGGAATGCCTCGCCGCGGCCCGGGAATCGATTCAGAACCAAGCCGACGCCGACTTCAAAAAAGAAGAGCAGCATTACAAACAAACCTCCGACGCCCGCGCCTGGCTTGACGACCGCGAAGATTACTTCAAGGCGCTCACCGAGGCCAGGTATCAGGGTGAGCGGGCCGCGCTGCTCGACACCCTCGAGCAATGGTGGGCCGATGCCCTGCGACAGCAACACGGGGCCGCAGCGCTCGATCATCCGGAGTTTGCGGCCGAGACTGCCGCGCTCGCCGCGCGTATTCCGACGGCCCAGTTGCTGCGCAAAACCGCCGCGATCGAGGAACTTCGCGACCATCTCGGCCGGCCCGGCGTCCAGGAGCAGCTCGCCATCGAATGCGCGTTTCTCAAAGCGTTTGCCGCTTAACTGTGATTGTCCCCAAACCACGAGGAGGCAAAAACGCAGAGGCGCACAGACGCGGAGGACACAGTCGCGGCGAGGCCGCAACCAAACTCGTCGCGCCATTGAAACGCAGAGGGCGCGGAGGACGCAAAGGGCCGCAGAGGAAAAGCACCGAGCCCGGTATTTCGCCGGACTTCCAGGGGCGGCAACCGGCGATCCTTCAAACGGTTGCCCAAGGTGCACCAAAAAAACCTCGCGAACATGTGCGATTCTTCCAGATAGCAGTGCAGAGAAACGAACAGCAGCGGGCGCGGTGGGCGGACGCCCTGAAGGCATTCGCTGCGTCCTCTGCGCTTCTGCGTTCTAGAGTCGTAGTCTGGGTTTGCATGGGTCCGGCGCCCGTTTTTGGATTGCCCGCGAATCCGCTTTCCCACTACATCTCCCGCCCACCCCCCGGCTGCGCTCTCCCGCAGTCGCAACCTCACACCCATTACCCACCCTGAGCAGAAAAATTCGTTACGGCAAGATCGGCGGCGGGCGCGGCGCTTTCATCGGCGCGGTGCACCGCATCGCGGCCAACATCGACGGCCAGATCGAGCTGGTCGCCGGCGCCTTCTCCTCCGACGCGGAAAAATCCCGGGCTTCCGGCGCCGACTTCTTCCTCGCTCCGGAACGGGCTTACGGCAGCTTTGAGGAGCTGGTCAAAAAGGAGGCCGCGCTCCCGGCGGACCAGCGGATCGATTTCGTCTCCATCGTCACCCCCAACCACGTCCACTTTCCCGCGGCCAGGGCGGCGCTCGAAGCCGGCTTCCACGTGCTCAGCGACAAGCCCGCCACGTTCGATCTCGCCGAGGCCAGGGAGCTGGCGGCCATCGTCAAAAAGACCGGCCTGCTCTACGGCCTGACCCACAACTACACGGGCTACCCGCTGGTCAAGCAGGCGCGCGACATGATCGCCGAAGGCAAGCTCGGTAAGATCCGCAAAGTCGTCGTGGAGTATCCGCAAGGCTGGCTCGCCACGCGCATCGAGGCGTCCGGCCAAAAACAGGCCGCCTGGCGCACCGACCCGAAACGCAGTGGCGCCGCCGGGTGCATCGGCGACATCGGCACCCACGCCGAGAACCTCGCCGAATACATCACCGGCCTCCAAATCAGCGAGCTCGCCGCCGATCTCACCGCCTTCGTCAAAGGCCGCAAACTCGACGACGACGGCAACGTCCTGCTGCGCTTCAAGGGCGGCGCCAAAGGCGTGCTCCACAGCTCGCAGATCAGCGTCGGCGAGGAAAACAACCTCAACATCCGCGTCTATGGCGAAAAAGGCGGCCTGGAATGGCACCAGCCGGAGCCGAACACACTCCTGGTCAAATGGCTCGACCAGCCCACGCAAATCTTCCGCACCGCCAACGGCTATCTTGGCAAAGCTGCGCTCGCGGCCGGTCGCACGCCCCCTTCCCATCCCGAAGGCTACCTCGAAGCCTTCGCCAACATTTACAAAAACTTCGCCGGCCACATTCGCGCCCGGCTCGACAAGACGAAACTCGCCAAAGGTGATCCCGCGCTCGACTACCCGAAAATCGAGGACGGCATTCGCGGGATGGCCTTCATCGAAGCCGTCGTCGCCAGTTCCAAAGCGAACTCCGCCTGGACGAAGCTCCCCGGGTGATGGGGTCCGGTCGTGAGTCGATCGGCGCGCCAGCTTTTCCTGCCGAAAGCAACGACACGGCCGCCCGCGGGTAAGAAAACGAAGAGCCCCTACCCCAGGTTCGACGGATGGCTGCCGGTCAGTTCCGCGACTCGCTTTTCGAGGCATTCCGGGCAGATGCCGTGGCTGAAATTGCTGCCCGTGCAGGTGTGAATATAGGTCTCCACCTGCTGCCAGTAATCGCTGTCGTCGCGCACCCGCTTGCAATACATGCAGATGGGAATGAGTTCCTTGAGCAAGCGGATCTGCCGGGTGAAATCGAGGATTCGCTCCGCCACGCGCAAACGCATCAGGATCGCCTCGCGATCCAGCGGCTTGGTCATGAAGTCATCGATTCCGGCGTCCATGGCACTGCGCAGATTCTCGCGGCCGGTGTAGTTGGCCGTGAGCAGGATGAAATAGGTGTAATCCGTCTTCGGCCGCGCCCGCACCCGCCGGCAGAGCTCCAGCCCGTCCATGTCCGGCATCATCCAGTCGCTCACGATCACTCGCACCGGCTCGCGATCGAATTTCTCCCAGGCTTCCATGCCGCTGCTGCTGGTGATCACTTCATGCCCGTAGTGCTCGAGCGTGAACTCGAGAATCTTGACCGAGACCGGATCATCTTCGGCAATCAGAATTTTCATGCGGCGACGCCGGTGTGGCGCTGGTGTTCGAGGGCGATTCTGACGTAGGTGAATTCCGTTTCCAAGCTTGCGAGCAACGACCCGGCGTTTTTTAACGAGCGGCCATTCGCGTGCTCCTCGAGAAGACGACAGGCCTCGCGCATCCGCTCCGCGCCAAAATTACTGCAACTGCCCTTGAGCGTATGCGCCGCGCGGGCGAGCTGCGGGCTGGCATTGGCGCCCAGCGCCGCGCGGGCCTCGGCGAGCAATTTCGGCGTGTTTTCGAGAAAGACATCGATCAGATCCGTGAGCAAATCCTCACCCGTGAATTGATCCAGATCGCGGAAGCTGGCGATCGCCTTCAAGTCGATGGCCGCCACTCCCCCGAGTTCCCGCGCCTCCAGCTCGATCCGGCGCAACCCCGCGAAGCGTTCGATGGCCGCGTGCAAGTCATCCATCTTCACCGGCTTGCTGATGTAGTCGTCCATTCCCGCCGCGATGCACTTCTCGCGGTCGCCTTCCAGCGAGTTCGCCGTCATCGCCACGATCCAGGTCCTGGCCTCCGGAAGTTCGCTCTGGCGCAGTTCCTGGGTCGCCGCATACCCATCCAGGACCGGCATCTGGCAGTCCATGAAAACGAGGTCGTAGGTTGCCTTGGTCAGCGCGTTGAGAGCCGCGCGCCCATCGTCCACCACATCCGCGAGATAGCCGAGCCGCTGCAACTGGTGGAGGGCGACTTTCTGGTTCACCACGTTGTCCTCGGCAATGAGGATGCGCACGTTGGCGGTCGGCACTGGCGCGACGATCTTTTTGCCCTGCAGCGCGACGAGGCCGGACTTCAGCTCGCGCGACTCCAGGTCCACGGAGAGCACGTTGGTCAGGCAGTCGTGAAGCGGGGATTGTTTCACCGGCTTGGTGAGATAGGCCTCGACCCCCATTTCTCGCAACAACCCTGCGTCGTCCTGGCGGTCGAGCGAAGTCAGCACCACCAGCTTGGGTGATTGCAGCCGCGGCTCGCTCTTGATGGCGCGCGCCAGCTCGAACCCATCCATCCCCGGCATCTGCATGTCCAGGACCACGAGATCGAAGGACTTGCCGCGCGCCGCGCCGCGCCGAAGAATGCCGAGGGCTTCCTGCCCGCTCGCGGCCTGCTCCTCGTACATGCCCCACGAGCTGAACAGGTGATGGAGGATCTGGCGATTGGTGGCGTTGTCATCGACGATGAGCACCCGCTTGCCTTCCAACTGGCCCTTGCGCGGCGCCGACCGCACCGTCCGCCGTTGTTTCGGCAGACGCGCGGTGAACCAGAAGGTCGAGCCTCGGTCGGGCTGACTTTCCACCCCCATTTCCCCCCGCATCTGCCGGACGAGCTGTTTGCAAATGGCCAGCCCGAGCCCGGTGCCGCCGTATTTCCGGGTCGTCGATCCATCCGCCTGGACGAAGGCCTGGAAGAGCTTGCGTTGCACGTCGGGCGCGATGCCGATCCCGGTGTCGCTGACCTTGAAGCGAATGCACGCTTCGTCGTCGGTTTCCTCGGCGAGCTCGGCGCGCACGATCACCTCGCCGTGATCCGTGAACTTCACCGCATTGCCCACCAGATTCGTCAACACCTGGCGCAACCGTCCCGGATCGCCACGCAACGCCACCGGAACATCGCTGTAAACGAGTGATGCGAGCTCGATTCCCTTGCCGGCCGCCCGCGCTGCGAGCAATTCCACCGCGCCCTCGACCACGGTGCTCAGCGAAAAGTCGATCTCCTCGAAAGTCAGCATTCCCGCCTCGATCTTCGAGAAGTCGAGGATGTCGTTGATGATGGTGAGCAGCGAGTCGGCGCTGCTCGAGATCGTCTGGGTAAAGTCGCGCTGCTTGGGCGTCAGCTCGGTGTCGAGGAGCAGACCGGTCATGCCGATGATCCCGTTCATCGGCGTGCGAATCTCGTGGCTCATGTTGGCCAGGAACTCGGACTTGAGCCGCACCGACTCCAGCGCCGTGTCGCGGGCCTGCCGGATGGTCCGTTCGGTTTCGCGACGGGCGGTGATGTCTTCCACCGTGCCCTCGTAATAGAGCAGCTTTCCATCGATGTCGCGCACCGCCCGCGCGCGCTCGGAGATCCAGGTCACCACTCCATCCTTGCGCCGGATTTGCGATTCGAAATCCTTGACCGATTCCTTCTCGGCGATGATCGCGGCGAACTGCTGGCGCCGTTGCGGATCGACATAAAGCTGGCGGCCGATATGGGTGACCGAGCGCATCAACTCGTCCGCGGAGGCAAAGCCGTAAATCGTCGCCAGCGCTGGATTGACGCTCAGGAAGGAGCCTTCCGGGGTGCTCTGGAAAATGCCCTCGATCGCATTCTCGAAGATGCTCCGGTACTTTTCCTCGGCATCGCGCAGGTCTTCTTCGATGCGCTTGAGCGCACTGATATCCTGCAGGGTCGAACGCATCCCGCAGACCTGGCCCGCGGCGTCATTGATCAGCTTGTTGCGCATCAGCACCGGCACCTTGCCGCCGCCCTTCTTGCGGAAGGTGCGCTGATAGGACTCCGGCTGCAATTCGCCGGTAATGGCGTGCGGCACGACCTTCTCCGCCGCATCTTCGATGAGAAAATCCCAGACGGGGCGGCCCACCATTTCGTCCGCCGCGTAACCGAGCATCGCCAGCTCGGTCTTGTTGACGCGGGCGATGCGGCCGGCCAGGTCCAGCTCGTGGTAGGCGACCGGTGCTTCGTCGAACAGATCACGAAACTGCGCTTCGCGTTCCTGGAGCACGCGCTCGGCGTCCTTCTGCCACGTGACATCGATGCCGACTCCGCCCACGAAGCGGCGCCCATCCGCGGTGTCGATGGGAAATTTCAGGACCAGCCATTCGACGGCCCCGCCATTCACCGAAGGCAGGACCTCGACGATGCGGGAGGGCTGGCCAGATTCGAGAATCTGCGCGTCGCTCGCGCTGAGCGCCGCCGCGGCCTCGGGCGGGAGCCAGTCGCGGTCGTGCTTTCCCTGGATGTCGGCGGAGGAAAAGCCAAACTGCTCCTCCATGAGCTTGTTGATGTAAACGTAGCCGCCCTGGTGATCCTTGACGAAGGCCAGCGCCGGACTGTGCTCGATGAAGGCGTGGAAGCGCTCCTCGCCTTCGCCAACGGCGGCCTCCGCGCGCGGGCGCTCGCCGAGATCATGCCACACGGCCAGGAGTATCGGGCGCCCTTCAAAGTCTACCGGCTGCAACCTTACTCCGACGAGAAACTCGGTGCCATCGCGCCGCCGGTGCCGCCACTCAAAATGCGCGGCGCCTGCCGGGTAAGAAAGCCCGGCATTCTCCCCGCTCGGGTCAGCCAACCGCATCGACTCTGGCGGAACTTCCGCGGACAGATCGCTGAGTCGGGTGCCGAGGAGGGAAGGCTTATCCGGATAGCCGAGCATCTGCACAGCCGCTTCATTGCAATCGACGACGGCGCCTTCTTCCAGCAGCAGGTGCGCTTCGCTGGAGTGCTCAAACAGGAAGCGAAACGTCTCGTCGGCCGGGTCGCTTTCGGGAGTATCCCGCGTGCCATCGCCACCGCTGTCGAGGACCTGCGTGGAGACTTCTTCCTGCTGCCGGAGGGGCTCCTCGGCCTTGCGCCGAATGCCGAGGGAAGTCAGCCGAAAAATCAGCCCGAGCAACGCCAGCTCCAGGGCGGTGCCGCCGAAAACTGTGGCGAGGCAAGTGCGGGTGCTCCGGCGGGCGTCATCGTTGCGCCACTTCAGAGCCTCGAGCTGATCGCGTTCGAGAGCGACAATCAGTTTTCGCATCTCGTCCATCACCTTCGTGTTTTGCGGTCCGCCGACCGCAGCCCGGGCCGCTTCAAAACCCTGGCCGCGACGCAACTCGATGATTGAGTGCAGATTGTCCAGCTTCTCCTGGATCAAAACACCAAGGCGCGCGAGGCGCGCCCGAATCTGGGGGTTTTCGCGCGCCAGGCCATCGACCGCGGCGCGATCCGCGTCGATCCGCGCGACGGCCCTGGCAAACGACTCGAGGAGGTCTGCGTCGCCGGTGATGACGTAGCCCCGTCCGTCCGTTTCCGCGTCGGCGATGGCCGCGGCGACTTCCTTGACGGTGAGCAGCACCTGCTGGGTTTCCTGGACCATCTGACGGGCCTGCACGAGCGTCCGGGTGTTCTGGTAGAAGACGCCGCCACTGAGGAGGAAAACCACCAGCGCAATGCTGAATCCGGCAAAGATCTTCTTTTCGATGGGAGTGTTCATTCAGGCAAAGCTGAGAGGCCTCTCCAAGCAGGAAGCACGCCTTGGAGGGCGAAGGCACCTCCGCTCAAGCCAAACCGAGGACGGCAATCCCAGGCGAAGGAGACTGCTTCCCGCCGCAACCGCCTCCGCCGCTCAAGCTGGTCGCCGGATCCAGACATGAGAAACCCCGTTTTGCACGAAGCAAAACGGGGTTTCTCGGTCGCGAGGGGGAAAGTGACTACAGCTTGGACTTGAGGTCCTTGCCCGCGGAAAATTTGACGCTCTTCGACGCCTTGATTTTGATGGCCTCGCCCGTCTTGGGATTGATGCCCTTGCGCGCCTTGCGGTGGGCCACTTTGAAGGTGCCGAAGCCAACGAGTTGCACGGGCTTGCCCTTTTTGAGCCCGCCCTTTACGCCGTCGATGACGGCTTGCACCGCGCGTTCCGCTTGCGCTTTGCTGGTTTCTTTGCCGAGCGATTTTTGGACGGACTCGACGAGTTCTGCCTTGTTCATGAGATGGTAATGAGTTCCTTGGGGTTGAGTGGTAGCTGGGGTTGCGGCCAGCCGGAATGTGGTGAGTGTTGCCAGTGGTGAAAATTGAAGTCAACCACTTCTTGCAACTTTTTCGGGCGGAAGCCTGTAATCATCAGCCTCCGCGGCTGATCTCCGCCCGCTGACCGCACCGGCGAGCGGAAATTTTTCGGCGGATTGGGCCGCCTAGAACTTCAAGCTTTGCAGGTATTTCGTGGTGACCGGCAACGCTTCCAGCACCGTCGGCGATTCGTCCTCGATGAAGTAATGCTTCACGCCGACTTTGGCGGCTTCCTTGAGCACGGCGGGCCAATCGACCTGTCCAGTGCCCAGCGGCACGTCGTCGGTCAATGGGGCATGGCCCGTGTAGATGCCAGTTGCGGCGCCCTTGCGGAGGTCCTTGAGATGCATCAGCACCCAACGCGTCGGATATTTCGCGAGCAGCTTCGCCGGATCCTGGCCGGGATGCGTCACCCAAAACACGTCCATCTCAAAACTCACCAACTCCGGCTTCGTCTCTTTCACCAGCAAGTCGAAGAGCGTTTCGCTGCTTCCCTCCGCCACCGGACGAAACTCATAGCCATGGGGATGATAGCCGAAGGTGATCCCGGCCGCCTTGAAGGCCTCGCCGAACGAATTGAAATCCGCCGCGGCGCGTTTCACGTCGGCTTCGCCGAAGCTGTCGCCCTGGTGTGGAATCCACGGGACCACGGCAAACTTTACGCCGAGCGTTTGCGCTTCCTTCACCGCAGCCGCGAGATCTTTCTTCAGCGCGTCATATTGGAAGTGGCCGCTGATGGGCTGGAGGCCGCGCTCCTCGAGCAACGCCTTGAGCTTCTCCGCTCCGAGCCCATAGGTGCCGGCCGTCTCCACTTCGACGAATCCGAAGGCTTTGACTTTGTCGAGGGACCCGGGCACGTCGGTCTTGAAGGAATCGCGCAGACTGTAGAGTTGCAGCCCGAGCGGGCCTTTGAAATCGCCGGAAAGATCGAGGGCAAAAGCGCTGGTGGTGAGAGCGAAGAGGGAGACGAGCAGATGTTTCATGGCGGGGAGGATTCCGCGGTTGTCTCCGATTCCTGACCGCACGTCGAGCGCAACCGCGAACGCCGGTGACGGCCCGATGGAAAAAACGTCACTCTGGGCCGGATGGGCGTCACGCCCGCCGGGTGACCCGTGACGGGTCACCCAAGCGCACTTCGATACCGGACGACACGCATTGACGCCTGGATGTGCCGCGCGAGACGCGCGCCACGGCGGGCGGGACGCCCACCCTACCCATCCCGGCCATCTTTGCACGCGTTAGGGTGCCATACCCTACGGAAGATCGGTGCTGCCCATGAGGTACAGGTCGCACTCGCGAGCCGCCCCGCGGCCTTCGTTGAAGGCCCACACGATGAGACTTTGGCCGCGGCGACAGTCGCCGGCCGCGAAAACGCCGGGCAGGCTGGTGGCGTATTTCCCGTAGTCGGCCTTCACGTTGCTGCGCGGATCGCGCTCGACGCCGAGGGCTTCGAGGAGCGGTTGTTCCGGCCCGAGGAAACCCATGGCCAGCAGGACGAGCTGCGCGGGCACCACCTTTTCGCTGCCGGGAACATTCCTCGGGATGAACTGGCCCTTGTCGTTTCGCTCCCATTGCACCTCCACGGTGTGCACGGCTTTGACCTGACCGCTTTCGTCATCCTCGAACTTCGTGGCGGTGGTGAGATAAACGCGCGGGTCGGCGCCAAATTTCGCCGCCACTTCCTCCTGGCCGTAGTCCAGCTTGTAAACCTTTGGCCATTCCGGCCAGGGGTTGTCCGCAGCGCGATCCATCGGCGGTTTGGGCAGGATTTCGAGCTGCACGAGGTTCCGGCAGCCATGGCGCATCGAGGTGCCCACGCAGTCCGTGCCGGTGTCGCCGCCGCCGATGATGACGACATCCTTGCCCTCAGCGGTGATGAAATTCCCGTTCTTGTGCCGGTCGAGGATGGACTTGGTGTTGGCCGTGAGGAAATCCATGGCGAAATGGATGCCCTTCAACGCACGACCCTCGATCGGGAGATCCCGCGGTTTCGTCGCACCGGTGCAGAGGACCGTGGCGTCGAAATCCTTGAGCAGTTGCTCGGCGGACAGGTCTTTGCCGACCTCGGTATTGCAGGCGAACTTCACACCTTCGTCTTCCATGAGCTTGAGACGGCGCAGGACCACTGCCTCCTTATCCAGCTTCATGTTGGGGATGCCATACATGAGCAGTCCGCCCGGCCGGTCCGCGCGCTCGAAGACCGTCACCGCGTGGCCGGCCTTGTTGAGTTGCGCGGCCGCGCACAACCCCGCGGGGCCCGAGCCGATCACCGCCACGGTTTTTCCGGTGCGCTTCGCTGGCGGTTCGGGCGCGACCCAGCCTTCGTCCCAGCCCTTATCGATGATCGCACATTCGATGTTCTTGATGGTGACGGGCGGCTTGTTGATGCCGAGGACGCACGATCCCTCGCAAGGCGCGGGACAAACCCGGCCGGTGAACTCGGGAAAGTTGTTCGTCTTGTGCAACCGCTCGAGCGCTTCCTTCCAGAGACCGCGATAGACGAGATCGTTCCACTCTGGAATCAGGTTGTTGACGGGACAACCGCTGGCCATTCCGCTGATCAGCGTGCCGGTGTGGCAAAATGGAATCCCGCAGTCCATGCAGCGCGCACCCTGCTTGCCGAGTTTGTCCTCGGGCATGTGGAGATGAAACTCATCCCAGTCGCGGATGCGTTCGAGCGGCGCCCGGTCGGCGGGCAGCTCGCGCAGATATTCAATAAAGCCGGTTGGTTTTCCCATGATTCAGTTTTGCTTGCGGTTGGAAGATTACTTGCCGAGCTTTTCCCACTCTTCGAGAGCGATGCCGGCTTGAACGAGAAGTTGCTTCGTCAAGCTCTAGTCAATGTCCACGGTGAGGGTTAGGGATGGAGATGCGTCTCGTTCCTTTCAGTATGACCGCATGTGAACCGCCGGGATATGGCCCTCCCAGGCAAGTGCGCGCAGTCGACGGATAAGTTCACGGCGGCTAATCGGCCTCGGCATACTCCGGCTCCGGCCTTCCGTTCAAATCAATGCCAGCCAGCACCGCCAATTGATGCGCGAAGCGAAGGCCAACAACGATCCAGGACTCAAGCGCTCCGCGCAGGTCTTCGCGGCACTCCTCCAGCGTCGCTCCCTCACCCCAGGCGCCCTGACAGCTTGGAATTGATCCGAAGAAACGCCCATTCTCCATCAACTCGTAATGAGCCTCGCGCATCGCAGCCTGGATATACTCGGTGAGCATTACTTCACTTAATCTCAAGAACTTGACTGCGCATCTGTTTCTCACCCGCCCCCGACCCGCGCCACATCACGGGCATTGGCTTCGAATGCGGCGTTGAGCGCGTCGTCGCCGCTCAAGCCGTCCTGCTCCGCTTTCTTCAAGGCTTGCAGCACGCGCTTGTAGTCTTTCGGCATCACCTTGACGAATTTCGGCACCATTTCCTCCCAGAGCGCGAGGACCTTGAAGGCCTTCTGGCTCTTGGTGTAGGTGGCGTGGTTCTTGATCAGTTGATGGACGGCCTCGATCTCCTCGGCGTCTTCCAGTTTCTCCAAGCCGACCATCTGCGGGTTGCAGCGCGTCGCGAAGTCGCCCACTTCGTCCAGGATGTAAGCGACCCCGCCGCTCATGCCCGCGGCAAAGTTGCGCCCGGTCGGACCGAGCACGATCACCTTCCCGCCGGTCATGTATTCGCAGCCGTGATCGCCCACCGACTCGACGACCGCGTTAACGCCGGAGTTGCGCACTCCGAAGCGCTCACCCGCCATGCCGCGGAGGTAAAGCTCACCCGCGGTGGCGCCGTAAAGGACCACATTCCCGGCGATGATATTTTCCTCGGCGATGAAAGTGGAGCCGGCCGGCGGATAGACAATGATCCGGCCGCCGCTCAGGCCCTTGCCGACGTAATCGTTGGCGTCCCCTTCGAGCTCCAGGGTGACGCCCTTCGGCACGAACGCTCCGAAGCTCTGGCCCGCGCTGCCGTGGAAATGAAGGTGCACGGTGTCGTCGGGCAGGCCGTGCCAGTGCCGCTTGGTGATCTCGTTGCCGAGGATGGTTCCGACCACCCGGTTCACGTTCTTGATCGGCAGCGTGGCCGTCACTTTCTCGCCGCGCTCGATGGCCGGCTTGCAGAGATCGAGCAGCACGGTCATGTCGAGCGACTTGTCGAGGCCATGATCCTGCGGGAACTGGCAGTAGCGGCCGATCTCCGGACCGACCGGCGGCTGGTAAAGCATCTTCGAGAAATCGAGCCCCTTCGCTTTCCAATGCTCGACGGCTTTCTTCGGCTCGAGCACGTCGGTGCGGCCGACCATCTCGTTGATCGTGCGGAAGCCAAGCTGCGCCATCAGCTCCCGCACTTCCTGCGCGATGAACTTCATGAAATTGACGGTGTGCTCCGGGTCGCCGGTGAACTGCTTGCGCAACTCCGGGTCCTGCGTGGCCACGCCGACCGGGCAGGTATTCAGGTGACACACCCGCATCATGATGCAGCCGAGCGTGACCAGCGGAGCGGTGGCGAAACCAAATTCCTCCGCGCCGAGCAGCGTCGCGATGAGAACGTCGCGGCCGGTCTTCATCTGGCCGTCGGCTTCGACAACGATGCGGCTGCGCAGATTGTTGAGCACGAGCGTCTGATGGGTCTCGGCGAGCCCGAGTTCCCAGGGCAGGCCCGCGTGCTTGATCGAGGTCTGCGGCGAGGCGCCCGTGCCGCCGTCGAATCCGGAGATGAGCACGACATCGGAATTCGCTTTCGCGACGCCGGCGGCAATCGTCCCGACCCCGACTTCGGACACCAGCTTGACGCTGATGCGTGCTTCGCGGTTCGAATTCTTCAAATCGTGGATCAGCTCGGCGAGATCTTCGATCGAGTAGATGTCATGGTGCGGCGGCGGCGAAATGAGACCGACGCCCGGCGTCGAATGGCGCACCTTGGCGATCCACGGATAGACCTTGGCTCCGGGAAGCTGGCCGCCTTCGCCGGGCTTCGCACCCTGCGCCATCTTGATCTGGAGCTCCCTGGCCTGCGCGAGATAGAGGCTGGTCACGCCAAAGCGCCCGGAAGCCACCTGCTTGATCGCGCTGTTTTTGGAATCGCCGCGCTCATTCGTCCATGTGTAGCGCTCCGGATCCTCGCCGCCCTCGCCGGTATTCGACTTGCCGCCGACGCGATTCATGGCGATCGCGAGCGCTTCATGCGCCTCGCTCGAAATCGAGCCGTAACTCATCGCGCCCGTCTTGAACCGCTTCATGATGGCCTCGACCGTCTCGACCTCCTCGATCGGCACCGGCTCGCGTTTCGCGAAATCGAGCAGGCCGCGCAGCGTGTAATGCTTGCGGCCCTGTTCGTTCACCAAGCCGGAGTATTGCTTGAACAGCTCGAAACTGCCGGTGCGGACGGCCTTTTGCAGCGCATGAATCGTCTGCGGGCTGAAGAGGTGCGCCTCGCCTTCCTTGCGCCACTGGTATTCGCCGCCGGCGTCAAGGGTGTGGCCATTGACCTGCCGGTCAGGGAAGGCGTGGCTATGCCGCTGGATTGTCTCCCGGGCGATGATCTCGAGGTCCGCGCCTTCGATGCGCGTGGCGGTCCAGGTGAAATATTTGTCCACCACCGACTGGTTCAGACCCACAGCCTCGAAGATTTGCGCGCCGCGATAGCTCTGCATCGTGGAGATCCCGATCTTCGACGCGACCTTGATCACGCCTTTGGTCGCGGCCTTGATGTAGTTTTTGCAGGTGGTCTTGTGGTCCACGTTGACCAGCAAGCCCTGGCGGATCATATCGTCGAGCGTCTCGAACGCCAGGTAGGGATTGATCGCCCCGCAGCCGTAACCGATCAGCACGGAGAAGTGATGCACCTCACGCGGCTCACCCGATTCCAGCACGAGCCCGACGCGGGTGCGCGTGCCTTCTCGGATCAAATGATGATGCAGACCCGAGACGGCGAGCAACGCGGGCAGCGGCGCGTTGTCTTTGTTCACCCCGCGATCCGAAAGGATGATGATGTTCACGCCGGCCGCGATCGAGCGGCTCGCCTGGGCGCAGATTTCTTCGAGCGCTTTTTCGCAGCCGGCGACGCCCTCGCCCGGCTTGAAGAGAATCGGGATGGTCACCGACTTGAATTGTCCCTCGGCGACGTGCTTGAGCTTGGCGAGCTCCTCGTTGCTCAGGATCGGCGTTTTCAGCTCGATGAGGTGACAGCTTTGAGGCTCGGGTTTCAGCAGGTTCCGCTCGGGGCCGATCGTCGTCTCGGAGGAAGTAATCAGTTCCTCGCGGATGCAGTCGATCGGCGGATTGGTGACCTGCGCGAAGAGCTGCTGAAAATAATCGTAAAGCAGCTTGGGACGGTCCGAGAGCACGGCCAGGGGCGTGTCGGTGCCCATCGAACCGACGGCCTCGACTCCCTCGCGCGCCATCGGCGCCATGAGCAGGCGCAGATCTTCAAAGGTGTAGCCGAAAGCCATCTGGCGATGGAGCACCGTCTGATGATCCGGCGGTGGCAACTCCGGCGCGTCCGCCACTTTGGCCAGCTCGACCATGTGCTGATCGATCCATTCCCGGTAAGGATGCTCGGCGGCGACCTGGTTCTTGATCTCATCGTCCGCCACGATCCGCCCCTCCTCCATATTGACGAGGAACATGCGTCCCGGCTGGAGGCGGCCCTTGAAGGCCACGCGTTCGGGTTCAACCGGCAGAACTCCGGCCTCCGAGGCCATGATGACCAGATCGTCCTTGGTCACGTAGTAACGCGAGGGACGCAGCCCGTTGCGATCGAGTGTGGCGCCGATCATCGTGCCATCGGTGAACGCGACCGAGGCCGGACCGTCCCACGGCTCCATCAGACACGAATGATACTCGTAGAAGGCTTTCTTCGCGTCGCTCATCGACTCGTGCCCGGCCCACGGCTCGGGAATCATCATCATCATCGCGTGCGGCAGCGAGCGCCCACCCATGACCAGCAGTTCGAGGACGTTATCAAACATCGCCGAGTCCGAGCCGTTCTGGTTGACGATCGGCAGGATTTTCTTGATGTCGTCGCCGAACAAGCTGCTCGCGAGCAGCGACTCGCGCGCATGCATCCAGTTGATGTTGCCGCGCAGCGTGTTGATCTCGCCGTTGTGCGCGATGTAGCGGTACGGATGCGAGCGTTCCCAGCTCGGGAAGGTGTTGGTCGAAAAGCGTGAATGCACCAGCGCCAGCGCGCTCTCCATCTCGGGCTCGCGCAGGTCGAGATAATACTGCCGGACCTGCACCGGCATCAGCATGCCTTTGTAAACCACCGTGCGACACGAGAGGCTCGAGGCGTACCAGAAGGGATCCACCCCAGCCGCCCGGATCAGATTGTGCGCGCGCTTGCGCATGATGTAGAGCTTGCGCTCGAAAACCATGTCGTCCGTGATCTTCGGGTCGCGCTTGATGAAGACCTGCAACATGAACGGCTCGCTGGCCCGCGCGGTCTTGCCCAGCGAGGAGTTGTCGGTCGGAATATCGCGCCAACCGATCACCTCCTGGCCTTCCTCGGCCGCGATCCGTTCAAAGACCCGCCGGCTCTCGGCCCGCACCGCGGGATCGGGGGAAACGTTGAGATTCCCAACTCCATAATGACCCGGCTCCGGCAGCACGAAGCCCATTGCCGGCGCGGCTTTCTTGAAAAACAGGTGCGGCACCTGCATCAGGATGCCCGCGCCGTCGCCGGTGTTTTCCTCGCAACACGCGCCGCGGTGGTCGAGGTTCACAAGGATCGTAAGCGCTTGCTCGACAATCTCATGCGACTTTTTCCCTTTCATGTGAACCACGAAGCCGACGCCGCACGCGTCGTGCTCGAACTGTGGATCATAAAGGCCCTGTTTAGCTGGAAGTCCCCGGTTCATGGTGTTTGGAATTCGGCGAAGGTGGCAGATTCAGCCCGCCGCATCCACGCTTTTGTGCAGTTCAGCGCATAAAAATGTCGAATTCTTGTCCATGCAGGCGGTTGAGATGACCGGATCGGGTAGCGCCCTCGCCGTTGCGTGCACTTTTTTGGCGCCCCGCCGGACGCCCCAGAAAGGCTGCGGTGCGGTTTGACGGCTGCACTCCCAAGCCATTAAGTGTTTACCGCGATGAAAGTGAAAGATCTCAAAGACGTGATCGAGCGGGAGCCGTTTCGGCCCTTCGCCCTGCGGCTAAACAACGGCGCACAATATACATTCCCCACGCGAAAACACCTCGGTGCTGCGCAGGATTACGGCATGATTTTCTTTTTCGGAGATCAGGGCGGCGCTGCCCGGATCGATAGCGATCAGATCGTCGAGATCATCGAGACAAACTAGGCCGGCGGCGCCGCGCGTCGTATTGGCTCCATCGGCACCAGCAGTTGCGCCGGCTTCCGGGGAGGCTTTATGTTCCGCCAGACCGAGACCGGCCGTGCCGGGTCGCCGACCTCGCACCTTCCATTTCATGGCCAAATCCAACCGCCTCAAATGTCCGATCTGCGGCAAGGAAAACGAGTTCTTCGCCGAGCCACTGGGGCCGTTTTGCTCGAACCGCTGCAAGCTGATCGACCTCGGCAAATGGTTCGATCAGGATTATTGCGTGAGCGAACCGCTGCGGCCGGATCACTTCGCCGAGTTCGAGCAAGTGGAAGGCGAGGATCTCGACCGCCCGCAATAGGCCGGATGCCGCTTGACCGCGGCGGCGGCGCGCTCCTTTAATCGCCCGCCGTGGATGCCCCTTCTCTCCCGCTCGATCGCCGCACTTTTTTGACCACGCTCGCCGCCGTCGCGGCCTCAACCGTGTTGCCCGCACACGCCGCCGAAAAACCAGCCATGCCGAAAATCAAGCTGGGCATGGATAACTTCGCCGTCCGCGCGATGGGCTGGAAGGCCGCCCAACTGCTCGACTACGCCGCCTCGCTCAAGCTCGACTCGATCCTCATTTCCGATCTCGACGCCTACGATAGCCTGGAGGACGCCCCGCTGCGCGAGGTGAAGAAAAAGGCCGACGATCTGGGTGTCGAGCTCTTCGCCGGAAGCTGGAGCATTTGCCCCACGTCGAAACGCTTCAAGAACACCTGGGGCACCGCGGAGGAGCACCTGCGGCTCGGCATCCGCGTCGCCAAAACGCTCGGCTCACCGGTCTTCCGCGTGATCCTGGGAGCGAGTGAGGACCGCAAGACCGAAGGCGGGATCCAGGCGCGCATCGCCGACACCGTGGCCGTGCTCAGGGCTTGTCGGCAGCAGGCCCTCGACGCCGGGGTGAAGGTCGCGGTCGAAAACCACGCGGGCGACATGCATTCCTGGGAATTGGTCGGGCTCATCGAGCAGGCCGGATCCGATCTGGTGGGGGCGAACATCGATTCGGGCAATGCCGCCTGGACGCTCGAAGATCCGATGGACGTGCTCGAAAACCTCGGCAAATACACGATCTGCTCGAGCCTGCGCGACGACATGATCTGGGAGACGCCCGATGGCGCGGCGGTGCAATGGACCGCGGCCGGCGAGGGCCTGATCGACTGGAAAGTCTACACCGCGCGCTGGTCGCAGCTTTGCCCGCAGATACCGATCATGATCGAGACGATCTCCGGCTTCTCGCGGAACTTTCCCTACAAGAACGCCGACTTCTGGAAAGACTATGACAAAAGGCCCGAGGCGCTGGCGCACTTCGAAGCCCTGGCCAAACGCGGACACGCGCTCCAGCCCTTCAAAGCCCCGGACGGTGCGGACAAGAAGCAGGCCGAGCAGGCGTATCAAAAAGGCGAGCTCGAACGGTCGATCAAGTACCTGCGCGAGCAGATCGGGCTGGGGCTGAAGACGTAGGTGCGGCTGGGGCCGCTGCGGCGGACGCGGCGGCGGGATGGAATACAGCGCTACTTGTCGATCCGCTCCAGCGCGGGATTCTCCGGTCCTCCGAGCTGCCTTGCCCGACGGTAGGCTTTGAGCGCGGCGGGCTTGTCCGGCGGTTGCTGGTTGGCCAGCACCACGGCCAGGTTGAAGTGGGCGTCGGCGTAACGCGGATCGAGCGCCGTGGCGGTTTCCAGTTCCTTGCGGGCCGCTTCGGGCCAGCCCTTCTGGCTCGCGGTGATGCCCAGGTAATTGTGCGCGGTCGCGTTCCGCGGATCGATCTCGAGCGCCCGACCCAGTTCCGCGAGTGCCTCGTCAAAACGTTGTTCACTGTAATAGATCGTGCCGAGTGTGCAGTGGGCAAAGCCATCATCCGGCGCGAGGGCGATCACCTTCTTGAGGACTTCCTCGGCGCGTCCGGTTTTCCCCACTCGAAGCTGGACCACGGCCAGGTTCGAGAGCGTATGGACGTTGTCCGGTTCGCGAGTCAGGATTCGCTCGTAGATTTTCTCCGCCTCCCGATAGCTGCCCCGCGCAAATTGAACCGCGGCGTCCTGCGCCTGGCGGTCGAGGTCTGGCGGCAGGTTCATCGGGCCCGCCGGCAGATTGCCCGCGCCGGCTTCGGATTGCGGGAGGCTCGCGCTCGGCGGTGGATGATCCCCGTCGAGGAGTTCCTGGCCAAATCGATGGAGCTCTTCATCCACCGCGGGCAACGCGGCCAATTCGGCCGCCCCATTCGCCGACGAGGACAACAACGTCTCGCGCAAGGCCCGCAGCCGGCTGCGCGGCACCGTCCCTTCCGCATCCAGACTGCGGAATTCGCGCAACGCGTCGGCCCAGGGCATCCGGCGATCGAGCAAAGCGCGCCGAACCAGCTCCGCCCGCCGGATCCCGCGGGCCACGGAATGGATCAGATTCGCCGCCTCGACCACCGCGGGCGCGTCCCAATTCTCCCAGTAAAGCGCGGTCTGGTCGGCATCGCCAAAGTGCTCGCCCAATCTCGGCACCGGTCCGTTAAGATCGATCACAATCATCGCGGGGCAGACCCCCGGTCCGCCGGCGAGCAGCAGCGCGCGCAGCTTGCGCGTCCCATTTTCACCGAACCGGGCCGCCAGGCGCGCGTATTCGTCTTCGTGCGGGAAGGCCGCCGCAAGCTGCGCGATGAAATCGGCGAGCGCATAAATTCGCCCGTCGGCGCGGTAGAGCGCCCGCAGTTCCTTGACGGACAGGCGCCGGGCCTCGCTCCGCGGCACCTCGCCCACGGCGAGCAGGGGAATCAGCATCCACGCGAGGAGCCAGACCCTGCCTTTCTGAAGTGCGGAGGTCATCCACCCCCGCTGCGGAACGCGAGCCGCCAGCGCCTTCCCGACATCGGCGAAAGGCAACTCAGAGGGATGCTGCCTCAGATTCATGGGCGACGACGCCTTTATCCGCGGATCGGCACGCCGGCAACCGGAAACACAGGACGCCCCGCGCCGCACCCGTGCTTGCCACCCGACGCCGCGTCGGCATCTTGCGCATCCCGGATGACCATGCCCGTCACCTCCAAGCGCAATCCGTCCCCGCACCCCCCCGGCGGGAAGGCTCCCCTCGGCGGCTTGCTGCGACGCCGGCAGATGCTCGTTCCCACCCTGCGCGGGTGGCTCGCCCTCGTGTTGCTCCTGGCTACGCTGATCACCGTCCTGGTCCTCAACGTGCATTCTTTTCTCGCCGTCAACGATTCGCTTCCCGGAGAGGTGCTGGTGCTGGAGGGGTGGGCGCCCGACTACACCTGCGCCGAAGCCCTGGCGGAATTCAGGCGTTCGCCATACCGCGCGCTCTGCGTCACCGGCGGTCCTTTGGAAGAAGGCGCACCGCTCGCTGCCTACGAAACTTTCGCCGAGCTGGGCGCGGCGATCCTGGAGAAGATGGGTTGCGACCCGAAGATCCTCCATCGAGTGCCGGCGCCTCTCGTGCGTCAGGACCGCACCTATACCTCCGCACTCTTCCTCAAAGACTATCTCCGCGACCACGGTCTGCCCGCGCAGCGGATCAATGTCATGTCCCAAGGCGTCCACTCGCGGCGCACGCGGCTGCTGTTTCAGAAAGCCTTTGGGCCAGCGTGTTCAGTCGGCATCATCGCCGTCGAAGACCGCTCCTACGATGCGCGGCATTGGTGGAAATCGAGCCAGGGGGTCCGCTCGGTGATCGACGAGACCGTGGCCTACGTTTACGCGCGGTTCCTTTTCAAACCAGGCCAGCCATAGCCGCCGCCCGTCAGACTTGCGGAGTCACCGCCGCGGAGCGGCGCCAACCTGAATAGCCGTGGGTCAGCGAGGCCACGGAATCGGAAAAGCGTGGTGCAGCCGCGTTAGCGGCGAAACCATTGCATTGCGAGCAGGTCCCGCCGCTCCGCGGCTTACGCATCAACCTTCAGACCGTGGCCTCGCTGATACCGTCTCCAAAGTTATTCATAAGCGGCGCAGGAAGGCCCCCGCAAAGCCTTCCCCGTCGTCTGCGCCGCTTGTGAATAACTTTGCCGCGAGTGCGGCCGAAGTTGTGAAC